>NZ_SJOJ01000082.1 GCF_004330295.1 Rahnella victoriana
CGTCTGAGGACAAATCGCATCATGCTTCCTTACTTTTTGGCGGGCTGGCTGACGATCTGACACGGCGAGGTCTGGCAACGGTATTCGTTCACCTGCAAACCGCCGTAATCGTCCATGTAACCGAGGCTGTATTCGTTACTGACATAGCGGCTGCCGGTGAGATTTTCCGTCGCAAAGGGTGCCAGCATCACGCTGTCGAAGCCGGGAATATTGCCTTTGTTGTCCGTTCCCAGATAGCCGACGGTGATGTAAAACGGCGTGGGGTTGGTCAGTTTCAGGCCGTCACTGAGCCGGACAACCTGAAGCTGTTCCTGCCAGTTATTTTTGATCTGACTGCTGATGGCGGCCGGGCGGAAGAACAGCTTCACGCGGCTTTGGATCGCCACCTGCATGACGTTCGCCATGTCGCTTTTGGGCGGCACCTCGCGCACGTT
>NZ_SJOJ01000083.1 GCF_004330295.1 Rahnella victoriana
ACTCAGTACTTCTACGGAGAGTGATGTTCAGCTGTAAACTTTCAATTTTCAGCTTGTTCCAGATTGTTAAAGAGCAATATCTTAAACACGACTTATTAAAGTCATCTTTAAGATATTTTCTGTTCATAAAAGAACAGTTGATAATGTCTTTCACACATTATCGGAGTGGCGTCCCCAAGGGGATTCGAACCCCTGTTACAGCCGTGAAAGGGCAGTGTCCTAGGCCTCTAGACGATGGGGACACGAAAATTCCGTACCAGACCACATACATGGTTTGGCACTTTTCGTATCAGCGTAAGGTTGCCCTCACTGCATCAACAGGTGCTCTTGCTCATTAATTTCATCAGACAATCTGTGTGGACACTGCACAATGCGTATCTTTAGGTAAGGAGGTGATCCAACCGCAGGTTCCCCTACGG
>NZ_SJOJ01000084.1 GCF_004330295.1 Rahnella victoriana
GTGTCGTCACGCTGGAAGGAACCGGCAAAGCGCAGCGGCACGGCGTCCACCGCGCCCCACTGCTGCAACACCAGTTCATCCAGTCCGCCCACCGTCCATTCAAAGGTCAGGGCGTCGTCGTCCAGGCCAAAATCAATGGAGGCGGAACCGGTCATGCCGCCGCCGCGATAGTTCTCCAGCTTGCGGGTCAGTTTTGGCAGCGTCAGCCCGCTGACCATGCCGAGATAGCTGTTCCCGTCGTTAAACAGGTTCAGGTATTTAAGTTTCTTCGGGAGTGCCATGTTTTAGCGCCTCTTAGCTGTTAACGGAGGTGGCGAACGTCGCCAGATACTGATCGGTGATGCGCTGAC
>NZ_SJOJ01000010.1 GCF_004330295.1 Rahnella victoriana
CGTGTAGGCATAAAGCTGGACGAGAATCTCTTTGGTTTCGTTTATGGTGAGTCCTGCATCAAGACCCTGGTTCAGGGGCTTACACACAGTTATGGCGGGAAAAATGCCATAAACGATGTCTCATTCCATATTGAGGCGGGCGAAATCGTTGCCTTGCTGGGTCCAAGCGGCTGCGGCAAATCAACCGTACTGCGCGCCATTGCTGGACTGATCCAGCCAAAGGCCGGGCAGATTGATCTAGGAGGGCAGAACCTTGCGGTCGTCTCTGCCAGAGCGCGTGGTATTGGGATGGTATTTCAAAATTACGCGTTATTCCCGCATCTGACCGTTGCTGAAAATATTGCCTATCCTCTGGCCTGCCAGCAGATTTCACGTGCCGAACGTAAACAACGCGTAGAAGAGATGCTGGCGCTGGTCAGACTGAACGACTTTGGCAATCGACTGCCGCGCGAGCTGTCGGGCGGACAGCAGCAGCGCGTCGCCGTAGCTCGCGCCATTGCCGGTCGCCCTTCACTGTTGCTGCTTGATGAACCCTTTGGTGCATTGGATCGTGCGCTGCGTTTTGATCTACAGGTTGAACTGCTGCATCTGCAAAAAACGCTGGGCATCACCACGCTTATCGTTACCCACGATCAGGAGGAAGCCCAAAGCCTGGCTAATCGTCTGGTGCTGATGAATAAAGGTCAGGTTGAGCAGATTGATACCCCGATGGCCGTCTACGACAAGCCAAAGACCTTGTTCGTTAACACATTTATTGGTCAAACCAACATGCTGCACGGCACGGTAGGCCAGCTAGAAAATGACAGCACGCTGATTACCCTGACCGATAATAAAACCCTTCGCTTGCCTCGACGTTTGAATTTCACACAGGGTTCCAGGGTCACTGTGACCTTCCGACCGGAGGAGGTTCGCCTTATTCCCCAGCGTGGCGAAAACACGCAGCCCGTTCGTATGACCGTGTCCGTCCCGCTTGGCCCTTCTCTTGTGCACGATCTGGCGCTTGAAGATGGTAACAGCCTGCGCGCATCGGAACTTCGCGGGCCATCCACCTTTATACCCGCGCCGGGAACTCAACTTTTCGCAGAAATTGACACCACTCGGTGTCACGTTTTTCCGGCTGAACCGGAATTTACCCGTTAATAACAGACTATTAGAGGTAGATAGAATGAAAGACTTTGAAATCAGTCGTCGTCGGTTCGGTTATCTGGTGGCCGGCGTTGCTGCGTCGACATTGCTCCCCCTTTCACTGCGTGCAGCGGCTGCCAGCCAAAGCAGCGCAATTGCCGCGACGTTCCCCGGCAACTGGGAAGACGCCTATCGCAATACGCTGACGCCCATCCTGCAGAAAGAGGGATTCGGCCTGACCATCGCGCCGGTGATGGCGCAGGACCAGTTGGCTAAAACCCTGGCAAGCCCGGGCCGCCCGCCCTATGACACACTGCTGATGTCACCGGGGCAAACTACCGTCGCTATCCAAAAAAATCTTATTCAGAAAATAGATCCGAGCCGATTGAAGAATTGGGACTTACTGGACCCCTCGTTTCAAGGCGAATATGGTCCGACCGTGACGGTTGAAGTCAACGGCATTGCCTATAACCCCGATTTGGTTCCACGGCCTAAAGGCTATCGCGATCTGTTTGAAAACCCCGCCTATAAAGGTCTGGTTTCCTGGACGGGCTTTGAGTCAAACACGGCGGTCATGGCCTATACGGAGATGGCCAAAATCTTTGGTACCGGCCCGGAAGATATGCAGGCCGTCTTTGAATTATTCAAAAAACACCCGGACCAGCTGAAGGGGATTGTCGACAGCACCAATCACCAGATGACACTTTTCCAGCAAGGCGAAATTGCCGTTTTCATGTGCAGCACCAATAACGTTTCTCGTCTGAAAAGCCTCGGGATGAAGGCGGAATTTGTTCACCCTGAAACCGGCTCGCCGGCGGCGCCGGTCAACATCCATCTGACCAAGGGATCAACCAACCTCGACGCAGCCTATGCCTACATGGATGCCGCCATTTCGCAGAGCGTTCAGCAGCAGTTGATGCAGCCTCCAACAGACATGTTCCCGACCAACAAATCGGTGGTGCTTTCTCCCGCTATTGCCGCCTATGTCACTCGCGAGCAGATAAAAACGCTGGTTTATCCAGACTGGGCGTCAATCAACAAGAATCGTGATACTTGGATCCGCCAGTTCGACACGCTGGTTGCCGGTTGAGGTGAATAAAATGAAGCAGAGCGGTTTTCCTTACGTTATTCCGATGCTGGTACTTTCCGTGGTGTTCTTTGCGACCCCGCTGGCCGTTCTGGTGGGTTATAGCTTTGCTGGCCCGCACGGCGTCACCCTCGGCCATTATGGGCAATTTTTCGGCGACTCATTTAACTTTCGCGTTCTGATTAATACGGCTCGCCTTGGTATAGAAACGGTCATCGGAACCACCCTGCTCGGCGTGCCTATTGCCTTGCTGTACTGGCACAGCGGAAAAAATGTGCGGCAGATTCTGGTTTTTCTGACGCTCATTCCGATGTTGACGAGTAACGTCGTCCGTACCTTTGCCTGGATAGTTATTCTGGGCCGTCAGGGGCCCATCAGTGAAGCGCTGTTCTCTTTAGGGATCACCGGGACGCCAACCAGCCTGATGTTTACCGAGCTTGGGCTGGTGTTGGCCATGTGCCAGATTGACCTGCCGCTGATTATTCTGCCGTTGATTGCCGTGCTGTCTCGTACGCCTTTCCAGCTTACCGAAGCGGCTCAGGTCTCCGGTGCGGGATCCTGGCGAATACTGGCTACGGTGCTGATACCGCTGATGTTGCCGGGGTTGCTTGCCGGCTGGATTTTAGTTTTTGCCAGTACCAGCAGCTCGTTCGTCACGCAGGCAGTGATCGGGGGGGCGCGTAATGTTTATGTGCCGCAGCTCATTTATCGTGAAGTCAGCACGCTGTTCAACTGGCCGCTGGCCTCTGCCATTGCCGTGGTATTGCTGTTGACCACCGGTTGTCTGCTGGTCGCATTGACCATGATTTCACGCCACAGGAGATTGGTCGGCCATGCCTAATCATCGCGATAATCCTATCCCTGCCGTTTTATACAAGGTTTTTGTTTACGGCTTTGGCTCGCTTTGCGTCATCTATCTGGTTGCGCCGATCGTTATCGCATTGATGATGTCATTTACTTCGGGCCAGACGTTGAAATATCCACCACAGGGATTTTCCCTGCGCTGGTATGAAGCGCTACTGGATCCCGTCAGGTCCGCTACCGAACATATCGCGGCGTGGAATTCACTGAAAATTGCCGGATTGGCCGTTCTGGGCGCGCTCCTGTTTGCGGTACCAGCCACCATTGGCATGACCCGCATGAAGCGCCGAAGCGTCAACACCCTCGAGCCCTTGTTGCTGGCGCCTTTAGTCTTGCCGAGTCTGGTCTACGGCCTGGCCGCGCTGATTGTCGCCAATTTTATCGGGTTCCAGCCTTCACTCTGGCTGACCGTGGTGGGGCATGTGGTGGTGTTTGGTCCATTAATGTATCGCGCGGTTTCCGTGGTTGCACAGGGCATGAACCCTTCCCTTGCCGAAGCGTCGACCACGATGGGCGCCAGCTGGTTTATGACCCTGCGCCGCGTCACGTTACCTCTGCTGACGCCGGGGATTATGGCTGGTGCCTTTTTAGTGTTTATTCAGTCGCTGGACAACGTCACCGTCTCGCTTTTCCTTGCTGATGCCCGTACCACGGTGCTTCCGCTGCGCATGTTTGCACTCATTGAAGAATCACTGGATGTTCGCGTGGCGGCTATTTCAGGAATATTAATCGCCGTGACGTTACTGGGTCTGTTGATTGCCCGACGGGTACTCGTCCCCACGCGACAGCTTCACGATTAAATAAAATGTCTTATTAGCCGATTTGAAAGGAATATTGTATGAATACTCGTGCGACACCCGCCGTAGGCTATCGCATCGGATCGCTGCTGGCCGATTTCCAGCCTGATTTCGAATTCTCCGCCCCTTTACCGTTGCCTGTTGAAGAGTTTGAGGAGCGCCTGCGCAGAATTAGACGTCAGGCGGTTGAAGCCGGGCACGACGCCATTATTGTGCATACCGGCAGTGTCGGTTGGTTCCATACCTCCAATGCTTACCTTCGCTATATTTGTGACTGGATGCGAGAGGGCGTGCTGATTGTTCCAACCGATTCGGACAAGCCACTGACACTCCTCTCATTTTTTACGCAGTCCGTCCTGCTGCCTCCCGGTGGCGAACCGCTGTTGGTCGATGAGATATGGCAGATTGGCCCTATAGGCCGTGAATATGCCGATCGTCCCGGGGATTCAGTAATTAAAACGGCTGAAAAATGTGCCGAGATTCTGGCGTATTTAGGACTTCGCCACGCTCAGATTGGCCAGATTGGCGATCGTACCTCTCTTACTTTCTGGGCGGCGCTCAATGCGCTGATGCCAAAATGTAAATTCGTTGCTGACAACCCTATCCTCGACCGGCTGCAAAAGGTCAGATCGCCCGGAGAAGTCGCGATGTTTCGCGCCGCTGCGCAGCTGGCCAGTATCGGGACCCAGGCCGCCTACCACGTTGCCAAACCGGGCGTAACCGATCACGAAATTTTTGCAGCCTTCACGATGGCACAAATGGCCTTCGGCGGCGAAACCGGCGACGGTTATCAGATTGGTATCAATGAATTTGGTACCCACTGCGGCAAACCCTATGGACACGTTGTACGGCCTGGCGACCTGATTAACCTGTATATTTCTAACGTGACCTGGCGCGGATATACGGCACAGACCGCCCGCATGATCGCCGTGGGTGAAATCACGGCGCATCAGGAAGACGTGCTTGCCGCCTGCACCGAAGGCGTAAAACGTGCGGAAAAGCTGATTAAACCCGGCGCACTGATGCGAGATATCAATAACGCCGCCTTTGAGCCCATGATTGCCCGCGGCATGCTGACCTCACCCGAAGCGCGCACCATGCCTTATAACTGGGCGCCCGAAGAGGATGGTTCAGCCAGATTGATCCCGCGTCAATATGTCAAAGACATCGACTGGGAAGCTCAGGGCAGAAAATTAATGCACGTGTATCCGGCCACCTATGGCCCTCACAATCCGAATCTGGGTCATTCGATCGGCATGGCGGGGGGGCAAAACAGCTTTAACATCTCCTCGCACAACTACGACCGCCTTGAAGAGGGCATGATTTTTGTTCTGCATGCCCAATGGCTGGAGCCTCTCGCAGCAGGCTGTAATATTGGCGACTGCTATGTCGTTACCGCCGACGGATTCGAGAATCTCAGCCGTCACACCCCGCTCGAGACACACCGCATCGATACCGGAGCATAAGATGACAAGCCCAACCTCACATACGTATTTTGATTTTGCCTCTTTGACCGAACGTGAACGGTACAAGATTTTGATTGGTACGGTGATCCCGCGCCCGATAGCGCTGGTCACCACGCTCAGCAAAGAAGGCTTACCCAATGCCGGTCCGTTTAGTTTTTTCAATGTCCTGACCCACGATCCGGCAATAGTCGCGATTGGGGTAGAAAATTACGCTGATATGCGCTTCAAGGACACGGCACGTAACATCCGTGAGACCGGCGAATTTACCGTTCATATCGTGGATGACGCCCTCGTCAATCAGATGGAAATCTGCGCCATTAAGTTTGGGCCGGATGTCGATGAACTGGAGGAAGCCGGCCTGGAAACTGTGCCTGGGGAAAAGGTGCGCAGCCCACGTATTCTCGCCGCGCCCGCTGCCCTGGAATGCCGCCGTCACACCATTCTTCAGGTAGGGGCCGCCCGCGAAATTATTCTGGGTGAAGTGATCGGCGTCTATGTTCGCAGCGATGCTGTCAATCCCGAAAATCTGCACATCGATCAGCAATTAATGGATGCCGTTGGACGTATGGGAGGTAATACCTACTGTCGAACGCGGGATCAGTTTGATGTTAAAACAATGACCAAAGAACAATGGGAGGCCCGCGAAATGACACAAAGAAATAAGGAAACCGATTTATGGTTAAATAAGTAAAGCGCTGAGGGTATTAATTGTAAAGTCAAAATCGTTGCGTTAATTGTGGAAAAATATAACCCCGCAAAGGGGATAATAATATTTACTGGCAGGGTAAAAAAATGATGAAGCGTTCAGTCGTGGCGATAGCAATATCGCTACTGCTCGGCATGTGCTCTGCACAAGCTGTCGAAATTTATAATAAAGACGGTAATAAACTGGATTTAAATGACAGAATAAAAGTTTCCCATGTCATATCTGATAATAGTGAGAATAGCGGCGATGCCTCATCAAATATTCAGGGTGGTTTTATCGGTGAAACGAAAATCACAAACAAACTGACGGGTTACGGAACCTGGTCTTATCAATTCAGTTTACGTGACTCGGAGGGGAGCGATGCACAAGATGGCAATGCCACCCGCCTTGGCTTTGCAGGCCTAAAATATGATACGTGGGGGTCCGTTGACTATGGCCGTAATTTTGGCCTGATTTACGACGTGATGGCCAATACGGACATGTTACCCTACTTTGGTAGCGACTCTGACTATAACGACGTCTTTCTGGCCGGCCGTTCTTCCGGTTTACTGACCTGGCGTAATAATGGATTTTTCGATCTGGTCAAGGGGCTGAATATTGCCGCTCAGTATGAGGGCAAAAATGACCGCAGCGGCAGCGACAATGTCGTTACGCGTTCTAATGGCGACGGATTTGCCTTATCTGCCTCTTATACCTTTGATTCCGGGATAAGTTTTGGCGGTGCTTATGCCAGTCTGGACCGGACCGAAGCGCAAAATTCCTTTGTCCGCGGAAAGGGCAACAACGCTCAAAACTGGGCAACCACCGTGAAATATGATGCTAACCAGATTTATCTGGCGGCTGTATATGGTGAAACGCTAAATGCAACGCCGATCAGTGGAGGATTTGCCAATAAAGCCAACGTTTTTGAAGCGGTTGCGCAATATCAATTTATAAATGGATGGCGCCCCTCTCTGGCCTATATCTCCTCCAGAGGAAAAGACATCGAGAATATTGGCGATGCCGATATCATAAAGTATGCGGCCCTCGGCACGTATTATTATTTTAATAAAAACATGTCCCTTTTTGCCGAATATCGTCTTAATCTGCTAAAAGACAATAATCCTCTAAATGTTGCTACCGACAACATACTTGCTGCAGGTCTCGCGTATCAATTCTAGTCAGCTGGCAAAGAATTTTCGATATTACGCAATGCGCGTTACCTCGATAGGTCACCCCCTATGGCGTATGTCATAGGGGGTTCAAACCTGCGCGGACCAAGCTCCAATACTGATGGACCATCACGAAGAAGTCGCAGACTTTGCATCAGTTGAAACTTCCCGGCGTTTCAACTGATGCAGAATTATGTATGGTACACCTATGATAAATATACTAAACCCTCACCTTCATGAATAAATATTGAGGAGAGCGCAATACCCATTTTATTATGAGCTTCAATCTACGATTATTATTCCCGAAGACATTGCAGCACGAGCATTTAACGTAGTCTAGGTTGGTTTACTGATATTCATTTTTTATTAGAATTTTCGCTATTTGAACATGGCAGCCGAAGCAATACTCGGGACTGCTTTGAGCGAAAAGCGGAAGTTCGCGATTGATACTTACATCAAGGTAACTTAAGTTATGGGTAGCAGGTCAAATCACTATGAAGTAGTGTTTGTCTTTAAATTGGCCACCGACACTCTCTGACTATTGACGGCGATTTTCGTGCTTAAATTAAACATACCAGCTACTTATTTACCTACTATACTCATGATGTTGCTTTACTTGATTAGCAACACACCATCAACCATCAGGAGATATTAAATGAAGAAACTTGTGCTTGGTCTTATTACAATAACCCTATCATTCAGCGTATTCTCAGCAGAACTAATGTCAAAAGTAGAGTTTGAAAAGGTGAAACAAAACTATGTTAAAGTTGGTGACATTTAATTTTTAACCTCAGCAAATACCTCGAATAAAATTTCTGGCCCCGCAATTGTTTATAAGAAAAAGTAGTATGCAAAAAATTTAAATTGCTTCAATAAACCCAAACCTCGAAAAAGTCTACCTCATGTCCCGATGCCCTGAAATCGCCACAGGCTCAATTGCGCGATCAAAAACTGATTGCCATGCCGATACCGTAACCCGTGGTGTTATTTCCGAACATGTAGCGTGCGACCACGCGTGTACGGCTGATTACAATATCATACTTGCTGCTGTCGAGTTCCAACCCAAGGCCTAACGAATTTAAGCTATCAAAACCTAACTGGCCTCTTTGATTTCCCAGGTATTCTGTGCGTGCACCTTCCATTACATACCGTACCGGTTTATCCAATAGCGTCCAGTCGGCTATTGGTGCTCTACGGCGCAAATATAGCCCGATATTTTCCGCGTCGGCGTTGCCGCTGACAACGTCCGAGCTGGTGGCGAAACTTTGCAAATGTTGATAGGAATAGCGTAATTCCAGGTCAATATCCTGGGTCTTGGAGAACAGTTCGTAGTCCAGCATCAGTGCTCCGCCCAACCCGTAGGCATTAAGGCGTCCACCGTCGAGGAAGTCGTACTCGCCGCCCCTTTGGCGTTCAAGCACCCGGGCGCCGATGCGTAAATCGCTCGCCACTGTACCTAACGAAAAGTTAGCGATGGGGCGTAATACCAGGTTACCCCCCAATTTATCTTTGAGAAGCCGGATGTCCCAGCCAATGCCCCCGGTGGCCGTCACGCTGTTCCATTTGACCGGGATATTACGACTCTCGCTGCCATTGGAGACAACAAACTGGGGATCGTATCGACTATATCCCAGAACACCTTCCAGATAGATGGGGACCTTTTCACTCAACGTAGCTCCGCCACCCATCTGAGTGAGAGAGAGCGCCGTACTCTCGTTGGATGTATTGCGGATATTGAGGTCGCTGGCGGTGATATCAGGCACCACCGTATAAGTCATTAGTGAAAGAACCGCATTGGCCCGTTTCTTGATGAGGTCCCCACCGGAGGAAAAAGTCTTCGCGCTTCCCAGCAATAGTATTAATAAGATGACCATTTTGAACTGATAAATTGCGAACCGTATCACCATACTTGGCTCCATTAAAAACCTTTACTGGTGGGATATAGTTATATTATATGTTTTCTCTTTAAATGAGCGCTGAGAAAGCACTATAAAAACCAGCCCATCGTAAATAAAACAGCTCTAATTTCATGGATTTAAATCTAAACACTCTGTAAACATTCAGTATAGTGTATTAATGCGCATAAAAAAAAGGCAGCAATGCCATTTGACGTCTATTATTTACTCAACACCACTTATTGAGGTTCTAGGCCGCTATGTTCCTGAATTATTTTGCATTGGGTGTCCTTATTGTAGTCTTCCTCGTTATTTTCTATGGGATTATTATTCTTCATGATATTCCCTATCTCATTGCCAAATCCAGAAATCATCCTCATGCTGATGCTATCCACGTGGCAGGCTGGGTGAGTTTATTTACGCTACATGTTATTTGGCCGTTTTTATGGATATGGGCCACATTGTATCGTCCCGAACGCGGATGGGGCATGCAAACTCAGGAAGCTTCCTTGACCCAGTTGCAGCGACGGGTCACGGAATTAGAACAAAAACTGGTAAACACCAACATTCCTCCATTGGAGTAACACGATGGATTTACTCATTATCCTGACTTATGTCGCTTTTGCGTGGGCAATATTTAAGATTTTCAGAATACCGGTAAATAAATGGACAATACCCACTGCGGCCTTAGGTGGCGTCTTTTTAATTGGCGCTCTCATTTTATTGATGAATTACAACCATCCCTATACAGATTTGGCGCAGAAAGCAGTTATTTCAATTCCTATTACTCCTCAGGTAACGGGTATTGTTAGCGAGGTAACCAATAAACAAAATACGTTAATGAAAAAAGGAGACCTTCTTTTCAGGATCGACCCAGCCCGCTTTCAGGCTCGTGTTGATAAATTACAAGCTGATCTGGTGACGGCTATTCACAATAATCAAGTACTCAAGGGACAATTAGAGGGCGCTATCGCTAACACATCTCGCGTCAGTGCCGAACGCGATCGTTTATATAAAGACTACCAACGTTACCTTACCGGGAGCAAAGCGCGTGTAAACCCTTTTTCTGAAAGCGATATTGATAATGCCCGGCAAAACTACCTGGCTCAGGATGCGCTTGTGAAAGGGTCGGTTGCCGAGCAGTCACAGATTCGAAGTCAGTTAGACAGTGTGCTGAACGGGGAGCAATCGCAAATAGTGAGTATCAGAGCTCAGCTGGCAGAAGCTAAATATAATCTTGAGCAAACCGTCGTTCGGGCTCCGAGTAACGGTTATGTCACTCAGGTATTGATTCGACCGGGAACGTATGCAGCTTCCCTTCCCCTGCGCCCGGTAATGATATTTATTCCTCAGCAAAAAAGGCAAATCATAGCTCAGTTCAGACAAAACTCGCTGCTACGACTGGAGGCTGGCGATGAGGCTGAAGTTGTATTCAACGCACTCCCTGGGCAAGTATTTTCTGGAAAATTAACCAGTATTCTTCCCGTAGTACCAGGAGGGGCATATCAGGCTCAGGGTGCCCTTCAGTCACTGAGTAACGTCGCGGGCAGCGACAGCGTGATTGCCATCATTGAACTGGCGCCAAACAATGAAATTGACGTTTTGCCTGATGGTATTTACGCACAAGTGGCCGTGTACTCAGACCATTTCGCCCATGTTTCAGTGATGCGTAAAGTACTGCTGCGTATGACCAGTTGGATGCACTACCTCTATCTGGATCATTAGTGAAATGGTCGATAAAAGTTGGCCACTTCATGAGGTGGCCATTTAAAACCCCTGTAGGTCCGCTGTTGGCACAAAGCCGACCATCCCCCCCTCAAAAATTAATGAACTCATCTAATAAGCCCTAGCGAATTACCCCATCTAATCGAATAAATTACTTTGCGTTATGCTTTTCCTATACAACAGCTGAAGGATAACGTCATGCAAACTGTAAAACTGAACAACGGTATTGAAATGCCCCTGCTGGGCTTTGGTGTCTTCCAGATGACGGATGCTGCCGAATGCGAAAAAGCCGTTATTGAGGCCATCGATACGGGATACCGCCTGATCGATACCGCCGCGTCTTACCAGAATGAAACCCAGGTCGGGAACGCACTGAAACAAAGCGGTATCGCCCGTAACGAACTCTTTGTAACGACCAAGCTATGGCTGCAGGATACAAATTATGAGGGCGCTAAAGCACAATTCGAACGCTCCCTGAACCGACTGCAACTTGATTATGTCGACCTGTACCTGATTCACCAGCCTTACGGCGATGTCCACGGGGCCTGGCGAGCTATGGAAGAACTGCAACGGGCAGGCAAAATTCGCGCCATTGGTGTCAGCAACTTCCATCCTGACCGGCTGGCCGACCTTATCGCCTTCAACAACATTGCCCCTGCAGTAAACCAGATTGAAGTTAACCCCTTCAACCAGCAGCTGCATGCCGTTCCATGGAATCAAAGCCGTGGTATTCAGCCGGAAGCCTGGGCTCCGTTTGCAGAAGGTAAAAATGGTCTGTTCCAGCACCCCGTGTTAACGGCAATTGGTCAGAAGTACGGCAAAAGCGTGGGCCAGGTGGTACTGCGTTGGATCTTCCAGCGAGGCATCGTTTCACTGGCCAAATCGGTGCGAAAAGAACGCATGGAAGAGAATATCAACATTCTCGATTTTGAACTCAGCGCTGAAGATATGCTGCAAATTGCCGCCCTCGACACCGCAACCAGCGCCTTCTTCTCTCACCGCAACCCGGCGATGGTGGAGTGGCTGACTGGCCGCAAACTTGATGTTTAAGTTGCGGTAAAGGCGGCATTTATTCAATGCAAAAGCTTTTTTAGGTCAATCTGAGGAAAGGTTTGAACTTCGGCTATACCAGACTTCGCTCGGCATGCTCCCCGGCTTCTGTGGGGGCAACGCTTCGTGTCGTGCGGGTCAGAAGGCGGATATTCAGCCTTTCCTCCAGTGCCTTCATCGCGTGGCTGAGTGCAGACGGAGAAACACCCAGTTTGGGTTCATTTCAGTTCGATTGCACTGCCGCATCCGGAAAAATACCCTTGTGAAAAAAGTTTATCGATTGATCCTTCCTGTATCACGACGCCTTTCAAACTGCATAATAATACTCAACGAAGCAGGTAATACTGTCAGCGTGACGACCGTGCCAATGATAAGCCCGCCGATAATCGCATAGGCCATGGGTCCCCAAAAAACCTGCCCGGCAATCGGGATCATTCCCAGTATCGCAGCGCAAGCCGTGAGCAATATTGGCCGGGAACGATGTTGTGCCGCTGCTTTGATGGCCTCATCGCGGCCAAGCCCCTCCCTGACGTTATTGTCCACTTCACTGATAAGGATCACCGCGTTGCGGATAATCATGCCTGCCAGTGCGATGATACCCAGCAAGGCAACAAAGCCCATCGGCGTCCCCGTCGGCAACATCGCCAGCACAATCCCAATCAGTCCGAAGGGAGCCATAAACAACGCGAGAAGCATACGGGAGAAGCGCTGCAACTGAATCATCAGCAGGGTCAGCATAACAAACAGGGTAACCGGCAATACCGCGAACACCGAGCTGTTGCCTTTGTCCGACTCGGCCACCACACCGCCCTCCTCTATCGTATACGCCGGCGGTAACGTTGCCCTGAAACGTGAGACCAAAGGAGAGAGCTGCTGAGAAACCCCCTCTGCACTCAGACCTGCGGCTAAATCAGTTTGTACTGTAATAAACGGCAGGCGCTGACGACGCCAGATAACCGGGTCTTCAATTCCCCAGACCGGCGTCGCCACCTGACTCACGGGGATTTTCTGCCCTTTTGCCGTGGTGATCATCAGCCCGGACAGCGTCGTCAAATCTTGCCGTTCGCGCTTATTCCCCCGCAGAACAACATCAATCAACCGGTTTTTATCCCTGATGGTGGTGACTACGCTGCCAGACCAGACTGTGTTAAGTAACGTAGCGAGGCTTTCGGAAGTAACACCCGCCGCCCGTGCCGCAGTCTGATTCACCTTTAAGGTGATGACCCGTTCGGGTTCACCGGCGGTCAGGTTAACTTCGCGGGTTTCGGGACTGTTTCCAAGAACGCTGGCAAGTTGCTGCGCAATCTGCCTGACCTTTGCATAATCGGGTCCGCTGACACGATATTTTACCGGCCAGCCGACGGGAGGACCCAGTTCCAGCGGCGAAACGCGCGTCGTGATATCGCTGAAATCCCGGGCCAAAACCGTTTCCAGTCGCGCCCGTAACGTATCCCTGTCCTCCAGACTTTTGGCGACGATGACCACCTGTGCCGTGTTCTCATCATTGAGTAACACGTCCATAGGCAGGTAAAACCGCACTGCGCCTGACCCCACATACGTAGAAAAATGGTCAATGTTCGGATTGTTTTTCAAGGCGTGCTCCAGCCGCTCCGCCTGACGCGCCGTGTCGCGTTGAGAAGCATTGCCGGGAAGCGTAAGGCTGACCAGCAGTTCCGGACGATCCGACGCCGGGAAAAACTCGCCCTGCATAAACGTGGTCGCATAAGCGGCAAGCCCTAACAAAAGGCAGGCAAAGCCGACGGTCATCACGCGATGCATCAGAACCTGATTAAGCAGACGCTGATAGAAACGCATCAGTCTGCCCTGTTTTTCAGCGTGTGATGCCAGTTTCTCAGGCAACAGCCAGGTTCCGATCAGGGGTGAAAAAAGGATGGCCACGACCCAGGAACATAAAAGCGCAATCAGAACCACGGCGAAGAGAGAATAGCAATACTCTCCCGCACTTGAGGCGGCAAACCCCACCGGGATAAAACCCGCTATCATCACCAGCGTGCCGGTCAGCATCGGGAAAGCCGTCGTTTCAAATGCGTAAGTCGCCGCCCGCCATGTAGGATCACCGGCCTCAATGCGTGACACCATCGCCTCGACGGTGATCATGGCATCATCCACCAGCAGACCCAGGGCGATGATTAACGCACCCAGCGAAATACGTTGTAACCCGATGCCGGCAAGCATCATGCTGATAAACGTCATCGCCAGCACGATGGGGATCGCCGCAGCCACCACCAGCCCGGCACGGGTGCCTAATGAGACGAAGGACACCGCCAGCACAATCACCACAGCCTCAATCAACACCCGGATAAAGCCGCTTACCGCCTGCGATACTACGGCCGACTGATCCGCAACTTTAACCATTTCAATACCGTGCGGGAGCTGTGCGGCAATCACGGCCATCCGGTCATTAAGTGCCTTGCCAAAAGACAGCATGTTGCCTGTGGAAGCCATGGAAATGGCAAGACCGATAGCGGGCTGCCCGTTGACCCGGAATGCCGGTGACGGAGGCTCGGCATCCTGGCGGCTAATCTTCGCGATATCCGTCAGCGGAATGTAGCGCCCGGCAATGTGCAGCGTCACCGCGCGTAAACTTTGCTCTGACGTCAGTGCGCCACTCACACGCAGGGCAATGTTTTCACTGTCGGTTCGCAAAACGCCTGAAGGTTCAACCGCATTTTGCGACTTCAGTGCATCGGTGACTTGCCGGAGATCCAGTCCCATTCCCGCCAGTTGTGCCGGTGAAAATTCGAGAACCATATTCTCCTCCTGCACACCCAGCAGGCTGGCTTTTCCCATATCCGGCAGCGACATCAGACTGCGGCTGATATCATCGACCTTGTCACGAAGCTCACGCGGCGTGAAACCTTCCGAAGTAAAGCCATAAAGGGTGCCAAAGGTGTCATCAAATTCGTCATCCACCGAGGGAGCCTGCACACCTGCTGGCAGTGACGGCGCGATATCCTGCATCTTTTTGCGCACCTGATACCAGATACCCGCAACCTCTGAAGGGGGTGTGTTATCGCGAAGATTCACAAAAATAACCGATTGCCCGGCACGCGTTTCGCTTTGCACAAAATCAAGATAAGGCGTTTCCTGCAGTTTTTTCTCCAGCGTATCGGTGACCAGATTAACCGTATCCTCCACGCTTGCCCCCGGCCAGCTCGCGGATACCACGGCAGTTTTAATGGTAAACGCCGGATCTTCATTACGGGGGAGTTGCTCATAGCTGATGACGCCCGCCGCCATTAACAGCAGCATAAAAAAGGCAATCAATGACTGATGATTCAGCGCCCAGGCTGAAAGGTTGAAAGCCCCGACGGGGGAAGACGGTTTCATTCACTGTCCTCCCCGGGCATCACTTTTTCACCTTCACGCAGTTTACTCACCCCGGCAATGACCACCCTTTCGCCAGTGTGTACACCGGCGGAGATAAATATTTCAGAACTACTGTAACGTCCCACAACGACCGGTCGTAAATGCAGTGACTGCGTTTTTTCATCAACGACAAAAATGGCCGGTTTATCCCCGGCGCGGGTCAGTGCAGAGGCAGGCAGTGCTGTCAGAAGTGGACCTGACGCGATAAGTGTCAGTTGAACACTGGCACCGAGTGCCATGGCCGGTGGCGGGTTATCGAGGGTGATGCGAAGGCGCCAGGTGCGGGTTTGTGGGTCGGCTTGCGGGCTGACATCGCGGAAATGCCCCTTCGCGACCATGGAAGGGGTCGAAAGTAACGATATAGTAAACAGGCTGTCAGCTTGCTGAGGAACAGACTGGGGCTCGGCCACATCAAATACGGCATCACGCAGGCTTCCACTGGCCAGGGTGATCACAGACTGTCCGGCACTGACCACTTGCCCTGCCGACGCGCTGACCTGGGTTATCACCCCGTCAGCCGGAGCCGTGAGCTTTGTCCAGGACACGTTTTCCTGCGCATTTTTGAACGTATCTTCACTGCTCTGACGCTTCGCGCGGGCTGCCTGCCAGTCTGCCTGCGCACTATCAAGCTGCGAGCGAGCGACAGCCCCGGAAGGCATCAATAACTGCATACGCCTGAGATTAAGCGCCGCGACCTGCTCAGCCGCCCGGGCACTGTTCAAATCGGCCTGCGCACTGCTGAGCTGGTTACGGCTGGTCTCACTTTCTTGCGTGGCCAGAACCTGTCCGGCGATCACGTGGTCCCCCACTTGCGCCTGTCGCGTAAGAATACGCCCGTCCAGCCGGAATCCGAGCGTCACCTCTTCATGGGCGCGAATTTCACCCGTTTGAATCAGGGAGCCGGAAGCAACAGGCGGCGGTGCGGTAAATGTACGCACCGGCCTGATGGAGGGCGCTTGTTTATGGGCTTTTTCACCACAGCCTGTCAGCACAATGACAATAACGAGCAGACAGGCGGCAGGAATGAAGGGAAGCATCCGACCGGAGGCGGATAAGTGGCGAACGGCGTGGCGCACATAATCGGTGAAGGTAACAGCCATGACAGTCTTCCTGAATTGAGATATCGCTATTCAATCCGTTCACTGTCCAGATTCCCGTAATATTTCATCAAGAAACCGTCAAGATCATCACTTTTTTATTACCGGCCATTCAGGTCAGGCTTACGGTGATGATCAACCCTCCCTGCGCTTTCAGTGATGCCCTTATGCTGCCGCCATGTGCTTCGCATATTGCACGGGCAATCGACAGCCCTAATCCGCTTCCGCCGGAATGTCTCGCGCGGGAGGCCTCTGCCCGGGTAAAACGTTCAAACATCACCGGAAGAAAATCCCCCTCGACACCGGGACCAAAATCCTCAAAGACAACGTCGACCCCCTCTGGTCGCTGCACCACATTAATGTCCAGACGCTGGCCCTCAGCGGCATAGCGCAACGCATTCTCCATCAATATGGTGAAGACTTGCCCAATACGAAATGGATCCCCGACGTAATGGCAAACCTCCGATGGCTTCAGGATGATGCTAAACCCCGCCTGCGTTGTCTGAGGATTAAGCCATGCTGCGCGCTCACGCAGCAATTCAGTCAGGTCTGTTGGGACGTTATCAAGATTGAGCTGGCCTGCATCGGCCAGTGACAGCAGGTGAAGCTCATCAATCAACCGGTTTAAGTGTAGAAGTTGTTCCATGACCATCTGCAATTGTCGCGGCTCCGGTTTAAATACCCCGTCAAGCATCCCCTGCAATCGTCCCACGGCCGCCGTCAGCGGTGAACGTAATTCATGTGCCATCGCCACGTGTGAAGCCCGCAACTCCCTCTCATAACGCGAGAGTTGCAGCATCATGGCGTTAAAATCATCAGTAAAGTGGATGAGTTCGGACGGGGCATTTTTAACGGATCTGGCACGCGTATTGAAATTACCCTGGGTCACGGCTCTCGCGACCTGTGCAAGATCACTGAACTGCGAGGACAACGGACGTGCCGCTTTGAGGCCGAGTATCACAATAAAGGGAATGACCACGACGACCAGTATGCCGACCATCATCCAGTCGGCATTCGCAATAGACGGATCCGAGTAACGCGCGCCCCAGCCTTCATCGATAATCTGATGAAATCGCGCAAGATTTAGCTCCGGATTTTCACGCAGCACGTCAAATTCTGCCCTGAGCGCAGGAGACATATGGTGTAACACCCAGAGGTTCTCAATGGCAAAACGCAGCCACATGCAAAACGCAATGACGATCACGCTGCCAATGGCCAGCGTCAGGATGCGGACACAAATCCAGCGCCATAATGACTGAGATTGGATCGAAATCATGGCTGTCTGAACCTGTAACCGACGCTGCGCACGTTGACCAGCACGTTAACAATGCCCGCTGATTCAAGCTTCTTACGTAAGTTGTAAATGTGCGTGTCCACCACGCGCTCAAGCGCCTCGCTTTCAGGCAGGCAACTTTCCAGAAGATGCTGACGGGAAAACGGGCGTGTGGGTGTGCGCATCAGTGTCGTGAGCACGGAAAACTCCGTCGGCGTCAGATCAAGGTAGGAAAGCGTGCCTGCGGGCGTCCTGACGGTTGCAGTGAAGGCTTCCGCGTTCACTTCCAGATCTCTCCACCGGAGGATCGGTGCTGATTTTTCACCTGACGACATCCGGCGTATCACCGCCTGCACCCGCGCCACTACTTCAGCAGGATTATAAGGTTTAACAATATAATCATCGGCACCGAAACGCAGCGCACTGATCTTATCGGGCATGTCCCCCATCGCCGTCACCATAATGACGGGAATGCTGCTTTCCCGACGCAAGGATGCTAATACCTCTGTTCCCCTCATGCCGGGAAGCATCACATCCAGCAGAATAAGATCCGGCTTCCAGCCCTGTGCGATACCCAACCCGGACAGGCCGTCTCCCGCAATCTGTACTTCATAACCTTCACGTTTCAAATAGGCATCGAGAACGTCCGCCGCATCGGCATCATCTTCAATAATCAGGATTCGTTTTGTCTGCATTTTGGTCGCCTTGACTGTTTCTTCATAAATTCCCGACAGTTTATTGACACTGCCTCTTCATACTTCGGGTCTCAGACGCGGCTGCAATCCGCTACGAACCATACGTTTGGGTGATGAGGAATCACATGATATCCAGAAAACTAATACTGCACATTACCTGTTTCGGTCTGTCCGCAACAGTGCTTCAGGCACTGGCTGACGATACCCCACCCGCCCCCACTTTTACCGTCGGCATGGGCGCACAGAGCGCGCCGCGCTACAGCGGTTCCGATCAGCGCCACTGGCTGGTCGCGCCGGTCATTCAGGCACGCGACGGTGCCTTTTTCTTCGATTCGCTCAAAGGCGTGGGTTATGACCTGCAGGCGGATAACGGCCTGTATCTGGAGCATACGCTGGGATACGGCCTAGGGCGGACTGACAGAAATTCCACCTGGAGGGATGGCTCGAACAAGCTCAAAGGCATGGGGAATATTGATGCGACGATGAATACCGCGCTCGCGGTCGGCTGGTCAGCCACGCCGTGGCTGTCTTTTGAGGGTAAAGCCACCCTGCCACTGACGGACAGCCAGGGCGCGCATTACCAGACTTCCGTCACCCTGCTCCCGGTGCAAAATGACACCGACACTGTCGCACTTCAGTCGGCGGCACTCTTTGGTGACCGCCGCTATATGAACACCTTTTATGGCGTGAGCCGTGAACAAAGCAGCCGTACTGACTTCGCGCCTTATCAGTCTGACGGGGGGTTCTATGGTGTGGACAGCAGCCTGACCTGGAGCCACCAGTTCACGTCGCACTGGGGCGCCGTCGTCAGTGCCGATTACACCTGGCTGGACGACAAAGCCGGTAACAGCCCGATTGTCGTTAAGCGCGGTGGCATGACTTACAACCTGGGTGTGCTTTATACCTTCTGAGGGCCTGAACACCTTCAACGTATGAAAAGTTGTCCTCACGGCGACTTTTCATACGTCCAAAATCACTCACATTTCTGCATGATAAAGGCGGCTCAGATGAAAGGAGATATCGCAACACTGGTTGTGATCATTCTGTTTTATTTATTCTCATATTATTGCGTTTTTTTATTATTATCGCCCCGGCGTTTTTGAGGCCACGTCAGTCGATTCGCCAGCTGGTTGAAAATTCGTTATCATCCGCCTCCCTTTTGCCGCCGGTCAGTCTGATGTCTGTGATCACCGATACGTTTATTGCCCCGCCGTGCCATGACGAGATAGAAATCCTCTTTCAGGACGATCATCTGGTGCTGATCAATAAGCCCGCCGGGCTGCTCAGCCTTTCGGGGAAAAATCCGCAAAATCTGGATTCCGTACATCACCGGCTGGTGAGGATTTTCCCCGGCTGTACGCTGGTTCACCGGCTGGATTTCGGCACGTCAGGATTACTGGTGGTTGCCCGCAATAAAGCGATTAATGCCGCGCTTTGCCAGCAGTTCAGTCAGCGTTCGGTGACGAAGGTCTACAGCGCACTGCTTTGCGGGCACCTGCGCGACGACGAAGGGGTGATAGATGCGGCGATTGCCAAAGATCCGGCGCTGTTCCCGCTGATGTCGATTTGCGCCATCCACGGTAAGCCCGCCCGCTCACGCTTTAAGGTGATTGAACGGTTTCATCGTGAGGGGGAAGACGGGACGTTACTGCCGCTGACGCGGGTGGAACTGATCCCGGAGACCGGGCGAACCCATCAGCTGCGCATTCATTGTCAGCAATTGGGCCACCCGATTTTGGGCTGTGACCTGTATGGCGGACGCCTGTTGCCGGGCACAGAACTGACGCCGCGATTAATGCTGCACGCCAGTGCATTGAATTTTGTTCATCCCGTCAGCGGAGAGAAAATCGAAGCCCGTAACCGCTGTCCGTTCTGAACGCAGTATCACCACATCAGATCATCAGGCACTTTAAAATCAGCGTACGGATCTTCTTCATCCTGTTCTTCCTGACTCAGCGCGCTGTTCAGCACAATACTGCCGGCATCACGCTGCGCGATTTTATCGGCCACGCTGGCCGGGATAATCGCGTACTGACTCTCGCCACCGTTATCCACCACCAGACGCGCAATCGCGAGACGACCGCTGATCAGCTGAGCCTGGGTGGTTTTATCCACATAGATTTTTTTAATCAGATTATTGTCGGTGAAGTTAAAACCGATATCGCCTTTTGAAATATCGATTTTATTCATTTCAATCAGCTGCTTCACCTGCGCTTTATATTCTTTCGATAACGCGGCTTGTTTTTGCTGTTCGCTGAGCTGCCTGTCACGTTCAAGTTGCGCTTTTTTATTCTCTTCCACCGCTTCTCTGGCCTCACGGGCCTGAACGCGGGACTTTTTAGCCGTTCTTTCCACTTTGGCCATTTTCTTGCTGGTCACTAAGCCGGCTTTGAGCAGTTGCTCTTGTAAAGTAAGTTTTGTCATCTTGGTTTCTGAATCCGCTGAATAATGGGCGGGATTATACCTGTAATTGCAGACACGATCCCAGTCAGCGCGCCAAATTAGAAAAGCCCGCTCAGGGCAACCTGCGCGGGCTTGATACTTTCAGGCTTTTGTCTCTCAGAGTTCGAAGCGATCCAGATCCATGACTTTGGTCCATGCCGCGACAAAGTCTTTCACGAATTTCTCTTTGGCATCACCGCTGGCGTAAACCTCGGCGCTGGCACGCAGCACCGCGTTCGAGCCAAACACCAAATCGGCGCGGGTGGCGGTATATTTCACTTCCCCGCTGACCCGATCGCGCCCTTCGAAACGTTCGCCGGTCGCATCGGTGGCTTTCCATTCCGTGCGCATATCCAGCAAATTCACGAAGAAATCCGTGTTCAGTTCGCCCGTTTTATCGGTGAAGACGCCCAGATCACTGCCGTCATAGTTCGCCCCAAGCGCACGTAAGCCCCCCACCAGCACGGTTAATTCCGGTGCGGTAAGCGTCAGTTGCTGAGCCTTGTCGATCAGCAGATTTTCGGTTGAGGTGTTGGCCGACTCCCCACGGTAGTTACGGAAACCATCTGCTTTCGGTTTAAGCAATTCGAAGGATTCAACATCCGTCTGATCCTGACGCGCATCCACACGCCCCGGCGTGAACGGCACTTCAATATCGACATTGACCGCTTTTGCCGCTTTTTCGACACCAACCACGCCCGCCAGCACAATCACATCTGCCAGAGACGCTTTCGGGAATGCCTGCTGCACGGATTCCAGCGTTGGCAATACACGGGCGGCGATGGCATTCACGTCCCAGCCTCGCTGCGGTTGCAGCGCCAGACGGGCACCGTTGGCACCTCCGCGTTTGTCACCGCCACGGAAGGTGGACGCCGACGCCCATGCCACCGAGGTCAGTTCACCGGCAGACAAACCGGTCGCGGCAATTTTTTCTTTCAGTTGCGCGATATCAGCGACGGTCGGGTGATAAACCGGCGCCGGTAACGGATCCTGCCAGATGAGATCTTCTTTCGGCACTTCAGGACCGATATAGCGCGCTTTCGGCCCCATATCCCTGTGCGTCAGTTTGTACCAGGCACGGGCGAAAGCCTCGTTAAACGCCTGCGGATCGCTGTGGAAACGACGGGAAATCTTCTCGAATTCCGGGTCAAAACGCAGCGTCAGATCGGTGACCAGCATGGTCGGTTTGCGTTTTTTCGCGGTATCAAACGGATCAGGGATAATGTCCGGCGCATTGACGGCTTCAAACTGAATCGCACCGGCAGGACTGCGGGTCTGCACCCACTCGTATTTGAACAGGTTCTCGAAGAAATAGTTGCTCCACTGCGTGGGGGTCTGTGACCAGATGACTTCCAGACCGGACGTGATGGCATCCGCGCCGACACCGGAGCCGTAGTTGTTGGCCCAGCCCAGCCCCTGTGCTTCAATCGGTGCGGTTTCAGGATCAACATCGACGTGGGTGGCGGGACCTGCGCCGTGGGTTTTTCCGAGCGTGTGCCCGCCGGCAATCAGGGCGACGATCTCTTCATCGTTCATGCCCATATTACCGAACGTGGCGCGGATAGCCGGGGCGGCCGACGCCGGATCGCCACTGTGATTCGGGCCTTCCGGGTTGACGTAAATCAGCCCCATTTCCGTTGCGCCGAGCGGCGATTTAGCCAGTTCTTCAGGATGACGGTGCTCAAGCCAGGTGGTCTCGTCGCCCCAGTTTACGTCCAGATCCGGTTCCCAGACGTCTTCACGCCCGGCACCAAATCCAAAGGTGCGGAAGCCGGAGTTTTCCAGCGCGACGTTCCCCGCCAGAATATATAAATCGGCCCAGGAAATTTTCTGGCCGTATTTTTGTTTCACCGGCCATAACAGACGGCGCGCCTTATCAAGGCTGACGTTATCTGGCCAGGAGTTTAACGGTGCAAAACGTTGCTGGCCGCGCCCCGAGCCACCACGCCCGTCAACGGAACGGTAGGTCCCGGCGCTGTGCCACGCCATGCGGATGAACAGGCCGATATAACTTCCCCAGTCGGCAGGCCACCAGGGTTGCGACTCGGTGAGCAGCCCCTTGAGATCGGCTTTGAGTGCGGAATAGTCTAATTTGGCAAATTCTTTACGGTAATCAAATGCTTCGCCCAACGGGTTTGAGCGCGCGGAATGCTGATTCAATAAGTCGACTCTGAGCTGGTTAGGCCACCAGTCGCGGTTACCGGTCCCGCCGCCAGAGGCTTTATTGGTATTTCCCTGATGGAAAGGACATTTGCTGACATCGGCTTCTCTGTTTGCTTCAACAATGGGCTTTGCGTCTTTTGCTTCTTCATCAATAGAACTGCTCATGCTCACACTCCTGTTATGTAGTCTCATTGCTACTCTATACGCGGATTTACGCCAGTCACATCTGAATTACCCTATGTATTTGATAGACCTTCCCTTCGGATTTATGCGCAGACATTGAAGGTTTTGACAGCACAAAAAGGGCCACAGTGATTATAGAATAGCCACTTAATAAGCGAGGCTTCTCTTTCAGGGTCGCAAAATGAAAAAAGCCCGCGTGAGTTTCCTCAGGCGGGCTTCAGGACGGACGGGAGATTAATCGCGCCAGCCCATTTCAGGGGCCACATGTTTAAGTATCGATTCAATCACATGCACGTTGTACTCCACGCCAAGCTGATTCGGCACCGTCAGCAATAACGTATCGGCTTCAGCAATCGCTTCATCCTGCTTCAGCTGTTTGATCAGCAGGTCCGGCGTCGCCGCATAGCTGCGGCCGAAAATCGCCCGGGTTTTCTCATCGAGGAAACCGACTTTATCGCCATCGTTGCTGCTGCCGCCAAAATAGGCACGGTCACGGTCATCCATCAGCGCGAAAATACTGCGACTGACCGAGACGCGCGGCGTTCGCGTATGTCCAGCCTCTTTCCAGGCTTCACGATAAGCGCGGATCTGCTGCGCCTGCTGAATATGGAACGGCTCACCGGTTTCATCATCTTTCAGGGTGGAGCTTTGCAAATTCATGCCCAGTTTCGCCGCCCAGACTGCCGTGGCATTCGAGCCAGCGCCCCACCAGATGCGCTCACGCAGACCTTCAGAATACGGCTCAGGGCGCAACATGCCCGGCGGATTCGGAAACATCGGCTGCGGGTTCGGTTTCGCAAAACCTTCACCACGCAGCACATCAAGAAAGGCTTCGGTATGACGACGCGCCATATCAGCCTCAGTTTCACCTTCAGCGGGCTGATAGCCAAAATAGCGCCAGCCATCCACCACCTGTTCCGGTGAGCCACGGCTGATGCCCAGTTGCAAACGACCCCCAGAGATCAGATCGGCCGCACTGGCATTTTCCGCCATATACAGCGGATTTTCATACCGCATGTCGATCACGCCGGTACCGATTTCAATTTTGCGGGTCTTCGCACCAATGGCGGCCAGCAACGGAAAAGGCGACGCCAGCTGACGGGCAAAGTGATGCACCCTGAAGTAAGCGCCATCCGCGCCGAGCTCTTCTGCCGCGACCGCCAGATCGATAGATTGCAGTAACGCCTCAGCCGCCGAGCGGGTGCCCGACTGCGGAGAAGGCGTCCAGTGACCAAATGATAAAAATCCAATCTTCTTCATAGCGTGTTTATCCTCATGTCCGGGTAATCCTGACGTTGAGCCATCGCGAAATGGCGCAGTAATAGGCTTACTTTACGCGACTCAGGATGAGAATAAATATCATTTGTTTAACATACTGATTCAGTTTATTTGATGAATGCCGCCGATTTTTGGCTATTTTTTAATAAGCTGAACAAATTGTCTTCCATCAGAACGCCGATCAAAAAAATACTTTGCTACCGGCGGCGTCACTCGCTATTATGCGCCCCGTTCACACGATTCCTCTGTAGTTCAGTCGGTAGAACGGCGGACTGTTAATCCGTATGTCACTGGTTCGAGTCCAGTCAGAGGAGCCAAATTAGAAAAGCCCGCTCAGGAAACTGAGCGGGCTTTTTGCTTTTGCCTGACCCGTCCCGGATACAGAATTTATCTTCCCGCACTGGCGTTTTTAAAAGCAGTCCCGGTTCTTCAGACGACACCCGCATTTGCGTCTCAGGCCTGGGTGGCGATTTCTTGGCCGAATATTTTCTAACGCTGCCCGTTGTAAACCGGATAATCAGTAAAACCTTCACCCGTCCCGCCATACAGCGTGCTGCTGTTAAGATCGTTAAATGCCCAACCCTTCGCAATGCGTTCAGGGAGATCAGGGTTGGCGATAAATGGTCGACCAAATGCGATGAGGTCAGCCAACTGCTCCTCAACCATCCGGGCACCCCGTTCTGCTGTGTATCGACCAGCGTAGATGATGCGTCCACTAAATATCGCGCGGATCTCACGGCGGAACGCTTCGGGTAAGTCAGGAGCATTTGCCCAGTCGGCTTCGGCTATAGACACATAGGCAACACCGGCGTTTTCCAGGATTTTTACCGCTTCTACATAGGTTTTATGCGGATCACTTTCAACCAGGCCGATATAGACGCGGTCTTCATCTGTGCTGGAAAATAAAGGCGTAAAGCGAACGCCCAGACGGTCTGGCCCTATTGCATGAGAGATAGCCTGCACAATTTCATCCAAAAACCGCAGTCGATTTTCAACGGAACCGCCGTATTCATCCTTACGCTGGTTTGCATGCTCTGAAATGAACTGATTAACCAAATAACCATTCGCAGCATGGATCTCGACCCCGTCAAAACCTGCACTGATGGCATTTTTCGCCGCCTGGGCATATAAATTCACGAGATCTTTAATTTCTGACCGCGTCAGTTCGCGGGGAATTGAAGGGGTGACCAACGTGCCCGTACCTGGCCCCGTCTCAATAAACGCCTTTGCTTGTTCAGCCTGAATGGCTGAAGGAGCCACAGGGGCACTTTCTTCTGGTTGCAGTGCGGAATGAGAAACGCGTCCCACATGCCAGAGTTGTGCAAAAATAATCCCCCCTTCCGCATGGACCGCGCGGGTCACTTTTTTCCACCCCTCAATATGTTGCTCAGTATAAATTCCCGGTGTCCAGGCATAACCTTGTCCACGAGGCTCAATCTGAGTGCCTTCAGTGATCATGAAACCTGCACCCGCGCGTTGACGGTAATATTCGGCCATGAGGTCGGTGGGTATGTTTCCTGGTTGTCCACTTCTTTGGCGCGTCAGCGGTGGGAAGACAATGCGATTTTTAAGGGTATAAGGACCAAGCTGAGTTGGCTCGAATAAGGCTTTATGATTCATAAGGATTTTCCATCAGTGATCATCGTAAGAGGTGACAGGCAGGCATCCTGTCACCTTCACTTCGTCAACAGTTATGCACTCAACTGCCTGATTAGCTGGGCTGCCGTTGCTGCCGAGGACGTTGGGTTTTGCCCGGTGATCAGCAGGCCATCGCTGACCACATAAGAACTCCAGTCCTCCCCTTTCGAATAAATGCCGCCTTTGGCAATCAGCTCATCTTCTACCAGGAAAGGCACAATCTGCGTCAGGCCCACGGCTTCTTCTTCGCTGTTGGTAAAACCGGTGACCTTACGGCCTGCTACCAGCGGTTTTCCTTCCGGGGTTTTGACGTGGCGCAGCACGCCAGGCGCATGGCAGACCAGAGCAACGTGCTTGTTTGCCGCCAGGAAGGCTTCGATAAGGGCGATGGAGTTTTTATCTTCGGCCAGGTCCCACAAAGGGCCGTGACCACCCGGATAAAAAACGGCGTCGTAATCAGCGTGTGAAACGCTGTCGAGACGAACCGTTGACGCCAGGTGTGCGGTTGCTTCTGCGTCTGCCTCGAAGCGGTGGGTCTGCCCGGTCTGGAAGTCAGGCTCATTACTTTTTGGGTCTAACGGCGGGTTACCGCCTTTCGGTGAAGCCAGCGTAATTTCTGCGCCTGCGTCTTTAAAGGCGTAGTACGGTGCGGCCAGCTCTTCCAGCCAGAAGCCGGTTTTGCGGCCGGTGTCACCCAGTTTGTCGTGTGAGGTTAAGACCATCAGAATTTTCATAACAACTCCTGCATTTCAAATCAATAATTGGATTAGACCAGTCGTCTAATTAAGTGATAAATATTAGACCGGTCGTATATTAAACGGGTACAAAAAACAGCTCTTTACTAAGTACCCCCTGGCTAGGGGGTAATATGAATAATTTTTCTTGTCGTAAGCAGCGCTGAATCAAACGGGCCAGTATTTCGAACAATCTTGACCATGACGCTTGCACCTACCCAAAGCTGGTAGAGGCTTTCTGCCACGGTGCGAGGTGTATCGTCAATAGTGAGAGACCCCTCGGCTACGCCCGTTTCTAACGCTTCTGCCAGACGCGAGATTATCCCGGAAGTGCCTGCCTCTAGCGTTAAGCGCATCGTGTCCGAAAGATCGGCAACTTCAGCACCTAGTTTCACGGCAAGACACTTACCCTGACAATCAGAGAACGACTGAGATTCCCGCCACTGCTGCCAGTAGTTCATCAGTCGCTGAGCCATGTTGAGACCAGGCTGGCCCAGTGTCCTGTCGATATCGGCGAGATAATCATCAAAATAATGTGCCAGCATATCTGCGCCGAAAGCTTCTTTCGAACTAAAGTAATGATAGAAAGAGCCTTTAGGCACACCAGCATCTTTGAGTATTTCGTTCAATCCGACCGCGGAAAATCCTTTACCCGCCATGATACGCTGACCTGTCGCCAGAATATGCTCGCGGATTTCATTGCTATGTAGTTGCGTTGTAGTATTCATATGTTCAATCTACCAAGAACTAGACCAGTCGTCTACAAGCAAGATAAAACTATTCCATTTTGCTAATGCTTATTTGTAGATTTCAGCAATACCGTACAGATGGTTATCGCCACCCACTGAAATAATACGGTAAGACGTTGCGCCATGTTCAGTCGCTTACTCTTCAATGAATCGCAGCAGGTCTTCATTAATCGTCCCGGCTTGGGTGATCGTCATCCCGTGGCCAAATCCTGCATAGACCTTGAGCTGCGCATCTTTGACAAGTTGCGCGGACAGAATGGCGGAGTCGGCCAGCGGAACGATCTGATCGTCATCACCATGCATGATCAGGGTTGGCACATCGATTTTCTTAAGGTCATCAGTGAAATCAACCTCAGAGAACTGTTTGATACAGTCATATTGACCTTTGATCCCCCCCTGCATGCCCTGAAGCCAGAAGCTTTCCCTCACACCCTCAGAAGGCGTCTCTGATGAACGGTTATAGTTGAAAAACGGTGTGGTCAAATCCTTGTAGAACTGAGAACGGTCTTTTTCGACCGCAGCACGGATGCCATCAAACACTTCCATAGGCAGACCTCCGGGGTTTTTCTCACTTTGCAGCATAACCGGCGGTACTGCGCCGATAAGAACGGCTTTGCTGACACGGGCTGAACCGTAGGTACCGATATAGCGTGCGACTTCACCACCGCCGGTCGAATGCCCAACCAGAACAACGTCTTTGAGATCTAACTGTTCGATGAGTGATGATAAATCTTCAGCATAGGTATCCATATCATTGCCGTCCCACGTCTGACTGGAGTTGCCATGGCTGCGGCGATCGTGAGCGATGACACGGAACCCCTGCTGACCGAAGAACAACATTTGCGCATCCCATGCATCACTCGATAATGGCCAGCCGTGGGAGAATATAATGGTTTGTCCCTTGCCAAAGTCTTTATATGCAATCTTAGAACCGTCTTTCACCTGAATAGTTTTCATCTCTTTTTTCTCTTTTCTGTTGGCGACGCCTCATGGGCAGCGCAGTTGATTTAAAAGTATTTTTGTTCGTATATTGATTTTTACATTGGGCAGTCATTGAAAGAATGACTGGCCTGGAAAGCATTTCACTGATGTTTACTGAGATAAGCTTTGTGCCGCTTTTTCGATCACCGCCGCAATTTTTTCCGGCTGTGATGCGTAAATGGCATGGTTGCCTTTCAATTCAGTGACGGTGCTGTGCGCGCGTTTAGCCATGAAGCGCTCCAGTTCTGGATTAATAGCACGATCCTGCGTCGCCACGACGGCCCAGCTAGGCTTCGTTTTCCATGCAGGAACGCCTGCCGGGGCAGTGAATGCGGCTACTGCAGGCATGAGTTGAGATTGCGCCAACAGATTTGTTTCTTTGACGGGCAAGTCAGCTGCAAAGTCCGCGTGGAAATTTTCCGGTTTGATATAAAGGAAGTGATCTGGCGTTTCAGTAATTGACTGAGCAGCTGGCGGATATTTTTTTGCCAGACTCAGCAATGAATCACCTTGCTCCGGCTGGAACGCTGCGATGTAAACCAGACCGGCAACAGAGGGATCATTACCCGCGTCACTGATGATCATGCCGGCGTAGCTGTGGCCAACCAGCAATGATTTACCACTTTGTAACGCGAGAACGCGTCGAGTCGCAGCGACATCATCAGCCAGCGAGGTTTGCGGCTCCTGAACAATCGATACGTTGTAGCCCGCTTTATTCAGAATGCGAGCCACCGGATCCCAACCGGAGCCATCAACAAAAGCGCCATGTACCAGAACGATGTTTTTTACCGGCGCAGCCATTGAAGACTGAGCATAAACTGACAGAACCAGGCTTAAAGCCAGCGTGGTCAATGATTTTTTAAACATGATGTATTTCCTTCAATTGTCATTTTTTAAGTTAATACCCTGACATCTGGCCCCCTGCCTTACAGGCCAGCGGACGGACATTTAGGTGTGTAATGTTGTCCAGATTTGCTCCGTGGGGAGGGCTTAAAGAATTCCCTCCCCACGTGATTAACCGTTATGCACCCAGCTGTTTAATCAGTTCTTCTGCCGCCTCGGTAGAGGAGGTTGGGTTTTGCCCGGTGATCAGCAGGCCATCAGTAACAACATAAGAACTCCAGTCCGCCCCTTTAGAGTAAATCCCGCCTTTGGCAATCAGCTCGTCTTCTACCAGGAAAGGCACAATCTGCGTCAGGCCCACGGCTTCCTCTTCGCTGTTGGTAAAACCGGTGACCTTACGGCCTTCTACCAGCGGTTTTCCTTCCGGGGTTTTGACGTGGCGCAGCACGCCAGGCGCATGGCAGACAAGAGCGACGTGTTTGTTTGCCGCCAGGAAGGCTTCGATAAGGGCGATGGAGTTTTTATCTTCGGCCAGGTCCCACAAAGGGCCGTGACCACCCGGATAAAAAACGGCGTCGTAATCAGCGTGTGAAACGCTGTCGAGACGAACCGTTGACGCCAGGTGTGCGGTTGCTTCTGCGTCTGCCTCGAAGCGGTGGGTCTGCTCGGTCTGGAAGTCAGGCTCATTACTTTTTGGGTCTAACGGCGGGTTACCGCCTTTCGGTGAAGCCAGCGTAATTTCTGCGCCTGCGTCTTTAAAGGCGTAGTAAGGTGCGGCCAGCTCTTCCAGCCAGAAGCCGGTTTTGCGGCCGGTGTCACCCAGTTTGTCATGTGAGGTTAAGACCATCAGAATTTTCATCATTACTCTCCAGTATTTCAAAGTGATAGTTGAATTAGACCAGTCGTCTAATGTGTTCTTAAATAAAAATGTTATACCCGTGCCTGCTATTCCTGCCAACTCTGCGTGCTGTTCATTCCAGCGGAACGGCTGTCGTGCTATGTCGCTTAGTCGCCGTTGCCATGTGAGTAAGCTAACACCGAATAGACCGGTCGTATACAGATAGTTAATAAAACTTTTTCATCTTTTATATGTCAGGCACCTTCTCATAGCGGATGCCTGTCATGATGAGATAACTCACTCATTTTAATGCTTATTCAACTGCGTTTTATCACGTACTGATAACGCACTTAGTCAACTTTCTTTGCCCAAACTGCCTGAGCATTTGTGAATTCACGCAGGCCAAAGTGCGAGAGCTCGCGACCATACCCGCTCTTTTTCACACCACCAACCGGGATGCGTGCATTCGTGGCAGAAAATCCGTTGATGAATACGCCTCCTGTTTCTAAGCGTCTCGCGATTCGCTGGGCACGGGAAACGTCGCTGGTCCAAAGGTTGCCCCCTAAGCCGTAATCACTGGTATTTGCCAGCTCAATGGCATGCTCGACGTCATCTGCGACAGTAATAGTTGCAACAGGGCCGAAGGTTTCCTCATCAAATGCAGCCATTCCCGGACCGACTTCACCCAGTACGGTAGGCTCATAGAAGTTGCCGGGGCCCGCGATTTTATTCCCCCCAAGAAGACGTGTCGCGCCGGCTGCGAGTGTTCGTTCTACTTGATGATGTAATTCATCACGCAAATCTTTTCGCGCCATGGGCCCGATTCTGTTTTGCGGGTCCTGCGGATCGCCAACCTTCAACTGTCTGACGGCCGCGATAAATTTTTGTGTGAATTCCTCCGCGATGGGTTTTTCCAAAATAAACCGTTTCGCGGCTAAGCACACCTGGCCCGCATTTTGGAATCGCGCTTCAACACCCGCGGTAACAGCCAAATCAATATTGGCGTCAGCCAGCACAATAAATGCGTCTGAGCCACCTAGCTCAAGCAAGCTTTTTTTCAATGCTTTGCCTGCAATCGCCGATACGGCAGACCCCGCCCGCATACTCCCCGTCAATGTCACTGCGGCAATGCGATCATCCTCAATCACTTTTGCAACAGTTTCGTTATCAGCAATAAGATTGGCGAATAAACCTTTTGGGAAGCCTGCACTCTCATAAGCATCCTGCAAAGCATAGGCAGAGCCCATCACATTGGGCGCATGCTTGAGGATAAAACCGTTACCCGACAGCATAATCGGGCCCGAAGCGCGAATGACCTGCCATAAAGGGAAGTTCCAGGGCATGACGGCCAAAATTGAGCCAATGGGCAGATAGGAGACATGTACCTGATCGTCATTTTCGACAGAAACAGGTTCATCTGCGAGGATTGCCGGGCCATTGCTGGCAATCCAATCAATTGTCGCTGCACACTTCTCAACTTCTGCGCGGGCTGCTGCCAGTGTTTTCCCCATTTCAGCGGTGATGATCGCTGCCAAAGTACCTGAACGCTCGCGCAGAATCGCTGATAAACGACGATAAGCTTCTACGCGTTTCGGCATGGGAGTAGCACGCCACAACCGAAAAGCCGCGTTATTACCTGCCAGCATGCCTTCTACTTCGTCAGCAGTTTGAAATGCATAAGTCGCGATCAACTCGTCCGTCGCAGGATTACGTGATGTCGCGACATCAGGAGAAAGCGTATTCTGTGTGACATATTGGGATGACATAGTTTTTGCCTCATAAACGGTTTAAGAGAAGCACGTTGTGTGCTTCGATAAAATTCAGTTTAGGCAGGTCGAATCATCCCTGGAAGGCGTCTTGTTATCCTATGACCGGGAGTCACAGGCAACGTGTCGGGGAATATAGGTCACCAGAGAAAGGTCGGGTCTCCCCTCTGGCGTGAGTGCAACATAGGTAAATTCAATATGTCCGGAAGTGGGATGCAAAAGCCGTTTGCTCCCCTCACCCATGCCTTTCACTTCCGTATCCAGCCACCACTCCTTGAATTCCGGGCTTTTTTCAGAGAGTTCTTCAATGAGATGGTCAAAAGGCTTTTTGTCCTGAGCATGGGCGCGTGACGCGCGGAAAACGGAGATCATTCCTCGTGCCATCTGCTCCCAATCCAGGATCTGCGTGCGATACGGACGATATAGAAACAGCAGTCGCAACGTATTACGCTCATGAGGTTCCAGCGATCCATAATCGATGAACAAATCAGCAATAGCATCATTCCAGGCGAGAATATCAAGTCGGGCATTTCTCACATAGGCCGGAATGGGATCGATAGCGCGCACTAAACTTTTCAGGCCATCACTCACACCATCCGCTAGGGGATGGGGTACCGGCTCTTCGCGCGGTGAAAGGGCAAAAAGATGGGATGATTCAATTCTGTTAAGTTTTAGAACTTTTGCTATACGCTGGAGTGCATCTGCCGAAGGTTTAATCTCTCTCCCCTGCTCAAGCCAGGTATACCAGCTCACACTGACTCCAGCCAGGATGGCGACTTCCTCACGACGTAAACCGGGTGTACGGCGGGTACCCTGCTGCATGCCGAAGTCCTGAGGATTAAGGCGTGCACGCCGGCTTACTAAGAAAGCACCGAGTTCACGACGCTGCTCTGAAGTGGTTTTTTTAACCATAATAGTCTGCCTGTAAATGATGCGTGAAAAACTGCTCGAGGTGGTCCACCGCCTGACCGACGTATTCCGGGACGTCATACATCTGATAATGGCGCGCGCCTGGGATTTCAAGGACCGGCTGTGTGAGCAGGATTTCCGCCAGATGGAAAGCATCGAAGCCAAGAATTAACGCATCACTCAAGTAATGCCGGCGATTAGTGGAGTTTGCGTGTTGTCCGCGCTCAGTTCGGTAGTAAGTTATAGCAGGCATTTACCACCGAGAGACTAATAAAAAAGGGGTCATTCTGGTGGTCTTGACAGAATGAGGAGAAAAAAGGAAAAGAACGGGTGCCTGAGGTCAACATACGTTGGCAACATCGTAAAAGGTGGGGCGAACCCCACCTTACGGTTAGCTCTTAATTTCGTAGCTTAAGACTGCCGCAATTTCTGTCATGCCCTGTTTGATATGCAATTCGCAAAGCGAATCCCGTACCATCCAGGTCCAGGCCAAAAGCGTGAAACAAATCACGATGAGGCCATGTAACACAAGCTTTCGCGACATCTTGCCCTCCGTTGCATTTCTGCTTTTAAGAGGCTATCCTGCTGTTGCTTAGACATGCGATGGATAGCCTCGGGTAGATTGAAAAATTTCCCCGGGGCTTTCGTCTTATATGCCTTGAACAACAATGCTCAAGCCAGACAAGCCTCAAGCACCCGCGCGCATTCTACCAGTCTTCCCTCTCTGTATTTCGATGTTTTATTGTTCACTTTGTCCTAATTTTCACCCGCTTACACGTTCCTGTATTATCCTTTTCTCTAATCGGCATTAGACATCTATACGGCTATCACTTAGGATTGAACCACCTGGGATAACTGCCTGATGCCACGATGAAAATTAAACACCTACCTCTTGATCAGAATATTAATGGCTGGGCCGCGCTGCGGGATGAGACACGTCGTTACCCGGCCTTGCGTGGCCCGGTCACCGCCGACTGGCTGGTGATTGGCGCCGGATTTGCCGGACTGGCGTTTGCCCGCCGTATTGCGGAACTTCGCCCTCACCAGCACATTGTTGTGCTCGAAGCGCTGGATGTGGCGGATAACGCCTCGGCACGAAATTCGGGTTTTGTAATTGATTTGCCGCACACCGTGGGCAGCACATCAGCGGAACTGGAGCATGCCAATGCGTATCGCCGCCTGTTGCAGTACGGGTTGAGCCATCTGAAACACACCGTCGACCGCCATCACATTGAATGTGACTGGCTGAATTCGGGGAAATATCACTGCGCGGTGAGCGAGCAGTTTGACGGTGAAATCGCGCATTATCAGCAGGAACTTACCACTCTCGGCGAGCACTTCGAACTGCTGGACAGAGCCGCGCTCAGGCAGCGGCTGGGCACAAGTTTCTACCGCAGCGCGGTGTATACGCCCAACTGTATTCTGGTCAATCCGGCGGCGCTGATCAGCGGGCTGACGGACACCTTGCCGCCGAATGTCACGGTATACGCCAATTCTCCGGCCTTACAGATTGATACGCAGGGCACGATCCGGGCGCAAACGCCACATGGCGAAGTGCGCGCCGGTAAGCTGATGCTGGCGATCAATGGCGCCGCGCGCGGTCTCCCGCTGTTCAAAGGCAACGTGTTTGCCATGTCGACATTCGCCACCCTGACGGAACCCCTGACGCCGGAACAGCGCGCGCTGATCGGCGATATTGCGCCGTGGGGGTCAACACCCGTCAATGCGCTGGCGGGCGCGACGCTGCGCTATACCTCTGACCACCGCTTCCTGATCCGCGAACACGTCAACTTTACACCGGGGCTGGTGACCGGTGCCGTTGAAACCGGCCGCCATGCGCACAGACATCAGCGGTTGTTTGCGCGCATTTACCCGCAGTTGCAGGACGTGAACATGGCGTATACCTGGTCGGGGCTGATCAGCATCACGCGCAACGGCGCGCCGGTATGGGGGAAAATTGCCGACAATGTTTATTCGTCTGCAGGATGTAACGGTTCAGGCAGTTCAAAACAGAGCGCATTCGGGCGTCTGCTGGCAGAACATGCCCTGAATGAAGATAATCCGTTGCTGGCGGATATGCAGGGGATCGGACGCGCCAGTTATCTGCCGCCGCGCCCGTTGCTGGATGCCGGAGTGAAAGGCTTTATGGCGCGGGAACGGTGGCGTTCCCGCAGCGAACTCTGAGAGATGTACAAAGCCGGTCGTCGTCATGACAACCGGCTTTTTTAATGCCGTTTATCGACCCGCGCCACGATGCGATCGCCCAGCCACTGAATACCGCATACCATCACAATCAGCACTACGATCACCTCAATCATCACAACCGTTTCGAAACGCTGATACCCGTAACGGATCGCCAGATCGCCCAGCCCGCCCGCGCCGATAGCGCCCGCCATGGCGGAAGCGCCAATCAGTGCCACCAGCGTGACCACAAATCCGGAAAGAATGCCCGGCAAGGCTTCCGGGATCAGAACGTCCCAGACAATGCGCAGCTTACTGGCTCCCATCGCCCGCACGGCGTCGATCAGTCCGCGATCAACATCCCGCAACGACACCTCCGCCACCCGCGCAAAATAAGGTGTGGCGGTAATGGAAAGCGGAACAATCGCCGCCCAGGTGCCCAGCGACGTGCCCACCAGAAAACGGGTCACCGGGATCAGCGCCACCAGTAAAATAATAAACGGCAGCGAACGGAAACCGTTGATCACCAGCCCGAGCGAGCGGTTCACCCAGCGGTTTTCAGCAATGCCGCCCGGACTGCTCATCACCAGGATAAGCCCCAGCGGCAAACCGGCAATCAGGGAAAACAGGCCGGAAATCGCCGTCATCAGCAAGGTGTCTTCGACAGCGTTAATCAGTAAATCAATCATGACCGGAGACATAACCTGTCAGCTCCACGGTGGCCTGGTGCTGTTGCAGCCAGTGTAAAACAGCCTGCTCAGCGGCGGCATCCTGTACCGGCACTGAGAAGAAGAAACGAACCACGGCATAATGCTGGATATGGTCCACCCCGCCCTGGATCAGACGGAATTTTCCCGGCAACGCGATAGCCATCAGCGTGAGGATTTCCCCCTGCCTGCCCTGCTCCGCATATTGCACGCTGTAAATCGCCTCGCCTTTTCGCACCGGTGACAGACGTTCTGCCAGTGCTTCCGGCAACTGCGGCAGTAATCCCTGCAACAACGTACGGGTCAGCGGTGATTGCGGATGAGCAAACACCTGCCACACTGGCCCTTCTTCGATAATTTCACCGTCATTGATCACGGCCACGCGATGCGCAATTTTTTTGATCACTTCCATCTCATGAGTGATCAGCAAAATGGTGATGCCGAGTGTCTGATTAAGCGATTGCAGGAGCGAAAGGATTGAACGGGTAGTTTCAGGATCCAGCGCGGATGTGGCTTCGTCACAAAGTAAAAGGGCAGGATTCGCCGCCAGTGCGCGGGCAATTCCGACGCGCTGTTTCTGGCCGCCGGAGAGTGCCGCCGGGTAATTTTTCGCTTTGTCTGCCAGCCCGACCAGCGCCAGCAATTCTGCCACCCGTGTCTGCCGCCGGGCCTTGTCATACCCGGCGATTTTCAGGGGCAGCGCCACGTTCTGTTCAACCGTTTTGGCCGCCAGCAAATTGAAATGCTGGAACACCATGCCGACGCGGCTGCGCACCGACTGCAAAGCTTTCTCGTTCAGACCGGTGATCGCGCGGCCTTCGATTTCAATCACTCCGCTGTCCGGCTGTTCCAGTCCGTTGAGACAGCGGATCAGGGTAGATTTACCTGCGCCGCTGCGACCGATAATGCCCACGATTTCGCCCCGCCGGACGGTCAGTGAGACATCTTTCAGCGCCTGCGTGGTGCCAAACTGGCGGCTGACGCGGTCGAGACGGACGACGTCATGCGCCTCCCCGCGGTTCGGCTTCAGGCTTTCCGCTGCAAACTGCCCGGCGTCAGCCGGGCGGGCATGGGCGGTTTCTGAAGGCGTCGCCGTGAAATGCGCGCCGGTTTCAGAGAGGGTCGTCATGCTGAATCCTTACCAGGCGGAAACGCCAGTGCCTTTATAGACCTTATCAAACACCTGTTTGACGGCATCATTCTGGTAAGAACTGACCAGTGTCTTCACCCACGGCGCATGCACATTTTCGGTTTTCACCGCGATAAAGTTGTTATACGGATTGTCTTTAACCGGTTCCTGCGCAATGCGATCGGCAGGCGTCAGGCCACTTTTCAGCGCCCAGTCGGTGTTCACAATCGCGGCATCCAGATCCGGCACGGAGCGACCGATAATGCCGGAATCCAGTTCTTTGATGGTGACGTGGCGTGGATTTTCGGTGATATCTGCCGTGGTAGCGAAAATACCGGCACCCGGCTTCAGTTTAATCACACCGGATTGCTGAAGCAGGATCAGGCCGCGTGCTTCGTTCGCCGGATCGTTGGGCACGCCAATCACCGCGCCCTCTTTCAGTTCGTCGGCAGTTTTCACTTTTTTGGAGTACAGACCAATCGGCCAGACGGCGGTATCCCCGACGCGCACGATATCGTAGTGATTCACTTTGATCTGATTATCGAGGAAAGGCTGATGCTGGAAGGCATTGGCATCCACTTCCCCGTTTTGCAGCGCCTCGTTAGGCTGGTTGTAATCGTTGAAGACCACCGGTTTTACGGTCAGACCTTTTGCGGCGGCCTGTTTAACCACTTCACGCCAGACATCTTCATCCTCACCGCTGATAATGCCGACCTTGATGGTGGTTTTATCGGCGGCCTGCGCGGCACTCAGCTGTGCCAGCACGCTGCCGGAAATCAGCACCGCAGACGTTGCAGCCAGTAAAAAAGCACGGTTAAGGCGGGTCTTAGTTTTAGTCAATTTCGTGCGCATTGCGTATCCCCAAAAGTATGATGAGAGGCCTGCACAGGGCTGTGTTTCCGTGCAGGAATTTGGCGAGTATACCCATCGGCATATTTCTTTATAATATTGTTTTAATGATAGTTATTTCGGAAATGAATAACTGAAATGGCATAGCAAATCGATAAAAATGCTAAGGCACACGGGCGGGGTTTACTGGCGTTCGGCGAGGTATCTGGCGGGCGGTTTTCCGACCGTTTTGCGGAACATAGTGACAAAGCCGCTGGCATTCTCGTATCCGAGATCCAGCGCGACGGTCTGCACGCTTTCCCCCTGCGACAACCGCTGAAGCGACAAAATCACATGCAACTGCCGGCGCCACTGGCCAAAGCTCATGCCGATTTCCTGCATCAGCAAGCGGCTCATGTTGCGCTCGCTCATGCCAATCCGCGTCGCCCAGTCCCGCAGCAGAATTTTATCTGACGGGTTCGCCAGCAGCAGCGCGCTCAGGCGTCGTAACCGCGCATCCTGCGGCATTGGCAGGTGTAACCCTTCAACCGGCGCGGCAGAAATTTCATCGAGCAGCGTGGCGATCAGCCGCCCTTCGCGCCCCTGTTCCGCATACAGTTCGGGAAATTGGGTCGCTTTGAGCATCAGTTCACGCAGTAAGGGCGAGACGGCAATTGTGCAGCATTCCTGCGGCAAATCCACTGCCGTACCCGGTTCGATAAACAGGCAGTAGCATTCGGTTTCGCCCGTACCGCGCGCCGAATGTGGCAGATTGCCGGGGATCCACACCGCGCATTGCGGCGGCACAATCCATGTCCCCTGATCGACTTCACAATTGAGGATGCCGCGCAGTGTATAAAAAAGCTGTGCCCGGCGATGGCTGTGTCGGGCATATTCCCAGTTTTCTGACGCCACTGTGGCGTTCAGCAACACGACGGGTCGCGGCACATTATCGACATCAAACGTGCCGGAAGGTTGACTGAGCGACGTGGCGGTCAGTGACACCGACATCATAACCCCCTCTCCCGGCGTGACGCGGCAGTGTGGCCGGATTGAACAACAGTCTGGCGATTCTGTGCAATGACGCCCTGCCAGCGGGTCAGATAAGGTGATGGTCTTTGCGGGCAATGCATGCTGCGCCGCCCGTTCTTACCTACAGGAGCCTCATCATGCTTATTAATGCCGGGCAATTTCCCATCGTCAGGGTGCAGTTTAATGCCACGTCGGTTCATGCCGCGAATCAGTCGCCGTTCGCCGATTTTGATGCCCTGCTTGACCGCAACCAGCCGTTCGTCTTTATTAACGATGAAGGTCTGGGCAGCGAGCGCCATGAGCAATCGCAGGAGGAAATGCAGGCGATTGTGCTTTGGCGCAAGAAGAACCGCCATGCCCTGCGCGAGCGGGTAAAAGGCAGTATTTATATTGAACCGGATACCGACAACCGTATGGCCGCAGAAAGCTTTGCCCGCACGTACGAGAAATTCTGGGGCTATCCGATGCTGATTGTCGCCGACGAAAATGAAGCCCTTGCGCTGGCGCAAAAGATCCTGACTGATTGTCATGTATCCCCGCAGTGAGCTGGCAGAAAAGTCAGATGCCTGACCAGTTGTTTTTTTGAGAGTGATTCTCATTAGCAGAATATCAGTCAGTATGGTGAAAAGTCCACCCGGCCATTCATCAGGTAAAGTCAGCGTTAACGGCCATAAAAAAACCCGCCGGAGCGGGTTTTTTTATGGCGGACGGCGGATTATGACTGCGGATCCACCGGCTGAACCTCGAGAGACACCATACCGATGCCCAGTTTGCGTGGCTGGAAGCCACCGCTGGTGCCTTCGGTCGGCTCGGTCGGTTCCGGTGGCGTGATCACAATGCTCTGCGCCGCACCGGGGTTGGTGAATTGGACTTTTACGATGCCGTCTTTGTCGCCAAAGGTGACAAACTGCTCCTGATCACCGACGCGGACAGACACCGGTTTGTCGATATTGTTGCCGTAAGCGCGGGCGCGGATCACCACGTCAAAAGTGGCTGGCAGCGGTTTGACATAGTCAATTTGCACCGACGGCGCCAGATTAGCATCAGACCAGCGTCCCCAGTTTTCAACAGCGGAAACCCCGGTGATGGCTTTCACCTGTTCCGGCAATCCCGGCACCATAAAGGCGATGGCTTTCGACTGATACGTTGTGGCGGAATCGTCAATGTTCAGGGTTTTCAGGGTTTGCTGATAAATCGCATTGCTGCCTGAGGTGTCCTTCGCGAAGTCCACTTTACCTTTGAACGTATCGCCGGTGACCTGCACGATGGTCGGTTTCGCGCCCAGGTTGCCGGACGCCACACACAGGCCGGTATTGAGCGACAGTTCCGGTGCCCAGACGCGCCCCATTTCGTAGCATTTATCCACCCAGACAAAGTTATCGCTGGTGGCCAGTCCGGCCAGCTGTTTTTTCAGCGGCGTGGACAGATAGACATCAAACATCGGTTCGATTTTGTCTGCCGTGACTTTCAGGATAAACGGCGTTTTGATGGTCATGCCGGAGAACGTGAACGTGTTGTCTTTGGTGTTCACCGCGTAATGATTAATGCTGTTCGGGAAGCCCCACTGTTTGATGACCGCCGGTTTCCAGGCATTCACTTTGTCATCGATATTCAGGAACTGCGCGGTCATGGAGGTTGCAGACACACCACTGCGGCCCAGACCGATGTAGTTATCGCCGCCCATCATATCCAGCACCGTCGCACCGTTATCCAGCGTGCTGCGTTTCGCGCCATTCTGATCGCCGACCGGATGACGGCCATCGAGCACGAAGAACAGGTCTTTGCGGTTTTCTTTGGTCAGAATGCTGTAAGCGGTGTTGTTCATCGCCAGATGATCGGATGACACCACAATGATGGTGTTATCAAAATAACCGGACTTTTTAATCTTATCGATAAATGCGGCAATCAGTTCCTGACTACAGGAAACCGCACTCAGCGACTGATTGGCTTTTCCGTTCACTTTATATTCCTTGCGGGTACAACCGCGCGAAATAAAGCCGTCCGGATGATGGGTATCGACGGTCAGCGTGAACAGTGAGAACGGTTTGCCTTCCTGACTCAGCGTCACGAATTTTTTGTACACCTCATCCAGCAGGGTATCGTCATACCAGCCCCAGTCATTTTTGTATGACGGATCCGCGACGGTCGGACGCAATTCGTTGTAGCCATAAAGATGGTCAAAACCATGGGATTTCAGGAAGGTGCCTTTGCCGGCAAACGCCAGCTCTGCGCCCTGATAGAAGTAGTTGGTGTAGCCTGCGCCTTTGAGCACATCGCCAAGACAGACGTTTTCAGGGTAGAAGGTCGCCAGTGCGCTGGAGGCATTGCCATCAAACGGCGCAAACAGCGGGATCCCGCACTGCGAAGCCACCATACCTGCGATGGTATAACCGGTGCCCGGCAGCTGTTTGGTATTGGTGAAATCGGTGCTTTGCGCTTTATGACGGCTTAATTCCGTGGTCAGCCCCGGAAATACTTTATCGTCAAAATAAGTGCGCTCCAGACTTTCGCCATAGATATAAACCAGATTCGGTTTTTTCGCGCCTTTAATAATTTTTTCCGGCACTTTGTAATAGGTATCGAAATCTGCGCCGTTGCCGGTGATTTGCGTTTTCACCAGACGGGAAATGTTCTGGAATGCCTGCGTGGATCCCACCGAGAAGACCGCCAGCACCACCGCCAGTACGCTGTACACCACGCTGCTGTTCTTCGCGCGACGTTGTCTGAGGCACCACGCCAGCAAGGTGAAGACGGCGATAAGTCCGGCCAGTAAGCCGATGAACGGTAAGATGTATTTGTTCAGCCCCGCGCCTTTCAGGCTGCTGGTGACGGTATATAACACCGCATCAGTGATACCTTCACCGGTGAAGTAATTGCTGCCAATCAGGATGACGTTGAGGATGACGTATAGCCCGAGGAAAAACAGCACCAGCGAAAACCAGACACGGCTGGCCGACGCCCGGGTGACGTATAAAAAAATAGAGGAAAGAAATAAAACAAAAGAAAATATCTCAGAAGCCATTTCAGCACCCTGTCTGATTAAACAATAAACTCAACGACCCAATTCTGCTGTTTTGAGAGCAGCGCCGACGGTTCAACTCATCGAGCGAATGACCCGTTAGTCATTCACTTCATCCTTGAGACAGGAAAATTCATGCCAAAAACGGATAGCGCTATATAGCCTGTTGAACCTGTGAGGGTCAACGTCCTAACCCTGATTCAGGTCACTGATTTGCCCTATAAAACTGACATTTTACAAATTATTGACGGCTAATTTCGCATGATAACTCAGAAATTTAACTTTATAGTCACCTTTCTGTAAGAAATGCATGATAGCTGAATACTGTGGGAGAAATGTGGAGGGAGATCGGAAATGATGAAATTCAGAATAATTCCTTTCAGGTGCCACCCGCTGCCCCCGCCAAATTAATGGCAGTTGCAGAAAGGCGGCAGGGGATCAGATCCCGCCTAAGTAGGCCTTGCGGACTTCCTGATTATGTAAAAGTTCTTCCCCGGAACCACTCAGCCGGATCTGTCCGTTGACCATCACATAGCCGCGATCAGACAGCTTCAGCGCATGATGGGCATTTTGCTCGACCAGAAAAATGGTCATGCCACTTTTGGCCAGTTCACGCAGCGTCTGGAATATCTGTTTAACGATAATCGGTGCCAGCCCGAGACTGGGTTCGTCGAGCAGTAACAGTTTCGGACGGCTCATCAGCGCGCGGGCAATCGCCAGCATTTGCTGCTCACCACCGGACATGGTCATCGCCCGTTGTTTACGGCGTTCTTTCAGACGCGGGAACAAATCAAACATGGTTTGCAGATCTTCCGCGGCGTGTTTGTTGCCGACGGGAATGGTGCCCATCAGCAGGTTTTCTTCCACGGTCATATCCGGGAAAACACGCCGCCCCTCCGGCGACTGCGCAATGCCTGCCGAGGCCACAAAGTGCGTCGATTTACGGCTGATATCCTCGCCGCGAAACAGGATCTGCCCGCTGTGCAGGCGGGGCTGTCCAAATATCGACATCAGCAGCGTCGATTTTCCGGCACCGTTCGCACCAATCAGCGCGACGGTTTCCCCCTGATTCACCTGCAAAGACACCTGTTGCAGCGCCTGGATCGCGCCGTAATACACATTCACATCACGAAATTCCAGCATGGCGTCACTCATAAGCTGACCTCTTCGTCTTCATCAGCACCGAGATACGCGGCAATGACTTTCTCATCGTTCTGAATCGCCTGCGGCCCCCCTTCGGCAATCACATCGCCGTGATCAAGCACGATAATATGATCCGAAATCTCCATCACCATGCCCATATCATGTTCAATCAACAGCACGGTGATGTCGTGATGATCGCGCAGGAAGCGGATAATTTTGCTCAGCGTGCGGGTTTCTACCGGATTCAGTCCGGCGGCTGGTTCATCGAGGCAGATCATTTCCGGCGCGGTACACATCGCGCGGGCAATCTCCAGACGGCGCTGCTGGCCGTACGACATTTCCCCCGCCAGCCGGTTGGCGCAGTCCACCAGCTCCACCACTTCAAGCCAGTAAAATGCCCGGTCCAGTGCCTGATTTTCGGCACGGCGATAGCCCGGCGTATTGAGCACGCCGGCAATCAGATTACGGTTGGTCTGCATGTGTTGCGCCACCAGCAGGTTTTCAATCACCGACATTTCGCGAAACAGCCGGATATTCTGGAAAGTGCGTGCCAGTCCGGCGCGGTTAACCAGATGGGTGCCGCCGAACATTTTGTAGAAAATCCGTTTGCCCAGTTGTGCCGGTTTAACCCAGTCATCCGGCTGGAATTTCTGCCCGAGGATCTGAATCACATTGGTGGTGCGACGGCGCGTATTCAGCAAGATATTGCCGCCGGACGCTTTATAAAATCCGGTCAGGCAGTTGAAGACGGTGGTTTTTCCGGCACCGTTCGGGCCGATCAGCGCGGTGATCGACCCGCGTTTCACCGCCAGGTTCACATCGTTCAGCGCCTTAATGCCGCCAAAATGCATACGCAAATGTTCCACGCTCAGGATAGTGTTATCCGCAATTGCTTCGCTCATGGTGCGACTCCCTTACGCACGGTAAACCCGCTGCGGCTGATGCGGATCAACCCGCGTGGTCGCCAGATCATCATCACCACCATCAGGACGCCAAACAGCAGGACGCGGTATTCAGCAAAGCTGCGCAACAGTTCCGGTGCCACGGTCAGCACAAACGCCGCCAGCACCACGCCGATGGTCGAGCCCATGCCGCCCAGCACCACAATCGCCAGGATCAGCGCGGATTCAAAAAAGGTAAAAGAGGTCGGATTCACGAATCCCTGATAGGTGGCGAAAAACACGCCCGCAATACCGGCGGTAGACGCCCCGAGGGTGAATGCCGACAGTTTGACCAGCACATGATTCAGCCCCATCGCGCGACAGGCAATTTCATCTTCCCGCAGTGCTTCCCACGCCCGCCCGATCGGCATACGGGTCAGACGGTGTTTAATAAACAGCACCAGCAACACCACCAGAACCAGCACGGCGTAGATGAAGATAAACTTCATGTTCGGGTTATAGGTGAGATGGAAAAACTCATGAAAAGGTACGCCGCCCTCTTTTGCCCGCCTGCCGAATTCCAGCCCGAAAAAGGTCGGCGGCGGCGCGGACACTCCGTTAGGGCCGCCGGTGAACGACAGCCAGTTGGTCAGCACCAGACGGATGATCTCCCCGAAACCGAGGGTCACAATCGCCAGATAATCGCCGTGCATGCGCAGCACAGGGAAACCGAGCAAAGCCCCGGCCAGCGCCGCCATCACCGCCGCCAGCGGCAGCATCGACCAGAAGCCGAGGCCGAGATACTGATACCCGAGCGCCAGCCCGTAAGCCCCGATGGCGTAGAACGCCACGTACCCCAGATCGAGCAAACCGGCCAGACCGACCACGATATTCAGGCCGAGTCCGAGCAGCACATAAATCAGCCCCAGTATCGCGACGGTCAGAATGTATTTGGTGGCGACGAACGGGAAGAAAATCGCCAGCACCAGCAGCAGCGGGATAATCCAGCGCAAATTGCTTTTGTGATCCGGTGGCCGGACATACACGCCTGCGCTGTCCGATTCGAAACGCGCCCGCATTTTCTGTCCCTTCGCCGTTTCTAAAAAGGCACTGAGCAGAAAACGCCCCACCATCACCGCGGCAATAATCCATACCAGCCGCTGCGTGTGGAAGTTAAAGCTGTAGCCATCAAGCACCACGCCGACCACCGGCCCGAAAATAATCAGCGCCACCAGCCCGGCAAAAACAGCATCCAGCACACAGCGTTTCAGTGAAAAGCCACTGTTTACAGCAGTTTGTGTCGTCATTTTTTTCCCCTCACACTTTCGTCACGACCGGACGGCCCAGCAGGCCCTGAGGGCGGAAAATGAGGATCACCACCAGCAATCCAAAAGAGAACACGTCTTTGTAATCGGAATTCACCATGCCCGAGAATTGCGCTTCCGCAATGCCCAGAATCAGCCCGCCGAGCATTGCGCCCGGTAACGACCCGATGCCGCCGAGAACCGCCGCCGTAAAGGCTTTGATGCCGATGATGAAACCGGCGTAAAAATCGAAGGTGCCGTAGTTCATGGTCACCAGAACCCCGGCCAGCCCGGCCATCGCCGCGCCAATCATAAAGACCAGCGAGATAATGCGGTCAGTGTTAATGCCGAGGATCGAGGCCATCTTTCTGTCCTGCTGCACCGCACGACACATCCGCCCGAGTCTGGTGTGACTGATAATCCATGACAGGACCAGCATCCCCACCAGCGAAGCCACCAGAATGAAAATTTTGGTGTAGGTCATCTGTACAAAACTCTCGCCGATATGGAAACGAAATGCCCCATCCAGCATGGTCGGAATGCCCTGTTGTCGTGGCCCCTGACTGATTTGTGCGTAGTTTTGCAGGATAAGCGACATGCCGATGGCGGAAATCAGCGGCGCGAGGCGTGTGGAATTTCGCAGCGGTTTATAGGCAATGCGTTCAATCGCCCAGCCGTACACCCCGGTCACCACGATGGTAAACACCAGCGTGCCGAGGATCAGCAGCGGAAAAGAGTGCAACCCGAAGAAGGAGAGCAGCGCCAGCGCGATGGCGCAGAGGTAGGCCGAAATCATATACACTTCGCCATGCGCGAAGTTGATCATGCCGATAATGCCATAAACCATCGTATAGCCGATGGCGATCAACCCGTAAACAGCGCCCAGCGTGATGCCATTAAACAACTGTTGCAGAAAGAATGAATCCATAAATACGCAGTCTCGTTTTGTGACCGCGCCTGGCTAAGGCGCGGTCTGACACGGGTTCAAAATGGCAAATAAGAGTGCTTTATCCTTTATTCTTTCACTTCCTGATATTTGCCTTTGTCATCCCACTTATAGACCACGTAATCCGAGACTTTCAGATCGCCTTTGCTGTCCCAGGCTTTTTTGCCCATGACGGTATCGACACTGTTGGCTTTCAGCCATTCACTGGCTTTGGCGGAATCGCTGCCGCCGGTGGCTTTGAATGCCGCCGCAATGGCCTGAACTGACGCATAGGAATACAAGGTGTAGCCTTCCGGCTCGAACTTGCTGGCGCGGAATTTATCGATTACTGCTTTGCCTTCCGGGATCAGACGCGGGTCTTTGCCGAAGGTCATCAGAATGCCGTTGGTGTATTGCGGACCGCCTGCGGCAGTCACCATTTCTTCGTTCACGATGCAGTCACCGGAGAAGAATGTGGCCTGGACGCCCTGCTCGCGCATCTGGCGCACCAGCGGACCGGCTTCCGGATGACAGCCGCCGAAGAACACCACATCCGGTTTCTGCGCGCTGATTTTAGTGACCAGCGCGTTAAAGTCTTTTTCGCCACGCGACAGACCTTCATACATCACTTCTTTCACGCCACGCTTGTTGAGCGCCGCTTTGGTGGCATCCGCCAGCCCCTGCCCGTAAGTGTCCTTGTCATGGATGATGACCACTTTTTTGGCTTTCAGCTTATCGATGATGTAATCACTGGCAACCTGCCCCTGCTGGTCGTCACGTCCGCACATACGGAACATGTCGCTCATGCCGCGTTCGGTAATTTGCGGGTTGGTCGATCCCGGCGTGATAGCAATAATTCCGGCGTCGTTGTACACCTCAGACGCAGGCATGGTGGAAGAGGAGCAGAAATGTCCGACCACCGCCTGCACCTTATCCTGATCGACCAGCCGGTTAGCCACCGCGACCGCCTGTTTTGGTTCGCAGGCGTCATCGCCCTGCACCAGTTTAATTTTCTCGCCGTTGATTCCGCCAGCGGCATTAATGTCTTCCGCTGCCTGTGTGGCGCCATGCCAGTACTGATCGCCATAGGTGGCGTTCGGGCCGGTGAACGGGCCAGCCACGCCAATCACAATATCCGCACGCGCGGAAAAGGCGGTGACCAGACAACCTGCCAGCAAAAGAGAAAGAGGACTTTTCATAAATTTCATCGACATCATCATGATCCTTAGCACTGAGTTTGAGGGTAAACCGGAACTAAAAAGACACATCTGAAGCAGCAATCTGAAATTTAACGCACCAGCAACGGACGGAGGCCATCCCGCAAGTTCTCCGAAGGTAAAAACATCAAAGGTAAGAAATTTCTGCGGTACAGGACGTAAGCAAAATATCTGCCAGTGTTACGGAACCTCTGAGAATGTTACGGGTTATGTGAGTATAGATAGCGGCAGGCGAGCGTTACGGGCAACTGACAGAAACAACGACGGGATCACATCGCACCGCACTGGTGCACATTTTCCTGTTACCACGCACTATTACGCTTAGTGACATTTTTATTCTTTGCTTCTTACGGCGGGTTGTTTTGTAATGCGGGCAGATGATTGCAAAGGGAAACGACTGAACAATGAAGAAATTATCCTGCCTGACGGCTGTGGTTCTGGCGCTGACATTGACCGGCTGTGCTGGTGATTACGTGATCAACACCAAATCCGGTGACCAGTTTTTCGCCCACGGCGAACCCGATCGTGACCGCGATACCGGCATGACCAGCTACACCGACATGAACGGCGATTATCATCTGATGAATACCAATGATATTGCGGGCATTGTGAAGAAGTAGCCTTTACGGGCAAATACAAAACCGGGCAATTGCCCGGTTTTGTATTTTTAGAACACTGTTCTCAACCCCAAAATCATTCGGGTCGCAGCAAGGTGGCTTGAAGGACGAAGGGGATCACAGCCCGTTTTCAGCGATATCCATCGCAAAGTACGTCAGGATAATGTCTGCGCCCGCACGTTTAATCGCGCCCAGGCTTTCACGCACCACGGCGCGTTCATCGATAGCACCGGCTTGTGCCGCGAACTTGATCATCGCGTATTCACCGCTGACCTGATAGGCCGCCAGTGGCAGGCGGGAAGCGTCGCGGATATCGCGGATCACATCCAGATACGCGCCAGCCGGTTTGACCATCAGCGCATCGGCGCCTTCCTGCTCGTCGAGCAACGATTCACGCACGGCTTCGCGGCGGTTCATCGGGTTCATCTGATATTGCTTGCGGTTGCCTTTCAGCACGCTGCCGCCCGCTTCACGGAACGGTCCGTACAGGGAGGACGCGAACTTGGTGGAATACGCCATGATCGAGGTATCAATAAAACCGGCTTCATCCAGCGCACTGCGGATCGCCTGTACCTGACCGTCCTGCGCCGCAGAAGGTGCGATGAAATCTGCGCCCGCCGCCGCCGCAACCACAGCCTGTTTGCCGAGGTTGATCAGCGTCGCGTCGTTATCCACGCCGTGATCATGCAGCACGCCGCAATGGCCGTGTGAGGTGTATTCGCAGAAACAGGTGTCGGACATGACGATCATTTCAGGCACGGTGTCTTTACAGATACGCGCCATACGCGCGACCAGACCGTTTTCGTTCCAGGTATCGCTGCCGGTGGCATCCATGTGATGCGAAATACCGAAGGTCATCACCGAGCGGATACCGGCGCGGGCATAGCGTTCAATTTCAAACGCCAGACGGGATTCAGGGATGCGCAGCACACCGGGCATGGCTTCGATGGGTACGTATTCAGAGGTCTCTTCTTCTACGAAAATCGGCAGTACCAGATCATTGACGCTAAATTCAGTTTCCTGAAAAAGAGTGCGCAGGGATTCGGACTGTCTCAGGCGGCGAAGGCGTGAGCTCGGGAACTGATTCGACATGAAAACTCCTAAAAATTAATCTGTTGCGCTGATATTTTTGAGAAACAGGAGCGCAGACAGTTCAGACGGCAGGAGGCAATGCAGCGCCGTCAGACGATGAAGCCCGCATTTTATAATAACTTTTAAACAAATGATGAACTTTCCGTGAGGAGATGTAACAGAGGCCGCATTTTATCAGGCGATCCCACCGGTTGGGATCGCCTGAAGGAAGGAGTTAACCGAGTTTGATCTCGCGATCTGCTGAGGCAATCGTTGATGGCCGGTGCGCGATAAATATCCGCGTAATATCCAGTTCGCTGATGGCCTGATTAATGCGCATTTCGTTGTCCAGATCGAGATGGCTGGTGGCCTCGTCGAGGAATAAAATGGCCGGACGGCGATACAGTGCGCGGGCGATCAGCAAACGCTGTTTCTGACCGCCGGACAGGCTGCCGCCCAGTTCGCTGATCAGCGTTTCATAGCCCATCGGCATGCGTTCGATATCGTCGTGGATGTTGCAACGGCGCGCGCAGTCGATAATACGCTCTTCATCTTTCTGTTCGTCGAAACTGGCAATGTTCTCGGCGATAGATCCGGCGAACAACGTATCATCCTGTAACACACAGGCGATGCAACTGCGGTAATTGTTCAGTCCGGCGGTGGTGATATCCATGCCGTTGATCAGAATGCGGCCTTCAGTGGGGGTCAGCAAACCGGTCATAATTTTCATCAGCGTGGTTTTACCCTGCCCCGACGGCCCGGTGATCGCCACACTTTCCCCCGCCGCCACCGACAGATTCAGGCCGTTAATCAGCGGTGCGGAAAGGCTGTCATACTGAAACACCAGATCCCGCACTTCCAGCGACGCCGCCTCGCCCGCCCGCAGTAACTCACGCTCCGGTAACGATTTTTCGGTGTCGGTCAGCGCGATATCCGCGATACGGTCGCGGTGCAGGGAAAGCATCCGCAGCTGCAGCACCATATTCAGCAGATTGGCCGCGCGTTCGGAGAACTGCCCGCGATAGGTGTTGAAGGCCACGAACATCCCGAGCGTCATATGGCCGTCAATGACCTGCGTCGCCCCCAGCCACAACAACGCCACCTGATCGAGGGTGGCGATCAGCGTGTTACCGCCGGTGAACATCATCTCAAACTTGGTTTTGCGCACCGTTGCATTGGCGTTATCAATGTTCAGATTGAGCCAGAAATTAGCGCGGGCTTTCGACAACCCGAGCGCTTTCAGCGTGCTGATGCCGTACAGCGTTTCCATAAAGTGCGAACCGGCGCGGGCGCCTTTAACGATCTGCTCCTCGGAAACCTGCCGGTAAGCGTTATAAGTGGTCAGACGGAACACGACATAAATCGCCGTAAATCCGAGGATCACCCAAATCAGCCAGCCACCGTATAACACCATCATCACGATCAGTCCGACCGACATAATGCCGTCGATAATGCTGTTCACCACGTTGGTGGTCAGCGTGGTGCGCAGTGTATCGAGCGAGGTAAAACGCGACTGAATATCGCCAAGTTTGCGTTTCTCAAAATAATCGAGCGGCAGTTTCATCAGATGGTCGAACAGGCGCGCCTTCCATTGCACGTCAATCAGCGTACTCATCACCAGCGACGTCCAGGCGCGCAGCATACTGACGCCGGTACGGAAAATAATGAAGAACAGCAGACCGAGACAAATCAGGGTCAGTAAATCCGGGTCTTTCGCCGGGATCACGTGGTCCATCACCAGTTGCATGCCGACCGGCAGCAGCAGGTTGACCGATTCGATCATCAGCGACAGGCAGAAGATTTTCGTCAGCGCCGGGATCAACCCGCTGACGTTGCCCATCATTTTGCGCAGATCCAACCTGACACGCGGTTTTTCGGAGGTGAAACCGTTGTCCGGCCACAGCTCCAGCGCCACGCCGGTGAAGTGCTCGGACACCTCGCGCATACCCAGCGACCGGCGGCCAAAGGCCGGATCGTGAATGATGACTTTGCCCTGCTTAACGCCGACCAGTACCACAAAATGATTGAGATCCCAGTGCAAAATGCACGGCGTTTTCAGCGCGTTCAGCTCGTCGATATCCAGCTTCAGGGCGCGGGATTTCATCTCATTGGCCGTGGCGATATCCATCAGGGTGCGCAGCGTCGCGCCGCGTGAGGAGATGCCGTAGCGCTGGCGCAGACTCTGCAAATCGACATGTTTGCCGTGATAGCCGAACACCATCGCCAGACTCGCCAGCCCGCATTCGGCGGCTTCGGTTTGGATAATCTGTGGCACCCGGTGGCGCCAGCTAAAGTGCAGGCGGTCAGCCAGCTCCCGTACGTTATCGAGATTCATTGATTGGCCCCACCACGCTTTTCTTCATGCTGTAATACGGAGACAACATCCACTGATACAGCGGCCTTTTCTCCAGGAATAATGTCGATTCGGCTTTCATGCCGCTGGATAAATTCAGCGTCTCGCCGTGCCAGTCCATGGCTTTTTTATCCAGTGACACAATCACTTTGTAATAGGGGCCGCTGACCGTGCCGTTGGCGGTGCGCGCTGCACTGGCGTAGGAATTCAGCTCCTGCTCAGAAACCGGTGCGGAAGAAATCGATTCCACCTTGCCGGGGAATTGACCGTATTTTTCAAACGGATAGGCTTCATAGCGAATATTAATGTGCTCGCCCGATTTCACGTAAGGCACACTTTCGTTCGGCAGCCAGGCCACCAGGAAGAACGGAGAATTACTGGCCGGAACCAGTTGCGCCAGACTGTCACCGGCGTTAACCATCTGTCCGGGCGTAACGCTCAGCGAGGAGATTTTGCCGGAGGTTGGCGCGGTGATCAGCAATGAACCTCTGGCATCGGCCTGCGCCAGTTGACGCTCGAGGTCATTACGCTGGTAGCCGTACTGCGAAATCTGGTTATCGAACTCCGCCGCGCGGGTGACCAGTTCGCTGCGCAGATTAGTGATCTGCAACGCTTCCTGAATCGCCTGCGTATTCAGGCTCTGGAATGAAGTTTGCTGCTGATAAAACAGGTAACGCTGATTATTCAGCTGGTCGGTATTGATCAGCCCTTTCTTCTGATACGCGCCATAGTTCTGCATGCTTTTCTTCATGGCATCCAGCCCTTCCTGCGCGGAATCCACCATACTTTGCGAAACCTCATGCGCCTTCTGATACTGGTCGAGTTGCTGTTGCAGATTTTGCAGCGTTTCCTGCTTGTTATGCTCCAGCTGCGCCACGATGGAATCGATTTGCTCGCGTTGTTTTTTGATGGCGGCCAGTGTGGTGGTGCTGACGTTCCCGGCCTGTGTTACCCGGCTGACATCGATTTCATACAGCGGCTGGCCTTTTTTTACCGGCTTGCCCGTTTCCACGTACAATTTGGTCACCACCCCTTGCTCAGGGCTGAACAAATTGATGCTGTGCGGCTGGGTGATTATTTCACCGCTGACATTAATGCGGCGGGTATAGTTAGCAAAGATCAGGAAAATCAGTAAGGCGAACAGGAAAAGAGCGGTCAGCGAGGTCACGATCCATAAAGGCCAGCCCGCGAGTAATAACGCCTTACCCGCCCAGTGGCTTTGCTGATGTTCATTCACCTCTTTACGAAAGAGCATATTTTATAAGTCCGGAAAAACAGGCTGAAAAACAGAATCTTTGAAAGATAGCAGCCCGCACTCCCTCTGCCACCGCGATTACTCTGAAACAGAAAAAACCCTTATTTCTGTTCAGTTACGGCTGCGCTGTCATATTAGTTTACATCCGGAATCACAATTAAAAACCCTCACCTCATGATGATTATTTTTTGCCCGTAAAATTAATCATTCAGATTTTCTTAAGGATTAATGATTATTTAAAACAGAAGGTTATATTTAAAATTCCACTTAGGAGATTATTCCTAGTCAAATTCATTCCGCAGTGCTCTAGGCTTAATCCCTGTGAAGACATTGCGTAGAAATTATCTCCATAGACTTACTCAATGTTTTCATCGCCCCCGGTATTTAAGGGGACTTGCTTTAACAGATTAAAAGGAAGGCCTAAGATGAAACAATTAACAGAACATGATATTGAAATGGTTAATGGTGCGGGTTGGTCGGAAGATGTGAATAAAGTTGCCGATCGCCTATCAAACTTTGGTCAGGACGCGGTAAGTGACACCAGTAATGCGGTGAACAAGGCGTATTCACAAATTTCCGATGGTCTTGCTAAAGCACAGAACTATCTGACAACCTAGTTTATAAACGGCTTTCGTTTTATAGAAAGTTTATTTATAAGCAACTCAGTCAGAGTAATATAAGCCCCTGCTCGCGCGGGGGCTTTTTTGTATTATTTTTCCATCAGCGGGTCATTAAACGCCTGACCTGGTTTTATCACTCTTCACCATGCTGTTTTTCAGCTTGCCGATAAGCTCGCGGCGAAAATCACCGAGTTTCGGTTTATCCCCTTCCAGCCACGGCAGCGGACGGCAAAGTTCCATGGTTTTGATGCCCAGACGTGCGGTCAGCAGACCGGCACCGATGCCCTGTGCCGCACGGGCAGAAAGACGCGCGGCCAGATCCTGCGACATCCAGTCCATGCCCACTTCGCGCACCAGTTCGGACGCACCGGCGAAGGCCATGTTCAGCAGCACCAGACGGAACAGGCGGATGCGGCTGTAATAACCGAGTTCGATGCCGTACAGGACGGCAATACGGTTCACCAGACGCAGGTTGCGCCAGGCGATAAACGCCATGTCCACCAGCGCCAGCGGGCTGACGGCGATCATCAGTGCCGATTCGGCAGCGGAATGGCTGATTTCCCGACGCGCCTGCGCATCGAGCACCGGCTGAACCAGACGGGCGTAGAGTTCGACCACTTCGCGGTCATTTTGCGTTTCATGCAGCGATGCCTGCCAGCGTTGCAATGCCGGGTGACTGTTATCCAGCCCGGCCTGCGCCGCCAGTTTTTCGCAAAACACCCGCCCCTGCCCCAGACCGTGGCTGTGCAGTAAGTCCCGTGCCTTGTCACGCTCGTCAGCACGCTGCCGCAGACGGTACAAACGCCGCCACTCCGTCGCGACGGAACCGACACCGGCGATGATAATCAACCCGCCGGCGGTACAGGCACCGAGCGCCACCCAATCCTGCTGGATCCACGCGTCGTGTACCCATTGCACGCCCTGCGCCACGACGCTGATCCCCAGCACCGCCACGCCCAGACGCACCACTTTTCCCCATAAACTGCGGCGTGGTTTCAATGCGCGGTTGAGCACTGCTTCGGCCTCGCCCTCTTCCTGCTGTTCATCCGTTTCAACGGAAACCGGAATAAAACGTTCTGACATTTGCTCGTCAAACGCCAGCGCCGGTTTGATCACCGGATCGACCGGGGCCTTTAATTCCGTTTCAAAATCGATACGCGGTTTAATCGGTTCGCTCATCGCATTTTATCTCCCAGTAAAAACTCCATCACCGCATCCAGACGGATGTGCGGCAACGGGGTGTCCACGCTCATTTCACGCGGACGAAACTCGTCAAAATGGAAACCCTGTTTCTGCCAGAACGCATGTCCCGGCAGGCGTGCAGGCACTTCGCCGGGGAATACGGTCAGCGGCGCGCCATCCTGCAAACGGTGGCCTTTCAGCGCGGGCAACGTTTGCCCCTGATATTCCACCATGCCGGTTTCCGTCGCCTGCACCGAGGCCAGACCGGCGCAGTCCATGCTGATGCCTTCGAACGCCGCATTCTGCCAGGCTTCCTGCACCAGTTGCTGTAACAGCGACACCAGATTAGCGTGCTGATCGCCGGTAATGTGGTCGGCTTTGGTGGCGGCAAACATCAGTTTGTCGATACACGGATTAAACAGACGACGGAACAGCGTGCGCTTGCCGTAGTGGAAGCTTTGCATCAGCTGAGTCAGCGCCAGACGCATATCGTTGAACGCCTGCGGTCCGCTGTTCAGCGGTTGCAGGCAATCGACCAGCACAATCTGGCGGTCAAATTTCACAAAGTGGTCTTTATAAAAGCCCTTCACGATGTGCTGACAGTAGTAGTCGAAACGGGCGCGCAGCATGCCGAGGTTGCTGTTTTTATCTGCCTGCGCCAGTTGCGCATCGGAATAGCGGTTCAGTTCGGGCCAGGGGAAGAATTGCAGCGCAGGCGCACCGGCCATGTCGCCCGGTAAAACAAAACGCCCCGGCTGGATAAAATGTAAACCTTCCGTTTTGCAACGCACCAGATAGTCGGTGTACGCCTGCGCAATCGCGCCCAGCAGATTTTCATCTGCCGGTGCCAGCGGATCACATTGCTGGCACAACGTCAGCCACGGCTTCGCCCATTCTGCACGATCGCCCTGTAACAGCCCCGCCATCTGGCGGGACCAGTCGAGATAATTTTGCTCCAGCATGGGCAAATCCAGCAGCCATTCGCCGGGATAATCGACGATCTCCAGATATAACGTGGAGGTGTCTTTGAAGTGACGCAGCAGGGAATCGTTGGAGCGGTAACGCAGTGCCAGACGGATTTCGCTGACGCCACGGGTCGGCGTCGGCCACGCGGGCGGCGTGCCATAAAGCGATGCCAGTCCTTCGTCGTAGGCAAATCGCGACACGCCCAGATCACGCTGGGGAACGCGCTTTACACCGAGCAGACGCTCCTCGCGGGCAGCCGAAAACAGCGGTAAACGTGCGCCGCTGTGCATATGTAAAAGCTGGTTAACGAAGGCGGTGATGAAGGCGGTTTTTCCGCTGCGGCTTAAACCGGTGACGGCCAGCCGCAGATGGCGATCCATGCCGCGATTGATCAGTGAATTAAACTCGTTTTGTAGTCTTTTCATTGCTCTCCCTGGCGTAGCGCCCAAACAGCGCGGTCAGAATACGTTTGAATAACGGTTCTAATAATAGTGCTAAAACATACCGCAGTGGCCCTTTTCCCACCACGCCCAGCACTCGCGCCGCCAGCCCGGCAGGACCAAAGGTCAGCGCCAGCGTGATCGCCACGCTGAAAATTTTCGAAAACAGGCTGCGCTTACCCGGCAGCGAGGAATTCAGATAACGGGTCATAGTGATTCCTTAAGCGGGACGTGAAAGGGAAAATGGCAGCCGGAGCAATTTCCGGCGACCAGAGGCAAAGCGGATAATACTGAGTTAAAGCTGACGGAAGCGGCTGCGTACGCCAAAGGTTTCTGAGGTGACGTAACGTTCGACCTGACGCAAACGCTGCTCACTGGCTTGCAGCTCGCGGTCGGCTTCTTCCAGCAAATTACGCGGCGACGGCGCGGTATCTTCGTCATATTCACTGGCAGGCACCGGGTCCAGCACGTAACTGAGAATGATGTATGCCACAACGGTGAACATAAACAGGCCGAAGAAAATCGACAATACGGCCATAATCCGCAGCAATTTAACCGGCACGCCCAGATAATGCGACAGCCCGGCCAGCACGCCTTTTACCACGCCCTCTTCCGGCACACGGTAGAGTTTTTTCTCAGACAGACGGGTCGCCATTATGATTGCCTCCAGCCCGGATGTTCGGCATCAAGAATTTCTTCCAGCGCCTGAATACGTTCGCGCATACGTTGCGCTTCATGGGTCAGGCTGGTGAGATTTTGCATCTCATGCTGACTGAGCTGGCTGCCATTTTGCTGGCGATTGCTGTAGTGAAGCCACAACCAGACGGGCGCCACGAATAAAACGAAAATGGTCAGCGGGATGGCTAAGAACAGGAAGCTCATTGTCTCTCCTTATGAGTCTTTTTTATTACCGGTTACGGCGTTTATCCTGCAACAACCCGCCTGCGAACAGGCAGGTTTACTGGCAAACATTATGCGTCCTGGTTGCCGTTCATTTTCGCTTTCAGGGCAGCGATTTGTGCGCTGATTTCATCGTCGGCTTTCAGTTCGGCAAATTGCTGATCCAGCGATTTCTTTTTACCGATGCTGACGCTTTCTGCTTCCGCTTCCATATGATCAATGCGGCGTTCAAACTGCTCAAAACGTGCCATGGCTTCATCAATTTTACCGCTGTCGAGCTGACGACGAACGTCACGCGACGAGGCCGCCGCCTGATGGCGTAAGGTCAGCGCCTGCTGACGCGCACGGGTTTCGGTCAGTTTGCTTTCCAGTTCACCAATTTCTGACTTCATGCGATCCAGCGTTTCTTCCACCACGGTGACTTCGTTTTTCAGCGTGGTGACAAGCTCGGACAGTTTTTGCTTTTCGATCAGCGCCGCACGGGCCAGATCGTCTTTATCTTTACGCAGCGCCAGTTCGGCTTTGTCCTGCCATTCAATCTGCTGGGCTTCACCCTGCTCGATACGGCGGATCAGCTGTTTCTTTTCTGCCAGCGCACGGGCGGAGGTAGAACGCAGTTCCACCAGCGTGTCTTCCATTTCCTGAATCATCAGACGAACCAGTTTTTGCGGATCTTCTGCTTTATCCAGCAAAGTATTGATGTTGGCGTTAATGATGTCAGCGAAGCGAGAAAAAATACCCATAATCGAAATTCCTCTTTGTTTCTGTTTGGTTTCCGGCCAAATGATTACCGGTTAAAGCCACATGATAATTTTCTACCGCGGCGATAACTCTCTATCAGGATCCGTGCCAACTTTTTAAAATCATTATCTTCATGAATAAATTGAATTTTTTCATAGCGTCTCTGCTATGCTTATTTTTCGAGATGATTATTTTCACTAAGTGTTAGTGTTTTTCACCACACAAGGAAAGGCAAATGACGGATAACACAGACAAATTACTCGGCGAGGCCAATGCCTTCATCGAAGTGCTGGAACAGGTCTCGCAACTGGCGAAGCTGAACAAACCGGTGCTGGTGACCGGCGAACGCGGCAGTGGGAAAGAACTGATAGCGCACCGTCTGCATTATTTGTCACCCCGCTGGCAGGGGCCGTTCATTTCGCTCAACTGTGCGGCGCTCAATGAAAATCTTCTGGATTCAGAGCTGTTCGGTCATGAAGCGGGCGCATTTACCGGCGCGCAAAAACGCCATCTCGGACGCTTTGAACGGGCGGACGGCGGCACGCTGTTCCTCGATGAACTGGCGACCGCGCCGATGCTGGTGCAGGAAAAACTGCTGCGCGTGATTGAATACGGCCATCTCGAGCGCGTCGGCGGCAGCCAGCCGTTGCAGGTGGATGTGCGGCTGGTGTGCGCAACTAACGATGACTTACCGCAACTGGCCGCAGAAGGGAAATTCCGCGCCGACCTGCTCGACCGGCTGGCGTTTGATGTGGTGCAGTTGCCGCCTCTGCGTGAACGCCAGCAGGACATCATGTTACTGGCCGAACATTTCGCCATCCAGATGTGCCGCGAACTTTCATTGCCTTTATTCCCCGGCTTTACCGAATATGCCCGTGAAACCCTGCTGGCCTACCGCTGGCCGGGCAATATCCGCGAGCTGAAAAATGTGGTGGAACGTTCGATGTACCGTCACGGCACCAGCGATTTCCCGCTCGACAACATTATCCTCAACCCCTTTGCGCGGCGCACTTCCGCTGCTGTTCCGGCAGATGTCAGTCAGCCTGACGCTCTGCCGACGTTACCCTTAGATCTGAAACAATGGGTCACGGAGCAGGAAAAGAATCTGATTGAACAGGCTTTGCGGCAGGCGCGGTTCAACCAGCGTAAGGCGGCTGAGCTGCTGAACGTGACATATCATCAGTTGCGCGGAATGTTGAAGAAACACGCCATTCAGGTGAATTCGCAGGAAGTGGCTGAATAACAGGCAAAAAAAAGCCAGCACCCGAGCTGGCTAAGTAATACTGGAAGCAATGTGAGCAATGTCGTACCTCGCGGTTAACGTCCCTGGCGGGCCGTCTCTCGTCCGGTGAAAAGAATGATAATGGTTCTCAGTATCGTCTGTAAAGCACTTTGTTGAGAATATTTCTCATTACCACAATGTCGTCATGGCTACTTATTGAACATCCATAAGGTCATTAAGGACTCCGTTTTATTTCGCCTTACGCCTTGTCCGGATGATTTTTGCGCGATGTGCCGCAGGATCATACGCTGTTTTGCGCAATGGATTGGGGTACTTCGCAGAGTACGGTACACTTAAGGTATTGCACCTTAACTTTGAAGCCCTTATGCGTCGTCTAACTTTGTGGATGCTTTTACTGAGCAGTTTGTCCACAGCAGCTTTTGCTGAGACTGCCCCCCAACACGCCAGCCCGACGGCAGTCAGTACGCCGGTGAAAGATATTCGCCAGAGCGGCTTTGTCTATTGCGTTAATGGCATGATCAATACTTTTAATCCGCAGAAAGCCAGCAGCGGGTTAATTATCGATACTCTTGCAGCACAGTTATACGATCGCCTGCTGGATGTCGACCCCTATACCTACCGCCTGATCCCCGAACTGGCGCAAAGCTGGGACGTGCTGGATGACGGCGCTACCTACCGTTTCCACCTGCGCAAAGACGTGCCTTTCCAGAAAACCCGCTGGTTTTCACCGACCCGTAAAATGAACGCCGACGACGTGGTGTTCAGCTTCCAGCGCATTATCGATCCGGATAATCACTATCACGCGGTCAACGGCGAGGAATACCCGTATTTCGACAGCCTGCAGTTTGGCCGCACGGTGAAAAGCGTCAAAAAACTCGATGATTATACGGTTGAGTTTCGCCTCAATAACCCGGACGCCTCTTTCCTCTGGCATCTGGCAACGCACTATGCGCCGGTGCTTTCCGCCGAGTATGCCGGCCGTCTGACCAAAGCCGGTAATGAAGAAGAGATCGACCGCCAGCCGGTCGGTACCGGCCCCTTCCAGCTTGGCGAATACCGCACCGGCCAGTACGTCCGTCTTGCGCGCAACGGCCAGTACTGGAAAGGCACCCCGCGCATGTCGCAGGTGGTGATTGATATGGGTGTCGGCGGCACCGGGCGTTTATCCAAATTACTGACCGGCGAGTGTGATGTGCTGGCCTATCCGGCGGCGAGTCAGTTGTCGATTCTGCGTGAGGATCCGCGCCTGCGTCTTTCCCTGCGCCCCGGCATGAACGTTGCGTATCTGGCATTCAATACCAGCAAAGCGCCGCTCAACGATCCGCGTATTCGTCAGGCAGTGGCGCTGTCCATCAATAACCAGCGTCTGATGCAGTCGATTTATTACGGCACGGCAGAAACCGCCGCATCTATTTTACCGCGCGCCTCCTGGGCGTATGACAGCAATGCACAGGTCACGGAATACAATCCTGAAAAAGCGAAGCAAATACTGAAAGATCTCGGTCAGGAGAAACTCAGTCTGCATTTGTGGGTACCAACGGCGTCGCAATCCTTTAACCCCAGCCCGCTGAAAACCGCCGAGCTGATCCAGGCCGATCTGGCGCAGGTGGGCATCCGGGTGACGATTGTGCCGGTCGAAGGCCGTTTTCAGGAAGCCAAGCTGATGGAGATGAACCACGATCTGACGCTGACCGGCTGGTCGACGGACAGCAACGACCCCGACAGTTTCTTCCGTCCGATGCTCAGTTGCGCGGCGATCCATTCGCAGACCAACTATGCTCACTGGTGTAGCCCTGAATTCGATGAGTTGTTGCGTCAGGGGCTGTTGTCACAACAACTTTCTCAGCGCATTGAATTCTATCAGCAGGCGCAAAAAATCCTTGAGCAGGAGTTACCGGTGCTGCCGCTGGCGTCCTCCCTGCGTCTGCAGGCCTACCGTTATGATATTAAAGGGCTGGTGCTGAGCCCGTTTGGCAACTCGTCGTTTGCGGGTGTGTTCCGGGATGATGAAGGAAGGAAAGCCCCATGATCATCTTCACGTTACGTCGTATTTTACTGTTGCTGGTCACCCTGTTTCTGCTCAGTCTGGTGGCGTTCAGCCTGAGTTATTTCACCCCGAATGCGCCGCTGCGCGGGGCGTCGTTGTGGGATGCCTATCACTTTTATTTTACTGGCCTGTTCCAGTTTGATTTTGGCGTGTCGAGCATTAACGGCGAAAGCATTACCTATCAGCTGAAAGCGGTATTTCCGGCCACCATGGAACTGTGTGTGCTGGCTTTCGCGCTGGCGCTAATCGTCGGCATCCCGCTGGGTATTCTGGCGGGGGTGATGCGCGGTAAATGGCCGGATGTCGCCATCAGCAGCCTCGCCCTGCTCGGTTTTTCGATTCCGGTATTCTGGCTGGCCGTGTTGCTGATGCTGTTCTTCTCGTTGCAACTGGGCTGGCTGCCGGTCTCCGGCCGTCTTGATTTGCTGTACCAGTTGAAAACCGTCACCGGCCTGACGCTGGTGGATGCGTGGTTGTCCGATTCACCTTATCGCCATGAAATGATCATGAGTGCCGTCCGCCATATGATTTTGCCGATCGCCGCGCTGGCCGTCGCACCGACCACCGAAGTGATCCGCCTGATGCGCATTTCCACCGACGATGTGTTGGCGAAAAACTATGTGAAAGCCGCCGCCACCCGTGGTTTATCGCGCTTTACCATTATCCGCCGCCACGTGCTGCACAATGCGCTGCCGCCGATCATTCCTAAACTCGGCCTGCAATTTTCGACCATGCTGACGCTGGCGATGATCACCGAAGTGGTCTTTAACTGGCCGGGCATCGGCCGCTGGCTGATTAACGCTATCCGCCAGCAGGATTACGCGGCAATTTCTGCCGGTGTGATGGTAGTCGGTTCGCTGGTGATTGTGGTTAACGTGCTGTCAGACATTCTGGGCGCGGTGATGAATCCATTGAAACATAAGGAATGGTATGCCCTTCGATAATGTATACCGCGAAAAACAGGTTCCCAGTCCGCTGCGCCATACGTGGGGGATTTTCTACCGCGACACGCTGTCGATGATCGGCTTTTACGGCGTGCTGGGTCTGCTGTGGCTGTGTATTTTCGGTCATCTGCTGGCGCCTTATGCGCTCGATCAGCAGTTCCTCGGTTATCAGTTGCTGCCGCCATCCTGGTCGCGCTACGGCAATGTGTCGTTTTTCCTCGGCACGGACGATCTGGGGCGCGATTTACTTAGCCGGATGTTAACCGGTGCTGCGCCGACGATCGGTGGCGCGCTGGTGATCACGCTGGCGGCCTCACTGTGTGGCGTGATTATCGGCGTACTTGCGGGGATCAGCCGTGGCCTGAAATCGGCCATCCTGAACCATATTCTCGATACATTGTTGTCGATCCCTTCCCTGCTGCTGGCGATTGTGGTGGTGGCCTTTATCGGCCCGAAACTGGAACACGCGATGCTGGCCGTCTGGCTGGCGTTGTTGCCACGTATTTCGCGCACGATTTACAGCGCCGTACACGATGAGCTGGAAAAAGAGTATGTGGTGGCCGTAAGGCTCGACGGTGCCTCGACCTGGCAAATCCTGCGCTATGCCGTGTTGCCCAATATTGTGGCGGTGCTGGCGACGGAATTTACCCGTGCGCTGTCGATGGCGATCCTGGATATCGCCGCGTTAGGTTTTCTCGATCTGGGCGCGCAACTGCCTTCACCGGAATGGGGCGCGATGCTCGGCGACTCGCTGGAACTGGTGTATGTCGCACCGTGGACGGTAATGTTGCCGGGTGCCGCCATTCTGGTTAGTGTGCTGCTGATCAACCTGCTGGGTGACGGTGTGCGTCGGGCGATCAATGCGGGGGTGGAATAATGCCGTTACTCGATATCCGCAATCTGACCATTGAATTTATGACTGCCGACGGTCCGGTGAAAGCCGTAGATCGCGTCAGCATGACCCTGAATGCCGGTGAAATCCGCGGACTTGTAGGCGAATCCGGCTCAGGCAAGAGCCTGATTGCCAAAGCAATTTGTGGTGTGACCAAAGACAACTGGCGCGTCACCGCCGACCGGATGCGTTTCGACAATATCGACCTGTTGCAGCTGTCGCCACGCGAGCGGCGCAAACTGGTCGGGCAAAACGTGTCGATGATTTTTCAGGAACCGCAGTCCTGTCTGGATCCTTCTGAAAACATCGGCCGTCAGCTGATTCAGGCCATTCCCGGCTGGACGTATAAAGGACGCTGGTATCAGCGCTGGAAATGGCGGAAAAAACGCGCCATCGAGTTGCTGCACCGCGTCGGCATCAAAGATCACAAAGACATTATGGCCAGTTATCCGTATGAGCTGACCGAAGGTGAATGCCAGAAAGTGATGATCGCCATTGCACTGGCGAACCAGCCACGTCTGCTGATTGCCGATGAGCCTACCAACGCCATGGAACCGACCACACAGGCGCAGATTTTCCGCCTGCTGGCGCGTCTCAACCAGAACAATAACACCACGATTTTGCTGATCAGCCACGACCTGCAAATGATGAGTAAATGGGCGAACCGCATTAACGTGCTGTATTGCGGGCAAACAGTGGAAAGCGCCGTGTGTGAAGAACTGCTGTCGGTACCGCATCATCCTTATACTCAGGCGCTGATCCGCGCGATGCCGGACTTCGGGCGTTCACTGCCCCATAAGAGCCGCCTGAATACGCTGCCGGGAGCCATTCCGTCACTGGAACATTTGCCGATTGGCTGTCGTCTCGGGCCGCGTTGCCCGTATGCACAGAAAAAATGCATCGAAACCCCGCGTCTGCGGCTGGCGAAAACCCATGCGTATGCCTGCCACTTTCCGCTGAACATGGAGGAGCAATAATGGGCGAAACCCTGCTCGAAGTCCGAAATCTGAGCAAAACGTTCCGTTATCGCACCGGACTGTTCCGCAAAATGAATCTTGATGCCGTGAAGCCGGTGAGTTTTACGCTGCGTGAAAAACAGACGCTGGCGATTATTGGCGAGAACGGCTCAGGGAAATCGACGCTGGCGAAGATGCTGTCCGGCATGGTGGAGCCGAGCGGCGGCGAGATCCTGATTGATGAGCATCCGCTGGAGTTTCGCGATTACCGCTTCCGCAGCCAGCAAATCAGGATGATTTTTCAGGATCCGAGCACCTCGCTCAATCCGCGTCAGCGTATCGGACAGTTGCTTGAAGCCCCGCTGCGTCTGAACGGGGAAATGGATGCCCAGCAGCGTGAACAGCGCATTAATCAGACCTTGCGTCTGGTCGGTATGCTGCCCGATCACGCCAATTATTATCCGCACATGCTGGCATCCGGTCAGAAACAACGTGTGGCGCTGGCGCGGGCGCTGATCCTGCAACCGAAAGTGATTGTGGCCGATGAGGCGCTGGCCTCGCTCGACATGTCGATGCGCTCGCAAATCATCAATATGATGCTCGAGTTACAGGAGAAGCAGGGGATCTCCTACATTTATGTGACGCAGCATCTGGGCATGATGAAACATATCAGCGATCAGGTGCTGGTGATGCATGAGGGTGAAGTGGTGGAACGCGGCAATACCGCTGAAGTGCTGGCGGCCCCCTTGCATGATCTGACCAAGCGATTGATTTCCAGCCACTTTGGTGAAGCACTGACCGCCGATGCCTGGCGGCGTGACGGGAATTAAGGCTAAAACGTCATCTATTCCTTTTCGATATGATTTATCGCTTAACATTATTTTATATCGACAGCAGTATCGGCAACGATAGGGTCTGATAATTCGCCTGAGTGACAGGCTTGAAGAAAGGACCCGTTCATGGAACAACAACGCAAGGCCGCGCACAGCGGCTGGTATCATGAAACTCAATCCAGCCAGTATGGTCATCTGCCGCTCGATCCGCATGCTGCGTTGGTTCAGGATCGCTTTCTGCTGGGCATTGATGCGCAACTTGACCCGACACTGCGTCAGTTGCTTAATGAACGTCAGAGACTGCTGCATGCTTCCCGCGCCTGCTATGACGTGCTGTTCCCGGAGACGCTGAACGTATCGCGGACCGAAACGTTATCTTTATATGACCGGCTGAGCAGTGCACTGACCGTCGCGCAGGTCAGCGGCGTGCAGACACTTTGTAGCCATTACGCCGCACGCCTCGCCCCGCTCTCCAGCCCTGATGCCTCCCGTGAAAGCAACATCCGCCAGACCCACATTACCCAGTTCGCCCGCCTGCTTGCCACCCAGCCGACACTGATCACCACACCGATGCTGCACCAGCTGTACGACGTGGATTTCAGTACCCGCGATATTGTGACCTTTACCCAGCTGATCGGTTTTGTCAGTTATCAGGCGCGCGTGCTGGCTGTGCTCAATGGTTTACGGGGCCGCGCGGCTGCCGTGCTACCCGGTTTCCCGTCACCGGAAGGCTGCGAACAAACCGGCTTTTCACTGGCGATGTTGCAGTGGACTTCGCGGCTGCCGGAAGTCGCGCCGGAAAGCGCCAGCCAGCATCAGCAGGATGTGCTGGATTTGATCGCACCGGATGCCCGTTCTTCCTCGTTCTATACCCTGCTGGTGCATGATGCCGACGCACTGAGCGAATTCTCGGCGGTGTTCAATCACATTATGCAGGCAGGCGAACTGCCTAAAGCGGCGTGGCGCGAACTGGCTGCCGTGGCGACGTCGCAACTCAACGGTTGTTTGTACTGCGCCGGTATCCACGGACGTTTGTATCTTGAAGCGGGCGGTAATGACCGGCTGATCAACACGTTGTTCGAAGAGCATCATCGTGATGATGCTGTCGATACGTTATCGAAAAACCTGACAGATAAAAAAGAGGCCGCATTATTGCAGGCGGTCGTGGCACTGACCCGCACGCCTGAGCGGTTTGATGCCCGGCAGTTACATGGATTATCAGATGCGGGTTATTCGGCGACGCAATCTCTGGATATTCTGCTGACAACGGCGCTGTTCAGCTGGTCGAATCGTCTTATTCAGACGCTGGGCGATACGCTGAGCCCGTAGTTCTCCCCCCTTTTCCTTTCATGCTAAATCCCCTCTCTCCGGCAGGATATTCCCCTGCCGGAGTGGACAATTGTAAATGCCCGCGCCACTTAACCGCCATAAGTCGTACTAATCTTATTTTCAATCGGAAATTTAGTGTTAAAACGCGATGCAGATCACATTACACTGTGACCCGTTCCTGATAGCTCTTCCGCAGCAAATCGGGCGTTCATAAAAACCCAGAAAAACCCCGTTATCGCAGATGCATTCACTGTTTATTCATCTTCATCCAGACAATAAAACCGATTAAGACTTTTCCGGTAAAACAATAACCACAACGCATCGTGGATTATTATTCATACAACATATTCACATTGTCTATTTAGAAAACATAAACGTTAATTCTGCATAACATTTCGAACACAGTTTAATCAGGTCGGATAAGTTAAATGTAACGGCATATGTCAAACTCCTTGCCTCATTTACGAAGATAGTGAACATTACTTGCCGTCATCCCATCTTATAACAATGCAAAGGGTGCTTATTTCGCGCCACTTATGCGTTTCCGCCACTGAAAGGCGGAAGGAATAAACAGAGGTCCGAGTGTCAACTGCAAACAAAACACCAAACAACGAAAGCGTGAGTCTGAACGCCTTCAAACAGCCAAAAGCGTTTTACCTGATCTTCTCCATCGAATTGTGGGAACGTTTCGGTTATTACGGCCTGCAAGGGATCATGGCGGTTTACCTGGTCAAAATGCTTGGCCTGAGTGAAGCCGATTCCATCACCCTGTTCTCTTCCTTCAGTGCACTGGTCTACGGCTTCGTGGCAATCGGTGGCTGGCTCGGCGATAAAGTGCTGGGGTCAAAACGCGTGATCGTGCTTGGCGCGATTGTTCTGGCGTTAGGTTATTCCTTCGTTGCCTATTCCGGCCACGAAGTCTTCTGGGTTTATCTGGGTATGGCGACTATCGCCGTCGGCAGTGGCTTGTTTAAAGCAAATCCATCCTCATTGCTTTCTACCTGCTACGAAAAAGATGACCCGCGTCTTGATGGCGCATTCACCATGTATTACATGTCTGTGAACATCGGCTCATTCTTCTCCATGCTGGCAACGCCATGGCTTGCCGCGCAGTACGGCTGGAGCGTCGCGTTCTCCCTGAGCGTGGTCGGTATGCTGATCACCATCGTGAACTTCATGTTCTGCCGCAAATGGGTAAAACGTCAGGGTTCAAAACCAGACTTCGCACCGCTGCAGTTCAAAAAACTGCTGATGGTTCTGGTCGGCGTGGTGGCACTGGTGTTCCTGTCCAGCTGGTTGCTGCATAACCAAACCATCGCACGTATGGTTCTGGGTGTGGTGTCCGTGGGTATCATCATTGTGTTTGCGAAAGAAACCTTCTCCATGCAGGGCATTGCACGTCGTAAGATGATTGTTGCTTTCCTGCTGATGATGGAAGCGGTGGTATTCTTTGTGCTGTACAGCCAGATGCCAACGTCGCTGAACTTCTTCGCGATCCACAACGTGGGGCATGATCTGCTGGGTATCAGCTTCCAGCCTGAGCAGTTCCAGGCGCTGAACCCGTTCTGGATCATGGTGGCAAGCCCGATTCTGGCGGCTGTCTATACCAAAGTGGGCGACCGTATGCCAATGCCGCACAAGTTTGCGATTGGTATGGTGCTGTGTTCAGGTGCATTCCTGGTTCTGCCGTGGGGTGCAAGCCTGGCGAATGAGCAGGGTATCGTGTCTGTTAACTGGCTGGTACTGAGCTACGCGCTGCAGAGTATCGGTGAGCTGATGATTTCAGGTCTGGGTCTGGCGATGGTGGCACAACTGGTTCCACAGCGTCTGATGGGCTTCATCATGGGTGCCTGGTTCCTGACTACCGCTGCGGCGGCGATCATCGCAGGCTACGTAGCGAACCTGACTGCTGTGCCTTCAGACATTGAAGATGCGCATGCTTCACTGGCTATTTACAGCCATGTGTTCCTGCAAATTGGTATCGCAACTGCCGTGATTGCCGTGCTGATGCTGGTCACAGCGTCTAAACTGCACCGCATGACGCTGGATCGGGATACTGACGAAAAACAACCAGAACTGGCTTCCGCGCAGTAAGCGCAGAAAGAATCTGACGATGGTTGACGAACGCCTCCTCCGGGAGGCGTTTTTTATGGTGCAACGCCCTGCCCCTCCGCCGTTCCCCTGTTTTTCACCCTAAATAATACCGCCCTTTCCCGCTCTGCTTCGCCCGGTACATCGCGGCATCGGCGCGTGCCATCAGCGTATCGGGTAACAGCGGCTGACGGGCGCGGCCGACTGCCACACCGATGCTGGCGGATAAGGCCACCGGAACCCCGGCCACCCGCTCGATGGCGTGTAATGCGCTCATCAGGCTGATGCAAATGCGGCTGACATCACTTTCGGTATTCACCAGATGCCCAAGCAAAACGGTAAATTCATCCCCGGCCAGACGCGCCACCACGTCCTGAGAACGCAGATGACTGCGCAGGGTATGACCGAAGAACTTCAGGATTAAATCACCAAATTCGTGCCCGTAGGTGTCGTTATAAGCTTTAAAATTATCAATATCCAAAAAGAGCAATGCGATGTCTTTATCTGCTTTTTCTTGTTGTCTGGCTGCATACATCAGGGACTGCTGAAACGCGCGCCGGTTAGGTAAGCCGGTCAGTGGATCGTGATTGGCTTCGAATTCCAGCTGCGCCTGTAATTCTTTAATCTCACTGATGTCTGTCGACAGGCCGTAGTATCCCTGGCGGATATCGTCGCAGGGGATCAGCGTGGTATGCAGTACGCCGCCTTTGCCGTGACGGGAATGATGCGGCAACTCAATTTCGTAACTGACAGCAATGCCCTGTAAAGCCTGACGGATGTAGGGCTGAATTTTTTGATAACTGTCATCCCCGACCACTTCCCTGACCGTCTTCCCGCTGACCTGTGTTTCCTCAACGCCGTACCAGTTGGCATGGAAATGGTTCACAAAGGTGTATTGCTCGCTGGCATCTACATGGCAAATCAGCGCGGGAATGTTGTCGGTGATCGCCCTGAGACGGTTTTTACTTTCCGTCAGTTCACGCTCACGCGTCAGCCGCTGGGCGATTTCCTGATGTAACTGATCCATCGCCACCTGTAACTCGTTGGTGCGCGCCGCCACCCGCCGCTCCAGGTCTTCCTGCAGCGTATACAGCGCCTGTTCGATGTGTTTACGTTCGGTAATATCGTTGATGACCACGATGTAGTGATGGGCTTCACCGGCGGGATTGCGCACCAGCGAGGCGGTCAGTGTCACCCAAAGCGTGCTGCCGTCAGCCCGTTGCAAAAGTTTTTCGACGCTGAAGCTGTTGATCTCACCGGAAAGCAAACGGGGAACCAGAATGTTCTCGGCATAAATGTCTTCGGGATGCGTGACGTCATGCAGCAGGCAGGCGCGCAGCTGATATTCGGCGTACCCGAGCATATTGCACACCTGCGGATTGATCCGCAGCCAGCGCCAGTCGAGGCCGACCAGCGAAAACCCGACGGCGGCGTGCGCAAATGTCTGTTCAAACAGGGCTTCACTTTTTGCCAGATTATCTTCCACCCGCGCCGTGTACTGACGGTTTTCCAGATGAAAAATGTAGCTTTGCACCAGCGCGGTCATGTCCGTCAACGTCTGCTGGTCTTCGTCGCTCCATTCCCGTACCCGGTCATCAATCAGACACATGGCGCCCAGTGCGATCCCCTCTTTCGAGTGCAGCGCACAGCCCGCATAAAACACAATGTGCGGGGCACCGGTTACCAGCGGGTTGTCATGAAAACGCAAATCGAGGCGGGCATCCCGCACAATCAGGGGGCCGGATTCCAGAATGGTGTGACCACAAAACGAGGTATCGCGGGGAGACTGGTTGATATCAACCCCGGTATGAGACAAAAACCACTGCCGGTCGGTATCAATTAGCGAAACAACCACCGCCCTGACCTGAAACTGGCGAGCGGCCATCCGGGTGATCCGGTCGATTTCCTCAATTCTGGGGGAATCCAGTATGCCCAGAGAAGCCAGTATGGCAAGACGAGCCTGTTCATCTACTGCCGGTTGAGGGACTAACATAATGCACTCTCAATGATTACTGGTGAATATTCCACCAAGTCTACTGTGTTTGTCCGAAAAGACGGCGCTGAATCCGCCCCTGAGAGGCAAAAATCAGAATAGTGACAGATCACGAAATGCGTATTTTTTTAACAGCTGGTGAACAAATAAGGCTAAATCAAACGATTAAAGCGAACTCACCCAATTCACATGCGTGGCATCAGCCTGCCCGGAAAGCTCGGCATCACGGCGAAATTTCTCCCGCATCTCTGACGGCGTTGCCCCGTAGAACTCATGGAAGTAACGGCGCAGCGAACTCAGCTCCAGCCCGCACTGGCGGGCGATGGCGGCCAGACTCTGATCTGACATGGAAGACGTACGCAGCAGTCGCTTCGCCAGCAACAGACGGCGGCTGCGGATAAACTGCGCGATGCCCCCCAGCGGCTCAAACAGGCGGTATAGCCCGGAGCGGGAAATGCCAAAATCTTTGCACAGAATATCGATACTGATCGGACTGCCCAGATGCTTTTCGATATACAGGCAGATGCGTTCAAGACGCGCGCTCTGCTCAAACGGGTGTTCCACTTTTTTGCCCGCCACCAGATGCAGCGTTTGCAGGAACACGGCAGCCGCCCCTTCGCCGGTGCTCAGCACTTCCTGCTCGGTCATCTGATCAAACACCTGCACCATGGTGGCAAAGTGATTGCGCAGGATGATATTGACCGGAGAAGTGGCCGGGATGCGTTTGCCGTGCAGTGCCGCAATGTCGACATTAAAATGCAGGCTGTGCTTGGGCATAATGATGTACTGGTAAGAACCGAGGCGTGGTTTCTGATCCCCCGGATAGACATGGATCTTAATCGGCTGAGACATATCCTGAATCATGATGTCTCCCTGATTAAGCATAAATCGCTCGCCATAACACTGGCATTCCATGCCGCCGATGATGATGATGAAAATCACAATGTGATCCGGCATGGAAAACAGGTTGCCGTACTGGCGGTTAATGTCATGCTCACTGACGGTCAGCACACCACCAATGACGCGGCCAAAGTTGTAGCCCGTCACGCCCCAGTCAAATTCTTCCCTGTGACGGTCAGGCAATTCCAGTTTAAAACCGGCACTGGACATTCCGTCTTCCCATTCGTAAAAACGGGTTTCGAAATCCTGATAAATGTTGGCGCCGTCAACGATCTTGCGTGAAGAGGAGTCGCTCATTTTGTCACCGAAAATTAAGATAATTCCGAAACGATAATCCACGTCAGCCTGTGAAATCAATCCTCAGCAGCAATTGGTAATACTTTTTCACCGCAGACCCTTATTTTGGCTATGCGCAAAGGCTGTCTAAAAGACTGTGAAATCAGGCAGTAAACCGCGTTAACCGGCGGATTGTGCCCGCAGGTAATTCGCGATAATAATTTGCGGATCAGTTAATATTACCGGCGTTAACCGCACTTTTCGGTTTGCTATCCTTAATTAAACCTAAGTCAAATTAATGACTCAGAGAATCACCAGGAGCATGCGATGGAAAAAAGAAAGGTCCTGGATGAAGGACGTCAGCTGAAAAGAATCAATGCGGAAACCCGCAGGCAGTCGCATATGCATAAATGGTTTGCCATCATTGCGGCGCTCGATTGTGTGCTGGTTATTTTTTATGATCAGGATATGCGAAATATCGTTTTTTCGGCAGGCGTCTGTATCGTTTGCACCTTTCTGTGGCTCAAAGGCCGCAAACAATCCCGTGGTTATCGCCGCGAATGGGATGAAAAATTCGGCACCAAAAAGCATCACTGAGTGCTTTATTGCCGTATTATCCCGCGCCGGCCTCCTTCGTTTATAAAGAAATTCCTAAAATTACTGAAAGTGTTTCTGTCCGGTGCCTCTTATCAGTCAGAATAACATCCGGCATACCCGCAAATAACAACTCATACAATTTATGCATCTCGACGTTTACACGTTATTTATTTTTGAGCTTTATATTCTCATCCTGCTTACCGGGGTCATGCTGTTTGCATGGATCGGTGGCCGCAGGGATCCGACGCTCGGGCTTACCGCCCTGATGCTGGCCTTTTCTACCGCCGGAACCTTACTCAGCAGCTTCCGTTCAGGCGCCCATGACATTATTCCGGTGCTGTTGAGCAACATCACCATTCTGTTTTGCTACGGCATATTGTGGGCCGCTTTGCGCACCTTTACCGGACGGAGGATACTGCTCCCCGTGGTGTTTGCCGGGCCACTTATCTGGGCGCTGTTCTGCCTGTACCCTGTTTTTTATCATGCGCTTTCCCAGCGGATTTTTCTCGGCTCGCTGTTAATTGCCGGATATACGCTGCTGACCACGGTTGAGCTTTGGCATGCACGCAAACAGCTTCATGTGACGTTCTGGCCGGCGCTGCCGCTGAGTTTATTCCATGCCTGTTTCTATCTTGTCCGGCCGTACTTCGATGATGGCATTCCTTATGCGGAGACAGCGGGCGGTCATAGCAGCGGATTCTTCGCTATACTGATTTTTGAAGCTATTCTGTACGCTATCTGTCTGTCTTTCATCATTCTCGCCATGGTGTATGAGCGCGGGCAACTCGGTTATAAGCAAGCGTCCCTGCGTGACCCGCTGACCGGCGTGGGCAATCGCCGCGCATTTCTGGAATACGGTAATGAACTGATCAGAAAGCGTAAAAATAACGTTTTCCCGCTACAACTTATCTTGTTTGATCTGGATAATTTCAAAAGACTCAATGATCAGTACGGCCATGCCGGTGGCGATTCGGCGCTGGTTTTCTTTTGCAACGTGGTCAATTCCACGCTGGGAAAAAAAGATATTTTTGCCCGTATCGGCGGTGAGGAATTTGCCTGTCTGACCACGCAACCCAAAGATCAGGCGATAAAAATGGCGGAAACTATTCGTTTTCAGCTGGCGCAGAATTCCCTGCATAATATCCCGATGACGGTCAGTGTCGGCATGGCATTCAGTGAACCGGAACAAGATTCGATTTCGCACTTATTAATCCAGGCAGATCATGCTTTGTATCGGGCAAAATCCGCCGGTAAAAACCGTATTGAACTGAGTTGATCGTTATTCACCCGAATAATATATCGAATACCTTACTTAGGGCGTGATAACCGATTGAATTTTAAAATTTAAAAACAACGGTAATATTCTCATCCAATTGTGAGTAATAATTGCAAAAAACAATCTGATGAGTTCACTGGCTTACACGCTCTGCCACATCACACTCATTTTCTGCTCGGGGTAGTTAACTCATGCTTACAGATATTGCGATATGCCAGGCAGTTCTTGATGCTCTTCCCGAAGCGACGGTTCTTAAAGATGACCAGCGGAAACTGGTGTTTCTTAATCAGAAAGCCAGTGAATTTTATGGTCGTCCGCGGGAAGAGTTGATTGGTCAGGATGTGTCTTTTTTTACGGATACTGAACAAGCGGCACGGCAGCGCCAGCGCGATATCGAAGTACTGGAAACCGGTGAAAAAACCGTTAATGAAGAAACACTGGTGGATCCGTCAGGTAAACGGCGCAATGTGCTGGTGCGTAAATCCCGCGTCACTCTGGAGACCCGGCATTTTATTCTGACCTCCATTATGGATATTTCGTTGTTACGCAGTTCAGAAGCGCAAATCCGTTACCTTGCCCGCCACGATGTGTTAACCGGCCTGCCAAACCGCACCGCACTGAACGAAGAGCTGAGCCAGATTGCGGCACAGCGCATGTATCGCCCCGAGCCGTACGCCCTCTTCCTGCTGAATTTGAACGATTTTAACTACATCAACGACACCTACGGTTATCAGGCGGGCGATGCGATCCTGTGTGAATTCGGTCAGCGTCTGCGTAATGAAGTCGGCAACAGCGGCACGGTGTCACGCATCGGCGGCGATGAATTCTCCATTATCTTGCGCAACAGCCCGAGCAGTGAAATGGCCAATAATCTGGCGCTGGAAATTCTGGTGATGATGCGCCAGCCGTTTACCCTGACGCGCGCCAACCCGATGATCACCATTTCCTTCGGTATCGTGATGTTTGGTGCAGAGAACATTACAGCAGGCGAAATCATGCGACGCGGCAACACGGCGTTGCTGGAAGCCAAGCAGCGCGGCAAAAATATGTTTTCGTTTTACTCGGAATTGCTCGATGCCAGCAGTGTCAGCAAACGCATCATGGTGAAGGCGCTGGCCGAATCGCTGGCTAAAGAAGGCGATCTTTCCTGTGTCTATCAGCCGATTTTACGCAGCCGCGACGAAAAAGTGGTATGCGTCGAAGCACTGGCGCGCTGGAATCATGGGGTGCTGGGACAGGTCTCGCCGGTTCAGTTTATTGCGCTGGCTGAAGAAACCGGGCTGGTGATCCAGCTTGGGGAAATTGTTCTGCGTCAGGCATGCCGGGATATCAAAACCTTCGGCCAGCTGAATCTGGCGATCAACGTCTCTGCGGTGCAACTGGGCGAACCTGATTTCGGTCCGCGCATTCTGGCAGTTCTGGCGGAAGAGGATTTCCCGCCATCGCGGCTGGAACTTGAACTCACCGAAACATCGGTTATGAATGCCAACCCGGTCAGCCTCAGCCATCTGGCGACGTTACGTAAAGCCGGGGTGAAAATTTCCCTCGATGATTTCGGCACCGGTTACTCCAGCCTCAGTTTGCTGAAAGATATCTCGGTGGACAGCGTAAAAATCGACCGTTCGTTTGTGCAGTACGTCACAGAAGTGAACGATACCGCCGCCATCGTTTCTGCCGTCTCGCAGCTGGGCAATAAAATGCATCTCAACGTGATTGCCGAAGGCGTTGAAAATCAGCTGCAAAAATCCTTTTTAGTATCAGCAGGTTGCTCCCATCTTCAGGGTTATCTTTTTTCACGCCCGGTGCCGGTTGAAGTATTAAGTACCTTACTCAGCAATGAAATGAATATGCTGGCCGGTACCTGACCCCTGCATTCATTAGCACCATAGATAACTCAAAACACCTTATTAATTCATTCAATTGGCGCTCGTCCCTGTTTTACTGACATGATCCGAGGCTGATAAATCACGCCGTTTAAGGAATTACATCATGTCATCGTTTTCAGGTATCTGGGTCCCGCTGGTCACGCCTTTCCGTCAGGGTGAGATCGACTTTAGCGCATTGAAATCATTGTGCACCCGGCTGCTCAAACGGGGCGTTGATGGCGTTGTCGTTTGCGGGACCACCGGTGAAGCGCCGATGCTCACCAAAGAAGAACAGTTGCAGGTGCTGGATGCGGTACTGGAAATCGTGCCGGGTCATCAGGTGATCATGGGACTGTCCGGCACGCACATGCCGGTTATCCGCGACATGCAGGAGGCGATCCAACGCCGCCCGGTTGCCGGTCTGCTGATCCCCGCGCCGTATTACCTCCGCCCTTCTCAGCCTGCGCTGGTGGCCTGGTTTAATGAAATTGCCGACCGCGCCACGGTGCCGGTGGTGTTGTACAACATCCCCTACCGTACCGGCGTGCATATGGAAATTGAGACCTTCCGCCAGCTGGCTAAACATCCGCGCATTACCGCCGTGAAAGATTGTGGCGGCAGTATCGACCTGACGCTTTCGCTGATTGGTGACGGGGAACTGGATGTGTTGTGTGGTGAGGACGTGCAGATATTTTCCACCCTGAGTCTCGGCGGTGCGGGCGCGATTGCCGCGTCGTCGCATATTTTCCCGGAAGAATTTGTTCAGCTGATCCGCCAGTTCAGGGAGCAGGATATCGTTGCCGCGCGTAAAACCTTCTTCGGGCTGCTGCCGATGATCCGCCTGATGTTTTCGGCCCCGAACCCGGCGGCCATTAAATACGCCTTATCGCTGGATGGCCTGATGAATAATGAGTTGCGCTCACCCATGCTGCCAGCGCCGGAAAATGTGGAAGTGGCGGTGCGGGATTTTCTGAATCAGCATACCCGCTGAGGTAGCCCGTACTGGTGAATCTGCGCACCCGGACGCACTGTCACAATTAAAACGCTGACATTTGTGCCCGCCAGTTCTAGGATAGAAGCAGATTTTATATAAGCCTGTCGCTGCCCCGCGGAACCGGAATGTTTCGCGGGTTCTGCCGGGTTGCTCATCCAATGGAGTGTTTATGAAACTGTATTATAAATCCGGTGCCTGTTCCCTTTCTCCCCATATCGTCCTGCGTGAAGCGGGTCTGGACTTCAGCATCGAGAAAGTCGATCTGGCGACCAAGAAAACCGAAACCGGTGATGACTTCCTCGCCGTTAACCCGAAAGGCCAGATCCCGACGCTGCTGCTCAATGATGGCAGTATTCTGACCGAAGGCGTGGCTATCGTGCAGTATCTGGCTGACCAGAAACCTGACCGCCAGCTGATGCCGGAACAGGGAACGCCAGCCCGTTATCACGCGCTGGAATGGCTGAACTATATCGCGACTGAACTGCACAAGGGTTTCTCGCCGTTGTTCAATCCAAAAGCACCGGAAGAGTTTAAAACGCTGACCCGTGAAGCACTGAGCAAGAAATTTGCTTACGTGAATGAGTCCCTGAAAGGCAATCACTTCCTGCTGGGTGCCCGTTTCAGCGTTGCGGATGCCTATCTGTTCACGGTGATGGGCTGGGCGAAGGCGCTGAAGTTTGACCTGACTGCGCTGACCGAACTGAATGCTTATCTGGAGCGTGTTGCAGCGCGTCCGGCCGTTGATGCGGCGCTGACGGCTGAAGGCCTGAAGTAATTTCCTGAGCCTGTAAAGCATCCACAAAAACGCCCCGTCTTTCATAGCCCGGGGCGTTTTTTATGGAGGCAAATCTTACAGTTTTACCGCCGGGAAATGGTGCTCAGGTTTGACCATTTTGTCCTGCGCCGCCACAATTTGCAGCTCGTATTCACCCATCGCGTGCGTGGTCAGCATCACTTCATAAACCGCCGCCGTGACGTGTTCCAGCGCTTTATCCAGCGCCTCGCCTTTCAGCAGATTCACCAGCAATAATCCGCTGGTCAGATCGCCAACACCCACCGGCTGACGTACGCCAAAATCCACCAGCGGACGGTCGATATGCCAGGCTTCATCAGCGGTGACCAGCAGCATCTCGAAACGGTCGCTGTGATAACCGGCACGGCTTAAATGTTTCACCAGCACAACTTTCGGGCCTTTGCTGATCAATTCGCGGGCGGTACTGACCGCCTCTTCTACGCTGGCAACGGCATGGCCGCTGAGCAGTTCCAGCTCCAGCAGGTTTGGCGCGATGATGTCGCAATTCACCAGCGCCTGATTGCAATGGAATTCGGCCACGCCCGGCGCCACGATACAGCCTTTTTCAGGATGCCCCATGACCGGGTCACAAAAATACCAGGCATCAGGATTGGCGGCTTTCACCAGACGGACAATCTCCAGAATGCTCTGCCCTTGCTCCGGCGAACCGATATAACCGCTCAGTACCGCGTCGCAATCCTTCAGACGGTCAATTTCCGCAATTCCCTGCGCGATTTCTGTCAGATGTGCGGCGGGCATCACGCAGCCGGTCCAGTGTCCGTACTGGGTATGATTGGAAAACTGAACGGTATTCAGCGGCCAAACGTTTGCGCCCATACGACGCATAGGGAATTCTGCCGCGCTGTTACCCGCGTGCCCAAAAACGGTATGTGACTGGATAGAAAGAATGCTTTTCATGAGGATTTCCGATTGCAACGTCATCGGGGGAGATGGCGGAATAGCTGTGATCAGGGAACAAGAACGGGAGACTTTTCAGCCTCCCGCCCGGCCGGACGAAAATTTATGCCCAGAGCAATAAGGTGTAGTTCTTTTTACCGCGACGCAGCAAGGTGTAACGACCAAACAGACGATCGCTGTCGGTGAAGCTGTATTCGGTATCGGTCTGTTTCTCGCCGTTCACTGACACCGCGTTGGACGAGATCATGGTGCGCGCCTGACCTTTCGACGGTGCCATACCGGCAATCACCAGCGCCTGTTGCAGATCAGTGTCATTCGGTACTTCAAACAGTTCCAGGCCGTCCTGCGCCAGCTGACCAAAATCGACTTCGGTCATTTCGCTCAGGGAACCGGAGAACAGGCTCTGGGTGATGCGTTTTGCCGCTGCCAGACCTTCTGCGCCGTGGACCATACCGGTCACTTCTTCCGCCAGAACGTATTGCGCGCGAGGCGCTTTGCCGCTGGTTTTGTCTTCTTCTTCCAGTGCATTGATGTCTTCAATGCTCATGAAGGTGAAGAACTTCAGGAAGCGGTAAACATCGGCATCCGCGGTGTTGATCCAGAACTGGTAGAATTTGTACGGGCTGGTTTTCTTCGGATCCAGCCACACTGCGCCACCTTCGGTTTTACCGAATTTCGTGCCGTCAGATTTAGTGATCAGCGGAACGGTCAGGCCGAACACTTGTTTCTGGTGCAGACGACGGGTCAGGTCGATACCGGAGGTGATGTTACCCCACTGATCGGAACCGCCGATTTGCAGCTCGACTTTGTGCAGATCGTACAGGGAAGCAAAATCGTAACCCTGCAACAGATTGTAAGAGAACTCCGTGAAGGAGATGCCGCTGTCGTCGCGGTTCAGACGCTGTTTCACCGCTTCTTTGTTGATCATCTGGTTAACAGAGAAGTGTTTACCGATATCACGCAGGAAGGTCAGCACGTTCATGCCGCCAAACCAGTCATAGTTATTGGCGGTGATGGCGCTGTTTTCACCACAGCTGAAATCCAGGAACGGCGAAACCTGCTGGCGGATTTTTTCTACCCATTCGTTCACGGTTTCATTGGTGTTCAGCTTACGCTCGGTGGCTTTAAAGCTCGGATCGCCGATAAGACCGGTCGCGCCGCCCACCAGCGCCACAGGCTTGTGCCCGTTGAGCTGGAAGCGTTTCAGGCAAAGCAAAGGCACCAGATGTCCCAAATGCAAGCTGTCTGCGGTAGGATCGAAACCGCAATAGAGTGCAATTGGCCCTTGCGCCAGTCGCTCTGCTAACGCTTCTTCATCCGTCACCTGGGCAATGAGGCCCCGCTCTTGCAATTGTTTAATCAGGTTGCTGCTCGCCATCAAAGACTCCGTTTGTTTGTACTCAGAAATATGTACTGAATGTGTGCAGATTCATGTCTGACATCATGCCGCGCATGTGCCTTTTCTCTCACCTTTACGGGGAACGACATAGAATAAAGCGCCCGTCGTCAGAGCGCTAGGAAATCGCGTCTTTTTTCGTGGTTAAGGTGCGAGGCGGTCTATTTTCCAGCCAGTTTCGGTTTCTGCTTCGTCACGCTGATAGATGAAACGATCGTGCAGGCGATGTTCGCCCCCCTGCCAGAATTCCATCGAATCCACTTTGACGCGGAATCCACCCCAGAAACTTGGCAACGGCACTTCGCCATTGCTGAATTTTTGTTTCAGTTCGAGGAATTTGCTTTCCAGTACGCCACGCGCCGAAATCCGGCTGGATTGCTGTGAAACCCACGCGCCGATCTGGCTGTCTTTCGGGCGGCTGGTGAAGTATTTCATCACTTCCAGCGTCGACAGGCGTTCTGCCTGGCCGAGCACGATCACCTGCCGGTCCAGCATATGCCACGGGAACAACAGGCTGATGCGGGAATTGTTTGCCAGTTGCTGCGCCTTACGGCTGCCCAGATTGGTGTAGAACACCAGTCCCTTTTCATCATAGTGCTTGAGCAACACGATACGCTGGAAAGGTTGTCCGCGCTCATCCACCGTCGCCACCACCATCGCCGTCGGGTCTGCCAGACGGGCATCACAGGCCTGTTTCAGCCAGTGTTCAAACAAAGGCAGCGGCTCCGGGGTTAAATCTGCACGACGTAGCCCGCCACGGGTGTATTCACGGCGCGAGTCCGCGATATCAAACTCTTTGTTATCAGACATATGGATTCAGTTGCGTATCAAAGAAAGGTAAACGCATTGTGCACCCGCCGCGTCAGGATCTCAATGTTCCTGACGCGGGGCGTAAGAAAGGTAAAGCGGAGGGGATAAATTCTATTGTTGCACGCAGTCATCAATGATGACGTTCTCACCGCGCTGCACAAACGCCTGATTGCCTTTCGACCAGAAGGTATAACGGCCATCGCTGTAACGGGTGCCGGACGCCGCTTCAACTTGTTTCAGTTTCAACTGCTCGCCATCGAGGACCATATCCACCTGTTGCGCCGGTTTGTTCAGCGTAACGGTGAGCGGCAATGTGCCGCACTGGTAATGCAATTCGGTCGTCGGGCTTTCCGTCTGATGTCCAAACTGGCTACACCCGGCCAGCGTTAACCCTGCCAAAGAAGCGATAATCGCCTTTTTCATTCCGTACTCCCTGATGGTCTTCGTTTATCTCTTGTATGTACCACGCCCGCAGGCGCAGCACATTGAGATAAAACCGAGAACGCATCAGGCGCGGGTGGAAACTACCGGATATATCGCCCCCAGCAGCGTTTCACGGCTTGCGCCGGTCACCGACGGAAGATTACCCGACTGGCCGGATAACGTCCTGAACGCCAGCCAGGCGAAGGCCAGCGCTTCCATGTCATCACCACTGATACCGCAGGCATCGGTAATACAGACTTCCGTGCCGGGCAGCATGGCGGACATCCGCGCCATCAGCAGCGGATTGCGCGCGCCGCCGCCGCAGACCATCAGGCGATCACAACCGCCCGCCAGCTGAACCTGCTCGGCGATGCTGACCGCTGTCAGTTCGGCGAGGGTGGCCTGTACATCCGCCGCAGGAATTTCCGGGACGCGTGACAGCTGTTTTTCCAGCCACGCGGCGTTGAAATATTCCCGTCCGGTGCTTTTTGGCGCGGGCTCAGCAAAGTAAGGATCTGACAGCATCTGTTGCAACAGACGCAAATTCACCCGTCCCTGCATGGCCCATTCGGCGTTTTTATCATAAGGTTTGGCCTGATGACGCCAGATCCACGCATCCATCAGCATATTGCCCGGCCCGGTGTCATAGCCGCGTACCGGCTGGCCCGGCAGCAGCATCGACAGGTTCGCGATGCCGCCGATATTGAGGATCATCCGCCGCTCTGCCGGATCCGACAACAGCGCCTGATGGAAAGCCGGAACCAGCGGTGCGCCCTGCCCGCCCCAGGCCATGTCGCGACGGCGGAAATCGCCGACGGTAGTGATACCGGTCATGGCGGCGATACGGTTGTTATCCCCCAGTTGCATCGAGAACGTCACTTCGCCTTTTGGCTGATGCCAGACGGTCTGTCCGTGACAGCCAATCGCCGTCACCTCTTCAGGGGCAATATTGGCGCTTTTCAGCAACCCGAGGATCGCTTCACCGAATAATATTCCCAGCTGGGTATCCAGCGTGCCGACCTGTTCGAGAGTCACCTGTTGCCCCTGACACATACTGAGGATGGCATTTTTCAGCGCAGGGGGAATGGGATGCGAATAGCTGGCCTGTTGCGCGACCATACGTTCATCAATCGCGGCCAGCACGACGTCAACACCGTCGAGGCTGGTGCCGGACATGACCCCGATATAGCGACCTGACTTCATAGATAACATCCTAAACTCCCGAGAAAAGTGTCCGACAAAAGTAATAGCTCCAGAGTAATCGGTATTTGAATGACAACGCCATGAGTTACTGAATTTTTATTACACCTTGTGATGACTTCGTGTTTTTCTTGTTACGTTTTTTTATTCTTCAAAATACCTGTGAGGCTTTAATAACCAATAACATCATTTCCCGTCAGTATTTTTGATTTGGCACAAGGCTGTCTAAAACCTAAACCTGCGTTTATTATTAGTTGAGCACGGCTGCTGTATACTTGGAGTAAGTGAAGCAGATATGTTATATGACACCTTCGACACTGATGTTGAACCCTGTACCGTTTTTCTCTGTTGTTGGCGCTCTTCTAAGCAGTTCAGCAGCATTAAAAAGGAGCTATTTATGATTAAGCGTTTACTCGTCGTCGCACTGGCCGGCGTTTCCCTTGCTGGCTGCGTCAGCGATAACTCTCTGTCTGGCGATGTGTACTCCGCCTCTCAGGCGAAACAAATTCAGCAGGTTACCTACGGTACTATCGTCTCTACCCGTGCCGTACAAATCCAGGGCGGTGACGATGCCAATATCGTCGGGGCACTGGGTGGCGCCGTCTTAGGTGGCTTCCTCGGTAACACCGTCGGTGGCGGTACGGGTCGTAGTCTGGCGACGGCTGCCGGTGCTGTGGCGGGGGGCGTTGCAGGTCAGGGCGTACAAAGCACACTTAACCGTTCTAACGGTGTAGAGCTGCAAATCCGTCGTGATGACGGCACAACCATTCAGGTGGTTCAGAAAGCCGGCCCGACCAAATTCAGCGTCGGCCAGCGTGTCAGCATGGCGAGCAGCGGCAGCACCATTACCGTTTCTCCGGGCGCCTGATTTCCCTTGCCCTGAAGCAAAAAACCGAAGCCAATGGCTTCGGTTTTTTTATGGGTCGAACTTAACCGGCAGATCAAAAGCAACGCTGTGTGACGGACTAAAAGAGGTGATTCTTATGATTTGCTTTGCAGGGAAGCAATATTTTTTTCCAGCCGGGACAACATCCCGCCCAGTTGTTCAATTTCAGCAGAAGACATGCCGGACAAAATCTCTTTGCGCGTGGAATCAATCACTGACTCCATCTCATTGATGATTGGCGCGGCTTCTTCTGTCAGCTTGATGCGCTTAGCACGGCGATCGCTCGCACATGTCTGACGGGTGATCAGCTTCTTTTCTTCCAGCTGATCCAGGGTACGAACCAGAGACGGTTGCTCAATCCCGATGGCTTTCGCCAGCTGAATTTGCGACTGTTCCGGTGGTAACATATTGATATTATGTAAAGTTACCCAATGTGTTTGCGTGAGTTCCAACGGTTTTAACCGATCGTCAATCAACGCACGCCAGGCACGAACTAATCGTGCTAGATCTGACCCCAGATTCGATTCCAATTATCCCCTCCTTATAATTAGCATGCTAAGATAACTCCCCAGAGTTTAGCTTAGTTTTAGGAACTTTAATCGAGAAATTACAATTCTATATATAATGGTAGGTACTATTGCATCCGGAAGCGGCGTCTCTGCTTCCAAAGGTAAACTTGTTTATAACACAATCACCGGCAGAGATTAATATTGTGAATGCGCAAATGTTTCACTCAGGCTTCCCGCTACCGGATCTGGTCCTGGGTGCCTCACTTTATTTCCCCCCGATGTTCAAAGCATTTTTACTGGGGTTAGTATTCTGGCTGCTGATACACCGGGTGCTGCGTGACTGGATTTATTCCGGTGAAGTCTGGCATCCCACCCTGATGGATTTATCTCTTTTTGTGATCTCTATTTGTGCCGCCCTGATGCTTATGGTGAACCTCTGAAAATGAAATTTAAGACACTCAAATATTTCTCCACGGTGCTGGTTTTCGCGGTCGCAATATGCGCAGGTTGGTGGATGTGGAATTATTATATGCAGTCTCCCTGGACCCGCGACGGGAAAGTACGGGCCGAGATTGTCGATATCACGCCGGAAGTGTCCGGGCGAATTATTGATATCCATATCCATGATAATCAGTTTGTTAAACGCGGTGACGCCCTGTTTAGCCTCGATCCGGTGCCGTTTAAAATTGCCGTTGATAATGCCGATGCGGCAGTGGCAAAAGCGGCGGCTGATTTAGCGAAGGCCAATCATGAGGCGCAGCGCCGCAGAGGACTGGGCACCAACGTTATTTCCGCTGAATCTCTGGATGAATCGAATATCAATGCCAAATCGATGCAGGCGGCCTATCAGGCTGCGCAGGCGTCATTAGAACAAGCTAAATGGAATCTGAGTAAAACCAATATTGTGGCCCCTGCTGATGGTTATATCACCAATTTACAAACCCGCCGGGGTAACTATGCCACCACCGGCACACCGCTGGTCGGGCTGGTAGATATTCATTCGTTTTACGTGCTCGGCTATTTCGAAGAAACCAAACTTAAGAATATTCGTGAAGGCAGTCAGGCAGAGATCACGTTATTTAATGGCAATATTCCTTTGCAGGGTCGGGTAGAAAGTATTGGCCGCGCCATTTATGACCAGAGTCTCGACACGCCGGAAGATTTACTGATGAACGTGAAACCGAATGTCCCGTGGGTCAGGCTGGCGCAACGCGTGCCGGTGCGTATCAAACTGGAAAATGTGCCGGAACATGTGGTTCTGGTGGCCGGTACCACCTGCACCATTTCGATTCGCCATTAAGGCTGCCCGGTGAACCTTTCCTGGCTCGAATGGAAAAATACCCCGTGGGGAAAAGCCACCGGCGGGCAATGGCGTTATGCCCTGCGCAATTCCATCGCGATGATTCTGGCGCTGTATATCGCGTTTGAATTCCAGATGGATGAGCCTTACTGGGCACTGACGTCAGCGGCCGTCGTGAGTTTCCCGACGGTCGGCGGCGTGATCAGCAAGAGCATTGGACGTATCATCGGCAGCCTGCTGGGCGCAATGGGCGCGGTGTTTATCGCCGGACATTGCCTCAATGAACCGTGGCTGTTTACCTTTGCCATTGCCGCGTGGCTGGGTCTTTGCACCTATATCTCGAACCATTATCAGAATAACGTCTCCTACGCCTTTGCGCTGGCGGGTTATACCGCGGCGATCATCGCGTTCTCGACGGTCGATGTGACCGATCCGACGCAGATATTTGATATTGCCCAGGCCCGCGTCGGTGAAGTCATTACCGGTATTTTATGCGGCGGTTTTATGATGATGGTGCTGCCCAGCACCTCCGACGGCGACGCCCTGCTCACCTCGCTGCGCAAGATGCACACGCAGTTGCTGGAACACGCCCAACTACTGTGGCGCACTGAAATTTCCGATCAAATCAGAACCTCGCACGAAGGGCTGATCGGCCAGATTCTGACCATGAACCTGCTGCGCATTCAGGCGTTCTGGAGCCACTACCGGCTGCGGCGTCAGAACAACGTGCTGAATTATCTGCTGCATCAGCAATTACGCATGACCAGTTATATTTCCAGCCTGCGTCGTATGCTGCTCAACTGGCCACACCCGCCGGAGAATTTACCGGAGGTGCTGGCGGTACTGCTCGACGAACTGCGCAGGCCCGATACCGATAAATATAAGCTGTCGAAAATTCTGCAACACATCCGGCCGCAAGACACCTCGGATTTCCGCCATCAGGCATTCTGGCTGCGTTTACGCGATTTCTGCTGGCTGTACCTGCGCAGTGAACGCTGGTTACGCCGGGTAGAAAATGCCAATGCGGCGGAAGCTGAGAACATCCAGCCGCCGAAAATCAGCCATCTGGCGCAACATACCGACACGGTGGAAGCCGCCTATAACGGCCTGCGGACTTTCCTGTGCATCGTGATCGGCTGCGCGTTCTGGATGACCACGCAATGGGATTCCGGCGCCGGTGCGGTGGCACTCACCGCCGTCAGCTGCGTGCTGTATTCTTCAACCACCTCACCGATCAGCAGTGTCACCCTGCTGATCAAATCGCTGGGCTTATTGTTTGCCGGTTGCTTCCTGCTCAAATTCGGATTGATGATCCAGCTCGACAGCTTCTGGGTTTTCTGTGCCTTCTTCCTGCCGATGTTAGTCACCATGCAGATGATGAAACTGCAATACAAACGTTATGCCGGTTTATGGGGTCAACTGATTGTTTTTATGGGATCATTTCTGGCCGTTACCAATCCCCCGGACTATGACTATCAGGCTTTTATGAATGACGGCGTGGCAAAAATTGCCGGTGTGATGCTGGCAGGGATTGCCTTTCAGGTATTAAGGCCAAGTTCTGATAAACGTAAAAGCCGCCGCATTATCCGCGCCCTGCGCCGTGATTTTATGGATCAGCTGAGCCGCAAACCGTCGCTGAGCCATTTCCAGTTTGAGTCGCTGATTTATCACCGGATGAATCAGCTCAATCAGAGTAAGGATCAGATCTCGCGTACCTGGTTGTTGCGCTGGGGTGTGGTGCTGCTCAATTGCAGCCACATCGTCTGGCAATTACGTGAATGGGAAACCCGCTCTGACCCGCTTTCTGCGGTGCGTGACGTCTGTATTCATTGCCTGAAAGGCGTGATGACGGAGCGCGGCGTCAGCCATGAAAATCTGGACGCCACGCTGATCGAACTGTTGCGGATGAGCAATTCACTGGCTCATCATCCTGAACCGGCGGCGCGTGAACTGGCCGGTGTGATCTGGCGTTTATACTGCTCGCTTTCTCAGTTGCAGCAGGCCATCTCAACAGACGATGGCCCGGCGGGTCCGGTGGTCAGCACCACGAAACCCGCGTAAGACATTACGGAACGTCGTAACCGATCGCCGCTTTACGGATGCGGAACCAGTGCTGGCGGGTCATATTCAGGGACAATGACTGCCAGGCGGATTGCACGCGCTCAATTTTGCCGGAACCGATAATCGGCAACGGCTGCGATGGCAGACGCATCACCCAGGCGTAAACCACCTGCTCGATGGTGTCTGCGCCAATTTCCTGCGCAACGGCCTGAAGTTCATCGCGCAGTGGCTGGAACTCCGCCTCGCTGAACAGACGACCACCGCCCAGACAAGACCAGGCCATCGGTCTGATACGCAGTTGCTGGCAAAGATCCAGCGTGCCGTCCAGAATGGCGGGCTGATGGATTGGCGATATCTCCACCTGATTGGTCACCAGCGAAAAAGGCAGGCGCGACTGTAACAGGCTGAACTGCGCTGGCGTGAAGTTGGACACGCCGAAATGCTTCACTTTGCCGCTTTTATGTAACTGCGTGAACGCCTCTGCCACTTCATCGGCATCCATCAGCGGATCAGGACGGTGGATCAGCAGAAGATCCAGATAATCCGTCTGCAGATTGCTCAGCGATTTCTCGGCACGCGCCACGATATAGTTTTTATCAGTAATGTAATGCCCGATTTTATTGTCCGGATCCGCTTTGGTTGCGATGCCACATTTGCTGACCAGTTGCATTTTCTCGCGCAACGCCGGTTTAAGACGTAATGCCTCACCAAACGCCGCCTCGCACTGATAATCGCCATAGATATCGGCATGGTCAGCCGTGGTGATACCCAGCTCAATGTGCTGTTCCATAAACGCCAGCACCTGTTGCGGCGTCATATTCCATTCCATCAGGCGCCAGTAACCGCAAATCAGTTTTGAGAAATTCGGGCCTTGCGGAGAAATCGTGGTACGAGCTTCCATTTTGATTCCTTTATATTTTTCGTAAATTCATCCGACAGAATACACAACCGGATGAACGCTGTATTGATGCCGGCGGGGGAAATACAAAGAAGTGAGAGGTACGCACTCAAAACAGTTCCGGTTGCTCCGGCAGAGGCTCATCCGGTTGTTTTCCGGCCCGCTGCTGACGCAGTAAACGCTGCTGGCATAAGCGCAGGACATGGCGTTTTTCCGCGTCGTTCATTTTCATCCAGCCGAAACGTTCCTCGCGGCTGCGCAGGCAACCACGGCAATAACCGCGCTCGTCAGCCTGACAAATGCCACGGCACGGACTGGGGATTTCAAAAAACTCAAGTTGCTGGGCCACACGCCCTCCGCCAATAACGGTGAACTTTCATTCAAGACGTTTTCCGGCTATCCCGCAAGGTGATTTGTGAAAAGGCACTGTGCGCGTAGTCACCGGGGCTGTTGATACGGTAAAAAGGGGGCATAACGACCTGATCGCATCACCGGAAACCTTTTTATTAACCGTATGCGGATCAATCCATTAACTTCGGAGTGACTGAAATGAGTAAGCTTTTCACGCCAATCGTTGTTGGCAAAAACACCCTGCCTAACCGCGTTTTTATGGCGCCGCTGACCCGTCTGCGCAGCATCGAACCAGGTGATATCCCTACGCCGCTGATGGGGGAATACTATGCCCAGCGCCACAGTTCCGGGTTGATCATTACCGAAGCCACACAGGTGTCCTTCCAGGCGAAAGGTTACGCCGGTGCGCCTGGCCTGCATACGCCTGAGCAAGTCGCGGCATGGAAAAAAATCGTCGCCGGTGTGCATCAGAAAGACGGTCGCATTGCCGTTCAGCTGTGGCACACCGGTCGCATTTCGCACAACAGCGTACAGCCGGACAACCAGACGCCGGTTGCGCCCTCGGCTGTGAATCCGAATACCCGTACCAGCCTGCGCGACGAACAGGGCCACGCCATTCGTGTCGATTGTCCGACGCCACGCGCGCTGGAACTGAGCGAAATTCCGGGCATCGTGAATGATTTCCGTCACGCGGCTGCCTGCTCCGCCGAAGCCGGTTTCGATTACATCGAACTGCATGCCGCGCACGGTTACCTGCTGCACCAGTTTATGTCTCCGGCCTCTAACCTGCGCGAAGATCAGTACGGCGGCAGCATTGAAAACCGTACCCGCCTGACGCTGGAAGTGGTGGATGCCGCCATTGACGCCATCGGCGCAGACCGTGTGGGGATCCGTATTTCTCCGATGGGGCCATTCAACGGGCTGGACAACGGCGAAGACCAGGAACAGGCGGCGATTTATCTGCTCGACGAACTGAACAAACGCAAACTGGCCTATCTGCACATTTCAGAACCAGACTGGGCAGGCGGCAAACCTTATACCGCAGAATTCCGTGCGGTGATCCGTGCGCATTATCAGGGCGTGATTGTCGGCGCAGGCGCTTACACCGCCGAAAAAGGCGAAGAGCTGATCGAAAAAGGTTACATCGATGCCGTGGCCTTTGGCCGCAGTTATATCGCCAACCCGGATCTGGTTGAACGCCTGAAATCCCATGCGCCGCTTAACGAGCCGAAACCGGAAACCTTCTACGGCGGCGGTGCTCAGGGCTACACAGACTATCCGACACTGTAATCAATAAAAATTAATGCACCCTTGTTTGCAGCAGCTGAGTACCCTCCGGCTGCTGCTTTTTTTGGTCAGTCATTCAACAACCGGTTGGCGTAATACAGACAAAACGGCAGCTATCGGTTAGGCTTGACCCGATAATTCTCATCCTGCAAATAAAGAGGAACCTATGCGTTTACTCCATACCATGCTTCGTGTTGGCGATCTGCAACGCGCTATCAGTTTCTATACCGATGTGTTAGGCATGCGCCTGCTGCGCACCAGCGAGAACACCGAATATAAATATTCCCTGGCCTTTGTCGGCTATACCGAAGAAAGCGAAGGCGCGGTGATCGAACTGACCTATAACTGGGGCGTCGACAGCTACGATATCGGCACCGCTTACGGTCATATCGCGCTCGGCGTGGATAACGTGGCACAAACGTGTGACGACATCCGCAATGCAGGTGGCAAAGTCACCCGCGAAGCCGGCCCGGTGAAAGGCGGCTCGACCATTATTGCGTTTGTTGAAGATCCGGACGGTTACAAAATCGAACTGATTGAATCCAAACATGCCGGTCAGGGTCTGGGCAATTAATTCACCCTGAATGCTGCAAGGGGCGCTACCGCGCCCTTTTTTATTGCCCGATTTTTGCCACACCCCTGCAAGCGGCGGCAAAATTTGTCATAATGCGCGCTGAATTCGATGAAGATAAGAAACTAATGGCCGAGAATAGTGACATTAACGCCCTGAGAGGCCGTTTCCGTGGTTTTTATCCGGTGGTTATTGATGTAGAAACTGCCGGATTTAATGCCCAAACCGATGCGTTGCTGGAAATAGCGGCGATCACCCTGAAGATGGATGAGGACGGCTGGCTGCAAAGCGATGAGACCGTACATTTCCATGTTGAACCTTTCGAGGGGTCAATTCTGGTGCCGGAAGCACTGGCATTCAATGGTATCGATCCGACGAACCCGCTGCGCGGGGCAGTCAGCGAATATGACGCCCTGCACGAGATTTTCAAAGTCATCCGTAAGGGCATGAAAGAGCAAAACTGCAACCGTGCCATTATCGTGGCGCATAATGCCAATTTCGATCACAGTTTCCTGATGGCAGCAGCGGAACGTGCCGGGCTGAAACGCAATCCGTTCCACCCTTTCGCGACATTCGATACCGCCGCCTTGAGCGGTCTGGTGCTGGGGCAAACGGTTCTGGCGAAAGCCTGTATCAGCGCGGGAATGGTGTTTGACAGCAGTCAGGCGCATTCCGCGTTATATGACACCGAACGCACCGCAGAACTGTTTTGTGAGCTGGTAAACCGCTGGAAACGCCTGGGCGGCTGGCCGCTGGCGATGACCGCAGACGAAGCCGAAACGGCACCGGAAGAAAATCAGCAATAGCGGATTGAGTGCGGATAGCAGACAAAAAAAGAGCGACATGATGTCGCTCTTTTTATTCGCCAGCTACAAGACCGGCTCTTCTCAGACATTACTCTTCAGAAGATTTGTATTTCTCAGCCGTTTCTTTGATCAGCTGTTGCAGTTCGCCACGCTGGAACATCTCAACCACGATGTCACAACCGCCAACCAGTTCACCATCAACCCACAACTGCGGGAAGGTTGGCCAGTTAGCAAACTTAGGCATCTCAGCGCGGATATCCGGGTTCTGCAGGATATCAACGTAAGCGAAACGTTCGCCACAAGCGGAAAGCGCCTGAACGGCCTGAGCGGAGAAACCGCAGCTTGGCAGTTTTGGAGAACCTTTCATGTACAGCAGAATCGGGTTTTCAGAAACTTGCTTCTGAATCTTTTCAATCGTTGGAGTGGTCATTTCTTGCTTCCTCAAGCCGGTACAGGCTGTCACGGTCATTACTCTTCACGCGCAGCACACAAAGACGGTGCGCAAACACAATGCCTTCTATTGTAACGATGGCTGCCACCAGATAAAAACGCCATTTTTTGTGGGGTCTTTCTCAATACTGGCATTTTATTAAACAATTTTCGGCGCCTGGGTTCAGGTTCACATATTTAAAGATTCATCGAGAATAACATTTTTGGCGTTCAACGATAATGTCAGATTTGCAAAATCCCATTCTTTAACTCAAATATTAACCTGATGAAAAATGGTTATTTTATTGACTAAAAATGGCGGTTATTTCGACATAAAAAAAGCTATTAACTTTTTCTCACAATATGATCTAGAATCGAGTCAATTCGTGCTTTTTTGTCGGGTTCTTTTAGGCAATACTCTGACAACCCTGATGTTTAACCCTACCACTCATGGTAACGAAGCTATGCGCTTACTGTTCACGCTTTTTGTGCTGCTCTTTACCCAGCTTTTCCTCAATATCGCCCATGCATCGCCACAGACGCGCGTCTCTGCCGATCAGCGAAAGAGCCATGTTAATCAGGCCGCCCCTGAAGAACGCCGAAAGCGAAAGACCGCCGCCGCCAAAATCAATAAAAAATCAAAAATCGCGCCGGTAACAGAACAAAAAACACAGGACAAGAATTCGAAGAAGAAAGTAAAAAGTACTGAACTGGTTAAACGAAAGGCTACTTCTGATAAAAGCGTAAAAACGACCCGGGCTGAGAGTAAAAAAGAAAAGACCCTCAGGACCACGCGGGCCGAGAGCAAGACCGAGAAACAAACCAAAACCCGTGCACTGGCAAAAAACAGCAGCGCAAAGGTCAGTAAGAAAGACGCTTATGGCCGCCACCGCAAGGGCAAGAAGCTCCGAGAAGAAGACAGCAAACCGATTACGCTGAGCGCGACACACAAAAAACGTTATCAGCACGCACAGCAAACGGCGATGACCAAGCTGATGCACCAGGTCGGCAAACCGTATCGCTGGGGCGGCACCTCTCCCAACACCGGTTTTGATTGCAGTGGCTTAGTCTATTATGCCTACAAAGATTTGATTCGCATTAAGATGCCACGCACAGCGAATGAAATGTACCATCTGCGCGATGCGGCACCGGTCAAACGCGGTGAACTGGAAAGCGGCGATCTGGTGTTTTTCAGAATTAATAATCGCGGCGCAGCAGACCATGTGGGTGTTTATGTCGGTAATGGCAAATTCATCCAGTCGCCAAGAACCGGTGAAGACATTAAAATCACCTCACTGGGCGATGATTACTGGCAAGATCACTATGTGGGCGCACGTCGGGTAATGACCCCGAAAACGATCCGATAATAAACAATTCGTTAAGTCTGAAGTTTCGCTAATCAGCCAATGAATAGCATTTAACGAAGAGTTTCTGCAGGGAAGAATGTCGGCGGATAAGGTGACTGCATCACATTGAAAAGGGCGATACCTGTTACCGGGATCGCCCTTTTTTATTGCGGATCGCTTATAAAATCAGTTCATTACCGCAGTAAAGCTGAAAGCGATAATCATAAGCAAAGCGCATACCGTGGTGATCAACGATAATTTCAGGTTGCTGTCCATCAAACCCCCTTTCGGATCAAGTTGTGGCATTTTTTAAGCCACACTAAATGTGTGCCAACGCATTTTCTCATAATTCACATTTAAAATCTTGTGCTGAATGACAATGCTGTCATGAGAATTTTGCTTCCACTTTCCTGCATTATAAGAGAAAATTGTCGGTTACCACGCCTGTGTGCCGGTCGATTTCACCCGAGAGCATTTCACGCCTCATTCTGAAGAATCCACCCAACGATTTCACTGCCCTTTTAGAAGTCAGCAGTTAAATCCACGCAAGCAAACGATTAACATAATGCTAACGTGCTGAAACACGTGAGTTCAGGAGTCATTGTTTACATGGCAACGATTAAAGATGTCGCAAAGCGCGCTGGCGTTTCCACTACAACCGTGTCGCACGTCATCAATAAAACACGTTTCGTCGCCGAAGAAACTAAAGCTGCGGTTCTTCTTGCCATCAAGGACTTACACTATTCGCCAAGCGCCGTGGCGCGCAGCCTGAAGGTTAATAACACCAAAACGATCGGTCTGCTGGCCACCTCCAGTGAAGCGCCCTATTTCGCCGAAGTGATTGAAGCTGTCGAAAACAGCTGCTTCTCCAAAGGCTACACGCTGATTTTGTGTAATTCGCACAACAATCTGGAGAAACAACAGGCTTACCTGCAGATGCTGGCGCAAAAACGCGTCGATGGCTTGCTGGTGATGTGCGCGGAATATCCCGACGAACTGCTTAATATGCTGGAGGAGTACCGCTCAATCCCGATGGTCGTCATGGACTGGGGCGAGGCGCGTAAAAACTTCACCGACAGCATTATTGATAATGCTTTCGAGGGCGGCTACATGGCCGGTCGTTATCTGATTGAACGCGGTCATCGCGATATTGGTGTGATCCCGGGGCAACTGGCGCGTAATACCGGCGGCGGTCGTTTTCAGGGTTTTGTGAAGGCACTGACCGAAGCCAATATTCCTCTGCGTGATGAATGGGTCGTTCAGGGCGATTTTGAACCGGAATCCGGCTATCAGGCGATGCATAAAATCCTGATGCAGAAAAGCCGCCCTACTGCGGTGTTCTGTGGCGGTGACGTGATGGCGATGGGCGCCATTTGTGCTGCCGATGAGCTTGGCCTGCGGGTTCCGCAGGATATCTCTGTGATCGGCTATGACAATGTGCGTAATGCCCGCTATTTCTCACCGGCGCTGACCACGGTTCATCAGCCTAAAGAGCGTCTGGGCGAAATGGCTTTTACCATGTTGCTGGACAGAATTGTCAGTAAGCGCGAAGAATCGCAGACCATCGAAGTGCATCCGAAACTGGTTGAACGCCGTTCCGTGGCCGACGGTCCGTACCGCGACTACCGCCGTTAATTGTGTAACTACGCCTGCCTGTGCAGGCGTTTTTTTTTGCTAATCCCGCAACCATTCCTCATTCATCGTTTCTGTATCGCCCATATAGTCCAGTAACCACGCCAGTGACGGCGACGAATTGCTCTGGTCCCACGTCAGACAACACGGGCTGTCGGGGAAACGGTTTTCCAGTGTCAGCACCTGCAATTTATTCTGTTCTATCCACGGGATGACGCGATGAACCGGCATCATGCCGACACATAATCCTTCTGTCAGGCATTCCAGCGCACAGGTCCAGTCAGGCACCACCAGACGTCGCTGGTTGTCGAGCGTCCAGGTATCGCGTTTGGGCAATGTGCGGGAGGTGTCTTCCAGACAGAGCGCCGGATAAGGCCGCAGCTGGTCATCCCTGAGCGAACCGGACAACTGCGCCAGCGGATGTTGAGGGCTGACCACGCAGTGCCAGTCCATGAATCCCATGTCGCGAAAATTAAACCGGCCACCCACCGGTATGGCTCTCGTGGCACCAATAGCCACATCCGCCCTTCCGTCCACCAGCGCATCCCAGACACCGTTAAACACTTCCGAGTGGATGATCAGTTCCGTATCGGGAAAATGGCGGTAAAAATCAAGTACCAGCCTTCGCGTCCGCGCGGGTTTAACAATCCGGTCTACCGCCACGCGTAGTTCGCCGCGCCAGCCGTTAGCGACCTGCTGACACTGGCGACGGGTGGCTATCATTTTTTTTGTCAGAATGCGGGCTTCATCGACAAAAACCTTGCCCGCAGGCGTCAGCACCACGTCACGATGACGGCGCTCAAATAACGGCACTGCCAGCCATTGTTCAAGCTGCCGGACGGTATAGCTGATGGCAGAAGGCACGCGGTGTAAATCCTGCGCCGCGGCACTAAAGCTGCCCGTTCTTGCCACCGCATCCACCACATCAAGAGCGTATTCTGACCACATATTTTAGCCTTCAATTTTTTTGATAGCAGAGTGCAAATATTAGCGTTTCACAACGCTGTTATCAAAGCGTTAAACTCCGCCTCCGGTACGTAATCTGCGTCAAATCACCTGCAATCACGACATTAACGAGACAATAATGAAACCCTCCTTTGGATTTATGCTCTATCTCGCGGGACTGAGCATGCTCGGCTTTTTAGCCACCGACATGTACCTTCCTGCCTTCAGCGCCATGCAAACCAGTCTGACAACCAGTCCGGGCATGATCAGCGCCAGCCTGAGTATTTTTCTCGGCGGCTTTGCCATCGGCCAGTTGTTGTGGGGGCCGCTGTCTGATCGCATCGGCCGTAAACCAGTATTGCTCATTGGGCTGACACTGTTTGCAGTGGGTTGTCTGGGTGTGTTGTGGGTTGAAAACGTGCGCGCCCTGCTGGCCTTGCGTTTCCTGCAGGCAATGGGCGTTTGTGCGGCAGCCGTCACCTGGCAGGCCATCGTCGTTGACCGTTTTCCGGCGGATGTGGCTAAAAAAACCTTCGCCAGCATTATGCCGCTGGTGGCGCTTTCCCCTGCCCTCGCCCCGTTGCTCGGCGCATGGGTGCTGAATCATTTTGACTGGGAAGCGATCTTTGCCCTGCTGACCGTCGTGGCTGTTGTTCTGTTGATCACCACGCTGACATTGCGCGAAAACAAACCTGCGCCACAGGCCAAAGCCGATAAAGCGGGCTTTGGCACCTTGCTTAAATCACGGGTTTACAGCGGTAACGTCATGATTTACGCCGCCTGTTCCGCTGGTTTCTTCGCGTGGCTGACCGGTTCACCGTTTATTTTAAGCGACATGGGCTATTCCCCTGGTGCCATTGGCCTGAGTTATGTTCCGCAGACCATCGCGTTCCTGCTGGGCGGTTTCGGCTGTCGCGTTCTGATCAGTAAGCTGGACGGAAACCGGATTTTGCCGTGGTTACTGGCAGGTTATGCGGTGAGTATGGTGAGTTTGTTCTGTATCGGGATGTTCACCCATGCCGGACTGATCAGCCTGTTGATCCCGTTCTGTTTAATGGCTCTGGTGAATGGTGCAATCTATCCAATTGTTGTCGCAAATGCCTTAATGCCATTTCCTGCTAATACAGGGAAAGCGGCGGCGTTGCAGAATACCCTGCAACTGGGGCTGTGTTTCCTCGCCAGTCTGCTGGTTTCCGCATTTATTGTGCAACCATTAATGGCGACAGTCACAATCATGCTGTCTACACTATTGTTGGTGGTTTTGGGCCGGTGGCTGTCACTGAGACCAGAAAGTACTCTGGATGTGAAACAGAAATCCGGGCAGGAAGCTCAGCGCGGGCAGGCGAATTAAGGGTGATAATGACCTTAAGTAACAATCACTTAACGGGCATTTTCATTTGCGACGATTAACTATTGAGAATGCCTGCCTGCGAGCCTATACTCAACAAAACCCAATAAAATAGCATTTTTACAAAACTTTTATTACATACTTAAGCCCGACGCGCGGACAGCGTCACACTATTTTTTATAGTGCGTTTTTCAAGGACGATTTCCCTGCACGCCCCCGGCGCGCAGGTGTTCTTCTAATTTCCTCTGTTGGTGTCGGATATTGGACGAGGCGCTGAGTCGTCTGTTCTCATAAAGACCTGCAAAAATAGCCTTTGCTTTTCCCGGCAGGTTAATAAGTCAGAAGAGAAAGTGATGGAGAAGCTATGAGTTCATCGTGTATAGAAGACCAAAGCATTCAGGACAATCAGTGGTACCGCATCGCCAGTGAAATGCTGGCGATGGCAGATATTCAGGTAAATGGTAATCGTCCTTTCGACCTTAAAGTAAAAAACACTGACTTCTTTAAGCGTGTTTTACAGGAAGGTTCTCTGGGCCTCGGCGAAAGTTATATGGACGGTTGGTGGGAATGCGACCGTCTGGATATCTTTTTCCAGCGCGTTCTTCGTGCCGGTTTGGAAAATAAACTCCCCCACCATTTTAAAGATACCTTGCGTATCGCGGCGGCACGCCTGACCAATTTGCAATCACGCAAACGGGCATGGATTGTCGGCAAAGAGCATTATGATCTGGGCAATGATTTATTCAGCCTGATGCTCGACCCTTATATGCAATATTCCTGTGGTTACTGGAAGGACGCCACTACGCTTGAAGAAGCGCAGGAAGCAAAACTCAAAATGATCTGCGATAAGCTGCAATTAAAACCGGGCCTGCGCTTGCTGGACATCGGTTGCGGCTGGGGTGGATTATCCGAGTATGCTGCCCGGCATTATGGCGTGAGCGTCGTGGGTGTTACGATTTCCGCTGAACAACAAAAACTCGCCCAGAAACGCTGCGAAGGTCTGGATGTCACCATCCTGTTGCAGGATTACCGTGACCTCAACGATCAGTTTGACCGCATTGTCTCTGTCGGGATGTTCGAACATGTGGGTCCGAAAAATTATCAGACCTACTTTAATGTCGCCAAACGCAATATCAAACCTGACGGCATTTTCCTGCTGCACACCATCGGTTCTAATAAAACAGATCTGAATGTCGACCCGTGGATTGATAAATACATCTTCCCGAACGGTTGTCTGCCGTCTGTTCAGCAAATTGCGCAAACCAGTGAATCATTGTTCGTAATGGAAGACTGGCACAACATTGGTGCGGATTATGATCGTACGCTGATGGCGTGGCATGAACGTTTCCAGAAATACTGGCCGGAACTGGCAGAAAAATATGGGGATCGTTTCCACCGCATGTTTACTTACTACCTCAATGCTTGTGCGGGTGCGTTCAGAGCCCGTGACATTCAGTTGTGGCAGGTGGTCTTCAGCCCTGAAGGGGTTGATGGCGGGATGCGCGTTCCGCGTTAATGGCAGTATGACGTGACCAAAAAAAACCGGACATTCAACGTCCGGTTTTTTTATGTCTGTAAATCACCTGAAAAGGCACTATCCGGCTTATTCGGCTTTATCGATCATCGCCTGTGCCGTTGCCATCGCTGCTTCGCGGCTGGCTAAGACGCGCTCGACGGTATCGACGATCGCCTGTGTTTGCGGATCGATTTCGATATTAATCTTGTCGCCCAGACGCTTGGTACCCAGCGTTGTACGCTGAAGCGTTTCCGGAATCAGATGCACACAGAAACGGGTACGGGTCACTTCGCCGATGGTGAGACTAATACCATCAATGCCGATATACCCTTTATGTAATACATATTTCATCAAATCTTCATGTGGCATACGGAACCAGATCTGACGGTTATTTTCTGATGTCAGAATTTTTGCGACTTCCGCAGTACAAATAATATGACCAGACATTAAATGTCCGCCAATTTCGTCATTAAAGCGCGCGGCGCGTTCCAGATTAACCTGGTCACCTTCTTTCAGATCACCGAGATTGGTCAGACGCAGTGTTTCTTTCATCAGGTCAAAGCTGACCAGATCGCCGTTGACTTCGGTCACCGTCAGACAGCACCCGTTGTGCGCAACCGACGCACCAAGTTGCAGGTTATCCAGCATATCTTCAGGTAAACGAACAACATGGGTACGGAAATTGGGTTTCTCGTCGACAGACACTACCGTTCCGGTGCCCTGTACAATTCCGGTAAACATAGCCTTTTCCTCAATGTTTGAATCTGTTGTATTAAAACGTCACTTCCGCCAGTTTGCCGCAGAATTAATTGAAAGCCAATTTTCTGCGGTAAGAAATAGCACCGTCCGCTTCAATTTCATTATTTAACCGGCTGTTAACAGCTTTGTTTGCTTAAAAATACCGACGATGTACAATCTTCGGACTATTTTTCTCTGTTCAATGCCGCGTCTTGTGGCTTTTTTTATTCAATATAATCAACAAAAAAGGTGTATCTGTGCAGAAGTACCTTGCAGAAGCGCGGGTGTTATTAGCGCTTGCCATCCCGGTCATCCTTGCGCAAATAGCTCAAACCTCCATGGGCGTGGTGGACACTATAATGGCCGGCTCCGTCAGCGCAACGGACATGGCTGCCGTCGCCGTCGGTACCTCCATCTGGTTGCCCGCGATTTTATTCGGTCACGGCTTATTATTGTCGCTGACACCAACCATTGCACATCTCAATGGCGCAGGCCGCCGCGACAAAATAGGTCATCAGGTCCAGCAGGGTTTCTGGCTGGCTTCCGGCGTCTCCGTTCTGGTCATCGCGGTGTTGTATCAGAGCAACCATATTCTCGACCTGATGCACAATATTGATCCTGAGCTGAAAGCGAAAGCCGTCGGCTATCTGCACGCCATCATGTGGGGCGCGCCGGGCTATCTGTTTTTCCAGGTGCTGCGCGATCAGTGTGAAGGGTTGTCCAAAACTAAGCCGGGCATGGTCTTCGGCTTTATCGGCCTGCTGGTCAATATTCCTGTTAACTACATTTTCATTTACGGGAAATTTGGTGCGCCCGCGCTCGGCGGTGTGGGCTGCGGCGTGGCAACCGGCACGGTGTATTGGGTGATGTTCTTTATGATGCGCATTTATGTGCGCCACAATCGCGCCCTGCGTGATACTCAGCCACATTCGCGCTTTGCTAAACCTGACTGGCCGACGCTGCGCCGCCTGATCCAGTTAGGCATGCCGATTGCGCTGGCCTTATTTTTCGAAGTGACGCTATTTGCGATCGTTGCCCTGCTGGTCTCCCCGCTGGGTATCGTGGCGGTTGCCAGCCACCAGATCGCCCTGAATGTCGGTTCGCTGATGTTTGTGATCCCCTTATCGCTGGGGGTTGCTGCCACCATCCGGGTAGGCTCACGGCTGGGTGAATCCTCCGTCGAGGGCGCAAAAGTGGCTGCTTATACCAGTATCTGCACGGGCATTATGATGGCCTGTTGCACCAGTCTGACGGCCATCATTTTCCGCGAGGACATTGCTTCTCTTTATAATGACAGCCCGGAAGTGGTGACGCTGGCGTCGCATCTTTTAATCTTTGCGGCGCTGTTCCAGATTTCAGATGCGGTACAGGTTATCGGCAGCGGCGTGTTGCGGGGCTATAAAGACACACGTTCAATCTTCTATATTACCTTTGTGGCCTACTGGGTGCTGGGGCTGCCGGTGGGATATACCCTCGGTCTGACCGATTTTCTGGTGCCACGTATGGGGCCGAGCGGTTTCTGGTGCGGATTTATTCTGGGCCTGTCCTTCGCCGCGTTGATGATGACGTTACGGATGCGCTGGTTGCAGAAACAGCCCTCTTATACCATTTTGCAAAAAGCGGGCCGTTGATCCCCTTCCGCTTTCCGCGGGCCGTGAATGTATGTCCCGGTGCGCGGAATTTTCAGCCAGTACGCTGGCTGTTATGCCTAAAAAAACAACGCAATGCACATAAGCTCGGCAGTCACGCACAATATGACAGGAAAATGTCTTTTTTCCCTTGCCAGTATTCAGAGAGGTCGTTAATATTCGTCCCCGTCGCCAACACTGGCTGACGAAAAAGAAAAACGATGCGTCCGTAGCTCAGTTGGTTAGAGCACCACCTTGACATGGTGGGGGTCGGTGGTTCGAGTCCACTCGGACGCACCATCTTTCTTAGCAGTACCGTTGCATATTGTGCGTCCGTAGCTCAGTTGGTTAGAGCACCACCTTGACATGGTGGGGGTCGGTGGTTCGAGTCCACTCGGACGCACCATCTTTCTTAGCAGTACCGTTGCATATTGTGCGTCCGTAGCTCAGTTGGTTAGAGCACCACCTTGACATGGTGGGGGTCGGTGGTTCGAGTCCACTCGGACGCACCAAAGCAACTTTCGAAGCTCTCCTCTTGCAACACACTCCCTCAAAACACCCTGAATACTTCCTGAAAGATTTCTCATGACCTTTTGAATTTACGTTAAGTCATCCGTTTGTATTTTTTTAAGATTATTTCCCGTATGTGTCATTTTTGAAAGTTGCGTGAACAAAGCGTTATCGCCTGTGCTTTCCCCACTGCCCGCATTGGATAATTTCAAAACAACGTTCCGAAATCTGCGCTAAGCTTGCGCCGCATCACGTTTTTTATTTGGTTTCCCAACCTGATCCCCTCTATAATACGCATCGTCTCTTCGATTGAATGGTTTCAGCCCCTTGATCTGTCGATATCGCACTTATAAAAGCGTGACCACTCCAGTAGCGATGATAAATCGCACAAATCGCTATGCTTTGGCTGAACTTACTACACCATTCCTTTCACAGTCTTCTACGCTTAGTAATGATTTGATTCAACCAGGCAACACCCCAATTCCGCGCGGGCAGCCATGCTGTCAGGCAAACACTTTTCCAATCCATCACAACTTGTAGATAAAATCGTCATGAAAAAGACCAAAATTGTTTGTACCATCGGCCCGAAAACCGAATCCGAAGAAATGCTGACCAAACTGCTTGATGCAGGCATGAACGTTATGCGTCTGAACTTCTCGCACGGTGATTATGAAGAGCACGGTCAGCGCATTCAAAATATCCGCAACGTGATGGCGAAGACCGGTCACAAAGCGGCAATTCTGCTGGACACCAAAGGTCCTGAAATCCGCACCATGAAACTGGAAGGCGGCAAAGACGCTTCTCTGGTTGCGGGCCAGACTTATACCTTTACCACTGACCAAAGCGTGATCGGTAACACCGAACGTGTTGCTGTCACTTATCAGGGCTTCGCCGCTGATCTGAAAATCGGCAACACCATTCTGGTGGACGATGGTCTGATCGGCATGGAAGTGACTAACGTCACCGAAACTGAAGTGACCTGTAAAGTGCTGAACAATGGCGATCTGGGCGAAAACAAAGGCGTTAACCTGCCAGGCGTTTCTATCGCTCTGCCAGCGTTGGCTGAAAAAGATAAGCGCGACCTGATCTTCGGTTGCGAACAAGGCGTTGATTTCGTTGCGGCTTCTTTCATCCGTAAACGTTCTGACGTTCTGGAAATCCGCGAACACCTGAAAGCACACGGTGGCGAGCACATTCAGATCATCTCCAAAATCGAAAACCAGGAAGGCCTGAACAACTTCGACGAAATCCTCGAAGCTTCTGACGGTATCATGGTTGCACGTGGCGACCTGGGCGTTGAAATCCCGGTTGAAGAAGTGATCTTCGCGCAGAAGATGATGATTGAGAAATGTAACCGTGCGCGCAAAGTGGTCATCACCGCGACGCAAATGCTCGATTCCATGATCAAAAACCCACGCCCTACCCGCGCTGAAGCTGGCGACGTGGCGAACGCCATCATCGACGGTACCGACGCAGTCATGCTGTCCGGTGAAAGTGCGAAAGGTAAATACCCGCTGGAAGCAGTGACTATCATGGCCACCATCTGCGACCGTACTGACCGCGTGATGCAAAGCCGCATCGATGGCCAGAACGAAAATCGCAAACTGCGCATCACTGAAGCAGTGTGCCGCGGTGCTGTTGAAACAGCTGAGAAACTGGATGCACCATTGATCGTGGTCGCAACCAGCGGCGGTAAATCAGCAAAAGCCGTGCGTAAATACTTCCCGCATGCGACTATCCTTGCCCTGACCACCAATGAAATCACTGCACGTCAGTTAATCCTGACAAAAGGCGTAGTGACTCAGCTGGTGAAAGAGATTGCTTCTACTGACGACTTCTACCGTATCGGTAAAGAAGCCGCGATTGAAAGTGGTCTGGCTCAGAAAGGTGATATCGTTGTCATGGTTTCTGGCGCACTGGTTCAGAGCGGCACAACCAATACTTCTTCGGTGCATGTTGTTTAATTAAAAACGTGACCATGAGCATTAATGAGCGCCGCAAAATGTGGCGCTCATTTATTCAAAAAGTATCTTGTTTCATAAAAAGTGCTAAAAGCGGTCGCTGCAAAATTGGGATAAGTCCCATGGAATACGGCTGTTTTCGCTGCAATTTTTAACTTTTTCGTAAAAAAAGATGCTTCTTTGAGCGAACGATCAAAATATAGCGTTTACCGGCAAAAAATTATTCTCATTAGAAAATAGTTTGTGTAATACTTGTAACGCTACATGGAGATTAACTTAATCTAGAGGGTTTTATAATGAATCGCACTAAACTGGTACTGGGCGCTGTAATCCTGGCTTCAACTATGCTGGCTGGTTGTTCAAGCAATGCTAAAATCGACCAACTGTCTTCAGACGTTTCTACTCTGAACTCTAAAGTTGACCAACTGAGCAACGACGTGAACGCAATGCGTTCTGACGTTCAAGCAGCTAAAGACGATGCAGCTCGCGCTAACCAACGTCTGGACAACCAAGCTCACGCTTACAAGAAGTAATATTTACTTCTCTAGTTCAATGGCGCACTCAGTGCGCCATTTTTTTTGCCTGCAAAACGCTTTCCCTTCTCCTGCCCACCTGTCAATCATCAATCCTGTATGGCTATAAAACGCCTTCTATCGCCCTCCTGAATGTCAGACATAAAAAAGGAGCCATAATGGCCCCTTATGATTACATCCCAGCTGTCGCTTTCCTGTGACGTTTACTGCGTGCTGGCGGTCGTCACTGCCGGTTCACCCGACGTCGCGGTCTGCGGTTCATTGATAACCGGCGGCATATCGCCCGCTTTATCACCCACACTCACTACGACCGGCATCCCCGAACGGCGTTTTATCGCCTCTTTCACCATCTCTGCATTGGTGTCGTCGCTTTTAACGAATTTCTTCATTGCAGCAGTCAGCGGGATCGGTTTGGTTTGCGGATCATCTTTTTCAGTATGAGATAACGGCTGATGCACCTCGATATAGCGTTTCCCGTCCGGTTCGATATCGTACTTGATCGGCTGATTGATGATCTGTACGCGGGTTCCTTTCGGCACCGAATTGAACAGCGCTTCAATGTCATCCGGACGCAGGCGGATACAGCCGGAGCTGACTCGCATGCCGATGCCAAAATTGGCATTCGTCCCGTGGATCAGATATTGCCCCGTGCCTGCTGACAGACGCATGGCAAACAATCCCATCGGATTATCCGGCCCGGCAGGCACCATGCCCGGCAAAGTGATGCCATCTTTCAGATAGGCTTTGCGGATATTGGCAGTAGGCGTCCAGGTTGGATTGGGGATCTTCTGGCTGACGGACGTCACCATTTCCGGCGTGTTGCGGCCCAGCTGACCAATACCAATCGGATAGACGATGACCTTATCTTCGCCCTTCGGATAATAATACAGACGTAGTTCGGCCAGATTAACCACGATCCCTTCGCGTTTGGTATCCGGCAGCAACATCTGCGATGGAATGGTCAGCACCGTCCCGGCTTTCGGCAAATAAGGATCCGTTCCGGGATTGGCTTCCAGCATAGCGATCAATCCGATCTGGTATTTTGCCGCCACATCTTCCAGCGGTTTACCATCGTTGGGCACCACATACGTAGTGTTTTCGCCAATCAGGCGGCTGTTCTCTGGTGGCAAGGGATATTCCGCTGCACTTGCGGTCATGGTATGCGTGGCCATCATAGTGCCCACTAACATCGCCAGAAGGGGTAATGCGCGTCTCATACTCAGTCCTTTTTCGGCCTGCGCTCAGCGAATCTGAGGCAAGACAATTATCTTGTCTGGTAATACTAGCAGCGCAGAATTTCATGGCAATCAAACCACGGTAAATCAGAAAGTTACCTGTCAGAAAACGGAATTAAAAGCCGGAGGATAGAGAGTTGAAAAATCAGGACTAAAAAGCAAAAACGTGGGGAGAAAGACGGGATTTGCTTTGCTCATTAGCAGATAAATCCTAATGAGCAAAGCAGCGTACGGACGCCGAAATTACGACAGTTCCGCAGCTTTGGCGCGAATGGAGCGGATCATCGCTTCCAGCCCTTGCGAGCGTGAAGGCGTCAGATGCTGGCTCAGTTCCAATTCAGTGAAGAACGGACGGACATCCAGTTCCACCACATCACGCGGCGTTAAACCCTGATACAGGCTGAATACAATCGCGACCAGACCTTTAACGATAGCGGCATCACTGTCACCTTCGAAAGTCAGCCCGCCATTTTCATCGGTGTGCATCACAATCCATACCTGACTCTGGCAGCCTGAAATCAGGTTCTTATCCTGACGATGCGCTTCCGGCAATGCCGGTAACTGGCCACCTAACTCAATCACATACAGATATTTTTCTTCCCAGTTCGGGCACCGGGAAAAGTTTTTAACTAACTTATTTTTATCTGGCAAAGCCATAACAACATCCTGATCAAGGCTGCCGGGATTACCCCAACAACCGGTGAATACGCTGCAGTCCCGCGACCAGACGGTCGACTTCTTCCCGGGTATTGTACATCGCAAGCGACGCACGGCACATAGCCGGCACACCATAGAAGGACATTAATGGCATCGCACAGTGATGGCCGGTGCGGATAGCAATACCGTATTGATCAAGGAAACTGCCGACATCATAGGCGTGATGTTTGCCAAGGTTGAACGCGATGACCCCTGCGCGGGTCGCCGGACCGTAGATCTGAATGTCCGGTACTGTCGCCATCTGTTCGAGGGCATAGTTCATCAGTTCCTGTTCATAAGCATGGATATTCTCCAGACCCAGTTCAGTCACATATTCCATCGCCGCACCTAATCCCATAATCCCGCCGGTATTAGGTGTGCCCGCTTCGAAACGCCACGGGGCAGCCGCGAAGGTCGTGCCTTCCGTCAGGCTGACGTGCTTGATCATCGAACCGCCGCCTTCCCAGGCAGGCATCTGATCCAGCAAGGCTTTGCGGCCATACAGAATACCGATGCCGGTCGGCCCGTAAAGTTTATGCCCGGACCAGACATAGAAATCACAGCCCAGTGCCTGCACGTCGATCGCATGGTGCATGACCGCTTGTGCGCCGTCGATCAGAACGGTCAGCCCGGCCGCTTTCGCCTGCGGGATGATTTTTTCGATCGGATTAACGGTGCCCAGCACGTTAGAGACATGCGCCATCGTCAGCAATTTAGTGTGCGGCGTAATCAGCGATTCGAGCTGTGACACATCCAGCTCGCCGTCCGGCGTAAGATGCCAGACATCAATATGCAAATCGCGTTCTTTCGCCAGCATCTGCCATGGCACGATGTTCGCGTGGTGTTCCATTTCAGTCAGAATGATGTGGTCGCCGGGCTGTAAAAATGCACGCCCCCAGGTATTGGCGACCAGGTTAATGGCTTCCGTGGAACCTTTGACGAAGACAATTTCTTCCGCCGATGCGGCATTCATGAATTGTGCGGCCTGAGTGCGGACGTTTTCCATCTGCTCAGTCGCTTCTGCGCTCATGGTATGAATGCCGCGGTGAACCGCAGCATAACCTTGCTCGAAGAATGACATTTCACGTTGAATGACCTGACGCGGTTTCTGTGCGCTGGCCGCGCTGTCAAGGTAAGCCAGCGGCTGGCCGTTGACTTCACGGCTCAGCACAGGGAAATCGCTACGTACTCTTTCCAGTGGAAAACTCATTACTTACCTCGATTGAGTCGGCCTGCAATACGGGCAATCACGACTTCACGCAGGGTTTCATTCTCAATGGCTTCCGTCAGTTCAGCGGCAAAAGCAAAGATGATCATTTGCTGAGCATCCTGTCCGCTGATCCCACGGGTACGCAGATAGAAAAGCTGTTCGTCGTCGATACGACCCACTGTCGCACCGTGGCTGCACTTCACGTCATCGGCATAAATTTCCAGCTGAGGTTTAGTATCAACTTCAGTGTGTTTGCCCAGCAACAAGTTGTTGTTGGTCATTTTGCCGTCAGTTTTCAGTGCATGCTGCGCCACTTTGATCATGCCGTTGAAAATCGCTTTAGCACGATCGTTCACGATCACTTTGTGAAGCTGGTTGCTGTTGCAATAGCCTTTGTTGTGTTCCAGATACGTGCGGGTATCGGCAATCTCAGAATCAACCGGCAGAACCAGACTGTTGATATCCAGATTGCTGTTCTCGCCGTTCAGTTGCGCGCTGGTGTTATTACGGGTCAGACCCGCGCCCAACAAGAAACTGTGGCTGGACACACGGGCGTCACGCCCGATGACCAGATCATTGTGCGAGAAGTGGAAACTGGCCTGGCTTTCGAACGCCAGTTTGTAATGCGTGAAATCTGCATTATCGCCCACATTCACGGTCATACGCGCACCGGTGAAATGCCCCTGATCATTGAGACTCAGATAGTGTTCGATCACTTCAGCATTCGCACCGTTTTCAATCGCCAGATGATAGCGATGATGAACAGTATTCATTTCACGTGACTGATCACGACCACTGCTCAGATGTAACAGATACAGCGGTTTTTCAGCTTGCTTGCCCGCAGGCAAACGCACGGTAAACGGATCCTGTGCCAGACTTTCTGTCAGGTGTAAAAACACCTCTGACTGAATCGGATCCGGCAACGTTTGTTGCGCAGACGGGCTCAGTTTTTCGATTTCAAACGCACCAGTGTCGCTGTCGCTCAGGCTCGCATCAAAACGGCCATCCACGAAAACCAGACGGTAACAATCCAGTGGCAACGCCAGGGATTTCACTTTCTCAACCGTCAGCGCCTGCTGCTGAGGAGCAAAGAACTGATTGCCCAGCAGTGAGGAAACCGGCGTGTATTTCCAGTCTTCCAGTTTGGCATGCGGAAAACCGAGACGCAGCACCTGTTGCCAGTGCGCATGTGCGTGGGGAGATTGCTCACCGCCACGGCTTTCAAAAAGACGGTAAAGTTGCTGCATGGCGTGCGAACTGCCCGCCGCAGGGACATTACTCTTCGTCGGTAAGCCAGCCATAACCTTGCTCCTCTAACTGTTTAACCAAGGTGAAATCGCCGGATTTAACAATGCGGCCCTGATACAAAACGTGCACGTAGTCAGGCTTGATGTAGTCGAGGATACGCTGGTAGTGGGTAACGATAACGAATGAACGTTTGCCGTCACGCAATGTGTTAACACCGTCAGAAACGATCTTCAGCGCATCGATGTCCAGACCGGAGTCTGTTTCATCGAGGATGCACAGGTTTGGCTCAAGTGCCGCCATTTGCAGAATGTCGTTACGCTTCTTCTCACCGCCGGAGAAACCAACGTTCACTGAACGGGTCAGCAAATCGGCAGGCATCTTCAGCATCGCGATTTTCTCTTCGATGAAATCGGCGAAGTCAAAACGATCCATGGCTTCCTGACCACGGTATTTACGTACCGCATTCACTGCGGTTTGCAGGAAGAAATGGTTGGTCACGCCCGGAATTTCTACCGGATACTGGAAAGCCATAAATACGCCTTCGCCAGCGCGATCTTCCGGCGCCAGATCCAGCAAATCTTTACCGTTGAACATTACGGAACCGTCGGTCACTTCGTAATCTTCACGGCCAGCCAGTGTCGCGGAGAGTGTACTTTTACCTGAGCCGTTCGGGCCCATGATGGCGTGTACTTCACCCGGTTTGATCTCCAGATCAAGTCCTTTCAGAATTTCCTTTTCTTCGACACGGACCTTCAAATTCTTAATGCTTAACATACGTATCCTTGAGTTTGCGCCTGCGCGCTCATAATTCTGTTTATGCTTTGACTGTGCTGAACTCAAACCTGCCCGACGACCACATCACACCCTGCGACGTCGGGAGGAAAAGCGTACGGAGAATTAACCGACGCTGTGTTCAAGGCTGATCGCCAGCAGTTTCTGTGCTTCGACAGCAAACTCCAGCGGCAGCTCGGAAAAGACATCTTTACAGAAACCGTTAACAATCATGGAAATAGCATCATCTTCGCTGATACCACGTTGCAGACAGTAGAACAGCTGATCATCGCCGATTTTTGACGTCGTGGCTTCATGTTCCAGCTGAGCCGTGTTGTTACGCACTTCAACATACGGGAACGTATGTGCGGCACTGTCGGCACCAATCAGCATGGAGTCACACTGCGTAAAGTTACGGGCGTTTTCAGCACTCGGCAGGATCTTCACCAGACCGCGATAGCTGTTCTGGCTGTGACCGGCAGAAATACCTTTAGAGATGATGGTCGACTTGGTGTTTTTACCAATGTGGATCATCTTGGTGCCGGTATCTGCCTGTTGCTTGCCGCTGGTCAGCGCAACCGAGAAGAATTCACCGATGGAGTTATCCCCTTTGAGGATCACGCTCGGGTACTTCCAGGTAATCGCTGAACCGGTTTCAGACTGCGTCCAGGACATCTTAGAACCTGCGCCTTCGCACAATGCACGTTTGGTCACGAAGTTCAGAATACCGCCGCTGCTGTCTTTGCTGCCGGAGAACCAGTTCTGCACGGTGGAATATTTCACTTCCGCATCTTTGTGCAGGATGACTTCTACGACCGCTGCGTGCAGCTGGTAGGTGTCACGTACCGGCGCCGAGCAACCTTCGATGTAACTGACATAACTGCCTTCGTCAGCAATCAGAATGGTACGTTCGAACTGACCGGTTTTCGCCGCGTTGATACGGAAATACGTCGACAGTTCCATCGGGCAACGCACGCCTTTTGGCACGTAAACAAAGGTACCATCAGAAGCAACGGCGGCATTCAGCGCGGCGAAGAAGTTATCCTGTGCAGGCACCACGGTCCCGAGGTATTTACGTACCAGATCAGGATATTCGTGAATGGCTTCGCCGAATGAGCAGAAAATCACGCCCGATTCCGCCAGCTTATCGCGGTAAGTCGTGGAGACAGAAACGGAGTCGAAGATTGCATCGACCGCGACTTCTTTGCCTTCACGAACCGGAACACCCAGTTGCTCAAAGGCTTTTTCTACTTCACTGGTGAGGTAGTTTTTACCGTCAAGCGCAGGAATGCTGTGAGAATCTTCCGGAGGTTGCTGCGTGGCGCCAGGCTGAGAACCGCAGGTATCATCGCAGCTGCCACAGGATGGCGCGGAATAATAGCTGTAATCCTGGTAATCAAGAGGCGTGTAATACGCTTTGAGCCAGTGCGGTTCTTCCATTTTCAACCAGGCATGATAAGCCTGCAGACGGAACTCCAGCATCCACTCAGGCTCGTTGCGCTTTGCGGAAATCGCACGCACCACATCTTCGTTGATGCCTGATGCTAATTCATCGGTTGCCAGCTGGGTAAAGAACCCTTCCTTGTAATTCGTCCCCTCGCCGACCCAAGACTGCACATCATCTGGAATTTCTACGTTGCTTCGTGACATGTTGGTTACATCGCTTTGTTTACAATAATCTTAGAAACAGAAAGTCTTAAACACCGAAACTTTCGCCACACCCGCAGGCATGCTGAGCTTTAGGATTATTGAATTTAAATATCTGATTCAGTCCTTCACGGACAAAATCCACCTCGGTTCCGTCGATGAAAGGCATGGCCTTCAGCGGAACAAACAGCAAAGCGCCGTCATGTTCAAACACCAGGTCATCACTGGCCGGTTGTTTGGTTAAATCCAGAACGTAGCCAAAGCCGGCGCAGCCCGATTGTTTCACGGAGAGCTGGAGACCTTTGACCTCGGGATCCTGTGCCACCAGCGTGTTAATCTGTTTGGCTGCAGAATCAGTCAGGCTCACACCTTGCCATACGTTGTCGTCTAAAGAGAAAGAGCCGACAGTTTCAGTTTGCATCTGTCTTACCTCATATTTTTACGGTCATAGACAAGACCTATTGTCTCTATTCTAGTGATAACGTTAATCACTTCAACCTCTTGTTTTAAGAGGGTATAGCGATGACGCATAAGGAAAGACACTCAATGCGTATCGTCTTTACATCCGGCCGCTGGCGGGTCTTGAACACCGCAACCATCAACTGATTGAATAAATTGTCAATTTTTTGTTAAAAATTTAAAATAACCCTATAAATGCTAAGGTTTAATAGCTTTCATTGTGTCTATTATAAAACATTCATCGGAAATGCCTATTTATGAATTCGACATAATCGAAAGAATAAGGCTCTTTTTGCTTAGCTGCTTTTGAGCAACAAAATGAAAAAAACCGGATGAAATCGTTGATCCGGTGATTTTTTGCCAATATGATAGTCATTCTTTGATAATGATTATCATTCAGATAACCCGGAATACTGAGAATGGCTCAATCGGTAAATGCGTGGTTGCAAGGCAAGATCGACGACTATAAATCCAGTGTCCGCGATGCGACGGTGGATTTTTATATGGCGGATGCTGCCTTGCGACGCCCTGAAGCACATCTCTGCCAGCTCAAACGTTTTAACAGTATCTGTCTGGATATGGCCAATCTGTGTCTGCAAAACGGGGATGACCACAGCTATCTGCATGCTTTATGCAAATTACACAACCGGCTGATACTGGAAATCAACAGTGTTGTCCGCTGCGAACTCTTCCGTGTTCAGAGCTATCATTTTGCGCGACATACGTTAAAACTCATTTGTCAGTATTATGCCATGATGGGCATCTGGGAAAAAGCAACAGCCTTTCAAACTGACTTTGCCAAGCGCGTCCCTTTCCAGCTTTAATTCTTTTTCAATAAGTTACGTCTTGCTTTAAGCCAAATAAAAAAAGCGGACACATATAACATGTATCCGCCTCTCAGAGATATCAACCGTGCCACACACCGCGATTAATAGCCTACATCAATGTTCTATCACCATGGTGGTCAGTCGCGACACACAGCAAAGATTGCCTTTCTGATCAAAAATCTCAATCTGCCACACCTGACTCCGGCGTCCGGTACGTAAGGCACGGCATACACCGCGCACCAGCCCTTCCCTTGCTGACTGCATATGGCTGGCATTAATTTCCACGCCGACCACGGTCTGATTGCCCTCGCTGCACAGATAGCCCGCCATTGATCCGAGGGTTTCAGCCAGCACTACGGATGCGCCACCATGAAGTAAACCAAACGGCTGGGTCGTACGGGCATCAACCGGCATTGTCGCTTCGAGGAAATCCTCCCCCAGTACCGTAAATTCAATGCCCACATGCCCGACCATGCATCCCTGACTGCGCTGATTCAGGGCTTCCAGCGTGGTACTCCGTTTCCAGAATGACATCGTGCTTCCTTTTGTTAGGGAATGATTTCCAGCAAAGCCTGCAGCGGGTGACGAACGCCGTTGCCTTCAATGCGTTTTACCTGACTGCGACAGGAATACCCGGTTGCCAGACAGCGCTGACGCGGCAACCGCTGCAAGGAGGTATGCCAGGAGAGCTCATAAATCCCCAGTGAGTTTTGGAGATTTTTGGTTTCGTGACCGTAGGTGCCGGCCATACCGCAGCAGCCCACGCTGACGTTTTCCAGCTTCGCACCATAACGGGCAAAGATGTCGCTCCACTGTTTGCTGCTGTTTGGTAACGCGGTACTTTCGGTACAGTGCCCGAACAAATACCAGGACTCGCCGCTTTGCTGTTGTGCAGGACGTTCTGCCAGCCAGCTGTCGAGCCATTCATGCACCAGTTGAACCTGGAATGAACCCCGGGCATCGCCAAGGATTTCTTTATATTCATCGCGATAACAGAGTACCAGCGCCGGATCGACCCCCACCAGCGGCATACCTAACTGCGCTACACGGTTCAAAAACTGCGATGTTTTCTTCGCTGTTTTCGCAAAACGGGTGAGGAACCCTTTGATATGCTGCGCTTTACCATTGGGTGAGAATGGCAACAGTACCGGCTTCAGTCCCAGTTTTTCAATCAGTTGCACAAAATCAGCCACGACCTTTGCATCATAGAAACTGGTAAACGGATCCTGCACGACCAACACATAGTCGTTTCGTTGCGCTGGCGGGATAGCCTCCAGCTGTTCCAGCGTCATGTTGCTGGCACGATGGCCTGACAGTTGTTCCCGCAGCGTCGGGGAAGACAGCAGGGGCAAATCCACCATGCCAATACTCTTCCGGCTCATCTCCCTGACCCACGGTTGTTTAAGGAAGAAGTTGAACAATTTAGGGGCTTTCGCCATCAGCGGTGCATAACTTTCAACACTGGCGACAACATGGTCGCGTGCCGGACGCAGATAGCGCGTGTGATATAGCTGCAGGAAGCGGGAACGGAAGCCAGGGACATCAATCTTGATCGGGCATTGCGTTGAGCAGGCTTTGCAGGCCAGACAACCCGACATCGCTTCTTTCACTTCGTGTGAGAAGTCATATTCACCTTTACTGGCATGCCAGCTATTACGGGTGCGGTCGATCAGGCTGCGGAAACTCAAGCCTTTTTCCGGCAACGCATTTTCCAGTACCAGCGGATCCACACCCTGCTCTGACAATAACCGCAGCCATTCGCGCACCAGTCCGGCACGGCCTTTCGGCGAGTGAATGCGGCTGCCAGTGATTTTCATCGACGGGCACATCGGGCTTTTGACATCAAAGTTAAAGCACAGACCGTTGCCATTACACTCCATGGCGCCACGGAAAGACTGACGAACCTCCAGCGGAATACGACGATCGAGTGTTCCGCGTTTAGCCGCGTCCACTTTCATCATCGGTTCATCGCATTCAAGCGGCGCGCAAATTTTGCCGGGGTTCAGACGGTTATCAGGGTCGAACACCGTTTTGATGCGGCGCAATTCATGGAACAGTGCCTCGCCAAAAAATGCCGGACTGTATTCCGCACGGAAACCTTTGCCGTGTTCTCCCCACAGCAAACCGCCGTATTTGGCGGTGAGCGCCACCACTTCATCAGAGATCTGCTTGAGCAACATTTCCTGCTGCGGGTCGCACATATCCAGCGCGGGACGCACATGCAATACCCCGGCATCCACATGACCGAACATGCCATAACTCAGGTTATGGCTGTCGAGCAGTGCACGGAATTCAACAATGTAATCCGCCAGATGCTGAGGCGGCACGCAGGTATCTTCTGCAAACGGCAGCGGTTTAGCCTGCCCCTTCGCGTTACCCAGCAAACCGACGGCTTTTTTTCGCATATTATAAATGCGCTCGATCCCTGCCAGGTCGGCACAAATCTGATAGCCGATGACGCCGCCTTCTTTATCACTCATCAGACCGTCAAGCCGCTCGCATAACGCACTCACCTGACTTTCAATCAGCTCAGCGTCATCACCGGCGAACTCGACAATGTTCAACCCCTGCATGTCTTTGCCTTCAACATCCGTGATGTAATCACGAACGCTGTGCCAGACAATGTCTTCACGCGCCAGATTCAGTACCTTGGAATCGACGGTTTCCACAGACAGCGCTTTGGCTTCCACCATAAACGGCGCGTTGCGCAGTGCTGAGTTGAACGAGTCATATTTAATATTGACCAGACGGCGCACTTTCGGGATGGGGGTGATGTTCAGCCGCGCTTCGGTAATAAAGGCCAGCGAACCTTCTGAACCGGTCAGAATGCGGGTCAGATTGAAGGTTTGCAGATCGTCGCTCAGTACATGGCGCAAATCATAACCGGTCAGAAAGCGGTTAAGTTTCGGGAATTTTTCGATCACCAGCGCACGGTTATCACGACAGCTGTCCAGCACGGTGCGGTAAATCCGCCCGATAACCGAATCTTCTTCACCCAGCTTATCCGCCAGAGCCGTAGGGATGGCGGTGGTATCGAGCATATCGCCGCCGAGCACGATGGCCCGGACACCGAGCACATGGTCGGAGGTTTTACCGTATACCAGTGACCCCTGCCCCGACGCATCCGTGTTTATCATGCCGCCCAGTGTGGCGCGGTTACTGGTCGAGAGTTCAGGGGAAAAGAAATAACCAAACGGACGCAGGTAATCATTGAGCTGGTCTTTAATCACACCGGCTTCCACTTTCACCCAACCCTGTTCGGTATTGATATCCAGAATGCGGTTCATATGACGGGACATATCCACCACAATACCGCGGTTAAGTGACTGGCCGTTGGTGCCGGTGCCGCCGCCGCGTGGCGTGAACACCAGCGTTTTGAAACGTTCCTGTCCTGCAAGACGCGCAATCAGGGCGACGTCCGACGTGGCAAGCGGGAATAACACCGCATCAGGCAACAGCTGATAGACACTGTTGTCTGTGGCCATCGTCAGTCTGTCGGCATACGTTGTTGTGAGATCACCCGTAAAACCGTTGCTTTTTAACGCTTCCAAAAAATCGAGCACCAGCTGGATGACACCCGGCGCCTGAGAAATCTGTGGGATCATTGAATTATGACTCTTTCTTTGTTGTATGCCTGGCGGGCCCGAGGCGACCTGCCGGATCTGCGGGGCAGATCCACCCTGTTCTTTACCCAGAATAAAAACTAACATACTTCGTTTTTAAGCGCTCCGTCTGGTTGACCTTTGTTGCAGATGTTTCATGACATCTCGCAAAAAGCACTCGTTGCAACAACGCGTTGCAACTTATTGTGTGGCGCACTATCCAAATGCCGCGTGGTGTTCCATGCTTATTTTATGACTGACGTTGTCTGACACATTTTTTGAGGCACAGGGTTCGTGCCTTATTTCGTTTATCCATATGAGAAACATGAATGAATCTCCCAATTAAACGTTATGACTTACCCCAGATTATGTTCGGGGTTCTGTTTATTGCCCTGATGACCGTTGCCAGCATCTGGATTGTCCAACCCTTTATTCTCGGGTTTGTCTGGGCCGGAATGGTGGTCATCGCCACATGGCCGCTGATGATCAGGCTTCAGCGCCTTCTCTGGGGACGTCGTTTCCTGGCCGTCATTATCATGACGCTGCTGTTGATCCTGTTGTTCGTCATGCCTATCGCCTTGCTGGTCAGCAGCGCGGTGGAAAACGGCGCTCCGCTGGTCGAAATTGCCAGCCATCCTTCTTCGTTACACATGCCAGATTTTCAGTGGCTGAATGCGATCCCGCTGGTGGGGCATAAACTCTACAACGGCTGGCATGCCCTGATTAATGGCGGCGGTAATGCGCTGATGAGTAAAGTGCAACCCTACGTCGGACAAACTGCTGCATGGTTTGTGACACAGGCGGGTCATCTGGGTCGCTTTATCGTGCACTGTGCGCTGATGTTGTTATTCAGTGCGTTGCTTTACAGCCGTGGGGAAAATGTTGCGATGGGCATCCGTCATTTCGCGGTGCGTCTGGCGGCAGAGCGCGGTGATGCGGCAGTGATCCTTGCCGGTCAGGCGATCCGGGCCGTGGCATTGGGCGTGGTGGTGACTGCGATTGTGCAGTCTGTGCTGGGCGGTATCGGGCTGGCAATCGCCGGGATCCCTTACGCCACGGTGCTGACGGTCGTGATGTTCGTCTGCTGTGTCGCGCAAATCGGGCCATTGCTGATATTGATCCCGGCCATCATCTGGCTGTACTGGTCTGGCGACAATACCTGGGGCACCGTGCTGCTGGTGTGGAGTTGCGTGGTCGGTTCACTCGATAACGTACTGCGCCCGGTTCTTATCCGGATGGGTGCAGATTTGCCGATGTTACTGATTTTATCCGGCGTTATCGGTGGCCTGTTTGCCTTCGGTATGATTGGCCTGTTCATCGGACCGGTTGTGCTGGCGGTATCCTATCGCCTGATTTCACTTTGGGTGAATGAAGCACCGGAACCTGATGCAGATCCAGTCGAGGCGCTGAAAGCACTGGACGAGTAATTTCATCACGCGTTAATGCATACAGGCGTTGCTCCGAAAATTTAACGGGCAACGCCTTTTTCTTTATTCAAATCCCGCCATGACTTTTTAACCGAAAAAAACATCCCGCTTCATCCATGAGAATGAGAATAAACTCTATTAGGAGAATTCTTACAGACTAAATACATTGAGAAACTTAGTATTATTAACAGTTCGGATTTCAACTCACTGATTTATATACATGCTTTCCCCTGAGCCTGTATACCCCAAATTGCTGTGTGTAGTCTTTGCCTGTCTCCCAAGACGGGCTTTTTTTTTAATCTTTTTCCCGCCATTTTGTTATTTCTTCCTTCATTCTTATTTTTTTTATTTCCCGAAATGAGCGGCTCAGAAAAAAGAAAAGGCCATCACCTGTAAGTGACAGCCTTTAATTTAGGGCATTAGGAATTTATTTACTTCTCAGCCAGCGCCAGCCAGGTTTGTACGACAGTATCAGGATTCAGCGACAAACTGTCGATGCCCTCATCCATCAGCCACTGGGCAAAGTCCTGATGATCTGACGGGCCCTGCCCACAGATACCGACATACTTACCCTGTTTCTTCGCGGCTTTGATGGCCATCGACAGAAGCGCTTTCACGGCGTCGTTACGTTCATCAAAGAGTTCAGACACCACACCCGAATCGCGATCCAGCCCCAGTGCCAGCTGAGTCATGTCGTTAGACCCGATAGAGAAGCCATCAAAGTGCTCCAGGAACTGATCTGCCAACAAGGCATTTGACGGGATTTCACACATCATGATCACTTTCAGACCATTTTCGCCGCGTTTCAGCCCCTGGTTTGCCAGCTCAGCCACCACCGCTTCAGCCTGTGCCACGGTACGCACAAACGGAATCATCACTTCAACGTTCGTCAGCCCCATATCATTGCGCACCCGTTTCATTGCCTCGCATTCAAGCGCGAAGCAATCACGGAAGCTGTCAGCAACATACCGACCGGCGCCACGGAAACCTAACATCGGGTTTTCTTCATGAGGTTCGTATTTCTCGCCACCGACCAGATTGGCGTATTCATTTGATTTGAAATCAGATAAACGGACGATCACACGCTTTGGCCAGAACGCCGCGCCCAGTGTAGAGATCCCTTCCGTCAGTCTTGCGACGTAATATTCTCTCGGGCTGTCATAACCCTGAATGAGTTTGCTGATCTCTTCCTGAAGCTCTGGCGTTTGCTGGTCAAACTCCAGCAATGCTTTTGGATGCACGCCAATCATGCGGTTGATGATGAATTCTAAACGCGCCAGTCCGACGCCTTCGTTTGGCAGACAGGCGAAATCAAACGCACGATCCGGGTTGCCAATATTCATCATAATTTTCAGCGGCAATGCCGGCAGTTCATCAATTTCTGAACTCTGCACGGAGAAATCCAGCTCATCCTGATACACATAACCGGTGTCGCCTTCAGAACAGGAAACCGTCACTTTCTGGTTTTCTGTCAGTTTTTCGGTGGCATCGCCACATCCGACCACCGCAGGAATGCCCAGTTCACGGGCAATAATGGCCGCGTGACAGGTACGACCGCCACGGTTGGTGACAATCGCCGAGGCTTTTTTCATGATCGGCTCCCAGTCGGGATCCGTCATGTCGGTCACCAGCACATCACCGGCTTTAACGTGGTGCATTTCGCTGATGTCATGAATGATTTTGACCGGACCGGCACCGATACGGTGGCCGATTGCACGCCCTTCTACCAGCACGTTGCTGCTGCCATTGAGCTGATAGCGTTCCATAACCTGACCGTTTGAACGCACAGTCTCCGGACGCGCCTGTACGATATACAGTTTGCCGTTATGCCCGTCTTTCGCCCATTCGATATCCATCGGACGACCATAGTGTTTTTCAATCAACAGAGCCTGACGCGCCAGCGCCTGAACTTCGTCATCCGTCAGTGAAAAACGGCTGCTCAGTTCGGCAGGGACATCTTCAATCTGTACCTGCTTGCCGTGTTCCTGACTCGGTGCATACACCATGCGGATTTTTTTCGAGCCCATCGTGCGGCGCACAATCGCGGGTTTTTTCTTCTCCAGCGTCGGTTTGTGCACGTAGAACTCATCCGGATTCACCGCGCCCTGAACCACCATTTCACCGAGGCCGTAAGCCGAGGTAATAAACACCACCTGATCAAAACCTGATTCCGTATCGATGGTGAACATCACGCCCGCCGCAGCGAGATCTGAACGCACCATGCGCTGCACACCGGCCGAAAGCGCGACGCCACGATGGTCGTAACCCTGATGCACACGATAAGAAATCGCGCGGTCATTAAATAAAGACGCATAAACATGTTTCACCGCGGTCAGCACGGCATCAAAGCCCTGAACATTCAGGAAGGTTTCCTGCTGCCCGGCGAATGAGGCATCCGGCATATCCTCCGCGGTGGCCGAGGAACGAACAGCAAATGAGGCATCTGGCTCACCCTCGGAAAGCTGCTGATAAGCTTCGCGGATGGATTTTTCCAGTTCAGGCTGGAAGGGTGTTTCAATGATCCACTGACGGATTTGGGTGCCCGCTTTAGTCAGTTGCCCGATATCATCCACATCCGTGTTATCCAGCAATTCATGGATTCGGTGGTTTACGCCGCTCTGATCGAGAAAATCATTGAATGCCTGAGACGTCGTGGCAAAACCGTTAGGAACGGAAACACCCAGATCAGACAGATTGGTGATCATTTCCCCGAGGGATGCGTTCTTGCCCCCGACTTTATCAACGTCGTTCATACCCAGTTGGTTGTACCAGATAACATTGCGTAAATCGGGATCGAGATGAGCCATGAAACAGTCCTTTCTTAATTTATTTACAGTAAAGGTCAGGAGGAATGCGAACCGGTTATTCAGTCGTTGCCTGCCACCTTTTTGAGGGGTTTTAACAACGCTGTCATTTTGAGACTAGCATAATGATCCATAAGGAACAGACAGGTGAATCGATCCAGCAAATCAAACTATTTTTGTTTAGGAAAATTCCAGCGCTTCAAATTTTGTGATCGGGACAAAATCGTTATTATTCCTTATGAATCATGGATAAATCGCATTTAGTTTCTCAGCGGAATTAATGCTATCAGAGCTGCTGAAGTTCTGCTGAAGCAATTCAAAAAGCTGCGAGATATCGTGGAAAATTTAAAATGCCATTTCATTTATTACAGCCATTTTGCGCACTGCCTCGCAGCAATGAACAGAACATCCCGCAGCATAAGAATTAGGCTTTTTATTTCCGCAAATTCTGGTTATTACTAAATACGCACCGGAAGGGTGTGATGAGCCGATCAGTAAATGAAGTGATATCAATCAGGAGCAGTGCGTGGACAGAAGCGTGTTTTATATTTCCGACGGTACCGCCATCACGGCTGAGGTGTTAGGCCATGCTGTGCTTTCTCAATTTCCGGTCAACGCGACAACTTACTCGTTGCCCTTTGTAGAAAGTGAAGAACGCGCCAAAGCGGTCTGCCGCCAGATCAATGACATTTATGAAAAAACCGGTGCCCGCCCGCTGGTGTTTTATTCCATCATTTCACCCAATATCCGCGACATCATTAAAGGCAGTGAAGGCTTTTGTCAGGACATTGTTCAGTCACTGGTTGCGCCCCTGCAAAATGAACTCGGTGTAGATCCGACCCCCATCGCCAACCGGACTCATGGCCTGACGGCAAGCAACATCAGCAAATATGATGCCCGTATCGCCGCGATTGATTACACACTGGCGCATGACGACGGCATCTCCCTGCGTAATCTCGATCAGGCGCAGGTCATTTTGCTCGGCGTGTCCCGCTGCGGTAAAACGCCCACCAGCCTCTATCTGGCGTTGCAGTTTGGTATCCGTGCCGCTAACTATCCCTTTACCGCCGACGACATGGACAACATCCAGTTACCCGCCGCCTTAAAGCCACATATGCACAAGCTGTTCGGGCTGACGATTGACCCGGATCGTCTGACGGCAATTCGTCAGGAGCGTGTTGAAAACAGCCGTTATGCCTCTTTACGCCAGTGCCGGATGGAAGTCTCTGAAGTCGAAGCCTTATTTCGCAAGAACCAGATCCGCTACCTCAACAGCACAAATTATTCCGTTGAGGAGATTTCAGCGAAGATCATGGACAGCTTTGGCATGAGCCGACGTATGTTCTGAATCCTTTTACTGATGTGGATGGCATATCCTGCCAACAGTGGTTGAATTCGTCGGTTTTTGCGTTATTGTGATCGGCATCACTTCCCGGTATTCCTGCCGCAGAGAAGAAACAAATTTTCGAGAACACGATGTCACAAACAGATGAACTGCGTACGACGCGCATCGACAGCCTGATCACGCCTCAGGCACTGGCAGACAAATTGCCAATTTCCCCGTCGGTCGCACAACACGTGATGGAATCACGTAAACGGATTGAAAAGATTATCAGTGGTGAAGATCAGCGGTTGCTGGTCGTTGTCGGTCCCTGCTCTATCCACGATATCGAAGCGGCTATTGATTACGCGGGTAAGCTCAGCGTAATGCGTGAAAAGTATCAGGACCGTCTTGAAATCGTCATGCGTACCTACTTTGAAAAGCCACGTACTGTTGTCGGCTGGAAGGGCCTGATCTCAGACCCGGAACTCAACGGGTCTTGCCGGGTTAATGACGGTATTGAGCTGGCGCGTAAAGTGCTGCTGACCGTCAACCAGATGGGTATCCCGACCGCCACTGAGTTTCTGGATATGGTGATCGGCCAGTATATTGCCGACCTCATCAGCTGGGGTGCCATCGGTGCCCGCACCACGGAAAGCCAGATCCATCGCGAAATGGCATCGGCGCTGTCTTGCCCGGTAGGTTTCAAAAACGGGACGGATGGCAACACCCGTATCGCCATTGATGCGATCCGGTCTTCACGCACCAGCCATATGTTCCTGTCGCCGGACAAAAATGGTCAGATGACCATTTACCGCACCGCCGGTAACCCTTACGGGCATGTGATTATGCGTGGAGGTAAAAAGCCGAATTATCATGCGGATGATCTTGAGCAAGCCTGTCTGAATCTGGCGGAATTCGATTTACCTCAGCGTCTGGTGGTCGATTTCAGTCATGGCAATTGCCAGAAACAGCACCGCCGTCAGCTGGAAGTGGCAGACGATATTTGCCAGCAAATCATCAGCGGTTCGACCGCCGTTGCGGGCATTATGGCGGAAAGCTTCCTGGTTGAAGGCACTCAGCCTATCGTCGCGGGTAAGCCACTGGTTTACGGCAAATCGATTACCGATCCTTGCCTGAGCTGGGAAGATACCGAAACCTTGCTGGAGATGCTGGCAAACGCCACCGACAGCCGCTTTTGATCACCTCGCTGTAACCTGACTGAGGGCAACAAATGTTGCCCTTTTTACTCTCGTCTTATGGCTGACACCCTGTCAGCACTGTTTGTTTCACTTTCTTAAATGCCGCTTCCCCTCTTAAATGAAGAGGTTATCAGCGAATAATTACATTCCCGCCACAAAAATTTCCTTGATGTGTTCTGGTAATGATTTGATAATGATTATCAAATTGATATTAATTCCCATTACTATCCATGGATAATCCGGGCTTCTGACCCGAATATTTTTACAAATCATTCACATAACATCGCGAGTTTTTATCCGCGCCCCGCGCGGATGACTTTAGAAAACGAGGAGACAGCAATGCATTCAGTTCACTATCAGGACTATTTACAGGCCAAAGAAGCCAATCCCGGTAAATATGCCCGCGATCTGGCGGAAATTTTGGGGATCAGCGAAGCGGAATTAACCGCCCTGCGCGTTTCCCACGATGCCTCACGACTGGATGTTGATGCCCGCACGCTCCTCGCTGCGCTGGAAAATGTCGGTGGCACCAAATCCATTACCCGTAACGACTATGCAGTGCATGAACAACAGGGGCGTTACGAGAACCAACATCTGAACGGCCATGCAGGTCTGATCCTTAACCCGCGTGCGCTGGATCTGCGTCTGTTCCTGCAACACTGGCAGCATATTTTCAGCATGTCAGAAACCACGGCCCGTGGTGTGCGTCACAGCATTCAGTTCTTCGATGCGCAAGGCGATGCGGTGCATAAAGTCTATAACACTGATGAAACCGATATGGCGGCATGGGACGCGCTGATCGCGCAGTACAAAAGTGATGTTAACCCGCCGTTGCAGCCTGAAGCCGCGCCGGCAGTACCTGCCCTGAATGCCGCCGATGCCCAGGCTATCGATGCTGACTGGCGCGCAATGACCGACGTTCATCAGTTCTTCCAGTTATTGAAACGCCATGACATCACCCGTCAGCAGGCTTTCCAGGCTGTCGGTGACGATCTGGCATGGCGTGTCGAAAATGGTTCGCTGACCCGCTTACTGAACATCGCCAAAGAAGACCAGAATGAAATTATGATTTTCGTCGGTAACCGTGGCTGTGTGCAGATCTTCACCGGGCAGATTGAAAAAGTCATGCCGCACGGTGAATGGATTAACGTCTTTAACTCACGCTTCACCCTGCATCTGGTAGAAAGTGCCATTGCACAAAGCTGGATCACCCGTAAGCCGACCAAAGACGGTTTCGTGACCAGTCTGGAATTGTTCGCTGCCGATGGCACCCAGATCGCGCAACTTTATGGTCAGCGCACCGAAGGCAATCCGGAGCAAACGCAGTGGCGCGAGCAGCTGGCTCAGCTCAGTCATGAAGGCGTTGCCGCATGAAATACACGCTGAAAACACTGATGGCTGCCGCTGTTTTGCTGGCGGCTCCGGCGTTGCAGGCGGCTGAAAAGCTGATCAGCATCGGTGGCGATGTTACTGAGATTGTCTACGCGCTGGGTGCAGGCAATGAGATGGTCGCCCGTGACAGCACCAGCCTGCATCCGCAGGCGGTACTGGCGCTGCCGGATGTCGGCTATATGCGCCAACTGAACACGGAAGGCATTCTGTCCATGCACCCTTCGCTGGTGCTGAGCAGTGAACTGGCTGAGCCTTCGCTGGTATTACAGCAACTGGAGCAAAACGGCGTGAAGGTTGTCCGGGTCCCGGGCACGCCTTCTGCTGATACCGTGCCGAAAAAAATCGAGGTGATTGCTGCGGCGCTGAGCCGTCAGGCAGAAGGTGACAAACTGATCGCGACGTATCGTGCTCAGATTGCTGCCATTCATCACGATGCCCTGCCGGTGAAAATGCTGTTTGTGATGAGTCACGGTGGCATGTCCTCGATGGCGGCCGGTCAGAATACCGCCGCAGATGCGATGATCACCTCCGTCGGTGCGCAAAATGCCATGCAGGGTTTCAGCCGTTATCGCCCGCTCTCGCAGGAAGGTGTGATCGCCAGCGCGCCGGATATCATTCTGCTGACGTCAGACGGCGTCAAATCACTGGGCGGAATGGATCAGGTGTGGAAGTTACCGGGTGTGGCCATGACGCCTGCGGGCAAAAACAAGCGCGTGCTGGTGCTGGATGATATGTCATTGCTGGGCTTCGGCCTGCAGACCCCGGCCGTGATGGCGCAGCTTCGTCAGGCAGCGGAACAGCACCCATGAGCAGCATGAGCCCTCCAATGCCATCACGACGCCGCTCGCCGGTTTGGGCGCTGATCGGCCTCGGCGGTGCTCTGCTGGTACTGGCGGTTCTGGCAACCAATACCGGCGCCATGTCCCTGTCACTGAGAACCTTGTTCACGCGGCCATTTGATGATGGTTTGTGGCAGGTCTGGCTGACTATCCGCCTGCCAAGAGTGTTACTCGCGGTGGTGGTCGGGTGTGCGCTGGCCTGTTCCGGCGCAGTAATGCAGGGACTGTTCCGCAATCCGCTGGCGGATCCGGGTTTGCTTGGTATCAGCAGCGGAGCTGCGCTGGCCGTGGCGCTGACGATTGTCATGCCACTGGCGCTGCCGCCCTTGCTGGCGCTTTACAGCCACATGATCAGCGCATTTATTGGCAGTCTGGCGATTTCCGCCATTGTCTTTACGCTGAGCCGTTTCGGGCATGGCGGGTTGTCCCGGTTGTTGCTCGCGGGGATTGCCATCAATGCGCTGTGCGGCGCGGCGGTCGGCGTGCTCACCTATGTCAGTGATGATCAGCAGTTACGCCAGTTCTCTCTCTGGAGCATGGGCAGTCTGGGACAGGCGCAATGGCCTACGCTGGCCGTCGCCGCCTCGCTGATCCTGCCCGCCTGTGTCGCCGCCATGTTTATGGCCCGCCGCCTGAATATTTTGCAACTGGGTGAGGAGGATGCGCACTATCTGGGCGTCAACGTCCGTCGCACTCAGTTGCAGTTGCTGTTGCTCAGTGCCCTGCTGGTGGGCGCGGCAGTGGCGGTGTCGGGTGTGATCGGCTTTATCGGTCTGGTGATCCCTCATCTGTTGCGCATGCGTATCGGCGCGGATCACCGCTGGCTGCTGCCGGGTTCAGCGATGGCGGGTGCCTGTCTGCTGTTGCTGGCCGATACCCTGGCACGCACGCTGGTGGCGCCGGCTGAAATGCCGGTGGGATTGCTGACCAGCCTGATCGGCGGTCCATACTTTTTATGGCTGATCCTGCGTTCAGGAGTGCCGCGCAATGTCTGATTTCAGTTCATCAATGCATGCAGAAAACCTCTCCTATTCCGCCGGCGGGCGTCGCCTGATCAATGATGTGTCGCTCAGTCTGCAAAGCGGCGAAATGGTGGCGCTGATCGGGCCAAACGGTGCCGGAAAATCGACACTGATGCGGATACTGACCGGTTATCTGACGCCGCAGTCAGGCCAGTGCTTGCTTCTGGGAAAACCCCTCACCGAATGGACCGCGCAGGAACTGGCCCGGACACGCGCCGTTATGCGCCAGAACAACACATTAGCCTTTGGTTTCACGGTGCGGGAAGTGCTGACGTTGGGGCGCTCACCTCACGGACAGCAAAATATGCAGCGCGCGCTGACGGAAGTGATGGCGCAGACGGACTGCCTGAGTCTCGCTGAACGCGATTACCGCCATCTTTCCGGCGGTGAGCAACAACGCGTTCAGCTTGCCCGGGTACTGATCCAGCTGTGGCAGCCTGAGCCCTCGCCGCGCTGGCTGTTTCTCGATGAGCCGACCTCGGCGCTGGATTTATACCATCAGCAACGTTCATTGCGTCTGCTGCGTCAGTTAACCCGGCAGACGCCACTGACCGTGTGTTGCGTGCTGCACGATCTGAATCTTGCCGCACTGTATGCTGACCGGATCATTTTGTTGCACAGCGGCAGCGTGGTCGCCAGCGGTACGCCTGCCGAAGTGCTGAGTGAAGGGATTTTGAGTCGCTGGTATCAGGCCGATCTGAATGTCTGTCCGCATCCGGAAACGGCGCTGCCTCAGGTGTTTTTGCGCCAGTAGATCCGGCCCCGGTCAGCGGAAATAAAAAAATGCCACAGCAGATGTGGCATTTTTTATGTCAACTTGAGCAGGATATTTCGAGATGTTTTCCCCAGTCCGGCGGCAGCGCCGCCATCTCGTCATATTGCGGCGCATCGCTGTATGGATCACGCAGCGCCTGATGCAGTTGCGTCAGCACGCTGATGTCATCTTCTTCTGCCCTTTCAATGGCTTGCTGCGCCAGATAATTACGCAAAATCACCCGCGGATTGCTCTGTTTCATCGCATCCTGCCGCGTGGCGTCATCCACCTCTTCCGTTTGCAGGCGCTGGCGATACGCCTGATACCAGCTGTCGAAAGCCGCACGGTCAATGAATTCATCACGCAACGGGGAGGAAGCCTGTTGCTGTTCTGTCTGGCTGAGCAATCTGAAGGTTTGGGTGAAATCCCGGCCTTCCTTCGCCATCAGACTGAGCAGGCCGGTCAGCAGGTCATTATCCTGTTTGTTCTCGCTAAAGAATCCCAGCTTGCCGCGCATCAGCGTGCCATAGGCTTTCATCAGTGCCGGTTCATAGGCACCCAGCGCGCTTTGCAACTGTTCCGCAGACATCAGGCCAGAAAGCGTTTGTGCCAGACGATGCAGGTTCCAGTACGCCACGGCGGGCTGATTATCGTAGCTGTAGCGACCCTGATGATCAGAATGATTACAGATGTAACCCGGCTGATAATCATCGAGGAATCCGTAAGGGCCGTAATCAATGGTCAGCCCGAGAATCGACATGTTATCGGTGTTCATCACACCATGAGCAAACCCGACACTCTGCCATTGCGCAATCAGCCTGGCGGTTCGTTCAACGACATCCGTAAACCATTGCTGATAACGCGAAGCCTCTGCCGGTTCACTTTCCAGTAACTGCGGCCAGTGATGCGCAATGACATAATCGGCCAGCTGCTTCACCTGATCCGGCTGTTTACGGTAATAAAAATGTTCAAAATGGCCGAAACGGACGTGACTTTCCGCCACACGGATCAGCATCGCGCCGCGCTCCGGCTGCTCGCGGAAGACCGGCTGGTCGCTGGTGGCGATCGTCAGTGCGCGGGTGGTCGGTATCGACAGATGATGCAAGGCTTCGGAAGCCAGAAATTCACGCACCACCGAACGTAATACGGCACGCCCGTCGCCCATCCGCGAATAGGGAGTCAGCCCCGCACCTTTCAGATGCCAGTCCAGACGCTTTCCGGAAGGCAAAACCTGCTCACCCAGTAAAATGCCGCGCCCGTCACCGAGTTGTCCGGCCCATTGCCCGAACTGATGCCCGCTGTAAACCTGCGCCAGAGGCAGCATGCCGGGGAATAATGTTTCACCGCACCAGTATCCACGGTGCGCGGTATCGAAAAGCGCGTCTTCCAGTCCCAGTTCCCGCGCCAGCGGTTCACTGTGATAAAGCAGCCGGGCGCCTTTGAGTGGCGTCGGTTGCAGCGCCGTGTAAAAACCCGGCAACTGGTCAGCATAATGATGTTCAAATTGCGGCATAAATCCCCCTTTTTAATAGTGTAGGACTGCAATGCCGCGATTAACACGGACTAACCGCAGGGAGATTAGCGAATGCAGAGGCAAAAAATCCCGGTGCAGCAGGCGCTGACCGGGATGTCGTTCTGTATGCGGGTGATGGCAATTAATGAAATTGGGCAGGCCGTACCAGCAGGCGGTCCAGTTCGGCAGGCTCTACGCCCGGCCACAGCAGACCTTTTAAGCCCTGAACCTCGGTTCTGCGCAGCGCCTCAAAATAGTCCTGATTATCCAGTCCGTCGACCACCACGTTGCGGCAAAACCGGTTAACGTTTCGGATCAGAGACGGCATTACGATAGTAAAATTTTCACCTTCGCAAAGCTGCCAGAACAGGTTTTTATCCAGCTTCACCCACTGGAACAGATGATCAAAAATCGGTGCCATGGTGATATTGCCTGAACCAAAATTGTCCAGCCATAAAGGGAAATGCTGCTTCAGGGCGATAAGTTGTGGGTTATTTCTGCCTTCAGCAAGACGTGGAAAAGATTCACTCAGATTAAGATGAATGAAGGTATGAGCCTTAAGAGCATTGCGAAGCCCGTCATCTTCCAGCAACAACGCCACCTGTTTTTCCTCAACGGCGATATTCAATATGACCTGATTATCGTTAAACCATTGAGCATGCTCATCCGCCCAACACTGTTGCTCAGTGAGAAAGCGCAGTAATTGCTGGCGGGTCAACAAGTTGAGCACCAGTTCCGTGGGCATGACTAACTTACTGTCTGTGCTGGAGAAGCGGCAAATGAGTTCAACCGCCAGTAATTTCCCCCCGACCGAGTAGATCGGCTGGCACAGGTAGCTGCTGTTAAAGGCCGTATCGAATTGTATTTTCATTTTTGTCCAAAACGTCAACGGCACTGCGTATTGATTAATAACTTTTTTGACTATCAATCAGATCATCATGATGCCGGAGCCCCGAGGCATAACCGAAACGTTAGAGAAATTGATATCAAGAAAGAGCTTGTCCGGTTGTAAATGTGCTGCACAGACCACGCGAACGGCTGCGAAATCAAATGTTTTTAATTGTGCGTTTCCCCTTAACACCTTCTTTTTGAGGGTTATGTCAGCAGATACAGGGGTTTCAGACTAATCTTATCGTCAGCCATGAAAACGCGCAACTTGCACGGTGAACGCTGTCAGACTTATTTCAACAAGAATTCCGCTCAGAATTTGTGCTAACGCACAATAAAGCATGTCACTGAATATTTTAGCTAATGGTTATAGTGGCTTATGAAATATTGCGCAAGCCACACTGCGTACAATGTGGCTTTTTCGGACTAATGGGTTATTTTTCTAACACGATAATAAATCGAAGTTTATTTGCGTTATGTCTGCACGGGACCACTACTGCACACAACGCACCAGCCAGTTTTGCAGTTCGGCGAGTTCTGCCCGCATCGACGGGTACTGCGCCATGACGTTCTGGCAGGTCAGAGCCACATCCTGCGCATGGTAGCGCGTTCCCGCCAGCGCATCGGCCAGGGCCAGCAACGGTGCCGGATTCAGGCTGTCAGTGAAAATCTGTGCGCGGCTGATATTGCCTTTCTCCACATCAAAGTGAATATCCACACCGCCCCAGACAAAACGCTCATTCAGCAGATGGCTGAAAGCCGGTGCCTTACCGAAATTCCATTCCCAGCTACTTTGTTTGGCAAACCGCTCAGGGAATCCGGGAATGTCCGGGTAAACATCCGGTGAGATGATTTCAGGTTCAACGCGCGCACCGTACCAGTCAAAGAAAGCCGAGGTGACGGCTTCGCAAATTTGCTCGTGGTTGATCTCCGGGACAAATTCGCTGAGATTGGCCACCCGTGAGCGCACCGAGGTAATGCCTTTCGCCTGTAATTTTTTCACATCGGGATTGAGATAATTTGCCAGACGGCTGAGATCGGCATTGAGCAGCAGCGTGCCATGATGAAATCCCCGGTCAGCCGTTTCACGGTACGCCGAGCCGGAGATTTTCCGCTCACCTTCCGCAGTCTGTACCACCAGATCGTTGCGGCCTGAGGCGCTGGCCTGAATACCGAGCGAGTTTAATGCGTTCAGGATAATGCCGGTGGAGACGCTTTTATCGTATTCCGGCTTGCCTGCCATAAATGTAAAGCAGGTATTGCCCAGATCGTGGAAAACCGCCCCGCCGCCGCTGCTGCGGCGCGCCAGCCGGATGCCGTCTTCTTCCATCCGGCGGGTGTTGCATTCTTTCCACGGGTTTTGCGCCTGCCCGATCACCACAGTTTCAGCATTACGCCAGAGGAATAACACCCGCTGCGTGGTCATCTCGCGAAAGATGCAGTCTTCCACCGCCAGATTGAACCAGGGATCATAAGAGTCGGAAAGTAATAGTCTGAGAGGTTTCATCGCATATTCATCCTGAAAGAGTCTGTCCGGATAATAACAGCAAAAATCAGGATGAAATACGCAGTGAAATCAGGGGGAATGCGATTTAACGCCGCGTCAGATGCGGCGCGCCTGCCAGTACACTTTGCGCCAGTAAACGTTGTCCAGTGAGGACCGCGTTACACCCTGGCTGGTGGAGGCATGAATAAACTGATCGGCGGTGTCATAGATGCCTACGTGCAGGCCATTTTCGCCACTGCCGGTTTTGAAGAACACTAAGTCTCCGGGCAACAGTTCATCGCGGGACACTTTGGTGCCGATTTTAGTCTGGTCAGCCGTGGTTCTGGGCAGCACGACGCCAAAACGGTCGCGGTAAGTGCGGAAGACAAAGCCTGAACAGTCGACGCCGCTCGGCTGCAATCCACCGTAGCGATAAGGTGCACCGTGCCACTGGCTGAGCTGATCGTTAAGCTCGGCAACCACGGTAATCGAATCGGCAAACCGGCCACTTGGCGGCGGGGCGTGGCTGCTGCAACCGTTAAGAATTAACGCGGCAACAGCCAGCAGGGAATACATGGATACGGACGACCAGCGCATAGTGCATTCCTTCTCGAATAGCGTCACGGCATGACCAGAACGCGAAGGGTTGCGCGGGCCGGATAAGTCGCCGTTATCTAAGAACTAATAGAATTTAGCGCTATTTTATCCGTCATCCAATATTTAATGATGTTTTTTATCATCTCAAAAACGATTCAGTGTGATTTTTTTACCGGTTTACTGTGGATCAGCCAGACGCCGGACAGGATAAGCAGACCGCCCAGGGTTTTGGTTAAGCTGATGCTTTCATTGAACCACGGCAGTGTGACGGCAGCGATGTACACCAGCGCATAGCTCAGGCTGAGCAGCGTATACGCGCGGTTAAGCGGTAAATAGCGTAAGGCAAAAAACCAGCATCCCATCGATAGGACATAACCACACAGCCCAAGAAACACGGCGATCAGGGGGGGTAAGTTATTAAGAATAAAAGAAACATGCCACAGCGACAGTGCATCTGACGGGATCTGCACCATGCCCCATTTCATCAGTAACTGGGCTGCGGTGACCAGTAACACACTGCCCGCGCCCCACAGATAGCCCTTCATAAGCTGACACTCATCAGCGCAATCCCCGACATAATCAGTGCGACGCCACACCAGTGCCGTCCGTCAACCACTTCATGGAAAAACCAGCGGGCGCACAACGTAATCAGGACAAAGTTAAGGCTGAGCATCGGATAGGCCAGACTCAGGGGCAGCAACTGCAAGACCCGAAGCCATAACAGCATACCGATGCCCAGCAGCAGCACCGCCAGCCCGAGCCAGCGTAAAATGGCTGCCATGCCGTGCCCCGCCACCTGCGCGGCCTGCTTCTGACAAAGCTGACCGGCACAGGTGATGACGCTGACGGCGAGAACCAGAAGAAATCCGGTCATGGCAGTTTTTTGTAGAACAGCAGAGCCATACGATCCATTTTTACTGTCGCATCTGCCGGAGGCAGTTTTCCGATGGAGACGGCATTTTTATCGAGTTTCATGATCACGGAGATATTCCCCTGCTGTCGTGCCTTTTGTAACCATGCCGGGAATCCGGCGGCATCGACGAAATTAGCCTGTGCATCAGGATAACTCAGACCGTATTGCAGCTCGCCCCTTTCGTCAAACATCATGATATCGCTGCGTTTGAGCATCCACGCCAGTCCGGTCGCCACCCCGACATTGTCAGCAAGGATATAGCGGCTGTCGTGCAGCAATCCGATGTTATTGTCTAAAAACACCTGTGGCTGTTTGGAATCCATCACTTTCTGCGGAATGGCCTGCCCGATCAGAAGCGCCAGCACCACCGGACAGGCCGCCGCCCAATACCAGCGTTTTTTCAGATCGGTCAGCGACATCGCACCGGCCAGCGCCCAGACGGCAAAACACAGGATGCCAATCAGCGCCCGTGGCAGCTCCGGGCGGCCAAATACCGGCTTAACGTGAACCGGTAAAATACCGGATATCACCAGGACCGCCACCGCCATCAGCACACCGAACACAATATTGATGATGCCGTTAGCTTTCAGCGCCCGCAGTTTGCCGGACTGACGGATCTGTTCCAGATGGTCAGCCATCAGCAGAGCCAGCGGCGCAAAGCACGGCAGGATATAGGTCGGCAATTTGCCTTTGGCGATACTGAAGAAAATCAGCGGCATCACCGCCCAGCTCAACAGGAAGAACAGTTCCGGACGCATCACGCGTTTGGTCCAGCCATCACGCAGCGCGCCGGGTAACAACCCCACCCAGGGTAACGCACCGAGGATCAGTACCGGCAGGTAATACCAGAACGGCGCTTTATGCTGGGCATCGGCTTCAGCAAAACGCTGAATATGTTCGACCCAGAAGAAGTAATTCCAGTAATCCGGCTCGCGGCGGGCGATCGCCAGCACCCACGGCATGCTGAGGATCACGGCGCTGAGCACCGCCAGCGGCCCCCAGCCAAACAGGGTTTTGAAACGCTTTTCACGCCAGATAATGGGCAGGACAGCGATCACCGGCAATGCCAGCGCCAGAAAACCTTTGGTCATAAAGCCCATACCACAGGCCAGCCCCAGTGCGATCCAGCTCGCGGCTTTTTGTGGTGTCCGCGAGACCCGCAGACAGAAATAGCTGGCGACCATCGCAACGGTCATCCATAGCGTAATCATCGGATCCAGCACACTGTAAGTACCGATGCTGAACACCAGCGTGCAGGAGAGATAAATCAGCACTGCAGTGCATGCGGTCTGACGATTACGCCACATCAGATGCGCCAGCCAGAACACCAGCAGTGCGCTAAGCGCGGTGCTGAAGACCGAGCCAAAACGCACGGCAAAGTTACTGTCACCAAAAATCATCTGGCTGAAGTTGTTAAACCAGTAACCGGCGACCGGTTTTTCGAAATAACGTAACCCGAGCAGATGCGGCACAACCCAGTCGCCGCGCTGAAGCATTTCGCGGCTGATCTCGGCATAACGGGTTTCATCGGGCTGCCATAACAGGCGGGTATTCAGAGGGACAAGATAAACCAGCGCAAAGAACACCAGAATCAGGGTGCTCCATACGCCTTTAATCGTTTTTGACATCAGGAAAAACCTTCTTGCTGACAGCCCAGCCAACCTTCCCGGCCCGGGAAACTGGCGCGAACCACTTTGCCTGTTGGCAACGTACTGAGATCTTGCGGCAGCAACTCGCCCAGCGTACAAAACCGGATCCCCTGCGCCTGCGCGCGGGTGAGTAAGTCGTCAAATTGTGTTGCCAGCGACATGCCTTCCACTTCGGCATGGATGGTATACACCGGCACGCCGTGATCGTTCTCTATTGCATCGAGAATAAAATCGTTGAAGTTATCTGCCGTGATCTCCCCGCCCGCCACTTCATCATACGTGGGCAATGTCACGGGAATTTGCACCGTGCCCGGCGTGCCGTTTTCCAGCACCGGCAGGAACGGGTGCGTACCACGACAATCACTGTTGTAGTAGAAATGGAAACGCTCTTTCACTTCCACCACCCGCTCGTCGGCGCGCCAGCCCGCGACGGCTGAACATTCGACATCGTGCCCGAGGCTTTTTTCCAGCGCCTCCAGCCCCAGCCGGATCTGTTCTTCCAGTTGTTTATCGGACCACTTCCCCACTTTCGCCTGCCAGCCCTGATGATCCCACGCATGCAGCCCGACTTCATGACCGCGTTTGGTGGTTTCTTTCATCAGATAACCGAGATCTTTGGCGATAAGCTTGCCCGGCCACGCCGTACCGGCCAGCAGGATATCCCAGCCATAGAGGGACGCGGCATTAGAGCGCAGCATTTTCCACAGAAAGCGCGGTTTAAGCAGGCGCCACAAATGGCGCCCCATGTTATCCGGCCCTACGCTGAAGAAGAAACTGGCGGTAATGTTATGTTTTGCAAGGGTGTGCAGAAGCTGAGGGACACCCTCCCGGGTGCCGCTCCAGGTATCCACATCAATACGCAGACCCACGTTCTTCATGACCGGCACCGTTTCAGGCTTTGTCAGCATCAGGATTGACAGAGCGCAGGAAGAAATCCAGCGTTTCGGCGACGGTTTTCTCCATGCCGATTTCAGGTTTCCAGTCCAGCAACCGGCGGGCATTTTTGATGCTCGGCGTACGGTGTTCTACATCCTGATAACCTTTACCGTAGTACGTGCTGCTTTCCACCAGATTGAAACCGGCAAACGGCGGGAACTGCGCGCGCAGCGGGTGCGCCTCGAAGCTGCTCAGCAGCATTTCGGCCAGTTCACGGATGCTCGCTTCATTGGTCGGGTTACCGATGTTGATGATCTGGCCGTCACACAGGTTGTCGCGGTTTTCAATAATGCGGAACAGCGCTTCGATACCGTCGTTGATATCGGTGAAACAACGCTTCTGTTCGCCACCATCCACCAGTTTGATCGGTGAACCTTCGACCAGATTCAGGATCAGCTGGGTGATCGCGCGGGAACTGCCGATACGCGCCGCATCCAGGTTATCCAGACGGGGTCCCATCCAGTTGAACGGACGGAACAGGGTAAATTTCAGCCCTTCTTTCGCGCCGTATGCCCAGATCACCCGGTCCAGCAGTTGCTTGGATACGGAGTAAATCCAGCGCTGTTTGTTGATCGGGCCGACGATAAGACGGGAATGATCTTCGTCGAATTCCTTGTCATCACACATGCCGTAAACTTCAGACGTTGACGGGAAGATGATGCGTTTTTTGTATTTCACGCAATCGCGGACGATTTTCAGGTTTTCTTCGAAATCCAGTTCGAACACACGCAGCGGATTTCGGGTGTATTCGATTGGCGTGGCGATGGCTACCAGCGGCAGCACGACGTCACATTTTTTAATGTGGTATTCGATCCACTCGGAATGGATGCTGATATCGCCTTCAACAAAGTGGAAGTGCGGATTATCCATAAAGCGGCTGACGGCGTCAGAGCTGATGTCCAGACCGTAAATTTCATAACGATCTTCGCGCAGCAGGCGTTCACTCAGGTGGTTACCGATAAACCCGTTAACACCGAGGATCAGTACGCGGGTACGGCGTTTCATCGCCGCAGTAGGCAATGTCGCCACGCGCATATCCGGCATGATGCCCAGTTCCAGCGCCAGACGGGAACCCTGCACGTACAGGCCGTTTTCACTCTGCCCGGCCAGAATTTCCAGTGCGCCTTTGCCACAGGCGATAGTCAGCGGATCGGAAGAAAGCACGGTCCCCGGTTGTTTGTCATGCTGAGTTGCCAGCGGACGCGCGCGCCAGACCGTCAGTTTGCGCTGACCGAGGAAAGAGAACGCGCCCGGATAAGGTTCGGTGACGGCGCGGATCAGGTTGTTAATGTCAGTGGCCGGTTTGTGCCAGTGAATTTCACCATCGGCGGCCGTGCGACGGCCAAAGTAAGTGGCCTGTGTTTCATCTTGTGGCGTCAGCGTGAACGCACCCGCTTTCATCTCCGGCAGCACATCAGTCAGTAACGCTTTTGCCGCGTCACGCACTTTGGCATGCAATGTCAGGGCCGTATCATCTGGCGCAATGGTCACTTTACGCTGGCCGACGATATCGCCCGCATCCGGGCGTTTCACCATTTTATGCAGCGTCACACCGGTCTCGGTTTCACCCCTGAGCAGCGCCCAGTTCACCGGTGCGCGGCCACGGTAGCGTGGCAGTAATGAACCATGCAGATTAAACCCGCCCTGCGGGGCCAGAGATAAAATCTCTTCGCTCAGCATGTTGCGGTAATAGAACGAGAAAATAACATCAGGCTGTAAAGCGCGGATGCGATCGAGCCACAGCGGATGATTCACATCTTCCGGCGCATAAACCGGCAGATTTAATTCAGCCCCCTGACGGGCAACAGAAGAAAAGAACTGGTTTTCATTCGGGGCATCCGTGTGAGTAAACACCGCCTGCACGTCGTAACCGGCATCAACCAGAGCCTGTAAACCAACGCAACCGATATCATGGTAGGCAAATACAATCGCTTTCATCACTCTTTTTCCTGACTGTTTTCTTCGGAACGAACGCCGACGACTTTTTGAACGAAATAACGGGGACGTGCGCGCACATCGTTATAGATCCGCCCGATGTATTCACCGAGTAATCCCATGCCGACAAACTGCGCACCAATAAACATAAATAACACCGCAAACAGCGTGAACACGCCTTCCGCCGCCCACTCCGGGCCGTTGATAAGGCGCATTAAAATCAGGAACACGGCCAGCAGGAAACCGAAGAGCGCAATCACGCTGCCCACCACACTGAGCATTCTGAGCGGCGTGGTCGTCAGACAGGTGATCAGGTCATACATCAGGTTAATCAGTTTCATCAGACTGTATTTGGAATCGCCAAATTCACGTTCGGAATGCTGAACCGGGATTTCCACCGTCTTACGCGCAAAGGTGTTGGCGAGGATCGGGATAAAAGTGCTTCGCTCATGGCAATGCAGCATGGCTTCAATAATGTGGCGGCGGTATGCACGCAACATGCAGCCGTAATCTCCCATCGATTTTCCGGTGGCACGCTGGATCATCATGTTGATCATTTTGGATGCGGTTTTACGGAACCAGGAATCGCGGCGGTTGGCGCGCACCGTGCCCACCACGTCATAACCTTCATCGGCTTTAGCCACCAGACGCGGAATTTCTTCCGGCGGGTTTTGCAAATCAGCGTCAAGTGTAATGACCAGATCGCCCGTCACATGGCTGAAACCGGCCATGATGGCGGAATGCTGTCCGTAGTTACGGTTAAGCAGCACGGCGATAATGTGACTGTCCGGTTGTTCTGCCGCAGCGGAAAGCATGTCGCCTGAGCTGTCCGCACTGCCGTCATCCACCAGGATGATTTCGTATTGCTGGGTTAATTCTTTACATGCGGCCTGAGTGCGCGAGAGAAGCGCAGGCAGGCTTTCTTCTTCGTTGTAGACCGGGATGACCACCGAGACTTTACGAATGGGTTCATAATGCGCCACTACTGCGCCTCCAGAAGGGAAAAGAGAGCCGCGACAACACGGTCCACATCGCTGTCCTGCATATCAGGGAACAAAGGCAAACTGCACAGACGTGCCGAGTTCCATTCGCTGGCTGGCAGATTCAGATGCGGATAACGTTCGCGGTAATATTTTTGGGTGTGAGCTGCGCGGAAATGCAATCCGGTTCCGATCCCCTGCTCTTTCAGGCGTTCCATCAGATCATCACGGCTGATGCCGCAACGTTGTTCGTCGACACGGATCATGAATAAGTGCCACGCATGAAGATGCGGATAAGCCGGCACATGCATCGGCAGATAAGGCGAACCCTGTAATTTATCCATATAGCGTTGCGCCAGTTCTGCACGGCGGGCATTCATTTGTGCCAGACGTTTCAGTTGCACAACGGCGATGGCGGCATGGATATCCGACAGGTTGTATTTAAACCCCGGCGCGACCACTTCCGCCTGCGGCTTCCGCCCCAGCACCTGGCGATCAAACGCATCAACGGCCAGACCGTGGAATTTCAGGGCGCGGACTTTAGCGGCCAGCGCATCGTCGTCGGTGGCGATCAGACCGCCTTCGGCACACGTCATGTTTTTGATGGCGTGGAAGGAGAAAATCGCGGTGCCCTGCGCGCCAATCCAGCGGTCACGGTATTTTGTGCCCGCCGCGTGCGCGGCATCTTCAATGACCGGGATACCATGCTGGTTGGCCACGGCATAGATCGGGTCAAGATCCAGCGGCGCACCGGCGTAATGGACAGGAATAATGGCTTTGGTTTTTGGGGTGATCGCCGCAGCGATGGCGTCGGCGCTGACCATCAGGGTGTCCGGATCAACATCGATCATGACCGGTTCTGCACCGAGCAAAACAATCATATTCAGGGTCGAAACCCAGGTCTGGGAAGGAGTAATGACTTCATCGCCGGGACCGATGCCCAGCGCCATTAATGTCACGTGCATCCCGCCGGTCGCGGAACTGACAGCAATGGCATGTTTACAACCGAAAGCGGCAGAAAAATCCTGTTCAAGCTGATGTGTTTGCGGCCCGGTGGTTATCCAGCCAGAACGTAAAACCTGCCCAACAGCCGCAATCTCTTCTTCGCCCATGGAAGGACGAGAGAAAGGCAAAAAGTTTTCCATTACGCTATCCCGAAAAGGTAATTAACTCATACCGACTGTAGACCGCATTTATTTAACCGTAAGTAAACGCCGCCCTGAATTTATGACTCTTAGGATGTCGGTTTAAGCTTAATTTAACCTTAAGGATTTGCCAGTATTGCGAAGTTAAATAGAAAGTAAATCAAGGGGAAATAAATAAAAGGAGAGATTAAACAGCAAGAAAAACAGAGAGATAAATTATTCCTCTGATTATTTTAAAAATGAACTTTATTTAAAAAGTGAAAACACTGTTCTTTTTTCGAACAACGTAAAGTCCCTGAGGGTAAGAAGACGCAATATTTATATAATGACAGCGCTACACATTAAACGCTGACCGATGTTTCTGTCGCCATTATCCACTGCCGCCCAGCCATCTGGTGTATCTGAAATGCTACGTTATAGACGCCGGAAAGTATCTCCGCCTGCATCACCGCAGTACATTCCCCCGCCGCAATGACCGATCCGGAAGACATTAACCACACCTGATGCGCGTAATGCAGGGTGTGATTGAGATCGTGATCGCTTATCACCACCGAACGTCCGCTTGCACAGAATTCCGTCAGTAGCTGATCCAGCGCCTGCTGCTGCGCCACATCCAGACTGTTCATCGGCTCATCCAGAAACAATATCTGGCTGTCAGGATTCACCTGCGGCCAGACCTGCAACAGTACCGCCGCCAGCCTGACACGTTGCCATTCTCCTCCCGACAGATGGGTGACCGGCCGCGCCAGTTTGTCACCTAACTGCAATGCACTGCATAACCGCGCGATGGTCTTTTCCAGTGCGGCGGGATCGGCTTGTTGTGGCTGGTGAAGAGAAAGATACTGGAATACCGGCATCAGCGATGCCGGTGTCAGTTGCTGGCATAACCAGGCGCGAAGACGGGCCAGCCGCGGACCGGAAATCTCCGCCAGCGGCTGCCCGTCGAGCAACACTTCACCGCCACCGCCGGACATACCCGCCAGCCGCGCCAGCAAGGTGCTTTTTCCGGCACCGTTCGGCCCGATGATATGGATCCGTTTGCCCGGCGCAATCTGTGTGGTGAAGGCCCGCAGACGGCCTTCAACGGTGATATCGCGACATTCCAGCATCTGTGTTCTCACGCGTAAATCATTTCGCCAGAGCGGCTTTGATGGTTTCCATCAGGATCGGATCTTCCGGTGCCATATCCGGCGCAAAACGCTGAACCACGGTGCCGTCACGACCAATCAGGAATTTTTCAAAGTTCCACAAGATGTCATCCGGTTTCAATGGCTGGCGACCTTTGCTGGCAAGACGCTCATAGAAGGCACTGTCTTCCGGTTTTACCGCTGTCGGACAGGCGGCAATCAGTGCCGAGTACAGCGGATGACGCTGTTCACCATTGACGTTAATTTTACTGAACATCGGGAATTTCACGCCAAAATTGGCGGTGCAGAAGGTTTTGATTTCCTCTTCCGTACCCGGCTCCTGCCCGGCAAATTCATTGCACGGGAAGCCCAGCACTTCGAAGCCACGGTCATGCCACGCCTGATAAATATTTTCCAGACCTTCGTATTGCTTGGTCAGGCCACATTGCGAAGCCACGTTGACCACCAGCAATACCGAACCTTTGTAAGCGCCCAGCGTAGTCGTTTCGCCATCGATCGTTTTCAGGGTGATATCAAAAATGTCATTGCTCATCGTGTTTATCCTAAGAGGTGTAGGTTAGGTAAAGGGGGTTTCAGGGAACAGCATAGACGACACGCTGCAAAGGATCAGCGGATTTGTCCGGTTCTGATTAATAACCAGATGAATACCGGTGCGCCGAGCGTGGCCGTGACCACGCCAATCGGCAACTCAGCGGCATATAAGCCAATGCGCGCCAGCACATCCGCCAGCAACAGCACCGACGCCCCGCCCAGTGCGCTGGCAGGCAGTAAGCGGCGCTGATCGGTAATATCGCACAGCCTGAGAATATGGGGGATCACCAGACCGATAAAGCCAATCACCCCCGCCAGCGCGACACTCAGCCCGACCATCCAGCCGACAGCCAGCACCAGAATATAGCGCCAGGCGTTCAGCGATATCCCCAGCTGGCGCGCCTGTTGTGTCCCCAGCGAGAGCAAATTCAGCGTGTTGCCCTGCCACACCAGCCACATCAACACCGGCAGCAGCATTAATCCCAGCCAGATCTGGCTCCAGTCGACCCCGCCAAATCCTCCCATCATCCAGTACATCAGCTGGCGTAAATCGAGATTGCTGCTGAAATAAATGGCCCAGGTCATTAATGCACTGCACACAATGCCAATCGCCACCCCGACCAGCAGCATCCGCGCATTCGTCAGCAGGCGTTTTCGGGCGATATACAACAGGAAGAATGTCACAACCAGCGCACCGGCCACGGCGGCCAGACTAATGACCCAGACGGGTAACATACCCTGCCCGAGCATCACGCAACCTACCAGCGCAACACCGGCACCGTTCGCCACACCGAGCAGCCCCGGCTCTGCCAGCGGATTTTCAAATAATGACTGCATCACGGTTCCGGCGACCGCCAGACTCGCGCCGACCAGGATCACGGCGATGGCACGGGGGAAACGCAATTGCCAGACAAAAAGACGCGCCTCGCTGCTCAGCCAGTGATCCGGCCACAGCCAGCGCTCGCCCGCACAGAGGCTGAGTACGCCGGTCAGCAAAAGCAGCAGACTCAGCCCGTATAACCAGCGACGGTCACGACATTTCTGTTGATGTTCAAGGGCAGAAAAAGTCTGCGGGATAGGCATGACGTGCAGTTTCCTGAGGCGGACGGGAATTGACTATCCTACCGATATTAGGCAGTTAGCTCTAGCGCTGAACCGGATTATGGGCAAATGAGAAATAAAAAAGCCGGTGACTGAGCACCGGCTTCGGACTGACTGCCCCTGACAGGGAAGATCAGTGGCCCTGATGACCATTTGGCGGGATCGGTTGTCCGTTACCCTGATGATCGTTATGACCGCCCTGCTGATCCTTGCCGCCGCCCTGATGACCGTTGTTATCATGATGGTCATTGCCGTTCGGACGCCCCTGATTATGAGGCTGCTGCGGAGGACGCGGCGTGTTGTGCCCCGGATTACCGTGGCTGCGCTGCGGCGGTTTGGCATCCCAGCGGTTACCATGCCAGTACATGCCATGCTCATTACGTTCACCATAATGATGGCCCTGATGATCATGCCACCACTGCGGCGGACGCCAGTCATAACCATCCCAGTAGTAACCGCGCTGATCCTGATCCCCGAGGTGAAGTGATACGCCAGGTACATTGAGGTCAATAGAAACATTTGCCTGCGCGATCACAGGCAACGCCAGTGCACAACAAAGCAATAAGAGAGATTTTTTCACGATAGTCACGCCTTCTTTATTTTTTATGACGTGTTTTTTATATCAGGCGGTAAGAGGAGAGAATATAAGACAGGAGCGGATTTTCAGTTAACTTGCCGAGACCTTACAATAACAATACAAACATATCCTGATTGAAATACATCAACAGGATGAAGTTTATTATCTATTCAATTCTTATTACGACGCTAACAAATCTTAACGCAAGCCTGACAACAACCTGGCTGCATTCTATTTATACTCGCCCTGTTTATTCAAACAAAGGAAGTACTTTATGCGTCGTATTTTAGCTCTGTTTAGCGTGGCTCTGGTCGTCGTCAGCCTCAGCGGCTGTTTATTCCCTCCGTTCTGGGGCCCTGGTGGTGGCGGCGGTCACGGCGGTGGTGGCCACGGTGGTGGTGGTCCGGGCGGACCTCGTATGTTCTATAACCATTAATCACATTCTAAAAAGTATACTCTTCGGGTTCCCGGTTATTTCTGCGGAACCCTTGCTTCAGTAATTAATGTGCGCGCATTATTCACTGAACAATATGAGTCATTGACTCCTGGGGCTTCGGCCCCTTTTTTATTATCAGGCTTGTGAAGAAAGAATAAAGCACACTGCTCTTCCTGCCTTGAAATTTAATCTATCAGACTAATCCTGAACCGCCCACCCTCTTAACACTATCTTTTCACTTCCTGTGCTGATTACTTAAATCCGTAAAATGACAGGCCGGAAAGTTGTGAAGGTGCTCACAAAATAACCGGGGAAATGCGGCGTAAATCGCAGGCGAAAAAAAAGGCCGCTCTCGCGGCCTTTTTGATGTTTTCACTTATTCTTTCGGCGTGGCATTCTCTACACGACTTTTCAATTTCTGTCCCGGACGGAAAGTCACCACACGACGCGCCGTGATCGGAATATCTTCACCGGTTTTCGGGTTACGTCCCGGACGTTGGTTTTTGTCACGCAGATCAAAGTTGCCAAAGCCAGACAGTTTAACTTGCTCACCATTTTCCAAAGCACGACGAACTTCTTCGAAAAATATTTCAACAAGGTCTTTGGCATCCCGTTTGCTCAGCCCGAGCTTCTCAAACAGGTGTTCTGACATTTCAGCTTTAGTAAGCGCCATAGGTTCAATCCCTCAAGGATGCTTGGAATCGCTGTTTTAGAGCCTCTACACATTTTGCAACGGTAGCGGCGATCTCCTCTTCTTCCAGTGTACGGCCGGTATCCTGCAACACCAGACTGATAGCCAGGCTCTTGTAACCCTCAGCTACGCCCTTGCCACGGTACACATCAAACAAGTTTACGCCAACTACCTGATTTGCGCCAACTTTCTTGCACTCTGCCAAAATATCGTCTGCGGGCACGTTTTCGGCGACTACAACAGCGATGTCACGACGGTTCGCCGGGAAGCGAGAAATCTCTTTCGCATCAGGCAGTACGCGGTCTACAACCTTATTCCATAACAGTTCGAAGACCACAGTACGACCATTAAGATCGAGTTTACGTTCCAGCTCAGGGTGGACTACACCAATGAAACCAATACGTTCGCCGCGTAAATAAATCGCTGCGCTCTGTCCAGGGTGCAACGCAGGATTCGCTTCCACCTTGAACTGTACATCGTTCATTTTGCCGGTAAGCTCAAGAATAGCCTCAAGATCACCTTTCAAATCGTAGTAGTCAACTGCCTGACGCGCCAGATCCCAATGCTCTTCATTTTTCGTGCCGGAGATCACACCAGACAGCATGACGTCCTGACGGATACCCAAATCGGCTTGTGTATCAGGGACAAAGCGCAGGCCGCTTTCAAATAAACGCACGCGACTTTGCTGACGATTCTGGTTATTTACCACCGCAGTCAGCAGACCTGACCACAGGGAAAGACGCATGGCGGACATTTCTACCGAGATCGGGCTAGGCAGAATCAGCGCTTCTTCGCCAGGATGCAGCAGAGCCTGCACTTTTGGATCGACAAAACTGTAGGTAATCGCTTCCTGGAAACCGCGGTCAACCAGCAGATTTTTCACACGTTTCAGCGACAGGTTCGCTTCGCGGTGTTTAGTCATCACCAGACTGGCTTTCACCGGCACATCAGGAATGTTGTTGTAGCCGTAAACGCGGGCCACTTCTTCCACCAAATCTTCTTCGATTTGCATATCGAAGCGCCAGCTCGGTGCCACAGCCACCCAGTGATCGCCGTGATGCTGAACCTGGCAGCCCAGACGGGTCAGAATGTCCGTGACCTGTGCATCTTCAACGTGATGCCCGATCAGGCGATCCAGCTTTTCACGACGCAGCGTGATGGTCGCCGCTTTCGGCAGATGCTCTTCAGAAGATGCGTCAATCACCGGACCGGCTTCACCACCACAAATGCTCAGCAACAGCGCGGTAGCGCGCTCGATAGCCTTGTATTGCAGTTGCGGGTCAACACCACGCTCATAGCGATGTGAGGCGTCGGTGTGCAGCCCCTGGCGGCGTGCGCGGCCAGTAATGGACAGTGGCGCGAAGAACGCAGACTCCAGCAGAACATCCTGCGTTTCATCGTTCACACCGGAATGTTCGCCGCCAAAGATACCGGCCATCGCCAGTGCTTTTTCATGGTCAGCGATAACCAGCGTATCTTCGTTCAGTTTCGCCTGCGTGCCGTCAAGCAGGGTCAGCGGTTCGCCCTGCTGTGCCATACGCACAACGATGCCACCCTGGATGCGGTTCAGGTCGAACGCATGCATTGGCTGACCGAGTTCGAGCAGCACGTAGTTGGTGATATCCACTACCGCATCAATAGAGCGGGTGCCACAACGACGCAGCTTTTCACGCATCCACAGTGGTGTAGGCGCCTTAACGTTGATGCCTTTGACAACACGACCCAGATAACGCGGACACGCCTGTGGCGCCTGCACATCAATGGAGATTGTGGCATCAACGGTGGCTTTCACCGGATTGATTTCCGGCTCGACCAGCGGCAACTGATTAATCACCGCAACATCACGCGCCACGCCGAGGATCCCCAGACAATCAGCACGGTTTGGCGTCACGCTGATTTCAATGGTGGTGTCATCCAGTTTCAGGAATTCGCGGATATCCGTACCGACGGGTGCATCCAGCGGTAATTCGATAATACCGTCGTGATCTTCTGAAATACCCAGCTCAGAGAAGGAGCACAGCATGCCTTCTGAAGGCTCGCCACGCAGCTTAGCGGCTTTGATTTTGAAATCACCCGGCAAGACAGCCCCCACAGTGGCAACCGCCACTTTCAGGCCCTGACGGCAGTTTGGTGCGCCACACACGATGTCCAGCAGGCGAGCGCCGCCCACATTCACTTTGGTGACACGCAGTTTATCTGCGTTCGGGTGCTGACCACATTCGACAACTTCACCGACAACGACACCAGTAAATGTGCCGGCAACAGGATCCACGCCATCGACTTCAAGGCCGGCCATGGTGATTTGGTCTGATAATGCTTCGCTGCTGATGGCTGGGTTTACCCATTCACGCAACCAGAGTTCACTGAATTTCATGTGATATTCCCGCCTTACTTAAACTGTTTGAGGAAACGCAGATCATTTTCGAAGAATGCACGCAGGTCTGTCACGCCATAGCGCAACATGGTCAGGCGCTCCATCCCCATGCCGAAGGCAAAACCGGAATAGACTTCCGGGTCAATGCCGACGTTGCGCAGGACATTGGGATGCACCATGCCGCAACCCAGCACTTCCAGCCATTTACCATTTTTACCCATCACATCCACTTCAGCGGAAGGTTCAGTGAACGGGAAATAGGAAGGACGGAAACGGATCTGCAAATCAGCTTCAAAGAAGTTGTTCAGGAAATCGTGCAGTGTGCCTTTCAGGTTGGAGAAGCTGATGTCTTTATCAACGATCAGACCTTCCATCTGATGGAACATCGGGGTGTGCGTCTGGTCGTAGTCATTACGATAAACGCGACCCGGCGCAATGATACGGATCGGCGGCTGCTGATCTTTCATTGTACGGATCTGAACGCCGGAAGTTTGTGTACGCAGCAAACGCCTGGCGTCAAACCAGAAAGTATCGTGGTCGGCACGTGCCGGATGGTGACCCGGAATGTTCAGCGCATCAAAGTTGTGATAGTCATCTTCGATTTCAGGGCCGGTTTCCACGGTAAAGCCTAATTCACCGAAGAAAGTTTCAATGCGATCGATAGTACGGGTCACCGGGTGCAGGCCACCGTTTTCGATGCGACGACCAGGCAGGGAAACGTCGATGGTTTCCTCCGCCAGACGGGCGTTCAGCTCGGCGGACTCCAGCGTATTTTTACGCGCGTTCAGGGCTTCCTGAACCTGCGCTTTCGCTTCATTGATGACCGCGCCCGCAGCCGGGCGTTCTTCCGCAGGTAATTCACGGAGGGTTGTCATCTGGAGTGTCAGGTGGCCTTTCTTACCCAGATATTCGACACGCACGTTATCCAGCGCGGCGATATCCTGAGCACTCTCTACGGCTGCCTTGGCATTGGCAACCAGCTCTGCGAGATGTGGCATTGCTTTCCTCTTCTTCTGGCCAATATGGCCCGATGTAAAATAACCGTGATTAATCAGGGGCGCGATTTTGACCCTGAACCTTAGTGTATAAAGCACAGATACAAAAAAGCCTCCACGAGGGAGGCTTAGGCGCTACTTTTCGTTTCTTCTCTTACGCGCGAAAGCCTTCCTGAGTCAGGCGCTAAAGTAAAAAAAGAAACGGAAAATAGCAGCATTCATGCTTGCGTTACCTTATCGGTTGGAAATCTTGTGCTGACGTTCAAACGAAACTACCGGTGGTATTAAACAACGAAACAGAATGTTTTTAAACACAAAATATAAAAGAGGGAGCAAGCTCCCTCTTTCACCTGACTTACGCCAGTGCTGCTTTCGCTTTCTCAACCAGAGCGGCAAATACCACTTTGTCGAAGACTGCGATGTCAGCCAAGATCTTACGGTCAATTTCAATAGAAGCTTTTTTCAAGCCGTTAATGAATTTGCTGTAAGACATGTCGTTCTGACGAGCTGCTGCGTTGATACGCGCGATCCACAGCTGACGGAACTGACGTTTCTTTTGACGACGGTCACGGTAAGCGTATTGACCAGCTTTGATAACAGCCTGGAATGCAACACGATATACGCGAGAACGGGCACCGTAGTAACCTTTCGCCTGTTTTAAGATTTTCTTGTGACGTGCACGTGCAATCACACCACGTTTTACGCGAGCCATATGCTCTCCTGAGTTTTATATTCTAAATGAAAAAGTGTATTTATGCGTACGGCAGACATGCAGAGACCAGACCCAAATCGTTCTTGGATACCAGGCCTTTTGGACGCAAGTGACGTTTACGCTTAGTAGCTTTTTTGGTCAGAATATGACGCAGGTTTGCGTGCTTACGCTTAAAACCACCGTTGGCGGTTTTTTTGAAGCGTTTAGCGGCGCCGCGTACTGTTTTGATCTTTGGCATTTTAAATTCCACTTCGCATTGTTATTAACATGAATCAGAAAGGCGAATCCAGCATACGCGGTGCGAACACCGCGTAACAGGATTACTTGGAAGCCTTACTGTTTCTTCTTAGGTGCGAGCACCATGATCATCTGACGACCTTCGATCTTCGTAGGGAAGGATTCGACAACGGCCAGTTCAGAATCTTCACACAGGTCTTTACGGACGCGGTTAAGCACTTCCATACCGATCTGTTGGTGCGCCATTTCACGCCCACGGAAACGCAGGGTGATTTTGGCTTTATCGCCATCTTCCAGAAAGCGAATCAGGTTGCGTAGTTTGACCTGATAGTCGCCATCATCGGTACCAGGTCGGAATTTGATTTCCTTAACCTGAATAACTTTTTGTTTCTTCTTCTGCTCTTTGGTCGACTTGCTCTTCTCGTAGAGGAATTTGCCGTAATCCATGATTCGACAAACTGGCGGCTCGGCATTCGGACTGATTTCTACTAAATCGACGCCCGCTTCCTCAGCTTTTTCAAGAGCTTCATTCAGACTGACAATACCAATCTGCTCGCCATCGACGCCTGTGAGGCGAACTTCTTGCGCGCGAATCTCTTTGTTAATGCGATTAGGACGCGCCGGTTGAACTCGTTTTCCGCCTTTAATACTTTATTCCTCCAGTTGATGAAGACTTCTGCTGCGGATTTCCGCCAGCAGTTTGTCAACGACTTCGCTAACATCCATGCTTCCCAGGTCTTTGCCGCGGCGGGTACGAACAGCAACTTTGCCTGCTTCGACCTCTTTATCGCCACAAACTAACATGTAAGGAACACGGCGTAGCGTGTGTTCGCGAATTTTAAAGCCAATCTTCTCATTTCTCAAGTCGGCTTTAACGCGAATGCCTGCATCTTGCAGTTTTTTAGTTAATTCTTCGACATAGGTAGCTTGTGCATCAGTGATGTTCATGATCACTACCTGAACCGGAGCCATCCAGGTTGGGAAGAAGCCCGCGTATTCTTCAGTCAGAATACCGATGAAGCGCTCCATTGAACCCAGGATAGCACGGTGAATCATTACCGGTACCTGACGGTCGTTGCTTTCGCCAATATAAGAGGCGTTCAAACGACCCGGTAATGAAAAGTCGAGCTGCACGGTACCACACTGCCACGCACGATCCAAACAATCATGCAAGGTAAATTCAATTTTTGGACCGTAGAACGCCCCTTCACCTGGCTGATATTCGAACGGAATGTCGTTTTCAGTCAGCGCAGCGGCCAGGTCATCCTCAGCACGCGTCCACATTTCGTCAGTACCGATGCGCTTCTCAGGACGGGTGGACAATTTCACCACGATCTTTTCAAAGCCAAAAGTGCTGTACATGTCGTACACCATGCGGATACAGCTGTTTACTTCATCACGCACCTGCTCTTCAGTACAGAAGATGTGCGCATCGTCCTGTGTGAAGCCGCGAACACGCATCAGGCCGTGCAATGCGCCGGATGGCTCATTACGGTGGCAGCTGCCGAACTCCGCCATACGCAATGGCAGGTCACGGTAGGATTTCAGACCCTGATTGAAGATCTGAACATGGCCCGGACAGTTCATTGGCTTGATGCAATATTCACGGTTCTCAGAAGACGTGGTGAACATCGCTTCTTTGTAGTTTTCCCAGTGACCTGTTTTTTCCCACAGTACGCGGTCCATCATGAACGGACCTTTAACTTCCTGATAGTCATAAGACTTCAGTTTCATGCGTACAAAGGCTTCCAGTTCACGGAAGATAGTCCAGCCGTCGTTATGCCAGAACACCATACCCGGCGCTTCTTCCTGCATGTGGTACAGGTCAAGCTGCTTACCGATTTTACGGTGGTCACGTTTACCGGCTTCTTCCAGACGCTGGATGTAAGCATTCAGCTGCTTTTTATCCGCCCACGCAGTGCCGTAAATACGTTGCAGCATTTTGTTGTCGCTGTTGCCACGCCAGTAAGCACCGGAGGTTTTCTGCAGTTTGAAATGATGGCAGAAACGCATGTTCGGTACGTGCGGACCGCGGCACATATCGACGTATTCTTCGTGGTGATACAGACCCGGACGATCATCATGACTGATGTTTTCATCCAGAATCGCCACTTTGTATTCTTCGCCACGGCTTGCAAAGGTATCGCGTGCTTCCTGCCAGCTGACTTTCTTTTTAATTACGTCGTAATTCTTTTCAGCCAGTTCGTGCATGCGCTTTTCAAGCAGTTCGATATCTTCCTGAGTCAGCGTGCGATCTAAATCGACGTCGTAATAGAAGCCATTATCGATAACCGGGCCGATTGCCATTTTGGTGTCTGGCCACAGTTGTTTAATGGCATGACCCAAAAGGTGCGCACAGGAGTGACGCAAAATTTCAAGACCGGCTTCGTCTTTCGCGGTGATGATCGCCAGTTGTGCATCCACCTCAATGAGATCGGTAGCATCAACAAGTTCGCCGTTAACACGTCCGGCGATACAGGCTTTCGCCAGACCAGGACCGATATCAAGGGCAACATCAAGAGGAGAAACGGGGCGATCAAAAACGCGCTGGCTTCCATCAGGAAGAGTAATGACAGGCATGCTAATTCCTTAATCTACAGTGGTGCCCCACACGACAGAGCACATCTAGAAAAATATTTGAGTTTAAATTCACGTAGTTATTCACGCTATTTAGCTTTACCTTGCCAAATATAGACACCCTGTATACATCAGAGAATTGTACCGGGATGCGACGTGAAAACAGGCGATGAGTTTACCATTCGTAAAGTGCGAATTTCCAGCAACCTGTGTTGCTAAACGCGGATATTTTTCGTGTAATCCCCCGGACACGTTAAGGTAATCAGGGCAGCATTTAAAAAAAGGGAAGGATATGACAGAAGTCAGGCAATTATTTGAGGCACTTGGATTAGGTCTGGTGGTGCTGCTTCCGCTGGCAAATCCCCTGACCACCGTAGCCCTGATGCTCGGTCTTTCAGGGAATATGACGACACAGGAAAGAAACCATCAGTCGCTGATGGCCTCTGTGTATGTCTTCATCATCATGATGGTGGCCTACTACGCCGGCCAGGTGGTGATGAACACGTTCGGGATTTCCATTCCCGGCCTGCGCATCGCGGGCGGTCTGATCGTTACGTTTATCGGTTTCAGAATGCTTTTCCCGCAGCCTCATGTGGAAGAGAAAGTCATGATCGAAAACAAAACGGCGGAAATGAAGAAACAGGATTCACCGAACATTGCGTTTGTCCCTCTTGCCATGCCAAGCACAGCGGGACCGGGCACCATTGCCATGATAATCAGCAGCGCCTCAACGGTCAGAACGTCTGATTTCCCCGGCTGGATCATTACGGTCGCGCCAGTGATGATTTTCTTTTTGGTCGGTTTGATTTTATGGATTTCCCTGCGCAGTTCGGGTGCCATTATGCGACTGGTGGGGAAAAGCGGGATTGAAGCGATTTCGCGTCTGATGGGATTTTTGCTGGTGTGTATGGGCGTTCAGTTCGTGATCAACGGCATTATTGAGATTATTAAAAACTTTCCGCCAGCAGCCTGAGCCGCTGGCGGAAAACTCAATGCTTACCGCATCGCGAGGTAGGCATTGTTCACTTTCCACAGATAACGTGGAGCCTGAGGCGCCGGGTGTTTTTTCTGCACATGGGCAGAAAACTCAGCTGGCGTCATCAGATTGATTTTCGCAATCGCATAAGTCTTGTCTTTATCGAACGTTCTCAGCAGTGCCCCTGCCCCGTTCACATACGCCAGCGTGGTGGCATAACGACGGGTTTCCGGGTTGTTAATACCTGCCAGCTGCTGTTGTAAAATACTCAGGTAGGCCGTACCCAGGTCAATATTTACCGCCGGATCTTTTAAATCACGCGGTGTCGGCTGTCCATAACGTCCTTTCATCCGGTAGGCATCGCGTCCTGCCGTTGAGGCCTTTAGCTGCATTAACCCAATCGCATTCGATTTACTGACAACGGTTGGGTTATATCCAGATTCGACCTGAATGATTGCTTTAACAAGTGTTTCGTCGACGCCGTAAGTATTTGCCGCCTGATGAATAACATCACCATAAGGCCCCGGATGCATTAATGAAGTTTCCCGCTGAGGTGGCGGCGAAGGATTCAGAAAATGCGTACTTTGAACCGGTGTTTCTTTAGCGCAACCCGCCAGCAATAGCGCGGCCATCAAATAAAGAATGTTTGGTTTCACGTTATCTCTCTCGCGACTGGGACGAGATGTAGCATATACATCTTCTTCCCACACCTGAATATATTTTTAGTCTATTATTATTATTGTTTTGTTAAACAAGGGGGTTAGGAACATGTCGATAAGACAATTCCGGTTATAAAACCCGTTTGATGTCACATATTCCTAAATTAAGTGATTCACTGATTACACTTTCTATTTCGTCATTCCAAAAAATGCATAAATTAACATCATCATCTGATTCAGCCGTGCGCCGGATCGGGTTTTCGAAGCAGAAAAAACGCTAACTTAATGAATTATCGGGCCAGTCAGAAGGGGTAATACCATGTGGCAAGCCGTCAATCGTTTGTTGAGTGAACACCTTGGCAGTGCTGAAATCCGCGAACGTGTTGAGCTGCCCGGAGGGGAAATCCATCCGGCATGGCGGCTGAGCTACGGCGACAGGGACGTGTTTGTAAAATGCAATGCGCGCGAAATGCTGCCTATCTTTGCGGCGGAAGCCGATCAGCTCGCCCTGCTCGCCCGCAGTCAGAGCGTCAGGGTGCCGGAAGTGTATGGCGTGGGGAGCGATCGCGATTACAGTTTTCTGCTTCTCGAATACATCCCGCTGAAACCTCTCGATGCACATAATGCTTTCGTATTAGGCCAGCAACTGGCCGCGCTGCATCAGTGGAGTGAGCAACTGCAATTCGGTCTGGATTTTGATAATGAACTGGCAACGCTTGTGCAACCCAACAGCTGGCAACGCCGCTGGGCCACGTTCTTCGCCGAGCAGCGCATTGGCTGGCAGCTGCAGCTGGCGGCGGAAAAAGGCATGACGTTCGGCAGCATTGAAGATATCACCGCCATGGTTCATGCCCGACTGCAAAACCATCAGCCCCAGCCTTCACTTTTGCACGGCGATTTGTGGCCACATAACTGCGGATTATCCGGGGAGGGACCGGTCATTTTCGACCCGGCGTGTTACTGGGGTGATCGGGAATGTGATCTGGCGATGCTGCCGTTATATCCCAATGTCCCCCCGCAATTATATGACGGTTATCAGAGTAAGACGCCGCTCCCTGATGACTTCATTTCGAGGCAAGCGGTCTACCAGTTATATTATTTGCTTAACCGCAGTAATTTATTTGGAGGTCAGCATCTTGTCGTCGCGCAACGTGCAGTGGAAAGACTGTTGCACGAAGATATCAGTTAGCCGAAAGGAGGCTTTCGCGATAAGACAAATAAGGCCAGAACATATCAATATTCTGGCCTTATTGATCAGGCGATTAAACCTAATAATTTCAGAATGAAATAGCCAATAACCGCAATGATAATCGGCAAAATATAGAGCGGGAAATACTGTACCAAAATGGTGTGTCGCGGTATCACGATACGTTCTTCAATTTGCGGACGGGTGCGCCCTTCCGTGCCTTTCGCCTGCTCCAGGATCAGCTGATCCTGAATACCTTCACGGATGTGTTTCACCTGACGGGACATTCTCGCGCCAGACGCCTGCAACGCCAGCCCCACAAAAATCAGCCAGTAAATAATGAAAAACATGATGTTGGCGGTAGTAACGCCCTGGCCTAAAGCCGGCACCGGTGAGTTGTACCAAAAGACATTGAGAAACGAAGTATTAAATTTGACCATATCCACCATCACATGGACGAAATCCAGCATGACGGCGTTGATGCCCTGTTCGGTTTTAGTATGCTCATTGATAAAAGTCAGCAATGAAATCAGCGTAGAAAGCAGCGCAGGGATAAAAATGATCCATCCTGCAATTCGTTTAATCACTGCCACACGTCCGGCTTGTTGGTACGTCATGAATTCCCCTTGTTAGGATGCCTGAAGCAACTGCTAAGTTTACCCACAGAAAGGTTTTCCCGCCCAATGTTTTAATCAGTTAGCGTACCGGTATCCCCACAACAGGCAACGCGCCCCCGTTCACAACGGGTTTCACCTGCCTGACAGCCAATGGTAGAGTGGGTTTCAATTTATTGTAAGGGAGTCCGCTTTCATGGCTTATGTCCGCCCTGTTAATGCAGCAATTTTTGATATGGATGGTCTGTTAATTGATTCTGAACGGTTATGGGTTCAGGCCGAACTGGATGTTTTCAGTAGTCTGGGCGTGGATATTTCCCAGCGACATTTGTTACCGGATACGCTGGGTTTGCGCATCGATCAGGTGGTCAGGATGTGGTATCAGGCGCTGCCTTGGCAGGGGCCGGGTCTTGAGGAGGTCTCTTCACGGATCATTGCCCGGACCATTGAACTGGTGGAACAAACCCGCCCTCTGCTGCCAGGCGTGAACCATGCCCTTGAGCTTTGCCGTGATCAGGGGCTGAAGATTGGTCTCGCTTCTGCTTCACCGCTTTATATGCTCGATACCGTGCTGGAAATGTTTAACCTGCAATCCTATTTTCAGGTCCGTGTCTCTGCCGAGAATCTGCCGTACAGCAAGCCTCATCCGGAAGTCTATCTGCTCGCAGCCGGGCAATTGCAGGTTGATCCTCTGAACTGCGTCACGCTGGAAGATTCCTTTAATGGCATGATCGCCACCAAAGCCGCACGCATGCGTTCGGTGGTGGTGCCTGACCATGAATACAGCGCCGATCCCCGCTGGGCACTGGCCGATGTCAAACTGTCTTCTCTCGAAGAATTGCGTCCGGCGCATATCAGTTGAATGGAATGCGCAGCAGCGGGCGTTGCTGCGCACCTTCCGCACTTTCCTTCCCGTTCCTCACGCATTTCCCCTGCCATCATTTTCCAGGCGACGTTTAATTTCGTAAAGCTTGAACTGACTCATAAAATAAATAAAACGTTATTTCATTTTTATTGAATTCGTATGCCAATGAACCTATGATTCCTGCAACAAGGACGAGCCGGGAGCTCTCCTGCTTCTGTACGCTGTCACTGCCACGCAACGGTCAGACTAGCCCGGTAAGTCCTCCTTAATATTGTCAATCTATGAGAGGCACCGACATGCAAGTTCGTCAAAGCATCCACAGCGACCACGCTAAAACGCTTGATACCGCTGAATTACGCCGTGAATTTCTCATTGAGAAAATCTTTGAAAAAAATGCCTACACCATGACCTACAGCCACATTGACCGCATTATTGTCGGCGGTGTCATGCCTGCTGAAAAAACGGTCACCGTAGGCGATGAAGTCGGTAAGCAACTCGGTGTGAGCTATTTTCTGGAACGGCGTGAGCTGGGCGTCATTAATATTGGCGGACCGGGCCTGATTGTGGTTGATGGCACAACCTATGAAATCGGTCATGAAGAAGCGTTGTATGTCGGTAAAGGGGCGAAACAGGTCGAATTCAGCAGTGTAGATGCGGCCAAACCGGCGAAGTTCTATTACAACAGCGCCCCGGCGCATACCACTTTCCCGAACAAAAAAATCACCCTGGCGGAAGCCTCTCCGCAAACTATCGGCGACGCTGCGACCAGCAACCGCCGGACCATCAATAAATTCATCGTGCCTGACGTGCTGGAAACCTGCCAGCTGACCATGGGGCTGACCAAACTGGAAGAAGGCAGCCTGTGGAACACCATGCCTTGCCATACCCATGAACGCCGTATGGAAGTGTATTTCTACTTCAATATGGAAGCGGAAACAGCAGTGTTCCACATGATGGGGCAACCACAGGAAACCCGTCACTTGCTGGTGCATAACGAACAGGCTGTTATCTCCCCAAGCTGGTCGATTCATGCTGGCGTGGGCACTAAAAACTATACCTTTATCTGGGGTATGGTCGGTGAAAATCAGGTATTCGACGACATGGATCACGTCAAAGTCAGCGAACTGCGCTAACCCCCCGCGCTCTGCCTTAACCGGCAGAGCGACTCATCTTTATGGCGAATGTGCCGTGGCAAAAGAGACTCTGAATATGATCCTCAATTCCTTTGAATTAAGCGGCAAAGTCGCCATCGTAACCGGATGCAATACCGGACTGGGTCAGGGCATGGCGCTCGGCCTTGCGCAGGCGGGATGTGATATCGTCGGCGTTAACGTCTCCGCACCGGAAGACACCGAAAAGAAAGTCACCGCGCTGGGCCGTCGTTTTCTCGACCTGCGGGCGGATTTGAGTAGTATCAACGGCATTCCTGATCTGATTGAGAAAGCGGTCGGGGAATTTGGTCATATCGATATTCTGATTAATAACGCCGGGATTATCCGTCGTGAAGATGCCATCGAATTCAGCGAGAAAAACTGGGACGATGTGATGAATGTGAACAGCAAAACGTTGTTCTTTATGTCACAGGCCGTGGCGAAGCAATTCATCAAACAGGGCAACGGCGGCAAAATCATCAATATCGCTTCCATGTTGTCCTATCAGGGCGGGATCCGCGTGCCTTCCTATACCGCATCCAAAAGCGCCGTCATGGGTCTGACACGACTGATGGCCAATGAATGGGCGAAGCACAACGTGAATGTGAATGCGATTGCTCCGGGATACATGGCCACGAATAACACCGAGCAGTTACGTGCTGATGGAGATCGCAGCAAAGAAATCCTCGACAGGATCCCGGCCGGACGCTGGGGATTGCCGGAAGATGTCATGGGGCCGGTGGTCTTCCTGGCGTCAAAAGCGTCGGATTATGTGAATGGCTACACTATTGCTGTCGATGGCGGGTGGCTGGCACGGTAGCAACAAGATAAGTGACATGATTAAGGCGTATTTATATACGCCTTTTTCTTTTTTATCATGCCGTTGACAATTAGTTACAGGGTCGCTCTTCCAAGATTGTGACAGTTTCACTTATACTGGATAAAATAACAGTTATCCAGTTCGGACGCGTCATGACGGCGGAAGGCCATCTCATTTTCTCAATAGCCTGTGCAGTATTTGCTAAAAAGGCACAGCTTTCTCCCGAACTGGCGCATGGTGACTGGTGGCACATCATTCCAGGGTCTTTGCTCACCTGTCTGTTACCTGATATCGACCATCCGAAATCCGTACTGGGTCAGCGGCTCAAATGGCTTTCCACACCTATCGCCCGCGCTTTCGGTCACCGAGGATTTACCCACAGTTTGCTGGCAGTGGCAGGCGGTATTTTCCTGCTGCGTACCCATTTCCCCCACGACTGGGTGATCCCAGCCGATGCATTCCACGCCATGATCATAGGGTATCTGAGTCACATTCTGGCTGATATGCTGACGCCTGCGGGTGTACCGTTGCTCTGGCCCTGCCGCTGGCGTTTCCGTTTGCCGCTGATTAACAGCCAGAAAGGCAACCAGCTGGAAAGAACGCTCTGCTTATTGCTGGTCGGTTTAACGCTTTTCTGGCCAGACTGGACGCCCATCATTGGTGCAATCAATCCGGACTTTTTTAATCACATTCTGAAACTGTTCATCTGACGTGAACAAAATACGCCCGCATCGGATGTAATTTATACAAATACCACCAAAAAGTTATAATGAATTCCTTTTGGATATAAATACTCAGGCTCCCAAACTGATATTCTTCACCGCATTGCTTTGGGATGGTGCAATCCTTTCCGGAAACACCCGTTTCGTTTATCAAAATTATAAGACTGGAGTCTGGTATGAATCTTCCGCTCGTTCTAAACGTAGTGGCTTTCGTGGTCCTGCTGTTGCTGCTGGCGCAAACCCGCCATAAGCAATGGAGTCTGGCAAAAAAAGTCCTTCTGGGTCTGGCGATGGGCGTCGTCTTTGGCCTGGCATTACAGCTGATTTACGGTTCAGATGACCCGGTTCTGAAAACCTCAATCACATGGTTCAATATTGTCGGTAATGGCTACGTTCAGTTGCTGCAAATGATCGTCATGCCGCTGGTCTTCGTGTCGATTTTGAGTGCAGTAGCGAAACTGCATAACGCGTCGTCTCTGGGCAAAATCAGCTTCCTGACCATCGGCACCCTGCTGTTCACTACGCTGATTGCCTCTCTGGTGGGTATCTTCGTCACGGGTCTGTTCGGCCTGACCGCTGACGGGCTGGTACAAGGTACGCAGGAAACGGCACGACTGACCGCGATTCAGTCCAACTATGTCGGCAAAGTGGCTGACCTGAGCGTTCCGCAGCTGATCCTTTCCTTTATTCCTAAGAACCCGTTTGCTGATCTGACCGGCGCAAGCCCGACGTCAATCATCAGCGTGGTGATTTTTGCTGCCTTTGTGGGTGTCGCTGCCCTGCAACTGGTAAAAGACGATGCTGAAAAAGGCCCGCGTGTTCTGGCCTTCATTGATACCCTTCAGGCCTGGGTGATGAAGCTGGTACGTCTGATCATGAAACTGACCCCGTACGGCGTGCTGGCGCTGATGACCAAAGTGGTCGCAGGTTCGAACATTCAGGACATCATTAAGCTCGGCAGCTTCGTTGTCGCGTCTTACCTGGGTCTGGCGATTATGTTTGTCATTCACGCAGTGCTGTTGTCTTTCACCGGCGTGAACCCGGCGAAATTCTTCCGTAAAGTCTGGCCGGTGCTGACCTTTGCGTTCACCAGTCGTTCCAGTGCCGCAACGATCCCGCTGAGCGTGGAAGCGCAGACTCGTCGTCTGGGTATTCCGGAATCTATCGCCAGCTTTGCGGCCTCTTTCGGCGCAACAATTGGTCAGAATGGTTGTGCGGGTCTGTATCCGACGATGCTGGCAGTGATGGTTGCACCGACGGTGGGCATCAACCCGTTTGATCCGGTGTGGATTGCTACCTTAGTGGGTATCGTTACCCTGAGCTCTGCCGGCGTTGCGGGTGTGGGCGGTGGCGCAACCTTCGCCGCGCTGATCGTTCTGCCTGCTATGGGGCTGCCGGTGACATTGGTTGCCCTGCTGATTTCGGTCGAGCCACTGATTGATATGGGCCGTACTGCGCTGAATGTCAGCGGTTCAATGACTGCCGGGACGATCACCAGCCAGTTACTGAAACAAACCGACAAAACCGTGATGGATTCTGAGGAAACGGCTGAGCTGGCTCACCGTTAAGTCCGGACCCTGATAAACAAAAAACCGAAGCCAGTGGCTTCGGTTTTTTTTATATCTGAAACGGCCGTTTTATTCAGAACGGATAATCGTGAAAACCGATTTGCTCTGAAATATTCCGTGCGGCGGTATGCAGCATTTCCACGTAGTGACTTTTGCTTTCTTCGGAGAAACGAATGGTCGGGAATGAAATGCTCAGACCGGCAATCACCACGCCAAAGCGGTCGAATACCGGCACCGCAATGCAACGCAGTCCCTGCTCCTGCTCTTCATTATCTTCACCGTAACCCTGCGCACGCACCTGATCCAACGCTGTCTGTAAATCGGCGGCATTCATGATGGTGTTTTCAGTGCTGCGGGTGAACTCAATTTCCTGCAACAACGCACTGACTTCCGCTTTATCGCCCCAGGCCAGCAGCACTTTACCAATCGCGGTGGTATGCAACGGGTTGCGGCGACCGATACGCGAGTGCATGCGTAAGTTGTACATGGAATCGATTTTATGAATGTAGACAATCCCGTCTTCATCCAGCGCACCCAGGTGGATCGTTTCGCGGGTCAGGCGGGACAGTTCGCGCATCTGAATATCGGCACTGCGGATCAGATCGACGTTTTGCAGCGCCCTGGCTCCCAGTTCGAACAACTTTAGCGTCAGGGAATATTTCTCTGACTCCCCTTCCTGTGCCACATAACCCAGCGATTTCATCGTCTGAAGAAAACGGTACACCGTGCTTTTAGACATCATTACGCGCTGAGAAAGTTCTGTAATACCAATCTCACGCTCTTCGCCCAGTGCCTGTAAAATACCGAACACTTTCAGGACAGAGGAAACGGAATCGGGTTGCTTATCAAGATCTGCGATAGCCATAGGGTGAGTTACCTGCTCGCGTTAGTTTTGTTTCAAAAAAAATAGAACGTGGTTTTTATTATAGTGGCAAGCATCGCTGAGAAGCAATCAACCCATTGATTGAGAATGTAAGAACTGTTAAGCCAGTTTCATTCCTGCGAGAGAGAGATAAAATTCATTTCATCATGTGACAATTGTCACTTTAGGTTGATTAGCGTAGTAATATTCCCCTCACTGATGACTACGTACTGACATAACTCATGACTTCAACACCGACTGACGGACTTCCTATACCGCAACGATACGGTGCCATTCTGGCGATTGCGCTGGGTATCACCGTTTCCGTACTGGATGGCGCGATCGCGAACGTGGCGCTGCCGACGATTGCCAATGATTTCCATGCCAGCCCGGCAACCTCCATCTGGGTAGTGAACGCCTATCAGCTGGCGATCACCATCTCGCTGCTTTCACTGGCTTCGCTCGGTGACATATTCGGCTACCGGCGGATTTACCAGACCGGTTTACTGGTGTTCAGTATTACCTCTCTGTTCTGCGCCCTGTCGGATTCCCTGATGACGCTGACCGTAGCCCGCGTGTTACAGGGTTTCGGGGCGGCGGCGATCATGAGCGTGAATACGGCGCTGATACGCATTATTTACCCGCAACGTTTCCTGGGTCGCGGTGTCGGCATCAACGCGCTGATTGTGGCAGTCTCTGCGGCGGCAGGTCCGACAATTGCGGCCGGTATTCTGTCCGTTGCCTCATGGCAATGGCTGTTCGCCATTAATGTCCCTATCGGTATTGTGGCGCTGATCCTTGGCCTGAAGTTTTTACCCGCTAACTCGACGCGCAGTCAGGGACAACGCTTTGATATTGTCAGCAGCGTGATGAATGCCCTGACGTTCGGCCTGCTGATCAGCGCCATCAGCGGCTTTGCACAAGGCCAGAACCACCTGCTGATACTGGGTGAAGTGATTGCCCTGCTGGTCATCGGCTGGTTCTTCGTGCGCCGGCAGCTTTCGCAGCCCTTCCCGTTGCTGCCGATCGATTTGTTGCGCATCCCGATTTTCAGCATGTCTCTGGGAACCTCGCTGTGTTCTTTCAGTGCTCAGATGCTGGCCTTCGTTTCGCTGCCCTTCTTCCTGCAAAATACGCTGGGACTGAATTCCGTAGATACCGGACTTCTGCTGACGCCGTGGCCGCTGGCAACCATGGTGATGGCTCCGATAGCGGGACGTCTGGTCGAGCGTTTCCATCCGGGAATGCTCGGTGGCATTGGTCTGGTGGTCTTTTCCTTCGGCCTCTTTTCCCTGTCGTTACTGCCGCCGGAACCTTCGCATCTGAATATCATCTGGCGCATGTTGCTGTGCGGCGCAGGCTTCGGCTTATTCCAGTCGCCAAACAACCATACGATCATCAGTTCAGCCCCGCGCAACCGCAGTGGCGGCGCGAGCGGACTGCTGGGCACCGCCCGTCTTTTAGGTCAGACAACCGGTGCGGCGATGGTGGCACTGATGTTTAACCTGTTCCCGCAGCACGGCACCCACGCCTCGCTGATCCTTGCCGGCACGCTGGCGGGGACCGGAGCATTAGTCAGTTTGCTGAGGATGACCCAGAAGACCAGCAGTCAGAAAGAGGCTGAAAACCTGAAATCCTGATATGAAAAAGCCCGGCAAAATAGCCGGGCTTTTGTGTGTATCGCACAAGCGAATTACTTAATGTAAGCACCACTGCGCAGCGCTTCGATACGTTTATCCAGCGGCGGGTGAGACATAAACAGCTCGCTGAATGATTTCGATTTGCCGTTGATGCAAAACGCCATCATGCTGCCCGCTTCCTGCGGTTCATGGCTGGTTTTCAGGCGCTGCAACGCAGCAATCATTTTCTCACGGCCCACCAGTTTTGCTGAACCCGCATCCGCATGGAACTCACGGTGACGCGAGAACCACATCGTAATGATGCTGGCGAGGATACCGAAAACCAGTTCCAGCACGGTCGCTACAGCAAAATAAATCATCGGGTTACCGTTACTTTCTTCGCCATCACGGTTACCGGAAAGGAACCCGGAAGCCACCTGCGCAATAATACGTGAAATGAAAATCACGAAGGTGTTCACGATGCCCTGAATCAGCGTCATCGTCACCATATCGCCGTTAGCAATATGGCTGATTTCGTGGGCGATAACCGCCTCGGCTTCATCCTGACTCATGCTTTGCAGCAAACCGGTACTGACGGCCACCAGTGAGGCGTCGCGGCGCGCGCCCGTGGCGAACGCATTAATATCGGGTGCGTGGTAAATCGCCACCTGCGGCATCGCAATACCTGCCTGCTGAGACTGGCGACGTACGGTGTTCATCAACCAGCGCTCAGTTTCATTACGCGGCTGCTCAATGACTTCACCACCCACTGAGCGTAACGCCATCCATTTCGACATCAGCAATGAAACAATTGCACCACCGAAGCCAAACAGCCCGGCCATGATCATCAGCCCCGGCACGCTGCTGTGCTGAATGCCAGTCAGGCTAAGCACCAGCCCGAATACCAGCATAACGGCCAGGTTAGTCAGCAGGAACAACGCTATACGCATCATAAAATTTTACTTCCTCATTGTTACTTCGTTGTTATTAGCAGAGTCATACCACCGGCACATAGCACGCACGGTTGTACTGATCCTATGGGCTTCTTATCAGGATTCAAGAGCCCATGCGTTCTGAAGGCCTTAATTCACAATACTTTACATTTTGAAGTGTTTGATTTCACAGACAGGCCTGAAATATCGACAATCCCCCTAAATTCAGGACAAAAAAAAGCGCACCGGAGTGCGCTTTCAGTGTGACTTTCACAAGGATTATTTCGCCGGGGCCTGATCAGCCTGAGACTTTTCCAGCTTGCCCAGATCGACAGCAATATGGTCAGCTTCATCAAGGTAAGGATCCGGAGCAACGTAATCTTTCGGCAGATCGTCGAGAGATTTCAGTGGCTTCTTGCCTTCACGCTTGAAGCGTTCATTCAGGCGATTAAGACGCAGTGCATCATCTTCTTTATCTTCTTTATCACGTTGCATGTAATTAAGAGAAGCGATGTTACGTTTGTCTTTCAGCGCCTTGTAACGGGCGATATCTTCCTGGATGTACTGGAATTCAGGATCTTGCGCAATACGGGCTTCGTGCGCTTTCAACAGTTCAGGCAGGAACGGTTTCATGTCGCCTAATCTGGTGTAAGTGGCCGCGTTAATGCTATCCCACGGAAGGGCGTTATCTTCGAACTTCTCGCCGGTTTCAATCGATTCGATACCGGTTGGCATCAGGATATCAGGCGTTACGCCTTTACGCTGAGTACTGCCACCGTTGATACGATAGAACTTCTGGATAGTGTATTGCACAGAACCGAGAGCAGGCCACTCAGGACGCAGCATCTGGTCGTAAATACGGTTCAGTGAGCGGTACTGCTGAACGGTACCTTTCCCGAAGGTCGGTTCACCGACAATCAGCGCACGGCCATAATCCTGCATGGCTGCGGCAAAGATTTCAGATGCAGAGGCACTGAAACGGTCAACCAACACCACCAGCGGGCCTTTGTAATAAACGACACCATCGGTATCGCTGTCCTGACGGATGCGGCCGTTGTTGTCACGAACCTGAACCACCGGACCACTTGGGATAAACAGACCAGACAGAGAAACCGCTTCTGTCAGTGCGCCACCGCCGTTGGTCCGCAGATCGATAACCAGACTGTTAACGTTCTGCTTGGCCATTTTCTGCAACTGAACTTTGACGTCATCGGTCAGACCGACATAGAAGCCAGGAATGTCCATCACTGCAACTTTCTGGGCACCTACATTTTTAATGGTCATCTTGACGGCGCGGTCTTCCAGACGAATCTTCTCGCGGGTCAGCGTAATCACATGGTTCTTGGCATTTTTACCCGCGGGCAAGATCTGCAAGCGGACTTTACTGCCTTTCGGCCCTTTGATTAACGCCACCACATCGTCGAGACGCCAGCCAATCACATCAACAATAGGGGTCTGCTTGCCAGCCTGAACCTGGCCGACGCCGACAATACGATCACCCACTGCAATGGCTTTGCTTTTGGCCGCCGGGCCGCCAGCTACCATCGAGTTGATAACGGTATAATCGTCGTCACCCTGCAGGACCGCACCAATACCTTCCAGAGACAGGCTCATTTCGGTATTAAACTGCTCAGTGCTGCGCGGGGAAAGATAGTTAGTGTGCGGGTCAATTTCATGCGCGAAGGCATTCATGACCAGCTGGAAAACATCTTCGCTGTTGCTTTGTGTCAGGCGCTTCATCGCAAAATGATAACGCTTGGACAGCACATCACGAATTTCCTGATCGTTTTTGCCGGTCAGTTTGAGGTTCAGCTCGTCATATTTGACTTTCGCATCCCACAATTTATCCAGCTCAGCGCGGTCTTTCGGCCACGGTGATTTACTGCGATCAAGTTCAATGGTGTCATTGCCGGTGAAATCCATCGGGCGCTCAAGCACTTTCAACGCATAATCATAGCGTTCAAAGCGGCGTTTCTGCGCCAGATTGAATAAGGCATAAGGTGTGGTTAACTGACCGGATTTCAGTTCCTCCCCCAACGTGGCACGTTTATCAGTAAATTGTGCAACATCGGAAGCCATTAATACGTTATGGCCATAATCGAGCATGTTGAGGTAACGGTCGAAGATTTTCGCTGAGAAATCTGCATTAAGGTCGAACTGACGATAATGCGAACGGGTAAAACGAGCAGTGACACGCTCGCTCACCGTTGCATCCTGCGGATCTTGCGTTAAGTCAGGAAGTTGAGCGAGAGTCACCGGTGTACTCTCGTTCGCTGCAAAGCTGGTATTCACCAGCCCTGCTCCCGCCATTAACAGACCCGCAATAACGCTTAATCTGACAAATTTGTTCATGCCTGAGTTGGCCTCCGTATCAGAACTGCAAATGTTCTGCGCGTACAATCATCGCCAGACCCGAAGAGAGTTGAACGCGAACACCGTCTTTGGCAATTTCCAATACGGTTGCATCCATCGCACTCTTACCTGCTCTGACTTTGATTTCCTGGCCAATTTGCAGTTTTGAAATGTCTGTTACTGGCACCTGACGCGGTTCACGTTTTTCCTCACGCGGTGGGCGAGGTGTACGTGGTTTGCGATTTTCCTGACCAGCCACAGCTGCGGGCGCATTTTCACGACGCGGCGCAGGTTTTTTAGCGGCCGGACGTGGACGACGTGGCTCAGTGGTTTCACCGGCTTCACGACGTTTAGCCTGTTGTTCTGCACGTTGTGCCTGAACACGGGCTTTCGCTTCTTCCAACTGTTTACGGGCATGTTCTACGTGCTGCTCTTCGAGAACGCCACATGAATTACCATCAAGGTCAACGCGTTCCGCGCCAACTTTAACGCCGTACAGATAGCGCCAGCTTGAGGTATACAGACGCAGAGCAGAGCGTAACTGAGTTTTGCTCAGATTCTCTTCACCTTGCACGCGTTCGACCAAATCCGCAAAGATACCGATCTTTAATGGGCGTGCTTCGCCTTCGGCGGTAAAACAGAGCGGGAACCGCTCAGCCAAAAAGGCGATGACTTCTTTACTACTGTTCAACTTAGGTTGATTTTCCATGAAATTTCCTGATTACAACGGGTTTGCCAACCGGCGCAGGCATGAACAGGCGTCATTATAATGACGCCGTTATTAAATGCCACGTTATCCGACGATCAACTTACGATCAGATTGACATATTTTTAGCATCGCAGTGTTCGAGATGCTGGCAAAGCCCGCTGACCAACTCTGTCAGCCCCTGTTCATCAGCTTCATCGAAGCGTTGATAAACGGTGCTATCAATGTCTAATACGCCGATCACTGTGCCATTTACCGTCACCGGCAACACAATTTCAGCATTACTTGCTGCGTCACAGGCGATATGCCCCGGGAAGGCATGAACATCCCCTACACGCTGTACGGTGTTTTCCGCTACTGCAGTACCGCAGACGCCTTTTCCTACCGGAATACGCACGCAGGCAATTTTACCCTGGAATGGCCCCAGCACCAGCGTTGTGCCGTCCATCAGATAAAAACCTACCCAGTTCACGCCTTCAAGACGCTCATAAAGTAAGGCACTTGCGTTCGACAGAGTCGCAATGAAATTGTTTTCTCCGGCGATCAACGCGTTCAAATCACGTTTTAATTCCGTGTAGAATGCTTCTTTATTCATAGTAACCAATAATAACCTAAGGGCACTGAGCCGTTCTGTTGTGCTTAACCTCTATAAAATAAGCATTAAATGCCCATATGAACAAGGTTAATCCTGTGTGACATCAAAAAGACTCACCTACAATAACTGTTTGCCGACCGCATAATACGTTATTTTGTCAAAAAAACCTGGCTGATCTTGGCCTGATGGCCTCGCCTGACCCCTGACGGGGATGCGTAATTGTAACAACAGGTATTCTTTACTATTCCAGGTACTATGAAAATACACACAATATCAGCCCAGTTACCGCACGTTCGTTACCAGCGATGCAATGAATGCGATTACCTTTTCACGCTCCCGGCGCTGAAACGGACGCAGACAGCGCATTGCCCGCGTTGTAACGCCAAAGTGGAGAAAGGCAAGGTCTGCTCCCTGCCCCGGCTGATCACGATGGCCATCAGTATTTTGTTGCTGATGCCATTCGCCTATACCGAACCGCTGATCAGCATCCGTCTTCTCGGCACGCGTATCGATGCCAGCCTGCTCGAAGGCATCTGGCAGATGTCGCGTCAGGGCGATCCGGTCACCGCAAGCATGGTGGCGTTTTGTACCATCGGTGCGCCACTGACACTGGCGGTTTCCATTCTTTATCTGCATTTTGGCCACAAACTGGGGATGAATCTCAAACCCGTGTTGCTGATGCTTGATCGCCTGAAAGACTGGGTAATGCTCGATATCTATCTGATCGGCATGGCCGTCGCCAGCATCAAGGTCAAAGAATATGCCGATATCAATGCCGGTATGGCGCTGGCGGCCTATCTGATGATGACCGTGATGGTCACGCTGACGATGATTAATCTGAATATTGAACAACTGTGGGAAGAGTTTTATCCGCAGCGCCAGCCGAAGGGCGTACCGTCATCACTGCGTCTGTGCCTCGCCTGTAAATTCACCGGTTTGCCGGATGAGCGCGATCGTTGTCCTCGCTGTCATGTCCCCATGCGACTACGCTACAAACACAGTCTGCAAAAAACCTGGGCGGCATTGATCGCGGCAATCATGTTTCTCATTCCCGCCAATTTGCTGCCGATTTCCATCATTTACGCCAACGGGCAGCAACTGAAGGACACCATATTTTCCGGCGTTGTTTCCCTCGCCACGTCCGGGAACGTACCGATTGCGGCGATTGTGTTTATCGCCAGCGTGCTGGTGCCTTTTACCAAAGTCATTGTGATGCTGACGCTGTTGCTCAGTATTCATTTCAAAGCGATTCAGGGACTGAAAACGCGTATCCGTTTACTCCGGCTGGTCACCTGGATCGGACGCTGGTCGATGCTCGATTTATTTGTTATTTCATTAATGATGTCGCTGGTAAACCGTGACCAGCTTTTGTCTTTTACAATGGGACCGGCTGCCTTTTACTTTGGCTCTGCCGTGATCCTGACCATTCTTGCCGTTGAATGGCTTGATAGCCGCTTGATTTGGGATGCACATGCAACAGGAAACGCCGAATACACCGACTGAAGCACGGATAAAACACAGGCGCCGGATTTCGCCTTTCTGGCTTCTGCCGTTTATTGCTTTACTCATCGCCGGATGGCTGATTTACAGCAACTATCAGGAACGCGGAACCACTGTCACGATTGATTTCCAGTCGGCAGCGGGCATTGTTGCGGGCCGGACACCTGTACGCTATCAGGGCGTAGAAGTCGGCACCGTGGAATCCATCAGCCTGACGAAAGACCTGCGCACTATTCAGGTGAAAGTCAGTATCAAAAGTGATTTATCAGATGCACTGCGCGACGGGACACAGTTCTGGCTGGTCACGCCGAAGGCGTCACTGGCCGGGGTTTCCGGTCTGGATGCGCTGGTAGGCGGTAACTACATCGGCATGATGCCCGGTCCGGGCAACGAGAAAAATCATTTCACCGCCCTCGATACTCAGCCTAAATTCCGCCTGAATACCGGCGAACTGATGATTCATCTGCACGCAAAAGATCTGGGCTCACTCAGCACCGGCTCGCTGGTGTATTACCGTAAAATCCCGATCGGTAAAGTTTACGATTACGACATTGAAAGCGGTAACGACGGCGTCACCATTGATTTGCTGATCGACAAACGTTTCGCCGGTCTGGTTAAGGACAACACGCGCTTCTGGAATGTGTCCGGTTTCAAGGGCGATTTCAGCCTGAGCGGAGCCAAAGTGCAGATGGAAAGCCTCGCCGCGCTGGTCAACGGCGCAGTGGCGATGGACTCCCCGAATGACGGAAAACCGGCCAAAGCCGATCAGTCTTACGTGCTGTATCCCGATCTGGCACAAAGCCAGCGCGGCGTTGAAATCACGCTGGATCTGCCAAACGGCAACGGATTGTCCGAAGGACAGACGCCGCTGCTCTATCAGGGGCTGCAGGTCGGCACGCTGACCAAAGTCACCTTACAGCCGGATAATAAAGTCACCGGCAAGCTGACGGTCGATCCCTCCGTGCTCGATATGATGCGCGACGGTACGCGCATCGAAATGAACAGCCCGAAAATCAGTCTCGATAATGCCAACCTCAGCCAGTTGCTGACCGGCAACACCCTTGAACTGATCCCGGGCGACGGCGAACCCCAAAAACACTTTGTGGTCCTCGACAGTAACCAGCGGCTTTTGCAAAACCCCGGTGCCGTTAAAGTCCAGCTGATTGCACCGCAAAGCTATGGCATTGATGCGGGACAGCCAATCAAGCTTTACGGTATTAACGTCGGTACGGTGATTGACCGGACCCTGACCGATGAAGGCATTCTGTTCAATGCCGCCATCAAACCGGAATACAAAAACCTGCTGCACAAAGACAGTAAGTTCGTGGTTAACAGCCGCGTTGACGTGAAACTGGGTGTTGATGGCATGGAAGTGCTGGGGGCCAGCGCGCAGGAATGGGTAGATGGCGGTATCCGCATTATTCCCGGCAGCAAAGGCGCACCTGCGCAGAAATACCCGCTTTACAGTAATGCGGAAAAAGCGGCAGAAGGCATTCAGGGCGACCAGCCCGGCGCCACCCTGACGCTGACAGCCAAAAGCCTGCCAGATGTGCAGGCGGGTTCTGTGGTGCTCTACCGCAAATTCCAGGTAGGACAGATTGTCAACGTGCGTCCTAAAGCGAACGAGTTTGAAGTGGATGTTTATATCCAGCCGCAATACCGTAACCTGCTCAGCGACAAGAGTATTTTCTGGGCAGAGGGTGGCGCAAAAGTACAGTTAAACGGCAGCGGACTGACCGTTCAGGCCTCTCCGCTGGATCGTGCGCTGAAAGGCGCCATCAGCTTCGATAACCTGGAAGGCGTCACCACCAGCAAGGGGGCGAAGCGGGTTCTGTATGATTCAGAAACCTCGGCGCGGGCTGTCGGCAGTCAGATCACACTGAACACTTATGACGCCAGCAAGCTTTCTGCCGGTATGCCAATCCGTTATCTGGGTATCACGATTGGTCAGGTTGAATCGCTGAAACTGGATCCGCAACTGAATCAGGTATCCGCCAAAGCCGTGCTGTATCCGGAATACGTGGATAATTTCGCCCGTCGCGGTTCGCGGTTCTCCATTGTCTCGCCTGAGATTTCAGCCGGCGGCGTCAGCAATCTGGAAACGCTGCTGCAGCCTTACATCAACGTTGAGGCGGGCAAAGGTGTCCCGGCGCGGAATTTCGATTTGCAGGAATCCACTATCACCGATTCCCGCTACACCGACGGACTGGGCATTGTCGTGGATGCGGCTGAAGTCGGTTCACTGCAGATCGGCACTCCGGTGCTGTTCCGTGGCATTGAAGTCGGCACGGTGTCAGGCTTCTACCTGGGTGCGATGGCCGACCGCGTTAACGTGACTCTGCGGATCAGCAAGAAATACCAGTATCTGGTCCGCGAAAACTCGGTGTTCTGGCTGGCATCCGGTTATGACCTGCAGTTTGGCCTGACCGGTGGGGTGTTCAAAAGCGGGACGTTCCAGCAGTTTATCCGCGGCGGTATCGCCTTCGCGACGCCACCGACCACGCCACTGGCACCGAAAGCCGCCAACGGCAACCATTTCCTGCTCAATCCGGAAGCGCCAAAAGACTGGCAGAAATGGGGAACGGCAATTCCGAGAAATTAACCGGTATTGTTTTTATCGGGGCCACCTTCGGGTGGCCTTTTCATTGCCAGCCCGCGAGGGAACATCCTATTGCGGCAGGTAAATATGCTAAACTCCGCGACAGAAAACTTATTCAGTTCTGGAACCGCACTCTTGTCAAAGCTCACTCCTGCCAGCAGTTTTGCTGATAAATTACCCGCCGCTTTTCTGGACGCGACCCGCGCCATCATGCCTGCCAGCCTGAGCATGGATGATTTTATTGCAGCCTGTCAGCGCCCTCTTCGTCCCAGCCTGCGGGTCAACACCCTGAAAATCAGCGTGGATGATTTCCTGGCACTTGCCAGCCGTTATCAGTGGGATTTAGAACCGGTACCGTGGTGTGCCGAAGGTTTCTGGATCAACCGCCATGCGCTGGATGAATCACGTCTGGGTAATGCCCTGTCGCATCTGGCGGGGCTGTTCTACATTCAGGAAGCCAGTTCGATGCTGCCGGTTACCGCGTTATTTGCGCATGATACGCAACCGGCGCTGGTGATGGATGTCGCGGCCGCACCGGGTTCCAAAACCACGCAAATTGCCGCACTGATGGAAAACCGGGGCGGCATCGTCGCCAATGAGTATTCCGCCAGCCGTGTCAAAGTGCTGCATGCCAATATCAGCCGCTGTGGCGTCAGCAACACGGCGCTGACGCACTTTGACGGGCGCGTATTTGGTGCCGCACTGCCGGAAACCTTTGATGCTATTTTGCTGGATGCGCCCTGCTCAGGCGAAGGCGTTATCCGCAAAGATCCTGATGCCATGAGTAACTGGTCTGAAAACAGCGTGACGGAAATCGCCGCAACCCAGCGCGAACTGATCGACAGTGCATTTCATGCCCTCAAACCCGGCGGCGTGCTGGTTTATTCCACCTGCACCCTGAACGCGCAGGAGAATCAGCAAGTCTGCCAGTGGCTGCTTGAAACCTATGCTGATGCAGTAGAAACGGAATCGCTGGCAGACCTGTTCGCCGGTGCGCAGAAAGCCGTCACCCCGGAAGGCTATCTGCACGTTTTTCCTCAGGTTTATGATAGCGAAGGCTTCTTCGTTGCCCGTTTTCGTAAAACGAATTCCGTTCCGCGATTGCCGGTACCGGGATATAAAGTGGGCCGTTTCCCATTCTCTCCGCTTTCCCGTCAGGACAGCGCGGAAATCATCGCCGCTGCCGGTCAGTCCGGACTGTCATGGCCCGCGAAGCAGTACACGATCTGGCAACGTGACAAAGAGATCTGGTTGTTCCCTGCTGTACTGGAACCTTTGTTCGGTAAAGTACGTTTCTCACGCATCGGCGTCAGGCTGGCAGAGCGTTTTCCAAAAGGCTTCCGCTGGCAGCATGAAGCCGTGGTGGCGTTCAGCGATCCGCAGGCTAAAAACCGTTTTGAAATCGATGACGAGCTGGCGCAAAACTGGTTGCGCGGGGTGGATATTTATCCGGAAACGGCTCCGCCCGCCGATGAATGTCTGGTGACGTGGCTCAATCAGCCACTGGGGATCGCCAAACGTATCGGCAGCCGGATAAAAAACAGTCTGCCGCGCGAACTGGTGAGAGACGGTGCAATACGGCCACAGACGTTATCAAACGATTAAATTAATTTAACCATTATGCAAACTTCTGTGCCATGAGAACCTCCTGATGGCGCAGAATATTCTATTTAATCCGCAGCAAAAACGATTAAAATTATCCTAATAGGAGTTTAGGCGAATTCTGTACAACATAGCCTTTAGGTGAAATCAGGGTGACAAAGTGCATAGAACAATTCCCTCTGGAAAATTTTATGCTGCTTATCGTGGATAACTATTTATATTATCAAGAAAGGTTTATTGAATTATAAGTAGGAATAATCCTATCGTGGCATGTATTATTGCCGTCTGGAAAACATTGCCAGTGATATATCCTTTTCAGATATAAATCTTAATGCCAGATGTTGAGTAAAGACCTGCCAGTCGGAGAAGTGCCATGTCAGATGAAATGAAACTCGAATCAGCAGATGGACTGCTTTTACAGCAAATGGCCAGCCTGCGGGATATTATCGATAACAATTCTGACTGGATCTGGGAAGTCGATACGCAGGGGCGTTATGTTTTCTCCTCGAATAAGTGCATCGAATTTCTGGGCGTCCCGCCCGAAAAAGTATTAGGAAAAACCCCTTTTGACTTTATGCCCCCTGATGAGGCAAAACGGGTCGGCGAACAGTTCGCCGCCATCGTGGAACGTCGCGCGCCTTTTGGCGGTCTGTTAAATCGCAATATCCGCCCCGATGGTACGGAAGTGATTCTCGAAACCAGCGGCGTTCCGCTCTTCGATGCCGAAGGTAATTTTCGCGGATACCGTGGAATCGACCGCAACCTGACCAGTCTGGATCAGGCACCCGGTCAGCGTCTTTTCCAGCTGGAAAACATCTATTCCAATGCCCCGGTGGGCCTGTGTTTCATTGATTTGCAGATGCGCTATGTCACGGTCAATGATGCCATGGCAAACATTATCGGCCTGCAACCCTATGAAGCGATTGGCCGCAAAATCGGGGTATTTCTGCCAGGGCTTTCTCCGCTGCTCAATAACGCACTGGAACTGGCACAGCGCAACGAAACGACACCCGACCGCGAATTTTCCGTACCCGGAAAAAATCAGGTGTTCTTCGTGCGTATCAAAGCCGCTTATGACGCGCAAAATCAACTTAATGGCCTGTCTGTCGCGATGACGGATATCACCAGCCTCAAGCGGATGGAGCGGGCGCTGCGTGAAAGTCAGGAACACTACCGCAATATGGTCGAGCTGAACCCGCAGATCCCATGGACGGCGGATCCGCGCGGCATGCTCAACGACGTGAGTTCACGTTTTCAGCGGATCACCGGCATGACGCGACAGGATATTCTGGCGGATAAGTGGATCCAGAGCATGCATGTCGAAGACCGCCGTGCAGCGGTACAGACCTGGGAACAATGTCTGAAAACCGGTGCGCCACTCGATATTGAAGTCCGTTTCTGCCATGTCGATCGTGGCTGGAACTGGATGCGCATTCGTGCCGCTGCGAGCTATGCGACCGACGGTTCCATCCAACGCTGGTATGGCACCGCCGAAGACGTGCATGAGCGCAAATTGCTGGAACTGAAACTGGTGAAGGCCAACCGCCGCCTGGAAATTCAGGCACGCACTGATTCGCTGACCAAGCTGCCCAACCGCCGTGAGTTTAAAAAGGTGCTCAGCCACGAATATATGCGCGCCAAACGTAACCGGACGCCGCTGACCGTGGTGATGATCGACATCGATTACTTCAAGCATTTTAACGATCATTACGGCCATCTTTCCGGCGATGCCTGTCTGCGTCTGGTCGCCCGTACGTTACGGCGATCTCTCAAACGTAGTACCGACGTGGTGACCCGTTTTGGTGGCGAAGAATTTGCCGCCATTCTGCCGGACACCGATTTGAAAGGCGCGTGGATTGTGGCACAGCACATCATGGAATCGATTGAATCGCTGGGCATTAAACACAGTTTCAGCGAGTTCAACCGCGTGACCATCAGTCAGGGGATTGCGACCTATATGCCGGATCAGGATCCGGGCATTGAAGATCAGTCCGATATCGTGAGCGCCGCCGATGAAGCCCTGTATCTGTCGAAAAACAATGGCCGTAACCAGATTAACGCCATGCCGGTCTCCGTAAGATTTAATCAGCTCTGACGTCATCCGGGAACCGCGCGCCTCTGCCGTACGGTTCCTTACCCTTCCGGTTTTCCCCTATGTCCCCTGCCTGCTTTGTGCATCCGTAAAAATTCGGGTGGCACTTTTTGTGCTGTCGGCTATCCTCAATAGAGGGGAGACCAACTGGTCATACCTGATGTTTTATCAATCAATCGTGTCACCACTGGCAAGGAGTACCTGATGGGAAAATCGAGTATCAGAATTGGCAGTTATGAAATTGACGATGCACATCTCTCGACGCCCGAAGCAAAAGGCGGAGATAAAGTGCATATCCCGTGCAAGTCAGACCCTGATTTATGTATGCAACTTGATGCCTGGGATGATCACACCAGTGTTCCGGCGGTAGTCGATGGTCGTCACTCTGTGTTGTACAAGGAAAAGTATGACGAGCAGAAAGATGAGTGGATTATGCGACTGGAGTAACACAGCATGGCGAACGGGATTTTGTTCGCCATGCCGCTTGCGGTCAGTCCACGTTTTCGACAAGTGCAATACCGCGTCCGGCAAAAAAGCGGCTGAAAACCGCCACGGGCAAGGTGACATCTTGCTGGGTGGACACATCGTGGCCCGATGGATTATGAAAAGTCACCGACGCCTGATCGGCCCTTGTGACCAGAACCAGATGCCCGCCTTTGCGAGGCGGCACAGAATCAGGGATTCGAATCGACGGATGCACCGAGGCGATGAAGAACCGGTGCTGTTCCAGCTCGCCTGCAATATCTTGTGCTGAAATATCTACCCGTACCCGCGCCGTTAACCCTAATTCCTGACCAACATAATCGACAAAAGGTGCGTAGATCAGCCCCTTAATATTGTCCCCTTCACGAACGTAAGCGCCATACGCCAGGCTGCGTTGCGTCAGCGACAGGATTGGCTCGACTTTGCCGGAAACTGCCGCCAGAACCATTTTCAGGCAACACATTCCGCAAACATGGTTCGCCCATTCAATAAATTCCTGCTGGTTTGAAGCGCCGGACTGCGCCCATAACGTGACATCGCTGAGCTGGAGATCCCCGGCGATAATGCCTGCGGCACAATCGGGATCTTCCCACTGGCTGAAATAAGGTATTCCGGAACGTGTTGCAAACGCGCGCTGATTAACTGAATTCACTGACATGACATATTCCTGAACGACAGATCGACAACATCAGGTTGATCATATGACGGGGGTAAGTAAGGCCTGATCGTCCTGATCAGGCCGTAAAAGTGGGATCAGAACTTCTCAACCATGCGGAACTTCATCAGTAACAACGGCATGGTCGGTTCAAACATATCGTATTCTTCGAAGAAACGCTGATGCTCAGCGCGCCAGTAAGCCAGCGTGCGGTCACCTTCCCCTTCTTCCCAGGCGTGCTGCTCCGTCACCTGATCGAAAGGAACTTGTTTCACTTCGGTCAGCTGTACGGCACACACCGGATTATTGCGCCCATCGACCACCACAAAGATTTCGCCAGGTTCAGGTTCGGGATCATCATCAAGATTTGAACAGGTAGCTGTTTTTGTGCCTGCAATAACACGCTTAGCCAGTTCGTCTGCTGACGACTCGGTATCACCAAACGACCAGCGCTCTGCGTCCCTGTATTTAAGTGGGATCTGCGGAATCATAATTTATCCTTTCAATTGAGATAGTTCACTGCCATAACAGTTAAACATTAGCACAAAAAAACCCGCCGTAGCGGGTTTTGCAAGCCGGGAAAACGTCTTAAGGTTTGCAGTTATCCGGCATTGTCGCCGGCCACTGCCGCGCACTGCCTGCACCGTAAAGCACGGCGATACCGCATTCTTTATCCAGCCGGGCAAGAGGTTTACCTGTTTTGTCGATCATCATCGACATCGCTGGCGTAGAGACCACGGCAACCCCGCTGTCAAACGGCGATACGGCACTGAAAAGCGGTGCAATGACAAAATTACCCTGCAGGTCAACAAAGCCGTAATGGTTGTCTGCTTTGGCAAAGGCCAGTCCGTCGACCGGTAAACCTAAATCAGCATAAGATACGCCATCGGTCTGCTGGCCCTGACCGTTGATCCAGGTTTTCAAACCGTCGGTGCGGGTCAATACTGCCCGATCCCCCACCATCCGGCTGGCCTGGCCTTGTACCGTCAGCACCAGTTTACCGGTGTTGTCGACATAGCGTGTTGCCGGGGCATTGTCCTGAGGATCGTAAGAAACCGACCAGGCGCTGGCTGGCGGCATCACCCATTTACCTTCTGGCATTGCCGCAACGCGCGCGCCTTTCGCATCGATAAGCTCATAGCCAGCGGGAGTCGCCCGTAATGCCCGATCTTGTTCAAATGCCGACCCCTGGGTGTCGACGACCGGCTGAATTTGCCACTCACCCTGCGCTGAGACATAACCTTGCTGCGGCTGTCGGGATAATTTCACCCAATCGCCAAGCGCGCTGATATGCGTTTGTTGCTCATGCAGTTCAATATTGCCTTGCGCATCCAGCAGCCACGACTGCCCTGCGGCGGACGACGCCAGGATCCGGCCATCACTGAACTGGGTGACGGATAATCCTGCTGTCGGCGCAATTCTCGCTTTCGCATCATTGCCGATGATTTCAGCGATGACACTGGATCCGGGCTGATCAGCCGTCGCAGGCTGGGTCAGCAACCACAGCGCGGCATTAATGCGCTGCACTTTGGCATACTTCGCTTCGACGGTTTTTTTGCCCTGACTGTCGACAATCCCCCATAAGCCCTGCGGCGTCTTAAACGCAGCGAGGCCATCAGCGTAAGTACCGACATCCTGCCACGAAGGCTGAATAACGGTTTTCTGGCTGAGCACATCATAGATGCCCCACAGCGCGCCTTCCGCAGCAGTTTCGCGATAGCGGAACCAGCCGTTGCCGACAGACTCGATTTCAAATACATCAGGCAAGTTGTAATGCTTACCCGCGTGATCCAGCGCAGTCAGTTTGCCATCCAGATAATCCAGCGCATAACCTTGTACGAAAGGCGAAATATTGTCTTCCGTCAGCGGGATAACGATTTTGCCCTGCGCATCCACCACGCCGGTGCCATCCGCTGTTCTGACAATAAACTGCCCGATTTCATTACTGCTGTCTGCGGGCTCAATATCTTGCCATTTGCTGTCCAGTTGGAGAGAGCCGTCAGGACGCAGGAAGCCTGCACCATTTTTACTGTCTGCGGTTTCCGGGCGAATCAGCGCCAGAGGGGATTGTGCCGTCGCGGCATCATTGCTGACATTCAGAGGTTCAATCCGGCTGTGATCGAGGGTGCTGACGGTCTTCGGATTCAGTAACGCCTTGCCGGTTACATCAACCACATTCACCACATCGCCCTGCTCATTACGCAGCCACAGGCGATGATTAATGACTTCTGCACTGTCAATTTGCGCCAGCCAGCCTATGGTTTGTGAACCGCCGATCATGCCGCCGGAAGGCGCCACAATGGCGTTCACTTTTTTCTGATCGCCTTTGGTGGTCACTAAGAACTCACCCGTGCCCTGCTGCCAGGGTTCACTGCCTGCGGGCAAGTTCAGCGGTTGTTTACGTCCGGGAACATACAATGTGAGCGTGTCTTTGGTTGCCGGATCCAGAACATAATCTCCAGACACACGCAACGCCCCGGCATTCGCTTCACTGAAGGTCGCGATAACGGCAGCCGAATTATCGAGCAACTTAATGCCGTCAGCTGTTTTAGCCAGCCAGAAAGCACCCGTTTCTTCACTGACCGACAAATACTTTTGGTCATCCTGCACACCATCGCTGCGGATCAACGTTATGCCATCAGCATTTTTCGCCAGCGCAACGGAAGGATTATGAGGATCAAGATTGATGGAGGCGTACTGAGGCTGAACGCGCCAGGTCAGATTACCATCCACAATGCCGTAGCCTTTGCTGGCATTGAAGGCAATAAACAGATCATCTGAACCGAACGGCTCAACGACTTCCATTTTATCCGTAGCGACATGGCGTACGCCATCCGGAGAAAGCAGAACACTATTAAACGACAGGGCAAGGCGAGCAGGCATGCCATCGCTCAGGGTAGCTTCATCCACCAGCTCATCGAGTGGTTTACCCACCGGGGCACCTTTGCGGTCAATGAGTTGCGGCTTACCGCCAGTGGTCACCACCGCAATACCTGACTGAGTGAAGGGCTGAACATGGTCAAAGGCTGGCTGAATCATCCAGTTCCCTGTCAAGTCGATGTAGCCCCACTTGCCCTGCTGCATGGCGGCAGCGGCTCCGTAGTGGTAATCACCAACCTGCTCAAAGACAGGTTTGATGACCAGTTGCCCCTGATTATCCAGAAAACCCCAGCGTTCACCTGCCGCATCGGCGGCCGGTAAAAGCACGGCAGCCCGGCCTTCATGGACATCCCGTATGCACACATTCTGTACGACAGGCAACGCATTACGCGTCTGTGCCTCAACCTGTGCCTCCGGTAACGGCGCGGAACAACCCGCGGGTTCAGCCGCCATCGCGGAGGTTGTCAGCGTCAATAAGGCCAGTGAGCTACCGGTATTCATCGCACAACGAAGTGCAGTTCGCAGCCTTGAAGGTTTGCTGACCATCATCAATTACCTCCGGTACCACATGCCGGAGCCTTGGCAGGCCAGAGATAAGCCCCCTTGGCATCCACAATGACCCGCTGATTACAGCGCACCTGAATTTTAGCCTGAACGCCACCTTCTGCATTCAGCAAACTGACCACACCCTTGCCTCCGGCCCAGGCATGCTTCTCGCTGAAATCACCCGCCCAGTCGAACTTCGGCAAAATGGCGAAGCGACCGGTGGTGTTGATGTATCCCAACAGATTGCCATAGGTCGATTTTTTCATGGCGGTAGCAAAATTATTATTCATCGCCCCGACCTGATCGAAGTACGAACCGATCATTTTTTTACCCTGCTGATCAACAAACCCGTACAGACCTTTGTTATCACGCATCGGGATAACACCGGAACTGGCTTTATCGGCAAGCAAGCTGTCAGGTCCGGCGAAGCGCTGGATCTCGTTACCGTCATTGTCGTAAAGCACGGTTTCGCCGGTCACGTCATCATTCATCACCAGACGTGCCAGTGAATTGAGTGGCTGAGCCTGCTCGAAACCGTCTAACGGCACCGCACCGTGATCGTTAATCAGCATAGTACGTCCATCGCTCACCGCACGGCTGAGGTTCAGCGGAGCGATGAAATGGAATGCGGCCGTATAAAGTGGCTGAATTTGCCAGTCGCCCTGAGTATTGATCGCACCAAAGTGAGGGGAGAAACCCAGCATGACCCGGTCACCCTGAACAGAACTTGATGACGCCACAATGGCTTTGCTGACAGGGAAACGTCCGGTGCGGTCCAGCAAGGCAACACCGCCTTGTGAAGGCTGAACCAGCCAGTGATTTTGCCCCACGAGTTGCGGCCTTGAGAGTAAATCGGAGGCGATAACCTGGCCGCTTTCCGCACTGTAAAGACTATAGTGGCTGGCAAGGGCACCGCGTTCGCCCGGCTGATCATTATCAGACAGGGTAAACATGCCCTGCCCGATATACTGGAATTTACCACTACGGCTGGCCTCAGGCGCAATCGCCCAACTGCCGTCGGTTCCGATCACTCCCCAGCCCGCCTCAGTTTGCGCTAAGGCATAACCGTCATTAAAAGATTCCACCTGAATAAACTGAGGTGCCGCTTTGATGCTTTTGCTCGCGATATCCCACAAGCCCCAGCGCAGGGTATCTTTCTCACCTTCCGTATAAAACACTAAGCCGGATGACAGACGTTGAGTGCTTTTCTGAATATTTGCCGGTACATCAACAGCATTGCCATTACGGTCAATCAGGCGTGTTGTATCGGCAGTGCCGTTATTTTCAACGGCCCACGTGTAATCGCCGTTAAACGGACTGATTTGCGTATACACCGGCTGGATGACCCATTTCCCCGCCGCATCCACAGCACCCACTTTTTTATCTTCCGTGTGGATGATAAGCGGTGCCTGGGTGGTGTTGCCCTCTACAGAGGCCCACTGAGGGTCCGAAAGGACATTCCCTTGGGAGGTAAGAATGGCAGGAGGTTTGGTGTTGTCCGTCGGGGTGAGAACCGCCCACGGCAGGTTGTGCGTCGCGTCACTGCTGGCCTCTGGCAACGTACCGAGGTCATCCGTAAGAGGCAGGGTGTCGAGAGGCTGTAACTGATAATCTTTAAGTGCCGTCAGCGTCGCATCACTAAGCAGTGCAACGCCATTATTGTCATAAACCTGCGCGACCTGCGGCGTTTTGCCTTCTGTCTGCATGACCCACAGGCGGTTGCCTTGTTGCAGAATTTGCGGCTTATTCACTTTCAGCGAAGCAATCTGATTATCAGCACCGATGATCACGATACCTTTACTGCCCGTCCCCAGTGTGGCTTTACCCCAGACGAGCAGATTCTCTGACTGGTCCTGTGGGATATCCTGCACTTTTTCCAGTTTGCTGTTCAGCAGTTGCTTACTGTTGTCGCCTGCCGTGACCAGCCAACTGCCGGATGCCAGAGGACGCACCGATTTGTACTGTTCTTTACTGAGTGATACGCCCTGACGATCCACAAACGCCCAGACATTCTTCGTTTTCACCGCCACGACATCCCCGCCGAGCTGCGGCTCATCGCGGGTTTTCAGGATCATCGGGTCAATTGCCCACTCACCATTTTCGTCGAGGTATCCCCAGTAACCTTCATCCGAAGAGTCACGTTTTTTCGCCGGGATCAGCCCTGACTGAGGCAAATCAATTGCCATCACATCATCAGGCAGAGAAAGGGAACTGTCGGTGGAGGCATTCCACAGCGCCGGAGAAACCTGCGTTTGCACGCTGGCCAGTGCCTGACCGCCGACGAACCCCTGGCTATCCAGAGAAACGGCGAACGGCAGTGTTTTCACCACCGCGCCTTTGCGGTCAATCAGTGCCAGACGATTGTCTGTCACAACCAGTGCGGTGCCTTGCGCATTAAAATCTGTCGCGCGCGTGAAGCGAGGCTCAATAACCCAATGGCCTTTCTTATCGATATAGCCAAATTTGTCACCTTTTTTCGCCGCCGCCAGATCGTTCGCAAAACCGCGCGCTTCGCTGAAATCTGGTTTGATCACCATGCGCCCGGTGGTATCGACGTAGCCCCACAATGGCTCACGGGATAGCCCCACCTGCACAGGAGAAAGCCCCTGCTGGAAAGGTAACTGGCAGTCTTTTGCCGTTTTTGCATTACCACATGCCCGTAACAGCGCGTCATCCGCATGTACCGGCAGGCTAAAAAACGCATTCAGAACCAGGGATAACGCACTGAAGTTTCTGAGATATTTGAATTTTTCGGAGCAATTCATCCGATGCCCTTATAACTGGATAAAATGAGAAAGTGTAGCGCACGCTTTTTTTTCATCACCCGCAAAAATGGACGTGTGAGACGGTAAAAAATCCGATAATAATCAATTTCAAGCGTACGCACATGCCATACCTCTATAGGGTGTCAGCTTGTGAAAGAAAAAGCAGCTAATTTATTACTCTGTAACGAATGAACACCCTTCTTCGCTATGCACGATGAGAGGCTGCACATGTTACCGTTCGCTGTCATTTCCCACTCCCCGATAACCTCATAATTACATTTTGACGCGTTTCGTTAAAACAGGATCATTTTCTTTTACATACATCAGTCTGGTGAATAATTAATCTTTGAAAGATTCCTGCAAGTTTTGATTAAAGTCATTATTCCCCCCTCTTTAGTCTGGTTTTATAGATTCCAGAGCGTTATGTGACCAATATCACTCCCGGTCTGGGTGACGTATAACCTGGCAGTGTTCGGTTACAGCGTATTTCAGGTGCTTTATCTCATTGGGGGAAGTCATGCCTATCGTTCGAGCCAGATTGAGTCTGTTTGGTGGCGACACCGTCGTCATCCGTTGTTCAGAAAAATGTCACATTCATCTGATGTGTGAAAATGATGTTGAGCGAAAAGGACGTCACTCAGGTTTCGGCGATATTTTGACGGTAAACGATCAAAATACTGCCTATGTGGGGATCCCCTATAAAGGGATATGGAGCGTCCTTATCGACTCTCAGTGCGACTCTCTGGAGCACTCAATCAGTTATATGCCTGCCTGAACCCCGCATTTCAGTACCCGCACTCAACACTGTGTCTGCGACCCTTATCAGGTAGATGGATAACCATTTGCCTGATATTTCATATTGCCGGACTGCTTTCCCCACACCGCAACCTTATAAGTCACCGCGTATATCGTCCACAGGCAAAATAATTTATTGCGTAACGTCACGTAAAAAATTTAACTCGTTACATCAATTACATAACGTTATTAAATTGTACATTCCATAAATTCAACAACCCTTTTTAAACCCCGATTAATTGATTGCCAGCCGCGATTTCACATTGCATTCTGTCAAAGGTAATGACGTGGCACCGGTCTGTATGGCCGGATTTCTTTCAGGCAAACACAGATCCTCATAATGAATAATAAATCACTTTGCACCATCGCTGACGTGGCTGATCTCCTTCCCCAGTTACGTAAAGTTCGCCAACACCTGCACCAGCATCCTGAACTGTCTAATGAAGAATCAGCCACGGCCGCGCTGGTCGCTGATAAATTGCAAGCCCTCGGTTATCAGGTTACCACCGCCATTGGCGGATACGGGGTGGTGGGTTCATTGACTCTGGGCAGCGGGTCACGCCGTATCGGTATCCGCGCTGATATGGATGCCCTGCCGATCACTGAGCAAACCGGCGTCAGTTATGCCAGTCAGACTCCGGGGAAAATGCACGCCTGCGGCCACGACGGACATACCGCAATGCTGCTGGGTGCCGCAGAACAGCTGGCACGCAGCAAAAACTTCTCGGGTACCGTTAATCTGATTTTCCAGCCAGCCGAAGAAATTGGTTTTAACAGCGGGGCCGAGCGCATGCTGGCCGAACAACTGTTTGAGCGATTCCCTTGCGATGCCGTTTACGGGTTGCACAATCATCCCGGCTATCCGGTGGGTAAAATGATGTTCCGGCCAGGTCCTTTTATGGCGGCGTGCGACACGGTGAACATCACCGTTCATGGTAAAGGTGGCCATGCCGCCCGTCCGCATATGACCGTTGACCCTATTCTGGTGGCCAGCAGTCTGGTCGTCGCGCTGCAATCCATTATTTCGCGCAATATTGACCCGAATGAAACAGCTGTTGTGACTATCGGCTCTTTGCACTCCGGGCATGCCGCTAATGTGATCCCTGAAACCGCCCGTCTTGAGATGAGTGTGCGTTCATTTGATCCGCAGGTACGTAAAATTCTGGAAGAACGTATCCGCACGCTGGTGGAACATCATGCCGCCGGTTATGGCGCGCGCGCAGAAATTGAGTATGTGCCCGGTTATCCGGTGCTGGTGAATCATGACCAGGAAACGGCTTTTGCGGTGGAAGTGGCAAAGGAACTGCTGGGTGAGGAGAACGTGGTCGATAACCTGCCGCCTATTTCCGGCAGTGAAGACTTTGCCTATTTCCTGCAGCAAAAACCCGGTTGCTTCCTGCGCCTGGGGAACGGGGACAGCGCGGTTCTGCATAATCCGGCGTACAACTTCAATGATGAGAGCCTGAGTTTCGGCGTGGCCTACTGGACCCGTCTGGTTGAACGCTATTTAGTGGATTAATGGCCTAGCGACAAAATCCAAACCAGCGCATGCCGAGGTGAAAGTGATTGGCATGCGCTGCGTTATAATCCGGTCCGATAGAATTTCCAAAAAACGGACAGCTTTCAGAAAATATCTGATGCACATACCGGCCTTCCGCACTGTCCTGCGGCCATTGTTTCAGCACCGTTAAATGACGCCCGTCTGCCAGCACGAATCCGGCAATATCCAATGCTTCAGCCGTAGCATGTTCACTTAGCCTTGCGTCAGGCTTGTTGTAAACATTACGACACGCATAACTGCCCAGATGGTCAATACGCACCAGCGGCGAACCTAATTGCTCGACAGCCAGCGGTTTTGCCACCTGAGACACAAACATCGCACTGCTGAGTGCAAGGCGGCAGCTCGCCAGATAACTTGAACTCAGGGAGACGTCACCCAATCCGCGCACACGCACAGGATCCGTCAGCGGACATTTACCGCCCATATCCCCCGCGCTATTGAACCTGATGGCACCCGCTTTCTGCGCACGCTCAAGCACCGCCAGACATGCCTGCGGATTATTATCCAGCTTCCTTAATTTGTAGCGGGTAATGAGATTTGGCGGATCCGAAATGGCCAGCGGCGTAAAGGGATTATATTCAGAGGGAATGTGACGATTAAGCCAGGGCGCACTGAAATAAGCGATGCCCAGTACCACAATAAGACTCACCCAATATCGCATAACTCTCCTTTACGTACTGTTCCGTTTCAGCACTACCCTGATTTTGCGAAAATAATAAGTCGAGTATAGCGCCTGAGTAAATAATGTTCTGACGGGGTTACAAGTCGGGGGATAACCTTACTTAGCTTTGACATAAATAGACATTGAGTTTGTTACTTTTATATCCGAAGACGATGTTTCTTCTCCTGTGTCCACTGTGAACTGTCCTTCATAGTGTGTAAGACCCTCGCATTACCCCTTTCAGCCCGCCCCGAGCGGGCTTTTTTTTTATCTGAATGCAAATAACAGAGTGACGCCGCCATCATCTTCAGCCACGCCACCCGATATTGTGCAAACCTTACTTGTGCGTAAAGTCGATCACCATTCTGCCTTTGATCTTACCTTGTTCCATTTCTTTGAAAATGGCATTGATATCGCCAAGAGGACGTTTGGTCACTTTCGGCACCACTTTGCCTTCGGCGGCGAACTGGAATGCTTCAGCCAGATCTTCACGCGTGCCGACCAGTGAACCGACGACCTGAATACCGTCCAGAACCAGACGAGGAATATTGAGACTCATTGATTCAGGCGGCAAACCAACGGCGACAATACGGCCACCGGCACGCATTGCATCCACTGCGGAGTTAAATGCGGATTTCGCTGTGGCGGTGACAACAGCAGCATGCGCGCCGCCCACTTTTTCCTGAATAATTTTTGCCGCATCGTCTTTCAGCATATTAAT
>NZ_SJOJ01000085.1 GCF_004330295.1 Rahnella victoriana
TGTTTTAGCGCCTCTTAGCTGTTAACGGAGGTGGCGAACGTCGCCAGATACTGATCGGTGATGCGCTGACGCAGGGTTAAATCTTCCAGCGGCGGCACCGGCGTATAGTCGTAATCAATGAACAGCTTGCCCGCTTTCAGGGTGTCAACGGTGTTGGCGTCGGGGTCATACCAGCAGGTGCCATCGATGATCAGACCGGCGGTTTTCATTTCGCGCAGCTTGGCGTTAATGCCCGCGATCATGTCCTTGATAAGTGTCGGCGTCATTGGCCTGTCCATCGCCCACAGGTGCGCTTCGGCCATGGTGTCCGCCAGCACCTGCGCGGTGCGGGTGTAGTT
>NZ_SJOJ01000011.1 GCF_004330295.1 Rahnella victoriana
GGCCATGCTTGGTCAGCGACATAAACAGTTGCACCGCAATGGTCACGACGGCCATCACGATCACAATCACCGGCACCGCAATCCACATCAGATAATTGGGTTCCCACGGGAAATCGAACACTTTGCGTTGCAGCAGCCATAATGCGGCTTCCGCGCCGATCGCCGCCGCAATACCCGCCACCAGCCCGAGCACGGCAAACTCACACCACAGTGTGCGGTGCAGCATTTTTTTGCTGGCACCCAGCGTGCGGTACACAATCAGTTCCTGACGTCGCTGACGCATACCGACCTGAATCTGCGCCAGCAGCAGCAATCCGCCGCACAGCATCACCAGGATCACCATCACTTCCAGCGCCCGGCTCACCTGCTGCAACACCTGTCCGACCTGACGCAGGATCGAACCGATATCCAGCAGACTCAGCGTCGGGAACTGGCGGTTAAGCTGCGTGATCGTGCGGTCATCACCGTGATAGCGGAAACTGGTCAGCCAGCTTTGCGGCTGTGCATCCAGCGCCCCCGGCGGGAAGATGAAGTAGAAATTCGGCTTCAGGCTGTCCCAGTCCACTTTTCGCAGGCTGGTAATTCTGGCGCTGAACTCCTGCGTATCGCCGCTGAAGGTCACCGTATCCCCGAGTTTCAGTCCCAGACGTCCCGCCAGCCCTTCATCAACCGACACTTCATCGGCTTTTGGCGGCCCGTTACCGGCGACCAGCGGATTATGATCCGGCAGCCCTGCCATCCAGGTCAGATTCAGCTCACGGTTCACCGCTTCGCCGCCTGCGTCATCCGGCTTAATGATGTCGGTGGCAATCTGGTCGTTAATTTTGGTCAGACGAACCCGCACAATCGGATAGAAGGTTTCCGGCGCGGCGTTATGCTGATGCAGGAAATCCGTCACCTGCGGAATTTGCTCTTTGGTGATATTGAGCAGGAAGTAATTCGGGCTGTCCGGCGGCAGTTGTTGTTCCCAGCGATCCAGTAAATCCCCGCGCATCACCAGCAGCAATGCCAGCAACATAAACGACATCGAGAATGCCGCCAGCTGGCTGAGCGTCACCCACGGCTGGCGCAGCAGGCGGTTTACCGCCAGACGCAGCGGCAACTGACGGAACGTCAGCTTGCGTAACAGCAGCAGCGCGCCCCAGCCAATCACGCCGAGCAACAGTGACAGCACCAGCACGCCCGCCAGCAGCGACCAGAGCAACGAACTGCCGCCCATCAGCGCCGCCAGCAAACCGACCACCACCACAACCATCACCGGCAGGAAATAACGCAGCGGCCAGACGTTCGCCACCACATCCTGACGCAGCACCCGCAGCGGCTGGGTTGCCAGCAACTGACGATACGGACGGATGCCGATCAGCAGAGAAATCACCACCATCGCGCCCATCGACCACACCCACGGCCAGCCACCGGCAGGCGGCAACGCCGCGGGCAGAACCGGCGCCAGCACCTTCATCAGGATGGCTTCGAATACCAGCCCGACCACGCTGCCGCACAATCCTGCCAGCACCAGCACCGCCAGCCACTGTCCGATAATCAGTTTTTGCAGCGCCTTTTTCCCGGCACCCAGCGTTTTCAGTACGGCAACCAGATCGTAACGGCTGCGGCAGTAATGCCCCATCGACACCGCGATCGCCGCAATCGACAACATCAGAGTCAGCAGCGCCGACAATGTGAGGAATTGCTGTGAACGCTGTAATGATTTGCCCAGCGCGCCGTCGGAATCTTCCATGCCGGTCCAGCGTTGATCCGGCTTGAGCAGCCCTTTGATCGCATCGCCATAGGTCTGAATGGCCTGCGGCGAACCGGCAAACATATAGCGATACGTCAGACGGCTGCCCGGCTGTACCGCGCCGGTTTTCGCCACATCGTCCAGATTCATGATCACGCGTGGCGCAGTCTGGAACGGGTTAAAGCCCGAATCCGGTTCCTGTACCACCACACCGGCAATTTTCAGCGTGGTATCGCCAACATCCAGATTGTCGCCAACTTTCACGTTCAGCAGCGCCAGCAGACGCGGAGCAACCAGCACGGTGCCCGGCTCAGGTTTCAGCCCCGCCGGTTCGGTTTGCAATGTGCCATACAGCGGATACGCCAGATCGGTGGCTTTCACCGCCGCCAGTTGCGGGGTTTCGCCCGCAAAGGTCATGGTCATAAACGACAGCTGACGGCTGACGTTCAGCCCCTGCGCCTGCGCATCCTGCAACCAGGCTTCGGTAATCGGATGCGCTGACCGCAGCACACGATCCCCGGCTATAAACTCGCGGCTTTGCTGACTCAGCCCTTTGTCCATGCGGTCGCTGATACTGCCGAGCGCCAGCACACAGGCCACCGCCAGTGTCAGCGCCAGCCAGACGATCAGCAGCGAAGGCGAGCGCCATTCCCGCCAGAACCAGCGCCAGATCATGCTTCCTCCCACAATTTCCCGTCGCGCAGACGCAACCGCCGCTGACAGCGCGCCGCCAGCTGTTCATCATGCGTGACCAGAATCAGCGTCGTCGCTGCATCGCGGTTCAGTGAAAACAGCAGATCGACAATTCGTTCGCCGGTCGCGCGATCCAGATTGCCGGTCGGTTCATCGGCAAACAGTAATTTCGGTTTGCCGATGAACGCCCGCGCCAGCGCCACACGCTGCTGTTCGCCGCCAGAAAGCTGTGCCGGAAGATGATGCAGACGGCCGCCCAGCCCGAGACTTTCCAGCAGCTGCACCGCCTGCTGACGGCTGCTGCTGTCGCTTTCGCCACGTAACAGCGCGGGAAGCTGGACGTTTTCCAGCGCGTTAAGCGTCGGCACCAGCATGAAAGACTGGAACACGAAGCCGACATTTTTTGCCCGCAACGCCGCACGCCCTTCCTCGTTGAGTTCACTGAGGGATTTTCCCAGCAACTTCACGTCACCGTCGGTGCCGTCATCCAGCCCGGCAAGAATGCCCAGCAAAGTGGATTTGCCGGAACCGGATTCGCCAATCAGGGCAATTGTCTGGGCAGGTTTGACAACCAGCTCCACACCGGACAGGATGGTGAGCTGACTTTCACCCTGACCGACGTGCTTACTTAGATGATGAACTTCAAGAACATTTTCCGCTGGCATCTCCCCTTCCTTATGTTGTTAGGATTATTGAGTTTTCGCGCCGTGGCTGCTGATAACTTACTGATTATTGGCGACAGTTTGAGTGCTGTCTATCGTCTGCCGGTCGCCGAATCCTGGCCGACATTACTGAATAACAAATGGCAAAAAGAAGGCGGGAAACCCGTCATTATTAACGCCAGCATCAGCGGCGATACCGCTGAACAGGGGCTGGCGCGTCTGCCGTCCTTGCTGCAACAGCATCATCCGCGCTGGGTACTGATTGAACTGGGGGCCAACGATGGCCTGCGGGGTTTTCCGCCACAAGCCCTTTCCCAAACCCTGACGAAAGTGATCGCACAGGTCAAACAAGCCGGTGCGCAGCCGCTGCTGATGCAAATCCGCCTGCCGCCTAACTATGGCCGCCGCTACGGTGACGCCTTCTACGCCCTTTATCCGGCGCTGGCGAAGCAGGAAAATATCCCGCTGGTGCCGTTCTTTATGGAGCAGGTCGCCGTCAAACCCGAATGGATGCAGGACGACGGTTTACATCCGGCACTGGCGGCACAACCGTTTATCGCCGACTGGATGTCAGAAAAACTCACACCGCTGCTGACGCATCAGGGTTAACATACGGCATATAAAAATAATAACGGGACGTGAGTAAAACCAAGACGTTACCTTTTTCACCCGACTCCCTAGTAAATCACAGTCATAAAAAATAGGGACACCTCACAGGTAAAGTTATGCAAAAAGCAGTATTAATTACCGGTTGCTCCAGTGGTATCGGGCTGGTTGCCGCCCAGGATTTGCGCACACGCGGTTATCGGGTACTGGCGGCGTGCCGTAAACCACAGGATATCGACACGCTGCAACAGATGGGTTTTGAAACTGTTCAGCTTGATCTGGACGATCCGAAGAGCGTTGAACAGGCAGCCGATGAGGTGATTGCACTGACCGGCAACCGCCTGTACGGCCTGTTTAACAACGCCGGTTTTGGTGTTTACGGGCCGCTCAGCACCATCAGCCGCGGGCAGTTCGAAAAGCAATTTTCCACCAATCTTTTCGGCACACATCAGCTGACACAATTGTTACTGCCCGCCATGTTGCCGCACGGCGAAGGCCGTATTATCCAGACCAGCTCGGTGATGGGGCTGATTACCACGCCGCGCCGGGGCGTCTATGCCGCCAGTAAATTTGCGCTGGAAGCCTGGTCGGACACCCTGCGCATGGAGCTGCACGGCACCGGCATTCAGGTCAGCCTGATAGAACCCGGCCCGCTGACCAGCAATTTCACCGCCAATGTGAATCAGTCACAGGCCGATCAGCCGGTCGAAAATCCGGGCATTGCCCGTCGTTTTACGCTGACGCCGGAGGCAGTTTTGCCAAAACTGCACCATGCTTTAGAAAACCCGCGCGCGCGCCTGCGTTATCCGGTCACGCTGGTCGCCCATGCCCTGACCGTGCTGAAACGCCTTTTACCCGCGCGCGTACTGGACAAATTATTACGCGGAAACAGCTAAGTAAAAGCGATAAGGGGTTGAAGCGGCCCGAGTCGCCCCCATTTGTTCTTAAATACTTTAATTTTCTATACCCTAAATAATTCGAGTTGCGGGAAGGCGGCAAGCTCACGAAGACCCGGGAGCTTAGATAACTAAGTGACCGGGCTGAATGAGTGCAGCCAACGCATCAGCAGCTCGAAGTATGACGGGTAGCGGAGAGACAGAATTCATGCTTGCACAACCTACAGTAATCGATATCAACGAAACCAACCTGCACCAGACGCTGGAACAATCCATGTCCGTGCCGGTGATGTTCTATTTCTGGTCTGAGCGCAGCCAGCATTGTCTGCAACTGGGGCCGATCCTCGACAAACTGGCTGCGGAATACGCCGGTCAGCTGGTCCTGGCGAAAGTGGACTGCGATACCGAGCAGATGATTGCTCAGCAGTTTGGTCTGCGTTCAATCCCGGCGGTGTACCTGTTTAAAGACGGTCAGCCTGTCGATGGTTTCCAGGGGCCGCAGCCGGAAGAAGTCATCCGTGAACTGCTGCAAAAAGTGTTGCCGAAAGAAGAAGAGCTGAAACTGGCTCAGGCGCAGGAATTGTTGCAGGCGGGCAACGTGGCGGAAGCCCTGCCGTTGCTGAAAGATGCCTGGCAGCTGAGCAATTACCGCAGTGATATCGGCCTGCTGCTGGCGGAAACGCAAATTCACCTCAACCGCTCCGACGACGCTGAAGCCGTACTGGCGACCATCCCGTTACAGGATAAAGACTCCCGTTATCAGGGATTGATCGCGCAGATCGAGTTGCTGAAACAGGCCGCTGACACGCCGGAAATTCAGCTGCTGCAACAGGAACTCCAGCAGGATCCTGAAAACGCCGAGCTGGTGGTGAAACTCAGCCTGCAACTGCATCAGGTCGGGCGTAACGAAGAAGCGCTGGAACTGCTGATGGCACCGCTGAAAAAAGATCTGGGTGCGGCAAATGGCGCGGCGCGTAAAACGCTGATGGATATCATGGCGGCACTGGGCACCGGCGATGCGCTGGCTGCCAAATATCGCCGTCAGTTATATTCTCTGCTGTATTAATTCATCAGATCTACCGCTGAATCAGGCTACGCACGTCACTTAACCGGACGTGCGTTTTTTTTGGCTTTTTCCCCGTCTTTTATCCCCTGAACTATCCTTTATTAATACGATGACTTAACGATTTGTGCGACAATTGAGCACGCGCCTGACCGGTCGGTGAGTGCGCCAGGGACATGTTTTTATTCGATTATTCCCTCAGGAATAATCAGGACACAGTTTTACAGGAGTTTCATACTATGTTTGACCTCATTCCCATTCCTATCCTCATTCTGATCGTGCTGGCGCTACTGGTGGTGTACGCCGGGATCAAGATCGTGCCACAGGGCTATCAGTGGACCGTTGAACGCTTTGGCCGTTATACCAAAACCCTGATGCCGGGGCTGAATCTGGTCGTGCCGTTTGTTGACCGCATCGGCCGCAAAATCAATATGATGGAACAGGTGCTGGACATTCCTTCTCAGGAAGTGATTTCTCGCGATAACGCTAACGTTGCCATCGACGCCGTGTGCTTTATTCAGGTGATTGACCCGGCGCGTGCCGCGTATGAAGTCAGCAATCTGGAACAGGCGATCGTTAACCTGACCATGACCAACTTCCGTACCGTGCTTGGCTCGATGGAACTGGACGAGATGCTGTCACAACGCGACAACATCAACGCACGTTTGCTGCATATCGTCGATGAAGCCACCAATCCGTGGGGCGTGAAAATCACCCGTATCGAGATCCGCGATGTGCGCCCACCGGCTGAACTGATTTCCGCGATGAATGCGCAGATGAAAGCCGAACGCACAAAACGTGCCGATATTCTGGAAGCCGAAGGCGTGCGTCAGTCCGCTATTTTGCGTGCTGAAGGTGAAAAACAGTCACAAATCCTGAAAGCGGAAGGTGAACGTCAGTCTGCCTTCCTGCAGGCAGAAGCGCGTGAACGTGCGGCGGAAGCGGAAGCGCAGGCAACCAAAATGGTATCTGAAGCCATTGAAGCGGGCAGCGTTCAGGCGATTAACTACTTCGTGGCACAAAAATACACCGATGCGCTGACCAAAATTGGTTCTGCGAATAACAGCAAAATCATCATGATGCCGCTGGATGCCACCAGCCTGATGGGGTCTATCGGCGGAATTGCTGAGCTGCTGAAAGAAACCAAAGGCGGCAAATAATGCTGCATGATTTCATGGCAAATCCGCACGTATTCTGGCTGTCTCTGGGCGGCCTGTTGCTGGCGGCTGAGCTGGTCGGTGCGAGTGGTTACTTGCTGTGGAGCGGCGTGGCAGCGGCCTTAGTGGGCGCTGTCACCTGGATCCTGCCGTTGCCGTGGGAATGGCAGGGCACGGCGTTCGCGCTGCTAACCATTCTGGCGGCGTGGCTGTGGTGGAAATGGCTGAATCTGCGCGCCGACAAACCGGCCGGTAATTCAGCCCTGAACCAGCGCGGCCAGCAGTTAGTGGGTACTTACGCCACCGTGCTGGAACCGGTAACCAATCAGTTTACACGGGTACAAATCGGTGACAGCAGCTGGCGCGCAATCTGCACCTCGCCGCTCAATGTCGGTGACAAAGTGATTATCACCGGCGTGGAAGGCGCCACGCTGCGCGTGGAACCTGAGGTTCGCTAAACCCCCCTCTCAGTGTTTGTGACAACAGCCACTGAGATTGTCGATGATCGGGCAATCCGCGCCATCGTCACCGGGGCAGGATTCCGCCAGCGTCAGTAAGCGCTCACGCATGGCTTTAAGCTCTTCAATGTGCCGCGCAATTTCGGCGGCCTTTTCTAACGTCCGCGCTTTAACATCCGCACTGTGCCGGTCAGGATTGTGGAACAACGCCACCAGCTCCTGACACTCTTCCAGCGTGAAACCGACCTGTCGTGCCTGACGCAGTAAGGTCAGTTCTTCGATATGTTTTTGTGCATAACTGCGGTAGCCGTTTTCGCTGCGAGCCGGTGCGGTGACCAGCCCTTTCTCTTCATAAAAACGGATGGCTTTACTGGTCAGCCCGGTTTTTTTCGCCACATCACTGATGTTCATTTCGCCTCCACGACAAGCTGATTGTTGCGCATGATACGGACATCATACGCCATCAGAAGCGATCAGCTGTAATGGACGGTTTGTTTTTTGGTACGCAGAAGCAGCCACATCGGCAACGGCAGGGTCACGATCAGCAGGATCCACAACAGCGAATACACCGAGGTCACGCCGTCATTTTGCAGATTGATAAACATTTTTACCGGTATGCCCTGCGGGAAATAGCAGAATACCATCACAATGCCGAATTCACCGATGGCGCGCACCCAGGCGATCGCCACGCCAGCGGCAATGCCGCGTGACGCCAGCGGAAGTGTCAGCCGGATAAACACCTGAAACGGCGAAGCGCCGAGGGTTTTCCCTGCTTCTTCAACGTCTTTCGGCACCGCTTCCAGCGCACCTCTGGCGGAAATAATGAAATACGGCAGTGCGCCATAAATCTGCGCCAGCACGAACGCGGGCGCATTGTTGTTGAGCGTCATGCCTGTAGCAGACAGGATTTCGCCGACCGAACCGTACGGCCCGTACACTGACACCAGTAAAATGCCCATCGCCAGCGGCGGCGTCAGCAACGGGATCAGCACCAGCACTTCCACCACATTGCGCCAGCGTGACGCGGTTTTCGCCAGCCAGAAAGCCACCGGCAGACCGAGTAAAATAATCAGGCCCACCGATACCAGACTCAGCCCGAGCGATACCGCGACCGCATGGCTGTCGCCGTAAGCCAGATGAAAATCTGACCACGGCGTCAGGAACAGCAGCGTGACAAACGGCACCATTAACAGTGCCAGTGCGGGAACCGCCATGCCTGACGCACGCAACTTAAAGGTTTCCGCCTTTCGGTTTGTCATAACCATTTTGTTCAAACAGTTGCTGACCTTTGGCACTTTGCATGTAGCTGATAAATGCTTTCGCCAGTTCCGGATGCGGCGCGTTGTTCAGCACCACCGCGTAAAACACCAGCGGCTGAGTGCTCAGCGTTTTCTCTTTGCCGGTGGCATCTTTCACATTGAACGTGACTTTGCTGTACCAGTCTTTGCTCATCTGCGGATTGCTCAGGTTAATTTCATCCGGCAGTTTGATGTACGGCAGATGGGCGGAAATGGTGGCGCTTTCGTAACCCGACGCGGCATCAACCTGACCGGCTTCCAGACGGGTCAGCAAACCGCCTTCGCCGGAAATCTGTTTAGGGTTTTGTATGTCGCCCAGCACCGCTTTTTCCAGCCCCGGTTGTTTGTAGTAATTTTCAGCCAGCATCATGGTGAAAATGATGTTCTGACCCTGCGGATCGCTGACCGGATCGGTACGGCCAAATTGCAGCCCCGGCGTTTGCAGCACTTTCCACCACGGCTCAGCGCCCACCTTACCGTCTTTAATCGCGGCAAATTTTTCAGCGTATTTGCCTTTCGGATTGTAGGCAATCACCATGCTGGTGCTGGCGACCGGGATCGCCTGCCCGGCCAGTCCGGCTTTTTGCAGGATTTCAACCGGCCCCGGCGTGATCGACACGAACACATCCGCCACCACTTTTTTCGACGCCAGCAGATTTGCCATGCCGTAAGCGCCCTGCCCCTGTCCCTGATAATTCACGTGTTTTTGCTGCGCGAAATCCGGCCCCAGATATTTATCCATCACCACGCCCATCGAACCGGCGTAAGTCACACGAAAATCGTCAGCCGCCTGAGAACCCTGTGATGCTGCCAGACCCGCCAGCAATAATGCCGCCGTCAGTCCGGTTTTCTGAATCTTGCCCATACATGTTATCCCTGATTTACCGCTATATAGTTGTGGGTATAACGATAAGGCAATTTCAAGCCAACTTTCTAAATAAAGTGTAAATGGAAAAGATTTGCAGGCAGAAGAGACCGGGGCTTGACCTTCCCCTTGCTGGAAGGTTTATCCTCTGTCCTGAGTGAAGTTAACCCTGAGGAAATTCATCATGACGACTACCGTATTATCCCTGCAAGGCTTGTCCTGCGGGCACTGTGTCGCTTCAACACGTAAAGCACTGGAAGCGGTCGAAGGCACCACCGCGGTGGAAGTGTCTCTGGATAAAGCCATCGTTAAAGGCGAGGCCAGCAGCCAGAGCCTGATCGACGCCGTGGTCAACGCCGGTTACGACGCGCAGGTCGCGGGAGACACATCCCCAAAATCTGAGCCGCTGACCGATAAGGCGAGTGTTTTGCCGGAACCCCTGTCAGCGGCCGCGTCACCTGTTCCGGCTGAAACTCCCGCCCCGCAAACCGCCGGTGACAGCGTGCAGCTGTTACTCAGCGGCATGAGCTGCGCCAGTTGTGTCAGTAAGGTGCAACGGGCGCTGGAAGGCGTGGAAGGCGTCGCGCGGGCGCGGGTCAATCTGGCGGAACGCAGTGCGCTGGTCAGCGGCGATGCTGACCAGAACGCGCTGATTGCCGCCGTTGAACGTGCCGGTTACGGCGCTGAAATTATTATCGACGAAACCAAACGCCGCGAGCGCCAGCAGCAAACCTCGCGTAAAAGCATGATCCGTTTCAGCTGGCAGGCGGCGGTGGGTCTCGCAGCCGGTATCCCGATGATGTTATGGGGACTGCTCGGCGGCGAAATGATGGTCACCGCCAGTAACCAGACCGGCTGGCTGATTGTCGGGTTGCTGACGTTGCTGATCATGGTTGTCGCGGGCGGACATTTCTACCGCAGCGCGTGGAAAAACCTGATGCACGGCAGCGCCAACATGGACACGCTGGTGTCACTCGGTACCGGCGCGGCGTGGGTATTCTCGTTCGCGGTCAGCCTGTGGCCGGACGCGTTCCCGATGCAGGCACGCCATCTTTATTACGAAGCCAGCGTGATGATTATCGGCCTGATTAACCTCGGTCACGCGCTGGAACAACGCGGACGCCAGCGTTCCTCTCAGGCGCTTGAACGCCTGCTGGATCTGACGCCGCCCACCGCGCGCGTCGTCACCGGTGAAGGTGAAAAAAACCTGCCACTGGCGGACCTTCAGCAAGGCATGACGCTGCGTCTGACCACCGGTGACCGCGTGCCGGTTGACGGTGAAATTCAAAGCGGCGAAGCCTGGATGGATGAAGCCATGCTGACCGGCGAACCGATCCCTCAGCAGAAATCGCAGGGTGAAAAAGTCCATGCCGGGACGCTGGTGAAAGACGGCAGCGTGCTGTTCCGTGCCGACGCTATCGGCAGCCAGACCACGCTTTCCCGCATTATCAAACTGGTGCGGGAAGCTCAGGGCAGTAAACCGGAAATCGGCAAACTGGCGGATAAAATCTCTTCTGTCTTCGTGCCCGCCGTGGTGCTGATCGCCCTGTTCAGCGGCGCAATCTGGTACTTCTTCGGCCCGCAGCCGCAACTGATGTATACGCTGGTGATCGTCACCACCGTGCTGATTATCGCCTGTCCTTGTGCGTTGGGGCTGGCGACGCCGATGTCGATTACCGCAGGCGTAGGCCGTGCGGCAGAATTCGGTGTACTGGTGCGTGATGCCGATGCACTGCAAAAAGCCAGCACGCTTTCCACGCTGGTGTTCGATAAAACCGGGACGCTGACCGAAGGCCAGCCGAAAGTGACGGATATCCACACCTTTGGCGGCATCCCTGAACAGCAGGCGCTGCGCTATGCGGCCGCACTGGAAAAAGGGTCGCATCATCCGCTGGCGCAGGCGATTGTGGAAAAAGCCGAAGGGCAGGATATCCCTGACGTACTGAATTTCCGCACCCTCGGCGGGCTGGGTTTGCGCGGCGAGGCGGAAGGCATCGCGCTGTTGCTGGGTAATCTGGCGCTGATGCATGAAAACCGCATCGATACCGGCGAGGCGGATGCCCTGCTGGAAAGCCTGGCAGGTGAAGGCGCGACGCCGGTTTTACTGGCGGCTGACGGTCAGCTGGCGGCGCTGTTTGCCCTGCGCGATCCGTTACGCGAAGACAGCAAAAGCGCCCTGCAACGCCTGCACCAACTGGGTTATCAGCTGGTGATGCTGACCGGGGATAATCCGCGCACAGCACAGGCGATTGCCGCGCAGGCAGGGATCGATCAGGTGATTGCCGGCGTGCGTCCGGAGGGCAAAGCCGATGCCATTAAACGCTTGCAGGCAAAAGGTCAGCAGGTGGCGATGATCGGCGACGGCATCAATGATGCCCCGGCGCTGGCGCAGGCGGATGTCGGCATTGCGATGGGCGGCGGCAGTGATGTGGCGATCGAAACGGCGGCAATAACGCTGATGCGCCCGAGCCTGCACGGTGTGGCGGATGCGCTGGCGATGTCACAGGCCACGCTGCGCAATATGAAACAGAACCTGCTGGGGGCGTTTATTTATAACGTGATTGGTATCCCGGTCGCGGCGGGTGTGCTTTATCCGCTGACCGGCACACTGCTCAGCCCGGTGGTGGCGGGTGCAGCGATGGCGCTGTCTTCGATTACCGTCGTCGCCAATGCAAATCGTCTGTTGCACTTTACGCCGAAAAAACAAGACGTTTCCCCTGTTCGCTAAAACGCTGACGCGTTAGCATGGTCTCTCATTTTTCGGGAGACCATGCACTATGGCGCAGTTTTTCAACCGGGTATTACGCGGTTTCCGCAGGCTGTTCCCTGTCGAGTATGCCTATCCCGCCATTGATATTCAGCTTCCCGGCAACCGTTCCCTGCATCTGGTGGGCAGCATTCATATGGGCACGCAGGATATGCAACCGCTGCCTGCGCCACTGTTACGCCGTCTGCAAAAAGCCGATGCCCTGATTGTCGAAGCCGATATCAGCGGTACGGAATCCCCTTTCAGCATGACCGGCGAATTTCCGCCGCTGGCCGAACGCCTGCCTGAATCCCAGTATCTGCACGTCGAACGTTTATGCGAAGAACTGGGCGTCTCCATGTGGACGCTCAATCCGCTGCCGTCATGGCAGATCGCGCTGATGCTCCAGGCCACACAGGCGCAGCGCCTCGGGTTGCGTGGCAATTACGGCATCGACTATCAGCTTTTGCAGACTGCCAAAAATCAGGACACAAAAATCATTGAACTGGAAGGCCCGCAGGAACAGTTTGCCCTGTTGCAGCAACTGCCGGACGATGGCCTGACGTTGCTGGAAGACACCCTGACGCACTGGCACACCAACGCCCGCCTGCTGCAAACCATGATCAGCTGGTGGCTGGATACCAAACCGGGGGTGTCGGCCGAACCACTGCCGAATACTTTCAGCAGCGATCTGTACGACATTCTGATGAATCAGCGGAACCTGCGCTGGAAGCAACTGCTGCTGGATCTCCCGCCGGGAGACTATGTGGTCGCCGTCGGCGCGCTGCATTTGTATGGCGAAGGGAATCTGCCTGATTTGCTGAAAGGATAAAAAAATGGCCGGTTTTAAGGCCGGCCAGTCAAAGAGGAATTTCATTTTATTAGTTATAGCTTCAGTGCCAGCCCTTACGGACGCAGCACCGGCGGGCACAGGGTAGCAATCTGTGTTGGGTCTTGGCAATAACCATTCATTGCTCTACTATTTCTCCCTCGCTTAATAATCGCACTTTATTGTTTAATTTCATCAGATTGAACGACTGATGAAATTTCGAACAAAAACCTAAAATAACACTGAGGAGACAGGCTATGACCCCTGCCGTATTACTCCTGGAAAAGAATAAGGTCCGCTTTACCCTTCACCCGTACGAACACAGCAGCGATGAAACTCATTTTGGCGATGAAGCCGTAAAAAAACTCGGTCTGGATGCGCGTCAGGTTTATAAAACATTGCTGGTGTCGCTGAACGGCGATGCCAAAAATCTGGCCGTGGCGGTGACGCCGGTCGCCTCGCAGCTGGATCTCAAAAAAGTCGCGAAAGCCCTGGGGGCGAAAAAAGCCGATATGGCGGATCCGGTGATTGCGCAGCGGGTGACCGGCTATCTGGTCGGCGGCATCAGCCCGCTCGGGCAGAAAAAGCTGCTGCCAACGGTGATCGACAGCCCGGCGCAAACATTCGACACCATTTATGTTTCCGGGGGTAAACGCGGTCTTGATATTGAACTGTCCGCAGGCGATCTTTGTCGCTTACTGAAAGGCCGGTTTGCTGAGATCGCAAAAATCGGCTGATAGCCATCATATCTGTACCCTAAAATAATAAGGTCTACCCGCTATGACAGACACCACGTCAACGTCTGAAAGCCCGCAGAAAGACGCAGTCAAAAAGACTGCGTTTTCTATTCTGGCGGCGATCAGCGTTTCCCACCTGCTTAATGACATGATCCAGTCGCTGATCCTGGCGATTTATCCTTTGCTGCAAAACGAATTTTCGCTGAGCTTCACGCAAATCGGGCTGATCACCCTGACCTACCAGATCACCGCTTCGCTGTTGCAGCCGCTGATCGGCTCTTACACCGATAAACATCCGCAGCCGTATTCTTTGCCGATCGGTATGGGCTTCACGCTTTCCGGGCTGTTGCTGCTGGCGGTGGCGCAGAGTTTCCCGGTGGTGCTGCTGGCGGCGGCGCTGGTCGGCACCGGTTCCTCGGTGTTCCATCCTGAATCGTCGCGCGTGGCACGCATGGCTTCCGGCGGACGTCACGGGCTGGCGCAGTCACTGTTCCAGGTGGGCGGCAACTTCGGTTCCTCGCTGGGTCCGCTGCTGGCGGCGCTGATCATTGCGCCTTATGGCAAAGGCAATGTCGCGTGGTTCTCACTCGCGGCGCTGCTCGGTATCGTGGTGTTACTGCAAATCAGTAAGTGGTATCGCCAGCAAAACCAGCTCGCCAAAAAGCGCGGACCGGTGAACACTCAGGTGACGCTGCTGCCACGCAAAACGGTGGCGATGTCGATGGGTATCTTGCTGATCCTGATTTTCTCGAAGTATTTCTACCTGACCAGCCTGAGCAGTTATTACACCTTCTACCTGATCCATAAATTTGGTGTATCGGTGCAGAGCGCGCAAATCCATCTGTTCGTTTTCCTGTTCGCCGTGGCGGCAGGGACGATTATCGGCGGGCCGGTAGGCGATAAGATTGGGCGCAAATACGTCATATGGGTGTCAATTCTCGGCGTTGCGCCATTTACGCTGCTTTTGCCTCACGCCAATCTGATGTGGACCAGCGTACTGAGCGTGATTATCGGCGTGATCCTGGCCTCGGCATTTTCGGCCATTCTGGTGTTTGCGCAGGAGCTGATGCCGGGGAAAGTCGGCATGGTTTCCGGCCTGTTCTTTGGTCTGGCCTTTGGTATGGGCGGGCTGGGCGCGGCGGTGCTGGGCTACGTGGCGGATAAAACCAGCATCGAGCTGGTGTATCAGATTTGTGCCTTCCTGCCGTTGTTAGGCATCCTGACCGCATTCCTGCCGAATATTGAACGTAAACACCGCTAAACTTCCTGCCTGACGCTGCCGATATTCTTTTAACGGCAGCGTCAAACCCCTTATGCTCTTGATATCTGCCAGATAAAACCCATTTAAATCGTCCGTTGGGATTTTTTTTACGGCCTGCGGGCGATTTCGTACAAAAAAGGCCAAAATTCCCCAACGCGATAACGATTTTTGCCATAAACTTAGAAACAATCTGCAACACATTTGCTTTGTGCATAACCAGAAGGAGTCTGAATGCATCATTCTACGCCTCTCATCACTACCATCGTCGGCGGTCTGGTCTTAGCGTTCCTGTTAGGAATGCTCGCCAACCGCCTGCGAATTTCCCCTCTGGTGGGCTATCTCGCCGCTGGCGTGCTGGCCGGTCCGTTTACACCGGGCTTTGTTGCAGACACGTCGCTGGCCCCTGAACTGGCAGAAATCGGCGTCATCCTGCTGATGTTTGGCGTCGGACTGCATTTTTCGCTGAAAGATCTCCTGGCCGTAAAGTCGATAGCCATTCCCGGCGCTGTAGCGCAAATCGCGGTAGCGACGCTGCTTGGGATGGGGTTATCGAGCCTGATGGGCTGGGATCTGGCCACCGGACTGGTGTTCGGGTTGTGCCTGTCCACCGCCAGTACCGTGGTGCTGCTGCGTGCGCTGGAAGAACGGCAACTGATTGAAAGCCAGCGCGGGCAAATCGCCATCGGCTGGCTGATTGTGGAAGATCTGGTGATGGTGCTGACGCTGGTTCTGCTGCCTGCGTTCAGCGGCATGCTGGAAAGCCATCACTCCAGCCCGGTTGAACTGCTCACCGGACTGGCGGTGACTATCGGTAAAGTGATCGCGTTTATGGTACTGATGATGGTCGTCGGCCGCCGCGTGGTACCGTGGATCCTGGCCAAAACCGCCAGCACCGGTTCACGCGAACTGTTTACGCTGTCAGTTCTGGCGCTGGCACTGGGCATCGCCTACGGCGCCGTCGAGTTCTTTGACGTGTCGTTCGCACTCGGCGCGTTCTTCGCCGGTATGGTGCTGAACGAGTCCGAACTCAGCCAGCGTGCCGCCCATGACACGTTACCGTTGCGCGATGCGTTTGCGGTGCTGTTCTTCGTCTCGGTCGGTATGTTATTCGACCCGATGATTCTGGTGCGCGAGCCGCTGACCGTGATTGCGACGCTGGCGATTATCGTGTTCGGTAAATCGATTGCCGCCTTCTTACTGGTGAAGATGTTCGGGCATTCCAAACGCACCGCGCTGACGATTTCCGTCAGTCTGGCGCAGATCGGTGAATTCGCCTTTATTCTGGCAGGCCTTGGGATTTCACTGGGGCTGCTGTCTGAACATGGCCGCAATCTGGTGCTGGCGGGCGCGATCCTGTCGATCATGTTTAACCCGCTGCTGTTCACGTTGCTGGAAAAGTATCTGACGAAAACGGAAACCATCGAAGACCAGAGTGTTGAAGAAGCCGTTGAAGACGAGAAGCAAATCCCGTTCGATTTGTGCAATCACGCGCTGCTGGTCGGTTATGGTCGCGTGGGCAGTCTGCTCGGTGAAAAACTACAGGCCGCCGGTATCCCGCTGGTGGTGATTGAAAACTCAAGACCGCGTGTCGAGGCGCTGCGCGATCAGGGCATCAGCACGGTGCTGGGCAATGCCGCCAATCAGGAAGTGATGGATCTGGCGCGGCTCGACTGCGCCCGCTGGCTGCTGGTGACCATTCCCAACGGGTATGAAGCGGGAGAAATCGTCGCCTCCGCCCGCACCAGGCGGCCTAATATCGAAATTATTGCCCGTGCGCATTATGACGATGAAGTCACCTACATCATGGAACGCGGCGCGGATCGCGTGGTGATGGGCGAGCGGGAAATCGCCAACAGCATGCTGGATATGTTGCAGATCGATGTCATGACCGAAGACGAAAAACGGCCATTCTGTCCGATCTGACGCCTGCTGAACTCCGGGCGCAGTGTGTTTGCTGCGTCCGTTTCCCGCCCTCTCCCCTCCGTTAAAATTTGCGCAACATTAAAAAACCAAATCAGATCAATTCGCGGTATTCTGTGCTCATGCCAAATATTGATCGGTACTGCGATGTTGCTATCCCAACTGGAAACGTTAAACATATTGAGCACGCCGGTCTGGGTTGTCTCAACGCATAACCAGCATATTCTTTTTGCCAATACGGCCGCCAGAGTGCTCGCCGGTAACAGCCTGTTAGGCCCGTTGCGCAATGGTCAGTTCTCTGTGCATTCCCAGCAATCCCTCGACTCTTACCTGCCGAACCTGAAGAAAGGGGATCAGATCATTGAGATCTGGACCATTCACAAGGAAGGCCGCGCTTTTCCGCTCAGTTGCCGTCTTTCACTGGCGCAGTTTGGCATTCAGGAACCGGCGATTGTCTTTGAGGGCGCACATACCTCGGCGGCAAATGTGCCCGTCCCCGGCCCTTTCCCGGATAACGCCAGACCCTATCGCCGCGACGAAAGTAGTTTCTATGAACGTTTTTTCCAGACCAACAGCGCGCCGATGTTGCTGATCGACCCGGCCAATAACGGACAAATTGTGGATGCCAATCTGGCCGCAACCCGGTTTTATGGCTACTCGCGTGATGACATCTGCATGAAACACACATGGGAAATCAACGCGATGGGTGAGGATGTGTTGCCGGTGATGCACGAAATCGCCCGTCTGCCCGGCGGTCACAAACCACTGACCTTTGTGCATAAACTGGCAGACGGCAACTTGCGCCACGTGCAGACGTACGCCGGACCGGTGGATCTGGAAGGCGTCCGGCTGATGCTATGTATTATTCACGACATTACCGAACAGAAACGCCTCGAGCAGGAACTGGAACATGCCGCCCTGCGCGACCCGCTGACGGGACTGGGAAACCGCCGCCAGTTCATGCAACTGGTGGAAAATGCGCGGACGCAAAACCCGCAACGCACGCACAATTTCAGCCTGATGCTGGTGGATGCCGATCATTTCAAGGCGATTAACGATCAGCACGGACACAACAAAGGTGATGACGCGCTGGTGATGCTGGCGCGAACGCTGGAAACCGGCATCCGCGAGAGCGATACCGTATTCCGCTGGGGTGGCGAAGAGTTTTTGATTTTGCTGCCGCTGACCGGTCTGGAAGGCGCGCTGCATGTCGCGGAAACACTGCGTACGGCCGTAGAACGGTTTGCCCGCCCTGATCTGCCGTCGGTCACGGTCAGCGTCGGAGTGGTGCAATACGAAACCGGTGAAGATTTTACCAGCCTGTTTAAACGGGTGGATGACGCGCTATACCGCGCAAAAACGTCGGGCAGGAATCAGGTACAGGCGGGCTGAAAAAAAGGGCGGGGATTCAATTTCCCGCCCTTTTCACTTTTCGTTCCCGGTGAGTTTATCGTTCCCAGTAACTTTCTTCCAGACTGTCTTCGCGTTCCGGCAGACCACGCGTCAGACGCGGTGAATGCTGGTTCAGCACCTGATAACTCACGCGGTTGGCGTATTTACACACCTGCGCCAGTGAGGAATAGGTCAGATACTCGCGGGCATGTTTGCTGGAGTTGGGCACTGAGGTGCGGTGGAAACCGTTGGCGGCGATATCATGCAGCAGCGCAGACAGTGCGCCATCACCCGCTCCGTTGGTGTTCATGATTTTTTCCGGCCCGCCCATGTAGGGCGCGATGTGGGAATAAATCTTCAGCGGTTGCTGGCAACAGTCACGGCGCATTGCGCGGCTGAATTCGTACTGATTGAATTCGGCAATCGCCCCCGGCAGCAGCGGATGCTGGGTGGTGCGTTTGAATTCGTCTTCGGTATAACTCGCCATAAACAGACCGTTCGGCCCGGCGGTACACAGCACCAGATCGACCCAGTCCAGCGCCTTATCTGCCGCCATCAGCGGATCTTTCAGGCCCGTCAGCGCAAAACCTTCATCTTCGTTCATCGCCAGAATCGACACGTTTTCACGGATGAAATCACGCCATGCCTGCGGATCTTCCGCGATAACATATTGCGTGCCCAGCGTTAAGACCACCGGTACATGATACTTTTTCGCGTATTCAATCGCCTGCATGGTGGCTTCCGGCATCGGTTCGCCCGGCTTGCTGCGCAACAGATACGAAGTCAGCAGCAGCGCAGAGGCGCCGGCTATCACATCTTCCGGCACGCTGTGCGCCTGTAACTCATTCATCTTGCCCGGACTGATGGCAAACGTACGCTCGCCGGTGTCACTGATCAGCGTGAAGCAACGCCCGATGGCGCCGTCCACGCCTTGCAGGAAGTTGAGATCCACGCGGCTGGAGGTGTTGCACAAATAGCGGTACGCGTAATCACCGATTTTCACGTTGTTACACATCACGCCCAGCAGCACCGAACGGTCGTCGGCCAGCACGGAATAGTTGTGCAGCGTATTGCCGACGGTGCCACCGGCAAACTGATGGCTGATCAGCGCGTGGCTCATCAGTTCCTGATACAGCGCTTCCGACATCTCATCATCAAGAATGTTGGATTCGCCGGGTGTCAGCCCGTAACGGGACACAAAATTTTCATCCACACGCGCTTCGATATCGACCATGGTCTGATCGATGCCAACGATATAAGACGCCCCTGCTTCCGATTCCGGCTGCATCGCCTGCAACATAGAATCACGCAATAAAGGGTCACGTGCGCTGACCGGAAAATAGTGTTTGGACTTACGTTTACCAGGAAATTTCATTCAGTTTTCTCGGGAAATTCAACAGGCTCAGGCTTCATTCAGAAGTGCTGAGTGACCAGCTGTTGCAACAAATCGATATGCTCCGGCTGGTCGTTTAAGGCGTCAATATATTCGAAGCGCTCGCCGCCTGCATGAATAAAAATTTCCCGGTTCTCGCCTTTGATCTCTTCCAGCGTCTCCAGACAGTCTGCCGCAAAGCCCGGACACAGGATCTGAATATGCTTAACTCCCTGAGCCGGAAGACCTTTCAGCGTTTCATCGGTGTACGGCGTCAGCCATGGCTCGCGGCCAAAGCGTGACTGGAAGGTCAGCATAATTTTGCCTGAAGGCAGTTGCAGCGCGTCGGTCAGCGCCTGCACGGTATCGCGGCAACGCTGTTCGTAGTCATCGCCTTCAGCGACAAAACGCTTCGGAATGCCGTGGAAAGAGAGCACCAGACGATCCGGTTCGCCGTGCTGTTCGAACGAGCGCAGGATGCTGGCTTTCAGCGCGGAAATGTACGCCGGATGGGTGGCGTAATCGCGGATAAAACTCAGTGAAGGCAGGCGACGCTGGGATTTAAGCACCCGCGCCACACCGTCAAACACCGCCGCACTGGTCGAGCAGGAATATTGCGGATACAGCGGCAGCACCACCATTTTGGTGACGCCCTGCGCCAGCAGTTTTTCAATGGGGTCTTTCATGCCCGGTTTACCGTAGCTCATCGCCAGTTCCACCGGCGTTCCCGGCAGGCGTTCTGCCAGCGCTTTTTGCTGACGGCGGCTGTACACCATCAGCGGCGAACCTTCGTCCATCCATACCGCTTTATACAGTTTCGAGACGCGCGGAGAACGCAGCGGCAGGATCACAAAATTCAGGATCGGCCACCACAGCAGACGGGGCGTATCAACCACGCGGATATCACTCAAAAATTCAGCCAGATATTTTTTAACGGCCTGCGGGGTCGGAGCGTCCGGTGTCCCGAGGTTGACCAGGAGAACACCGAATTTGGTCTGCGTCATGCTGAATTTCCTAAATTGAAGGCACCGAAGTCAGTGCGAAAAATGATGGGCGCCCCCGTTTATTCGTGATGCAGCAAAGAGGCGCAGGCCATTGTAACGAAAACAAAGGCGATGGGAACAACGGCATAAGCTATCAATGCGAACAGTTATTAATCCCCTTCATACTTCAAGCTACAGATGCGTTGGCGCAGAAAAACAAACGGGGCGACTGAAGTCACCCCGTGATAGCGCGCAGAACAGACGATCAGCTCAGGATTGCAGCCAGTTCGTCACGCACAGCGGAAACCTGCTGTGTGCCGTCAATTTTGACGTATTGAGTGTTGCCCGCTTCGGCTTCTTTGCTGTAGTAGGACACCAGCGGCTCAGTCAGCTCATGGTATTCCACCAGACGTTTACGCACGGTTTCTTCCTGATCATCTTTACGGGTGATCAGGTCTTCGCCGGTGACATCGTCTTTACCTTCCACTTTTGGCGGATTGTACTGGATGTGGTACACGCGGCCAGAGCCTGGGTGTACGCGACGGCCAACGATGCGATCGACGATCAGTTCGTCAGGCACGTCGAATTCCAGCACGTAATCCACTTTAATGCCCGCGTCTTTCATGGCATCAGCCTGCGGAATGGTGCGAGGGAAACCGTCTAACAGGAAACCGTTGCGGCAATCTTCCTGCTGAATACGTTCTTTCACCAGTGCGATAACCAGTTCATCGGTCACCAGTTTACCGGCATCCATAATCTCTTTTGCTTTCTTGCCGAGCTCACTTCCGGCCTTCACAGCGGCGCGCAACATATCACCGGTAGAAATTTGCGGAATGCCAAATTTCTCCATGATGAATTGAGCCTGAGTACCCTTACCTGCGCCCGGAGCGCCCAGCAGAATGATACGCATTGCGTAAATCCCCTTGCATGTAATTTTTATGAATCTCGAAAAACGGTCAACCATACCATTCTGAGCCATTTTGCTCAAGGAACTCCCCCTGCTGAAATTGGGGTTAAGCCTGTCCGGGTTGGCGCTTTATCCACCAGGTCTGGGAGACCACCGCCAGCACAATTATCGCCCCGCCAACCAGGGCCTGTGGGGCAGGATTTTCGTGTAAAAACAAGGCGATCCATAACGGTGCCAGCGCGGTTTCCAGCAGTAAAAAAAGCCCGGCATTAACCGGAGAAACAAAGCGGGTTGACAGCGCAATCAGCCCCATCGCCAGCGGCATGATAACCGCCCCTTCAAGCGCCACCCATCGCCATTGTTCCCCGGCTAACGCGGGCAAACCCTGTAAAACATGACCTCCTGAAAACATCACCGCACAACATGACGCCAGAATACCGCCGAGCGAAGGCAGCCCGACGGTGCCGGTTTCGACCTTCGAGGCGAAGATAAACGCCAGTGCCATTGAGATGGCGGTGGCCAGCGCGAAATAATTCGCCAGAGGATCGCGTCCGGCAGGGTGTCCGCTCATCACCACGGCAACGCCCGCCATACCGGCCAGCGCGGCCAGCATCAGCGTTTTATCCATACGGATACCGAAAAAGCAGCGCGAGATAATGGCCGAGACAAAAGGCGTGGAAGAGATGATCACCAGCACCGTGGCGATACTGCCGCGATTGAGCGCATTGACGAAACAGGCGGAGGCGATACAGAAAAACAACGTTGATAGCGCATTTTTACGGGTGATCCACGGCACGCCCAATGTGGAACGCGATGCAGGCCAGAACAACCAGACCAGCGCCACCAGTGCCCACATAAATACCCCGCGCAGCACCACAATCAGCCATGAATCTTCGATCGCCATCAGGCGGATAAAAACGGAATCGGTACTGAGGATCACCCCGCCGAGAATGCCGATCAGATTGCCGTTCACCGGCGCAGTTTGACGCATGTTTCACTCCTGTCATTCACTTTGCGGCAAGACTAAAGGGCTTCCGGCGGTAAAAAAAATGATATAAACAGACACAGAGGATGAAAAAAACTAACAAGGTACACGCATGAATGACCTTCCTTCCCTGCGCGCCCTGCACTATTTCAAACAGGCGGCGCATTTCGAGAGCTTCAGTTCAGCGGCAGATTCCCTGAACGTGACGCACAGCGCGGTCAGCCATCAGATAAAGAATCTGGAAGGCTGGCTGGGTACTGTGTTATTTAATCGCACAGCCGGGCGTGTTTATCTCACCGCCGACGGCGTCCGGCTGAAAGCCTGCTGCGATCAGGTGTTCAGTGAGATTGAAAAAACCTGTCATCAGATGCGTCACCGCCGTGAACATCACCTGACGATTGCCTGTTCAGCCAGCTTTCTGGCGCAATGGCTGTTACCCCGTATCAGCCGGTTTTCGCTGCAACACCCGCAGATCACCTTGTCGTTTCAGACACAAACCGACATCAGTTTGCTGACGAACCAGCGCGCCGACGTGCTGATTAAAAGCGATCATCACGTCACGCATGAAGAGTTTGAAGCCACGTTAATCGGTTCTGATTTTATCGGTCCGGTCTGCGCGCCGGGCGTATGCGGGACACTGTCCTCACCGCCGGATTTCACGTCGCTGCCTTTACTGCACGCCCGGACGAAAATAAATGCCTGGCAGGAATGGGCGAACGTCACGGGTGCGCGCGGGGATTTCAGCGCAGGCAAGCACTTCGATAATCTGATGCTGGCGATTCAGGCGGCAAAAACGGGGTTAGGGTTCAGCATGACGCCCAAAATGCTGGTCAAGAAAGAGCTCGCGGAAGGCTCGCTGCTGGCACCTGCGGGCTTTTGCAAAGCTGACCGAGCCACCGCCATGCTGGTGAGTCATTTGCGCAGTGACGAGCCGGAGATCCGCGTTTTCAGGGACTGGATACAGGAAGAGGCAGAAACGGAGCAATAAAAAAGGGTGTCGCGTAAACGACACCCTTTCTGTTACATCAGATGACTAGTACATCAGACGATTACGCCTGCAACAGCGTGTTCATACGGCGGATAAACAGGTTTGGATCTTCCAGCGTGCCGCGTTCGGCGAACAGCGCCTGATCCAGCAACAGCTCGATCCATTCGCTGAACTGATCTTCGTCAGCCACATCAGAAGCACGTTTCACCAGCGCGTGTTCCGGGTTCAGCTCAAAGATGTATTTCACTTCCGGCGCGTCCTGACCGGCAGCGGCAAAGAGTTTTGCCATCTGCGTGGTCATTTCGTCGGCGCCGGTAGTAACGATGGCCGGCGTATCAGTCAGACGGTGCGTCAGACGCACTTCTTTCACACGGTCACCCAGCAGCGTTTTCACGCGCTCAACGAACGGTTCCAGCGCTTTTTCGGCTTCTTTCTGCTCTTCGCTTTCGTCAGCCAGTTTGTCCAGTGTGTCATCGGCCTTGCTGACGGACTGGAATACTTTGCCATCAAACTCAGTCAGATAGCTCATCATCCATTCGTCGATGCGGTCAGACAGCAGCAGAACTTCAATGCCTTTTTTGCGGAACAGTTCCAGATGCGGGCTGCTCTTCGCGGCGGCATAGCTGTCGGCTGTGATGTAGTAAATTTTATCCTGGCCTTCGACCATCGACGCCACATACTCTTCCAGCGACAATGTCTGCTCGCTGCTGTCGTTGCGGGTGCTGGCGAAACGCAGCAGTTTGGCGATCGTTTCTTTGTTCGCGCCGTCTTCTGCCGGGCCTTCTTTCAATACCAGACCAAACTGTTTCCAGAATTGCAGGTATTTTTCGTTGTCGTCTTTCGCCAGTTTTTCCAGCATTTGCAGAACACGTTTGGTCAGCGCACTGCGCAGGTTCTGGGTAATACGGCTGTCCTGCAGAATTTCACGGGACACGTTCAGCGGCAGATCGTTGGAATCTATCAGACCCCGCACGAAACGCAGGTAGTTCGGCATGAACTGCTCGGCTTCGTCCATGATGAACACGCGCTGAACATAGAGTTTCAGGCCATGCTTGTGATCACGGTTCCACATATCCCACGGTGCCTGTGAAGGGATATACAGCAGGCTGGTGTATTCCTGCTTACCTTCAACGCGGTTGTGGCTCCAGCTCAGCGGATCGCTGAAATCATGGGAAATGTGTTTGTAGAATTCTTTGTATTCTTCGTCGGTGACTTCCGCTTTACCCCGGGTCCACAAAGCCTGCGCCTTGTTGATCTGTTCCCAGGTGACGGTACCGTCTTCTTCGTTGCGGGTTTCCACTTCAACCGGCAATGCAATATGGTCAGAGTACTTGCTGATGATGGAACGCACGCGCCAGTCATCCAGGAATTCGTCCTGATCTTCGCGCAGATGCAGGGTGATTTCCGTTCCGCGATCGGCTTTCTCGATATCTGCCAGGGTGTACTCGCCTTCACCGGCCGATTCCCAGAATACGCCTTCTTCGGCGCTGGCACCGGCTGCACGGGTGCGCACGGTCACTTTATCCGCCACGATAAAGGCAGAATAGAAACCGACACCGAACTGACCGATCAGCTGGCTGTCTTTCGCCTGCTCGGAACCGACGGATTGCAGGAAGGCTTTGGTGCCGGATTTGGCGATTGTCCCGAGGTTATCGATAACTTCGTCACGGCTCATGCCGATGCCGTTATCGCTCAGCGTCAGGGTGCGTTTTTCTTTGTCAAACGCCAGACGCACATGCAGTTCGCCGTCACCTTCATAGAGTTCAGGGGCTGACAGGGCGCGGAAACGCAGTTTATCCGCCGCATCTGAGGCGTTGGAGATCAGCTCGCGCAGGAAAATTTCTTTGTTTGAATACAGGGAGTGGATCATCAGATGAAGAAGTTGTTTTACTTCAGACTGGAATCCGCGTGTCTCTTGTCCTTTCATACTCATCAAATTACCTCAATCCAGATACTGTTATTGACCAAATCAGACGTTGAGGAATAAGTGGGGTTAGGCGTCGTGCTTTTCAAGCACAGGGACAAATTTTTAGGAAGAAATGCAGAGGGATAGCGGAAGAAAACGGGGCGCAGAAGACCGCGCCCGCATAACAGTCAGAACCGGAAGGGATTACGCCCGGCAAGGGAATGTGACAGCGTGGTGCCGTCCACCATATCCAGTTCGCCACCGACCGGCACACCGTGCGCGATGCGGCTCGCCAGCACGCCGTACTGGCCGCACATTTCAGCGATGTAGTTGGCGGTCGCTTCACCTTCGACCGTCGGGTTAGTCGCGAGGATCACTTCCTGAATGTTTTCACTTTCAAGACGCTCTTCCAGACGGCCTAAACCGATGTCGTCAGGCCCGATGCCATCAAGCGGTGACAGGTGGCCCATCAGCACAAAATAGCGACCGGAGAACTGACCGGTTTGTTCTATCGCGTGAATGTCCGCCGGGCTTTCCACCACGCAAATCTGGCCGTTTTCTTTACGCCGTGGATTGGCGCAAATGGTACAGATTTCCTGCTCGGTAAAAGTACGGCAATCGGCACAGTGGCCGATTTCAGACATGGCACGCGTTAAAGACTGCGCCAGCCGCATTCCGCCGCTGCGATCACGTTGCAGCAGCTGAAATGCCATACGTTGCGCGGACTTCGGGCCAACGCCCGGCAGGCAACGCAACGCCTCCATTAAAGATTCAAGGAGAGGGCTGGTTTGCATCAGAACGGCATCTTAAAGCCTGGTGGCAATTGCATGCCGCCAGATACGGCTGCCATTTTTTCTTTCTGAGTTTCATCGATACGACGTGCGGCATCGTTGAACGCCGCAGCGATCAGGTCTTCCAGCATGTCTTTATCGTCTTCCAGCAGGCTTGGATCAATTTCAACGCGACGCACGTTGTGCGCACCGTTGATGGTGATTTTCACCAGGCCAGCGCCTGACTCACCGGTCACTTCCAGCTGAGCGATTTCCGCCTGAGCCTGTTGCATTTTTTCCTGCATTTGCTGGGCCTGTTTCATCAGGTTACCAATGCCGCCTTTTCCAAACATAGTCTTCTCTCTCAGCAATGGCCGCGTCACAATCGCGGCGTTTAAATTGGGCGGATACTTTCTTCATCCAGCTCCGCATCGAAGAAACGACGCAGGGTCTGGATGTTGTTATCCGCAATAATAGACTGACGCGCCTGCGCCAGTTTTTCTTCATAAATGGCCTGTCGCCATTCCAGCGGCGTCTTCACCGCCAGATTATCATCTTCCAGCACGGTCAGTTCAACCGGCGTCTGATGCAATGCCGACAAGGCATCCGTCAGCACTTTCTGCGCGGACGGCGAATTCAGATGTTTTTGCGATGAACGCAGATGCAGGCAGATTTTTCCCGGCTCCGGTTGCTCGCGGTAGGCATTCAGCGCCAGTTGCTGCACCAGTTTCGGAATGGTCATCCGGCTGATGTCAGCCGCCCATTCATCGCGTTCAATCGCTTCTTCCGCCAGACGGGAAGCCAGTTCCGGCGATTTTTCATGTTCCAGCGCGGTACGCAACGCTTTCGGTGTCGCCACCGGTTCAGGCGCAGCTTCCGGTTCCATCATCGCTTTCCAGCGATAGGCTTCTTCTTTTATCGGCGCGGCAGGTTCTTTCTTCACCGCCAATGTCTGCGCACGTTCAGTCACCGAAGCGAGGCGCTCCAGTGCTGAGGTTGCCGGCCGCGCTTTTCCTGGCGCTGCCGGCTCAGCTTTTTTTGGGGTGGTACTCCCCTGCCTGAGCAATTGTGTTCGCGCCTGTAAAAGTTGCGCGGTGGAATCTGGCATCGCCGCCGGTTCGGTACTTCCCTGCGGCGGCGGGGCATTATAATTTTGCGGTGTTGGCTGTTGCGGCGGCGCCTGATGTACGGGCTGGGGTGCCACATACGCCGGTGCGGCTGCCGGTTGCGGTGCCGGTTCAGCAATGATCACTTTCGGGTGGAAGGCCAGCGCGCGCAGCAGCGTCATTTCAACGCCCATGCGTTTGTCCGGCGCGTACGCCAGCTCTTTGCGGCCAATCAGCAACGTCTGGTAATAAAGCTGCACGTCAGCTGGCGGAATGACACGCGCCAGCTCACGCAGACGTTGTTCAATCGCGGCGTAATGATTATCGAGAACGGACGGCAGGAGCTGAACCATCGCAATGCGGTGCAGCAGCGCCAGCGTTTCTACCAGCAGGTTTTCCCAGTCCACGCCTCGCGACGCGGCCTGTTCGACCTGCGCCATCATCTGGCCGCCATCGGCGCTGACCAGCGCTTCGAGCATCGCCAGCGGCTGTTCATCGTCAAGCGTACCGAGCATTTGTGCCACGGTGTCGGTAGTGACCGCACCCTGCCCCATCGCAATCGCCTGATCGGTCAGGCTCAGGGCATCACGCATACTGCCGTCGGCCGCGCGGGCCAGCAGCTGCAAGGCGCGCGGTTCCGTGGTGATGGTTTCCTGCGTTAATACGTGTTCGAGCTGTTTGCGGATCTGTTCAGCGTCCAGCGCTTTCAGATGGAACTGCAAACAACGCGATAAAATAGTGACCGGCAGTTTTTGCGGATCTGTCGTTGCCAGCAGGAATTTGACGTGCGAAGGCGGCTCTTCCAGCGTTTTCAACAGCGCGTTAAAGCTGTGACGCGAGAGCATGTGCACTTCGTCAATCAGGTAAACTTTGAAGCGGCCACGCGCCGGTGCGTATTGCACGTTATCAAGCAGTTCGCGGGTGTCTTCCACTTTGGTACGGGAAGCGGCGTCGATTTCAATCAGATCGACAAAGCGGCCCTGCTCGATTTCGCGGCAGTTATCGCATACGCCACAAGGTGTGGACGTAATGCCGGTTTCGCAGTTAAGCCCTTTCGCCAGCAGACGGGCGATGGTGGTTTTCCCTACGCCACGGGTACCGGAAAACAAGTAGGCGTGATGGATGCGCCCGAGCGACAGGCCGTTGGCCAGCGCGGTCAGCACATGTTCCTGTCCGACGACGTCGGCAAAAGTTTGGGGGCGCCACTTACGGGCAAGAACCTGATAGCTCATTAACACTTCATCGTTGATTTATAATGAATAATTTGACGATACACGAAAAAACATCGTTTAACCCGTCTTTCTGCGCTGGTCTGCGAAACGGAGACTGAAGACTCAGCATAATGATGCCGGAGCCAGACTGCCACTTCTTAGTGTACCAGCAGGGTCGCCATCATTCCTATTACTTTACTTTTTGCCCGGCACGCCGCCGTTTCTCCGCCTTCCTCCTCCTCCTGACAATTCGCCCCGGGGGATGAGGGCAAATTTTGCACACGGATTACACTGAATCCCCTCTGTTCTGATAATGCTTTCTGCCCCGTCAAGGAGAGCCATGAAACGCCTGACACTGCCTTTATTACTGCTCGTATCCCCCGCCGTACAGGCCAGCTGGACGCTGCAAGGTTTCCCTGCGTTTGCCGAACCTGTCAGCGGAATATTCACCAGCAACGCCGCGTTACCTAAAGGACAGCGCACGCTGGAATTACATCAGGATAATCAATGCTGGCAGCCTTCGGGTGCGGTAAAGCTTAACGAAATGCTGTCGCTGCAACCCTGTGAAAACAACCCGCCGGCGCACTGGAAACAGTTCCGCGCCGGTGATTATCAGGTGCGGATCGATACCCGCAGCGGCACCCCCACGCTTCAGCTGAGCCTGAAAACGGCGCAGGAAGCCGTCGCGGCGGTAGCAAAAACCTGTCCGCGACGGGACGGCAAGCCACTGACGGTTGACGTTTCCGGCACCTTTGCCGAAGGAGAAACGGTCCGCGATTTTTATTCTGGTCAGAGCGCACAGGTCAGCGGCGGCCACATCACGATGCTGCCGGATCCGGCCAGCGGCGGTTTATTGCTGCTGGAAGCGGCAGCGCGTAAAAAACCTGCGGCGTTCAGTTGGAAAAACGCCACGGTGTATTTCGTGCTGACCGATCGTTTTGAAAACGGCAATCCGGATAACGATCACAGCTATGGCCGTCACCGTGACGGAATGCAGGACATCGGCACTTTCCACGGCGGCGATCTGGCCGGACTGACCCGCAAGCTGGATTATTTGCAAAAGCTCGGCGTGAACGCGCTGTGGATAAGCTCGCCGCTGGAGCAAATCCACGGCTGGGTCGGCGGCGGCACCAAAGGCGATTTCCCGCATTATGCCTATCACGGCTATTACACCCTCGACTGGACCAAACTCGATGCCAATATGGGTACCGGCGAAGATTTGCAGAAACTGGTCAGCGAAGCGCATAAGCGCGGGATCCGCATTTTGTTTGATGTGGTGGTCAATCACACCGGCTACGCCACGCTGGCGGATATGCAAACCTTCCATTTCGGTGCCTTGTACCTGAAAGGCAGCGACATCGAAAAAACACTCGGTAAAAACTGGACGGACTGGCAACCCGGCCCCGGCCAGAACTGGCACAGCTTTAATGATTACATCAATTTTGGCGACAAAGAGGGCTGGAGCACCTGGTGGGGGAAAAAATGGATCCGCACCGATATCGGCGATTATGACCCGCCGGGTTATGACGATCTGACCATGTCGCTGGCGTTCCTGCCGGACATTAAAACCGAATCCACGCAAGCCAGCGGCCTGCCCGTTTTCTATCGCCACAAGCCCGATACCGCCGCCAGAGAGATTGCCGGGGCGACACCGCGCGACTATCTGGTCACCTGGCTCAGCCAGTGGGTGCGGGATTACGGCATTGACGGATTCCGCGTCGATACCGCCAAACACGTGGAGAAACCGACACTGGCATTACTCAAAACCCGTTCCGCAGAAGCCCTGAAACAGTGGAAAGCGGCCCATCCTGAACAAGCACTGGATGATGCGCCGTTCTGGATGACCGGTGAAGCCTGGGGTCACGGCGTAATGAAAAGCGATTATTACGACAATGGCTTCGACGCCATGATCAACTTTGATTTTCAGGATCAGGCTGCGGCGGCGCTGAGTTGTTTTGCAAATATCGATGCGACGTATCAGCAGATGGCAGAGAAAATGCAGGATTTCAATGTGCTGAGTTATCTGTCGTCACACGATACGCGGCTGTTTTTTGCGGCCGATGCCAAAGGTTCTCTGCCCTTACAACAGCGTGCAGCCGATTTGTTACTGCTGGCCCCCGGCGCGGTGCAGATTTACTACGGCGACGAAAGCGGGCGTCAGTCCGGCCCGACAGGCTCCGATCCTTTGCAGGGCACCCGCTCTGACATGAACTGGAATGAACTGACCGGCGCGAAACAGGCGTTACTCACGCACTGGCAGACGTTGGGGAAATTCAGGGAGCAGCATCCGGCGGTGGGCGCAGGGGTGCAGAAATCGCAGCAGACAGCGCAATATTACGCCTTCAGCCGTCAGCGGGGTGACGATAAGGTGATGGTGGTCTGGGCAGGAGATAGCGGAAAATAGCGGCGCAGAAAGCAAATGGCCTCGCGTTTAACGGCGAGGCCAGTTCACATCAACTTTTTACATCAATCAGTGGCCGTCGAAACAGACCAGGCTGTAGCAGTTGATATTTGAATCGTTCAGGCGTTTTTCACCGCCCAGTTCCGGCAGGTTGATGATGAATGCCGCATCGGTCACTTCCCCACCCAGACGGCGGATCAGTTTCGCAGTGGCTTCAATCGTGCCACCCGTTGCCAGCAAATCGTCGATCACCAGGATTTTTTCGCCAGGCTGAATGGCATCAACGTGGATTTCAAGGCTGTCAGTGCCGTATTCCAGATCGTAGGTTTCGCTGATGGTTTCACGCGGTAACTTGCCCGGTTTACGCACGGGAACAAAGCCCACGCCCAGAACCAGCGCAACCGGTGCGCCAAACAGGAAGCCACGTGCTTCAGTGCCCACCACTTTGGTGACACCGGCATCGCGGTAACGATCGGCCAGTAACTGAATGCTTGCAGCGTAAGCTTTTGGGTCTTCCAGCAAGCTGGTGACGTCACGGAACAGTATGCCTGGCTTAGGATAGTCAGGGATGGTTTTGATACTGTCTTTAATAAACTGTAGCTGCTGTGCGGTAGCGGTCATAATGTTAATTGCCTGATAAAGCTGCTGTTCATACTTAAACGCGGGCGGTCAAATGTCCCCCGTCATGCCCTGATAAAGCATGTCGTTCAAGGAAGGAAATTGGGAGCGCACCGACGTACGAGATGCCCAAATCTATGCAAAGCTGCTTTAAAAAGCAACCCGCAGCCGGACATGATCGCCTGTTTTATTGCTCAAGGTCAACCACTGGTAATCGCCACATCATGATCAGCAGCGCAAACATCATGCAAACCAATAAAATACGCACCAATAATAACGGCACGAAATAGATCGAAATCGCGAAGGTTACGACGATCAGCGCGACCGCTTTAGGTTTCGCCCCTTTCGGTAACGCACGGTATGTCTGCCAGTGTCGCAGATAGCTGCCAAACCAGGAGCGGTGCAAAAGCCAGTGATGAAAACGCGGCGACGAGCGGGCGAAGCACCAGGCGGCCAGCAATAAAAACGGCGTGGTCGGCAACAGCGGTAACACCACGCCAAGCGTCGCCAGCACCACGCACAACCAGCCAACAGTAATCAGTAGTATGCGTTTCATGCATTTCCTTCGGTTTAAAACAGGCACCTTGCCCGGTTTGCGGTTTCTCAGTGTAAACAAGTGCGCAGAGGCTGTCATACCGGTAAGCTACGCCGGAGTTTAAGGGAGATTATCGGTGAGCACTGAACGAATTTTACATGTCCTTGATCAGCAGATCGAAACACTGGCGCGGGAAATTGAACCGATAGGTCACGTTTCCGCCTCGCAGGCCCGGTTTGATGTGGCACTTTTTTCCACCAAAGGCACCCGTCTGCGCGATTATCTGGCAGAAATTAAGACCAATTTGCAGCAACTGAATCAGGAAGTCGTCGAAAAACGTTCTGCGCAGGTGGCTTTTATTGCCGAACGTCTGGTGGCCCAGATTACCGCCATGCAGCGTGAACTGGCGACCCAGACGCTGCGTAAAACGCACCAGACTCCGGAGCGTAAAAGCCATGATAATTATACCAAACTGGCGGAAACACAGCAGTTCGAGCGACGTCTGATTGCGATGATTGAAGACCGCGAAACCACGCTCGGTCAGCTGGCGACGTTCAGCGATCAGCAGCGGGTACAGAAGGAACTTGCGGCACTGGAAGGGCGTTTAATGCGCTGTCGTCAGGCGCTGGCTAAAATAGAGAGACAAATCGAGCGTCAGGAAAAAGGTTTTTGAATCTTTATCACATTTTTTTAATCCGGCATTCAGAGCCGGGCTTTTCTTATCTATAATGGTAAGTCCAAAACCTGCTAATCATAATGTTGGCCAATATGTCCGTAGAGAATGCGCCCCCCGAACTTCAGCTTGCTGTCGATTTGATTTACCTGCTTGAGTGCAATGAAATTGCCCCGGAAACGGCTCTTGCAGCACTGGAAATCGTTCAGCGCGATTATCAGGAAAAGCTGAAAAACAGCAAAAGCACCCTGTCGATCAGTTACCTTTAAGCCGTCCGGCTGCCTGTTTCAGGGGAACTTATCGCATTCCCCTGAATGGCACGAACAGGTTCAGCTCTGTGGCATCGCATCCGGTTCATCGCCCGGCTGCCGCATGACCCGTTTGACCTCCTGCACGTCGTGACCGTCCTGGTTATGCAGGTACACTTCCAGCTGATTGAACGCAATGTTGATGCCGTTTTCACGGCACAACTTATCAATGCTGCGGTTAAGCTCGTCCACGGTATAACTGCGGTCGCCCAGCTCACGCACATACACCCGCAATTCATGATCGAGCGTACTGGCACCGAAATTCAGGAAAAACACCAGCGGCGCCGGATCACTCATCACGCGGGTATTTTCATGCGCCGCCTGCAACAGAATCTCTTTCACTTTGTCGAGATCAGATCCGTAGGCCACGCCGAGTTTGATCAGCACACGGGTGACGGTATCACTCAGTGACCAGTTGATCAGCCGCTCGGTCACAAAGGCTTTGTTCGGGATGATCACTTCCTTGCGGTCGAAGTCGATAATCGTGGTCGCGCGGATACGGATACGGCTGACCGTGCCGGAGAAGGTGCCGATCGTCACGGTATCGCCGATACGCACCGGGCGTTCGAACAGGATAATCAGCCCCGAAACAAAGTTGGCGAAGATTTCCTGCAAGCCAAAGCCCAGCCCGACCGACAGCGCCGCCACCAGCCATTGCAGTTTATCCCATGAGACACCGAGCGATCCGAGTGCCGTCACCGCACCAATTACCGTGATGGAATAAGTCAGGATGGTGGTGATGGCGTATGACGTCCCCTGCCGCAGTTGCAACCGCGACAACACCACCACTTCCAGCAATCCCGGCAGGTTGCGGGTTAAGACGTACGCCACAATCACCGCAAGGAAACCGAGCAGTAAATTCCCCAGCGTCACGGTTTGCTGAATGGCTGCGCCCGCCACCGTGCTGGAGTAATGCCATAACGTGATGCTGTCGAGATACGAAATCACCGTCAGTAAATCTGACCAGATCCAGTAAAACACGGTGGCGAAAATAAAGAACAGTCCCATGGTGGTCAGACGCAGCGATTGCTGGTTGATCTGATCCAGCCCGATCTGCGGTTCTTCAACCGGTTCATTGCCTTCCAGGCCATCTTTCACCGCCGCGGTCTGGCGGCGTGCCAGCGCACGACGGTAAGCCAGACGCCGCGCGGCCACGCTCAATCCCCGCAACGCGGTGAGATAAATGACATTCCAGAAAATCAGCAGGTAAAGGCTGTCAATCCAGCGCCCCGCCAGCCGCAGCGTGGTATAGAAGTAACCGGTGACCACCAGTCCGACCATAAACGCCGGGGCCAGCGCGATAGCGGTGACCACCACCAGACGGATGCTGTGCGAGTCTTTTTCGCGCCAGCCATCGCGGGCAATCGGAAACACCAGCACGGTCAGGGCGAGCAACGTCAGGAAAATCACCACCTGCCCGATAATGTCATCCACCAGCCCGAGCGGCGCTTTTTCGCCCCGCACCGACCAGAAAATCAGCGGCAACATCACCAGACTCAGTCGGATCACAGAACGGCGGTAATGCGCGCAGGTGGTGGCTGGCATACTGAAATGCCGCTCGTTGATGCCACCCGGTTTAAGAATGCGATAGCAGAAGCCCATCACCATCTGGAAGACCGCCAGACGCTGCGCCAGCGTCCACAAAAAGTCGCTCGGTTCGATATCGCACTGGGAAAGCCAGTAACCGATTCCCAGCGTCAGCAGCACGCCCGGCAGCACATTCAGCGCCACCAAAAGCAGCGCCTGCGGCGTATGCAGCTGGCTGTCACGCTTGAGCTGTCCGACATCGTTGCTCAGCATGTCGATCCGCTGGTTGATGTATTTCCTGCGCCACCACAGCAGCAAAATGGCGCAAAGCAGCGGAACCGTCACCGGCAGAGAATGCAGCGCCCCGAGCATCAGTTCGCCCGGAGGAATACTGACGTGCAGACCGCTGAGCTGACTTTTCACTTCACCGGGCAGAGATTTCAGAAACTCCCAGTTCATCGGTTTGTTACTGCTGACCCAGAATATTTGCTGCGTCAGCGTTTCTGTCAGCGACTGGTTGATGCTCAGCAACTGCTGCTGGTTAATCTGTAAATTGATGGCCAGAGAAAGCTGATTGCCGAGTTGCTTGTTCAGCTGATCCAGCAGTTCACGGCGCATATCAACAATCTGGTCGAGCGCATCACTGATGTCGTCATTGATCGTCTCTTTGCTGTTGCTCACCACGCCCTGAATGTAACTGTCGCCCTGAAATAAGGCGTCACGTTGCTGGTTAATGGTGAACTGCTCCAGGCGCAAATCAGCAATCCGCGTGCTCATATCGGTCATCAGGCCGGACGGCGGAATGGTATTTTGCTGTTGCTGATACAAAATGCGTGACAGCAATAAGCTGCCTTTCAGCACGGTGATTTGCTCCTTCAGATCGTGCTCAGCCTGCGCCGAGCGGTCGAGCCAGTTTTTCACCGTGATATTTTTTTGTACCAGCTGATTGCCCTCTTCTGTTGCGGCAATCAGGCGTTCGCTGAGCTGGCGGTTAATCCCCAGTTCCTGCGCCACCAGCGGATCATTTTGGATATCCGAGGTGTCGTCCGGCGTTTGTGCCTCTTTCGCCGTGCGTTCAGACAAAATCAGCCGTTTGCCGTTCACCACTTCCTGCAGCAACTGCGCGGTATGCTCCAGCTGGTTGATGTGCGCATTGGTGTAATCACGTTGTTTTTGCAGCAAATCCTGCAAGGTAGTGTTGGCCTCCAGACTCTTGCGCTGGAGATCAATCTGCGCGCTCAGCAGCGCCTGCTGGGTGACCAGCATATTTTGCTGTGAGTTGCGTAAATCCTGCTGGCCCGGCGACATCCCGTTGAGCTGATTACGAATTTTCTGGATCGCCAGCGAATAGGTGTACATCGCGTTCTGCACGCGTTCGGGCTGGGTTTGCAGCGAAATCAGCTGGGTGTTGTACGTCGATAAATCTTCCTGAGAAGACTGAAGATCGTCGAGGGTATCGTTAAGACGGTTTTCCAGCTGACGCAGGGATAACGCGGCAAGCTGCGCTTTATTGACGTCATCTTTGGGGTTGTTTTTGATCTGGTCGAGACCTTCCATCGCCACCCGCAGTTTTTGCGGCGCTTCGGCGACCTGTTTTTGCAACTGACTGGCATCCTGTTTCACCCGTTCTAGCGCATCCAGATATTCCAGCGTGTGGATCAAATCCTGCTGCGAAAGCTTATCAACCGGTGTCAGGTTTTTTTGACGGTTGAGTGCATCAAGCTGATTCTGGATTTCATTGCGGCCCGGCACATCATTACTGGCGGCATGACCGGAAAACGAGAAAAGGAATAAAGTCACGCACAGCATAAAGGTGAAAATGCGCAGTATTTCCCTTCTTTGCAGGAGTGAAATCTCATGGGAAGGTGCGGCCAGAAACCGGATAAACATACGTCAGCGTCGACTCATTTACTGAATGAATAATATGCTGACGACAATAGCAGCGTTGGTGATGAAAGAAAGGAGAAAAGCGTATCTGAATACAACACTGCCGTGGTGATTTTATCGCCACAAAAACACTCAATTTGCAGACTTATTAATTGCGGGAAAAGTATTACAGCGTTATTTGGCGAGGGTCAGAAAGGCAGAATGGCGCAGCATATCAATATAGGTATCAACAAACTTTCCGGCATTCCCTTCCAGATCAAAGCTTTCGGGAATAAATAGCCAGTTTTCCATCAGGCCGGTGAGATAAGCGCGTAAAATAATGGCGGCCTGACGGGTATCGAGATCGGCAGGCAGCTGTTTTTCTTCAATACAGCGCACAAGAATACGTTCGATTTTGCCGTATCCCTCCATGTATAACGCTTTGCGCGCTTCATGAACGGACGTCATCTCCCCAACAAATTCACATTTATGGAATATAATCTCCATCAATGCTTTACGTTGGCTATCGGTGACAGTGGCGACCAGAATGTAAATTAGGATTTCACGTAAAATACGCAGTGGATTATTCGGAAACTTTGTCTGATACTCTACTTCGAGCACTTTTATCCGCGACTCATAGGCTTCCCAGATCGCGTTAAACAGTTCCACTTTGTTCCTGAAATGCCAATAAATTGCGCCCCGCGTCACACCGGCTGCATTCGCAATATCAGTCAGTGATGTCGACGATACCCCACGGGCAGAAAACTCACGCACAGCAGCATCCAGAATCTGTTGTCTGGTTTCCAGCGCCTGTGATTTGGTTTTTCGTGCCATAGGTTTATCTTTAAGGGGAGTTTGATTTACATACATTCTTGAATGTATGTAACATAGCACGCACATACTAAAAGCGCAGCAATGGATTTGGAATGTTGTGATCCATTGGACAATTTGAAATCGGACACTTGAGGTTTATTTATGAACAAAAACAGAGGGTTAACGCCTCTGGCGGTAGTTCTGATGCTATCCGGAAGCTTAGCACTTACAGGATGTAACGATAAAGAAGCTCAACAAGGTGCGCCACATGCTCCGCAGGTTGGCGTCGTTACCCTGAAAACAGAACCGCTTAATGTGACTACCGAACTTCCTGGTCGTACTGCTGCTTTCCGCATTGCTGAAGTACGTCCGCAGGTTGGCGGCATCATTCTCAAACGCAACTTCGTTGAAGGCAGCGACATCAAAGCCGGGACCTCTTTATATCAAATTGATCCGGCCACTTATCAGGCCGCGTATGACAGCGCTAAAGGCGATCTGGTAAAAGCTCAGGCCAATGCCCAAATTTCCCGTCTGACGGTAACCCGTTATAAGCCACTGCTCGGCACTAACTACATCAGTAAACAAGATTACGATACGGCTGTTGCCACTGCCGCACAGGCTGATGCCGCCGTGGTCAGTGCAAAAGCGGCGGTTGAATCTGCCCGCATCAATCTGGCTTACACCAAAGTGACCTCCCCTATCAGCGGACGTATCGGTAAATCGTCGGTGACAGAAGGTGCGCTGGTATCTAACGGCCAGACCACGGCACTGGCGACCGTGCAACAACTCGACCCTATCTATGTTGACGTTACCCAGTCCAGCAATGATTTCCTGCGTCTGAAACAGGAACTGGCTGATGGTTCACTGAAACAAGCCGACGGCAAAGCGCAAGTCAAGCTGCTGATGGATAACGGTAAAGAATATTCACAGCCGGGTACATTAGAATTCTCTGATGTCACTGTGGATGAAACCACCGGTTCCATTACGTTACGCGCTATCTTCCCGAACCCAAATGATGCACTGCTGCCAGGTATGTTTGTACGCGCGCGTCTGGATGAAGGGATTAACAACAACGCTCTGCTGGTTCCTCAGCAAGGGATCACCCGTAACCCACGCGGTGATGCCACAGCGATGGTTGTTGGTGCGGATAACAAAGTTGAACTTCGTACAGTTACCACGACTCAGGCAATTGGCGATAAGTGGGTTGTGACCGACGGTCTGAAAAGTGGCGATAAAATTATCGTGACAGGTCTGCAAAAAATTAAGCCAGGCGTACAGGTTACTGCACAGGAAGTCGATCAAAACGCAGCAGCGCCCGCTACAGCGACGAAGTCTTAATAGGAGCCGGTAATTCATGGCTAAGTTTTTTATAGATCGTCCCATCTTTGCATGGGTAATTGCGATCATCATCATGTTGGCAGGGGGATTGGCAATTCTTAAATTGCCAATTGCACAGTATCCCACCGTTGCGCCACCGGCTATCCAGCTGACCGCAACCTATCCGGGCGCAGATGCGCAGACGGTACAGGATACCGTCACCCAGGTTATCGAACAGAACATGAACGGTATCGACAACATGATGTACATGTCGTCGACCAGTGATTCGTCCGGTACGGTTCAGATCACCCTGACCTTCGCTTCCGGTACTGATGCGGATATCGCACAGGTACAGGTTCAGAACAAACTGCAGCTGGCAACACCGTTACTGCCGCAGGAAGTTCAGCAACAGGGTATCTCCGTTGAGAAATCGAGCAGCAGCTTCCTGATGGTAGCGGGCTTTATTTCCAATAACGGTTCCATGACGCAGGATGACATCGCCGACTACGTCGGGTCCAACATTAAGGATCCGATCAGCCGTACTTCTGGTGTGGGCGACGTTCAGCTGTTTGGTGCTCAGTACGCAATGCGTATCTGGATGGATCCGAACAAACTGAACAACTACCAGCTGACGCCGGTTGATGTCATCAGTGCCATCAAGGTTCAGAACAACCAGATTGCAGCCGGTCAGTTAGGCGGTACGCCGCCGGTTCCGGGCCAGCAGCTGAACTCATCCATCGTGGCGCAGACCCGTCTGAAGTCACCGGATGAATTCGGTAAAATCATTCTGAAAGTGAATCAGGATGGTTCTCAGGTTCGCCTGAAAGATGTGGCTAAGATTGAACTGGGTGGTGAAAACTACGACGTTATTGCCCGTTTCAACGGACAACCCGCGTCTGGTTTAGGTATCAAACTGGCGACCGGGGCGAACGCCCTGAATACCGCGGCGTCTGTAAAAGCGACACTGAACAAACTTGAGCCATTCTTCCCGGCTGGCTTAGAAATTGTTTACCCGTACGACACCACGCCGTTCGTAAAAATCTCGATTAAAGAAGTAGGTAAAACGCTGTTCGAGGCCATCGTCCTGGTATTCCTGGTGATGTTCCTGTTCCTGCAAAACTTCCGCGCAACCCTGATCCCGACCATTGCGGTTCCGGTGGTTCTGCTCGGTACCTTTGCAATTCTGGCAGCGTTTGGCTATTCGATAAACACCCTGACGATGTTCGGGATGGTGCTCGCGATAGGCCTGCTCGTCGATGACGCCATCGTCGTCGTCGAGAACGTTGAACGCGTGATGGTCGAAGAGGGTCTGCCGCCAAAAGAAGCCACCAAAAAATCTATGGAGCAGATCCAGGGTGCTCTGGTGGGGATCGCGATGGTGCTGTCTGCAGTATTCATCCCGATGGCCTTCTTCGGCGGTTCAACCGGCGTTATCTACCGTCAGTTCTCCATCACCATCGTTTCCGCCATGGTGCTGTCTGTTCTGGTGGCGATGATCCTGACGCCTGCTCTTTGTGCGACCATGCTTAAGCCGGTTGCCAAAGGTGAGCATCACGAGAAGAAAGGTTTCTTCGGCTGGTTTAACAAAAAATTCGACCAGAGCACGCACCACTACACCGACAGCGTAGGCAACATTCTGCGCAGCACCGGTCGTTATCTGGTGATTTATCTGCTGATCGTGGTCGGTATGGCATTCCTGTTTATCCGCCTGCCAACTTCATTCCTGCCGGAAGAAGACCAGGGTGTATTCCTGACCATGGCACAGTTGCCAGCAGGTGCATCCCAGGAACGTACGCAGAAAGTGCTCGATGAAGTCACCGATTACTACCTGACGAAAGAAAAAGCGAACGTGAACTCCGTGTTTACCGTTAACGGCTTTGGCTTCGCCGGTCGTGGTCAGAACACCGGTATCGCGTTCGTCAGTTTGAAAGACTGGTCAGAACGTAGCGGCGCTGAGAACAAGGTGCCTGCGATTGCAGGCCGTGCGATGGGCGCGTTCAGCACCATTAAAGATGCACTGGTGTTCCCGTTCAACTTACCGGCGATTGTTGAGTTAGGTACGGCGACGGGCTTCGACTTCCAGCTGATCGACCAGGCTAACCTTGGTCATGACAAACTGACACAAGCGCGTAACCAGTTGCTGGGCATGGTGGCTCAACATCCGGACTTGCTGACTCAGGTTCGTCCGAACGGTCTGGAAGATACTCCACAGTTCAAGATTGAAATTGATCAGGAAAAAGCAACGGCATTGGGTGTTTCGATTTCCGACATCAACACCACTCTGGGTGCATCGGTGGGGGGTAGCTACGTCAATGACTTCATCGACCGTGGTCGTGTGAAGAAAGTGTACGTCCAGGCTGAAAATAAATACCGTATGTTGCCATCAGACATCAACAATCTGTATGTCCGTGGCAGCGCAGGCCAGATGGTGCCGTTCTCAGCGTTCTCAAGCGCGAAATGGGAATACGGCTCACCGCGTCTGGAACGTTATAACGGTCTGCCATCAATGGAAATTCTGGGTCAGCCAGCACCGGGTAAAAGTTCGGGTGCTGCAATGGAGATGATGGAATCTCTGGCTTCCAAACTGCCAAGCGGTATCGGCTATGACTGGACCGGTCTGTCCTATCAGGAACGTTTGTCAGGTAACCAGGCTCCGGCCTTGTATGCTATCTCCCTGATCGTCGTCTTCCTGTGTCTGGCAGCGTTGTACGAGAGCTGGTCAATACCGTTCTCCGTTATGCTGGTTGTTCCGCTTGGGGTAGTCGGTGCGCTTCTGGCGGCCACAATGCGCGGGCTGAGTAACGACGTTTACTTCCAGGTAGGTCTGTTGACCACCATCGGGTTGTCAGCGAAGAACGCCATATTGATTGTTGAGTTCGCCAAAGACCTGATGGACAAAGAAGGTAAAGGTCTTATCGAGTCAACACTCGAAGCGGTTCGTATGCGTCTGCGTCCGATCCTGATGACCTCACTGGCGTTTATCCTCGGTGTAATGCCGCTGGTTATCAGCTCAGGTGCAGGTTCCGGCTCACAGAACGCCGTCGGTACGGGCGTAATGGGCGGGATGATCACGGCGACACTGCTGGCGATCTTCTTTGTTCCGGTCTTCTTCGTGGTGGTTCGTCGCCGCTTCGGTAAGAAGAATGAGGACATTGAACATACACACAAAACAGAGCATCCGACGTTGTAACCGGATCACCTGTTCAGACCAAAGGCCGCTTATGCGGCCTTTTTTTTCGTCTGCGACTTGAACATGAAAACGGATGGGTGCATAATTGTTGTTATAGTATAACATAACATTTAGAGGCATTATGAAACCCGCTATCCATCCTGCGTATCGCACCGTGGTTTTTCACGACACCAGTGCTGATGAATACTTCAAAGTCGGTTCCACCATTTCGACGGATCGCACCATTGAACTGGAAGGGGCAACCTACCCGTATATCACGATTGAAGTCTCCTCATCCTCTCATCCTTACTACACCGGTAAGCAAAAAGAGTACTCAAAAGAAGGCAGTACCGCGCGCTTCAACCAGCGTTTCGGCAGCTTCCTCGGTAAGAAATAAACAACATCAGGGAAATCGTTATGCAGGTTCTGAGTTCATTACGTTCCGCGAAAAATCGTCATCCGGATTGCCGTGTTGTCCGCCGTAAAGGCCGGATTTATGTGATTTGTAAAAGCAATCCGCGCTTTAAAGCCGTACAGGGTAAGAAGAAAAAGCGTTAATGACGCCCCTTCCCGACCTGGTATACAAAAAATAAAAGCCCCGCCGCTTGCCCGACGGGGCTTTTTCTTATGTTAAGACATGATGTAAACCTCCCCACCGTTTCACGATGAGGAGGGAGATCTTATTTCATGCTGGCGACAATCGTTTCCACATTGTGCCTGAACGCTTTGACGTAGGTTGTCGCCGGGCCTTGTGGTCCTGACAACGCTTCCGGATACAGCTCACCACCAGGCTCAGCACCGCTGGCCGCCGCAATCTGCTTAACCAGGCGTGGATCAGTCTGGTTTTCGATAAAGTAGGTTTTCACCTTTTCCGCTTTGATTTGTTTGATCAGAGAAGCGACACCGCTGGCACTGGCTTCTGCTTCCGTAGAAAAACCGACCGGTGCCATAAAGCTGACATGATATTCCTGACCAAAATAACCAAAGGCATCATGGCTGGTCAGCACTTTACGTTTTGACTGCGGAATACCGGTAAATTCAGTTTTCGCCCACGCGTCAAGCTTCTGCAACTGTTCAATGTAAGCCGTTCCACGCTGACGGAAGTAATCCGCATCTTCCGGATCGGCTTTGATCAGTGCATTCATCACATTGGTCGCATAAATCACACCATTCGCCATGCTGTTCCAGGCGTGCGGATCGGTGATTTGCTTACCGTCTTCTTCCATCTTGCGGGAGTCCACACCTTCCGATGCCGTCACCAGATGGCCTTTATAACCGGAAGCCGTCACCAGACGGTCAATCCACCCTTCCAGCCCCAGACCGCTGACAAACACAACGTCAGAGGCGTTAATGGCTTTGCTGTCTTTCGGCGCAGGTTCAAAACTGTGCGGATCGCCGTCCGGGCCGACTAACGTGGTGACGTTCACATGTTCGCCACCGACTTCCTGAACGATATCCCCGAGGATGGAAAAACTGGCCACCGCTTCGACCGTTTTTGCCATAGCCAGCGGGCTCGACAGCAGGGCAGCTACTGCGAGTGATACAGGTAATACTTTCATCATGTCCCCTTAATGGTGGTACTGCTTATTAACATACAACGGCTTAACATCGCGAGGCGGTTAACATGCCGCCACGCTTTCCAAATAAAACGGAAATAAAGAAAATAACGGTGGCACTGAGCACAATGGCCGGGCCAGCCGGTAGTGAGGCGTAGTAAGACCAGATGAGGCCGACGACGCTGGCGATCACGCCAATGATCATGGCACTCAGCAATGTATGAGGCAGATCCTGCGCCCAGAAACGGGCACTGGCGGCGGGCAACATCATCAGCCCTACCGACATCAGTGTGCCAAGGATCTGGAAACCGGCGACCAGATTAATTACTACCAGCGCCAGAAAAATACCGTGGATCGCCGCCAGCCATTTTCCGGCACTCACGCGCAGGAACAACGGATCAAAGGATTCAATCACCAGTGCGCGATAGATACAGGCCAGCACCAGCAAGGACAGGCTGCTAATGATGCCAACCATGATCATGGCGGAAGAATCAATGGCAAGAATGGAGCCAAACAACACATGCAAAAGATCCACACTGGAACCGCGCAGGGAGACCAGCGTGACACCCAGCGCCAGCGAGCCAAGGTAAAATCCGGCGAAACTGGCATCTTCTTTTAATTGCGTACGGCGACTGACGAGTCCGGATAACATCGCCACCGCCAACCCCGCGATAAAACCGCCAATTCCCATCGCCACCAGCGACATACCCGAGATCAGATAGCCGATGGCTGCCCCGGGTAAAACGGCGTGCGACAGGGCATCCCCGACCAGACTCATCCGGCGGAGTAACAGGAAACCCCCCAGCGGTGTGGCACTGATGGATAACGCGATGCAGGCGATTAATGCCCGGCGCATGAAACCGAATTCAATAAAAGGATCGGCCAGTAAATGAAAAAGCATCATGAATTGGCGACTCCCGTCGTCAGGGAGAAAGGTTCGGTCGAAATACAGGCATGCGCCTGATGCGGGAAATGCCCCAGCACATCGCGGGCACTTCCCCATAAATTTTGCTGTGCGCTGAGATACAACACATGCGGAAAGTGACGGGACACCATCGAGATATCATGCAAAACAGCAATCACGGTTTTGCCTTCCTGATGCCACTGCGCAATAACGTTCAGCAGCAGATCCGTCGTCTGCGTATCGATGCCGGTGAAGGGTTCATCCAGCATAATGAGCGGTGCCTGCTGAACCAGCAAACGCGCGAAAAGCGTGCGTTGCAATTGTCCGCCGGAAAGTGAACCGACCGGTAAATGCGACATTTCCGTCATCCCGACGGTCTCAAGTGCCTGACCGACAGCCACTGCGGACTGACGACTGATACCGCCAAATAACCCGCTCTGAGGCCAGCATCCCATCGCCACCAGATCAAACACGCTGATAGGAAAACTGCGGTCCAGTTCGGCCTGCTGTGGCAGATACGCAAGACGCGGGCGCTTACCGCCTGTAAATGAAATGTTTCCCGCCACCGCCTGCTGAAGCCCGGCCAGCGTTTTGAGAAACGTGGATTTTCCCGCGCCATTGGCACCAATAACTGCGGTCAGTGAACCTGACTGAAATTGCCCGTTAAGCGGCATGGCAACGGCCTGCCGGTCATAGCCGACTTCGACATCGTTTACAAAAATCATGGTAGAGAAATTGCCCAGTAAATCGCAGCCCACAAAACGGCAAGCACGGCCAGTACCGCAAGACAGCGGACTGGCGAAGAAAGTGTAAAGAGTGTTTTGGTCATGACCCCTCCGATCGTTACAATATAACATCACAACTTGCATCAGGTATCAATACGTCAACTGTGTCAGTTTTTTTCACCGTGATTGAGGTCGCGGTGGCTGGAGAACTGTTAGAAAAGGGTAAAAATTAATGAATAGATAGTAAATTGCATTACAATCAGAAAGTTACGATTTTTGCGCCCGGAATTTTTTTTCTCCGCTCAAAACACATCCTGATAAAAGTATGCAATAATGAAAAGGAATACAGTTAAGAGGTCAACGCGTTGAAAAAAATCATCCCTTACGATATTAATGGGGAAACTCTGACTGTTCAGGATTTACAACAGATTATTGAGCCTGCGTTATCTGAAATTGAAGAACCGTTAATTGGTGATTTAACTTATTTCTCAGAAAATGCGCGTTATGAACCTAATTCTTTGCAAATCGTGTCAATAAGACAAATTGACAAAAACTATTATTCAATGACTTACCAGTTCCGATGGACGATTTTCAATGGTTGTCTGGACATAAATGCGCAGGAATTCACGACGCAAAGTGTCACATTCCAGGTTAAAGCGGACGGACTGGAGTTTGATATTATTGAATTATCGAAAGGCACTATGGCGGAAGAATTGTAAGTTTGAGTAATACGTTTGCACAGCTTTCCGAAAATGAATTATATTTAAAATGCTGACTGTATATTAAACAGTGTAGCCCTCCATTCAAAGAGGGATTCATTGTGATTATCTTTGAAGTTGTAAGCCAGTTCATAGCGTCAGAAGTGAGAGCCGTTTCCTGTAAGCCATTAAGTTTTGTTGTTTACTCACAGAGTGTTATCAACACCGAATAAACCATTACGGAGGGGATGATATGGATGAGTACTCGCCTAAGCGGCACGACATCGCTCAGTTACGCTACCTGAATGAAATGCTGTACGACGAAGGAATTGCGACACTGGGTGACAGCCATCACGGTTGGGTTAATGACCCGACTTCAGCGGTTAACCTGCAGCTCAACGAACTGATTGAACACATTGCATCTTTTGTGATGAGTTTTAAAATAAAGCATCCCGACGATAACCATTTAACTGATCTGGTTGAAGAGTATCTGGATGATACCTACACCCTGTTCAGTAATTATGGAATTAACGATTCTGATTTGCGCCAATGGCAGAAAACCAAGAAGCGACTATTCAGAATGTTCTCAGGGGACTACATCTGTACCCTAATGAAGACTTGAGTAATAATTTATATGCAGTCATCAGATAAAAATGAAAAGGCTAAGATGAACAAAATCGACTATTTGATGCGTTTAAGAAAATGCACCACTATTGATACACTTGAACGTGTCATTGAAAAGAATAAGTACGAACTCTCCGACGACGAACTGGAATTGTTTTACTCGGCGGCTGACCATCGTTTAGCGGAGCTAACGATGAACAAGCTGTACGATAAAATCCCGGTAGCGGTCTGGAAATTCGTACGCTGATCGTCAGGGCTGGGCCGAAATACACTTCGGCCTAATGCCTGTTATTTAAGCGACATCACTTAAGCGTTATTTAACGATTTTCTGCCATCCGGTTACTCTGCTTTCTCTTTGATTTGCCGATGAAATGTCTGTAACAGAAACTGGAAACACTGTTCCGTTTTTGGCGATCGCAGCGGTGCAGGTTTGCGCATCATTGCCACAGTTCGGCTTAATGTCGGCTGCTGCAAATGAATCACGGTTAATTCATTATCATTGAGCGTTGCAGTATATAGCTCAGGCAAAATAGCCACGGCCAGACGCGAACGCACCAGTCCGTATAATGTCTCCTGAAAATCCACCCGATAACCAATTTGCAAATTTAGCCGATGACTTTCAATCAGTGACGTCACCAGTCTGCTGACATTTCCTTTTGAAAACAATGCAATATCTCTTTTTACCAGTTGCCGCCACGGCACATTATGGCCTTCCGCCAGCGCATCGTCACGCCGGATCACCGCCACAAAAGGGTCTTCAAGCAACGGATACACGGCGATTGTTGCCGGTACCGTACTGTCTGTGGCTCCGATACCAAAATCCACCGAACCATTTTCCAGTTCCAGTAATAATGCATCATTAGTGAGGTCGTGGAATTCCACACGCATATCAGGGAAATATTCGGATAATAACTGCGGAACCGCCGGAAATAATAATGTACTCACCGAAGGGACTAATCCGATACGTAATGTCCCGTCCCCACCCTGCCGCATAATTTGCTGCATATCATCGAAGACACTGTGCGCGGTATTCAATAAGCGTTCTGCATATGGCAGGACAGCTTCTCCCTGCTCAGTCAGGCTCACACCCTGTGCGGTACGGTTGAGTAATTTTCCCCCGAGTACAGATTCGATTTGCCGCAATGCGCTGCTCAGGGCAGGCTGGCTGATGGCCAGACGATTGGCCGTTTCGGTGAAACTGCGCAATTGCGCCAGCGTCACAAAATATTGAATTTGCTTAAGGGAGAGAGCAGGCAACCGGCGCCAGGGTTCAGACATAATCAGCAGCTATTCCGCAAAAAATAGAAAACGTTTGCTCAGCATAACCGCATCTTATAAACGGATAAAATAATTCATCTGTGCAAAGCCTTCGCCTCTCCCTACATTAGCCCAATCACTGTGTAAATCCGGATACTGAAATGACCGATAACCTCGCTTCCCTGCCCCAGCGCCAGCGGGCTGTGAATGCTGCTCTGGGCAAAATCCCGTTTGACCGCCTGCTGATAAACGCCCGTGTGATCGACATGGTCACCGGAGAGCTACGAGAAGCCGACGTCGGTATCACCGGCAATATGATTGCCAGCGTGCACCCGCGTGGGAAATTCACTCAGAAAGAGAATGTCGATGATTTATCAGGCAGCTACCTTTCCCCCGGCCTTATCGATACACATGTACATATCGAAAGCTCACACCTGCCCCCGGAAAAATACGCGGAAATCGTCGTCGCGCAGGGCACGACCACTGTATTTTGGGATCCGCATGAACTGGCAAATGTGCTCGGTGTGGCCGGTGTTCGCTATGCCGTGCAATCGAGCCGTAATCTGCCTTTGCGGGTGATTTGTGCCGCGCCCTCCAGCGTCCCTTCAACGCCCGGATTAGAAATGTCCGGTGCGGATTTCAAGGGTCAGGAAATGCAGACCATGCTGAGCTGGCCGGAAGTGGCTGGCGTTGCTGAAGTGATGGATATGTACGGCGTGCTCAACGGCAGCGAACGCATGCTGGAGATCCTTGAAGCCGGATTAAACAGCGGTAAATTGATTGAAGGACACGCCAGGGGTCTGAAAGATGAGCAGTTGCAGGCTTATCTGGCCGCTGGCGTAACCTCCGATCACGAGCTGACGTCTGCCGAAGATGCGCTTGAAAAACTGCGTGCCGGGCTGACGTTGCAGATTCGCGGCTCGCATCCTTATCTTTTGCCTGACATCGCGGCCGCATTGCTGAAGCTTCCGCACCTTTCATCACAAATCACGCTGTGTACCGATGACGTCCCGCCGGATCATTTGCTGGAAAAAGGCGGCCTGATTGCCTTAATCAGACTGCTGATGGCCTGCGGTCTGCGTGCGGAAGACGTGCTGAGGATGGCGACGTTCAATGCGGCTATCCGTATGCAACGTCACGATTTGGGCCTGATTGCCGCAGGGCGCACGGCGGACATCATCGCGTTTGACTCGCTGGAGACGCTGGATCCACGCGCGGTTTACGTCGCAGGCACCTGCGTCGCCCGACACGGCAAACTTCTGTTTACGCCTTCAGCCGCCAGCGGCGTGACGCCTCCGCGCGATACCATGCGATTAAAAGCATTGAGTGCGGAGGATTTCAGGCTGCACATCCCCGGACTGAACAACGGCAAAGCGCGTCTGCGCAATATCAAAGGCGCGCGCTTTACGCAATGGGGTGAAGTGGTCGTCAATGTGCGCGACGGAGCGGCAGAGATCCCTGACGGCTTCAGTCTGATTTGGGTACAACACCGTCATGGCCGTCACGATGCCACGCCGAAAATGGCGCTGCTGGAAGGCTGGGGGGAATTACGCGGCGCAATTGCCACATCGTATTCGCATGACTCCCACAATCTGGTGGTTATCGGACGCGAGCCTGCGGACATGATGCTGGCCGCCAATCAGCTGATCGCCAGTGGCGGCGGTATGGCGCTGAGTCAGCATGGCAAACTGCTGGCAAAAGTGGATATGCCGATTGCCGGAATGCTTTCCGAATTACCGGCGGCAGAATTAGCCGAACAGTTTAAAAATCTGCGCGACCTCAGCGCGCGTATCGCAGACTGGGAGCCGCCATATAGGGTTTTCAAGGCCATCGAAGGCACCTGTCTGGCCTGTAACGCCGGGCCACATCTGACCGATTTAGGGCTTACAGATGGCGGTTTACGTGAAATCGTCAACCCGGTTCTGGAAATTTGGCCGGAAGAAAGCTGAGACACACCTCGCCACACCCGTCGTAAAAATGATAGCAAACACAACAAGATAAAAATTATTTCAGGGGAATGTAAGCATGTCCGAAAGTTCTGTGAAAAATGTGACGGCGTCATCTGAGGAAAACGCGCTGCTGCGCCGTTTCCAGCTTCGCCAGCGCCAGACCAACGTCAAAACGGAATGTCTGGCAGGGATCACCGGCTTTCTGGCCGCGGCGTATTTGCTGGTGGTGATCCCGGGTTTACTGGCGGTCAGCGGTATGGATAAAGGCGCGGCCACCACCGGCGTGATCCTGGTGTTTGTGCTGGGTTCTCTGCTGATGGCATTTTACGCCAACCTGCCCTTTATGGTCGGGCCGGGGATTGGCGGCTCCGTTCTGGTCGGTATCACACTGGCGGGGGATGGCATTTCATGGCCCATCGCGCTGGGTATCGCCTGCTGGTCGGGGATTTTGTTTTTCGTGATGACCGTATTCGGGTTGCGTGAAGTGGTCACCCGTTCGGTGCCCCAGTCGATCAAGCTCGGACTGACCGCCTCCATCGGTATTTTCGTTGCCCTGCTGGGTTTTCGAAATGCCGGGCTGGTCATGGCAAATGCCAAAACCCATGCGCTGGCTTTGGGTGATTTTACCGCGCCCGGCGCATTGATCGCGCTGCTCGGTTTGCTGGTCGCCGTGGGTTTACAGGCGCGCAAAGTACCCGGTGCCATTTTGTGGGCCATCTTACTGGCGACGGTTGCGGGCATCCCGTTTGGTGTCACGCATTTGCCCGCGCAATGGATATCCCTGCCACACTCCGTGGCCCCGCTGCTGGGCAAAGTCGATCTGACCGGCGCCATGAATATCGCCTTCCTGCCGTTCCTGTTTATCTTCTTCGCTTCGGAATTTTTCTCGACGATGGGTACCACACTGGCAGTCGGCGGCGAAGCCGGATTGCTCGATGAACACGGCAATATGAAGCACATCAACCGGCCATTCATGGTGGATTCTATTGCGGCGGCGCTGGGTCCGGTTGTCGGAATTCCTGCGGCAACCGCATTGATCGAATCTTCCGCTGCCGCTGAAGCAGGCGGAAAAACCGGCCTGACCGCGCTGGCTGCTGCCGTGATGTTCCTGCTGATGCTGTTATTCACGCCAGTTGCGCTGATGATCCCGAAAGAGGCGACCGCGCCCGCGCTGATTCTGATTGGCCTGAACATGTTCAGTAACCTGCGGAAAGTGGATTTAGCGAATTTCACCGATGCGCTGCCGGTGCTGATGATGGTGATGATCACGTTGATTTCAAACAGCTTCGGTACGGGTATCGCCGGCGGACTGCTGTTTTACGTGGTCATTAAAGCGGTGGCAGGGAAAGCGCGCGAAGTGCCGGTTGGCCTTTATATTCTGGCGATCCCGCTGGTGTATTATTTCGCCACACTGGTGCATCACTAAGACGGGCTGATCGGGAGAAGGTAAAACGGGAGGGCCTGAAATGGTGGAGGCCCTGCCAGCTACATCCCGGCACACACGACACCTGCCATGGCTGCTTCCTTCCGGACCTGACCAAGTTGACAAGTTAGCGTTGCGGGAGAACCAACAGGGCCCCCATTGACGTTGTCGGCTTCATTTCTCTGCTAAGAGAATCGAAGCGGTGGGCATTATCTGTGATGCCCGAAGCAAAAGCAAGTTAACGGCCGACAACCGTTGTTTTCTTAAACAATACGCCTGATTCAGGCCGGACAGAACCCCAATTTTTGCGTCATACTGTGCGCAAATCACTGAGGAGGATGTCATGTCGGAACCCGATAACTTTCGCCAGCGCGTATTTCAGATCATCGCCGCCATCCCGGCCGGACACGTCACCACCTACGGCAATGTCGCGCAACTGGCCGGTTCGCCACGGGCGGCGCGTCAGGTTGGCGGTGTACTGAAAAAGTTACCTGAAGGCAGCACACTGCCATGGCACCGGGTCATTAACCGTCATGGCGAGATTTCCCTGCAAGGTGAGGATTTTAAACGTCAGCGTCAGGCGCTACTGGCAGAAGGCATCATTTTTAAGAAAGGCAAAGTGGATTTAGAGAAATACGGCTGGAAATGGTAGTTGCTTGTGCGAACGTGCCATTAAAAAGCACCGCCGGAGCGGTGCCTGATACCTGCAATAACAACGCGATTACGTTAATAGGTCGGTTGCGTTGGCACTGCGCTGATTGGCGCCTGTGAAGACTCCATCCCCGGATTTGCCGGATTACTCATCGGCCCTAACGCCGTCGGCTTAGTGGCGACCGGTACAGCAACGACCGGGACCAGCTGCAGATCGGCACGGGTGCCCTGACCGTTGTTAATCACCTCTTTAATTGAATCGGTGACGAAGGTCATCTGGCCGTTAACTGTCACGGCGGCGCTCAACAGAACGCGGGCATTGGGGGCAATTTCCTGCGGGTTATACGGCAGGATAAAGCTGAATGGTGCCTGCTTGCCCTGGGTTCTCGCCACTTTCTGCGAAATCACACGCGACGGCGCATCAGACACTGACGCATCAGACAGGGTTACCGTCAGGACCGCATCCGGTGGCAACGCCACACGCTGATTGATAAACACGCTACCCGACACATTCGGGCCGGTGATCGCAGGTTCAGTGGCCGGACTGGCCGCCGTATTAACAGGGGGTTGCTGCGCTGGTGCCTCATGATGCTGAGCGCACCCGGCAAGAGTCAGAGACAGCGCGGTTCCACCTACTATCTGCCAAAGTTTCATTGATCGTACTCCCTTTTTTATTAGTCGCTTGTCGACAAGCTGTAATAAACGCCGACGATGAATTTAGTGACTTTAACCAGCTTACCCATTAATCATGGCACAAAAGTCTGAGGTTTTCCTGTCAGCGGGTAAACAGATCTTCAGGGCAAACGGAAGATCCACTATGATTAACAGGTTAGACCTGTCGGTGAAGGTGTATTTCAGAGGATTCCTGCCTGCACTACCCTGAGTCACTGAGGTCGATATCACCGGTAACTTTCATGAGGCCACTATGAGTCAGGCATTAAAAAATCTGCTGGATCTGTTAGATCTGGAAAAAATTGAAGAAGGGCTGTTTCGTGGTCAAAGTGAAGATTTGGGTTTACGTCAGGTCTTTGGAGGTCAGGTAGTCGGGCAGGCATTGTATGCCGCCAAACAAACCGTGCCGGTTGACCGTGGGATCCACTCCTTCCACAGCTATTTCCTGCGTCCGGGCGACAGCAGCAAACCGATTATCTATGACGTGGAAATCTTGCGCGACGGCAACAGCTTCAGCGCCCGCCGCGTGAAAGCCGTTCAGCACGGTAAGCCAATTTTCTATATGACGGCCTCGTTCCAGAGTCAGGAAAGCGGTTTTGAACATCAGAACACCATGCCGGACGTGCCGCCGCCGGAAACGCTGGTCTCAGAATCAGAGATTGCTAAAAATCTGGCTCATCTGATCCCGGAAAAATTCCGCGAAAAATTCATCGGCCATAAGCCGATTGAAATGCGTCCGGTGAAATTCCACAACCCGCTGAAAGGCAGTAAAGAAGAGCCACACCGTGCAGTCTGGTTCCGTGCCAATGGCGATATGCCCGATGATTTGCGGATCCATCAATATTTGCTGGGCTATGCGTCGGATTTCAACTTCCTGCCAACGGCGCTGCAACCGCACGGTATCGGGTTCCTTGAACCCGGCATGCAGGTCGCGACCATTGACCACTCGATGTGGTTCCACCGCCCTTTCCGCATGGATGACTGGCTGTTGTACGCCGTGGAAAGTACGTCTGCTTCGGGCGCGCGCGGATTTGTGCGTGGTCAGTTCTATACCCGTGATGGCGTGCTGGTCGCCTCAACGGTGCAGGAGGGCGTCATACGCCAGCGAACGCCTGAATAACACCGGACACTCGCTAAATAAGGCGCATTAAAAAGGGGCGATATCAATATCGCCCCTTTTGCATATCATCATTATTTTATTGTTTTGAACGGCTTAGTAAGAGAATTAGCGCACTACTTTCTCTGAAATCTTATGACTGCCGGATTACTGGTTATACGCGTTTTCGCCGTGGCTGTTAACGTCCAGACCTTCGCGCTCTTGTTCTTCCGGAACACGCAGACCGACGATCATGTCAGCCACTTTGTAGCCGATGAAGGCCACAACGCCAGACCATACCAGAGTCACGCACACGCTGAAGAACTGAACCCAGACCTGATGACCCATTGTCACGCCTTCTGCGTAGCCTACGCCGCCCAGTGAGCTGGAAGTGAACACACCCGTCAGCAGACAACCTACGATACCGCACACGCCATGCACACCGAACACGTCACAGGTGTCATCCACACGCAGCCATTTTTTCAGGGTAACCACACCCCACAGGCCAGTCACACCGCCAACCAGACCGATGATCAGAGCACCACCCACGCCGACCGTACCACATGCCGGGGTGATAGCCACCAGACCCGCGATAGCACCGGAGCTTGCGCCTAACAGTGACGGCTTACCACGCACCATCCACTCAACCAGTGTCCAGGACAGGATTGCGCCAGCAGTTGCAATCACAGTGTTCAGGAACGCCAGCGCGGCAATGGAACTTGCTGCACTTGCAGAGCCGGCGTTAAAGCCGAACCAGCCGACATACAGGATAGCGGCACCCGTGAAGACCATTGGCAGGTTGTGGGGTTTGAAGGCTTCTTTACCGAAACCGGCACGTTTACCCAGCAGGTAAGCACCGACCAGACCCGCGATTGCCGCGTTGATATGAACAACCGTACCGCCCGCGAAGTCCAGCGCGCCGTCAGCGGCCAGGAAACCACCGGCCCATACCATGTGTGCCATCGGGATGTAGGAGAAGGTCAGCCAGATCACAGTGAAAATCAGTACTGCCGAGAAGCGGACACGTTCAGCGATGCCACCCACGATCAGTGCCACGGTGATACAGGCAAACGAGCACTGGAATGCAACGTGGATCATCTGGGAGAAGGTGCCGGTGACAGAATCCAGGCCGATGCCTTTCATCATGACGTTACCGAAACCGCCGAAGAAGGCGTTACCTTCGCTGAATGCCAGGCTGTAACCGTAGAGGATCCACAGTACGCAGACCAGTGCAAAGGTGACAATAACCTGTGTCAACATGGATAAAACGTTTTTAGAACGCAGCAAACCGCCGTAGAACAACGCCACGCCAGGCACGGTCATAAACAATACCAGCGCGGTACAAATCATCATAAAGGCGTTATCAGCGCCGTTGGCGGCGGCTGGTGCTGCTGCCATGGCAAGCGAAGGCAGCAATGCGACTGCGCCAAGCCCCATCATGGATAAAAGTTTTTTCATTATTAACCCACCCCTGTTTCTCAAAACTGTTTTTTCTAATCTGATTTATCTCAAACCGAATGGCTGGAGAGATAAAAGCCTGAAATTACAGTGCTGCTTCGTCGGTTTCACCAGTACGAATACGGATAACACGTTGCAATTCAGCAACGAAAATTTTGCCATCGCCGATCTTGCCGGTGTAGGCCGCTTTGCTGATCACGTCGATCACTTCATCAAGCTGATCGTCAGCGATAGCAATGTCGATTTTTACTTTTGGAAGAAAATTCACGCTGTATTCCGCGCCACGGTAAAGTTCGGCGTGACCTTTCTGACGGCCAAAACCTTTAACTTCCGTTACGGTCAGCCCCTGAATTCCAACAGCAGACAGCGCTTCACGCACGTCTTCCAGCTTAAAAGGTTTGATCACCACAGTAACCAGCTTCATTTTGCCACTCCTCGAATTAAGGGCTTGCCGCGAGAGGATTCGCGCCCGATACCGAATGGTTAAAGCAAAGGGTGTGCCAGAGTTGAAATTCCACAGAGATTCATGCCATTCCCGCGCAATACGGCATTTTCAGAATAATCGTGACCCGGCGCACAGTTGCCGCGCCATATTCAGGGTTGCAGTACACGCACCATTAAAGTGCTTATCGCTGCTTTTTAGTGCAATAAGATCGGAGGACGTCTTTGGGGTGCATGAATAAGGTGCGCGAGGGAGTAAATGCGGGAAAAGAATACTTCTGCTGAAAGAGGGCTGGCGTAATGTGGACACTACGCCAGCGGGTGGTCAGGCATTTTCCGTTGCAGATATAATCTGACCGCCGGAAGCCAGTTCCTGTCCGGCAAGTTGCAACTGATACATCTGATAATACCGGCCTTTTTCTGCCAGCAACTGCAGATGGTTACCCTGCTCCACGGATTGCCCGCGGTGCAATACCAAAATATTATCCGCATCAACAATCGTCGATAACCGGTGAGCAATCACCACCAATGTAGTTTGCTGACGAATTGCCCGTAATGCACGCTGGATCGCCTGCTCTGTTCCCGAATCTATATTGGCCGTTGCCTCGTCAAGGATCAGAATTTCCGGTGCCTGCACCAAAACGCGCGCCATCGCCAGTAATTGCTTCTGCCCGACAGACAGATTATTGCCCTGCTCACCGAGTCGCGTATTCAGCCCTTCCGGCATTTCTCGTACCAGCGGCGAAAGCTGCACAATGTCCAGCGCGTGCCAGACCTGTGCCTCATCAATATCACGGCCTAAGGTCACATTGGCGAATACCGACTCCGCAAGAACAACAGGATCCTGCTGAACCATCGCAATCCCTTTTCGCAGACTGGTATGCGACAGATCCGCGAGGTTGCGACCATCGACCCTGATCTCGCCTTTATTGAGCGGGTAATAGCCCATCAGCAGATTCGCCAGCGTACTTTTGCCACTGCCGGTGTGCCCGACCAGTGCCACAAATCCACGCGAAGGGACATGCAGGGAAATGTTTTCCAGCACCCATTTATCCGGGCGATAGGCAAAACTGACGTCGCGAATATCAATCTCGCCGCTGGTCAGTAATTTGTCATCCGGCCCGTATTGCTGCTGGGTTCTGTCCATCAGGTCAAAGATACGCTCACCCGCCACAACGGCCTGTTGCATAATCGACTGCTGCGATGTCAGTTCTATCAGCGGTTCGTTAAGCCTGCCAAGGTAGTTAATGAAAGCGTACAACACCCCGACACCGACTGACCCTTCAGCACTGAATCCAAACAACAGCAACAACCCGCAGAGAATCAGCGAAGAAAACAGGCTGAGCAAAGGACGCAGCAGAAAGCCTTCCAGACGTAGCGTTTGCATACGCGCCAGATAATGAGACTGACTGGCGCGGGCAAGCCGTTCACCAAACCGTTTCTGCTGACGGAATTGCTGAATTACATTCATGCCGTTGATGACTTCGTTGAAACCATCATTAATATCCGCCAGATACGCACGCACCTTGCGAACCACCGGCGTACTGTAAATCTGATATAACCCCATCACGACAAACACCGCCGGGAAGATGCAAATTGCGACCGACGCCAGCCGCCAGTCAAGGCTGAACATCGCCACCAGCATCGCGCCGATCAGGGCAATGCTGCGCAAAACCGTCGACACCACGGTCACATACAAGTCACGGATCACTTCCGTGTCGTTGGTCACGCGGGAAATAAGCTGGCCGACGGGCTGGGTATCAAAGGCGCTTAACGGCTGACGTAATGCCGCATCCATGACATCCGTACGCAGACGCTGGACCACGCCCACCGCTGCACGGTTGAACAAAAGCGCCTGAAAATAGTGCAGACTGGCCGCCAGAAACTGCAGGAAGATAAAACTCAGCGCGAGCAGGCTGACTTTACCCCACGGCATTTCGCCTTTGGCGACATAATGATCAATGAAGAAACTGATCAGAATAGGCCCGGTCACTTCGGCAGCCGCTGCGACCCATAGCATCAGTACCGCAAAAGATAATGGCCTGCTGTAAGGTTTTCCGTATTTCAAAAGACGTTTCAGCGTGGGCCAAAGCTTCTGAATTTTATTAGTTTTCTGTTCAGCCACGAGGTTCCGGCTCCTTTTCCTGCGGCACATCATCCAGCGCGGCTTCTAACTGCTGATAACGGAACATGTCACGGTACCAGCCCGGCTTCGCAGCAAGCTGGTCATGATTGCCACGCTGCGAAATACTTCCCTGCCTGAAAACCAGAATTTCACTGGCTTCGGTCAGGGCAGACAGGCGATGCGCACTGATGATCACTGTCCGGTCACTGCCCCACTGGCGCAGGTTATGCAGGATCTGGTGTTCAGTACGCCCATCGACGGCGGATAAGGCATCATCCAGGATCAGGATTTCCGCTTTCAACAACAGCGCCCGCGCAATCGAAATACGTTGCTTCTGACCGCCGGAAAGCATGACGCCCCGCTCACCGACCTCCGTTTCGTAACCCTGCGGTAAACGCAAAATGTCTTCATGAACACTGGCAAGACGTGCCGCTTCTTCAATTTCTTCCTGCGTGGCCTCCGGCCTTCCGAGCGCAATATTCTGCGCCACGGTGTCAGAGAACAGGAACGGCGTCTGGCTGACCACTGCCAGCCGGGCGCGCCAGTCATCGAGGCGGATCTCTTTCAGGGACAGCCCGTGATAACGCACTTCGCCTTCGGTCATATCAAACTGGCGCTGCAGCAGAGCCAGCAAAGTACTTTTACCGGAACCCGTCGGGCCGCATAACCCCAGCATTTGCCCCGGTTGCAGGGAAAAGGCAACCGAGGTTAACGCTGCGTGACGGTTCTCCGGATAATGGAAACCGGTGATATCCGCGTCGAGTACCGCGCGCCCCGCCGGTAGTGGTGTGGTGCCGTCCGCGACGGCCGGCGCTTCCTGTAACAGGCTGCGGATACGACTGTAAGCCGCGCTGCCACGTTCCACGATGTTAAACATCCAGGCAAGGGCCAGCATCGGCCAGATCATCAGGCCAAGGTACATCACGAAACTGGTGAGTTCACCGAGGGTCAGGTGGCCGTTGACCGCCATCCAGCTACCGCCGCCAATGGCCAACAGGTTTGCCATGCCGATGGACACATAAATTGTCGGATCGAAACGCGCATCAACGCGGGCGACCCGCATGTTTTTCGCACCGGTATCTGCGGCCACATCAGCAAATTGCGATGACTGGTGATTTTCCAGACCAAAAGCTTTGATCATGCGGATGCTGGTCAGGCTTTCCTGCGCCTGATCGTTGAGTGACGAAAACGCCGCCTGCGCGGTTTTGAAGCGGGAATGCAACTGGTCGCCATAACGCTTGATGATGATGGCCATCACCGGCATCGGCACCAGTGACAGTAAGGTCAGTTCCCAGCTGATTTGCGTTGCCATGACGATCAGTACCGCCAGCCCCATAACCAGAGAATCGACCAGCGTCAGCACGCCCTCACCGGCCGCAAACACCACGCGATCCACGTCATTGGTGGCACGGGCGATCAAATCGCCGGTACGATGGCGCAGATAAAAAGCGGGATGCTGGCGGCTCAGCTGACGGAAAAAATCCTGCCGCAGTTCGACCGCAAGCTGATAAGACGCCCCGAATAACAGCACGCGCCAGACGTAACGCAGCAGATAGACGACAACGGCCGTGCCGATCATCAGACCGAGCCATGCAAAAAGCACGCGGTAAGACATTTGTTTTGACGTTACGCCGTCAATAATGACGCCTACCAGTTTCGGGGGCAGCAATTGCAGAACGGCGATAATGATCAGTAAGGCTACAGCACCCAGATACCGGCGCCATTCGCGTCGGAAGTACCAGCCTAATTGTGCAAACAATCTCACGCAGCGTTTTCCATACCAAAATTCATGATTTTATTGAGTTAAACGGGCATCTGAATGGCCCGTTTACTCTTCAGGATGACAAGGATACCAGACTTAACCGGCGTTTCTGATGAAACTTTTTACTGCAACTTTTGCATTAAATCGGCAATGCAGTGGTCGATTTAATGCGTTCCATCGCAAAACTGGAGGTCACATCGTTCAGTCCCGGAATGCCGTTCACAAGTCGCTTGTAAAAGTTATCGTAGCTTTTCATATCGGAGACCTGTACCTGGAGCAAATAATCGTACTCCCCTGCCATCCGGTAGAAACCCAGCACCTCCGGAAAGGCTTCGACCTGCTGAACAAATCGCTGATACCACTCGCTGTTGTGGTGTTGCGTTTTAATCAGGACGAATGCGGTCAGGCTCAACCCCAGTTTTTCCCCATCAAGTAATGCCACCTTTCCGCAAATAATGCCGTCATCTTCCAGACGCTTAATGCGTTTCCAGCAAGGCGTGGTGGTGAGGTTGACAGCCTCGGCCAGTTCATTGAGCGACAGCGTGCAGTCTTGCTGCAGCAGGGATAACAGTTTGAGGTCAGTTTTATCTACCATCAGGCACTCCGGGAGAAAATAATGCTACGAAAGCGGCATCTCATGGGCTAAAGAGTAACTTATTTCTCTGGTGATTACGTTATTCTTACTCTCATCAAAACACTTTCATGAGCCTGCAACATGCGCAATGCCTGGGTTACCCACGCGATTAAAGAAATCGACGCTGATTTTCAACGTTCTGCCGATACACATTTGATTCGTCTCGCGCTGAACGACTTCCCGGGGATTTCGTTGTATCTGAAGGATGAAAGCACTCATCCTTCCGGCAGCCTGAAACACCGTCTTGCGCGCTCACTGTTTTTATATGGCCTGTGTAACGGCTGGATCCGCGAAAATACGCCGATCATTGAAGCCTCTTCGGGCAGCACCGCGATCTCTGAAGCCTATTTCGCACGTCTGCTTGGCCTGCCTTTTATTGCTGTGATGCCTTCCTGCACCGCGCCACGCAAAATTCAGCAAATTGAGTTTTACGGCGGCCGCTGTCATTTTGTCGAAAACTCCGGCCAAATCTATGCCGCTTCAGAACAGCTCGCCAGAGAACTAAACGGTCATTATATGGATCAGTTTACGTATGCTGAGCGTGCCACCGACTGGCGCGGAAACAACAATATTGCCGACAGTATTTTCCGTCAGATGTCTCGCGAGCCACATCCTGTACCGCGTTATCTGGTGATGAGCGCCGGTACCGGTGGAACCTCTGCGACACTCGGACGTTACATCCGCTATCTGGGGCACGATACTGAACTGGTGGTGGTAGATCCGGAAAACTCGGTCTTTTACGAATACTATCAGCAACGTAATGCCAGCGTCACCGCGCAGTGCAGCAGCCGGATAGAGGGCATTGGCCGTCCGCGCGCCGAACCTTCATTTATCCCGGACGTCATCGACAGCATGATGCAGGTGCCTGATGCGGCCAGTGTCGCGACCGTTCGCTGGCTTGAGCAGGTGCTGGGCCGCAAAGTCGGCGGCTCCACGGGTACCAATATGTGGGGAGCGTTACAGCTGGCAAAACAAATGCGTGAGAAAGGCGAAACTGGTTCGATCGTTACCCTGCTTTGCGACAGCGGCGAACGGTATCTGAATACCTATTTTGACGACACCTGGGTGGCGAACAATATCGGGGATATTTCGGGTTACGCTGCACAACTGGAAGGACTTAACTAATATTTTTCGAAAATAATTCGAGTTGCAGGCAGGCGGCAAGTTTGTGAATCCCGATGAGCTTACATGATTAAGTGATTCGGGTGAGCAAACGCAGCCAGCGCATCAGCAGCTTGAAGTATGACGGAAAAAAGCCGGGACAGAATGGCCCGGCTTGCTGCAATACCTTTTATTCGGGGGAATAGGTGAGGTGTGGAGTGTGCAGCCAGTGTTGCAAAAAGTGAGACACAGCCTGATTGCGGCAATGTCCGATAATTTGTAGATGCGCCGACTGGGCTTTTAAGGCCGGTAAGGCGTTGCCCATAATCAGCCCCATCCCGACCCCTTCCAGCATTTCTTTGTCATTCATCGCATCACCGAATGCCATGCATTCGGCCATCTCTATCCCGAGACCTGCGGTTAGAAGCGCCAGTGCGCTGCCTTTATTACTGCCTGCGGGCTGAACATCCAGACAATCTGCCGCTGAAAAACACAAATCAAGCCGCGGGCCGAAGTGCGCTTCAAGCTGAGGCACCAGCGCCAGCAGGGTTTCGTGAGGAGCGCAGAAACAAACTTTGCTGTTCCCCGAATCCGGCAATAAACGCAGATCCTGCAACTGATAGCGGAAGCCACTGAACTGATGCGGGATTAGCAAATCCGGGTCGTCGAGGGCGGTGAACCAGCCATCATCGCGGAAGACATGCAGGCTTGCAGGCGTATCCCAGACGGTATGCAGAAGTTCATGCGCGCAATCTTCCGATAAATCACTGGCATGCAGCCGGTTGCCTGACAAATCATGAATACGTGTGCCGTTACCGGTGATCAGAAAACCATCCAGCCCGATATTCGCCAGAATATCTTTCATTTCGAGATAATGACGGCCCGTCGCAAAGGTCAGTTTCACCGGCTTTTCCGCCAGCTGTCTCAGCGTCGCCAGCGTTTTTTCGCCCAATGTGTGATCAGGTAAAAGCAGTGTGCCATCCATATCAAATGCAGCTAAACGGAACATATTTTCTCTCTGAGCAGGGGTGTTTTTCACGTTCAAAGTATGGACTGCTATTTGCGGAACTAATAGTGAACAGTTTATGAATACTGTTCCGGTTTTAGATCACACTTTCAGATTCACCTTCAGCCAGCGCGCCAGACGTAAGATATGCTGAACGGATTAATCCATCCGCAAAATGAGGTTCCGTATTTACCGTGCGTCTGCAAAACCGGCTCAATCAGTTTCAGCGTCTCTACCTGAAAACCGGACAACTTCCGGCGCAGTTTACCGTGGCAGAACTGGCGGAGATTTTCTGCTGCAGTGAACGTCATACCCGCACCTTGCTGTCTCATTTTCAGGATGCGGGCTGGATAGACTGGCAGTCGCAGGCTGGCCGGGGAAAACGTGCGTCACTTTGCTGCCTGAAAGCGCCGGAAGAATTACGGGGCGCCTATCTGCAGGATTTGCTCAACCACGGGGAACACTCTGCCGCATTACAGCTGAGTCAGTTGGATCCGTCACATCTGAATGCCCTGCTTTCTCCCCATCTTGGCGGGCAATGGCAGGAGGATGCCCCTACGCTGCGCATCCCTTATTACCGCCCGCTCCAGTCATTGGATCCGCTGGCGCTGACCGGCCGCGCCGAGCAGCATCTGGCGCACACCATTCATGCCGGTCTGACACGTTTTGTTCCGGGGAACCAGACCCCTCAGCCGGATCTGGCTCATCACTGGCAAATCAGTAATAACGGCAAAACCTGGCAGTTTTTTCTGCGCAGTCAGCTGTTCTGGCATAACGGCGAACCCTTGAAAACAGCACAACTGATGACCCGTTTTCAACAGTTGCGGGATTTCCCGCGGGCTAAGCACAATCTGGCGTCAGTGATCAAAATATCTCAGCCGCATGCGCTATGCCTGCAATTTGATCTTGATAAACCAGACTACTGGCTGGCGCACCGCTTTGCCGATCTCAATTGTCTGCTTTCTCATCCTGATGATCCGCATATTGGCGCGGGGCCGTTCCGGCTGACGACGTTTTCCCCTGAACTGGTCAGGCTCGAACAGCACACGCTGTACGCGTTGCAGCATCCTTATCTGACGGCCATTGAGTTTTGGATCACGCCGCAACTGTTTGCGCAGAAGAATAACGTCAGCTGCCAGCATCCGGTGAGGATCATTCTGGGTGAGCAGGAAGAATTATCGCGGGTGAAGCCGGTCAGACGCAGCACCAGTCTGGGATTTTGCTATATCGCCGCCAACCTGAAACGCGGTGTTTTAAACGCCTCTCAGGCGCAAAAAATTGTCCGCTTAATCCAGCGCAGCGGCATGCTGGATAATTTACCCATCGATCATGATCTGGTGAAAGCCAGCAAGGAGATGCTGCCGGGCTGGCCGATCCCCTTACATGACGATGCTGATGTTCCGTTACCACAAAAACTGAGACTGCTGTTTCATCCGCCGGTTGAATTTGAACTGGTGGCACAAGCGCTGCAGGAAAAACTGGCAGAAGAAGGCTGCGTACTCGAGGTGGTTTACCATGCCGGACGCCTTTGGGAAGACGGCGAATTGCTGGGGTCCGCTGATCTGCTGCTTGGCGATCGTCTGATTGGTGAATCTCCGGAAGCCACACTGGAAAACTGGCTGCAACAGGATCCGCTCTGGCCGGGGATCCTGGGCGAAAAAGAGCATACCCGTCTGCAAAAACGGCTGACCCGTATTCAGCAAATTCCGCAGGAGAACCGCCGGTCGGACGAACTGCGCGAACATTTCTATCAGTGGATGCAATCCGCCATCGTCACTCCTCTGTTTAACTATCAGTATCAGGTCAGCGCACCGCCGCGCATCAGCGGTGTACAACTCACTGCCTGGGGCTGGTTTGATTTCTGTCAGGCATGGGTTCCTCCTCCCCTGCAAACGGAAAGTGCCTGAAGGAGCTGTTTCACTACACTCTGGCGATAAAGGAAAGTACCATTAGGGCAGTTTTGCTGCCCTGAGCGCAGTGGATTTCAGTCAATGGTTTTACACAACAGGTAATCAGAATGAAAAGAGCAGTGGTGGTTTTTAGCGGCGGACAAGACTCAACAACCTGTCTGATTCAGGCTCTGAAGCAGTATGACGAAGTCCACTGTGTCACTTTCGATTATGGTCAGCGCCACCGTGCAGAAATTGACATCGCCCAAACGTTGTCAGTGAAACTGGGCGCGCGTGCCCATAAAGTACTGGATGTCGGGTTGCTAAACGAACTGGCGGTCAGCAGCCTGACCCGCGATAACATTCCTGTTCCTAATTTCGGCGACGAAAATAATGGCGGTCTGCCAAGCACGTTCGTTCCCGGCCGTAATATTCTGTTCCTGACACTGGCGGCTATCTATGCTTATCAGATCCAGGCAGAAGCGGTGATCACCGGTGTCTGTGAAACAGATTTCTCCGGCTATCCGGATTGTCGCGATGAATTCGTCAAGGCGCTGAATACGGCGGTTTCACTGGGTCTGGCGCGTGATGTTCGTTTCGAAACGCCGCTCATGTGGCTGAATAAAGCCGAGACCTGGGCACTGGCCGATTATTACCAGCAACTGGATTTGGTTCGTCATCAAACGCTGACCTGCTACAACGGCATTGCCGGTGATGGTTGTGGCGAATGTGCAGCCTGTCATTTACGCGCCAATGGTCTGCAACAGTATCAACAGGATAAAACGGGCGTAATGGCCAGCCTGAAGAAGAAAACCGGACTGCGCTGATTAACCCCTTCTGAAGTCAGTGACGGGCGGCTAACACTCCGCCCGTTTTATTCTCTGTGCGCGAAAACATTAATCGTTTTCCAGTTCCAGTTCGCGTAACCGCTCCAGCAATTCTCCCTCCAGCGGCAGTGCTTTTTGTGTACGCAAATCAATACACACGAACGTCAGCGTCGCATCGGCGACCACATCGCCTTCACAGGTAACGACCTGTTCCAGCACACCGCTGCGCCCGTTTAACTGTTGCAGGCTGCTGTCGATGCGCAACACATCGCCCAGCACGGCCGGCTTGCGGTAATTGATATTGATATTCACCACAATGAAAGCAATCTTGTTCTGGCTCATCCACTGGAAACCTGACTGATTATCGAGCCATTCCCAGCGCGCTGTTTCAAGAAACTCCAGATAACGCGCGTTGTTAACGTGCTGATATACATCGATGTGGAAACCGCGAACTTTAATGAACGTATGCATAATCGTTAAAAAACTCCTGATAATCGTCTGAGGCATACAACCAAACTGGTCAGATGTCTTTAGAGATTAGCAGAAGAAAACGGCGGCAACCGTTAAGGGATCACCGCCGCGACATCCGTCACAATTTCAGACGGTCCTTGTTACGTTCAAACAGTGCCGCGCCAATTCCCGGCACTTCCCGCAGCTGTTCGATGTCGGTAAATTGCCCCAGTTCTTCACGGTAGCTGACAATGGCCTGCGCCTTTTTCATGCCGACGCCGTTCATGACTTGGGCAAATTCCTCGGCCGTGGCGGTATTAACACTGACCGTACCTTCATCAGTCGCCACCGGCTGTTCCTTTTTCACTTGCGGACCGGCCACTTTGCTGGCCGTTGTCGCCGGCGCAGCCGTCGTGGTTGCCACGGTACTGCTCGCATTCGGTGCCGCCTGCAACATAACCGGCAGAGTAGAAAGTCCCAGCGCGAGAGCCAGTGAGAGTGAAGTAATGCCTAATTTTTTCATGCTGTATCCTCCATGTGTTTGACAGCACGGAGAGAGTGCATCAGGCAGAAAAAGCGAACAATGGGCAACTTTCAGATATGGAAAAGGCCGCGAAAGCGGCCTTTTGTTTGTTGCAACGCGTTGCAAAACTTTGCGGCGTTTACTGGTTTTGTGCAGCAGAACCGTATTTGATTTTCGCTTCCTGACGCAGGTTGGTCAGCAGCGCATCAAAGGTCACATTCGAGGAGGTCTGTTGCATCTCCTGATTGAAACGTGCGGCATCGGCTTCAGGAATGACACCCGGCGTCACGGCGTTCAGTTTGACCAGCATACTGTTACCTTTGTCGTCCTGAGTCAGACCATACACCGGTTTATCTTTCTGCGGGTGCGGCAGTGCGTAGACGTTTTCTTCGAATGCAGAAGGCTGCTGGCTGCGTTGCACTTTCTGCACGTCGCCAAAGGTCAGACCGGCGGCTTTCATGGCCTCGTCGCCTTTACCTTCTTTCAGCGCGGTCAGCAATTTCTCACCGTCCATACGCGCCTGATCCTGTGCCTTGCGGTTTTTCACCAGCGTCGTCACCTGATCCTTCACGTCAGCGAAAGGTTTAACGCCTTCGGCTTTATGTGCATCCACACGAACGACAAACGCACGATCACCATCCACAGTGATGATGTCGGAGTTGCTGCCCGGAGAACCTTCCTGACCAATCAGCCCCCCTTCAAAAATCGCCTGCACAACCGGTTTAAAGTTGATTGCTGCCGGGATTTGATTCTGTGAGAACCAGTCAGTGTGCACCGCTTTCGTACCGGCTACGTCTTCGGCAGTTGCCAGAGATTCGTTGTCATTGGTCGCGGCTTCGCTGACTTTCTGTTGCAACGCGTAGTACGCATCCAGTGACTTCTCTTGCTTAAGCTTGTCAGTGATCGCGTTGCGAACATCAGCTAACGGTTTGACCTGCTCAGGCGTCACGTCATCAAGACGCAGGATGAAGAAACCGCTGTCAGACTTAATCACACCGGAAACCTGACCTTTGGTGGTCAGATTAGCGTTTTTGAATTCTGGCAACGTCGTCTCAGGTTCCATCCAGCCCAGATCACCGCCCTGCTTCGCACTCAGCGTATCGGTCGATTTGGTTTTGGCCAGTTCAGCAAAGTCGGTTCCTTTTTTCAGCTCGGCAACCACGGCGTCAGCATCGGCCTGAGATTTCAGGACGATCACGCTGTAGCGACGGCGTTCAGGCTGGCCGAACTCGCTTTTATGCTGGTCGTAATACGCGCTGATATCCGCATCAGTCACCTCAGTTTTGCCCTGCATCGCCGCCGCATCCATTTCGATGTAGCTGACTTTCACCTGTTCAGGCGTGAGGAAACTGTTTTTGTTCTGGTCGTAGAAGGCCTGCAATTCAGCATCCGTTACCTGCTGTTTAGCGGCTAACGCTGCGGTATCCAGCGTGGCTGTCTGCACGTCACGGCTTTGCAGGATCAACGCACCCAGTGATTTGCTTTCCACTGGCAGAACGAAATCAGACTGGCCGTAGGCTTGCTCAAGCTGCTGACTGATTAGCTGCTGCTTCATTAACTGCGCAAAATTATCGGCGGTGTAACCCATACCCTGGATACTTTGCAGATATTTGGTGTTATCGAAACGGCCATCAGTCTGGAATTGAGGGGTGGCAAAAATCGCGTCTTTGATCTGCTGATCGCTGACGGTGATGCCTAATTTTTTGGAATACTGATCCAGCAAAGTGACGTCAATCAGGTTGCTCAGGGATTCCTGGCGTAACTGCTGCATATAGCCTTCGCTGCCCGCCAGCGCAGAGAATTGATCTCCAAGCTGCTGCTGCAACCGGCTGCGCTGGTTTTGCACTGCCTGTTCCAGCTGAGCACGTCCTATTTCCTGACCATTCACTTTCGCTGCATAGTCGCCTGAACCGCCGATCAGGTAGTTGCCCACCCCTGTCAAAATAAAGGACAGAATAATCAGGGCCAGAATGATTTTGAGCACGACGTGATTGGCGGCCGCGCGTAAATTGTCCATCATAGTGTGGCAACACTCCGCTGTAATAAAAAAAGCGCACCGTTTTCGATGCGCCTTGTATCTTACCTTACCAGCCCGATGACGTCAGGTTATTGTTTAACAACCAGACCTGAGTGAGAAAGCATCAGTGATGCCTGTCACACAGTTTCGACGTCAGTCTGCGGGTAATTAACCGTTAACGGCATCTTTCAGCGCTTTACCTGCACGGAAGCCAGGTACTTTAGCCGCTGCAATACTGATTTCTTTGCCGGTCTGTGGGTTACGACCGGTACGTGCTGAACGCTCACGCACGGAGAAAGTACCGAAACCAACCAGAGCTACTTCATCCCCCGCTTTCAGGGTGTCAGTGACAGATGCAAGAACAGCATCTAAAACACGTCCCGCTGCGGCTTTAGAAATATCAGCACCGGCAGCAATTTTGTCGATCAATTGTGACTTATTCACTCTTATCATCCCCTCTTAAAATTCGTTCATCACGGCGCATTTTCCCTACGGACGTGACCGCGCTGCTGTTATATCAATCTTGTCAGGGCGATGCAAGCGACTGAAAGCAGCCTGAAACCCTCTGACCGTTGACTAACTTAACGGCACAAAAAAAAGCTGGCAAGTGAGATTTCACCTGCCAGCCTGAGTTTTATTCAACTGTGTAAGCTGAAGTCACTATTTTGCCGCCACCGGCAACGCGCCGTAAGCCGGATTTTGCAATGCGATGTTCAAAACATCATCAATGCGTTTAACCGGGTGGATCTCCAGATCAGCCAGCACGTTTGCCGGAATCTCTTCCAGATCACGTTTGTTGTCGTCCGGGATCAGAACCACTTTGATGCCACCACGATGGGCCGCCAGCAGTTTTTCCTTCAGACCACCAATGGGCAGAACCAGACCACGCAGCGTGATTTCACCGGTCATCGCGACATCAGCACGCACCGGGTTACCGGTCAGACAAGACACCAGCGCCGTACACATGGCGATACCCGCACTCGGACCATCTTTCGGCGTTGCCCCTTCCGGTACGTGAACGTGAATATCACGTTTTTCGTAGAAGTCAGGGTTGATGCCCAGTTTGTCCGCACGTGAACGTACCACGGTCAGTGCAGCCTGAATGGATTCCTGCATCACTTCACCCAACGATCCGGTGTAAGTCAGCTTACCTTTGCCCGGTACGCAGGCCGTTTCGATGGTCAGCAATTCACCGCCCACTTCGGTCCACGCCAGACCAGTGACCTGGCCCACACGGTTTTCGGTATCGGCACGGCCATAATCGACCTTCTGCACGCCGAGGAAATCTTTCAGGTTGTCGCCGTTGATTTCAATGTGCTTGATGTCTTTATCCATCAGCAATTGTTTGACTGCTTTTCGGCAAAGTTTAGACAACTCACGTTCTAAACTACGCACACCCGCTTCACGGGTATAGAAACGGATAATGCCGATAATCGCGCTGTCATCAACGGTCAGTTCGTTCTTCTTGAGCGCATTGCGTTCAAGCTGTTTCGGCAACAGATGCTGTTTGGCGATGTTCAGTTTTTCGTCTTCGGTATAACCGGAAAGACGGATCACTTCCATACGGTCCAGCAACGGCGCCGGGATGTTCATCGAGTTCGAGGTCGCCACAAACATCACATCTGACAGATCGTAATCGACTTCCAGATAGTGATCGTTGAACGCCACGTTCTGTTCCGGATCCAGCACTTCCAGCAGAGCAGAAGCCGGATCACCGCGCATATCCGATGACATCTTGTCGATTTCATCGAGCAGGAACAGCGGGTTTTTCACCCCGACTTTGGCCATTTTCTGGATCAGTTTGCCTGGCATGGAACCGATGTAGGTACGACGGTGACCGCGGATTTCCGCTTCATCACGTACGCCACCCAGCGCCATACGCACATACTGACGGCCCGTCGCCCGTGCGATTGACTGACCCAGTGAGGTTTTACCCACACCCGGAGGCCCGACCAGACACAGGATTGGCCCTTTAATTTTGCTGACGCGGCTCTGCACGGCGAGGTATTCCAGAATGCGGTCTTTGACACGCTCCAGACCGTAATGGTCGGTATCCAGAACTTCCTGTGCTTTGCGCAGGTCCTTTTTCACTTTGCTGCGGGCATTCCACGGCACCTGAAGCATCCAGTCGATATAACCACGAACAACCGTGGCCTCGGCGGACATCGGCGACATCATTTTCAGCTTTTGCAGCTCAGCTTCGGTTTTTTCACGCGCATCTTTCGGCATTTTGGCCGCTTCGATTTTGCGTTTCAGCGCCTCATGTTCGTCAGGCGTATCGTCCATCTCGCCCAGTTCTTTCTGAATCGCTTTCATTTGCTCATTCAGATAGTACTCGCGCTGGCTTTTTTCCATCTGTTTTTTGACACGATTACGAATGCGTTTCTCAACCTGTAACAGGTCGATTTCCGATTCCATCATCGCCATCAGATATTCCAGACGCTCGGTGATATCAAACATTTCCAGCACGGATTGTTTGTCAGCGAGTTTCAATGGCATATGCGCGGCAATGGTGTCAGCCAGACGTGCAGCATCTTCAATGCTGTTCAGGGAGGTCAGCACTTCCGGCGGGATTTTTTTGTTCAGTTTGATGTAGCCTTCAAACTGATTAATCGCCGTACGCACCAGAACTTCCTGCTCGCGTTCATCCACGGCCGGAGATTCAAGGTATTCCGCCTGGGCAGCAAAATGCTCGCCACTGTCGGAAAGTGTCGTAATGCGCGCGCGTTGTAACCCTTCCACCAGCACTTTGACCGTGCCGTCCGGGAGCTTCAGCATTTGTAATATTGAGGCAACCGTACCCACGGAGAAGAGATCATTAACGCCCGGCTCATCTGTTGAGGCTTCTTTCTGCGCCACCAGCATGATTTTTTTGTCGTGATCCATCGCGGCTTCGAGGCACCGAATCGATTTTTCCCTGCCAACAAACAACGGGATCACCATGTGCGGATAAACCACCACATCGCGCAGAGGCAATACGGGGATTTCTATGCGTTCAGAACGCTCAGGGTTCATAGAGCTCTCTCTTAGTTTAGCTTCCGCCAGGTTAAGGAAATCTCGTGAAACACGAGTCAGACGGGTTTCAGCAAGTCGTTAACTGAGTATATGGGGATGAATGTCTGACATTCAACGATAAGAATGTGCGAAAAAAAAATGGGGGACTAAATCCCCCATTTCGTGGCTAACTCTCTGGATAGATTGGCTAATTATTCGCCAGATGCCTGTTGAGCTTCCGGTTTGCCATAAATCATCAGAGGTTCTGACTGACCCGCAATCACGGATTCATCAATCACCACTTTCTCGACATCTTCGAGAGACGGCAGATCATACATCGTGTCCAGCAATGCGGCTTCTACGATCGAACGCAGACCACGGGCACCGGTTTTACGGACCATGGCTTTTTTGGCGATCGCCGTCAGCGCTTCATCACGGAATTCCAGTTCAACGCCTTCCAGATTGAACAATGCCTGATATTGCTTAGTCAGGGCATTTTTCGGCTCTTTCAGAATTTGAATCAGTGCTTCTTCGTTCAGTTCACTCAGGGTCGCGACCACTGGCAGACGACCGATGAACTCAGGGATCAGACCAAACTTGATCAAATCTTCTGGCTCAGCTTGCGCAAGTAACTGACCTTCCGTCGCTTTCTGCTCTTTGCCTTTCACTTCAGCACCGAAACCGATGCCGGTATTCGTGTTGATACGCTGACCAATCACTTTATCCAGACCGGCAAACGCGCCGCCACAGATAAACAGGATTTTCGACGTATCAACCTGCAGGAATTCCTGCTGCGGGTGCTTACGTCCACCTTGCGGAGGAACGGCAGCCACGGTGCCTTCAATCAGTTTCAGCAGCGCCTGCTGGACACCTTCACCGGACACATCACGGGTGATCGATGGGTTGTCAGACTTGCGGGAAATCTTGTCGATTTCATCAATATAAACAATACCGCGTTGCGCTTTCTGAACGTCGTAATCACATTTCTGCAGCAGTTTCTGAATGATGTTTTCAACGTCTTCACCCACATAACCGGCTTCGGTCAGCGTGGTGGCATCGGCCATCGTGAAGGGCACATCCAGGAAACGCGCCAGGGTTTCAGCCAGCAGCGTTTTACCGCTACCGGTCGGCCCGATCAGCAGAATGTTGCTCTTGCCTAATTCGATACCGTTGCTGGTATCGCCATTACGCAGGCGCTTGTAGTGGTTGTATACCGCCACGGCCAGCACTTTCTTCGCCGGTTCCTGACCGATAACATAATCGTCAAGGTGCTGACGAATTTCATGCGGCGTCGGTAAGGCACTGCGTTCACGGTGTGGCGCGACTTCTTTGATCTCTTCGCGAATAATGTCATTACATAAGTCGACACATTCATCGCAGATATACACTGACGGCCCGGCAATCAGCTTACGCACTTCATGCTGGCTTTTGCCGCAAAAAGAGCAGTACAGCAGCTTTCCTGAACCGTCTTTGCGCTTATCTGTCATCAGTAAACCTCTTCTCTAGTATCAGTCCCGCAGCGTAACAATAACACCACGGCACGACCATATTACACAACAGCCGCATGGTTGGCTGATGTCTGTTCATTCCTGTTATTACTCATTGCTGGCAGAGCCATCAGGATCCAGGCTCTGCCTCTGAGACGTCCGTATGAGTATAACTATAGACCATCAGCCCGGCAGAAATAAGCCGTCAGGCGCGATGGGTAAATACGGAGTCCACTAAACCGTACTGTACAGCCTCATCAGCAGACAGGAAACGGTCGCGCTCAGTGTCACGCTCTATTTCTTCAAGAGTTTTGCCCGTATGTTTCGCCATCAACTCATTCATACGAGATTTCACTTTCAGGATTTCTTTGGCGTGGATCTCAATATCCGTCGCCTGACCCTGGAAACCACCCAGTGGCTGGTGGATCATCACCCGTGAATTCGGCAGACAGAAGCGTTTGCCTTCTGCGCCAGCGGTCAACAGGAATGCCCCCATTGAACATGCCTGCCCCATACAAATGGTGCTGACATCCGGTTTGATGAACTGCATGGTGTCGTAAATCGACATCCCGGCAGTGATCACGCCACCTGGTGAGTTGATGTACAGGTAAATGTCTTTTTCCGGGCTCTCTGCTTCCAGGAACAGCATCTGGGCAACAATCAGGTTAGCCATATGGTCTTCAACCTGGCCGGTCAGGAAGATGATACGTTCCTTAAGCAGACGGGAGAAGATGTCGTATGAACGCTCGCCCCGTGAAGTTTGCTCAACCACCATGGGTACCAACGCCATGTTTGGTGCAAATTGCTCTCTTTCACCACTGTATGACATAACCGTCTCCTAATAGATTCTGTTTGGCGCTCTTTAAAACCGATTCTACTTGAGATAGGCACACATGACTATGCTCAAGCGGCCAAGTCGCCATTTACACGCCTGACGGTCTTTATCAGTCAGATTTTAACTACAAATTTACCTGGGATCGTTCTTATCAATTGGGGGATTTAGCCCCCTTTTTCAAGCCTGCAGGGATATTTCTTTTTCATACACTCCCCAAAATAGCGAGATACGCCATATTGAGGGGGTCAGTGAACGGTTTCTACGTGGGCTGTGCCTTATAGTGATAAATATAGTGCAAAAACAACAGCCAAAAACAAAAAATACCTGATTTTCAGGAAATAAAAAGCCCGCAGTAAAAACTGCGGGCTTGGGAAGCAAACCTGTAAACAGGTTCAGCAACGTGCAAATCAATTATGCAGGTTGAGTCTGGTTCATCAGTTCAGTAAAGGTCGTGGCTTTTTCAGTCACTTTTGCTTTAGACAACAGAGTTTCGACCGCTTGTTCTTCCAGCGCGACGTTACGCATGTTGTTCATCAGCTCTTTATTTTTGCTGTAGAACTCAACAACTTCCTGTGGATCTTCGTACGCAGAAGCCATTTCTTCGATCAGCGCTTTAACGCGATCTTCATCAGCTTTCAGTTCGTGCTGGCTGATCACTTCACCCAGCAGCAGACCTACAACGACGCGACGTTTAGCTTGCTCTTCGAACAATTCGCGTGGCAGTTCCAGCGCTTGTTTTTCGTTGCCGCCAAAACGTTGTGCAGCCTGACGACGCAGCACATCAATTTCGCCGTCGATCAGTGCAGATGGCACGTCGATTTCGTTAGCGCTGACCAGACCGTCGATAGCCTGAGTTTTGATGCGGTTACGAACAGCACCTTTCAGTTCGCGCTCCATGTTTTTACGCACTTCAGCACGCAGACCTTCAACAGACCCATCAGCCACGCCGAAACGTTTGATGAATTCAGGTGTCAGTTCTGGCAGTTCACGCACTTCAACTTTCTTCAAAGTAATCGCGAACTTAGCCGCTTTACCTTTCAGATTTTCAGCGTGGTAATCTTCAGGGAAGTTTACGTCGATGGTGAATTCTTCACCGGCTTTGTGACCGACCAGACCTTCTTCGAAGCCTGGGATCATGCGGCCCTGGCCCATAGCCAGTACGAAATCAGAAGCTTTACCGCCTTCGAATTCTTCACCGTCGATAGAACCGGAGAAATCAACGGTCACGCGATCTTCAGCAGTCGCTGCAGCGTCAGTTTCTTTCCAGTCAGCTTGTTGCTTACGCAGAGTTTCCAGCATGGTATCAACATCAGCGTCGTTCACTTCAACGACAGGTTTTTCAACTTCGATGTTTTCCAGATCTTTCAGCTCAACTTCCGGGTACACTTCAAATTCTACGGAGAAGTTGAAGTCTTCACCCTGCTTGTACTCACCCGGGATGTAGTTAGGTGCGCCAGCTGGATTGATTTTTTCTTTGATGATCGCATCAACGAAATTGCGTTGCATCAGATCACCCAGTACGTCCTGACGTACTGACGCGCCGTAACGCTGTTCGATGATGTGGCTTGGTACTTTGCCTTTACGGAAGCCGTCAATACGTACTTTTTTAGAGACGTTGATCAGTTCACTGCTCACTGCTTTTTCAATGCTTTCAGCAGGAACAGTAATCGTTACGCGGCGCCCAAGGCCTTGAGTGGTTTCAACAGAAACTTGCATCTTGTTACCTCAAAAAAAAATCACAGTGCTCGGTCAACTCCAGAAGTCGTTCTCAAGATGAGCGCAAACTTACCTTGAAAACGACTTCTAAGAACCGGGACAGTTCTGTATCAGAACGTAGCCCTGTATTCGAGAGCGTCCGAAACCATTCCGGAAAAATTAGACGCGACATTATAGCGGCGCATGGGCATTGAGTCGAGGACGGTATCTGTTGCGCGGGAGGAAACTCACACGGGACTCGATCCTTCGAAAAATGCGGCCATTCAGAGGCATAAACCTCTTACCGTCAGTCCGTCAGAAGAAAAACAAAAACGGCCCGCAGGCCGTTTCTTGAAATTCGCATCTACTAATACCGCATTAGACAAGGAAAGTTCCAGTGTTACCGTGTCAAACGGCGATATTTATGCCTTTTGTGAAACAGATCGCGACGATCAGGCCAACGTGCCTGCGCCGCGACAAGGTGGAGAGGCCGGAACCGTGTCCTGTAAGCCTTCCCATTCTTTCAGGGTGTAAGTATGCAATGCCAGAGCATGCACGCTGCCAGCCAGCTCTTCGGTTAATCTCCCATAGATGGCGCGATGGCGCGCCAGGAAACGTTCCCCGATAAACTTATCGGACACCATGACCACTTTAAAATGGCTCTCGGAGCCTGCCGGGACATTATGACGATAGCTTTCGTCAGTCACTTCCAGAAACGCAGGTTCGAATGCCTCAACTAATTTTGCTTCTATTTGCTCACGAATCATAGCAATCTCCTTACACCGCATCAGCAGAGAACTGCGCCTGTCTGGTACACCTATCTCTTTATAATGATAGGCTGCTTTCCAGATTCTTCGCACGCCAGAACAATAAATTTCTGCTGCGGATTGATAAAAATGCCGCTCAGTCTGTCAAAGAAAGTGCCGCTTCGCTACGGCTGACCGCAGCGGCCTGCAGCTTTACTGCGACTTTGCTGAAAAAAAACGCGAAAAACACGCTTTTCCAGATTGTTGGGACTTCCCCCGGCAAATGGCAATGTTATGATGTCGGCAAATTTTTGAGCACTATTCCCTTATTAATATTGAGAAAATACACATGCTGAAGAAAATTCTATTCCCTGTGCTGGCCATGTTCATGCTGGCCGGTTGCGCCACCAGCACCAACACCCTGGACGTTTCGCCGAAAATTGTCCTGCCTTCACAGGACCCTACCCTGCAGGGCATCACCATCAGCATCAACGGTGCTGACCAGCGTCAGGATCAGGCATTGGCAAAAGTGAACCGCGACGGTCAGCTGATTTCCCTGACGCCATCACGCGATCTGCGTTTCCTGTTGCAGGAATCTCTGGAAAAACAAATGACCGCCCGTGGCTATATGATCGGTGCTGACGGTGCAGTCGATCTGCAAATCGTCGTGAACAACCTGTATGCAGACGTTCAGGAAGGCAATCTGCGTTACAACATCACCACCAAAGCCGATATCTCCATCATCGCGTCGGCTAAAAACGGCAGCAAGCAGGTGAAAAACTACCGCTCGACGTATAACGTTCAGGGCGCGCTGTCTGCAACTAACGCCAAAATCACCAACGCGGTTAACACCACGCTGGGCGATGTCATCAGTGACATGGCGTCAGACACCAGCATCAGTGACTTCATTAAAGCGAACGCCCGTTAAGTTCGGCTGAAGTTTGCATGATGAATTCTGCCCGGCTCGTCCGGGCAGAATGCTTTTTTAAGCCAGTGATTCGCTTTCCCGATCTGTCTCCCTTCCTTTATTATGCGTATGCGTCACTCTCTCACCGGTTCGCAGGAACACAATCTTCATGATCAGTCAGTACTTTAAAATTTTCACGCAACGCAATACGGTCATTTTACTGCTTCTTGGCTTCGCTTCCGGTTTACCTCTGGCGCTGACCTCCGGCACATTGCAGGCGTGGATGACGGTCGAAAATGTCGATCTGAAAACCATCGGCATTTTTTCGCTGGTGGGTCAGGCTTATGTGTTCAAGTTCCTGTGGTCGCCGATGATGGACCGCTACACGCCCTCTTTTCTCGGACGCCGTCGCGGCTGGCTGATCCTGACGCAGTTGTTACTGGTCGTGGCGATTTTCGCCATGGGATTCATGGATCCGTCAAAAGACTTATTCTGGCTGGCGGCACTGGCCGTGCTGATTGCCTTCGCCTCGGCGTCGCAGGACATCGTTTTCGATGCCTATAAAACCGATTTACTGCCACCGGAAGAACGCGGGAACGGGGCTGCCGTCTCGGTACTGGGATACCGTCTGGCGATGCTGGTTTCGGGCGGACTGGCGTTATGGCTGGCTGACCGTTACCTCGGCTGGCAGCATATGTACTGGCTGATGACCGTGTTAATGCTGATGGGCGTTTTCGCCACCCTGCTGTCACCGGAGCCGGAAAACTCGCAACCTGCGCCGCGTACTATTGAAATGGCCGTCGTCGCACCGCTGAAAGACTTTTTTGGCCGTAACAATGCCTGGCTGATTTTGCTGCTGATCGTGATGTACAAAATGGGCGACGCCTTTGCGGGCAGCCTGAGCACCACATTTTTAATCCGTGGCGTCGGGTTTGATGCCGGGGAAGTGGGACTGGTGAACAAAACACTGGGGCTGATGGCGACCATCATCGGCGCATTGTTTGGCGGCATGTTAATGCAGCGGCTGAGTCTGTTCCGCGCATTAATGCTGTTTGGCATTTTGCAGGCCGTGTCCAATGCGGGTTATTGGATCCTCGCCATCACCGCTAAAGATTTAACCACCATGGGCGCGGCGATTTTCTTCGAAAACCTGTGCGGCGGGATGGGGACGGCGGCGTTCGTGGCGTTACTGATGACGTTATGTAACCGTTCATTCTCTGCCACCCAGTTCGCCCTGCTCTCCGCACTGTCTGCCGTGGGCCGCGTGTACGTCGGGCCGATTGCCGGATGGTTTGTGGAAGCCTATGGCTGGCCGTGGTTTTACCTTTTCTCGATTGTGGCGGCCATTCCCGGATTGTTTCTGCTGGCGGTTTGCCGTCAGACGCTGGAATACACTCAGAAAACCGACAGTTTCCTGCCGCGCATCCACTTCGCCACCCCGTATCGCTGGGCGTTACGTTGCATGATGACGGGCAGCTTGCTGCTGGTGCTCTGGCTGCTTACCCTGGTTGTGGACAGCCTTGGCTGGGCGTCATGGCAAAGTCTGGCCACGGCATTGCTTGAAACGGGCGCATTGATTTGTCTTGCTGGTGTTATTTTAGGCAGTCTGCTCGACTTTTTATCACTGCGGCGGACCGCACGTTCCTGATTTATCGCCATTCATGTGAAAATGAATGGCGCATTCGATTTAACAAATGATCTATAAATATCGCTCACTAAATTAAATTCAGAAAAAATAATATTTTCCGCGATGATTTTTCTTTCGCGCTTTCGGTGCATTTTATTTCACCTGATTTCTACATTAATTTAACATTAATTAAACCTATCGATGAGATAACGAACGACAATAATAATGTCAAAATCTGTCACCCCTTGTTTTTCATCACTATAGAAAAAAATCTATACGCAACATATTGTTGCCCACTGTAAATTGTCACGATCCGTGACATGTGTGACTGCGTTAACATAAAGTGTCAACAGCGCTTTGACACTTGTTTAAGCGTGTTTACAGTCCTGCAACCTTCCCGTAAAATGCCCGCACACCTGAAGCGACAATAGAGCCCTAGTTATTGAGGTCGTTAGATGAGACTTAAGAAATACAATAAAAGTATTGGGATGTTGTCCTTATTTGCCTCCGCGGTAATGTTGAGCGGTTGCAATACGGCATTGATGGATCCCAAGGGAGCAATTGGACTTGAGCAGAGAACGCTGATTTTAACGGCGATCGGTTTAATGCTGATCGTTGTTATACCAGTTATTATCATGGCGTTTGCCTTTGCGTGGAAGTATCGTGCTTCCAACACAAAAGCAAAATACAGTCCTGATTGGTCCCACTCCAACAAAATTGAAGCCGTCGTCTGGACAGTTCCAATTATTATCATTGCCATTCTGGCAACGATTACCTGGAAAACCACCCACTCGCTTGATCCGTTCAAGCCTATCGTGACTGACGAAAAACCGATGACGGTTGAAGTCGTTTCTCTGGACTGGAAATGGTTGTTCATTTATCCGGAACAGGGCATCGCGACCGTTAACGAACTCGTCATTCCTAAAGATGTGCCGGTTCAGTTCAAAGTCACTTCAGACTCTGTGATGAACTCGTTCTTTATTCCTCAGTTAGGCGGGCAGATTTATGCGATGGCCGGTATGCAAACTCAGCTACATTTGATTGCAAATGAAGCGGGTACGTATAAAGGCATCTCAGCAAGCTTCAGCGGCCGCGGCTTCTCAGGTATGAAATTCAACACAATTGCGACTCCAACCCGTGCCGATTTCGACACCTGGGTAGCGAAAGTGAAAAGCGCACCGAACCAGCTGGCCACCACTGATGACTTTAACAAACTGGCTGCACAGAGTATCGACAACCCGGTCGAATACTTCTCTGTTGCAAAACCAGGCCTGTTCAAAGAAATCATTGGCAAATACTCCATGCATGACATGAAGGCAGCGCCAGAAGGTCACACCATGCCAATGCCTGCTGGCAGCGACATGAAAGGCATGGATATGGGTGGACAGTCTCACGCAGCCGGAGCCGAGGAATAAACGATGTTCGGAAAATTAACGCTTGATTCGGTTCCGTATCATGAACCGATTATCATGGTCACAGTTGCCGCGATTATTATCGGTGGCCTGGCAGTGGTTGCCGGCATCACCTATTTCGGTAAGTGGAAGTATCTGTGGACCGAGTGGCTGACCTCCGTCGACCACAAAAAATTAGGTATCATGTATATCATTCTGGCTTTCGTCATGCTTCTGCGTGGCTTTGCCGATGCGATCATGATGCGTAGCCAGCAGGTGCTTGCCTCTGCGGGCGAGCCGGGCTTCCTCCCTCCTCATCACTACGACCAAATCTTTACCGCGCACGGCGTGATCATGATCTTCTTCATGGCGATGCCTTTCGTAATCGGTCTGATGAACGTGGTTGTTCCTTTGCAAATCGGTGCACGCGACGTTGCGTTCCCGTTCCTGAACAACGTGAGCTTCTGGTTTACCGCCGCTGCGGTTGTATTGATCAACATCTCTCTGGGTGTCGGTGAATTCGCGCAGACCGGCTGGTTGGCCTATCCGCCACTGTCAGGTAAGGAATACAGTCCGGGGGTCGGGGTCGATTACTGGATCTGGAGTCTCCAGATATCCGGTGTCGGGACCTTGCTGACCGGTGTTAACTTCTTTGCGACCATCCTGAAGATGCGCGCTCCTGGTATGCCGCTGATGAAAATGCCGGTATTTACCTGGGCCGCACTGTGCACCAACGTGTTGATTATCGTGTCCTTCCCGATCCTGACCGTCACTGTTGCACTGCTGACTTTAGACCGTTATCTGGGCACCCATTTCTTCACGAATGATATGGGCGGCAACATGATGATGTACATCAACCTGATTTGGGCCTGGGGCCATCCGGAAGTGTACATTTTGGTTCTGCCAGTCTTTGGTGTGTTCTCAGAAGTTACCGCAACCTTCTCCAAAAAACGTCTGTTCGGTTACACCTCGCTGGTATGGGCAACCATCGCCATCACCGTGTTGTCGTTCATCGTTTGGTTGCACCACTTCTTCACCATGGGTTCAGGCGCAAACGTCAATGCCTTCTTCGGCATCATGACGATGATCATTTCTATCCCGACCGGGGTAAAAATCTTCAACTGGCTGTTCACCATGTATCAGGGTCGTATCACGCTGAACGCAGCCATGCTGTGGACCGTTGGCTTCATCATCACCTTCTCTGTGGGTGGGATGACCGGGGTTCTGCTGGCGGTGCCGGGTGCTGACTTCGTGCTGCACAACAGCCTGTTCCTGATTGCCCACTTCCACAACGTCATCATCGGTGGTGTGGTCTTCGGTTGCTTCGCGGGTCTGACTTACTGGTTCCCTAAATCCTTCGGCTTCACGCTGAACGAAAAATGGGGTGTGCGTTCATTCTGGTTCTGGATCATCGGCTTCTTCGTTGCGTTCATGCCACTGTACGTACTGGGCTTCATGGGCATGACCCGTCGTGTCAGCCAGAACATCGATCCTGAGTTCCACCCGCTGCTGGTTGTTGCGGCATGCGGTGCTGCACTGATTGCCTGCGGTATCCTCTGCCAGCTGATCATGATCTTCGTTTCCGTTCGCGACCGCGACCAGAACCGTGATCTGACCGGTGACCCATGGGGCGCACGTACTCTGGAGTGGTCAACTTCTTCTCCTCCTCCGTTCTACAACTTCGCTATCGTGCCGCAAATTCACGACCGTGATGAGTTCTGGGACATGAAAGAGAAAGGTACCGCTTACAAGCAGCCTGCTAAATATGAACCGATTCATATGCCACGTAACAGCGGCGCCGGTTTCATCATCGCTATGCTGAGTCTGGTTTGTGGTTTCGCCTTAATCTGGGATATCTGGTGGCTGGCAGCAGTGAGCTTCATTGCCCTGGCTGCGACCTGGATTGCGAAAAGCTTCGACGAAGATGTTGATTACTACGTGCCAGTTGAAGAAGTGGAACGTATTGAAAACCAACATTATGAACAAATCCGTAAAGCAGGTGTGAAACATGGCAACTGATACTCTGACTCACCACGATGAGGCCCATGCTGAGCATGGGCACCACGATGCAGGTGCAACCAAAGTCTTCGGCTTCTGGATCTACCTGATGAGTGACTGCATTTTGTTCGCGAGCCTGTTCGCAACCTATGCAGTACTGGTAAACGGGACCGCTGGCGGTCCCTCTGGTAAAGACATTTTTGAACTGCCGTTCGTGCTGGTAGAAACCTTCTGCCTGCTGTTCAGTAGTATCACTTACGGCTTTGCGATGCTGGGCATGAACAAAGGCAACAAAGCTGCGGTTAACGGCTGGTTGTTCCTGACTTTCCTGTTCGGTTTAGGCTTCATCGGGATGGAACTCTATGAATTCCATCACCTGATTGCTGAAGGCTATGGCCCGCAGCGCAGTGGTTTCCTGTCTGGCTTCTTTGCGCTGGTCGCCACCCACGGTCTGCACGTGACCTGTGGTCTGATTTGGATCCTGACCATGATGGTTCAGGTTTCACGTCGCGGTCTGACTGAAGTCAACAAAACCCGTCTGATGTGTCTGAGCCTGTTCTGGCACTTCCTGGACGTGGTGTGGATCTGCGTGTTTACCGTTGTTTATCTGATGGGAGCGATGTAATGAGTCATTCTGCTACTTCCCATGGTGGCGCAAGCCACGGCAGCCTGAAGTCATACGCGATTGGCTTCATCTTGTCGGTTATCCTGACGGTGATCCCGTTTGCCATGGTCATGACCGACACGGCATCACATTCACTGATCCTGGGTACCGTGGTTGCGTCCGCAATCATCCAGATCGTTGTCCATCTGGTGTTCTTCCTGCACATGAATACGTCGTCGGAAGAGCGCTGGAACCTGGTGGCACTTCTGTTCACCGCTGTGATTATCTTTATCGTCGTTGTGGGCTCATTGTGGATTATGTATAACCTCAACCTCAATATGATGGTCAGTTAAAGAGCCGAGCTGCACGTGATGATTAAGCAATACCTGCAAGTAACGAAACCAGGAATTATTTTCGGCAACTTAATTTCTGTCATCGGGGGATTTCTCCTTGCTGCCAAAGGCAGCATCGACTTCCCACTCTTTCTCGCCACTTTGGTGGGTGTTTCGCTGGTTGTCGCATCGGGTTGTGTATTTAACAACTTTATCGACCGCGACATCGACCGGATCATGGAAAGAACGAAGAACCGGGTCCTGGTGAAAGGGCTTATTCCGCCGAAAACAAGCCTGGTTTATGCGACCCTTCTGGGTATTGCAGGCTTTGCGCTGTTGTATATCGGAGCAAATCCGCTGGCCATGTGGCTGGCAGTGATGGGCTTTGTGGTTTATGTCGGCGTTTACAGCCTGTACATGAAACGCAACTCGGTATACGGCACGTTGATCGGCAGCTTGTCTGGCGCAGCGCCACCGGTTATTGGTTACTGTGCCGTTTCAGGCCAGTTCGATACCGGTGCGCTGATCCTGCTTCTGATTTTCAGCCTGTGGCAGATGCCGCATTCGTACGCGATTGCCATCTTCCGCTTCAAAGATTATCAGGCAGCAGGCATCCCGGTTCTGCCAGTGGTTAAAGGCATCTCCGTCGCCAAGCATCATATTATCGTCTACATCCTGGCGTTTATGATTGCGACACTGATGCTGACCCTGAGCGGTTACGCAGGTTACAAATACCTGATTGTTGCCGCTGCTGTCAGTATCTGGTGGCTGGGTATGGCACTGAAGGGTTACAAAACGGAAAACGACGTGTTGTGGGCGAGAAAACTGTTTGGTTTCTCCATCATCACGATCATGTCGCTGAGCTTCATGATGTCCGTGGATTTTAATTCTGCACCGACATCGTTGCTGACCTACGTTTGGTAACGCAAACTTCCAGTGTAACTCACTGAGATCACAGCTAAAGGCCAGTAGCAATACTGGCCTTTTCTTTTGCTCCGTCTCACGGGCAAATCCCGTAATATCTGCTAAAGATCCATCGTTTTACCCAGGCCGGCTTAATCATTAAAATGTCGGATTGTTATTTTGAGGTAGTAATGTGAACGATAACCAGATGACCCCGCAGGAAAGTCGGGCGACATGGGGACTAGGGACAGTATTTTCTTTGCGCATGCTTGGCATGTTCATGGTTCTGCCGGTGCTGACCACCTATGGCATGAAATTATCCGGCGCCAGCGAAACGCTTATCGGCATCGCCATCGGCATTTACGGGCTGGCACAGGCTGTTTTCCAGATCCCATTTGGACTGCTTTCTGACCGCGTTGGCCGCAAACCACTGATCGTCTTCGGTCTGGTCATCTTCTGCATCGGCAGCATTGTGGCTGCTTCCACCGACTCTATCTGGGGCGTGATCATTGGTCGTGCCCTGCAAGGCTCCGGCGCGATTGCTGCCGCCGTGATGGCCCTGCTTTCTGACCTGACCCGCGAACAAAACCGCACCAAAGCGATGGCGTTTATCGGTATCAGTTTCGGTATTACCTTTGCGATTGCGATGGTACTCGGGCCGATCATTACCCACGCCTGGGGTTTACACGCCCTGTTCTGGGCAATCGCCGTGCTGACCATTGTCGGCATCATCATTACCGTCGCCGTGGTGCCCTCCCCTGCCACGCATATCCTGAACCGTGAATCGAGCATGGTAAAAGGCAGTTTCGGTAAAGTGATGGGCAACCCCAAATTGCTGAAGCTGAATTTCGGCATTTTATGTTTGCACGTATTGCTGATGTCGAGCTTCGTGGTGTTACCGCAAGTCATGGAACACGCGGGCTTCCCGCCGAGTGAGCACTGGCGCGTGTATCTGATCACCATGCTGACGTCATTCGTCGCGGTGATCCCGGTGATTATCTACGCCGAGAAAAAGCGTCACATGAAGCAGGTTTTCATGGGCTGCGTGGTGGTGTTGCTGCTGGCAGAAGTCGTGCTGTGGGCAGCGGGTCTGCATTTATGGGCCGTGATTGCCGGTATTCAGCTGTTCTTCCTGGCCTTCAATGTGATGGAAGCGATTCTGCCTTCGCTTATCAGTAAAGAATCGCCTGCGGGCTACAAAGGCACGGCGATGGGGCTTTACTCCACCAGCCAGTTTATCGGCGTAGCGATTGGCGGCAGCTTGGGCGGTTACGTCTACGGTCACGCCGGTGCCGGTGCGGTATTCCTGGTGTGTGCGGCGATTGCCATGGTCTGGCTGCTGGTCAGTTCCACCATGACCGAACCGCCGTATGTCAGCAGTCTGCGTATCACGTTATCTGAGCTGGCAGTGAAAGATTCCGCCCTGCAGGCGCGCATTCTCGCCCAGCCGGGCGTGGCAGAAGCGGTTGTCGTACCGGAAGAATTCAGTGCCTATGTGAAAGTAGATACCAAACAGACCAACCGCAAAGCACTCGAGCAACTGGTCAGCGCCGCCTGACATCTCCCTGCTTAAAAACGCTGTACCGGGAAACTGGCACAGCGTTTCATTTTATCCCCACCGCGTGACCTCCCTCACTTAAAAAACCTCAATAATCATTATCCTCAGGAATTCCTTAACAAAAATTTTTGTCAGTGATGACGGCTTTCGGGCCTTTTGAGGATCTCATGAAAACATATGCTCTCGTTGGCACCGGCGGACGCTCGGGTTTATACATTGAAGCGATCACCGGCAAGTACCGCCACAACGCAAAATTTGTGGCCTTCTGTGATACAAACCAGACGCGAATGGATTATGCGAACCGGCAACTGGAGCAGAACGGCGTCGCCCCGGTATCCACCTGGAAAGCGTCTGATTTCAATGCGATGCTCGATGAAACTAAACCCGATATCGTGATTGTCACCAGCATGGATCGCACGCATGACGATTACATCGTTCGCGCCCTGCACGCCGGTTGCGACGTCATTACTGAAAAACCGATGACCATTGATGAGCCGCGAGCTTTGCGCATTCTCGATGCCGTCGATGCCACCGGCTATCAGGTGCGGGTAGCGTTCAATTACCGCTACGCCCCGCATCACAGCAAAATGCGCGAACTGCTGATGCAGGACACCATTGGCGAAGTGCTTTCCGTGCATTTTGAATGGCTGCTGAATACCGAACATGGCGCCGATTATTTCCGCCGCTGGCACCGCGAAAAACGAAATTCCGGCGGTCTGCTGGTGCATAAATCCACCCATCATTTTGACCTGATGAATTTCTGGCTCAACAGCACGCCGGAGAAAGTCTATGCCCAGGGCGATCTGCGTTTTTACGGTAAAGAGAATGCCGAGAAGCGGGGCGTCACTCAGTTTTATCCACGGGCGCATTGTTATCCGCAGGCACAGAACGATCCGTTTGCTCTGCATATGGCCGATAACGCCCAGCTAAAAGCGCTGTATCTGGATGCGGAGCATGAAGATAACTACTTCCGTGATCAGAGCGTATTCAGCGACGGTATCAGTATTGAGGACACGCTCTCGGTGCTGGTGAAATATCAGAACAAAGTGCAGCTGACCTATTCGCTGAACGCCTATCTGCCGTGGGAAGGTCTGAACGTGGTATTCAACGGCACCCAGGGCCGCATTGAAATGAAAATCGTCGAGATGTCTTACGTGAATGCCGGGGGTAAACGCGAAAACGAAGGCAGCATTGAGAAAGCCGAAATCACCGTTTATCCGTTATTTGCTGAACCCTGGAAGGCCGAATTCCAGCTGGGAGAAGGCGGTCACGGCGGCGGCGATAACGCCATGCTGGAGGATCTGTTTGGCGAACGTAAACACGATCCGTTACAACGCGCCGCCGATCACCGCGCCGGAGCGATGTCGATCCTGACCGGTATCGCCGGAAATCTGTCGATGCAGCATGATAAACCGGTTTACTTTAAAGACTTCGAACTGGTGAAAAGACTGCGCCAGCGGAAGTAACCGCCATAAAAAAGGGACGCATTTGCGTCCCGATCTTAATTGCAAAGAGCCAAGTAATTTGAGCTGCAGGAAGGCGGCAAATGAAGGAACCCGATGAGCTTACTGGAGTAAGTGATTCGGGTTACTGAATGCAGCCAACGCATCTGCAGTTCAAAGAACGAAGGCTATTTAGTCGCGGAAATTCTTGAACTGGAAGGGCTGGCCCAGATCACCTTTCTTAACCAGCGCCATCACGGCCTGCAAATCATCACGTGCTTTACCGGTGACGCGCACTTCGTCGCCCTGCACCTGCGCCTGCACTTTGATTTTACTGTCTTTGATCAGCTTGACGATTTTCTTCGCCAGCGCGGATTCAATGCCGGAATGCAGTTTGGCGTCAACGCTGTAGGTTTTACCGCTGTGATCCATCTGCTCAGGAATTTCCAGCGCCCCGCCTTCAATACCCCGTTTGGCCAGTTTCTCACGCAGAATATCGACCAGCTGGTTTACCTGAAAATCTGATTCGCTGGCCACTTTGATGCTCTCGTTTTTCTCATTGAGATCGAAGCTGGCAGGAATGTTGCGGAAATCCCAGCGGGTTTGCAGTTCACGGCTGGCATTTTCCACGGCATTGCGCACTTCCTGCATGTCGATTTCGGAAACAATGTCAAAAGACGGCATAATCGCTTCTCCCTGTAGTTTTTGTATTGCACGTTATATGGCGTGCATAATACCGCCTTCAACCGTCGATGCCAAACAACAGCAAAGCACCGAACATAAAATGCCCCGATGGTCAAAAAGTGCAGGTGAAAATGTGATGCGCAGCACAAATGTCTATACTAATAAGATAACCGGACAGCAGAATATTCTTTCTACAACCGGACTGGCCGGCGGATTTCGCCACAACTCCCGGGAGGCACAATGAAAATAACAGTACTGGGTTGCGGTGCACTGGGACAACTTTGGCTTTCTGCTCTTTATCAGCAAGGCCACGACGTTCAGGGCTGGGTGCGTATTCCGCAGCCTTTTTGTGCCGTCAACGTGATCTCACCGGAAGGCATGGCTTTCAACCGCAATATGCCGACTAACGACCCGGAACATCTGGCACAAAGCGAATTACTGCTGGTCACGCTCAAGGCGTGGCAGGTTTCCGGCGCGGTCAGCGCCCTGATGCCGATGCTCAATGATAACTGCGCCATATTATTGCTGCATAATGGCATGGGTACCATTGATGAGTTACCGGCGAACCGGCTGGCCATTTTACAGGGTGCCACGACCCACGCGGCACGTCATGAAGGCAACGCCATTGTCCATGTGGCGGCCGGTGCGACGCACATCGGGCCGGTGACACCGCGCGGTGCGGCACTGAGTTCGCTGGCCGACACGCTGCACAATGCCTTACCCGACGTGGCGTGGCATGACAACATTAAACCGTCGCTGTGGAACAAGCTGGCGGTGAACTGTGTCATCAATCCGCTGACTGCGTTATACGACTGCACCAATGGCGATTTGCTGGCGTATGCCGGTCAGATTGAGCAGATCTGTCAGGAAGTGGCGCAGGTGATGGCGATTGAAGGCGTTGAAATTCACAATGAATCGCTGCTCAGTTTTGTCTATCAGGTGATTGATTCCACCTCCGCCAATCATTCCTCGATGTTGCAGGACATCCGCAGTCAGCGTCATACCGAAATTGATTACATCACCGGCTATGTGTTGCGTCGCGGGCGAAAATTCGGCCTGAGTCTGCCGGTCAATACCCGCTTATTTGAACAGATTAAGAGAAAGGAAAACGATTATGAGCGCATCGGTTCTGGTCTGCCTGGCACCTGGTAGCGAAGAAATTGAAGCCGTCACCGTGATTGATTTGCTGGTGCGGGCGGGCATTAACGTGACCACCGCCAGCGTCGCAGGCGACGGCAATCTGGAGATCCGCTGTTCTCGCGGCGTGCGTATTCTGGCTGATACTGCGCTGGTGGATGTTGCGGATGACGAACATGACGTGATCGTGCTGCCCGGGGGTCTGGGCGGCGCAACCTGTTTCAGTGACAGTCCGCTGCTGGTGGAAAAAGTCCGTCAGATGCACGTCAGCGGTAAAATCGTCGCGGCCATCTGCGCTGCAACTGCGCTGGTGCTCGAGTACCACGACCTGTTCCCGGTGGGAAATATGACCGGTTTTCCGGGCTTAAAAGATAAAATCGACCCGAACAAATGGTCTGATCGCCGGGTGATCTTTGATCCGCGCGTCAATCTGCTGACCAGTCAGGGGCCGGGCACGGCGATGGAATTCGCCCTGAAGATTATCGATCTGCTGCTGGGCAAAGCCAAAGCCGCAGAGATTGCCGCACAGCTGGTGCTCGCGCCGGGAATTTATAACTATACCGATGAAGGCGCGCGTGAATCCTGAGCCACAAGATCCCGACAATAATTTGAGCAAACAAAAAGGGGCTCAGCATTGCTAAACCCCTTTTTTATATATAAGGACCGCGTGTTACGGGCGATACACTTTCACGTTATCGAAGCCCTGTTCTTTCAGATACAGCGCCTGCAAACGGCTCATTACGCCACGGTCGCAATACAGCAGATACGTTTTGCTCTGGTCCAGATCGCCAAACTGCGTCGCCAGCTTGTAGAACGCTAACGGCTTCACTTCGACGTTCTCCAGTGCCAGCGGCTGCGCTTCCACTTCATCCGGTGCGCGCACATCCAGAACGATGTCAGTTGAAGTGAACTCCGCGACAGTTTCCACTTCCGGCACCACTTCTGCCGCCTGGGTGGCAATTTCACGGATATCGACGTTTCGCGCTTCGCTGACCACTTTATCCAGCACATTGAAATCGAACATGGCTTCTTCGGCTTCAATCTTCGCTTTCACCGCTTTCACCGTCGGGCTTTTCGAAATCACACCGCAATATTCCGGCATGGTTTTCGCAAAATCTTCCGTACCGATCTCACGGGCAATCTTGATGATGTGCTCTTTATCGTGAGAAATCAGCGGACGCAGGATCAGCGTGTCAGAAACGTTATCAATCAGACGCAGGTTAGTCAGCGTCTGGCTGGAAACCTGTCCCAGCGCTTCGCCGGTCACCAGCGCCTGCACGCCATAACGCTCAGCAATGGCTGACGCCGCACGCACCATCATGCGTTTCAGCACCACGCCCATCTGACCGTCTTCGATTTTTTCGAGGATTTCACCCACGACCGGCTCAAAATCCACGGCGATAAAACGCACACGGTGCGAGCTGCCAAACCGGTTCCACAGATAATGCGCGACCTGTTTCACACCGATTTCATGCGCCGCACCACCGAGGTTAAAGAAGCAGTAATGCACACGACAGCCGCGACGCATCAGCATATAACTGGATACGCCGGAGTCGAAACCGCCGGAAATCAGTGACAGCACATCTTCCTGCGTGCCAATCGGGTAACCGCCCTGACCTTCGAGACGGCTTTTCACCAGCACCAGCTGATCGTCATTAATTTCCAGTTTCACCGTCACCTGCGGATCTTTCAGGCTGACTTTTGCCGATTCGATGTGCTGATTCAGGCCGCCGCCGACGTAACGTTCCACTTCCGTGGACGTGAAGTCATGTTTACCGCGACGTTTAACACGCACGCAGAAGGTTTTCCCTTCCACTTCAGCACGATAGGCTTCCAGCGTTTGCTCGAAAATGTGGTGAACGTCAGTATAAGGACGGTCTTCCACTTCCTCGACATAACGGATGCCGGGAATGCGACAGAGCAATTCCTGGATCAGGTCGTGTTTGCTTTCGTCTTTGCTGCGAACTTCGATATGATCCCAGTGGCGGACCACGGCCAGCGTCTCATCATGCGGTCGCACGATATTGCGAATGCTGCTTGAGAGGATCTTAATGAAGCGCAAACGCACAGATTGGCTCTTGATGGTGATTTCAGGGAACAATTTAATGATAAACTTCATGGCAGTCTTTTGTTAGCGGGTGAAAAAACGGGGTAGTAAGTCGCTGAATAAGGATCTAGGATCCTATTATTGCTAAGCCAAATGTTGGTTCTGTGTCACATTGGGCTTAGCAATAATATCTGCGGCGCAGAGTATATCACTTAAAATGGGTACTCTGCGCACAAAACCCGACAGCAGATGTCATGCTGAACAGGAATGTCTCTTGAGGCTGAGCGCTGACTCTGCCGCCTCAGTACTTCGATCATCCATTCTGATCAACGATATTAAAAGAGAATTATGCCAAAAAAATCTGCACCACCTGCCAATTTTGAAACGGCTCTGGCCGAACTGGAACAGATCGTTTCCCGCCTCGAATCCGGCGAGTTGCCTCTGGAAGAGGCTCTCACTGAATTTGAGCAAGGCGTCCAGCTGGCACGTCAGGGGCAACAAAAGCTGCAACAGGCAGAGCAACGCGTCCAGATCCTGCTCGACAGTGATAACGATGCGCCGCTGACGCCTTTCACCCCGGAAGCTGAGTAACTGGCATGTCTGAAGCGATCTCTCCCTCTTCCATCGACGGGTTTACGCACGACTTGCGCAAGATGCAAAAGCGTGTCGATGAGGCATTAACGGCGTATGTCAGCGCTCAGCCGCTGGCAGATTTGCCACTGGTTGAGGCCATGCGCTACGGTGCGCTGCTGGGCGGCAAACGCCTGCGCCCGTATCTGGTTTACGCCAGCGGCCAGTTATTCAGCCTTGATTTGAAAAATCTTGATGCCCCGGCGGCGGCTGTGGAATGCATCCACGCGTATTCACTGATCCACGATGATTTACCGGCCATGGACGACGACGATTTGCGCCGTGGTCAGCCAACCTGTCACATTAAATTTGGCGAAGCCAATGCGATTCTGGCGGGCGATGCCCTGCAGACCCTGGCTTTCTCCATTCTGGCTGACAGCGAGATGCCGGATGTCGCGGTGAAAGATCGTCTGGCGATGGTTTCCGAACTGGCACGCGCCAGCGGAGCAAGCGGAATGTGCGGCGGTCAGGCACTGGATTTAGCGGCGGAAGGTCATCAGGTTGATCTCGCCGCACTGGAAAAAATTCATCGTCACAAAACCGGTGCGCTGATCCGCGCTGCCGTGCGCATGGGCGCGCTGGCTGCCGGGGAAACCGGCCGTGCCGTTTTACCGATACTGGATAACTACGCTCAGGCCATTGGCTTAGCGTTCCAGGTTCAGGACGATATTCTGGATGTAATAGGTGATACCGCCACGCTCGGTAAACGTCAGGGCGCTGATCAGCAGCTTGGTAAAAGCACGTACCCTGCCCTGCTGGGGCTGGACGGTGCAAAAGCCAAGGCCGCGGATCTGTATCAGGAAGCCGTTGCCGCGCTGGATCAGCTCGCGGCACGCTCTTACAACACCGCGCCACTTCTCGCGTTAGCCCGCTTTGTCATTGAACGCGATAATTAAACTTACTATGAGCAACTGATGAGTCTTGAATTAGCCAAATACCCGACACTGGCGCTGGCGGAGGATCCTGAAGATCTCCGTTCGCTCCCTAAAGAGAGCCTGCCGAGGCTCTGCGATGAGCTGCGCCAATATTTATTGGCCAGCGTCAGCCAGTCCAGCGGACACTTTGCTTCCGGTCTCGGGACGGTTGAACTGACCGTGGCGATGCATTACGTCTATAACACGCCGTTTGACCACGTTGTCTGGGATGTCGGCCATCAGGCCTATCCGCACAAAATTCTCACCGGTCGCCGTGATCGTATTTCGACTATCCGCCAGAAAGGCGGCCTGCACCCGTTCCCGTGGCGTGGTGAAAGCGAATACGACACGCTGTCCGTCGGTCACTCATCGACGTCCATCAGTGCCGGTCTGGGCATGGCCGTGGCGGCTGAACGTGAAGGCAAAGGCCGCCGCACCGTCTGTGTGATTGGTGACGGCGCGATCACCGCCGGTATGGCGTTTGAAGCGATGAACCACGCGGGCGACATCAAACCTGACATGCTGGTGATCCTCAACGACAACGAGATGTCGATTTCAGAAAACGTCGGCGCGCTGAACAATCATCTGGCCCAACTGTTGTCCGGCAAACTCTATTCACGCCTGCGTGAAGGCGGTAAGAAAGTCCTGTCCGGCCTGCCTCCGATCAAAGAGCTGGTACGCCGCACCGAAGAACATCTGAAAGGCATGATGGTGCCGGGCACGCTGTTTGAAGAGCTCGGCTTCAACTATATCGGGCCGGTAGACGGTCATGACGTGATGGCGCTGGCGCAGACACTGAAAAACATGCGCGACCTGAAAGGCCCGCAGTTACTGCATATCATGACCAGAAAAGGCAAAGGCTACGAGCCAGCCGAAAAAGACCCGATCAGTTTCCATGCGGTGCCGAAATTCGATCCGGCTTCCGGTACCCTGCCGAAAAGCAAAGAAGGTCTGCCAACGTATTCGAAGATTTTCGGAGACTGGTTGTGCGAAACCGCCGCGAAAGACAGCAAGCTGATGGCTGTCACGCCCGCGATGCGTGAAGGCTCAGGTATGGTGCGTTTCTCGCGCGAATACCCGCAGCAATATTTCGATGTGGCGATTGCCGAGCAACACGCCGTGACCTTTGCCGCCGGTCTGGCGATTGGCGGGTACAAGCCGATCGTGGCGATCTACTCGACGTTCCTGCAACGTGCGTATGATCAGGTTATTCACGACGTGGCGATCCAGAATCTGCCGGTGCTGTTTGCGATCGATCGCGGTGGCATTGTCGGCGCGGACGGACAAACGCATCAGGGCGCGTTCGATCTCTCCTTCCTGCGCTGTATCCCGAACATGACCATCATGACGCCTAGCGATGAAAATGAATGTCGCCAGATGCTGCATACCGGTTATCACCACAACAGCGGGCCGGTTGCCGTGCGTTATCCGCGTGGCAACGGGACGGGCGCGAGTTGTGAACCGCTGGCGTCATTGCCTATAGGCAAAGGCGTGGTGCGCCGTGAAGGCGAAAAAGTCGCTATTCTTAACTTCGGGACATTGTTACCGGAAGCCCTGGCGGCAGCGGAAAAACGCAATGCCACCGTCGTGGATATGCGCTTTGTGAAACCGCTGGATGAAGCGTTAATTCAGGAACTGGCTGCCAGTCATGAAGTGCTGGTGACACTGGAAGAAAACGCCATCATGGGCGGTGCAGGCAGCGGCGTGAATGAACTGCTGATGTCTAAACGTATTCTGGTGCCGGTGCTGAATATCGGTCTGGCGGACAGCTTTGTTCCGCAAGGCACACAGGAAGAAATTCGTCACGATGTCGGGCTGGATGCCGAAGGCATTGACCGCCAGATCACCGACTGGCTGGCCTGATTGTTCTCCCCTCTTTCTGCCTGAAAGAGGGGATTTTCCTCTCTGATTTCCTTCTCTGTCACACGTTCCTGCCGTTCTGTAAGCTACAGTTATAGCGTGCTAACCATTTTCATCATGTTCTGCTAGTTTGGTTATCGATTAAAAACAATCAGATAGCCACACAAACCGCAATGGAGAAATGCTATGCAATACACCACATTGGGAAAAACCGGATTAAAAGTTTCGAAGCTGTGTCTGGGTTGTATGACGTTTGGCGAACCGGATCGCGGCACGCACGCCTGGACTCTGCCGGAAGAGAGCAGCCGCCCGATCATTCAGCAAGCGCTGGATGCCGGGATCAATTTCTTTGATACGGCCAACAGCTATTCTGACGGCAGCAGCGAGGAAATCGTCGGTCGCGCCCTCCGGGATTTCGCGAAACGCGATGACATTGTCGTGGCGACCAAAGTGTACAACGCTGTTACCGGCTTAAAACCGGGACTTTCCCGCGCCTCGATTATGCAATCCATCGACGACAGTCTGCGCCGTCTCGGCATGGAGTATGTCGACCTGCTGCAAATCCATCGCTGGGATTACGACACACCGATTGAAGAGACGCTGGAAGCACTGAATGACGTCGTGAAAGCGGGTAAAGCGCGCTTTATCGGAGCCTCATCAATGCACGCCCATCAGTTTAAACAGGCTCTGGATGTCTCTGAGCAAAACGGCTGGGCAAGTTTTGTGTCGATGCAGGATCAATACAATCTGATCCAGCGTGAAGAAGAAAATGAAATGTATCCGCTGTGTCTGGAAAAGAACATTGCGGTGTTGCCGTGGAGCCCGCTGGCGCGCGGTAAACTGACCCGTCCGTGGGGAGAAACTACCGCACGTTCGGTTTCTGATAATTTCGCCAAAACACTGTATGACGCCACCGATGAGGCCGACGGGAAAATCGCCGAGCGAGTGGGGAAAATCGCGGAAGATCATGGCGTACCGCGTGCGCAAATCGCACTGGCGTGGATCCTGAGCAAACATGTGGTGACCGCGCCAATCATTGGTGCTTCCCGCCCTGCTCATCTGGAAGATGCTATCGCGGCACTGGAGGTTAAACTCTCTGTTGAGGAGATCGCCGAGCTGGAAATGGCTTACGTGCCGCATCAGGCGACCGGTTTCCAGTAATATCAGATCGTAAAAAAGGCGTTGTCAGGGAAACCCGGCAACGCCTTTTTGATGACTTTCTGACACGGATCAGAACAGACCCAGCGGCCAGTGATGCCCGATCAGATAGATAATCGCCGCACCCAGTACACCGGCTACCACGTCATCAATCATGATGCCCATTCCGCCCTGCACGTTGCGGTCAAACCAGCGGATCGGCCAGGGTTTCCAGATATCCAGCACGCGGAAAACGATAAAACCGATTAATACCCAGCGCCAGTCGTTCACCGGGATCGCCATCAGGGTGATCCACATACCGACAAATTCATCCCAGACAATACTGCCGTGATCATGCACCCGCATGTCGCGTGCTGTCTGGCGGCACAGATATACCCCGATACAAATACTGAACATGACGATCATGGAATAGACCTGCCACGGCAGGTAGGTCATGACAATCCAGAACGGGATCGCGGCGACCGAGCCTGCGGTACCGGGGCCGACAGGGAATAAACCGCTGCCAAAACCGGTGGCCAGTAAATGCCACGGATTGCGTAAATCCAGACGTTTTTTGGCGGCGGCCATGTCCTGAACCGGATCACCGGTTTTTCCTTTGTACCCTGCCGGGCGTTTTTTACGGCCTATATTCACAACAGTTCCTCTCCGGCAAAGTGGTCAAACCCATGCCATTCCAGTTCCACCGGTACGCCTGAACGCATAAACTTGATCCCTTCCGAAAGCGGCGCAATCTGACCGACACAGGTAAAGTCGATGCCCAGATGGCTCAGCGCCGCGTCCACCGCGCCCCGGTTAATTTCCGGCACCGTGAAGCAAAGTTCATAGTCCTCACCCCCGGTCAGTGCCCATTTCAGCGCCTGCTCAGGGTCGGTGACCTGCGTTAACGCAGCCGATAACGGGAGAGTATCCAGATCGAGCCGTGCACCGCATTCGCTGGCATTCAGTATATGTTTAAGATCGGAAATCAGCCCGTCAGACAGATCGATAGCGGATGTCGCTAAATCGCGCAGCGCCTGCCCCTGCAGAACACGCGGCGTAGGGCGCAGATGACGTTTGAGCAGGAATTCACGCGTATCGGTATCGGTCACGCTCAGCTGTTCCAGCAGAATGGCCAGCCCTGCGGCACTGTCACCGAGCGTTCCGGTGACGAAGATCCAGTCGCCAATCCCGGCACCGGAGCGGGTTAACGCACGACCCGCGGGCACCAGACCCTGAATGGTTAACGTCATGCTCAGCGGGCCGCGTGTGGTGTCGCCGCCAATCAGCTGCATGCCGTAATAATTGAGCTGTTCAAACAGACTGTCGCTGAATGCCTGCAACCAGTCCGTGTTCACTTCCGGCAACGTCAGTGCCAGTGAAACCCAGGCCGGATCCGCGCCCATGGCGGCCAGATCGCTCAGGTTAACCGCCAGGGCTTTATAGCCCAGATCGGCCGGTGAAATCGTTTTGAGAAAATGGATGCCTTCAACAAGAGTATCGGTGCTGACTGCTAATAGCTGCTTCTCGCCAACCGTCAGTAAGGCACAATCATCACCAATGCCCAAATGCACATCCTGTCGGGCGGTTCTGAACCGGTTAAAGTAGCGAGTGATAACATCAAATTCGCCGCATGCCATAGTACATTTCCAAATCGTTAGAATGACTTAAGGCCGGAAATCCGGCCTTAAGAAGGGTGTCACACAAAGGATAAACAGGGTGACATCACCAGATTATCAACAGAGCCAGAAATCAGCCAAAATGACTGTCGCCATTTGTGACCGGGGCTGACTCTTTTTGACGATCACTTTTTACGAATATGCGGACCTGCTTTATCCAGCACACCGTTGACGAACTTGTGGCTGTCTTCGGCGCCGAAGGTTTTCGCCAGCTCGATCGCTTCGTTGATCGCCACTTTGTAAGGAACGTCCTGGCGTTTGCTCAGCTCAAACAGAGCCAGACGCAAAATCGCTCTTTCCACCTGGCCCAGTTCATCCAGCTGGCGGGACAGGTATGGCGCCATCAGTGCGTCAAGTTTCTCAGCACTGTTTGCTACACCAGCCAGCAGTTCGCGGAAATAGGCAATGTCTACGTCTTTGACATCCTGCTCGGTCAGGAATTCTAATTCAACATCGGCGATGTCATTTTTCGACAACTGCCAGGAGTAAAGCGCCTGAACGGCACATTCACGGGCGCGGCGACGAGCAGCAGGTTTCACGGATTTCCCCTTAACTAGATTCAGGCCTTAATAGCCTTGATAACATTAATCATTTCAAGCGCGGTCAGTGCAGCTTCTGCACCTTTGTTACCGGCTTTTGTCCCTGCGCGTTCGATGGCTTGTTCAATGCTTTCTGTGGTCAGCACACCAAAGGCAACCGGGATTTCGCTGTTCATGGCAACGCTGGACAGGCCAGAGCTGCATTCGCCCGCTACAAATTCAAAGTGGGCAGTGCCCCCGCGGATCACGGTGCCAAGTGCAACCACCGCGTCAAACTTACCGCTTTCAGCCAGTGCACGGGTTGCCAGAGGCAATTCGTATGCGCCAGGGACCCAGACTACGGTGATGTTGTCATCGCTGACCTGACCAATACGTTTCAACGCATCAACAGCGCCGGAAAGCAGGCTGTCGTTGATAAAATTGTTAAAACGAGCAATCGCGATCGCTACGCGCGCGTTAGGCGTGGCTACAACACCTTCGATAACGTTCATAGTTTTCCTTAAAGTGGGTTCAGGAGTTTCTCAACCCCAGCCGCAGGGGGGCGGATTCTATCATAAAATTACCCTGTCTGGACATGCGCTTTTAAAGCCATTCCGCAGGGAGGAGTAAAATTCTCAGTACACTGGTTTCAGGCGCAAACGTAAATCCGGGCCAACCTGACGGATATCGCTGAAAACGAATTCCGGCGCATCGGCCAGATGTTGCAGCCCGGGCAGGTCACACAGCGCGCGGCCATTATTACCCAATAACTTAGGCGCCATATAAACGATTAATTCATCAACCAGACCGGCTTGTAATAAGGCACCCGCCAGTTGAGCACCCGCTTCGACCCAGATGGCGTTTATCTGACGTTTCGCCAGCTGCATCATCAGCAGAACCAGATCAATACGGTTATCGCGCTCAGCCACACGCCATTGTTCGACGGACTCCGGCCAGATCTGATTATCTGTTTCCAGCCGTGCCAGCAACACCTCACCGGGCAGATTCACCAGCTGATGCTGTGGCGTCACACGGTTCTGACTGTCGAGAATAATGCGCAGCGGCTGGCGCAGATTATCTTCGGGATAAATTGCCTGTACGTCGCTGCCCAGTTCGCTCCAGCGCACATTCAGTGAAGGATTATCCGCCAGCACGGTGGCACTGGTGCTGAGTATCGCCGAGCTTTCGGCACGAAAACGCTGAACATCCGCACGGGCCGCCGCCGAGGTGATCCACTGACTTTCGCCAGAGGCCATCGCCGTCCGGCCATCCAGAGACGCGCCCATTTTAAGCTGCACGTAAGGAAAACCGGTGCGCATGCGTTTCAGGAAACCCAGATTCACCGCTTCGGCCTGCGGATGCATCAGCCCGTGGCTGACATCCACGCCGTTTTGTTTGAGGCGGTATAACCCGCGCCCCGCCACTTCCGGATTAGGATCCTGCATCGCGGCGACCACGCGGGTGATACCCGCTGCCAGCAACGCATCGGCACAGGGCGGCGTGCGCCCGTGATGGCTGCAAGGCTCCAGCGTCACATACGCTGTCGCCCCTTTCGCTTTCTCACCGGCCATGCGCAAGGCGTGGACTTCGGCATGCGGTTCACCGGCACGCAAATGATAGCCTTCACCGACAATTTCGCCATTCAATACAATGACACAACCAACATTCGGATTCGGGGTGGTGGTAAAACGCCCGCGACGCGCCAGTTCGAAAGCGCGCGCCATATAGCGTTCATCGGAATGCAATTCAGCAGATTGTGGTTCAGCAGGCTGTTCGGGCAACATCAACTTTCCTCAGTCCTGAAGGCGGGCGATCTCTTCACCAAATTCACGGATATCTTCGAAGCTGCGATACACCGACGCGAAACGGATATAGGCGACTTTATCCAGCCCCTTCAGGGCATCCATCACCAGATTGCCAATCATTTTGGCAGGGATCTCACGTTCACCAGTCGCGCGTAATTGTGACTTAATGTGGCTGATGGCGGTCTCCACGTCATCAGAACTGACGGGGCGTTTTTCCAGTGCTTTCAGGAATCCGCCGCGTAGTTTGTCTTCGTTGAAGGGTTCACGGACTTCATTGCTTTTAATGACGCGCGGCATCACCAGTTCCGCCACTTCAAAGGTGGTGAAACGTTCATGGCACACCAGGCACTGACGGCGACGGCGAACCTGCGATCCGTCGCCTACCAGGCGGGAATCGATGACTTTAGTATCAACAGCGGCACAAAATGGGCAATGCATAGCACTTCCTGATCGCGAACTCAATTGGACATTAGTTTAACCCGAAGTGTGCCGACAACAAAGGCTGTCGCTACTTTCATCGACATCGGGTTAAACTTAGCTATCGATATGGGTGCCCGGACGGAATGTTTCAACGGGCAGATGAAAGGAAGTCTCTGATATGACTAAACACCCGCGCCTGTTACTGGCCTGCGCTGCGTTTGTCAGCCTGACGGGCTGTGCGACGCAAAACTCACCAATGCCCGAGCTGAAAACGGAAGTCGGCCAGCTGAATCAAAAGCTGCAACGCCTGACTGATTTAGCCACCGCGCTGGAGCAACAAACCACCCTCAACCGCCAGTCAAATAATGGTGTCTATTTGTTACCGGCGGCCAAAAGTGCCGCGCTGCTGAAAAGTGACATCGGCGAACTCAGTGTTCAGCTGACCCGCGTCGCGCCGGATGCCAGCGGTGTCCAGGCGGTACTGGAAATCAAAAACAACGCCGGTCAGCCATTGCCGCCGTTTACCGCGTCAGTCAGCTGGGGACAGCTGGATCCGGTGACCGGCAAACCGCTGACCGTCGACATGCAAACCCAGACCATTACCGTGGAACCCGATCTGCTGCCGGGGCCGCTGAAAACCGTCGACGTGAAGTTTAATCAGGTGACGGTGGATACGCTGGGGTTCGTTCATCTGCATAATATCGTGGCGATCCCGCAGACGCAGCCCGTCGTCGCGCCGTAAGCACAGCGAACCGCAGATAAAAAAAAACCCCGCAATGCGGGGTTTTTTATGGCTTTCACACGGGTAGCTTAAGGAAGAATTGAAGGCTGATCGGCGCCTTCTTTTTCCACTTTTTGCTGCAACATGTGTTCACGCTTCATGCCTAGTTTCAGAGCCAGCGCGGACGCCACATAAATCGATGAAGCCGTACCGATTGAAACACCAATCAACATGGTCAGTGAGAAACCACTCAGCAATGCACCACCAAACAAATACAGCATCAGGATCACGACTAACGTGGTACCGGATGTGATTAATGTTCTGTGCAACGTCTGGGTCAACGACACGTTAAAGATTTCGTAAGGCGTCCCGCGACGGATCTTGCGGAAGTTCTCACGAATACGGTCCGATACGACGATGCTGTCGTTAAGCGAGTAACCGATAACCGACATCAACGATGCGACGATGGTCAGGTCAACCTCGATATGGAACAACGAGAGCACACCCATGGTGATCACAACGTCGTGAGCCAGCGCGATAACCACACCGGCTGCCAGACGCCACTCGAAGCGGAAACCGACGTAAACCAGGATAGCGATCAATGCCACTAACAGTGCCATAGCACCATTTTGCGCCAAATCGGCCCCTACGCTTGGACCCACGAACTCGATACGTTTTACCAGAGCATTCTGGCTGGTCGTTTCGTTAATCACGCTAAGAACTTTAGCACCCAGTTCCTGGCCGCCTGTTTCACCCTTAGTCGGTGGCATACGAACCATGATGTCACGGCTGCTACCAAAATTCTGTACCAGCGGTTCTGCAAAGCCTGCTTTCTCAAGCGAAGCGCGCATCACGTCCAAATCCGCAGGTTTTTCCAGCGAGATTTCAATGACCGTACCACCGGTGAAATCCAGACCCCAGTTGAAACCTTTTACACCGATAATGGCGATAGAAAGGATCAACAGGAAACCAGAGATACCGAAAGCCCAGTAATCCCAGCGCATAAAGTCATAGACTCTACGGCCGTGGTTTAATTGTTCAACAGTATATTCCTGTGCCACAACGCACTCCTCAGATAGACAGCTTTTTGATGCGCTTGCCGCCGTACAACAGATTTACGAGGGCACGGGTACCGACGATTGCGGTAAACATGGACGTCGCTACACCAATACCGGTTGTAATCGCAAAGCCTTTAATTGCCCCGGTGCCGACGGCATACAGGATGATGACCTTGATTAGCGTCGTGACGTTGGCATCAAAAATGGAGCTGAACGCGCCTTTGTAACCTTCATCAATAGCCTGCTGTACTGTACGTCCGTTACTAAGTTCTTCTTTAATACGTTCGTTAATCAGTACGTTGGCATCAACCGCTACGGCAAGGGTTAATACGATACCCGCTATACCCGGCATGGTGAGTGTTGCCCCTGGTATCAGAGACATGATCCCAACAATAAGCACCAGGTTAGCAATCAGCGCAGAGGTCGCAATCAGGCCAAACTTCTTATAGAAGAACAGCATGAAGATAATTGAGACCACAAGTCCTGCCAGACAGGCTTCCAGACCTTGCTTGATATTTTCCATCCCTAAGGTCGGGCCGATGGTGCGTTCTTCAACAATCTGAATTGGCGCGATCAACGCCCCGGCACGCAGCAGCAGAGAGAGCTGACGGGCTTCATTCGGATCGTTCACCCCGGTGATACGGAAGCTGTTACCCAGACGTGACTGAATAGTCGCCACGTTGATGACTTCTTCCTGTTTCGCCAGAATCGAACGGCCATTGGCATCTTTCTTACCGCTGTCTTTGTACTCCACGAACAGGGTCGCCATCGGTTTGCCGATGTTGTCCTTGGTGAAGTTAGACATGGCGTTACCGCCAGCGCTGTCGAGAGAGATGTTAACCTGCGGCTGATTGTATTCATCCATACTGGATGTGGAATCAGTGATGTGGTCACCGGTCAGGATCACGCGCTTGTACAGCACAACCGGACGGCCATCACGCATGTTTTTCACTTCACTGTCACCCGGTACACGACCGGTCGCGGCAGTTGAAGCGTCCACATTGGTGTTAACCAGACGGAATTCCAGTGTCGCAGTCGCGCCTAAGATTTCTTTGGCACGCGCAGTATCCTGAATACCCGGCAGCTCAACCACGATACGGTCAGCACCCTGACGCTGTACCAGCGGCTCGGCGACACCCAGTTGGTTAACACGGTTACGCAGGATGGTGATGTTTTGCTGAACGGCATACTCGCGAGCTTCACTCAGGCGAGCATCAGTCATCACCACTTTGACGGCATTGTCGCCGCTGTTGGTGATCACTAAATCGCGGTGACGTGGGCTCAGGTAGCTGACCGCAGAATCACGGGTAGCAGCATCGCGGAAACGCACTTCAACGCCATAGTTGTCGAGCTTACGCACCGTGGCATAAGGAATATTCTTGTCGCGCAGATCACTGCGCATATTGTCCATCGTTTGTTCTTGCAGCTTGGTTAACGCGGTATCCATATCCACTTCCATCAGGAAGTGCACACCACCACGTAAATCGAGGCCCAGCTTCATCGGCTCAGCGCCCAGCATACTCAACCAGCGCGGCGTTGCCGGTGCAAGGTTCAGTGCAATAACAAACTTATCGCCCAGCGCTTCAGTCAGCGCTTCACGTGCACGAAGTTGTACATCCGTGTCTTTGAAACGGGCAAGAATAGCGCCATTCTCCAGAGCAACTGATTTGATCTGGATTTTGCTTTGATCTAATACATTACGGACTTGGTCCAGCGTTGCTTCACTGGCGTCGGAACCCCGAGCACCAGTGATTTGAACAGCCGGATCCTCACCATAAAGGTTGGGAAGTGCATAAAGCAGCCCGACGATGATCACGACGATCAACATCAGATACTTCCACGCAGGATAACGGTTTAACACGGCAGTTCCCTTCGGGAAAATCGAAAATTAGATAGACTTAATCGTGCCTTTTGGCAGAACAGCTGCCACGAAGTCACGTTTAATCATCACTTCGTTAGTGTCGTTCAGTGCGATAACCACGTAGCCGGTTTCGGATACTTTGGTTACGCGACCGATCAGGCCACCGCTGGTCATAACTTCATCACCTTTACCGATAGAGTCCATCAGTTTTTTGTGTTCTTTCGTACGTTTCTGCTGCGGGCGCAAGATCATGAAATAGAAAATCAGACCAAAGACCACCAGCATGATGACCAGAGAGTAAGGACTTCCCTGTGACGGTGCGCCGGTCGCTGCGACTGCATCGGAAATGAAAAGACTCATTTAACTTCCCTCATTGTTGTTGTGAAGCAAATTGATGTAAAACTAACCCGGGATCCGACCCGGAGTCTGGCGATGAAACGTCTCGCACAATACCCCATAATGCCGGCCCAAGAAATTATAAAATCGGCACCCCCTTTCGAAGATGCCGACGCGAGAAAGAAATCAGAAGTTTAAAGGCGGAACCGGTTTGCCTTTACGCTCGTAGAAGTCTGTCACAAACGCGTCTAATTTACCCTCTTCGATAGCCTGACGTAAACCGGCCATCAGACGCTGGTAATAGCGCAGATTGTGGATCGTATTCAGCCGCGCACCCAGAATTTCGTTGCAACGGTCGAGATGATGCAAGTAGGCACGGCTATAATTGCGACATGTGTAGCAATCACAGTGCTCGTCGAGCGTTGACGTGTCATCTTTATGCTTCGCATTTCGGATTTTCACGATACCGTCAGTCACGAAAAGATGACCATTGCGCGCATTGCGCGTTGGCATCACGCAGTCGAACATGTCGATGCCGCGACGTACGCCTTCCACCAGATCTTCCGGTTTACCGACACCCATCAGATAACGAGGTTTGTCTTCCGGAATTTGCGGGCAAACGTGCTCCAGAATACGGTGCATGTCTTCCTTCGGCTCGCCGACTGCCAGGCCGCCCACAGCGTAACCATCAAAGCCGATATCTACCAGCCCTTTTAATGATACATCTCGTAAATCTTCGTAAACGCTTCCCTGAATAATCCCGAACAAAGCATTCTTATTATTCAATTCGTTGAAGCGATCGCGGCTGCGTTTTGCCCAGCGCAAAGACATCTCCATCGAGCGTTTTGCGTAATCCCAGTCAGCAGGATATGGCGTACATTCGTCGAAGATCATCACGATGTCGGAGCCGAGATCGTTTTGGATCTCCATGGATTTTTCCGGGCTCAGGAAGACCGGATCACCGTTGATCGGGTTGCGGAAATGCACACCCTCTTCTTTGATTTTACGCATCGCACCCAGGCTGAACACCTGGAAGCCGCCGGAATCGGTGAGGATCGGACCGTGCCAGTTCATGAAATCGTGCAGGTCGCCATGCAGTTTCATGATCTCCTGACCCGGGCGCAGCCACAGGTGGAAAGTGTTGCCCAGTAAAATCTGTGCGCCGGTCTCTTTCACTTCTTCCGGGGTCATGCCTTTTACGGTGCCGTAAGTGCCCACCGGCATAAATGCCGGCGTCTCGACCACGCCACGTTCAAAGACCAGACGCCCGCGGCGTGCGCGGCCATCGGTAGTGCTTAATTCGTACTTCACATTGCCTCCAGCATCAGAGAAACAGTCTGATGAGGTTAAGTCCGTGGCATGACGCCCGGAAAAGAAAGCCCGGATGCACCGAGTGCGACCGGGCCGGTAGTTACAAAAATCGTTACTGGCCGACCACTTCCTGCGGCGCCAGCGGGTTACGGTTGATGAACATCGCATCGCCATAACTGAAGAAACGGTACTGCTCTGCGACGGCCTGATGATAGGCATTCATCGTATTTTTATAGCCGGCAAACGCCGACACCAGCATGATCAGCGTTGATTCAGGCAGGTGGAAATTGGTGATCAGGGAATCAATCACCTGATAGTGATAGCCCGGATAAATGAAAATCTTGGTATCGCCAAAGAACGGCGCAATCAGCGCATCTTCACTGGCCTTGGCCGCGCTTTCCAGCGAACGCACAGACGTGGTGCCTACGGCGACGACTTTATTCCCGCGTGCTTTACAGGCCAGGACGGCATCCACCACGTCCTGAGGCACTTCGGCATACTCAGCGTGCATGATGTGGTCTTCGATGGTGTCCACACGAACCGGCTGGAACGTCCCGGCGCCCACGTGCAGCGTGACGAAAGCAAATTCCACACCTTTCGCTTTCAGCGCATCCATCAGCGGCTCATCGAAATGCAGGCCAGCGGTGGGCGCGGCTACCGCACCCGGACGTTCGCTGTACACGGTCTGATACAGTTCACGGTCAGCATCTTCATCGGGACGATCAATATACGGCGGCAGCGGCATGTGGCCGATTTCGTTGAGCAGAGTAAAGACATCACGGTCTTCATTAAATTCCAGCTCGAACAACGTATCGTGGCGCGCCACCATCGTGGCTTTAATGTCTTCTTTATCACCGAGCAGCAGTTCAGCACCCGGTTTTGGCGATTTGGACGCACGCACATGCGCCAGTACGCGGTGCGAATCAAGCACACGCTCAACCAGCACTTCAATTTTACCGCCGCTGACCTTACGGCCAAACACGCGGGCCGGGATCACGCGGGTATTGTTGAATACCAGCAAATCGCCGGGATGAATTTTATCGAGAATGTCGGTGAACACGCCGTGCGTTAACTCACCGCCCGGCCCGTCCAGAGACAACAAACGACAGCCGCTGCGCTGGGTCTGCGGATAGCGGGCAATCAGGGATTCAGGGAGTTCAAAAGAAAAATCGGCAACACGCATGGCTTTTCACTTCACTTAACGACAAAAACAGGCGGCTTAGTCTAGTGGGACGGGGCATCCCCTGCAAGCATCTGCGTCAATAAAGGCATCCGCTGCCCTGTCAGAGATCAACTTTCCTGCGTTATACTTCGCGAATGAATTTTTTAGCCCATCTCCATCTGGCTTCTTTAGCCGGAAGCTCCCTTACCGGCAACCTGCTGGCAGACTTCGTTCGCGGCAATCCTGACGGTCAGTTTTCTGCTGAAATCGTCAGCGGCATCCGCATGCACCGTCGCGTAGATACCATGACCGATGCGCTGCCGGAAGTGAAAATTGCCCGCAGCTATTTTCGTGAGGATTTTCGCCGCGTCGCGCCGATCACCCTTGATGTCGTCTGGGATCACTTTCTCTCACGTCACTGGTCTACCCTTCATCCTCAGCAATCGCTGGAAGATTTTCTTGAGGCCTGCCAGCAGGAAATCGAACCGCAGTTGCCTGACATGCCGGAACGTTTCCAAAATCTGAATGCGTATTTATGGCCGGAACGCTGGATGGAACGGTATGCCGCGCTGCCTTTTATCGGCAATGTGTTACGCGGTATGGCTAACCGGCGACCAAAGCTGAGCGCGCTGACCGGCTCATTTCATGATATCGAACTCAATTACGACGCCCTGGAGCAACTGTTCTGGCAGTTTTATCCGGTCATGATGCAGCAGGCCAAAGACCGCCAGCTCTGAAACATCCGGCGGATTTTGTGAAATACGCCACATTTCCCTGCAAAACAAAAGGTTGTTGTTAAAGAAGTATGAGACTTACTTCAAAGACTGATAGCCGGATGCTATCTGATTGATTGGTGCGATGGGGTTTATTCACCCGAGGGTTGCCCCTATACTGGCAGTCGTTTTGTTCACCCTTCCTTCTCACCTACGACGCCCGTAAGGGTTTCATAAGGAGTAATATTATGGTTCTGGTAACTCGTCCAGCCCCTGACTTCACCGCAGCAGCAGTTCTCGGTAGCGGCGAAGTAGTTGAAAACTTCAACTTCAAAAAACACACTGCAGGCAAACCTACTGTTATCTTCTTCTGGCCAATGGACTTCACTTTCGTATGTCCTTCTGAGCTGATCGCTTTCGATCACCGTTACGAAGAATTCCAGAAACGTGGCGTAGAAGTTGTCGGTGTGTCCTTCGACTCCGAGTTCGTTCACAATGCATGGCGTAACACCCCTGTTGAGAAAGGCGGTATCGGTCCTGTTAAATACGCGATGGTTGCTGACATCAAACGCGAAATCCAGAAAGCCTACGGTATCGAACATCCGGACGCTGGCGTTGCACTGCGCGGCTCTTTCCTGATCGACAAAGAAGGCGTTGTTCGTCACCAGGTAGTGAACGATCTGCCACTGGGTCGTAACATCGACGAAATGCTGCGTATGGTTGACGCACTGCAATTCCACGAAGAGCACGGCGAAGTGTGCCCGGCTCAGTGGGAAAAAGGCAAAAAAGGTATGGGCGCATCTCCGGACGGCGTGGCTAAATACCTGACAGAAAACGCATCAAACCTGTAATCCCTTCACGGATGTAAAGGTCAATAACGGTCAGCCTCGCTGGCCGTTTTTTTTGCCTGCCATCCGGCACGATCACATTTTCCCCTTCCCGCTCCTCGTATTGCCTCTTTTGCGTCTACGCTGAAAACGGTCTGACCGCGTCATTCTGGCGTGCCGATTGCATAAACATTGTCGGACTGAAATCACAAAAAAGCGTTATCACACAATAACCTGAAGGTTATGACTCATAAGACAGGGTAATAAACAGGAGCCCCTATGTTACGGAAATCACTCATCGCGCTGGCCATGCTGACCAGTCTCCCGCTGTACGCCGCGTCGAATCCTGCGGTTGAAGCCAAAAACGGCATGGTCGTCACCTCGCAATATCTGGCCTCTCAGGTCGGCGTGGATATTCTGAAAATGGGCGGCAATGCCATCGATGCTGCCGTGGCTGTTGGCTATGCGCAGGCGGTCGTCAACCCATGCTGTGGCAATATCGGCGGCGGAGGCTTCATGACGGTGCATCTTGCTGATGGCAAGGACACATTCATCAACTTCCGCGAAACCGCCCCGGCGGCGGCCAGCGCCAATATGTATCTGGATGCCGACGGCAACGTGAAGAAAGGTGCCAGCCTGTACGGCTATCTCGCCGCAGGCGTGCCGGGTACCGTGTTGGGCATGGATACCGTGCAAAAGGAATACGGCAAACTGACGCGTCAGCAGGTGATGGCACCGGCGATTAAACTCGCCCGTCAGGGCTTTGTACTGACCCGCGCCGATACCGATATTCTCGATACCACGGTGAAACGCTTCAAAGAAGACCCTGAAGCCGCGCGTATTTTCCTGCGTAAAGACGGCAGTCCGCTGCAACCTGGCGACAAACTGGTGCAAACCGATTTAGCCAACACGCTGGAATCCATTTCTCAACACGGACCGGATGCATTCTACAAAGGCGACATCCCGGCGGCGGTAGAAGCGGCCTCCAAAAAAGGCGGCGGCATCCTGACGGCAGCGGATTTCGCGAACTATAAAGTCACCGAAGACACACCGATTTCATGCAGCTATCGCGGGTATAAATTCGTCTCAGCGCCCCCGCCAAGCTCCGGCGGCGTGACGATGTGTGAAATTCTCAATATTGTGGAAGGCTATGACCTGAAAAGCATGGGCTTCAACTCCGCGGCTTCGATTCACGTCCTCACCGAAGCCATGCGTCATGCCTATATGGACCGCAATACTTATCTAGGCGATCCGGAATTTGTGAAAAACCCGATCGACCGTCTGGTCAGTAAAAGCTATGCCGATGAAATCCGTAAGAAAATAGAAGCGGATAAAGCCACGCCGTCCACGGCGGTTCAGCCGGGTATGGAACCGCACGAGAAGCCGGAAACCACGCATTATTCTATTGTCGATAACCTGGGCAACGCCGTGTCCACCACTTATACGGTCAATGGCCGCTTTGGTTCGGTGGTGATTGCGCCGGGTACCGGTTTCTTCCTCAATGACGAAATGGATGATTTCACCACCAAAGTCGGCGAGAAAAACCTCTACGGTCTGGTGCAGGGAACCAAAAATGCCATCGCCCCCGGTAAGCGCCCACTATCGTCTATGAGCCCGAGTCTGGTGACCAAAGACGGTAAGATCTTCATGGTGCTGGGTTCGCCGGGCGGTTCACGCATTATCACCATCACCTTGCAGGCGGCGCTGAATGTCATTGATTACGGCATGGCACCACAGGAAGCGGTCGATGCGCCGCGTATTCACCATCAGTGGCTGCCGGATGAAGTGTATTACGAGCAGCGCGGCGTTTCTCAGGACAGCCTGAACATCCTGCAGAAGATGGGTTACAAAATGGTTGAACAGACGCCGTGGGGCGCGACAGAGCTGATTATGGTGGGATTACCGGGGGCTGCTGGCGTGACATCAGCGAACTCAGGCAATGACTCTGCGGTGTCCGGCAAGGTTCGCGAAGGTTATCTGTATGGCGCGAATGATGTGCGACGCCCCGCTGGTGCCGCCATCGGTTATTAACCGCCATCCTTCGGGCTGTCTCTGCGTTGCCGCCTTGATATAGCCCGAACGAGTGGGTTAATAAAATGTATAAACAGCAAAAAGCCCCCGGGATCATCAGATCCCGGGGGCTTTTCTTTACCGGAAGGTAAGTGCTTGCTTACGCTTTGTTGTTCAGCGCCAGCGCTTGTTTTTTGCGGTCATTGCGCAGTTTAAAGGCATAACCGACCAGCAGCGCCACAACCCACACCATCCCGACGTACAGCGAAATACGGGTATCCGGGAAGTAACCAATCAGGCCAATAATGAACACCAGGAAAATGATACCGAACACGGAGGTGTAAACACCGCCACGCAGCGGGAACTCAAGTTCTTTCACCTGCTGTTTGCTCAGCTTGCGACGGAAACCAATCTGGGAGAACAGGATCATAATCCACACCCAGACAGTTGCGAACGTCGCCAGAGACGCGATCACCAGGAACACGTTAGACGGCATGATGTAGTTCAGGTAAACCGCCACCAGCAGCGCCGCCATCATCACCAGCACGGTGACCCACGGCGTCCCCAGACGCGATACCTTACTGAACATTTTCGGTGCCTGTCCCTGCTCTGCCATACCGTGCAGCATACGGCCCACGCCGAATACATCACTGTTAATGGCCGAAAGCGACGCGGTGATCACCACAAAGTTCAGAATGGTCGCCGCCGCCGTAATGCCCATATGCTGGAAGGTCAGTACAAACGGACTGCCCTGCGTACCCACCTGATTCCAGGGAAAAATAGACATGATCACAAACAGCGTACCCACGTAAAACACCAGAATACGCAGCGGTACGGAGTTGATCGCTTTCGGAATGGATTTCTTCGGATCTTCAGCTTCACCGGCAGTGATGCCGATAATCTCAATGCCGCCGTAAGCAAACATCACCAGCTGGAGCGACAGAATCGTCCCCATAATACCCTGACTGAAGAAGCCGCCGTTGCTCCACAGATTGTGGATACCGGTCGCCTGACCGCCATTGCCGATGCCCCAGAAGATAATGCCGAAGCCCGCCACGATCATGATGATGATGGTCAGGACTTTGAAGAAGGAGAACCAGAACTCCAGCTCACCGAACACTTTCACGCTGACCAGATTGATCGCGCCGATGATCAGCACCACGCTGAGCACCCAGGTCCATTGCGGTACATCCGGGAACCAGACGCCCATATAAATGCCGAATGCCGTCACATCCGCGATGGCGACAATCAGGATTTCGAAACAGTAGGTCCAGCCGGTGATGTAACCCGCCATCGGCCCGAGATAATCCTGCGCGTAACGTGAAAACGAACCACTTTGCGGGTTGTTAACAGACATCTCACCGAGCGCGCGCATGATGATAAACGCGATGATCCCGCCGACCAGATACGCCAGCAATACGCTCGGCCCGGCCATTTTGATGGCATCTGCCGAGCCATAAAACAGACCGGTTCCGATGGCTGATCCCAGTGCCATAAAGCGGATATGGCGCGTTGTCAGGCCACGTTTTAACTTCGTGCCCGGCGCTTGATTCTGCGCGGTTGGTTGTTCAGCTTCTTGCTGCATGTGCATTGACCCGTATTGTTTTTTTAACTTTCAAAAATCGTATTCTAAAAAATGACTTTTAGCCTGCCAATGAAAAAGCCACGGAAGGGGTCTCCGTGGCCTGATTGGCGAAACATTCGTCAGACGATCATGCTTTTATGTCTTCGAACATTCACCCGATGATCATTGGTGCGCGGTAACGCTGCGCGGGCCGCTGATTTTGTCATAAATCCCGACCAGTACCAGCATTAATAATGACGGTGGTAACCAGGCAAGACCTTGCGCAGCCAGTGGCAGGTTCGCAGTCCAGGCTGGCATCAGGTCAGCAAAAGCAGAGGCCTTGATACCGTCAACAATGCCGAACACCAGACTCACGACCATCACCGGCGCCACGATACGCGTGGTGCTGTTCCACCAGCGCAGGGTGAAGCTCAGCACGACCAGCGCGATACATGGCGGATAAATCGCCGTCAGCACCGGTACAGAAATCGCAATCAGATGGCTCAGACCCAGGTTGGACACCAGCATGGAAAACAGACCCAGAATGAAGACCAGTGACTTGTAAGACAGCGGCAGATACTGAGCAAAGAACTCCGCACAGGCGCAGGTCAGGCCCACAGCCGTGACCATACAGGCGATGAAGATCAGCGCACCGAGGAAGAAACTGCCCACACCACCGAAAGTATGCGCCACATAGGCATGCAAAATAACCGCCCCGTTGGTCGCGTCAGGCACCAGTGAAGCACTGTTTTCGCCGAGCTTGAACAGGCTCAGATAAACCAGCATCAGCCCCAGACCGGCAATCAGCCCGGCCAGCACCGTATAACGGGTCAGCAGTTTGGCGTCAGACACACCACGGGAACGCGCGGCATTGACGATAACGATACCAAACACCAGCGCACCCAGCGTATCCATGGTCAGATAGCCGTTCACAAACCCGCTGGAAAACGGCACCGTCTGGTAAGCGTCAACCGCAGGCATCGGCGAACCGGCAGGCCACAGCACAGCAGCGATACCCAGCGCACCCAGTGCCACCATTTTCAGCGGAGCCAGGAAATGGCCGACGGTATCGAGCAGACGGCCCGGATACAGGGAAATGCCGATCACCAGAGAGAAGTAAATCACGCTGTAAATCAGCAGAGGCAGCGGGCCGTCACCGGTCATCGGCGCGATACCCACTTCAAAGGAAACCGTCGCGGTACGTGGCGTGGCAAACAGCGGGCCGACAGCCAGATAACACACGGTGGCCAGAAGAATACCGGCACCACGACCAATCGGCGTACTCAGGGCATCCACACCGCCGCCAACGCGCGCCAGTGCAATTACCGTCATCACCGGGAGTCCGACCGCAGTGATCATAAATCCGGCGGCTGCCCACCAGACGTCATGACCTGCCTGCAAGCCAACCATAGGCGGGAAAATGATATTTCCGGCCCCGACGAATAAGGCGAAGGTCATGAAACCTAACGCCAGAATATCTTTATTTGTTAAACGAGTACTCATGATTGGTGTCGTGTTGCCTGTTCAAATGAATAAAGTGTCCGATGCTGTCGTCGTGCTACTTCGTCAAAAGGATGAATGGCCTGAAAAAGCCAGAGAGCACCAATGTGAGGATCGAAGTGAGCTAAAAACGCCTGATGATATGCAGATGATTACGTTGTTATGCAGGGAGTATCGAGCGACAGCGGAGGCTAAGGTAATCTTTTATAGCGTATAAAGGCAAGCCGTGATCCAAAAAGCAGAGTCTTCGACCAGATTAAGAATGGAAAGCAGTAATATTCACTAAATACAGCGAAAAACGCGCCATATGATATGTATGATTTTTGCGCTAACAGAGCACAAGATATGCTCCGATGAGATGAAAAATGCGTGAAATCACCACCAGAAGGTCATTTCACGCACAATATTCAGAATATTTACCAAGCCGGTAATTTGCCGGCGAGATATTTACCAGACGCGGGCAGCGATATCGACCACCAGTTTCAGTTTTTCCCACTGTTGCGCTTCGGTCAGGCTGTTACCCTCTTCCGTTGACGCAAAGCCACATTGCGGGCTGAGGCAAATCTGGTTGATATCCAGATATTCGGCCGCTTCTGCCAGACGGGCTTCCACTGTTTTTGCCAGTTCAAGTTCACCGGATTTGGTGGTGATCAGACCCAGAACCGCCTGCTGATGCCCCTTCTTAATGAAACGCAGTGGCTCGAAGCCCCCTGAACGCTCATTGTCATATTCCAGGAAGAAGGCATCAATGTTCACACCGCCAAACAGGATCTCCGCGACCGGCTCATAGCCGCCTTCTGAAATCCAGGTGGAACGGAAGTTGCCACGGCACACATGCAGACCAATCACCAGATCATCCGGTTTACCGGCGATGGCTTTGTTCAGCACATCCGCGTAAGTGCGTGCTAACTCTTCCGGAGAATCGCCACGCTCGCGGATTTGTTTCTTCTGATCTTCAGAACACAGATAAGCCCAGACGGTGTCATCGAGTTGCAGATAGCGACAACCGGCATCGTAAAACGCCTTAATCGCATCACGGTAAACCTGTGCCAGATCGTCAAAATAATCTTTCAGATCCGGGTACACCTCTTTGCTGATGGCATTACGACCACCGCGGAAATGCATCACGCTCGGGCTTGGAATGGTCATTTTCGGCACGGCCGTTCCGCTGATGCTTTTCAGGAAGCGGAAATCTTCCAGCATCGGATGTGAACCGAAACCGAGTTTGCTGACCACTTTGATGCTGCGTGCTTTGGTCTGAACGCCGTTGAACTGGATACCCTGCACTGCGTCGTAACCTTCCACCCCTTCCAGCCCTTCGAAGAAATCGAAGTGCCACCACGCACGGCGGAACTCACCGTCAGTGACCACTTGCAGACCCGCTTCTCGTTGTAAATCCACCACACGGCGGATTTCGGTGTCTTCCACCGCACGCAGCTGGGCGGCATCAATCTCACCGGCCTGGAACTGCTTACGCGCTTCTTTAATCGCCGCAGGGCGCAGGAAACTGCCGACGACATCGGCGCGGAACGGAGGGGTTGAACGTTGCATGCATGACTCCTTTTAGGCACCCCGCTTCTAAGGGCGGAATACGAATGATTTACAAAGTAAATAATTACGCGGCGTTATATGTAGACATCTGGATGTCTAAACGTCTTTAAACCGATATTGTCATGCAGAATGTTCAGGGGCAACAGAGGAATCTTCATGGGACATGAATAAAATTCATGTTGGTGTGAGAGATGTTCAGTCTATAAGGGAGGTCATAAGCCTGAAATCCGCAGATAACAGGCTTTCGGAAATCAGGGTTTTATCACAACTTGCGAGTTGGAATCCTCAGGAACAATCAACTTCGGTGCCAGCGTAAATATAAAGCGGGTTCCGGTGCCGACTTCACTCATCACTTCCAGTTTGGCGTGATGATGGCTGAGCGCATGTTTGACGATCGCCAGTCCGAGGCCGCTGCCGCCGGTCTGGCGTGAGCGGGCTTTATCGACGCGGTAGAAACGTTCCGTCAGGCGCGGCAGATGTTGCGGTGCAATACCCGGTCCGTTGTCGCTTATCTGGAACTGCGCGCCGTGCGGCGTTTGTTGCCAGCTGACTTCAATCCGGGTACCGGCTGGCGTGTGGTTGACCGCGTTATACACCAGGTTCGACACCGCGCTGCGCAGCTGATCTTCGTTGCCGAACACTTTCAGCTTGTCGTTTACCCGGAACACCACGTCATGCCTGCCGTTGCTGAGCGTTTGCACTTCACGTTCCAGCATGCCGAGCATCAGCGGAATATCGACTTTCTCGTGCAAATCGATATTCGCTGAGGCTTCAATTTTCGACAGCGTCAGCAGCTGTTTCACCAGCCCGTCCATCCGCCGCGTCTGTTCCTGCATGGTATCCAGCGCTTTGCTGCGAAACGGTTCTTCCAGCTTGGCGTCTTCCATCATTTCCAGATAACCCTGCAATACCGTCAGCGGGGTTCGCAGTTCATGACTGACGTTGGCGAAAAAGTTACGCCGTGCGCCTTCGAGCTGGCGCATCTGCGTGACGTCGCGCGCCACCATCAGCAGTTGCCCTTCGGAATAGGGCATGACGCGAAACTCGACGTAATGCTCATTATTGAGTTGCAGATTCAGGGCACGGCTGAAATCGCGGGTCTGGATCCACAGCCGGAATTCCGGATAACGCAGCAGGTTAAAGATGTGCTGGCCGTTATCTTCCGGCCAGCGGAAACCGAGCAAATCCTGCGCCAGTCCGTTACACCAGAAAATATTGCCTTCTTCGGTCGTGAGCACCACGGCGTCCGGCAACGATTCGGCACCGCTGCGAAAACGCTTGATGAGCTGGCCTAATTCGCGACGGCGACGCCGGTTACGCATCTGCATCTGGTTCAGCCCGTAAAACAGCGGCTCCCAGCTCCAGCGGCCATTCGGCGGGGTAATGCTGCGGTCGAGCCACAGCCAGTGAGAAAGTTTCAGCTGGTTGTAATAATTCCAGCCCAGTGCCGCCATCAGCGACACAAAGAGGAGCCAGCCAAAATGGCCGACGAAGATACCGAGGATTAACGCGGGCAGGCAAAAGAGAAAAAATTCACCTGCCAGCCGTTTCCATGACAAACGTTCTAGCACACAGATTCTCCGCTGTGAGGGCTCAATAACGCGTTGAAAAACGGTATCCGGTACCGCGAACAGTCTGGATCATTCTGTCATGTCCACTGGTTTCCAGCGCCTTACGCAAACGACGAATATGCACGTCAACCGTGCGATCTTCCACATAAACGTTAGTGCCCCAGACGTTATTCAGCAACTGCTCGCGGCTGTAAACACGTTCGGAGTGCGTCATAAAGAAGTGTAATAATTTAAATTCTGTCGGCCCCATATCGAGCGCCTGCTCGTTGGCCATCACACGGTGAGACGACGGATCCAGGCTTAAACCCTGCATGTCGATCACTTCTTCTACCGCCATTGGCGAGATGCGGCGCATCACGGCTTTAATGCGGGCAACCAGTTCTTTCGGAGAAAACGGTTTGGTGATGTAATCATCGGCACCGACTTCGAGGCCGCGCACCCGATCTTCTTCTTCACCGCGCGCGGTCAGCATCATCACCGGGATTTCGCGGGTCAGGGCTTCACGTTTCAGGTGTTTAATAAACTGAATACCGGAACCGCCGGGTAACATCCAGTCGAGCAGGATCAGTTCAGGGTAAGGTTCAGCAAGCTGCCCGATCGCTGAATCAAAATCCTCAGCTTCTACTGCCTGATAGCCATTCTGTTCCAGTACAAAACACACCATTTCACGGATTGGAGCTTCGTCTTCAACCACCAATATACGTCTAGCCATCGTAGGTCCTGCCAATAGGTTAGCGATCTTTTATTTGATTGCGGGCGCCATTATGCGTCAGTTTTGTGACAGATTTATGAATAGAAAGGATGGTTCATTACAGTCAAATATGACAGAGACATTTCTTCTATTTAGCGGCCATCTTGCTGAAATTGGTCTGATTTATCGGGGACAGCGTCCCCTGCCGACGTTTATACTTTGCCCCATCGTTGTCATCCAGGATCCACACGGGAGTCTCATGCGCCTGATCCACACGTCAGACTGGCACCTCGGCCAGTACTTTTTCACCAAAAGCCGCGCTGCCGAACATCAGGCATTTTTGCGCTGGCTGACCGGTCAGGTGCAGCAACATCAGGTCGATGCCGTGATTGTCGCGGGGGATATTTTCGATACCGGATCACCGCCCAGCTATGCCCGCGAATTGTATAACCGCTTCGTGGTGGAATTACAACAAACCGGCTGCCAGCTGGTGGTGCTGGCCGGTAATCACGATTCTGTCGCCACGCTCAACGAATCCCGCGAACTGCTTTCCTGCCTGAATACCCGGGTGATTGCCACCGTGGGTGAAAACCTGGCGGAACAGATTTTAGTGCTCCGTCAGCGCGACGGAACGCCCGGCGCGGTGCTGTGTGCCATTCCGTTTTTACGTCCGCGTGATTTGCTCGCCAGCCAGGCCGGACAATCCGGCAGCGACAAACAGCTGGCATTACAGGAAGCCATTGCCGCCCATTATGACGCGCTGTGGCAGGCCGCGCAGGCGAAACGCGATGAACTGGGCGTACCGCTGCCGGTGATTGCCACCGGCCATCTGACCACCGTCGGCGTCAGCACCTCCGATTCGGTGCGCGACATCTATATAGGCACGCTCGATGCGTTTCCGGCACAGGCTTTTCCGCCAGTCGATTATGTGGCACTCGGCCATATTCACCGCGCGCAGTGCGTCGCCAAAACCGACCATATCCGCTACAGCGGCTCGCCGATTGCCCTGAGTTTTGACGAACTGAGCAAGGCCAAAAGCGTCTACCTGCTTGATTTCGAGGGTGCGACACTCAACGCCATCGAGACGCTGGAAATCCCGGTTTTCCAGCCGATGCAGATCATCAAAGGCTCGCTGGCGGAGATTGAAAAGCAACTGACACAGTTCGAAGGCGGCGATCCGGCAAAACCCGTCTGGCTGGATATTGAAGTCTCCACGCAGGATTATCTCAGCGATATTCAGCGACGTATCCAGGCGCTGACGGCAGATTTGCCGGTAGAAGTGGTGCTGTTACGCCGCAGTAAAGAACAGCGCATCAACCGCATTGAGCAACAGGAAAAAGAAACCCTCAGCGAACTGAGCGTCGGCGATGTCTTTGAACGGCGGCTGGCGCTGGAACCCGATCCCGATGAACCGCGTCAGGCGCGGATGCGTACCTTATTTGCGCAGGTGGTTGAACAGGTCACCAGCGGTCAGAACGCGGAGGACAGCGCACAATGAAAATTCTCAGCCTGCGTTTAAAAAACCTGAATTCGCTGGAAGGCGAATGGAAAATTGACTTCACCGCCGAACCTTTTGCCAGTAACGGATTGTTCGCCATTACCGGCCCGACCGGCGCGGGGAAAACCACCCTGCTCGATGCCATTTGTCTGGCGCTGTATCACCAGACGCCGCGTCTGAACATCACGCCAAGCCAGAACGAACTGATGACCCGCCACACCGCCGAATCGCTGGCGGAGGTGGAGTTTGAAGTCAAAGGCGTGGGTTACCGCGCATTCTGGAGCCAGCGCCGCGCCAAAAACTCGCCGGACGGCAACCTGCAGGCACCGAAAGTGGAGCTGGCATTGCTGGCCGACGGCAAAATTCTGGCTGACAAAGTACGCGATAAACTCGACACCATCGCCTCACTGACCGGACTGGATTTTGGACGTTTCACCAAATCGATGATGCTGTCTCAGGGGCAGTTCGCCGCCTTCCTGAATGCGGATGCCAACGATCGCGCCGAACTGCTGGAAGAACTGACCGGCACCGAAATTTACGGACTGCTGTCTGAGCGTGTGTTTGAGCAACATAAAGAAGCGCGCATTACCCTCGACGGCCTGCATCAGCGCATGGCGGGTATCGAACTGCTCAGCGAAGAACAGCGCCAGACGCTGGAGGCGCAACTTGCTGAACTGAACGCACAGGAAATCAGCCTCAGTCAGCAGGCACACCAGCACCAGCAGGATCTGAACTGGCTGCAACAGTGGCAACAGGCACAGCAAAAACAGCAGCAGTCTCAGCAGCAGCTCACCGCCGCAGAACAGGAAAATCTGGCCGCCGCGCCGCAGTTACAGCAACTGGCGCGCAGTGAACCGGCAGAAAAACTGCGTCCGTTACTCGTGGATCGCCAGCGTTGTCAGGACGAATCGCAACGCCTTCAGCAATGGCTGACACAACTGACGCAGCAGCAGGAACAGCAGATTGCGCAGCTGACGCCGCTGAAACAGGCGGAAGAACAGGCACAAACGGCGCGGCAGACACAGGCGGAAGCACAGCGCCAGATGCAGACGCTGATCGAGGAAAAGATCCTGCCGCTGGATGGCGACATCGCCCTGCTGCGTAAATCGCTGGCTGAAATGCAGCAGTCGGCCGGTGACGCACAGAAACAGGTCGCTGAACAACACGCGGCGCTGGTGCAAATCACGGCAGAACGTCAGAAACTGGACGAAGAAAGCCGTCAGCATCAGACCAGCCAGACCGCACTGACCGACGCACTGAGCAGCGCACAACAACGACAAGCGGCGCTGGAAAAACAGCACCCGCGGGCGGCATTGCAGCAAAGGCAGACTGAACTCATCCAGCTGCGCCCGGTGCGTCAGCAGCTGTTCTCCCTGATGCAAATTTTCCCGCAACTTAACCAGCGGGTGCTGCAACAGCACAACGATGCCGCGCAGTACCAGACGCAACTGGCTGAAGAAGAACAGCGTCTGGGCGCCATCCGTCTGCAATGTCAGAAACAGCTGGACCATCTCAACGACGTCAAAACCCTGCATAAACAGGAAATGCTGATCGTCAGCCTCGAAGCCGAACGTGCCAGCCTGCAAAGCGGCCAGGCCTGCCCGCTGTGCGGCTCGACATCGCATCCGGCAATTGAACATTATCAGGAGGTCAAACCTTCTGAAACGGCGCTGCGCGTCGAGAAAATGCAGCTGGAGTTTGATGCGGCGAAAGCCAGCGGCATCGAACTGGCAGCGAAAATCAAAAGCCTGAAAGAGCAGCAAACCCGCCTGCAAAGCCAGCTGGAACAAGATCAGCAGCAACTGAATGCACATACTGCGCACTGGCAGCAGCTCAGTGAATCACTGAATCTGACCTTCACGCTGCATGACACCGCTGACATCACGCAATGGCTGACCGCACGCGACGACGAAGAGCAGCAGTCACAGACGCTGATCAGCCAGCACGAACAGCTGGCACGGGCGCTGCAACAGGCCAAAGATGCCCTGAATGATGCCCTGAACGCACAGCAGAAAGTGCAGCAGCAAAGCGCGTTGCTGACTGAACGTTTCACACGGCTGGAAGAGACGCAGGCGAAATCCCAGGAACATCTCGCGAAGCTGCAAAAACAGTGCGCTGAGGGTGAAAAATCACTGGCGGAACTGAACGCCAGACGTCACGAACTGTTCGGCGATCGTCAGGTGGCGCAGGTACGCGGGCACTTACATCAGCAACAGCAGGCGGCAGAAAAGGCCGTCAGCGATGCTCAGACCGCGCTGCAAAAGGCGCAGGAACAGCGTGATCAGCTTGCCGGTCAGCTCGCCAGTACGCAGCAGCAACAGCAGCAGGCGCTGACACGTCTGACGCAGGCGGAACAGGCGTGGCAACAGGCGCTCGGCGCCAGCGGCTTTGCGGATGAGGACGCCGTAAAACAGGCGTTGCTGGATGACGCGTTACGTCAGCAACTTCAGCAACGGAAAGAACATCTGCAACAACAACTGGCGCAGGCGCAGGCCTTGCTGGTCGACGCCAAAGACATGCTGGAAAAACAGAGGCTTGCCCGCCCCGCGCATCTCAGTGAGACCGACAGCGATCTTCACGCGCTGACCGCGCAACAGGCGGAGCTGGCGCAACAGCTGAAAGCCTTACAGCAACGTCTGGGTGAAGTGAAGAATCAGCTGGAAAGCGACAAACAGCGTCACAGCGGACAACAGGCGCTGATTGCTCAGATTGCGCAGGCGCAGCTGACCTGTGATGACTGGGGCTATCTCAATCAGATGATTGGCTCCAGCGATGGCGCGAAATTCCGTAAATTTGCGCAGGGTCTGACGCTCGATCATCTGGTGTATCTGGCCAACCGACAGCTGGAAAAACTGCATGGCCGGTATCTGTTGCAGCGTAAAACCAGCGATGCGCTGGAGTTGCAGGTGGTCGATACCTGGCAGGCGGACGCGGTGCGCGACACCCGCACGTTATCCGGCGGCGAAAGTTTCCTGGTCAGTCTGGCACTGGCGCTGGCACTGTCAGATCTGGTCAGCGATAAAACCCGCATCGACTCGCTGTTCCTTGACGAAGGGTTCGGCACGCTCGATGCCGACACGCTGGATACCGCGCTGGATGCCCTCGACAGTCTGAATGCCTCAGGTAAAACCATCGGCGTGATCAGCCATGTCGAGGCGATGAAAGACCGTATTCCGGTGCAGATCAAAGTCACCAAAGTGAACGGTCTGGGCGTCAGCCGCCTGAGCAGTGAATTTAAAGTCTGATCCCTCGCCACCGCCGGGCAGGTTGCTAGATAAATTGCTAGCCGCATGCCCTGCGGTGGATCCTTTTTGTGAAAGCGTGCACAAAAATCGCACCAGTTCAGTGCGCGATTTTTCCCCAACCTGCTGAATTTACGCTTATTCCCGCTGCCGGAATGAACTGGCACGCCCTGTGCTTAACGTTATGTATACAAGTTGCAGTACAAGTTGCAACGTCCTCATAACCGCTTAGGGAACCGCCAATGAAAAACATCAAACCTGAAGTTGATAAAAAACGTCGCCAGCTGATGAAATGGCTCGCCATTACCGGCGGAGTGTCCACCCTTGGCGGAATGATCCCGACGTCCGTCTTTGCCGCCGAAGACGATGAGATCCGCATCGGTTACTGGCCGATTGTCGGCGGTTTACCGCTGTATGTGGCGCTGGAACAGGGCTTTTTTAAACAAGCCGGACTGAATGTGAAAGGCGTTAAATTCGCCAGCGCCCAGCAAATTGTCGAAGGGATGATCACCGGCAGGATCCACGGCTGCGCCAACGGCACGGCAACCGGCGCGCTGGGGCTGGGGGCGATCACCTCACCGGGGCTGTTCAAAATTATCTGCTCCAACCCGTCCAACCATAAGCTGGTGCTGGATGAATTTCTGGTGCCGCTGAACAGCACAGCCAGCGCCATCAGTGACCTGAAAGGCAAGAAAATCGCCTGCGGTCCGGGGATCCAGAACGTCACCATGGCAAAAATTATTCTGGAGAAAAATGGCTTCACTCACCCGTCGGTGATCGAACTGCCGGTCGGCCAGCACGCTCCGGCGCTGGCGGCCGGACAAATTGACGGCGTCTATACGCTGGAACCGACCGGCACGGTCGGGCGCATGAAGCATCTTTCCCGCACGCTGGAAACCGGCGTGATTTCTAAATACGTGCTCGGCAATGCCGACGCCCCGTGGTTTGGCGGCGCGGCGGCACTGAACGCCAGCTTTATCGCGGACAAACCGGAACAAACCAAAAAGTTTATTGCTGCTTATCAGAAAGCCGTGGAGTTCATCGCCGCACAGCCTGACAAAGCCCGCGAAAACGTCGCCGGTTACACCAGCATTGAACCGGCGCTGGTGAAGGAAGTGCCGCTGCCGGGCTTTGTGATGTATCCCGATTTAAAAGGCGACAACCTGCAATGGTTCCAGAAGTTTTATGACGTCTTTACCGAAAGAAAAATCTTCAGCAAGCCGGTAGATGTCGCCTCGCTGATTTATCAGGGATAAGGAGAAACAGGATGACTTCACGCTGGTCTTCAAGGTTACTGCCGCTGGTCGGTCCGGTATTGCTGTTTTTATTCTGGCAACTGGCCGTCAGCGCAAAATGGCTGAACCCGGTGCTTCTGCCCTCGCCCGTCGAGACAATCGGCTACATGTTTCAGTCGTTTTCGGATGCGTCCATGCGCACTGACATCGGCGCAACCCTCTACCGCACGCTGGTGTCCTTTGCCTTTGCGGCGGTGATCGGCGTGCCGCTCGGCGTGATCTTAGGCAGTAACGAAAAGGTTTACCGCAGTCTGGAATTCCTCATCGACTTCTTTCGCTCTACTCCCTCGTCGGCACTGATCCCGCTGTTTATGCTGATTTTCGGCATCACCGATGCCAACAAAATCGCTATCGCCGCCTTTGCCGCCGTGCTGGTGATCTTGTTTAACAGCGCCTACGGCGTGATGAATGCCAAAAAAACCCGCCTGATGGCGGCCAGAGTGATGGGGATTTCCCGCTGGCATATTTTCAAAGACATCATGCTGATGGAAAGTCTGGCGCAGACGTTTGTCGGTTTGCGTACCGGCGTGTCGATAGCGCTGGTGATCGTCATCGTCGCCGAAATGTTTATCGGATCCGAAACCGGCCTCGGCCACCGGATCATTGATGCCCAGCAGGTGTTCAATATCAAAGACATGTACGCCTCGATCCTGATCACCGGCGCGCTGGGTTACCTGCTTAATCTGGCCTTTTTGCTGATCGAGAAAAAAACCGTCCACTGGAGTAGCAAAGCATGACGCAACCTCTCTCGCTGAACCCGGATTATAAAGGCCCGCAGTTGCCGCAATACGCCACCCGCCCCGACACCCATGTAACGATCCGCGGGCTGAGCAAGGCATTTGCCGGACAGCCGCTGTACACCGATCTGAATCTGGATCTGCCGCGTGGCAAAATCGTATCGATTTTCGGGCCGAACGGCTGCGGAAAATCGACCCTGATGAACATGATCGCCGGGCTGATCCCGGTCGATAAAGGCGACATTCTGTTTGACGGAAAAACGCTGGCACAGACCACCATCGGCTACGTATTCCAGAACTACCGCGACGCGCTGTTTCCGTGGATGAGCGCACGCGCCAATATCGCCTACCCGCTGATCCGCCACGGCATGAGCAAAGCGGATGTGAATGCGCGGGTGGAGGAACTGACGCAGATGTTTGATATCCGCTTCGATCTGAAACGCTATCCGTACGAGCTTTCCGGCGGCCAGCAGCAAACCGTGTGCATCATGCGTGCGCTGGCAACGCGGCCGGAAGTGATGTTCCTCGACGAACCTTTCTCGGCGCTGGATTTCGAAATGACCTTGTTTATCCGCGATAAATTGCAGGAAGTGCAGCTGGCGACCGGCGTCACCATGCTGATTGTCTCGCACGATCTGGAAGATGCGGTGTTTCTGGCGGATGAGATTTTACTGCTGACGCGGCGGCCGACGCAGATCGCAGAAATCGTGCCGTTCGATCTGCCACGTCCGCGTGGTTCAGAAATCATGAGCCATCCGGAATTTATCCGCGTGAAGGCGCATACGTTGGAGGTGTTTAAACGGGAGATGGCGCTTTAACGGTGGGGCGATGAATGAGATCAGGGGCGCAAAAGCTGCGCCCCTTTTTATTGCCTGACAACGCCCTGTTTTATAACGCGAAACGCGATTGAGGCCACAGCCAGGCGGCGCCGCGTACGCCGCTCGAATCGCCGTGAACCGCTTTCAGCATCGGCGTTTCACATTCACCGCCAAACACCCATTGTTTGATCAGCAACGGCACGGTCTGATAAATGCGATCGACGTTGCTCATGCCGCCACCAAAGACAATCACATCCGGATCGAGAATATTCACCACGTTCGCCAGGGCTTTTGCCAGACGACGTTCATAACGCCCCAGCGCCCGCTCTGCGGTTTCGTCGCCCTGCTCCACCAGCGCAATGATCTCTGCGCCTTTCAGCCGCTGACCGGACAGACGGAAGTAATCTTCGGCAAAGCCGGTGCCGGAAACAAAGGTTTCGACGCAACCGGATTTCCCGCAGTAGCAAGGCACCTCGCGGGCAAACTGCATTTCCTCTTCATCCTGCCACGGCAGGGGATTGTGTCCCCATTCTCCTGCGTTACCGTTGCCGCCCGCATGGGCCGCGCCGTTCAGTGCCACGCCGGAACCGCAGCCGGTGCCGATGATGACCGCAAACACCGTATGACGACCGGCACCTGCGCCGTCGGTGGCTTCCGACACCGCCAGACAGTTGGCATCGTTGGCGATATGCACTTCACGTTTTAACAGCAGCGCCAGATCCTCATCCAGCTGCTGTCCGTTCAGCCAGACCGAGTTTGAATTTTTCACCTTGCCGGTAAACGGCGACAGTGTGCCGGGGATCCCCAGCCCGACGCTGCCGTGCTGACCGGTCGCCTTTTCGGCGTCCAGCACCAGCCCCTCAATCGCTTTCAGCGTGCGCTCGTAGTCATTTCTCGGCGTATCAACACGCTTGCGAAACAGCTCTTTGCCTTCATCAGATAACGCAATCACTTCTATTTTTGTGCCGCCTAAATCAATGCCAATTCGCACGTGTTGTTCTCCTTTTACACCTTGCAGGGTCAGTTTTTTTTGAGTTTATTCAGTTTAGAAGCCAGACGCGACTGTCACCAGAATAAGCTGTTATGCAATGTTACAGGGTGCCGCGATTTCTTAACGACGACTGGCGCTCAATTGGTTATCATGCCGCCCTGCATTCATTTATTCAGCGTACCACGGGTGCGCCGGGACAGGGATAACGCCATGTTATGGTTTAAGAATTTGTTGGTTTACCGTTTGAGCCGTGAAGTTTCGTTATCTGCTGACGAAATGGAAAAACAGCTCAGTGCTTTCACCTTTACCCCGTGCGGCAGTCAGGATATGGCGAAAACCGGCTGGGTCTCGCCGATGGGTTCTCACGGTGGCGATGCACTGACACACGTCAACGGCGGGCAGATCCTGATCTGCGCCCGTAAAGAAGAAAAAATTCTGCCTTCTCCGGTGATCAAACAGGAGTTACAGGCCAAGATTGAACAGCTTGAAGGCGAGCAACACCGCAAGCTGAAGAAGACCGAAAAAGACTCCCTGAAAGATGAAGTGCTGCACAGCCTGATGCCGCGCGCCTTCAGCCGTTTCAGCCAGACGTTCATGTGGATCGACACCGTTAACGGCCTGATCATGGTCGATGCCGCCAGCGCCAAGAAAGCCGAAGACATGCTGGCGCTGCTGCGTAAAAGCCTCGGTTCGCTGCCGGTGGTGCCACTGACCATGGAAAGCCCTATCGAACTGACGCTGACCGAATGGGTGCGTTCAGGCGATACTCCGGCCGGGTTTGCCTTGCAGGACGAAGCCGAGCTGAAAGCGATTCTGGAAGAAGGCGGCGTGATCCGCTGTAAAAAACAGGCGCTGGTCAGCGACGAAATCGCCACGCACATCGAGAATGGCAAACTGGTGACCAAACTGGCAGTGGACTGGCAGGAACGTATTGCGGTGGTGCTGGCCGACGACGGCAGCATTAAACGCCTGAAATTCAGCGACGTGATCCGCGATCAGAACGAAGACATCGACCGCGAAGATTTCGCCGGACGTTTCGATGCGGACTTCGTGCTGATGACCGGTGAACTGGCCGCGTTAATTCAGAATCTGATCGAAGCACTGGGCGGCGAAGCGCAGCGTTAACACCGGATTCAGCACATAAAAAAGGCGCTAACCGGGCGCCTTTTCTCTTTTAACGGTGTCTGAATAAATTACTTGGTCAGGTATTTACACAGGTACGACGTGGTTTCGCCGACCTGCAAGTTGAATTCACTTTTACCCGGAATGTAGAAAGTTTCGCCCGGCTTAAACACCTGCCAGTCCGGCGATCCCGGGATCAGCACTTTCAGGGAGCCGCTGATCACAGTCATTTCTTCCGGTTTTGCGGTACCGAAGGTGTACTCGCCGACGGCCATCACGCCAACACTGGCTGAACCCGTACTTTCGCTGTCGAAACCAATCGACTTCACTTTCCCGTCAAAATACTCATTATTTTTCAACATAGATTGGCCCTTTGCGATAATTTTCAGAGCCTTCATATTAGGGGCAGAAACCGTCTTCTGTCACTGATTATTACCGCTTTATCTGCACCAGACGACACCGCCCGCAAAGCGGTATTGCTGATTTGATTTTACGGCCACACAGTGCCATTGTGGGTGGCTGTCCGCCCTGTTCGTCTCAACCTCAGACCACCAGTTCCGCCGCCAGTTTTGCCATCAGCACATTCGACAACAGCACCGGAATATTCAGATGCTTTTGCAGCACGTCAGCGTGATGACGGTTGTAACCAATGCAGTCGAGCACCACCACTTCCGCGCCCTGCTCTGCGAGACGTGTGGCCGCTTCCGTCAGCGTCTGGTCATCTGAAATGTACGGGCTGGCGACCGCGAAGCACGGCGGCGTGGCTAATTTTCGCCATTTGTTCGCCTGCTCAACCACCTGCGATTCCACCGGAACCACAATGCCCGCCCGGTGCTTCCCGACTATCGCGCCGATCAGCGGCGGAATGATGCGGTCAGGCTCGAGCAGCAGCGCGTTGCGGGCATGCAGACGGTTAAATTCACCGGTGCACAGCAGCAGAATGGTCTGGCAACCCAGCGCTTCCAGCACATCGATTTTTTCCTGCAGACCGCGCTCGACGAGGTGCGCGGCCATCGACACCTGTGAACCATCCAGCAACCGCGTGACCAGCACGGCATCGCCTTCCGCAGGGGCATAACGCTGTTCAATGTGCTCCGTGCTCAGCCCGTCCAGTAACCCCACATGGGTCACGGATCCGGCTGGCAGATGCGCCATCAGCAGCGGCATGATATCGCTGCGTGGCGCCTGTCCGATGGTTAACGTCGCAAAGGATGTCATCATGGTGTTACTTCCGGTTTTGCAGGTGACGCAAGCTTCCGTACAGCGACAACAGGAGTTGATATTCATCGGCATCAAAGAACTGACAGGTGCCGCGGCCAAACTCTTTCGCCACTTCCACGGCAAATTTTGCCGCCAGTGCGATATCCACTTCGTGACTTGCCCCGGTGCCACAGCCCGGCACCACCGATTCTGCGGTGATCGCCACACCGACTACCGGTACGCAGGTCGCCGTGGACGGTTGCAGAATGCTGTTCAGGTGATGCACGCCGTTGCCGTAAGGCGTGATGTCCTGCGTGGTGATCGGGAACGTCACCGCCGGTTTGCCGCTGGTCATTTCCATGATGCGCAGTAAATCTTCGGAAACACGCAGGATGTACCCCTCTTTCACCGTCGGCGAAATGGCGTATCCCTTGTGGTTGATAATGCGGTTGCCCTTGGTGGTGTCGATGGAGAGGATCGCATCCACACCGTCCACCACTTCGTTGTCATTCATGGTCACGTCGTCAATCGGTGAATCCATAAAATCCACCGGATCGTGCGGACGGGTCGGGGCGTTCGGGCAGATGTGTGTCGTGATGATCACATCGCCGTCAAGCACATCGCCTTTGCGCTGCATGTCAGCCAGTTTCAGCGCGCTGGTGACGGCGGCAATCGCGCCATCGCCATCAGACACCAGACCGATGCGTGTCGGACGTGCGCCGATACCGCCCAGACGGCCGATAATGCCCAACGTCGGCGCGGTGCCGCCGCTGCTTTTACCCTGACTGCCCGGCACGGTGATACGGACAAAATCCGTGCCGCCTTTCGGGCCATCAGCGCGATGCGTGCTGGCCGTGATGCCCGGATAGCGGGCGAATAAGTCCACAATGTCCTGACCGCTGACGTGTGCACTGTCAATCAGTTCGAATACCGTTAATGTCTGTTGCAAACTCATCACAAAATCCTCTTAAAACATCGCGGCTGGCGTATTTCACGCAGTAGCCAAAACAGTCGCGGGCGCTGTTCATCGTGGAACAGTCAGGTGTTTAATGCTGGCTAAACATCAGCCCTGGTGTTGGTGCGGTACTCACTACTTTTTGGCACTGAAAACCGACGTGAAGAAGCTGTAAAGTGCGTCACCGGCGATAAATCCTGCCGCCAGCACTTCCATTGGCGTACGCCCTTTTTCACCCCAGATACGAATAATGATGATGCGCAGCACAATGCCGCAAACCACGGCCCATCCGGCCATCACGCTGTTGATCAGTAAACCGGTGGCCAGCAATACGCCGAGCTGGCGTTTCGGCCCGCCAATCAGCTGGATCAGCGCCCCCGGAATGGCCCAGATCAGCAGACTGTGGGCAATGCCCGGCTGCGCACCGGCCTGAATAGTTTTGGCATACACGCGCGCCACCGGCGGCACCAGATCCTGTGCGAAGTAACCGTAATGGGCATACCAGACCACCGGAATGGCGATGATAAAGGCCAGCAGGGCGGCGAATAACTGGATGCGGCGACCGGCGAGTTCAGCCTGCAAATCTTTGCCATAACCCCGCAGGATAAATCCGGCTTTGAGGTCAAACCCCATGTCGGCAAATGCCGGGCCGGTCGCGGCGGTAAAGCCGGTCAGCACGCACAAGGCCAGCGGCGGGAAGCCAATCAGAATACCGATAATCAGCGTGATCAGCGCAACAGCAAAGGCCGGGAACCAGCCGGAGTGCATCGCGGCAATGCCGACAATCAGCTCATGGAAGAAGGCGGCAAAAGCGGCGTAAATCACGAACGCAATCAGCATGCCGACGGACATCTCGCTATATAAACCGCCCGCCAGCGCCAGCAGCGCGGCAATGGCGATATAGCCAAATGCGCCCAGCCCGAGCGCGGTTCGCACTTCTTTCGCCGGTTGGGTAAAGGTGGTTCTGGCGTCAGCATTTTTCGCTCGCACCACCTGAATCACCTGCAACAGCGAGACCAGCCCCGCGCCAACCATCATGCCGTGCGGAATATACATCGCATTCAGATCCAGCCCGGCCAGCGGCTGTGCGTAAGCGCGGATCAGCAAACCAATCCCGAACATACTCAGCGCCCAGATATTGCCGATAAATGCCGTACCAAATGCCGCCATCGGAATTTTAAGCATCGCGCCGCCCAGCCCGATCACCACACCGGCGACCAGCAACCAGGCCTGACGCCCGCCGTTATCCCCTGCTTTAATGGCTTCCGCTGCCGCCACACCCGGCGGCCAGGCATTGCTGGCCGGGAACACTTTGGTGTCAAACAGGCGGTAAAGCAGATAGGCATCGAGCAACATCGCCACCGCCACACCGGTAAACATCGGCATGATCAGTTGCGGTTGCCCCATGACATACGGGATAGCAATGGGCATCAGCAGGCTGTTTGCCGCGCCAAAGGTGGCAGAAGAAATGACGGTTTGCGCCAGATTCTGGGTATGAACAGAACGGTAACGCTGAAACGCCTGCATCGGAATGCGCGCCAGCAGCATGGCAAACAGCGCGCCGATAATGGAAGTATTAGGCGTCACGCCTAAGGTGGTAATCAGTTGAACACCGATGATTGCGCCTAACACAGACAACAGAATCATCACGATGAGAGTGCCAATATCCTTTAGCTGATTTTCCTTATTATTCTTAACAGGTTGATCTGACATAAGGCCCCTGGTGTTGAGCAAGTATTTCACATAAAAAAATTCCGGGCCCGTTACCGGTCATTCCCTTTGCGGATTATTCCCGTGTCGGTAAATGCCAGTATTCATCACCCAATTTTTCGGCGAGTTGCCGGGTTACAGCAATCAGCCCTTCTTTTATTCCTTGCGGAATTTCTTTCCCTTGTGCAGGCGAAGGGAAAGACAAACATAATCCGACGGTTTCATTACGGTGCTTATTAAAAATGCTGGTGGCTAATGAACTGATGCCCAGCAAGGTTTCATTATTGGCAAAAGACACACCGGTGTTCCGTACCTCTGCCAGACGGGCTAATAACAATGCCATACTGGCCGGGGCATTCACCGAATTCACCTGATATTCCCCGTGAAAACGCTGCATCACCTCGTCATCGGAATACCGAGCCAGAATCGCCCGGCCAATCGCGGTTTCATGCGCCGGGAGCAGGCTGCCTGCGGGTGTCACCACCTGCAGATAGGTTCTGCCGGGAAACATCCGCATGACCAAAATATCCCGCCCTTCCAGCATCGAGATATAGCCGGTGCATTGCGTCAGCTGACTGAGTTGCGTCATATACGGCGATGCGGTATCCACCAGCGGCGTCGATAAATAATGACTTGAGACGGCCAGTAATAATTTTCCGATGCGATACAGGCGACTGTCCGGATCGCGTTCCAGCAATCCTTCTGTTTCCATGGTCATCAGCAAACGCGAAACCGTACTTTTCGGTAATTTTAAATTTTCGACCACGTCACTGAATGACAAACCGGGATGTCCCTGACGGATCCCCTGCCTGGAAAATAATTTCAGTACCGCCGACGCATTTTCTAAAGTGGTCATAAAGGAGTGAGTTCCGGTATATGGAACAGGGTTCCTGTTAAGTTAAATAAAAACTAAAGCTGATACGTGTCAGCGTCAAGCCGTTTATTTTTCACTCAGAACGGAACAGACAAAGGAATATGCTTAAAGAAATTCCTAAAGCCATTTATTTTTGTGAGAGGAAGAGGGGATGCCGAGCATTTATGAGGTGACGGACGTCAAACTCAGCAGATTATCGTGATTAAATATTACGCAAAATATATAAAGCGATGGAGGCTTCGACGAGGATAATGGTGACTGACCAGATAGCGGGCATGGCTTTGGCGTGCTGGTGGAAGAACGACATCAGGGATTTCATCATGGGTTCCAGGTTTAAGGACTGAACTAATCACATGGGTTATTATTTTACGCCCAATAATTCACCAGTACAATACTTAGACGACTGTGATCTTCCTCACAGGCGATGGCCCGTTTTGTTTACATGCCACAACCCTGCCCGCGTTCAGGCAAAAAAAACGAGCCACAGCGGCTCGTTTCTGAAAAGACATCATCACGTTCAATGCTGAATTTAGCGCGCCATGGGCAAGGCCAGCGCATCCATAATGGCATTCACCACGTCGGCAGGATCCTGCGTGCCATCGACCACATGATGGGCGGCCTGCTGGTAAAGCGCTTCACGTTCGTTCAGCACTTCCGTCATTTCTTCAGTGATCGGTTTGCCGGTCAGCGTCGGGCGCTGATCTTCCAGCGGAGCATCTTCCAGACGGTTTGCCAGCGTTGAAGCCGGCGAGCGCAGATAAATCACGGTGCCCGCTTCCCGCATAAAATCGCGGTTTTCCTGCGCCAGCACCACGCCGCCGCCGGTGGCAATGACAGTCAGCGGCGAACAAATCGCTTTCAGCGTTTCAGTTTCACGACGACGGAATCCCTCCCAGCCTTCACGTTCGACAATGTCTGCGACGCTAAGACCCGAAGTGCGCAGCAGATGCAGATCGGTATCGACAAATTTGTAGCCCAGCACTTTCGCCAGTTCGCTACCTACTGTCGTTTTACCCGCGCCGCGCGCGCCTACCATGAAGATGGGTTGTGTCATTACCGCTTCCTTTATTCCCCGGGAGCCCCGTTGCTCGCCTGATAAAAATCCATCCTCTGTAAGGAGGTTGAACGTCAAACGTTACCTGATGTGCTGACTGTCGTTGTACTCGCGAGATAGTACAACAAAAAAGCTTCACTGGCAGATTTTTGTCACCTGCCGGTGAAGCTTCTGTAGCGTTTTATTTACGCCGTTCAGGGCATCATACTGAAAAATCCTTGTTACGCAACGGCCTGCAATGAGCTTTGCGAGCCTCCGCCCTTAAGTGACTGTATCAGCGGGGTTTACAGATATACACCAGTGCGGGAGGAAAATTCCTGACCACACGGATTTTTTTCCAGGTGAAATAGCGTGACAACAGTTTTTCTGACAGCTGGCTGTACTGAAACAAAATCAGCACTCCGTCTTTCTCCTTCAGTTGTTGCTGCGTTCTCTGCAAAATCCTGATGCTGGTACGCACGGGCATCGACAGCAGCGGCAGACAAGAAAATACCGCGTCGTAATTCGTGCTCATGTGCTCCGCAGAATGCGCCATCACCTGCAAACGGCGATCCTCCATCTGGTTCAGCTTACGCACAAAAGCGGGCTGAATTTCGAAAGCCTCCAGTTTGGCATCGGCGCGCATCCGGCTGAGAATACGGCGGGTCAGCACCCCGTCGGCCGCGCCAAGTTCTGCAATATCCAGCGAGGTGGTCCAGTCAATCTGGCTGAGCATCGCATGGCATAACCAGGGTGACGACGGCATCAGCGTGCCCATGGTCCTGGGTGAAGTCATAAAATTCTGTAAATAAAAAAAGCGGTTCTGAATCGAAAGTCCGGTGTTCTTAATCGTCATTATTGCGGCGTTCAGCATATATACGTCCTCCTGAAAGGGATAGACCCCTATCAGGCCAAAAAATTCTTAAGAAATGATTAATAAGAGAAATAATGACCAGTAAGATTCAAACAAAATAAATTACATGGGATAACTCTCAAAAAAGACGTCAACCGCAGGCAGGATTCAGATAATAAAAAGGCCAATGTCAGGTGACATTGGCCTTCTCACACTACATTCACTTAATCACGTTTAAATAAAAAACGTTGAGGGATATTCCGTCAGACGATTTTATTTATACAGCTCGACGTTGGCACGGCTCAGGCTGGAATCCCCCGGGGTGTCGGCACCGATGACGCGGTAATGGGTTGCCCCTTTATCGCTGGCAATCTGGTTCAGCTGGTCACGCATGCTACCCGGAACCGTATTCGGTGCACTCACAGACACGGTACCCAGTGACTGAAAGTTACCGCTTTGCGCCTGCATTTCTGAAATAGGCGTAGCCGCGAGGGCTGAGAATGAAGCGACAGTAATAGCAACAGCGGCAATTGCAGGTAAGATTTTCATATTACGCACCTTTCTTTCGTTAGTTTCGTTAATTAATGGGGCGGAAGCAATCCGTTGAAATAATTATCGGCGAATCAATGAAAGCGGACGTAATCGAATGTAAAGAACTTCAACCATTGTGGTAAAAATAAGGAGAGGATGAAAATAAATATTTCTGAGAAGGTAACTTACGAGGAAATAAAGATATTTAATGGAGAAAGTGTGGAGAGTTGTTAATGTTATTTATGACCCGGACAACATTCGCACAAATCGACGCCGGGATGCAATCACTGTTATGATTATTTTTTATGAATTTTCTGTTGTTGTGATCACCTGCATGTCAGGGCAACAGAGGTCGGGTGACCGCGTGCGCGGAAAGCCCATTGCACAATGATAAAAGGGAGTGATTTATGGCGGGTGGCAGCCTTCTGGCGTTAATCGATGATATCGCGTCGATTCTTGATGATGTGGCGGCGATGAGTAAGGTCGCGGCGAAAAAAACAGCCAGCGTGCTGGGTGACGATCTGGCGCTGAATGCGCAACAGGTCACGGGGGTGAAAGCCGATCGTGAGTTGCCTATCGTCTGGGCAGTGGCCAAAGGGTCGATGATCAATAAAGCCATTCTGGTGCCGCTGGCGCTGCTGATCAGTGCGTTTATTCCCTGGGCCATCACACCCTTGCTGATGATTGGCGGTGCTTATCTGTGTTACGAGGGTTTCGAAAAAGTCGCCCATAAGCTGATGCCGGGCGAGCATCATGAAGAAAAAAAACCGGCAGCCGCTGAAATTAAAAATGAAGCGGATGCCAAAAAGCTGGAGAAAGAAAAGGTTAAAGGTGCGGTGCGCACCGACTTTATCCTGTCGGCTGAAATCATCGTTATCTCGTTAGGTATTGTGTCAGCAGCACCGTTCCTGAATCAGGTCACCGTGATGGTACTGATTGCGGTGGCGATGACTGTCGGGGTTTACGGGCTGGTCGGGGCGATTGTGAAAATCGATGACGCCGGTCTGTATCTGAGCAACCTCAACGGCGAAAGCGGGATGATGAACGCCGTACGCGCTTTTGGTCGCGGTATCGTCAACGCCGCCCCCCTGCTGATGAAAACGCTGTCTGTCGTCGGCACCATCGCGATGTTCCTGGTCGGTGGCAGTATCATCAGCCACGGCCTGCCGTTTATGCACAGCCTGATTGAACCGCTGACTCACGGCCACGAAAGCTGGGTAAATACACTGATCACCGGCGCGACCGATTTAGTGGTCGGTCTGGTGGTCGGTGCTGCCGTGCTGGTGCTGGTACTGCTGGGGAAAAAGATCTTCGGCAAATCGTCATAAGATCACATTCTGCGCCCTTCCCTCCGCGGAAGGGCGCAACTCATCGCACTTCTCTTCAGTTCTTCGACGCCACCAGCATCATGATATCGCTGGTGAAGGTGCCGTCAGGCTGGATCTCAAAATGTTTAACCACGTCTTCAGACATCGTTTTTTGCAGCTCACGGATGGCGACAGCAAAATGTTCCGGTGTACGCATACGCGCGATCCAGCTGGTGAATTCCAGCGGCAGACGGTCTGTCGTCACTTCACGGGTAATCAGCCCGGCTTCAGCGGTCATGTTCAGCCATTCGCCTGGTGAATAGTTGCAAACATGGGACGTGTCACGCAGCACTTCGACGGTTTGCAGATAAATATTCAGCAGCGGATGCCCCGGCGACACCACGTCCATCATGATGAATTTGCCGCCCGGCTTCAGCACGCGCGCCACCTCGCGCAGCGCCTGCCCGACGTCATGCCAGTGGTGCGCAGAATAACGGCTGATGATCACATCTGCGCTGTGGTCGGCAAACGGCAGTGATTCCGCGACACCCTGTTGTACGCTGATGTTCGCCAGTTGCTTGTCGCGGGCGGCCTGCGCCACCACGTCCAGCATCTGCGCCGACAAATCATAGGCAATGACATTATTGACGATGCCCGCGGCGACAAAACTGGCGTGCCCCGCACCGCAGCCCAGATCAATCACCTGCGCATGCGGAAAGGGTGCCAGCAGCGTCGCCAGACGTTGTAAATCCGCCCCCTGCGAGTGCACGGCGCTGGTCAGATAATCCTGCGCCTGAGAACCAAACTGCTTATCGACCGCCTGACTGTGGGTATTTTTCATGTTCATCATTGCTCCTGTCTGTCTTGTTTTTGTATTGAGAAAGCGGGTTTCAAATGACCTCAAAATCACTATAGGGATTGTTCTATACGGGTACAATATGAGCGTTTATACTGGTATGAGTTACTCCCTGTTTAAGAGCAAAGCATGATTGATAACGCAGACTCACTGAGCGGTCCGAAGGCACTGGGGACATTTTTACGCACACACCGCGAGCGGGTGACACCTGAAATGGTCGGGCTGCCCGGTTCTTCACGTCGCAGAACCAGCGGATTGCGCCGTGAAGAACTGGCGCAAATCAGCGGCATCAGCGCCACCTGGTACACGTGGATTGAACAGGGGCGCGACGTGTCCATCTCCGCCGCCACGCTGGACAGTCTGGCGAAGGCGTTGCGCATGGAGCCTGCCGCCCGCGAGTATTTATTCAGTTTAGCCTCGGTGAAAGATCCGCAGGCGTTGCCCTCCTCCGGCGCACCGGACGCCAGCCTGAGAGATTGCGTCAATCAGCTGACCTGCCCCGGCTATCTGCTCGACAGCGGCTGGAATGTGCTGGCATGGAACCCGCAGGCGCAGGCGTTGTTCAGCGGCTGGCTGGGCGTTGACGAACACCCTAATCTGCTGGATTTCATGTTTCTGCATCCGCTGGCGCGCGAACTGGTCACCAACTGGGCCGAACGCGCCAAACGGGTGGTGGCCGAATTTCGTGCCGAAACCAGCCATTACGCCCATTCTGACGCGGTCCGTCAGTCGGTGATCAGTCTGCGGGAGCGCAGCAGTGAATTTAATCAGTGGTGGTCGCAGCAGGAAGTACTGGCGCGCGAAGGCGGAGAACGGCGCTTCCATCATCCGCTTAAGGGTGAAATCTGTTACCGCCAGCAGACCTTTTTCCCCGCCGGTTATGCAGAATGCAAGCTGGTGATCCTGGTGCCGGACGCATGACAGCATCGCCGGGCCAGCCTGCTGTTTTTTCTCACTTAATGCGCCTTTTCACCAATTGACATACGGATGCCAGATATGTGAGGCTGATTTGATTGGTTTCCTTTATGACAGGATAACGCCCATGATGACACGCCAGATTTATCAGGATGAAGAGTTCGAGATCCGCGTCGCGACCGAGCTTGAAGCCATCACGCATTTTGCCGCCGTTCAGGCATCCGTGAAGGATATCGGCGCGTGGGAATCCTGGTGTTCGGATAAATACTCGCTGGAAGACAGCCGGAAATATCTGGCTGACTGCGAGCAAAAACGCCATCGCGGCGCAGAGTTTAATTTCTGTCTGTTTGAGCGTGCCAGCGGAAATCTGATTGGCAGCGTGGGCATCAACCGCATCACGCCGGAGTATAAGTTCGCCAACCTCGGTTACTGGATCCGCACTGGTTATACCGGCCGCGGACTGGCGACACTGGCGGCCAGAACCGCGGCACGTTTTGCATTTACCGCGCTGGAACTGACCCGTCTGGAAATCGTGGTGATGGATGGCAATGACCGCAGCCGCCGGGTGGCCGAAAAAACCGGCGCGATATCCGAAGGTCTGCACCGTAACCGGCTTTATTATCACGGTCAGCCGCGTGATGCCTGGATGTATTCCCTGATCCCGGGCGATCTCTGAGGCTGGCTCCACAAAAAAGATAAGGCAACAGAACATGACTTTTTCTACCCATACCGTATCTACCGACTGGCTGGCGAAGAATCTGAATTCACCGGACGTGGTCATTATCGATTGCCGTAAATCCAAACCGGGCATTACGCCGCCGGTGGATTTTCATGGCAAATATCTCGAAGCGCACATTCCCAACGCGATCTATGTGGAAGTCGACAGCATTTCCGACTGCAGCACCGGCCTGCCGCATATGATGCCGACGGAGGAAGAATTCGCCGCATCGATGAGTCGTCTGGGTGTGGCCGACACGCAAACCATCGTGCTTTACGATGAAGGTGATTTGTTCTCCGCCCCGCGTGTGTGGTGGATGCTGACCAGTTTCGGCGCGAAAAGCGTGCGCGTGCTGGATGGCGGGCTGAATGCGTGGATAGCGGAAGGCAAACCGACACAAAGCGGTGAGCACACCCGCGTGCCGTCGACGTTTAATGCAAAACTGGTGCGCCCGGTGGTGGTCAGCGCCGAAGAAGTGAAAAACGCCCTCGGCAAGGTACAGATTATCGATGCCCGCTCGCTGGCACGCTTTAAAGCCGAAGCGCCGGAACCGCGTCCGGGGCTGCATGGCGGCCATATTCCGGGCAGCCTGAGCGTACCTTTTACCGAACTGACGCAGGACGGACACCTGAAATCGCCGCAGGCACTGAAAGCGACGTTCGAAGGTCTGGGCGTGGATCTGAACAAACCGGTGATCACCAGTTGCGGCTCCGGTGTGACGGCGGCCGCGCTGGCTTTCGGCCTGGATTCTCTGGGGGTGAAAGACGTGATGCTGTATGACGGATCATGGGCCGAATGGGGCGATGTTAACGAAGACTTCCCGATTGAAACCCACTGATTTCTGGTTGCGGTAATGGCGTCAGTTCGCTGACGCCAAACGCCAGCGCCATGTCTTTCATCTGACTGATCACGCTGTAAGCCGGCCTCGGCACCACAGTGAACTCTTCGATCAGCAAACACGCGCTGACCGGATCATGCGCCGTCTCGCGCAATGCCTGCCGCAAAACAGCCAAATCCTCAGGCGATGTCTTCGCCGACGTAATCAGCGGTAAACCCGGTACGGCTGCGGTTTGTCCGATCACCGCCAGTCCTTCCAGCGCCTGCGGTTCCGTGCGGCGGAGGAGTTCCAGCGTCACACAATCTATCGCCGCCAGATCGGCAAGGTTTTGCTGAACGTAGCGCAGGGATCCACGGTGACTGCCGGTGGCGGTGACCTGCGAGAAAAAGCGTCCGTCCACCGCCAGAGGCGCGACCAGCGCCCGCAAACTGTTGTAACCCGATTGCGAATCCGTGCTGTTAAACGCCAGACGACGCTGACGAAAACCGGCCAGATGCAGACTGGCATCTTCTTCCCGCGCCAGCAAAAAGCTGCGGTAACGGAATCCGTCACAGCCCGGCGCACGGTAGCTGAATGTCCCCACCAGCTGAACCTGCGGCAGACTTTCCACCAGCGGATAACCGCAGGTCTGGCTGAGCAGCAGATCCGGTGTCTGCCAGTGATGGAGTAAATCCTGCGGCCAGCTCAGCGCATCCGGCACGGCATTCAGGCCAGCATCTTTCAGTTTTTGGCGCAAAATATCGGCGAAAGCCTCGACATCCGGCGGAGAAATCGCATACATCGGCAAAGACATCAGCATCATCTGGCCACTCCGTCAGGGGGTTTCCTGCTGATAATCATAGTCGCTGCGCGCGGGTTGCGCCGCTGTTGTGCCGGTGGCAAACGGATGCGCTTCGACGTCAACCGGCACCCGCGTGTGATCGCGGAACCACTGCCGGTATCCTTTCACCACAAACCCGTCGCTGCGCTGAATATAGACCTCGCGATCGGCGACATACACCTGTCGCAGTGCATACCACGGCACGCCGGGTAAATCATGATGGACCAGATGATAATTCAGGTTGAGGAACAGCAACCGCCAGACCACACCGGCTTCATTGAGGGTCGATCTCGCCTGTGGCAGGCGTTCGGCGCGGTGCTCGAAGAAGGAGCGGACTTTGGTCAGACTGAGCGCCGGATAACTCACCGCCAGAATAAAATACAGCGGCGATAATCCGCGCTGCGCCATCCAGCCGAGCAACATCGCCAGCAGTGCGCCATGCACCAGCCACATACTGACGGTGCGCCATTCGCCGCGTAAAACAGCCAGCAGCGCGCCGGTCAGCGTACTGAGGATATCCAGCAGCGGGCCGGTCAGCATTCTTCCGGGCAAGGTATTGCGCAGGCGCACCGCCGTCTTCATCGCCGGTGACAGGGTTTCCCAGCGGGCACGGCTGAAATAATAGGCTTCAGGATCATCGCCCGGCAACGTCAGATGCTCGTTACGGTGATGCTGCAAATGGGTGTCGCGGTATAAACCGTAGGGATACCAGACCGCCAGCGGCAGCGTTCCGAGCAGCTGATTAAGCCAGGGTTTGCGGGTCGGATGCCCGTGGATTAATTCGTGTTGCAGCGACATATACCAGATGGTGAACCAGATAAGCCACGGCGTCCCGAGCCACGGACCCAGATCGCGCCAGTAGAATACGCCGGCAAACCAGCCGCCATAAACCGAGGCAATCAATAACCAGGTGGGGATTTCCAGCCGCCACCCGAGGCTGCGGCGACGGGCTGCAATGTCGGCCCGCTGGCGGGCGCTGAGGTAAAACGAAGAGGACGCCATAATGTGCCAGAGTCAGAAACCTTTGGCACATTATCGGGCAGCCGGGGACCGCCGCTAACTAACTTAAAACACTATCTATTGCCAGTCAGCAGCTAAGCGACTCAGCCTTGCAGATCCTTTTGCACGGCCTGAGTGAACTGCTCCATCGGGCAGAAGCCCTGTTTATCAACGGTGCAGCCTTCAATTTGCAGGGTGACACGCTCCGGCGGATTTTTCAGGCTCAGGGCCACATTGTTGCGGATCTGATGCGCCGTCGGATAGACGTATTCGATTTTCATCAGATCTTTATTGGCTTTCTTATCGTGCCAGCGCTGGAAGACCACCGTGCCGCTGATCGGCGTACGTTCATACTGCCCCGGCAACTGGTAATCGCGAGTTTTCAGCGCCGCGAGCAATGAAGCGATGTTCGAATCATGCCCGACCAGCACCGCCAGTTTTGCCTGTTGCGCGGCTTTCTGATCGTCTGACGTGGCAGGCTGAGCATCAAGCGCACCGGCGATAAATGTCAGCAGGGGTTTCGCGGCATTCGCTGCGATAGCCGGTGAGCCGAACAGCGTTTCGTGATACAGGTTCTTGATGGTTTCAAGTTTGGTCCACTGGTCCGGCGTGCTGATTTGCCCCCAGGCGACGTCCTTCATCGGGAAACCTTCGTAATACTGCAACATGAACGCATCGGTCGCACCGGTCGCCATCCGCAACGGACCGGTAATGCCCGGCTCTTTGCCCTGCGTCAGCACCACGTCCGAAGGCTGAGACGCCAGATCGCACTGTTGTTTCTCTTTGCAGATTTTGCTGTTTTTGTAATCGAGGATATTTTCGAGCAACGCATAGTTTGGCTGGAGACGCTGATTCAGGCCATCAAGACCGCCCTGCCCGGCGTGCTGATTCACTGAGTTCAGCGCACTGGTTTTAAAACTGTCGTTCACGTCGGCGGTGATAATCGGGTTGAAGACCGGATCCATTTTGCCGATTTCAACGCGGTTGATCACAGCGACATCACAGCCGGGGAAAGCACCGGTGCTGAAATGCTTCGCGGTATCGATGGTTCGCGGCAGGCTGTTGGCGTAGGTAAACACCTGATTTTTATCCGGACACTCCGCCGCAGGCAGCAGGTTATCTTTCGCCAGCCAGGCGCGGAAATAATGCCCCATATGTTCGGAAATCTGGCCACCTTTTGGCGTCAGCAATCCGCCTTCAGTTTTCCATACCGGCCAGGTGTGCGTGGTGGATTCGGCGAGCACATCGCCATAGTTGACCAGCGGCGCACGGATGCCGTGGCGACTGAGCACCAGCACCTGTTGCAGTTCTAAATTGTCGGATTGCGCCGCCTGAGCGGCAGGCATGGCAAGCGGTAATGCGCAGGCAAGTGCAGACAGCACAAGAAAACGGGATGCTTTTTTCACGAGTGATCCTCTTCTGTTGATTCCCTGTAATAAGAAAGCACCGGACGCGCCAACAGATTGATTCGTCCGGTGAATTTTCAGCATAGTGGATTATTCAGCAGAAGTGGGGGATCAGCTTCACAACCTCTCCCCATAAAGGCGTTAACTCACTCAGAACCGGAAGCGCAGCCACGCGAAGAACACGTTACCGTTGTTATAGGTGCCGGGAATGTAGGTCGCCTGAAATGTCAGACGATCGTATCCGACGGACGCCAGCGGTAAGACAATCGGGATCGGAATATATTTATAGTCGTCACGCGCTGTCACGGCCGCGGTATACCCCAACCCTAAGCGAAAATTCTTATCCTGCGCAGGCGTCCATATTTTTTCCCAGCCATAACCCCCGATAGGTTCCCATTTATTATGGGAATCTTTAAACGCCATAAAATAAATGCCGTTCCAGTTACCTTTTTCATCGTATCGGGAAATACCGTAACCCCCGCCCCACGGACGTTCGTTATATTTGTCGGTTTTCTCTTTATCGTAGGTAAAACGGTTATGCCAGGTGATCACCGGCAAATACAGATCCTGCGACTGTGGTTCATTCCAGGTGGTGGACACCTTCTCTGTGAACGACGACCAGATACCGGGAATGATCGATTCTTTATGTACCTTGTTGGGATCGCTGACGGGATTATCTCCGTTGCTGGCCGCAAAAGCCGGAACACAAAAAGCCATGGAAACAGTAAGGCTAAAATCCCTGATTAATTTTTTATAAGACATCTTTTAAATAACTCCCTGACGTAAGGTTTTATTATACCTAACCCCGGACAGGAAATAATTAAACAACAGAAGAACAGCAGTCAGAATGGGTTTAATTGCCTGAAATATCAGGCATTGAGGGTTTTATTATGGGAGTTTTCCTAGCAGGATAAATAAGACAAAATATGAACAGTTCGTAAGAAATAAGTCAGCGCCATAAAAAAATCCGCAGGCTTTCGCACTGCGGATTTTTATTACCGGTTCCGTTTACGCATCAGCCAAGCTGTTTACGCGCGTTACGGAACATGCGCATCCACGGGCTGTCTTCGCCCCACTCTTCCGGATGCCAGGAGTTGCTGACAGTACGGAAGACACGTTCAGGGTGCGGCATCATCACGGTGACACGGCCTGACAGGTTAGTGACCGCCGTGATGCCGTTCGGTGAACCGTTCGGGTTCGCCGGATAGTTTTCTGTCGCCTGACCGTTGTTGTCCACGAAACGCAGCGCCACCAGATTGCTGTGTTCGATTTGCGCCAGATGTGCCGCATCACGCACTTCCACATGGCCTTCGCCATGAGACACCGCGATGGGCATCCGTGAACCGGCCATCCCCTGCATAAACATCGACGGGCTGGCGGTCACTTCCACCAGACTGAAGCGCGCTTCAAAGCGGTCAGACAGGTTACGCACAAAGCGCGGCCAGTGTTCTGCGCCCGGGATCAGCTCTTTCAGGTTCGACATCATCTGACAGCCGTTACACACGCCCAGCGCCAGTGTTTGCGGACGGTGGAAGAATTCTTCGAACTCTTCACGCACGCGGTCGTTGAACAGAACCGATTTCGCCCAGCCTTCGCCCGCGCCCAGCACGTCACCGTAAGAGAATCCGCCGCACGCCACCAGCGTGTGGAAATCCTGCAAATCGCGGCGGCCGGCCAGCAGGTCACTCATGTGCACGTCAACCGCATCAAAACCGGCACGGTGGAAGGCGGCCGCCATTTCCACGTGGGAGTTGACGCCCTGCTCACGCAGCACAGCGACTTTCGGACGCGCACCTTTGGCGATGTACGGCGCAGCCACGTCCTCATCCGGTGCGAATGTCAGTTTGACGTTCAGACCCGGGTCAAGATCCTGAGTTTTCGCCTGATGTTCCTGATCGGCACACTCAGGGTTATCGCGCAGACGCTGCATCTGCCAGGTGGTTTCTGCCCACCAGGTGCGCAGCGTGGTACGGCTTTCGCTGTACACCGGTTTGCTGCCGGAAGTGATGATGAAGCGATCGCCGGTTTCCACACTGCCGAGGTAATGCGTGCAGTCCGCCAGACCAAAGTCGGCCAGCGTTTTCTCAACGGCTTCACGGTCAGACGCACGCACCTGAATCACGGCACCCAGTTCTTCGTTGAACAGCGCGGCCAGCGAATCGTTGCCCAGCGCCGCGATATCTGCGGTCAGGCCGCAATGTCCGGCAAAGGCCATTTCCGCCAGTGTCACCAGCAAACCACCGTCGGAACGGTCATGGTAGGCCAGTAATTTCTGCTCAGACACCAGCGCCTGCATGGCGTTGAAGAAACCACCCAGTTGCTCAGCACTGCGCACGTCGGCAGGCGTGTTGCCGAGCTGACGGTAAACCTGCGCCAGCGCGGTCGCGCCCAGCGCGTTATGACCGGCACCCAGGTCGACCAGCAACAGCACGGTGTCGCCTTTGTCGGTGCGCAGTTGCGGCGTTACGGTGTGGCGCACGTCTTCGACACGGGCAAAGGCGGTGATCACCAGCGACAGCGGAGAAGTCATCTCGCGTTGTTCGTTACCTTCCTGCCAGCGGGTTTTCATCGACATCGAGTCTTTGCCCACCGGAATGGTGATACCCAGCGCCGGACAAAGTTCTTCGCCCACCGCTTTAACCGCCGCATATAAACCGGCATCTTCGCCCGGGTGACCGGCCGCCGACATCCAGTTTGCAGAAAGTTTGACGCGTTTCAGGCTGCCAATTTCAACGGTAGCGAGGTTAGTCAGTGCTTCGCCCACCGCCATGCGGCCGGACGCCGCGAAGTCCAGCAAGGCCACCGGAGCGCGTTCGCCCAGAGACATGGCTTCGCCGTGATAGCTGTCGAGGCTGGCGGTAGTGACCGCGCAGTCAGCAACCGGGATCTGCCACGGACCGACCATCTGGTCACGAGCCACCATACCGGTGACGGTACGGTCGCCGATGGTGATCAGGAAGGTTTTCTCAGCCACCGCAGGCAGATGCAGAACGCGTTTCACCGCTTCGGTAATCTGAATGTTTTCCGCATTCAGCTCGTCGCCTTTGGCTTTAAGCGTGGTGACGTCGCGGGTCATTTTTGGCGTTTTGCCCAGCAGAACGTCCAGCGGCATATCAATCGGCTGGTTGTCGAAATGGCTGTCTTCCAGAGACAGATGCATTTCTTCCGTCGCTTCACCGATGACAGCGTAAGGTGCGCGTTCACGCTGGCAAATCGCATCGAACTGTTCCAGCTGTGCCGGAGACACCGCCAGTACATAACGTTCCTGCGATTCGTTACACCAGACTTCCAGCGGGCTCATGCCCGGCTCGTCGTTGAGGATGTCGCGCAACTGGAAACGGCCGCCACGGTTGCCATCGCTGACCAGTTCCGGCATGGCGTTGGATAAACCGCCTGCACCGACGTCATGGATGAACAGGATCGGGTTGGCTTCGCCAAGTTGCCAGCAACGGTCGATCACTTCCTGACAGCGACGTTCCATTTCCGGGTTGTCGCGCTGTACGGAAGCAAAATCCAGATCCGCATCCGACTGACCGGATGCCATGGAAGATGCCGCGCCGCCGCCCAGACCGATATTCATCGCCGGGCCGCCGAGCACGATCAGTTTCGCGCCCACGGTGATTTCGCCTTTCTGCACGTGATCCGCGCGGATGTTGCCGATACCGCCCGCCAGCATGATCGGTTTGTGGTAACCGCGCAGCTCAGGGCCGTTGTGGCTGTTAACGTTTTCTTCGTAAGTCCGGAAGTAGCCCAGCAGCGCCGGACGACCAAATTCGTTGTTAAATGCCGCGCCGCCCAGCGGGCCGTCGGTCATGATATCCAGCGCGGTGACGATACGATCCGGTTTACCGAAATCTTCTTCCCACGGCTGTTCAAAGCCCGGAATACGCAGGTTGGACACAGAGAAACCCACCAGACCGGCTTTCGGTTTTGCACCGCGACCGGTTGCGCCTTCGTCACGGATTTCACCACCGGAACCCGTTGCCGCGCCCGGCCACGGAGAGATCGCCGTCGGGTGGTTATGGGTTTCAACCTTCATCAGGATATGCGCCTGCTCCTGATGGAAATCGTACAGACCGTCTTTCGCATCGGCGTAGAAACGGCCGACCTGCGAACCTTCCATCACGGCGGCGTTATCTTTATACGCCGACAGCACGTGATCAGGGGTCTGTTCGAAGGTGTTTTTGATCATCTTGAACAGGGATTTCGGCTGCGTTTCGCCGTCGATAATCCAGTCTGCGTTGAAGATTTTATGACGGCAGTGTTCCGAGTTGGCCTGTGCGAACATGTAGAGTTCGATGTCAGTCGGGTTGCGCCCCAACGACGTAAAGGCTTCCATCAGGTAATCAATTTCGTCCTGCGCCAGCGCCAAGCCTAATTTGATGTTGGCGGCTTCCAGTGCGCCACGGCCAACGCCCAGGATATCCACATGCTGCACCGGCGCAGGCTGATGCTGCGCGAACAGCGCGCTGGCATCTTCAGGCTGAGTGAAGACGGTTTCCATCATGCGGTCATGCAGCAACGCGCCCAGTTCGTTCCACTGTGCTTCCGTCAGTTGCGGTGCCTGTACATAAAAGGCCAGACCGCGCTCAAGACGCAGAACCTGCGACAAACCGCAGTTGTGCGCGATGTCGGTGGCTTTGGAAGACCAGGGAGAAATGGTGCCGGGGCGCGGAGTGACCAGCAGTAAACGACCAGAAGGAGCGTGTTCAGCGAGAGAAGGACCGTATTTCAGGAGGCGTTGTAACTTGGTTTGTTCGTCCGAATTCAGCGGCGCGCTGACATCGGCAAAGTGTACATATTCGGCGTAGATATCGCTGACCGGAAGGCGGGCTTCCTGACAACGTGACAATAATTTGTTAATGCGAAAAGCCGACAAAGCGGGCGAACCACGCAGTATTTCCATAATCACAGATCTCTCGTCTTCGAAGACACTGACCACAGTGCTTCATTGGGCGCAACAGGGGGAAAACGCGGGCTATTATAAAGAAAGCTGGCGTCCGACGAAACCGTTTGCGTAGTGAAACTTGATATTCATTTATAGGCCCACATATCTTACGGGTATCATGAATAAAGTTGCAGACTGCCGTTTTGTTGAGCAAAATGCGTCAGCACTGGGGATATAACCATACAAACTGCACAGCATAGCGTAAAAAAACAAGAGCGCCGCAGCGAGATAACTATTTGACGCGACTAAAAATTAATTATGTTCTGATGGGGATCGCCGCCCTGTTGCTGGCACTGGCCTTATGGCCAGCCATCCCGTGGCACAGAGGTGAAGGCGACCTGCTGGATCAAATAAAATCCCGTGGAGAATTGCGCGTCAGCACGCTCAATTCTCCACTGACTTTTATGGACTCCCCGGAAGGCAATCTCGGCTTCGATTACGAACTGGCTAAACGCTTCGCAGATTATCTGGGCGTGCAGCTGGTCGTCACGCAGCACACCACGGTTGACGCCATGTTTGACAGTCTCGATCAAAATAAAGCCGATTTACTGGCGTCGGGTCTGGTCTACAACAATGAGCGGCTGAAAAACTACCGTGCCGGGCCTGAATATTATTCCATCTCTCAGCAACTGGTTTACCGGCAGGGTGCCCCGCGTCCGAAGAGTTTCGCGGATGTGAAAGGCTCGCTGATGGTCTCTGCGGGTACGGCACACATCCCGACACTGGAAGCGGCCAAAAGCAAATACCCGGATCTGACCTGGACGACCACCGACAAAATGTCACCGCGTGACCTGCTGCAACAGGTGGAAACCGGCAAGCTGGATTACACACTGGGTGACTCGGTGACCATCGCGCTGATGCAGCGCGTTTATCCGCGTCTGGCTGTCGCTTTTGATGCGACGGAAGACGAGCCGGTGACCTGGTATTACCGCAAGGTGCCGGATGACGACAGCCTGTCTGCCGCCATGCTCGACTTCTTCAGCCAGATTTCAGAAGACGGTACGCTGGAAAAACTCGAGGAGAAATATCTCGGTCACGTCGGTGATTTTGATTACGTCGATACGCGGACATTCCTCAAAGCCATCGACAGTACGCTGCCGGACCTGCAACCGCTGTTTGAGAAGTATGCGCAGGACATCGACTGGCGTCTGCTGGCGGCCATCGCCTATCAGGAATCTCACTGGGATCCGCAGGCCAAATCGCCGACCGGCGTGCGCGGGATCATGATGCTGACCCGGGCAACGGCGGGAGGGCTTGATGTGGATGACCGCACCGATGCCGAGCAGAGTATCCGCGGGGGCGCACAATATCTGTCGCATCTGATGGCGAAAATGCCGGAGACGATTCCGCAGGATGAACGGATCTGGTTTGCGCTGGCGGCCTATAACATGGGGTACGGACATATGCTCGATGCCCGTAAACTGACGGCACAGCAAAAAGCCAATCCGGACAGCTGGGCCGATGTGAAACAGCGCCTGCCGATGCTGAACCAGAAACGCTTCTTCAGCCGCACGACGTACGGTTATGCGCGCGGCACACAGGCGTATAACTACGTGGAAAATATCCGCCGCTATCAGCTGAGTCTGGTGGGATACCTGATGGAAAAAGAGAAGCAACAGGCGCAGAAAGCCGCGTTACAGGCGCAACTGGGTCAGGGCTATCCGGCCGTGGCTCCGCAGGAAGCACTGGCGCAGTAAGGCCGGTACGGTTTATTCCTGCGGTTTATCGTCGGTTGGTTGCGCGGCCTGCGCGGCACGTTCGGCCTGTCTGAGGGCTTTTTTCTGGCTGCGGCGAAAACGGAAGAAGGCGCTCAGCTGTTCCGAACATTCTTCCGCAAGCACGCCAGCGGTGATGTCGATCTGATGATTCATGCCCGGATGACGCAGGATATCCATCAGGGAACCGGCGGCACCGGTTTTGGCATCTGCCGCGCCATACACCACGCGGCGGATCCGGCTGTGAACCATCGCCCCGGCACACATAACGCAAGGCTCCAGCGTGATATACAGCGTGGCATCGAGCAGACGATAGTTTTGCACGGCACTTCCGCCCTGACGCAATGCCATAATTTCCGCATGCGCCGTCGGATCATGATGGCCGATAGACCGGTTCCAGCCTTCGCCAATCACCTGATTGTCTAAAACCAGCACCGCGCCGACCGGCACTTCGCCCTCTTCCTGCGCTTTCAGCGCCAGCGTCATGGCGTACCGCATCCAGTGTTCATCGTCATTCATTACTGCCAACTCAGCCTCTGCCACTTCAACCTCAATCATTTTTTACCGGCAGACATGTTATCTGAATTTTGCGCTGGCCGTTATTCCAGTTGCTGTAACTCGCCCTGTTTACTGACGCGGAAACGATGCTCACAGAAGAACAGCAGCGGGTTGTCCTGTTTGCTGTCGCTGTAACCGCTGTACAGTTTAAGCGGTGAACCGATACGGCTTTCAAGCTGGGCGACCTTTTCTTCTCCCAGACAACGCAATGGCAACACCCAGCCGCCTTTACCGCGCGCAATCCGGCTGCCGACCAGACGAACCTGCGGTAAAAACAGAGAGGTGTTGTATACCTGCTGCACCAGATTTTCCGGTGAGCCGGTGATCAGCCACACTTGTGTATCATCGCTGTCGAGATATTCCCGCAGCCTGCGCTGCACCACCGGAAACTCCACCACTTTCTCACGAAACGCAGTGACAAATTGCAGCTCCAGCGCCTTCAGCCGTGCCTCACTGTGACCGAAGGTAATCGACCACAGTAACAGGCTCATCGGCCAGCGCGCGGCGCGTCCGTGGATAAACAATCCTATCCCCACCAGCGGCAGAACCGGCACTACGAGGATCAGATTCTGCGGCATGCGTCTGAGCAAAAACCGCAGAAAGCTGCCGAACATATCCTGCTGGTGCAGCGTGCCATCGAGATCAAAAAAGACCACCCGTCGATCAGGCTTCGTACTCAATCCGTTACTCCTCGGGATCGTTGAACCCCATCAACCAGGTAAAAATAAAACCTGCTATTACCGTAATGACTAAACCGATCAGATACAACATCACCTTGCCGGAAATAATGGTCAGTGCCAGCGGCAGGCCGGAAATGCCGAATGTGATGACCGTCGCGACTTTCCAGTAACAGATTAGCGCACCGCCGACGGCTCCGCCCAAACATGCGCCAATAAAAGGACGACCGAGTGGCAGCGTAACACCGAATATCAGCGGCTCGCCGATGCCTAAAATCCCCACCGGCAACGCCCCTTTGATCACTTTTTTCAGCCGTGCGTTGCGGGTTTTCATGTACACCGCGATCGCCGCCCCCACCTGTCCGACACCGGCCATGGCTAAAATCGGCAACAGCGGGTTGGAGCCGTGCGCCTGGATCAGTTCAACGTGGATCGGCACCAGCCCCTGATGCAGGCCTGACAGCACCAGCGGCAGGAACGCACCGGCCAGCACCGCGCCCACCAGTAATCCGCCTTTATCGATAGCAATATTGACGCCGTGAGCAATGCCATCCGAAATGTAACCGCCGATGGGTTGCAGGATCACAATCGCCAGCGTGGCGGTGATCAACGTGGTGATCAGCGGATTGAGGATCAGTTCGACCGATTCCGGCAGCCACTGGCGCAATCTTTTCTCCAGCCAGCACATCAGGGCGACCACCAGCAATACCGCGATCACCCCGCCACGACCGGGCTGTAACGCTTCGCCAAACAGGGTGATTTGCGCCAGCGCAGGGCTGGAGAGAATTCCTGCCATCACGCCGCCCATCGCCTGTGAGCCGCCGAAAACCCGCGCCGCATTCACACCGACCAGAATGTTCATGATGGCAAAAACCGCCCCGCCAAAAATCGCCAGCAGCCCGAGGATATTGGGGTAATCAAGGGCAATGGAACCGGCGATATCAGGCCGTTTGAGCAGATTGATAATGCCCATAATCAGCCCGGAAGCGATAAAGGCCGGGATCAGCGGAATAAAGACGTCAGCCAGTTTGCGCAGCGCCCCGCTCATCGGGGCAGAGTATTTTGCTTTGGCGCTGGCTTTGTTGCGGGCGATCTCGTTTTCTCCCGCCCCGCTGACCGCTCCGGCCGGACTCAGCAACAGACGCATGGCATCCACCACTTTTGCCGCCGCACCCGGCCCGACAATAAACTGATGCTGTTCGCCCTGCTTCAGATACCCTTTGATGCCTTCCAGCGTTTTCAGGCTGGCCAGATCCAGCCGTTCATCGTCGCGCACTTCCACGCGCACGCGGGTCATGCAGTTTTCCAGCTTGCTGATATTGCCCTCACCGCCGACCCCCAGCAAAATCTGCGAAGCCAGCCGCTGCGTTTTATCCATTGCCATCGCCATGCTCAACTCCTTGAGGTTAATCCGCCAGTGCGGCGCGCAGGAATCCGTGGTGTTTCGCCAGTCGCGTTTTTGCCTGTCCGGCATCAATGCCCGCCAGCAGCATCAGAATGGCCGGTTTCACTTCAAAATCAGTCTGAGAAAGTGCCGCTTCGGCATCACTGCGCGCCGCGCCCGTGGCCTCGACCACAATGCGGCAGGCGCGATCGACCAGTTTCACGTTGGTGGCTTTCACGTCCACCATCAGGTTCTGGTAAACCTTGCCACTTTTGACCATCGCACCGGTTGAGATCATGTTCAAAACCAGTTTCTGCGCGGTGCCGGATTTCAGGCGGGTGGAGCCGGTCAGCGCCTCCGGCCCGACCACAGGTGAAATGGCGATAGCCGCTTCGCGGGCAATCGGCGAATCCGGATTACAGGAGATCGCCACCGTGGCGCAACCCAGTCCGGTGGCGTAGCGCAGGGCGCCGATCACGTAAGGCGTCCGGCCGCTGGCCGCCAGCCCGACCACGGTATCTTTTGCGCTCAGGTTGAGATTCTTTAAATCCTCCACACCCAGCGATTCGCTGTCTTCCGCGCCTTCCACCGCTTTGAGCAACGCGCCAGGCCCGCCGGCAATCAGGCCAACCACCATGCCGTGCGGAACACCAAATGTTGGCGGGCATTCTGACGCATCAAGAACGCCAAGACGGCCACTGGTGCCAGCGCCAAGATAAATCAGTCGTCCGCCAGCCTGAAATGACGCTGCGGCTTTATCGATGGACTGCGCAATCTGTGGCAGTACATGGCTGATGGCTTCCGGCACTTTGCGGTCTTCACGGTTGAAGCAGGCCACCAGTTCCAGCGTGGACATTTCATCGAGATTCATCGTGTCCGGATTGCGGCTTTCTGAAACCAGCGCACCGAGATTGAGGGTTGTGTTCATGTTTCTCTCCTGAATTTTTAATTCAAATTTATTACACAATATTTGAATATATTATTCATCAATGCGAGGAATATTTGCTATTTTAGATAACATAATCCGTAAAACGTGATGTAAGTATTCAGAGACGCCGGGATAACCCACCATGAGTTGTATGATCCGTATCCGCCAGCTATATCCGACACTGGCGCAAAATGACCGTAAACTGGCTGATTTTTTACTGGCTCAGCCGGAAAAAGCCCGTCATATGAGTTCGCAAAAGCTGGCTGAGATGGCCGGCGTCAGTCAGTCTGGCGTGGTGAAGTTTGCCCAGAAACTCGGTTATAAAGGCTTCCCCGCGCTGAAACTGGCCATGAGCGAATCGCTGGCCTCAGCCGAACACAGCGAGCCGGTTACCGTCCATAATCAGATTTTAAGCACCGACAGCCTGCATGTGGTGGGCGAAAAACTGCTGACAGAAAAGCAATCGGCATTGCGCGCCACCCTCGATATCAACAGCGAACCCCGCCTGCAAATTGCGTTGTCGATGCTGACGGATGCCCGGAAAATTATCCTCACCGGGATTGGCGCGTCGGGACTGGTGGCGAGGGATCTGGCGTATAAGTTGCTGAAAATCGGGGTCACGGCAATCGCCGAATCCGATACGCATGTGCTGGTGGCGACTGCGCAGGCCCTGTCAAAAGAGGATTTATTGCTGGCGATTTCTTTCAGCGGAGAGCGCAGTGAGATCAATCTGGCGGCACGGGTAGCGCGGGAAAGCGGCGCGAAAGTGCTGGCGATCACCGGCTTTTCGCCTAACCCGTTGCAGCAACAGGCCGACCACTGTTTATACACCGTGGCAGAATTACCGGCGACCCGCGGCGCGGCGCTTTCAGCCACCACGGCACAATACTCCCTGACCGATTTACTGTTTGTGGCGCTGGTTCAGCAAGATACAGCACACGCACCGGAGCGCATCCGCCATAGCGAAGAACTGGTGAAAAAGCTGGTTTGATCAGGATCATTTGGCAGGCGGAAAGGCGCAGGAGCAGAACCTACGCCAGCGCAATTCTGCTATACTGCGCGCCCTGATGACTGAACGATACGAGAAAACGCCATGGCCCTGCTGATCACACACAAATGCATTAATTGCGATATGTGCGAACCGGAGTGTCCGAATCAGGCGATCTCGATGGGTAATGAGATTTACGAAATCGACAGCGATCGTTGTACGGAATGTGTCGGCCATTACGATAAACCGACCTGTCAGAGCGTCTGTCCGATCGACAATACCATCATCATCAATCCGCAACACACCGAAACTAACGAACAGCTTTGGGATAAGTTTGTGGTGTTGCATCACGCCGTGTAAGGGCACGTGATGCATTGTGAAGGATGAAGGGTATTAGTTTTCGATAATCACTGTGGCGCAGGCATAACGGCGCTCATCGGCCAGCGTGACATGCACTGATTTCACGCCCATCTGTGCCGCCATTTCTGCCGCGCGGGCATGAAAAACCAGCCCCGGCTTGCCCAGCACATCATTGACCACTTCGAATTGCTCAAACGCCAGCCCGTTGCGGATACCGGTTCCCAGCGCTTTTGCGGCGGCTTCCTTAACGGCAAACCGCTTCGCCAGAAAACGTACCGGCTGCTGATGCTGCTGATAAACCGCCCATTCACTGGCGCACAAAATACGCCGGGCCAGGCGGTCACCACTGCGTTCAATCACTGCCTGGATACGGGAAATTTCTACGATATCCGTACCTAAACCTAAAATGCTCATTACCGGCGCGCTTCCCGCATCAGGTTTTTCATTTCACGCACTGCACCCGATAATCCGTCGATCACTGCCTGACCAATAATGGCGTGGCCGATATTCAGCTCATGCATTTCCGGCAAGGCCGCGATCGGCTGAACGTTGTGGTAAGTCAGGCCGTGGCCCGCATTCACTTTCAGGCCCTTACCGGCTGCGTAAGCCGCGCCCTGTTTGATACGCTCCAGCTCCGCCTGACGCTCAAGATCCGTTTGCGCTTCGGCATAGGCACCGGTGTGGATCTCGATGTAAGGTGCGCCAACGGCCACCGCTGCATCGATCTGACGCAAATCAGGATCGATAAACAAAGACACCAGAATACCGGCTTCGCTGAGACGGGAAACTGCCACCGTCATTTTATCCAGCTGACCGGCAACATCCAGACCGCCTTCGGTGGTCACTTCTTCACGTTTTTCCGGCACCAGACAGCAGAAATGTGGCAGGATTTCGCAGGCAATCCCCACCATTTCATCGGTGACGGCCATCTCGAGATTCATACGGGTTTGGATAGTCTGACGCAGAAGGCGCACATCGCGATCGGTGATATGACGGCGGTCTTCACGCAGATGGACGGTGATCCCATCGGCACCTGCCTGTTCAGCGATAAATGCTGCCTGAACCGGATCAGGATAAGCCGTACCGCGTGCATTACGCAGTGTCGCAATGTGATCAATGTTAACGCCCAACAGCAACTCAGCCATAACAGCTCCAGATTTAAGAATGAATTGATTTATGAATGGAACAACAACGCTAATTTCTGCAGTTTACACCCTTGAGAGTGGCAGCGTGTAGCCCGGAGTCTGAATTAGCTGGAAGAATTGTCAGAAGGTGAAACAGGCTTTTTAACCTGAAACTGGCGGAACAGTTCGCGGCTTTTCAGGGGCTTGCCGCCAAGGTAAGGTTTCAGCGCCATGCGGGTAAAACGTTTTGCGGCGCGCAACGTCGCAACATCCGGAAAATCACGGCTGGCCAGCGCTTTTAAATCCCGCCCCGTAAAGCTGGAATTATCAATCACCAGACTGGCGATAAAGCCTTTTTCTTCACGGTACCGGTAAGTCATGGTGTCGCTGACTTCTTCACCGCTGCCCGCGCAATGCAGAAAATCCACGCCATAGCCCAGATGATGCAACAAAGAAAGCTCGAACTGGCGCAACGCATACTCCGGAGAGCCGCTGGCACCCGCCAGATTTTGCAGACAATTGAGGTAATCGAAGAACAGGGAAGAGTAATTCGCTTCCTGCTCAAGAACCCGGGAAACGAGTTCGTTGACGTACAGGCCGCTGTAAAGCATCAGACCCGACAGAGGAAGGGCGAGAGAGACAGGTTCGGCATTGCGCAGGGTTTTCACTTCTCCCCGCCCGCTCCAGCGAACCAGTAAAGGCGTAAAAGGCTGCAGGCAGCCTTTCAGATTGGACCGGCGGCCACGCGCACCTTTAGCCAGTATGCGTACCCGCCCTTGTCCCTCAGTGAATAAATCCAGCATCAGGCTGGTTTCACTGTAAGGTCGCCCATGCAAAACAAATGCGCGTTGCCAGCCTTCCATAGGCGCGGACCTTATAAGTCGTCTACATAACCCAGACTGCGCAGCGCACGTTCGTCGTCTGCCCAGCCGGATTTGACCTTAACCCACAATTCAAGATGGACTTTCGCTTCGAACATGTTTTCCATGTCTTGGCGGGCTTCAATGCCGATCGTCTTGATTTTAGAGCCTTTGTTACCGATAACCATTTTCTTCTGGCCTTCACGTTCTACCAGAATCAGGCCATTGATGTCGTAACCACCGCGTTCATTGCTGACAAAGCGTTCGATTTCGACTGTCACGGAATACGGCAACTCTTCGCCCAGGAAACGCATCAGTTTTTCACGGATGATTTCTGAGGCCATAAAGCGTTGTGAACGGTCAGTGATGTAATCTTCCGGGAAGTGATGAACCGCTTCCGGCAGACGCTTACGCACCAGTGCCGCGATGGTATCGACGTTAGTCCCTTTCTCTGCAGAAATAGGCACGATATCCACGAAGTTCATCTGCTCACTCAGGAATTGCAGATGTGGCAATAATTTAGACTTGTCGGTGACGTTATCAATCTTATTGATCGCCAGCAGAACCGGTGATTTCAAATCACGCAGTTTGTTGACCACCATTTCGTCATCGGCAGTCCAGTGGGTGCCTTCGACCACGAAGATCACCAGTTCAACATCACCAATCGAGCTGCTTGCAGCACGGTTCATCAGGCGGTTAATGGCACGTTTTTCTTCAATGTGCAGCCCCGGGGTGTCCACGTAGATGGCCTGATAAGGCCCTTCGGTATGGATACCCATGATGCGGTGACGCGTGGTTTGTGGTTTGCGGGAAGTAATGGAGATTTTTTGCCCCAATAATTCATTCAGCAAGGTCGATTTGCCGACGTTAGGTCGGCCGACGATTGCAACAAAACCACAGTAATTCTTTTCTTCGCTCATTCAAGCTCCAGCTGTATCAGCGCTTGTTCCGCTGCCGCCTGCTCGGCTTTACGGCGACTTGAACCGGTTCCTACAACCGGCTGGCTCAAGCCACTGACCTGGCAGTGGATGGTAAACTCCTGATCGTGCGCTTCACCGCGAACCTGCACAACCAGATAAGAAGGCAACGGCAGATGACGACCTTGCAAAAACTCCTGTAAACGGGTTTTTGGGTCTTTCTGCTTATCACCGGGACTGATTTCGTCCAAACGACTACGGTACCAATCGAGAATCAGCTTTTCGACGGTCTGGATATCACTGTCCAGGAACACGCCGCCAATGAGTGCCTCCACCGTATCCGCAAGAATCGACTCGCGGCGGAAACCACCACTTTTCAATTCGCCCGGCCCTAAGCGTAAACATTCGCCGAGATCGAATTCACGTGCCATTTCAGCTAACGTATTTCCACGTACCAGGGTGGCACGCATACGACTCATATCGCCCTCGTCGACGCGAGGAAAACGATGGTACAGCGCGTTAGCAATGACATAACTAAGAATTGAGTCACCCAGGAACTCTAAACGCTCATTGTGTTTACTGCTTGCGCTGCGGTGAGTCAGTGCCTGCAATAAAAGCTCCTGCTGTTGAAAAGTGTAGCCCAGCTTCCGCTGAAGCCTGTTTATTACGATGGGATTCATGAGTTACCAATAGATCAAGAATGCGTCAAAAACTTCAGCATACGGAACAGGCCTGCTTCGCCCTAAGCCAATCCAAAGCTGTTTCGTTTGCAGTGGCTCCCTCTGTGCGTTTTAAATTTAGATTTAAAATCAGGGGAGCCAACTTTTATCGCCCGAAAGGATATTCTACAACGAGTGGAAATATAATGCTGCGCTAATAGCCACCATTAAATTAATGAATTCCACCGATACGGCTTAAACGAACACCGGTAGGCCATTCACCTTCCTGTTTTTTAAAGCTCATCCAGATAGCAGAGGCTTTACCGACTAAATTCTGTTCCGGAACAAAGCCCCAATAACGGCTGTCAGCGCTGTTATCACGGTTATCGCCCATCATGAAATAGTGCCCTGCTGGCACGACCCATGTTCCCAGCGGCTGACCCGGTTGCTGATAATAAGCACCCAGTTGGTCACGCGCACCCGGTACCGTCAAAATACGGTGTGTCACGTTGCCCAATGTTTCATTGCGCTGAACCAGACGGACACCGTCCTGCGGCACATTGCTGGTTGGTGGCGTTTCAAAGAAACCGCTGCTGGCTTCACCACCGGTAGACTGACCAAACGTCTGCACGAAATCGCTGGCCACACCGGTGTCATACGTCACCGCTAAAGCCGTATTGCAATTTTTACCGCTTTCACAGGCTGGCTGAACCGTGACCTGTTTGCTGAACGGATCATACGTCACGCGGTCACCCGGCAAGCCGACCAGACGTTTAATATAGTCCACGCTCGGATTCTGGGGATATTTAAATACCACCACATCGCCACGCTTAGGCTCACCCGTTGGGATCAGCTTGGTCTGAGTAATAGGATCTTTCAGGCCATAAGCATATTTCTCAACCACGATGAAATCGCCAATCAGCAAGGTTGGCATCATGGAGCCGGACGGGATCTGGAAAGGTTCATAAATAAATGAACGCACCACAAACACGACTAACAATACCGGGAATACCGATGCACAGGTTTCCACCCAGCCCGGCTGCTTTGCCACTTTACTCAGTGTTGAATCGTCAACGGCGCCGCCCGTTTCAGCCTTAATTTTGGCAATTTTCGCCCGGCGTGCAGGTGCCAGCTTGAAACGATCAAGGCACCAGATAATCCCTGACACCAGCGTTGCAACCGCCAGAATCAGGGCAAACATGTTAGCCATGCATACTCCCTACGACTCAATTAAGGATTTACTTGCTGTCTTTGCCCACGTGAAGAATGGCCAGGAACGCTTCCTGTGGTAACTCGACGTTACCCACTTGTTTCATGCGCTTCTTACCATCTTTCTGTTTCTGCAAGAGTTTCTTCTTACGGCTGACGTCGCCGCCATAACATTTGGCGAGAACGTTTTTACGCAATTGCTTCACAGTGGAACGGGCAATGATGTGAGCACCAATTGCCGCCTGAATAGCAATGTCGAACTGCTGACGCGGGATCAGTTCCTGCATCTTCTCAACCAGCTGGCGTCCACGGAACTGTGAATTGCCACGGTGAGTGATCAGCGCCAATGCATCCACACGGTCGCCGTTGATTAGAACATCAACACGCACCATGTCAGAAGCCTGAAAACGTTTGAAATTGTAATCAAGCGACGCATAACCGCGCGAGGTTGACTTCAGACGGTCGAAGAAATCGAGCACCACTTCCGCCATTGGAATTTCATACGTCAGCGCAACCTGGTTACCGTGATAAACCATGTTGGTCTGAACGCCACGCTTCTCAATACACAGGGTGATCACGCTGCCGAGGTATTCCTGCGGCATCAGCATATGACACTCAGCGATCGGTTCGCGCAGTTCCAGAATGTTGTTCAGGGCTGGCAGTTTGGACGGGCTGTCGACATAGATGGTTTCATTGCCCGTCGTCAGCACTTCATACACTACCGTTGGCGCCGTGGTGATCAGATCCAGATCGTATTCACGTTCCAGACGTTCCTGAATGATTTCCATGTGCAACAGACCCAGGAAGCCACAACGGAAGCCGAAGCCCAGCGCGGTAGAACTTTCTGGTTCGTAGAACAGGGAAGCATCGTTAAGGCTCAGTTTGCCTAATGCATCACGGAAGTTTTCATAGTCATCAGAGCTGACCGGGAACAAACCGGCGTAGACCTGTGGTTTAACTTTCTTAAAGCCAGGCAACGCTTTTTCAGCAGGCTGACGCGCTAACGTCAGCGTATCGCCGACCGGTGCGCCCAGAATGTCTTTAATCGCACAAACCAGCCAGCCTACTTCGCCGCAGTTCAGGATATCGCGATCGACACGTTTAGGCGTGAAAATACCCAGACGATCGGCGTTATACACCTGTCCGGTACTCATCACTTTTATTTTGTCGCCCTTTCTCATGGTACCGTTTTTGATACGCACCAGAGAAACCACGCCAAGATAGTTATCGAACCAGGAGTCGATGATCAATGCCTGAAGCGGGGCTTCAGGATCACCTTCCGGCGGTGGCACATCACGCACCAGGCGCTCGAGGACTTCAGGCACACCGACACCGGTTTTCGCGGAACAGCGAACGGCATCCGTCGCATCAATACCCACGATGTCTTCGATTTCCTGTGCAGCGCGATCAGGATCGGCGGCAGGCAGGTCGATTTTGTTCAGAACCGGAACAACTTCCAGATCCATTTCCATCGCGGTATAGCAGTTCGCCAGCGTCTGTGCTTCTACGCCCTGACCTGCATCCACGACCAGCAACGCGCCTTCACAAGCTGCGAGAGAACGGGAAACTTCATAGGAGAAGTCGACGTGACCCGGCGTATCGATAAAGTTGAGATGGTAAACCTGACCATCTTTCGCTTTGTAATCGAGCGTAACGCTTTGCGCTTTGATCGTGATGCCGCGCTCACGTTCCAGATCCATTGAATCGAGGACCTGCGCTTCCATTTCACGGTCGGATAAGCCGCCGCAAATTTGAATAATACGGTCTGACAGCGTCGACTTACCGTGGTCAATGTGGGCAATAATGGAGAAATTTCGTATATGCTTCATTATAAAAGTTTTTCTACCTTGGTATTTCTGAATCATTCGCCATGAACATACAGCGACGGTTTGTAGGTTGGCTGTCTTTCGCCTAAGTCGCAGCATTCTACATGCCAGCACCGTGAAAACCTAGTCTCGGCAGATGCTAACTCCAGATTATGCGAGCTTTCACGAGACGAAATCCTTCCGTTTTCATTTGTTTTCATCATCGGTGCGTGCCGTCGCCCCTTTTCGGGACATCAGGAAAGTATTTTATGTGTCTGCTTCCCGCGCACCGTTTTAGGAAAATACCCATTTACAGAAAGCGACTCTGAATCTTAATATATTGTTATAAAAGAAATTACATAATTTCACACTCATAAAGCTCTCATTAAACTTCTTCCTTAAATATCTTTTTTTCTTTTTAATTCAATCCGGTCACAAGGTTATCAATATGATCAATGAAGGGCGGCTGCTCAGTCAGCATGGCTTTGCCAAAGCCAACTCTTGGATCACTCTGGTCCTGTCGGTTCTTTTACTGATTGGCGGCGCGGTGCAAATTGCATTCCTGCTGGCTTTTGGCCATACCGCAGAAGGGCTGCACAGCGTGATTCTGTCTGCTCTGCTCAGTATTGCACTTGGTGTGGTTCTCATCATGCTGAGGCGTATTATCAGGCCAAATCAATTCTATCAGCTTCATGAAAACGGTATTTTAGTTATAAGCCAGACGGATCAAAAAAACCGTTTCATCCCTTTTGAACGGATTATGGATATATATCGTTTCAGAACCGGGAAATACACGCGACGTATTTTAAATACCATGACGTTCCGTGAGGAAAATAGCAAAGTCTGGCATCGCATCACGCCTGACATCGCCAATTCTGAAAGACTGATCGAGGTGATTAAGAACGAACAGCTGATGTTCCGCGGCCCATGGGCATTAAATACCCTGGCGCAAGGTGGGGATATTTTATTTACTAAACTCGACAACTCACATTGCGGTTTGAAACGGTTTATCGGTGCCAACCTGCTGGCCGGACATGAAAAAAGGATCCGTCTGAGCGCCCTGATGCTGACTACGGATGAAGGCAAAACTGTGCCTGTTGAGGATATCCAGTTTATTAGTGGCGGCAGTAACAGTCCGCTGATCAGGCTGCTGGACAAGCATGGTCGTATCCTGTTTTCTGTGGCTTATACGTCACTCTCAAGCGCAGATCTCTTCATCGCGCTGATCGAACATATGATCCAGAACCGGATACCGGTCAGAAACTAAAAATGCCACCGGTTTCAGAAACACGGTGGCACATTGGCATGTTGCGGTTTGAGAAATATCAGGAAGGAAGTTTGCTGTCTGAGGCGTACCGGAAGGCATCGGGAGGTAATCCGACCTGTAAGATGACAGGTTGATATCCGGCCTTTCCGTCCACTTTCGCCGCCAGTGCTTTGGCAATCAGAAAACCTAATCCACCACCCAGCACGGCACCAATCACTGCGTACATGTCTGCTTTCAGCAGTGCCTGCAGTATTCCGCCGCCCGCGATCACACCGAATAACGGCGTCATGTAAACCAGAAATGCTGAACGCAGCAGGCTGCCTTCCTGTATCCCCAGTTCAACTTTCTGACCCGGTGCAAGAGGTTCGTTGATGCTGACCTGGAGATTATGTTCGGTCTGCGGCCCCAGCTCGTTCAATACGCGGGCACCACAACCTGAACGGGAATGGCAGCTACTGCAACCAGCCTGCGTTTCACAACGCAGAGTCGCAATACCATCTTGCCACGACACAACCGTGGCCCATTCTTTCATCATGTGATCACCCTGTATTTCTTTCGCTGAGACAGTCGTTGTGAGTAATGCTATTTCGCTGCGAAAACAATGCTCTCTGCGATACGCTTGGCGGTTGAAGGCGGCAATTCGCCCACAACAGTAATTTCGTTGCCGTTACGTATTTCAGTCTGCACCGTTCTGCGCCCTTGCCTGATAAGTTGCTCAGAAGGGCCGTTAGTTGTGGCACTGATATTGACAGAGAAGCTGAACAATCCGTCAGTGTACAACCGTGATTCTATCGTGACTGGCATATTTGGCAAGGTTCGGCGACTGCTGGCGACTTCGGTCACCCCAGCCGGCAGCCATTTCACCTGCCAGCCAAACTTCACCTGCTCGGAAGCGGGTAAAGAAAGCACAGGTGGCAGATTGGCTTTTTCGAGATCAGCAAGCGAGGTAAGCGCCTGTTTCCCGTCATCAAAACTGATGACCCGGAACTGCTCCAGTGTTTCGCCATCGCGATCCAGCAAATCCACGCGCATAGGTAACTTCGTCTCTTCATCAACCCAGATAACATAGCTGAATCGTGTACCATCACGCGAAACAACACGGATCACCTGGCTCAGACGATCGGCGGCACGTGCGCGCCCTACGGCGATAAAATCGTAGTATTTTGTCAGAAGAGAGAAATCACTGAACACAATGGAAGGCAGAGAATCAACGATGTGATCGCCATCCAGCGTAAAAGGCTGCAACCCGGTCTCAAAGTAGCTGATGTCTTTTCCGCGCTGGACAATTTCACGGCGCGGTCCATCCATCAGAACCAGTTGAGCGAGTGAGGCTTGATTGGAAACGGCATGACGAAAGCGGAAGGAATCAATCCCTTGCTTCGTGATGTTGATAAAACCCATTTCATAATTCAGCGTCTGACTGGCCTTGCCCATCTCTTGCAGTAACGCCTCGGAAGTGGGATCTGCCGAGGCGATACTTGGAGTAAGCAGGCTGCCCGTTGCTAAACAAACGGCAAACCAAAATTGCTTCATTACTGCGTTTGCGTTCCTAAAGACTGTGTACCAGGGACCTGAACAGCGGCTTGCTGAGGAGTAATCGGTTCGAGTTGAAGCTGCTCTGAATGCAAGCGACGCTGCAATTCGTAATCCTGCAACATCGCATTAATGCGCTTGCGTTGCTCTTGCACGTTTTGTTGCCCGCTGGCGGTATTGCCTTCATTCGGTACGCCGAAGCTCACCGGAGACGCTTTACCCATCATAGGCAAGGTATTGAATGCAGGGGTTTCCGGAGAAGCACCTGTCGCATCAGGCTGATTGTAGTGCTGAACACCGACAATCACCGCCAGAGAAACACAGGCAGCAACACCAACCTGAGTCAGCTGGCTCGCCCACGGGCGCACCTTCTGCCAGAAAGGCATTTTTTGCCAGGTATGAGGCTGAGGTTGTGATTCAGTGGCTGAACCCGGAACCAGTTTAACCGGCTCATTTGCCAGCGCTGCGGCCACACGGTCTGCGATATCCAGATGCACCACATTCCCAATATCACCGCGTAAGGTATCGCGGATCAAATGATAACTCTGCCAGTCTTGCTGAAGCTTAGGATCGGTTGATAAAGAACTTAACAGTTCAGAATCAATGGCTTCACCATCCATCAGAGCGGAAAGCTTTTCTTTCTGCATGCCTAAGTACCCTTCCTGTGTCCGTCATCTCTAACGCTGGATGAGCGGTTGAACCTTGTTATCAATTGCTTCCCGGGCACGGAAAATTCGCGATCTTACCGTACCCACCGGACAATCCATGATGGAGGCTATTTCTTCGTAGCTCAATCCATCCAACTCCCTTAAGGTGATCGCCATGCGAAGATCTTCAGGAAGTGCTTCAATAGTACGGAAAACTATCTGCCGTAACTCTTCAGACAACATTAAGTTCTCAGGGTTCGAAATTTCTTTCAGGGCACCGCCACTTTCGAAATTCTCGGCTTCGTTCGCATCAACATCACTGGATGGCGGACGACGCCCCTGAGCGACTAAATAATTTTTCGCTGTGTTGACTGCAATACGATACAGCCAGGTGTAAAAAGCACTGTCGCCGCGGAAAGATTCCAGCGCACGATACGCTTTAATAAAGGATTCCTGAACCACATCAGGCACATCGCCTTGTGGCACATAGCGGGATACAAGGCTCGCTACCTTATGCTGGTAACGAATAACCAGTAAATTGAACGATTTTTGATCACCTTTCTGGACCCGCTCAACCAGAACCTGATCGGCTAACTGCTCGCTCATCCGAGGTAAAATCTCCCCAAAACTATCTCCGCGCATAAAGTCGTACTGCCAGCTTTCATCATTATATTCCTGAGCAAGTACTGCTTGGAGTTCACATGGATCATTAAGTTCCACATCGTCATTGTTTTTTCTATTGAAGTCTCAAGCCCGTGGCTTTTGCACGGAGGTTTAGGCTAACATGAATTTCCCTCTTCTTCTGCAAACATCATACGTTATGCAACCTTCATCTGAATTTGTTAGCGATGTATTGATAATCGGAAGTGGCGCTGCGGGCCTTTCGTTGGCTTTGCGACTAGCAGACCACTGTCATGTCACTGTTCTCAGTAAAGGCCCCCTCAACGAAGGCTCCACGTTCTACGCACAAGGCGGTATCGCCGCAGTTTTCGACGAAGCAGACAGCATTGCCTCACACGTTGATGACACATTAATTGCCGGCGCAGGTTTATGCGATAAAGAAGCGGTTGAATTTATCGCCAGTAATGCGCGTCATTGCGTCCAGTGGTTGATCGACCAGGGCGTGCTGTTTGATACCGAAACCAACGCCAGCTCAGAAGAGCGCTATCACCTGACTCGCGAAGGCGGTCACAGCCACCGCAGGATCCTGCATGCTGCTGATGCTACAGGTAAAGAAGTAGAGACTACGCTGGTGGGGAAAGCAAGGGCGCACGCCAATATTTGCGTGAAAGAGCGCTATAATGCCGTTGATTTAATTACCTCAAGCAAACTCGGATTACCGGGCACGCAACGCGTCGTGGGCGCGTATGTCTGGAACCGCGATAAAGAACATGTGGAAACCTTGCGCGCCAAAGCCGTGGTTCTGGCGACAGGCGGCGCAGCAAAGGTGTATCAGTACACCACCAACCCGGACATTTCCTCCGGTGACGGCGTGGCGATGGCGTGGCGCGCAGGCTGTCGTGTTGCCAACCTCGAATTTAACCAGTTCCATCCGACCTGCCTTTATCATCCCCAGGCACGCAACTTTCTGCTGACAGAAGCCCTGCGGGGTGAAGGCGCACTGCTCAAACGTCCGGACGGCACCCGTTTCATGCCTGATTTCGATGAACGTGGCGAACTGGCACCGCGCGATGTGGTGGCAAGAGCCATTGACCATGAAATGAAACGTCTCGGCGCGGATTGCATGTATCTCGATATCAGCCACCGGCCACCGGAGTTCATTAAGCATCATTTCCCGATGATTGATGAAAAGCTGCAATCACTGGGGATTGATCTGACCAAAGAGCCGATCCCGATTGTGCCGGCGGCACATTACACCTGCGGCGGCGTCATGGTCGATCAGCACGGCCGCACCGATCTCGACGGGCTCTACGCTATTGGTGAAGTCAGCTACACGGGCCTGCATGGCGCAAACCGTCTGGCATCGAATTCCCTGCTGGAATGCGTGGTCTACGGCTGGTCAGCGGCCGAAGACATCATCAAGCGTCTGCCTCATGCCAGACTGGCAAAAAACATTCCGCAGTGGGATGAAAGCCGGGTGGATAATTCCGATGAGCAGGTTGTGATCCAGCATAACTGGCATGAACTGAGGCTGTTTATGTGGGATTACGTCGGGATTGTGCGCACGACCAAACGTCTCGAACGCGCCCTGCGCCGTATCATGACCCTGCAACAGGAAATTGATGAGTATTACGCGAACTTCCGCATTTCCAACAATTTACTGGAACTGCGAAATCTGGTGCTGGTCGCCGAACTGATTGTGAGAAGTGCGCTGGAACGTAAAGAAAGTCGCGGACTGCATTTCACGCTCGATTATCCGGAATTACAGGAAAATCCGCAGCCGACGATTTTGCAGCCATAACGCCAAAAAGTGCGAAGGAACGCACTTTCACCACCGCAACACTCTCTGTCAGTAATTCAGATAGAAATCCGTAATCAGTGCGCAAAACGCCTCACTGTAAACCCCTTCCGACTTCCGCAGTGCCAGCTCGTGATCTTCCCGTGCAACGGCTTGCCGGGATAATGTCAGCAGCAAACGGTTTAACGGCTTGCCCGGCCTGTCGCGAACCGCCATCTGCCATGCGCTGTACCAGCCTTTCTGATGCGCAAGCGCTTCAAAGGCCAACCCGATGTCATACGGTAACACGACACTGAACAATCCTTCCGGCGTGATCAGCCTCTGCGCGCAATCCAGCAGGGCTGCATGCGTCAGGGTTTCCGTGTAACGGGCCGCATTTCGGGCCTCGTCGCGGCAGGCTACGGCAGATTCAAAATAAGGCGGATTACTGACAATCAGATCGTATTGCGCCGGATGTTCCTGCGCATACACATTGATGTCCTGCGCAAACACCGCCAGACGGTGTGACCATAAGGACTCACGGAAATTCTCATCAGCCTGAGCTGCCGCTGGCGGATCGAGCTCCACGGCATCAATACGCGTCTCATCGGAACTGCGCTGCGCCAGCATCATGGCAATTAACCCGCTGCCACAGCCGATATCGAGAACGCGCCGCGCTTTACTGACCGGTGCCGTGGCGCCGAGCAGAACGCCATCGGTGCCGACTTTCATCGCACAGCGGTCATGGGCAACGAAAAACTGTTTAAAGGTAAATCCATTACGCCGTAAAGGCTGTGCGGAACTGACTTCTCTGGTCACTGATTTCACCGTAATTACGCCCGCCAACAGGCCTGTAAACGAAAACTGTCGTAGCATAGGGGAAAGAGAAGCAGAGTAAAAGCCACGCAAACCGCTTAAATAGGTGAAGATCGCGTCTAACACGTCTATAATCGGCGCCCCAAGTAGAGGTAGACCATGACTGTAACCACTTTTTCCGAACTCGAACTCGATGAACGCCTGATTGACGCCCTTGGCGACAAAGGCTATAGCCGCCCTACTGTCATCCAGGCAGAGGCCATTCCGCCAGCAATGGACGGACGCGATGTGTTGGGTTCGGCTCCTACCGGCACCGGCAAAACAGCGGCATTCCTGCTGCCTGCATTGCAGCATTTGCTGGATTTCCCGCGTAAGAAATCTGGTCCGCCACGTATTCTGATCCTCACGCCAACCCGTGAACTCGCCATGCAGGTGGCGGAACAGGCGCGTGAGTTAGCCAAACACACCGATCTGGATATCGCTACCATCACCGGTGGTGTGGCGTATATGAACCACGCAGAAGTATTCAGCGAAAACCAGGACATTGTCGTTGCGACAACCGGTCGTCTGCTGCAATACATCAAAGAAGAAAACTTTGACTGCCGTGCCATCGAAACGCTGATCCTCGATGAAGCCGACCGCATGCTGGACATGGGGTTTGCTCAGGATATCGAAACCATTTCTGCCGAAGCACGCTGGCGTAAACAGACGTTGCTGTTCTCCGCAACGCTGGAAGGGGAAGCCATCCGTGAATTCGCAGAACGCATTCTGACAGAGCCGGTAGAAATCGAAGCCGACCCGTCACGCCGCGAACGCAAGAAAATTCTGCAATGGTATTACCGTGCCGACGATCTGGCGCATAAAACCCAGATGCTGATCCATTTGCTGAAACAGGAAGACGTCACGAAATCAGTGATCTTCGTGCGTAAACGTGAGCGGGTACATGAACTGGTCGCGTGGCTGCGTGAAGCCGGGATCAACTCCTGTTATCTCGAAGGCGAAATGGTACAGGTCAAACGCACCGAGGCCGTAAAACGTATGGTTGAAGACCGCGTTAACGTGCTGGTTGCCACTGACATTGCTGCCCGCGGTCTGGATATCAACGACATCAGCCACGTCTTTAACTTTGACCTGCCGCTGACCGCTGACATTTACCTGCACCGTATCGGCCGTACGGGTCGTGCCGGTCGTAAAGGCACCGCGATTTCCTTCGTGGAAGCGCATGACCATCTGCTGCTCGGTAAAATCGGTCGTTATCTGAACGAACCGCTTAAAGCTCGTGTGCTGGAAGGATTCCGTCCAAAAACCAAAGCGCCAAGCGAAAAAGTGACCGGTAAGCCATCGAAGAAAGTGCTGGCGAAACGCAAAGAGAAGCAGAAAGCGGATCAGGAAAAATCGAAGGTGAAAGTGAAAGTTCGCCATCGTGACAGCAAAAATGTCGGCAAGCGCCGCGTTAAACCTGACGCTGCGAAAGACGCCTCGAAATAAGCATTGCCTGATTGAATGCAAAGAAAAACCGCCCCGAAAGGCGGTTTTTTTATATCCAAAATCTGCAGCTCTCTGAAAACTCAGAAGCGATTACAGGCTTTCAGTAAAAGTACGGGTAATCACGTCACGCTGCTGTTCAGCAGTCAGTGAGTTGAAACGTACCGCATAACCAGACACACGAATGGTCAGCTGTGGGTATTTTTCCGGGTGCTTAACGGCGTCTTCCAGAGTCTCACGACGCAATACGTTAACGTTCAGGTGCTGACCCCCTTCCACGCGTACAGTCGGTTGAATTTCCATCGGCACTTCACGGTATTCGAACTGGCCCAGCTCGCTGACAGCAACGATCTGGTCTTCCGCATAACCCGCTTTTGCACATACACAGCGCGCTTCCGCTTTCTCGTCATCCAGCAGCCAGAAAGAGTTTTTCAGCGCTTCGTTGTTGGTTTTGGTAATTTGGATCCCGGTGATCATATGTTGCCTCCATAATTGGCTACGATACTGTTAATTGATGGGTGTCAGGCTTTAACCTGCTTTCCTGTTGTCAGATATAACAGCACGGCACCCTGTATTCTTTGATAAATATCAATCTTTACCGTGTGGGTGTTCTTAGCTCTTAGCATATTTATGTTTTATATCAATTTTTCCAAGGGCTCCGATTAAATTATTTTTGTAAATTATCAAAAATAATTTATACAGAAAGGTTAAGTCGCAGATAAACATCAGCAAAAGCTCAGGCGGGTTTCACTCAGCAGGATGAGCAGGTAAGCTACCGTCAGTTAAATTTACCGGTAAAGGAGAGCGTCAATGTCTTCAATTCTCACCTGGCATGACGTGATTGGTCAGGAAAAGGAACAACCCTATTTTGTGGATACGCTGAAGTTTGTGGCCGCCGAACGCGCCGCGGGCAAAACGATTTATCCGCCCCAACAGGATGTCTTCAACGCATTTCGATCGACGGAACTGGCTGACGTCAAAGTCGTTATTCTCGGGCAGGATCCGTACCACGGCCCAAATCAGGCGCACGGGCTTTCTTTCTCCGTCCGTCCGGGCATTCCGGCGCCGCCTTCTTTAGTGAACATGTATAAAGAACTGATCACTGATATCCCGGGCTTTGAGCGCCCTGCCCATGGCTATTTACAGAGCTGGGCCGATCAGGGGGTGTTGTTGCTTAATACCGTGTTAACGGTCGAAGGCGGGCAGGCGCATTCCCACGCCAAACTGGGCTGGGAAACCTTTACAGACAAAGTGATTGCCGCACTGAACGATAATCGTGAGGGCGTGATATTCCTGCTCTGGGGATCTCATGCGCAGAAAAAAGGCAATATCATTGACCGCAACCGGCATCACGTCCTGAAAGCGCCGCACCCTTCTCCGCTCTCAGCGCATCGCGGGTTTCTGGGCTGTAAACACTTCTCGCAGGCAAATACTTTGCTGGCGCAGCAAGGTCTGGCACCAATTGACTGGGTACCGCGATTGCCGGAATAATAAAAAAGAGGCACCCGCAAAGGTGCCTCTTTCAATATATCAGTCTGCTTAAAACTGAATCAGGCTTTGGCTTTAGAAACTGCCACCATTGCCGGACGCAACAGGCGGCCATTGAGCGTGTAACCCTTCTGCATCACCATCATCACGTGATTAGGTTCCAGCTCTTCAGATTCCATCATGGTCATCGCCTGGTGCAGTTCAGGATTGAATGGCACGTGAATATCACCCACCACTTCCATACCGAACTTGCGAACAGCATCCAGCAGAGATTTCAGGGTCAGCTCGACGCCTTCAATCAGACCCGCCAGTTCTGAATTCGATTTATCAGCCAGATCCAGCGCACGTTCCAGATTATCGATAACCGGCAACAGTTCGCCAGAGAATTTCTCCAGAGCGAATTTGTGGGCTTTCTCAATATCCAGCTCGGTACGACGGCGGATGTTTTCCACTTCCGCTTTCGCACGCAGCAGGCTGTCACGCTCACGCTGCTGGAGTTCTTTCAGCTGTGCTTCCAATTCAGCAATACGTTCATCGCGCGGGTCAACGACATCTGCCGCCTGAGTTTCCGCTTCCGCATGCAGCTCTTGTTCCTGATTGAGTTCTTCAGAGACTTGCTCGTCAGGTGTCTTATGTTCTTTACTACTCATGAATCTCTCCGCGTTTTAGCATTAATCTTGCTAGTTGGCTTATTATGGGGATCAAAACCGGGGTTTCAAGGTTTGGTTTTTAATGAAACCGGTCATAATGCAGGAGTCATCACACCCTGCTGAGGATAACCACAGCGATGAATAAAAAATTTGAGTGCATTGGGATTGTCGGACACCCTCGTCATCCTTCCGCACTTGCCACCCATGAAATGCTTTACCACTGGTTAATCTCCAAAGGTTATCAGGTCATCGTTGAACGACAGGTGGCGCAAGATTTAGCCCTGGAAGGCGCACAGACAGGCAGCCTGGCGGAGATCGGTAAACTGGCTGATCTCGCCGTGGTCGTCGGCGGTGACGGCAATATGCTGGGCGCTGCCCGAGTTCTGGCACGCTATGACATTAAAGTCATCGGTATCAACCGCGGCAACCTGGGCTTCCTGACCGATCTGGATCCGGACAACGCGCTGCAACAGCTCGATGACGTGTTGCAGGGCGAATACATCAGCGAGCAACGTTTCCTGCTGGAAGCGATGGTACGCTGCAAAGACCAGCAATGTCGCGTCAGTACCGCTATTAATGAAGTCGTTCTTCATCCGGGAAAAGTCGCGCACATGATTGAATTTGAAGTCTATATTGACGACAAATTTGCCTTTTCCCAACGTTCAGATGGCCTGATTATTTCTACGCCAACTGGCTCGACCGCCTATTCGCTTTCCGGCGGCGGTCCGATCCTGACGCCGACCTTAGAAGCCATCGCATTGGTCCCTATGTTTCCACACACGCTCTCGGCGCGACCGCTGGTCATCAACAGCAGCAGCACGATTTGCCTGCGTTTTTCACATATGAGCAATGACCTGGAAATCAGCTGCGACAGCCAGATTGCCCTGCCGATCCAGCCGGGTGAAGAGGTCGTCATCCGACGCAGTGATTTCCACCTGAACCTGATCCACCCTAAAGACTATAGCTATTTCAATACATTAAGCACTAAACTCGGGTGGTCAAAAAAACTCTTCTGATCAGATAAAAATAATTCGCCAGCCCCTTTACTGTATATAAAACCAGTTTATACTGTATGTAATTACAGGTCTGTTGTTATGTACAGGAAGGTGATCATGCTGGCGCAATTAACTATCAGTAACTTTGCCATTGTCCGTGAAGTAGAAATCGATTTTCATGCCGGGATGACGGCTATTACCGGCGAAACCGGTGCTGGTAAATCCATTGCCATTGATGCGCTCGGGCTTTGTCTGGGTAACCGTGCAGACGGCAGCATGGTGCGTCTCGGCGCCAGCCGTGCCGATATCTGTGCACGCTTCACTTTAGCGGATACCCCCTCGGCAAAACACTGGCTGGCTGAGAATCAACTCGATGAAGGTCAGGATTGTCTCCTGCGCCGCACCATCAGCAGCGATGGCCGCTCCCGTGGTTTCATCAACGGTAAGCCGGTTCCCCTGTCACAACTTCGTGAACTGGGTCAGCATCTGATTCAAATTCACGGACAACACGCCCACCAGCTTCTGCTCAAACCTGAGCATCAAAAAGATTTGCTCGACGCGTATTCCGATCAGCCTCTGCTGCTGGCTGAGATGCGCAAAGCTTACCAAAACTGGCATCAGAGCTGCCGCCTGCTGGCGCAGTATCAGCAGCAGGTCAGCGAACGCGAATCGCGCCGTCAGTTGCTGCAATACCAGTTAAAAGAGCTCAATGAATTCGCTCCTCAGGCAGGGGAATATGAGCAAATTGACGAAGAATACAAACGCCTGGCCAACAGCGGGCAACTGCTTTCACTGAGTCAAAATGCGCTTTATTTACTGGCTGATGGTGAAGAACAAAATATTGTCAGCCTGCTCTACAGCGCCCGCCATCAGTTGGCTGAGCTTGCAGAACTCGACAGCAAAATGAATGATCTGATTGTGATGCTTGATGACGCGTCCATTCAGGTCAGCGAAGCCAGCGATGAATTACGTCATTACAGCGAACGTCTGGAAATGGATCCCAACCGTCTGTTCGAGCTGGAGCAACGCCTGTCCCGCCAGATGAATCTGGCCCGTAAACACCATGTCAGTGCCGAAGAGTTACCTGAATTACATCGCCAGTTGCTCGAAGAGCAGCAGGCGCTGGACGATCAGCAAACCAATCAGGCAGAACTGAGCGAAGCGGTACAGCACCATTATCAACAGGCCGTGGCTATCGCTGAGCATTTGCACGAAAAACGCCAATATTTTGCCAACGAATTAACCCATCTGATCACGCAAAGCATGCAGGCGCTTTCCATGCCTCACGGTAAATTTAATATTCAGGTGCAGTTCGAACCTGAGCATTTAAATATGGAAGGGGCAGATCGCCTTGAGTTTCAGGTCACCACCAACCCCGGCCAGCCGCTTCAGGCGCTGGCGAAAGTGGCTTCCGGCGGTGAACTGTCCCGCATCGCACTGGCGATTCAGGTGATCACCGCGCAGAAAATGGAAACACCGGCATTGATTTTCGATGAAGTGGATGTAGGGATCAGCGGTCCGACAGCCGCGATCGTAGGTCGCCTGTTACGTCAGTTAGGCGAATCCACGCAAGTCATGTGCGTCACCCACTTACCTCAGGTTGCAGGTTGCGGTCATCAGCATTATTTTGTCAGCAAAGAAACCGACGGCGAAGTGACAGAAACCCAAATGCATCGCCTCGATAAAAAGGCGCGATTGCAGGAACTGGCCCGTCTGCTGGGCGGAAGTGAAGTCACCCGAAACACGCTGGCTAATGCAAAAGAGTTGCTCGCAGCGTAAAAAGCTCAACTTTTTTACATTTAAGCGGTCATACAGGTGCCCCGCAAAGGTTTCAAACTGATGAAAGGTCTATTATCATCGGCATCTTATGCCCTAAAGGAATGTAATGACTATGCGCTGTAAAACGCTAACTGCCGCCGCTGTAGCTCTTGTAATGCTTACTGCGGGCTGTTCCACTCTGGAAAAGGTGGTTTATCGGCCTGACATCAATCAGGGGAACTACTTATCTCCTGCTGATGTTCAAAAAATTCATACCGGTATGACTAAACAACAAGTTGCTTATGTTCTTGGCACGCCGATGCTGCACGACCCGTTTGGCAGTGATGTTTGGTATTACGTGTTCCGTCAGGAGCCAGGTCATGAAGGTATCACTCAGCAGACTTTAACGCTGACCTTCAACCAGTCTGATACGCTGACTAACATCGACAACAAACCAAAGTTGAGCGATCAAAAATAAATCGCCCGGTGTGATGGTCTCTGGTAGTTACCAAAAATCATCTTTCAGGGTAAAAAAAATAAGGCGCCTCAGGCGCCTTATTTTTTAGAACGTTCGGCTCTGATACGCCGTAACTCTTTCGGGTCTGCAATCAGTGGCCGGTAGATTTCAATGCGATCACCGTCGCTGACCACGTCGGCAAGCTTCACCGGCCGGCTATAGATACCTAATTTATTTTGTTTTAAATCGATATCCTGACGCAACTCAAGTAAACCGGAAGCCTTTACTGCCTGCTCGACGCTGCTTCCCTCTTCCAGTTTTACCGTCCGCAGATACTGACGTTCCGGCAACGCGTAAACCACATCAACGCGGATCTCAGACACTGTAGACCTCTTTCGCGCGCAAGGTGAAAGCCTGAACCATACTGCCCGCCAGTTCCTTGAAGATTTTACCGAATGCTAACTCAATCAATTTATTAGTAAATTCGAAATCAAGACTGAGCTGAACTTTACAGGCGTCGGGACTGAGTTCGATGAAATCCCAACCACCTGTTAATTTACGGAACGGGCCATCAACCAGTTGCATATCAATGCGTTTGTTGTTGATTAACGTATTTTTGGTGGTAAAAGTTTTACTGATGCCCGCTTTTGAAACATCAACCGCGGCGGTCATCGACGTATCGCTGTTTTCCAGGATGCGGCTGCCGGTACAACCAGGCAGAAATTGCGGGTAAGCATCAACATCATTCACTAAGGTGTACATCTGTTCCACGCTGAACGGCACAAGCGCAGAACGACTTATCTGTGGCATATCATTTTCCAGGTGTCATAAAACGTACAGATAATACCATTTATCCGCGCGGTAATAAAAACTACGAAGCACAGGACGCCACAAACAGGAAAAACACCCGACTCTGACAGCGTGGGGATTTCAATCGGCATCGCTTACAGTATAATAAGTGTCACTATGACAAAGAAAAAAGCACATAAACCCGGTTCCGCGACTATCGCGATGAACAAACGCGCTCGCCACGAATATATCATCGAAGATGAATTTGAGGCGGGGCTTGCTTTGCAGGGATGGGAAGTCAAATCGATGCGCGCTGGTAAAGCAAACATCACTGACAGCTACGTCACATTCCGCGACGGTGAAGCCTTTTTGTTTGGCGCAACCATTCAACCTCTTAACGTGGCATCCAGTCATATCGTTTGTGACCCGACCCGTACAAGAAAATTACTGCTGAACAAGCGCGAGTTAGAAACGCTGTTCGGCAAGGTCAGTCGCGATGGTTACACCGTCGTCGCACTTTCAATGTACTGGAAAAATGCCTGGTCAAAAGTGAAAATCGGCCTGGCTAAAGGTAAGAAAGAGCACGACAAACGCGATGACATTAAAGATCGTGAGTGGAAAGTAGACAAAGCACGTATCATGAAGCACGCAAATCGCTAAGCCTCTGGCTTAGCTTGGTGTTTTGCTGGTATACTGCGAAATAGTACTTGGGGCTGATTCTGGATTCGACAGGATTTGCGAAGCCCAAGGAGCATGCCGAGGGGCGGTTGGCCTCGTAAAAAGCCGCAAAAAAATAGTCGCAAACGACGAAAACTACGCCCTAGCAGCTTAATACCCTGCTTAGAGCCCTCTCTCCCTAGCCTTCGCTCTTAGGACGGGGATCAAGAGAGGTCAAACCCAAAAGAGATCGCGTGGACACCTTGCCTGGGGTGAAAGCGTTAAACCCAATCAGGATAGTTTGTTAGTGGCGTGTCCATCCGCAGCTAACCGGCGAATGTAAAGATTGGACTAAGCATGTAGTGCCGACGGTGTAGTAATTCTGGACGGGGGTTCAAATCCCCCCAGCTCCACCAAACAAGGTTTCGGTTATTACCAGATAAGGCCGTTACCGCAAAGAAAGCCGCAGCCCGCAAGGGTTTGCGGCTTTTTTACGTCTGTAGAAGTCCGGGAAGATCCGCCTGTGACAGGCGTCTGTTGGTATACAAATTGGTATACGCCACGATATATACCAATAAACGTATACCAATTAGGGAAGATCCTTGCATGGCGCGGACTACACGGCCCCTCACCCACACCGAAGTACAAAAAGCCAAAGCCACCGATAAAGACCTCACCTTACATGACGGTGACGGACTCTTTCTCCTGGTCAAGACCACCCGCTACCAGGTGCCTGGCACGTCAAAACGCACCATGATCAGCCTTGGTGCTTATCCTGCTCTTTCACTGGCTGATGCCAGAGAAGTGCGTGCAGAGAAGCTTGCGATGTTAGTCAAAGGAATAGACCCGCAAGCAAGAGCTGTTGAAGAAGCAGAGAAGCTCCAAATCGCTCAGGAAAGCATCTTCGTCAATGTTGCACGTAAATGGTTCGAGCTGAAACAAAGTCATGTCAGTGCTGACCACGCTAAGGATATCTGGCGTTCTATTGAGAAAGACATCTTACCCAGTATTGAAAATGTTCCTGTTCAGGAGCTGAAAGCACGCACTTTGATTCAAGTGTTGGAACCAATCAAAGCGCGGGGAGCATTGGAAACGGTCAGGCGACTAGTTCAGCGCATCAATGAGATCATGATTTATGCGGTGAATGTTGGACTGATTGAGGCAAATCCAGCTTCAGGTATAGGTAATGCTTTCGAACGTCCGAAGAAGCAGCACATGCCTACAATTCGCCCCGAAGAACTGCCCAAGCTAATGCGCACCATTTCTATGAGCAACCTGTCTATACCAACCCGCTGCCTGCTTGAATGGCAGCTACTGACACTAATACGCCCTGCCGAAGCATCCGCAACAGTCTGGTCAGAGATCGATATAGAGAATAAGCAGTGGTGTATTCCGGCAGAACGTATGAAGGCAAAGCGTGATCATATAGTCCCTCTATCAGAACAAGCTTTAGAACTGCTAGAAATCATGCGTCCCATTAGTGGTAATCGTCAGTACGTTTTCCCTAGCAGAAATGATCCACGTAAGCCTATGAACAGCCAAACAGCTAATGCGGCATTAAAACGTATAGGTTATGGTGGAAAACTGGTCGCTCATGGGTTACGTTCTTTAGCAAGTACGGCAATGAATGAAGCTGAGTTTAATGCAGATGTCATAGAAGCTGCTTTAGCTCACAGTGATAAGAATGAAGTCAGACGTGCTTACAATAGATCAACATATTTAGAACAAAGAGTGTTATTAATGTACTGGTGGGGAAACTATACCAGAAAATGTATGTGACTCTTAATTTGGCTAAGGATGATCAATGGTTACCTCGATACATAACCCCGATAGATACATGTTTGATCTTCGGCAAATTGTTACAAATGGCAGAAAAAAAATAGGGATACTTATCGGCGCAGGTGCTCCAGTAAGTATAAATATTGGTGAAGAAGGTGAATACATACCATTAATCCCAAATATAGAAGGATTAACTGTAAAAGTTAGAGAGCGTTTAAACGAAAGTGAAAATGCTATTTTTACGAACATATCCAACAAGTCAAAAGATTTTAATCTAGAAAAGCTTTTATCTGAAGTTCGTACTTTAGCTGATGTGATTGGTGAGCATGTTGTATATGGCACTAACGCAGTTGGTTTTAAATCACTTGAGATATCAATTTGCAAAGCAATAAAAGAGGTTGTAAGCAAACAACTTCCTAAAGGAGCCAACCCATACTCCGAACTTGTGTCATGGATTAATGGAATAAATAGAGTTCATGGAGTTGAGATATTTACTACTAATTATGATTTGTTATGTGAAGATGCCTTAGAACGGTCTCAAACTCCATACTTCGATGGTTTCACCGGTTCCAGAAATGCATTTTTCGATCCATCGAGTATTTCAACAAATGATCTTCCCCCCCGCTGGGTTAGATTGTGGAAATTACATGGTTCTATTGGGTGGAAGCTTGATGATAATGGCCAGGTTATACGAGTTCCTGAATGTGAAGAGTCATCTATGGTTTATCCATCACATATTAAGTACACTCAGACACAAGCAGCTCCATTTTCATCATTATTTGAAAGATTAAAAAATTTTCTAATGGAGCCTGATACCTTATTGTTGACTACTGGGTTCTCATTTGCAGATGCTCACATTTCTTCAAAAATTAGTGAGTGTCTATCTGCAAATCCAACAAGTGCTGTCATTGCATTTCAATTTAAAGATGTAGAGCATGAAATTGATGCAACAAATCTTGCATTAAAGAATCCTAATTTAAGCGTTTATTGTAAAAACGGCGCAGTCATAAACTCAATAAGTGCAAAATGGAAGACGGGTGAACTTCCGACCAAAAATTGGGAATCAGTAAGAAAAGAGTATTTAAAAGAGAATCGATTTATTCTAGGTGATTTTAAATTTCTAGCGAGATTCTTAGCAATCGCTGGGGGTGAAGTTACGAGTCAATCAATTAATGAATCTCAAGAAGAGGGTGATAAAAAATGAGCAAATCAACCTCTATAGGTAATGTTATTTCCATATCAAGCTCATCTATAATATTAAGATTATCTAGTAAGGTCAGCTCAGGTTTACTTGTTCTAGAGGGCAGAACTCATAAAGTTGGTCAAGTAGGAAGTTTTATCCGAATACCTCAAGGATATAATGATTTGTACGGCGTTATTGCTGCTAGTAATGAGTCTTCATTGATTGATGAGTTCGATGGCATACAATCTGATAGAAGATTGTTAACTGTTGAACTCATTGGGGAAAGTTCTGGTGGCTTTTTTGAACGCGGTATCAGTCAGTATCCATCGGTTAACGATGAAGTTCATTTAGTAATGGATAAGGACTTAGCAGCTATATATGGTGACCAAGGTCATAATATGGTTAGTATCGGAAAATTATCTAGTTCTGAGAGTATAGATGTTAACATTGATATTGATAAACTAGTAACAAGGCATTCTGCGATTTTGGGGTCAACTGGTTCAGGAAAATCAACTAGTGTTTCGAGTATTCTACGCTCAATAAGTAATAATTCACACACTGAGCGAAGCTCTGCAAGAATAATACTTATAGATATCCATGGTGAATACTCCTCTGCCTTAAAGGATATTTCGAAAACCTTTTCAATTGAACCAAAAGTTAGTGAAGAAAAGTTAGTTATTCCTTACTGGGCAATTTCGCCTGACAAATTGATTGATTTTTTATTCGGGAATATCAACGAGACAAGTAAAAATATTATATTCGAAATGATTACCGAGCAAAAAAAACATTTCTCTAAAGTTAATAATATTGATATTGATGAAAATAAAATAACAACTTATTCACCTATACCATTTGATCTAAAAAAAATTTGGTACGAACTCTGCTACAATGACACAGTTACATTCTTAGATGAAGATAAAACCCAACCTGCTTATAAAGACGACCAAAAAGGTGATAGTAAACAGCTAGTCCCGCCTAAATTTTTACCGCCAAACCCAGGCACTAAGCCTCCTAATAAAGGTGGGGGACACGTGCTTACTCGGAATTTAGAACAAATGAGGTCGCGGTTATTAGATAATCAATTTTCTTTTTTCCTATCCCCAGATGACTACATTCCTGGTGATGATGGAAAAATCAATAAGGATTTAAACTCCCTTACAAATAGTTGGATTGGTCATGATAAATCTATATCCATCATTGATCTCTCAGGAATGCCTTCCACCCAATTAGATATGTTACTTGGATCGATTTTGGATATTATTTTTGAAGCATCTATTTGGGGAAGAAACCTTAATATTGGCATGAAAAAAAGGCCCGTTCTTCTTGTTCTTGAAGAAGCGCATAGATATTTATCTGTTAAAGAAGAGGGACTTTCAAAGTTTATGGTTCAACGGATCGCGAAAGAAGGCAGAAAGTTTGGTGTTGGTGCTATGATTGTTAGTCAAAGACCCTCAGAAATCGATGAAACAATTTTATCCCAGTGCGGGACACTTTTTGCTCTCAGGCTAAGTAACTCTAATGATAGGTCTAGAGTGAAATCTGCAATGTCTGATGGCCTAAGTGCACTAATCGATAGCCTTCCAATATTACGCACTGGAGAGGCTATTATCATCGGCGAAGCAACAAAATTACCATCTCGATGTAAAATAAAACTTCCTCCTGAAGGATTTTATCCTGACAGCGCAGATCCACAGGTATCTATTTCGTGGGGCGAGGAAAATGTGGATACAGAGGATGATTACATACCCTTAATTAAAGCTTGGCGTAAAACAAAACCCTTAAAAGATGAGGAAATATAATGCAAAGAGTCAATGTTGTTTCGTCTAACATATTATCTATTGGCTACGATCCAAACACAGATACTTTGGAAATTGAGTTTTTAAATGGCGGTATTTATGAATACTATAATGTCTCACAAGATATTCATATTGAATTGATGAATTTATCCAGGCAAACTATTTTTTCAGACTGTAACTTTTATTCACTTCTTT
>NZ_SJOJ01000012.1 GCF_004330295.1 Rahnella victoriana
CCCCTTCGCAGGGGAGGGAGCTATGCGACAACCCCCCACTCCTCCCCCGTCTGTAATACTTATTTACACCAGTAAACCCAATGCGTATTATTCTCATTCGCTTTATTAACCTGATATGTATTTCCTTTTTCCAGCCTTCGTTCCGGGGGATCCTGGCGGGGATATTCATGCTGATAAAGCCGTATTAATACAAAAAGGCAGTGGCTTAAAAAATAATAAAATAACCGTGTGGAGAGTATTTATGTCAACCGTTTCAGGGAATAGCGCCGTCATTGTCAGGAAAGACACACATCATCATTCAGGAAAGAAACTTTCACTTTCAGTTATCGCACTGCTCATTTCGTCATCTTTGCATTCTGCGTATGCGGCAGAAACCACTGCACAGAAAGCGGCGGACGATACGCTCGTCGTCACTGGCGAGAACAGTTCTGCAGGCGCAGCGGATACCGCCGCGACCGATTACAGCGTGCCGGTGACCACCGCCGGAACCAAAATGGCGCTGACTGCCCGCGACATTCCGCAGTCCGTCAGTATTATCAGCAAGCAACGTATGCAGGATCAGCAGTTACAGTCGCTCGGTGACGTGCTGAGAAACACCACCGGTATTCAGGAAAGCGTCTCGGATCTTGACCGCCGCACTTATTACGCCCGTGGTTTCCTGATCGACAATTATATGGTTGATGGCATCCCGACCTCCTTCGACCCGCGCTGGGATCTGGGCGATGCACAGTCAGACACCGCCATTTACGACCGTATCGAAGTGGTACGCGGTGCCACCGGTCTGATGACCGGCCCGGGCAACCCGTCAGCCTCGGTCAATCAGGTACGCAAACACGCCGACAGCAAAGAGTTTACCGGCAATGTTTCCGCGACTTACGGCAGCTGGAATAAACAGCGTTATGTGGCCGATTTGTCGACGCCGCTCAACGCCTCCGGCAGCGTGCGTGGTCGTCTGGTCACCGGTTATCAGGATAAAAACAGTTACGTTGAGCGTTACGGCGCGACCAAAAAATTCGTTTACGCCACCGTCGATGCTGATCTGACCGAGTCGACCCTGCTGTCCGCAGGCTACGAATTCCAGCAAACCAACACCGACAGCCCGACCTGGGGCGGTATGCCGCGCTGGTATCTGGACGGCAGCAAAACCGATTACCGTCGCGGATTTAACTCGGCACCGGACTGGGCATACAGCGATAAAGAAACCACCAAACTGTTCACCACCCTGAAGCAGTCCTTCGATAACGGCTGGCAGGCAACGCTGAACGGCACGCATACCGAATCCCATATCGACAGTAAAATGATGTACATCGACGGGACATTCGATAAAACCACCGGCGTGGGTGAATCCATGTATGCCGGTTATCCGGTCGTGGGCGGAACGGGCTATAACACCGGTAAACGTAAAGTGGATGGCGTGGACGCTTTCGCCAGCGGCCCGTACAACCTGTTTGGCCGTCAGCATGAACTGATGACCGGCGTCAGCTACAGCAAACAGCAAAATACCTATTACAGCTCTTTCGCCAACATCACCACCGAAGAGCTGGGTAACTTCAACGATTTCAACGGTCAGTTCCCTGAAACCGACTGGGGTCCGCGTTCTCTGGCGGAAGATAACACCATCCGTCAGAAATCTGCGTACATCGCCACCCGTTTGTCACTGGCTGATCCGCTGCATCTGATCGTCGGGGCGCGTTACACCAACTGGAATTCACACACGCTGACGGATCAGATCGAGAAGAACAACATCACGCCGTACGCCGGTCTGGTGTTTGATATCAACGATACCTGGTCCACTTACGCCAGCTACACCTCGGTGTTCCAGCCGCAGACTTACCGCGATATCAATGGCGGCTATCTGTCACCGGTTATCGGCAAAAACTACGAAGCGGGCGTGAAATCCGACTGGTTCAACAGCCGTCTGACCGCCTCCGTGTCCATCTTCCGCGCGGAACTGGATAACGTCGCGCAAAGCACTGGCCGCGTTATTCCGGGCACGACCGATACCGCTTACGAAGGTAAGAACGGCACCGTCAGTCGTGGTGTCGAATTCGAAGTCAACGGCGCACTGACCGATAACTGGCAGATGACGTTCGGCGGCACCCGTTACATTGCAGAAGATGAAAACGGTGATGCGGTCAACCCGCAACTGCCGCGCACTCAGCTGAAATTGTTCTCCAGCTACCGTTTGCCGATGTTGCAGGATCTGACCGTCGGCGGTGGCGTGAACTGGCAGACACACGTCTGGGATACCGTCCCTGGCCCAAGCGGCAACGGCACCCGTTACGCCGAGCAAGGCAGCTACGCGCTGGTCAACCTGTTCAGCCGCTATCAGGTTACGAAACAGCTGGCCGTGCAGGGCAACATCAACAACCTGTTCGACAAAGAATATGACACCAGTGTGAACCAGTACGTGGTTTACGGTGAACCGAGAAATGTGTCGGTGACGGCGAGTTATAGTTTCTGATTTGCTGAGGCCGCAGCAATAATTCAAATGCAGAATGTTTTTCTGTTTGCTCCTCTCCTGCGAAGGGGGCAATGTTTTTCAGTTTGCTCCTCCCCCTGCGAAGGGGGAGGTTGGGAGGGGATATTAAGTTCAAAATCCAAAAGTTAAAGTGTGCTTTGACAAAGAGTTAGCCGTTAAAACCCCCTCCCAACCTCCCCCTTCGCAGGGGAGGGAGCCGATCGAGTTTTTCTCCTCCGCATGAAAAGAAGTCAGTCAAATCACTTAACACCAACCAAACAAACCATTACATATTCCGCATACATTTTCGTGCTTTTATAAAGTACCATTAACATCATGAACACCATCCCTCATCTCCCTGTCTTTGACGGTCACAACGACCTGTTACTCCGCCTTTGGCTGCATGATGCAGCAGATCCTGCTGCCCTGTTTCTTGATGGCTCGCTGGAAGGACATCTCGACCTCAGGCGCTGTCGTCTCGGCGGCTTCGCTGGCGGGTTATTTGCTGTTTTCGTACCACCTGCTTCATATATGCCGCAACTGAAGCCCAACTCCCCTGTTGCGCCTCATGATGCTTTTGCCATTACTCAGGCACAGATTTCACTGCTGGAACGCCTCGAAATGCAATCCGCAGGACGGGCAAAAATCTGCCGTTCTGTGAGTGAAATTGAACACTGTATCGCCCGGGGCGTGCTGGCAATGGTGATGCATATCGAGGGAGCGGAGGCGCTTGGCGATGACGTCTCGCGGCTGGATCTGTGGTATGAAAAAGGGCTGCGCAGCATCGGGCCGCTGTGGAATTTACCCAATCAGTTTGGGACCGGCGTAAAGGGTGACTTTCCGGGATCGCCGGACACCGGTGACGGTCTGACGCCCGCCGGGCTTGACCTGCTGCGCGAATGCAACCGGAAGAAAATTCTGTTCGATGTCTCGCACATGAATGAAAAAGCCTTCTGGCAGACAGCGAAATTCAGCGATGCCCCGCTGGTTGCCACCCATTCCAATGTGCATGCGTTATGTCCGCAGCCGCGTAACCTGACCGACAAACAACTGGCCGCCATCGCCGAAAGTGACGGCTTTGTTGGCGTTAATTTCGGCACCGCGTTTTTGCGGGCTGATGGCAAACGCCATGGCGATACCCCGGTCACCGAAATTGTTAAACATCTTGATAACCTTCTTGCTAAACTGGGCGAAGAAAATGTCGGTTTTGGTTCGGATTTCGACGGTATCAATGTGCCGGACGCGCTGGGTGATGTCACCGGACTGCCGGTGCTGTTGCAGGCCATGTCCGATGCCGGTTACGGCGATGCACTGATCGAAAAAATCGCCTGCCGCAACTGGCTGAAAGTATTAAAGCAAACGTGGGGTGAATAGTTTTTCATCCGGCGTTTGCCCTAATCCCTGTGGCTTACAGGGCAATAGCGGTTTGGATCCATCGCAACATTTTTGTAGCCAAACCCGCGATATTTGACAATAAGCCGATCACCTGCCGCAATAAAAGGGGCAGTGAACTTACTACTGTTATCACCAAGAGGACGTAATTATGTGGACTAAACCTTCTTTCGAAGACCTGCGTTTAGGCTTAGAAGTGACCCTGTACATTTCTAACCGCTAAGCCCTTATGCCCACGGTTTACTGTGGGCATCTTCCTTCCCTTTCCCCTGGTTCTCACATGCAGATTATCGTACTTGGTTCCGCGGCAGGCGGCGGCTTCCCGCAATGGAACTGCAATTGCAGCAACTGTCAGGGTGTGCGCAATGGCACCATGAAAACGTCCGCCCGCACACAATCGTCGATTGCCGTCAGCGACAATGGCACCGACTGGGTGCTGTGCAACGCGTCACCGGACATTTGCCACCAGATTGCCGCCACGCCGGAACTGATTAAACACGACGTTTTACGCGGCACCGCTATCGGATCCATTATCCTGACCGACAGCCAGATTGATCACTGCACCGGCCTGCTGAATTTGCGCGAAGGCTGCCCGCATCAGGTGTGGTGTACGCCGGAAGTCCACGAAGACTTAACCACCGGTTTCCCGATTTTTACCATGCTTTCTCACTGGAATGGCGGCCTGCAACACCACGTTATCGAGCCGGAGAACAGCTTCTCCGTGGCCGTCTGCCCGAATCTGACGTTCACGGCTATTCCGCTGCTGAGCAACGCGCCGCCGTATTCGAAATATCGCGGCAAGCCACTGCCGGGCCACAATATCGCGCTGTTTATCGAAGACACCCAGACCGGCACCTCGCTGCTGTATGCGCCGGGACTGGGCGAACCGGACGATGAACTGTTGCGCTGGCTGAACAAAGCCGACTGCCTGCTGATTGACGGCACGCTGTGGCAGGATAACGAGCTGGCGACCACCGGCGTCGGCCGTAATACCGGCAAAGACATGGGCCATCTGGCGCTTGCCGAAGAACAGGGGCTGATTGCCCTGCTCTCTTCCCTTCCGGCAGAACGCAAAATTCTCATCCATATTAATAATACCAACCCGATCCTCAATGAATCCTCTGCCGAGCGGCAGGCGCTGACGCAACAAAATATCGAAGTCAGCCGGGACGGGATGCGCATCGAACTTCAGGGCAAAACGACCATGAGCATATCGACAACTCCGACGTCACCGATGACGCCGCAAGAATTTGAACAGGCGCTGCGTGCCAAAGGCGCGTTTTATCACATCCATCATCCGTACCACATTGCGATGCATAACGGTCAGGCGACCCGCGAGCAAATTCAGGGCTGGGTGGCGAACCGGTTCTATTATCAGACCAGCATTCCGTTGAAAGACGCGGCGATCATGGCCAACTGCCCGGATCCGCAAACCCGCCGCAAATGGGTGCAGCGTATTCTCGATCACGACGGTCATGGTGACAGCGAAGGCGGTATCGAAGCCTGGCTGCGTCTGGGCGAAGCGGTGGGTCTGGATCGCGACGTACTGCTTTCAGAAGAAAGGGTGCTGCCGGGCGTGCGTTTCGCCGTCGATGCGTACGTTAACTTTGCCCGCCGCGCCGTCTGGCAGGAAGCCGCGTGCAGCTCGCTGACCGAACTTTTCGCCCCGCAAATCCATCAGGCGCGTCTCGACAGCTGGCCGCAGCATTACACCTGGATCGAGGAAGAGGGTTACGGCTATTTCCGCAGCCGTCTGAGCCAGGCCAACCGCGACGTCGAACACGGTTTACAGCTGGCGCTGGAATACTGCGATACCGTCGAAAAACAACAGCGCATGCTGGAAATCCTGCAATTCAAACTCGATATTCTGTGGAGCATGCTCGATTCCATGACCATGGCCTACGAACTGAACCGCCCGCCGTACCACAGCGTGACGCAACAGGCGGTCTGGCATAAAGGAAGACTCCTGTGATCACCATTACCGAACACTACACGCCGATGTTTCGTCGCGGCTACCGCATGCAGTTTGAGAAAACGCAGGACTGCCATGTGATTTTGTACCCGGAAGGCATGGCGAAACTGAACGACAGCGCGACCTTCATTTTGCAACTGGTGGACGGCGAGCGGACGATTGCCAATATCATTGATGAGCTGAATACGCGCTTTCCGGAAGCCGGTGGTGTGAATGATGACGTCAAAGATTTCTTCGCTCAGGCCCATGCACAAAAGTGGATTACCTTCCGTGAACCTGCTTAAACCTGCGGTCAAACCGCCGCTGTGGCTGCTGGCCGAACTGACTTACCGCTGCCCGCTGCAATGTCCGTATTGCTCGAACCCGCTCGATTTCGCTAAACAGGAAAAAGAGCTGACCACCGCGCAGTGGATCAAAGTGTTTGAGGAAGCGCGGGAAATGGGCGCGGTGCAAATCGGCTTCTCCGGCGGTGAACCGCTGGTGCGTAAAGACTTGCCGGAGCTGATCCGCGCCGCCCGTGATCTGGGCTTTTACACCAATCTGATCACGTCCGGTATCGGGCTGACGGAAAAGAAAATCGATGCCTTTGCGCAGGCGGGTCTGGACCATATTCAGATCAGTTTTCAGGCCAGCGATGAAACGCTGAACGCCGCGCTGGCGGGCAATGCTAAAGCCTTCCGGCAAAAACTGGAGATGGCAAAAGCGGTGAAAGCCCACGGTTATCCGATGGTGCTGAACTTCGTGCTGCACCGCCATAACATCGATCAGATCGACAAGATTATCGACCTGAGTATCGAGCTGGAAGCCGATGACGTCGAGCTGGCGACCTGTCAGTTTTACGGCTGGGCGCAGCTCAACCGCGAGGGTTTGTTGCCGACCCGTGAACAGATCGCCCGTGCCGAAGACGTCGTACATCAGTACCGCGAAAAAATGGCCGGTACCGGTAATCTCGCCAATCTGTTGTTCGTGACGCCGGATTATTACGAAGAGCGTCCGAAAGGTTGCATGGGCGGCTGGGGCGCGATTTTCCTCAGTGTGACGCCGGAAGGTATGGCGCTGCCGTGCCACAGTGCGCGCCAGTTGCCGGTGGAATTCCCGTCGGTGCTGGAGAATACGTTACAGGAAATCTGGTACGACTCCTTCGGCTTTAACAAATACCGTGGCTTCGACTGGATGCCGGAACCCTGCCGTTCGTGCTCCGAAAAAGAGAAAGACTTCGGCGGCTGCCGCTGTCAGGCGTTTATGCTCACCGGCAATGCCGACAACGCCGATCCGGTGTGTTCCAAATCGGAGCATCACGGCAAAATTCTCGCCGCGCGCGAACAGGCCAACTGCACCAACATCCAGATCAACCAGTTGCAGTTCCGCAACCGCGCGAACTCTCAGCTGATTTTCAAAGGCTGATGCGCTGATGCTGCCTGCCATGCAGTCGCTGACGCTGGAAAACGGCTTGCGGGTCAACCTTCTCCACGATCCGCAGGCCACCCGTGCGGCCGCGTTGCTGCATCTGAATGCCGGAAGTCATCACGAACCTGCCGCGTTTCCGGGGCTGGCGCACCTGTTTGAACACGTGGTCTTTGCCGGAAGTCAGCAGTTTCAGGGCGATGACCGGCTGATGATGTGGGCGCAGGCGTCAGGGGCAAAACTCAATGCCACCACGCACGCCACCTCGACGGCCTGGTTTTTCGACATGACACCGGCACAGTTCGGAGCCGGTCTGGCGCGTCTGACCGATATGCTGGCACAGCCGCTGCTGACAGAGGATGCGGTCAGGCAGGAAGTGGCCGTGATCGACGCCGAATACCGCATGCTGAGCGGGCATGCGGATTCGCTGTGCGAGGCGGCGCAGAGTCTGGCCTTCGCGACCCCTGTGCAGTTACAGGATTTTCACGTCGGCCACCGCGCCTCTTTCGGTGATGATATCCCCGCGCTGCAACAGGCGCTGGTGCATTATCACCAGCAATTTTTCACCACTGACCATCTGATGTTATGGTTGCAGGGTCCGCAATCGTTCACCGACCTGACCGCGCTGGCTGAGCGTTACGGCAATGCCTTTGCTGCCGGGACGGGGGTTCACCCCGCGCCAGTGCAGCCGCTGGCGTTGCGTGAGGCGCGACATCTCCGGCTACGTCTCGACGGTTCACCACGGCTGCGTTTTTCGTTTCCGGTCACACCTTGCCCGGCTCTGACATTACTGCGTCAGCTGCTTGAAGATGAAGCACCGGACAGTTTGCTGGATCAGCTGCGAACGCAGGCGCTGGCTGACAACGTGCGGGTTTCGCTGCCGTACGCCTCTGCCCGTGACGCTATTCTCAGCATCGAATTTCTTGTGTGCGATACCACGTCTGCGTTGCGCGCCCGGCTGGAAACACTGTTCCACCACTGGCTGCAACAAATCCGTGATTTAAGCGCCGGACATTTACAGCATTACATCGCCCTGGCACGGCGGGAATTCAGCCGCCTGACACCGCTGGATCAGTTGCGCGCACAGACACTGGATTTCCCGCCCGCCGCACAAGATGGCTGGCAGACATTGCTCAGCGAGCTGCGACCGCAAAACATGACACGGCTGTGGATTGCTCCTGATGTTCAGGGAGAAAACACCGTGGTAAAAGGTTTCACCCTGCCGGTAAGCCTGAAAGCATGGCAGTCAGATTGTGACAACGTCACGGATCCGCCCTTTGCGTTTACCCTTCCGGCGGCCCCTGCCTCCCCTGAAACCCATGAAAGTGTTCTGACCACCGGCGCGCCGCTGACGGCGCAACAGGCCAGCCTCGCCCGCGCCAGCCTGCGCGCCCTCTGTGCGCAGTCCGCCCATGAAGGGCATTTACTGCTGTTCAGCTATGTGCAGGGCAACGGCTTATTGCAGCTCAGCGGACCGCAGGCCTGGGCAACGCGCACGCTGGTCAGGGCGCTTGAACTGCTGCGCGCCCCGCCACCCGCCGCGCTGGCACAGGGCAAACGGCTGTATGAACAGGAACAACGTCAGCTGGCATCGGACATCGCCATCCGCACGCTGCTGGCAAAACTGCCGGAAGTGGTCAGCGGCCCGTCAGGCGCAGTGCATGAATTCACCACCGCCGGTGACGATGCTGCGGTGCTGGTGTTTTGCCCGCTGGCGGAAAACACCGCTGAATGTCTGGCCGCCACGCAACTGCTCGCGGCTTTTCTGGAACCGACGTTCTTCCGGCAATATCGTGTCGAAAAGAATATCGGGTACGTAGTGAGTTGCCGTTTCCATCAGACCGCACGCCAGTCCGGGCTCCTGTTCGCGTTGCAGTCGCCCGCGTATGACACGGAAGCTTTACTGGGGTTTATCGGCGATTTTATCGCTGACATTCCGGCGCTGGTTGCTGAGATTTCTGCCGAAGCACTGACAGAAAAACGCGGTGCGCTGCGGGAATCGCTCAGCGTGAAGCCTGCCGACAGACTGGAAGCCGCGCGGCAACAATGGCTGGAGGAGTTTGCGTACGCGCCAGAATGGAATGAAGAGTCTGTTGCGGCGATAACAACAGAACAACTGCTGGCCTGTGTACGGCAAACGGACAACGTCCTGTCCGGCGAAGGAGAGGATTGTTTCGTCCTTAAAACCCCCTCCCCGCCTCCCCCTTCGCAGGGGGAGGAGCAAACCCAATACCCCTGAGACGGGCGGCATCCATTTCGCGGGGGAGGAGTAAGTACATGACTTCGGCTACACTATCCCCCATGCCCGATGTTAAGGATAAACATGCAAAATATTCCTCCCCTTCCGCAGGACAGCTCATTCGATACCCTGCTTGACCATTATAAAAAAGCCTCGCTGCGCACCAGCGGTCTCTGGCTGCTGATCGCCAATCTTTGTTTTGTGCTGTTTTTGTTTGGCCGCCACCAGTTCAGGGTCTTGCTGGATCCGCACGCTGACGTGGCGATCACCGGTCCGATGCTGGATAAGCTGGCGCTGGTTTTCCTGGTGTTTTTTATCATTCTTCTGCCGGTACTGCGCTTCATCCAATCACGCACACCGGCGATGGCGCTGGCATTTCTGGTCGGTCTGTACTGGGCGGTGGTGTTCCATTTCATGCTGATCAGTGACGCGCAACAACAGCTGGTCTTTCCGCTGTTTTGCATGCTGATTTTCACCGCGCTGATCGCGCTGTATCCGACGATGCCCATCCTCTACAGCTTTACGTCTCCGCTGTGGTTCTCATTGTTTTTCCATCTGATCCTGCTGAAGCCGGACATTCCCATTCTGGAGATCGCCGCGATGGTGGTCGCCAGTGTCCTGTTTGAGACCGCCCGTATCATGCTGAGCCGCTGGTTTGTGCTCTCCGTGCGGCGGGAATGCGATAACCAGTTGCTGGTCAGTAAGCTGGATAATCTGGCGCACTACGACCCGCTCACCGGCGTGGCGAACCGTCGTCAGCTCGATAATCAGCTGGAACAACTTATTGCACAGACAGAACGCTCTGGCGGCACGTTTTCCCTGATCATGATCGACGTGGATTTCTTCAAAAAATACAACGACCATTACGGCCATCAGGCCGGTGATACCTGTCTGATCGCCATTGCGGATTGCTTCAAACAGGTGGTCAGGCAACCGGCCGATCTGGTTGCCCGTTATGGCGGCGAGGAATTTGTCATCCTGCTGCACAGCGCGGCTGCAAAGGATGCCGAAGTGGTCGCGGAACGCATCCGGCAAAGCGTCGGGCAGGCTGCCATTCCGCATGCCTTGTCACAGGTAGCTAAAACGGTGACGGTCAGTCAGGGCATCATGCAATGGGCACCGGGAATGACCGCGCTGGAATTACTCAAACGCGCGGACGGCGCGCTGTATGACGCCAAACATGCGGGACGCAACGGGTATTGCGTGGGTAGTCCGGAACAAACGGTGTAAAAACCGGGCGCGGGTTCAGATCCGCGCCCGGCGCGTTTTATAACGTTGCGCGATGCACCTGATCTCGCCCGTACGCCAGCGAGTCCGCGCTGATATCAGCAATGGATTTCGCACCGGTCAGCGTCATCGCCACGCGCATCTCTTTTTCGATCAGGTTCAGCAGATTAGTCACCCCCGCCTCGCCCGCAGCGGCCAGCGCGTACACAAAGGCGCGACCAAGCAACACGCTGTCAGCGCCGAGGGCAATCATGCGCACCACGTCCAGCCCGGTACGGATGCCGGAATCCGCGAGAATAGTGATGTCGCCTTTCACCGCGTCAGCTATCGCGGGCAATGCATGGGCGGTGGATAACACGCCATCAAGCTGGCGGCCTCCGTGGTTGGAGACCACGATGCCGTCCGCACCAAATTTCACCGCGTCTTTCGCATCTTCCGGATCCAGAATGCCTTTGATAATCATCGGCCCTTTCCAGAACTCGCGGATCCACTCTAAATCCTTCCATGAAATCGACGGGTCGAAGTTCGCCGCCAGCCAGCCGATATAATCTTCCAGCGTGGTCGGTTTGCCGCGATAGGCCGAGACATTGCCCAGATCATGCGGTTTACCGTTCAGGCCGACATCCCACGCCCATTGCGGATGCGTCACTGCCTGCAACATGCGGCGGGCGGCGGCGTTCGGGCCGCTCATGCCGGAATGCGCATCGCGGTAGCGTGCGCCGGGCGTCGGCATATCCACAGTAAACACCAGCGTTTTGACGCCTGCGGCCTGTGCGCGCTCCAGCGCATTGCGCATGAAACCGCGGTCTTTCAGCACGTAAAGCTGGAACCACATCGGACGGTCGATAGCCGGTGCGACCTCTTCAATCGGGCAGACGGAGACGGTGGAGAGCGTGAACGGAATGCCTTTTTTCGCCGCCGCACGCGCTGCCTGCACTTCGCCACGGCGGGCGTACATACCCGTCAGCCCGACCGGTGCCAGTACCACCGGCATCGCCAGTTTTTCGCCGAAAAGTTGCGTTTCAAGGCTGAGATCCGACATGTTTTTCAGGATGCGCTGGCGCAGGGCAATATCCGCCAGATCGGCCGTGTTACGTCTGAGCGTATGCTCGTTGTAGGCACCGCCATCAATATAGTGAAACAGGAAGGGCGGCAGTTTACGTTTTGCCGCAGCGCGGTAGTCCGTTGATGCAGAAATGATCATTGTTTTCTCTCGTTTTCTTGCGCTCTTTTTCGTGGCGCTGTAGGGGTGTCAAAAGTGTAGTTGATAAACCCCGCGCGGGAGAAAACAATGCCGATAGACCCCGATATTTTTTACGAGACAGGGCATGGGGCGGGAGAAATGGGGACATCACGAAAATGCGCGGCGGATTAAATCCCGCCGCATGGATCGTATTCACGGATTTATCATTTATCGGGTTTGTTCAGATGCCGGAGTAAAAGCCTGACGATCAGCTTATAGAAAATAACTGTGATAACAGGACAAATAATAAATAGCGTCAATCCGATAAAGCCTTCTACGTCCGGTTCTCCAAATAACGCGGCTGCCTCATTCCAGAAGGTATATTGTTCTTTAGTCACAGGGTATGAAGGCCGCAGAATAAGAAAAGCCAGAACGTAAACGCCCACTGCAATTAATATTCTAAATCCCGTTGTCACACGACGCCTGCCCATTCAGGATCACCTCTATCATTCCATAACTCATTAAACCATTGGGTAATTCTGTCTGTCGGGTAGACATCAGGGCCTGACGAATAGCCATAAAATCACTGCGATGCTGAAGGGTGATACATCCATAGGATATCCCCAGCGGGCCGGGAGGATGCAAGCGAAAATTGCCTCGTTCCACCCCTTCTATCCATGTTTTGTCATCTATGGACCCATCGTCCCGATAAAGAGCAAACCACTCCGCCTTAATCACCGGGGTAGGCGTAAACCACGAATAGGAATCACGGATATCAGCCCTGACAACACCTTTCACCCCACCCGTTACTCGTTTCACAATATGATAGCGACCATAGGGAATTGGCCCCAGATTTGGAATTCCAATACAACTTGCCCTGTTGCGATACGCATCTTTGCCGGAGTAAGCCATGTAAGTACCGACCCCATACATCATCAATGGGCAGTAATCCGCATCATTAATGACAAACTTTCCTTGTAACGCCATGAAACCGCCTTTCTGAAATTGGACTTAAGGCGTGACACTACAGGAATCACAACACAAAAAACAGGCGATAAGATGGCTTTAATTGATAATAAAAATCTGAAAAGTCAGTTATTTACGACATCCGCTAATTGCATCATCAGGGATACGGGCATAAGGTTAATTCTCACTTCACTAAAAGGAATTAAAGCAATGCCAATACCCGCTTATATGTGGCTCTATGACGATGGCGGTTCCGCTATCAAAGGTTCAGTGGATGTTGCAGGCCGTGAAGGAAGTATTGAGATCATCGGTTTCAGCCACGGTCTGAATCTTCCCGTCGATAGCCGTAGTGGCAACATTACTGGAACCCGCACTCATTCGCCGATGATGTTTGAAAAGGAATTCGATTCGTCCAGCCCTTATTTGTACAAGGCCGTCGCAAAAGGACAAACATTAAAGTCAGCTGAGATCCGCTGGTACCGCATTAATGATGCCGGGCGCGAAGAAGTTTATTTTATTATGACGATTGAGGGCGTGAAAATTACTGGCGTGAACCCCGGAATGCCGAACGTTAAAATGTCCGGCAATTCGCAGATTAATCATATGGAAGCCGTATCAATGACGTACAACAAAATCACCTGGCACTGTGTTGACGGCAATATCAGGTACACCGATGAATGGAACGATCGTTCATAAATAAAGGGGGTTAACCCCCCATGTCTTTTACCCGGCAGTCAGAAAGCAAAACGGAAAAGAAAACCGACGCACATGGCATAAACAGACTAAGCTGAGGCGAGACGCCAGTCCGGGCGTCAGACCGTTGTGCCTCCCTGCCCTTTACCCACTTTTCTCTTTTTGTGAACTCTTATCGCAGCTCAGGCAACTGCCTTCTCGGGTCCGCACAGGGTATGTTGACGTGAAAAATGCTGTGATTAGCTGGTACAAAAGTAAAAGAGCACCCCCCGTTCTCACGCTTTCGCGGCGTCATCGCCCCGGCGCGAACGAACACACTGCGCCAATCCGCGCTGAATTATTTTCGGCCGACCAGATGGAACGCTTCGGCGGAAAACTCGCGCTCTCCCACAAACTTTCCCGCAAGAAACTGCCTTATTACCTGCTGAAACGTCTCGACGATAACGAAAAAGTCTTAACCCAAAGTTGCCTGATCCTCAGCAGCGGCGACAAAGCCAGCATCACGCCAGCCGGTGAATGGCTGCTGGATAACTTTTATCTGATTGAAGAACAGATCCGCGTGGTGCGTCAGCTGTTGCCGAAGAACTTCGGCAAGGGGCTGCCTTCACTGGGCGCACCGCATTTTTGTCCGCGTATTTACGACATCGCCACGGAAGTGGTCAGTCACAGTGACGGCCTGTGGGACATCGAAACCCTCACCCGCTTTCTCTCAACTTATCAGAGCGTGCGCCCGCTGACGCTCGGCGAACTGTGGGCTTTCCCCGGTATGCTGCGTCTGGCGCTGATCGAGAACCTGCGGCGCGTCAGCATTGAAGTGGCGGATGCCCAGCAGGAGCGCAATCTGGCCGACTTCTGGGTCAATAAATTGCACGACAGCGCGGAGAACGATCCGTCCGGTCAGATCATTGTGATTGCCGATATGGCACGCACCAATCCGCCGCGCACCAGCGCGTTTGTCGCCGAACTGGTGCGCCGGTTGCAGGGACACGGATCCATGCTGGCGCTGCCGCTGACCTGGGTGGAACAGCGCCTGAGCGAAGTCGGGCTGACGCAGCGGGAAGTGATCGACAAATTTAATCAGCAACTGGCGGCCAGCCAGCTTTCGGTCAGCAACAGCATTATGGGATTACGCCAGCTGACGGAAATGGACTGGGCAGATTTCGCGGAAAACCTCAGCGTGGTGGAGAAAATCCTGCGTGAGGATCCGGCAGGCATTTACCCCCGGATGCACTTTGATACCCGCGATAATTACCGCCATCAGATTGAACGTCTCTCGCGAAATTCACGCCATGATGAAGCCTTTGTCGCCTCGCGCGCCGTGGCGCTGGCCCGGCTTTCCGGCGACAATGCATTGCAACAACACGTCGGGTATTACCTGATTGGTGAAGGCCGCAAAGCACTGGAAGACGATCTCAGCGTGCGGTTCCCTCTGCTGACCCGCCTGCGCGCCCGGCTGAGCCAGACACCGCTGCTGTCGTGGCTCGGCAGTCTGTTGCTGCTGACCACCGCAGTGACCGCCGATGCGTTATACCGTTCCGCCCATCCGTCGCTGCACTGGCTGTGGTGGGCGTTGCTGCTGCCGGTGGTGCTGGTGGCCAGTCAGTTCGCGCTGAATCTGCTGAGTGAAATCACCACCCGCAGCCGTACCCCGCAACCGCTGCCGCGCCTGGATTTTGCCGGTGGTATCCCGGAAGAGGCCAGCACGCTGGTGGTGATCCCCTGTCTGCTCGGCAGCCGCAAAAATATCGGGACGCTGATCAACAGCCTCGAAGTGTGTTACCTCGGTAACGTGCTGCCGAACCTGAAATTCGCGCTGCTCAGTGATTTTCATGACAGCGCACAACAGCATAATGCGGATAACGACGCGCTGCTGGCTTTCGCCTCGCAACAAATTCAGCGGCTGAACCGGCGCTATCCGTCGCCACAGGGCGCGCTGTTTACCCTGCTTCATCGCGACAGTGAACTGAATACGCCGCAGGGCGTGTGGATGGGATACGAACGCAAACGCGGCAAGCTGAATGCGCTGAACCGCTGGCTGCGCGACGAAGGCGAACCTTTCTCACTGATCGAAGGCAGTACGCAGGCGCAACTGCGTGACGTGAAATACATCATCACCCTCGACAGCGACACCGTTCTGCCGCGCGATACCGCGCATCAGCTGGTGGCGGCGATGGCGCACCCGCTGAATCAGCCGGTGTACGACGCACAGCGCCGGCGGGTGGTGTCCGGTTACGCCATCCTCCAGCCGCGACTGGCGGAAGAGATCCCCGAAAACGGTCAGGGACGTTATGCCGCGTTATGCAGCAGCGTGCCGGGCAACGATCCGTACTCGTCAATGTCTTCCGATATCTATCAGGATCTGTTCGGAGAAGGCTCGTTCGTCGGTAAAGGCATTTACGACGTCGATATGTTTATCCGCGCGACGGAAAATACCTGCCCGGAAAACCGGGTGCTCAGCCACGACCTGCTGGAAGGCTGCTATGCACGTTCCGGCATGCTCAGCGATGTGGTGCTGTACGAACAATATCCGGATCATTATCTGGCCGATGTGGCGCGTAAAACCCGCTGGATCCGCGGCGACTGGCAGTTGCTGAACTGGCTGGGTTTTCGTGTCACTCAGGAAGACGGCACCCGCTGCCGCAACCCGCTGACCCCGCTGTCGCGCTGGAAACTGTTCGATAATCTGCGTCGCAGTCTGGTCGCGCCTGCCCTGCTGATCATCATTTTTTGCGCACTGGCCGTGGTGCCCAACACCGCCTACTGGCTCGGGTTTACCGGCGTCATATTGCTGTTTCCGGCGGGGGTGGCGCTGGTACTGGATCTGCTCAACAAGGGGCCGCGACGGTCGCTGTTTGCGCACCTGAAAAGCGTGGCGAAAGCCACCGTCAGCCGGCTCTCCCGCGTTTTGCTTTACATCATGACGCTGCCGCATGAAGCCGCCTATTCCGTGCACGCCATTGTGCTGACGCTGTGGCGTCTGAAGGTCAGCCACCGCATGTTGCATGAATGGGCAAGCGTGAATATCAGCGCGAAAAAAAGCGCGTTGTCACCGGAATATTTCTATCGCCGCATGTGGGCGAATCCGCTGGCCGGAGTGGCTGTTATTTTACTGTCCGCGACGGCACATCCGCCGTTGTCGGGTTTTGCCCTGCTGACCGGCGTGCTGTGGTTTGTCGCGCCGCGTATTCTGTGCTGGCTGAGTCAGCCTGCCCGCCGGGAAGTGCCGGATCTGGATGCACAGCAACAGCGTTCCCTGCGCCAGACCGCGCGCGAAACCTGGTCATTCTTTGAGGTTTTCGTTAATGAAACCGAAAACTGGCTGCCGCCGGATAATTATCAGGAAATTCCGCAGCCGGTGATCGCGCACCGCACCTCGCCGACCAATATCGGCCTGTCGTTGCTGGCGAATATCACCGCGTGGGATTTCGGTTACATTACCCAGGGCGACGTGCTGGAACGTACCAGTCTGACGCTCGATTCGCTGGATAAACTCGAGCATTATCGCGGTCACCTTTACAACTGGTATGACACACGCACGCTGGCACCGCTGAATCCGCGTTACATTTCCAGCGTCGACAGCGGCAATCTGGCCGGGCATCTGCTGACACTCAGCACCGGCCTGCGGCTGTGGCGCACGCAACCGGCGATGGATATTGATGCCTGGCTGAAAGGGCTGGAAGACACCCTGAAGATGGCGCAGACAGCGGATGACGCGTCGCGGGTGTCTGAACTTGAAGAGCTCCTGCACCGTGCGATGACCGGGAAAGGCGCGCAGGCGATTGAGCATTTACAGGCGGCCCGTGCGCTGATCCCGCTATCCGCTGGAAAATGGCTGCAAAGGCTGGCAGGCCAGCTCGATGCAGGCTTAAAAGAGTGGTCAGATTTTTACGGCGGTCTGTCGCCGGAAGCGCAACAACAGCCGCTGCCTTCGCTGCAATGGCTGGCGCAGCAAAACGGTCTGGAGGCACCGCAGCTTTCCCGCGCTATCGGGCTGGCGCGTCAGCGTCTGGACATTATCGGTGAACTGGAACAGCGCCTGAACGACCACGCTCAAATGGACTTCACTTTCCTTTACGATAAAAACACCCATCTGCTGACCGTCGGTTATAACTGCGACGCGCATAAACTGGACAGCGGAAAGTACGATTTGCTGCCTTCAGAAATTCGTCTGACCAACTATGTCACCATCGCCACCAACCAGTTGCCGCAAAAAAGCTGGTTCGCGCTGGGCCGGTTATTTACCGTGATCGACAAACAGCCATCGCTGATGTCGTGGAGCGGTTCGATGTTTGAATACCTGATGCCGCAACTGGTGATGCCCGCCTATCCCGATACCCTGCTGACGCAGATGTGTCAGACCGCCGTTGACCGGCAAATCACCTGGGGCCGTGAAAACAACGTGCCGTGGGGGATTTCCGAATCGGCGTATGCGGCCTTTGACCTCAGCCAGAATTATCAGTATCACGCGTTTGGCGTGCCCGGCCTCGGCCTGAAACGGGGTCTGGGTGAAGATATGGTGGTCGCGCCTTACGCCACCCTGATGGCGCTGATGATCCGCCCGCAGGAAGCCTGTCTGAATCTGACAGAACTGGAAAACTGCGGCGCACGCGGCGAATACGGTTTCTACGATGCGCTGGATTACACCCCGTCACGGCTGATCCGCGGGCAGATTTATATCGTGGTGCGTTCCTACATGGCGCACCATCAGGGCATGGGATTCCTGGCGCTGGCCAACGTGCTGCTGGGTGCGCCGATGACCGCGCGCTTTGCGGCAAACGCGGCGTTCCAGTCTGCCCGTCTGCTGTTGCAGGAACGGGTGCCGGATGCCGTCGAGCTTTACAGCCCGCGTCGCCACTTCGAATCCCACGACAACACCTTGCAGAAAGTGAATACCGAACTGCGCGAATTCAGCAGCGCCGACAGCCCGACGCCGGAAGTGCAGTTGCTGTCGAACACAAACTATCACCTGATGGTGACGCAGGCCGGGGGCAGCGTCAGCCGCTGGAAAGATATGACCCTGACCCGCTGGCGGGAAGATGCGACGCGCGACCATCGCGGGATTTTCTGTTACGTCAGCGACCCGGAATCCGGCGCGGTGTACAGCAATACCTGGCAGCCGTCCGGCAAACAAAAAGGCACGTATCACGCCGTGCTGACAGATTTCGGTGCGGAATTTAAACGCACGCAGGGATCGCTGACCCTGGAAACGCACATTGTGGTGTCACCGGAAGATGACGTGGAAATCCGACGCATGACCGTCACGCATCAGGGCCGCCATCCGCGCACGCTGGATATCACCACCTACGCGGAAGTGGTGCTGGCTCCGGCCGCCAATGACACCGCGCATCCGGCATTCAGCAATCTGTTTGTGCAGACGGAACTGGTGCCCGCGCAGGAAGGCATTCTCTGTCACCGCCGCCCGCGCGAACCGGATGAACAGTGCCCGTGGCTGTTTCATATGATGGCAATCCACGGTGCCGTTGAACGGGAAACCTCGTTTGAAACCGACCGTGCAGCCTTTATCGGCCGTGGTAATACCGCCGCCAATCCGCAGGCATTGCAGCATCACGCCGTACTGGGCAACAGCGCCGGTGCGGTGTTAGATCCGGTCATGGCGATCCGCCAGCGCATCCGCCTGAAACCCGGTGTGCCGGTGATAATCGACATGGTGTATGGCATCAGCGAGACACGTTTGCAGAGTCTTGCGCTGCTGGAAAAATACCGCGATCACCATATTGCTGATCGGGTATTCGAAATCGCCTGGTCACACAGTCAGGTGGTGTTGCGCCAGCTTAACGCCAGCGAGGACGATGCCGGTCTGTTTAACCGTCTGGCCGGTGCGCTGATTTTTGCCAGTCAGGAAATGCGCGGCGATGCGCAGACGGTTGCCGCTAACCGCCGCGGGCAGTCCGGCCTGTGGGGACAATCCCTCTCCGGCGACCTGCCCATTGTGTTGCTGACCATGACCAGCAGCGAGAATATCGGGCTGGTGAAACAGCTGATCCGCGCCCACAACTACTGGCGGCTGAAAGGGCTGAAAGTGGATCTGGTGGTGCTGTCCAATGACCCCGGCGGCTATCAGCAGGCGTTACAAAATCAGATCCTCGGGCTGGTGGCGTCCGGCGCGGGATCCAGCCAGACCGATATTCCGGGCGGTATTTTCGTGCGTAACGGCGAACAACTGACGCAGGAAGACCGCACCCTGCTGATGAGCGTCGCGCGCGTGGTGATCGACGACCGTCGCGGCGCGCTGGAAGATCAGCTGAATCAGCGGATGCAGCAGCCGCACGTCTCCCTGCCCGCCCTGCTGCCGGTGCGGTCGGTGGACAACAGCCCGCCGGTGCCTGCCCTGCCGCGTGATCTGACGTATTTCAACGGCCTCGGCGGTTTTTCGCCGGACGGACGGGAATACCAGATCCTGCTTAACGATGGCCAGACGACGCCTGCACCGTGGTCCAACGTGCTGGCGAATGCCGGTTTTGGCTCGGTGATTTCAGAAAGCGGTCAGGCGTATACCTGGTATGAAAATGCCCACGAATACCGCCTGACACCGTGGGAAAATGATCCGGTCAGCGACAGTTCCGGTGAAGCATTTTATCTGCGTGACGAGGAGACCGGCAGCGTCTGGTCACCGGCGCCGTTGCCGGTTCGCGACAGCGGCGGATACGTCACACGCCACGGTTTCGGCTACAGCGTGTTTGAACACACCGGACACGGCATCAGCAGTGAAATGACGGTGTTAGTCGCCGAACATGCGCCGGTCAAACTGGTGATGCTGACGCTGACCAATCTCTCAGGCCGCCCGCGCAGGCTCTCCGTCACCGGATACGCCGAATGGGTGCTGGCCGATCTGCGCGCCAAATCCGCGATGCACATTGTCACCTCTGCCGCGCAGGTAGCAAAAGGCTGCGGCGTGCTGGCGACCAATCATTACACCAGTAATGGCTCGCCGCGCACCGCCTTCTTTGCCGTCACCGGCGCACACTGCTCAGTGACCGGCGACCGCCGCGAGTTCCTTGGCCGCAACGGATCCGCAGCTTCTCCGGCCGCCATGAAAAATCAGCGGCTTTCCGATAAAACCGGGGCGACGCTGGATCCTTGCGGTGCGGTGCAGTCGGCGACCACCCTGATCGACGGCGACCAGCGCACCTTTATTTTTGCACTGGGACTGGGGCAAAACGCAGGCGATGCCGAAGCGATCATTCATCAGTATTTTGAGGAAGGCGCGGCGCAGGCCGAGCTGGATCGCGTTCATCATCACTGGCATCAGGTGCTGGATAAAATTCAGATCACCACGCCGGATAAATCGGTGGACTTGCTGACTAACGGCTGGCTGATTTATCAGACGCTCGCCAGCCGGATCCTCGCACGCAGCGGCTATTATCAGTCCGGCGGCGCGTTTGGTTTCCGCGACCAGTTGCAGGATACGCTGGCGCTGACGCATGCCGCCCCGCAGCGTATGCGCGAACAAATCCTGTTGTGTGCCTCACGACAATTCATTGAAGGCGACGTCCAGCACTGGTGGCATCCGCCGACCGGCAACGGCGTGCGCACCCGCTGTTCGGATGATTATCTGTGGCTGCCGCTGGCGATCAGCCATTACATTTCTGTCACCGGCGATCACGCCATCGCAGAAGAACGCGTGCCGTATCTCGAGGGACGTTTACTGACACCGGGCGAGGAATCGGTCTACGAACAACCGACCATCAGCACCACGCAGGAAAGCCTGTGGCAGCATGGGATCCGCGCGCTGAAACATGGCCTGAGGATGGGCGAACACGGCCTGCCACTGATGGGTGCGGGGGACTGGAATGACGGCATGAACCTGGTCGGGCTGGGCGGACGCGGGGAAAGCGTCTGGCTGGGCTTCTTCCTCTTTGACGTGCTCCAACGTTATGGGGCGCTGGCAGACATCCGGCAGGACGATGCCACCGCCGCATTATGTCGCGAACAGGCCGCGCTGCTCAGACAAAATCTTCACGATCACGCCTGGGATGGCGAATGGTATCTGCGCGGGTATTTCGACAACGGTGACACGCTCGGTTCGCACCTGAATGCGGAATGCCAGATAGACGCCATCGCCCAGAGCTGGTCGGTACTTTCCGGTGCAGGCACGCCGGAACGCACAGCCAGCGCGATGCAGGCGGCCGGTCAGCGGCTGGTGGATAACGACGCGGGGTTAATCAAATTACTGACGCCACCGTTTGACGGCAACGGCCCGAACCCCGGCTACATTCGCGGTTACCTGCCCGGCGTGCGCGAAAACGGCGGGCAATACACCCACGGCGCAATCTGGGCGGTGATGGCTTTTGCGAAACTCGGCAATACCGGTCGCGCCTGGGAACTGATGTCGATGATCAACCCGGTGAATCACAGCCTGACGCCTGCGGATGTCAGCCGCTACAAAGCCGAACCTTACGTGATTTCTGCCGATATTTACTCGGTAGAGCCGCACAGCGGCCGCGGCGGCTGGAGCTGGTACACCGGATCCGCAGGCTGGACATATCGCCTGATCACCGAATCCCTGCTCGGTATCACGCGGCACGGTGACGCCATTTCCATCCACAGCCAGTTACCGGACAGCTGGCCGGAAATCACCGTCACCTGTCAGCAAGGCAGCAGCCGCTACCTGATCACGGTCCGGAAAAGCGCGGGCGAATACCGCCTGACCCTCGACGGCACCGTGCTGCCCGATGACAAGATCCCGCTGACCGACGATGGCGCGGAACATCGGGTGGAGGTGGAACTGGGGGGGAATGCGTAAAGCCGGAGAGGCGGGTGCTGGCTTTCCCAGCCAGCACAAAAGCTAATCCAATAAACGCAGTCGTCCTGCCATCGCTCAGCTGTTAGCGTGATAAAAAACATAAGGAAAACATCATGAGTTTACGTCCTGTTGCGGTGGTAACCGGCGGCACCAGTGGTATCGGGCTGGCGATTGTTCAGGATCTGGCGCGCGACCATCAGGTCTATGCCCTTGGCCGTAATAAAGACAGCCTGACCGCGCTGCGCCAGCGTGAAAATATCGAGGCGGTGGAACTCGATTTGCTGGATTTTGCGGCGGCAGAGCGTTTTATCCGCGAGATACCGGCAATTGATGTGCTGGTGCATTCGGCGGCAGTTTCCAGACCCTTGCGGCTTGAGCAGGCGACGCCGGAAGACTGGCAGCAGCAGTTTTCCATTAATGTATTTGCACCGGCGCAGTTAACCCGTCTGGCGCTGCCTGCGCTGCGAAAGCAGGAAGGCCAGATTATCTTTATCGGTTCGGGATCAGGCACCAAAGCCGAGGGCGGCAATACGGTGTATTGTGCGTCGAAATTTGCTCTGAACGCCCTCGCCCATGCGCTGCGGCAGGAGGAAAGCGAATACGGCGTCCGGGTCTCCACGGTTGCACCGGGACCTACGGATACACCGATGAACCGCAAAACCCGTGAAAGTCAGGGCAACTTTGAGGCGATCGATTCGCGGGAATACAGCACGCCGGGATCTGTCGCGGCGGCCGTGCGTCTGGTGATCAGCGCCAGCGACGATACCCAGATTACCGATATCGCCGTCAGGCCACGACGTGATAAAGCGAAGCGCTGAGTCAGCATAAATAGAATTGCAGTTGTGTATACGGGCTATCCGTCAGCAGCGCCGCGAGTTGTTCACGTTGTGCTGCGGAAGGTGGTATCGCCGAACGGTTAACGCGTTGCTGCCATCCGGCGATTTCCCGTTGCGTCAGCGCCTGATTATCATCATTCGCATTCCGCAGCAGGAAAATCAGCCCGTCCCATTTATTCAGCCGGTGAACCAGCGAATACGCCAGCAGCGTGTGTTCCGCCGTCAGTGCCGTGGAGTAGCAGGTTTGAAGAGCGGACAATGTGATCAACAACTTGTGCCGTAACAGGAGTCGCCGGGCCGTTCTGGCCACGGCCAGTTCAGGATGGCTCAGCAGGCGGATGAGTCCTTCCCCCGCGTCGTCGCCTTTATGTTTAACAACAATGTTCAGTGCAGCGAAATACAACCCGAACGGCGACGCCGCCGGTACGTTGTCTGCCAGCGTCATTACCTGCGGATAGCGCAATTCATCCAGCCCGAGCAGTGCTGCCTTGCGGATTGCCGGACGGGCGGCCTCGTCGCGGAAGGTCTCAAGGTAAAACGCCAGCGGATCGCCATACACCTTCTGATACAAACGGCAGGCACGCTGACGCACCAGCCCGTTATTATCGGTCAGCAACGTTTCTGAAAGCGGTTTCTCAATGCGGAACTGATGGTCTTGCGCATACTGCAATACCTGCTGTTTTACCGGCGCAAAACGATCCTGAAGCAGCTGATGAAAAACGTCATAAGAGATCGTCTCTGGCGAGTTCAGTGCAAACTGTGCAGCGGTATATCTGACCAGCGGATCGCGCTGACGCATCGCGCACTGGAAAACCTGTGGCCACGGGAACAAATGATTTTTCAACAAAATGCGCAGGCAAAGCCGGGCGACATGCCGGTCATCCTCGCCGCATCCCGCCAGTAAGGTATGTTTGTTTTCGTCACGCGAGAGATATGCCACCACGTCGGCGACAAATTCACGGTGATCGGCTCGGGTGCATTGCAGCAGCCAGAAGATCGCCGGCAGATGCGCGACAAAATCACCGGCATGGTCAGGACGCATCCAGCGCCGCAGGCTGCTTCGCGCTGACCGCGCCACCTGCCCGACCCAGTCATTCACCCGTTCCACCAGTTCCGGTAATGCCGAGACATCACGTCTCAGGCCGAGGCACAGCACGGCGCGCTGGCGGATATGGCCGTTGTAGTGGCGGCTCAGCGTTTTAAGTTGATCTGTTTCACTCAGATCAGGCGCAGGAAAGCAGTCATACGCCGCACCGTTATTGAGCCTTTGTTTTATCTGCCGGAAGAGAAAATATTCTGCTGCCATGACTGCCCTGTCTTTATGAAATAAAAGATACGCTAACCCTTCTATCACAATCATCCCGTCCGGCAAACCGGAGAGCCGAACGGGATCCGGCGGGCTCTCCGGTTTTTTCTCACAAAATCCTGACATTTTTTAACTTGATACAGATCATCGAAAGCGCGGGTTGGGTTTGATCGAATGATAATCATTATCGTTTAATGTGCGGTAATGATTGATTCTTCAGGAGAAGAAGAACCCTATGAGCTTAGACCTCACGCGCTTTTATGCCGCCGCAGACGGGCTGCCGTTTCCCGATCGCTGGGCGGTGATGCCCTGGCGGCCTCAGCAACCAGTCGCCGCGCAGGATGTGCCTGCACAATGGGGGGCGCTGTGTCTGCGCACACTTCCCGCCAATAAGCGTCTGGTCTATCTGCATATCCCTTTTTGTGCAACACACTGCAAATTCTGTGGTTTCTACCAGAACAAGCTGGAAGCGGAAGCCACGGAACAATACTGCGACTATCTGATCCGCGAAATTGAACAGGAAGCCAGTTCGCCGCTGCATCAGTCTGCGCCGATCCACGCGGTCTATTTTGGTGGCGGCACGCCGACGGCGCTCAGCGCGAAGCAGCTGCACCGGATTATCGTCACCTTGCGGCGCAGTTTACCGCTGGCCCCGGACTGTGAAATCACCGTCGAAGGACGCATTCTCAATTTTGATGATGAGCGCATCGACGCCTGCCTCGACGCGGGTGCGAACCGTTTTTCCATAGGCATTCAGACGTTCGACACGCGCATCCGTCAGCGGATGGGGCGTCGTGCCAGCCGCGACGAGGCGATACATTTTTTGCGCAAACTGGGTGAACGCGACCGCGCTGCGGTGGTGTGTGATCTGATGTTCGGATTGCCGGAGCAGACCCGCGCATCCTGGCAGGAGGATTTGCAGATTGTCCGCGACCTGCCGCTCGATGGCGTTGATCTTTATGCGCTGAACCTGTTGCCCTCCACGCCGCTGGGCAAGGCGGTTGAAAATCACCGCGTGACCCTGCCGGATGTCAGTATGCGCCGTGACTTTTATCTCGACGGCGAGGCGTTTCTGGCGCGCGACGGCTGGCATCAGATCAGCAACAGTCACTGGGCGCGCAATACCCGCGAGCGTAACCTCTACAACCTGCTGATCAAAAAAGGCGCGGACTGTCTGGCCTTTGGCAGCGGCGCGGGCGGCAATCTGGGCGGGCAATCCTATATGACGGCGCGCAGTCTGGAAGCGTATTACCAGCAACTGGACGCCGGACTGAAACCGATCATGATGATGACGGCCGCGACGGCCAGCGAACACCGCTGGCGCCTGGATTTACAGGGCGGTATCGAAGCCGGGCGCTATGATCTGAGCCGCATTATCGAAGACCCCTTCCCGCTCGAACCGCTGTTACAACAATGGCAACAGTGCGGCCTGATGCACAGCGATGGCCCGCGTTTTAACCTCACGCCTGCCGGACGATTCTGGGCCAGCAATATGTTGCAGGCGCTGCAAACTCTGATCCCTCAACTGACCTTACGGAATACTGCTCATGCCAACGGATAATCCGCAAAACCTGATCACTTTTTTAGCCACGCAGCCCGACGGCACCGTCGAAGATATTGCCCGCAAATATGGCGTCACGCCGCTGACCGTCATTGAGCATTTACCGGCAAGCCACCTGTTTGACGGCAGCCGGTTTGATGACGTCTGGGACAATATCACCGGCTGGGGCGAGGTCACCACACTGGTGAACAATGAGGATCTGATCCTCGAGTTCCGTGGCGAATTACCCACCGGCACGCACCGTCACGGCTATTTTAACCTGCGCGGCAAACAGGGAATGAGCGGCCATATCCGCGCCACACACTGCCGGCATATTGCCCTGATTGAACGGCCATTTATGGGGATGAGCACAGCAAGTGTCTGGTTTTTAAATGCTTCCGGTTATGCGATGCTCAAGGTTTTCGTCGGGCGCGACAGCCATCGCCAGCTTCTTACCGGTCAGCTGGCGGCGTTTCGTGCCCTTCCCGCCTTGCTGGCTGAGAGAGAGAAACAACCTTGAATACTTTGCTGATTTTTGGCGCAGGCAGCGGTGTCGGTGCAGAACTGATCACCCTGACGGCGCAGGAACGCCCGGTCGTGGCGCTGATCCGCAATCCTGAACAGGCACAAAGCGTGCGCGCGCTGGGCGTCACCGTGATTGAAGGCGATGCGCTTAACCCTGCCGACGTGTTGCAGGCCTGCGAGATGGCGGGCGATAAAGCGCAGATCGTCTCCACGCTGGGCGGAAAGCTTTCTGATTACACCGCCAACCGGCTGATCACCGATACTGCGGAACACACCGGCATCCGCCAGATGCTGCTGGTGACGTCCATCGGCTGCGGTGACAGCTGGCCGACCCTCTCCGCACGGGCGAAACAGGCGTTCGGTCAGGCGGTGCGTGAAAAATCACTGGCGGAAAGCTGGCTGCAAACCAGCTCGCTGGACTGGTGCATCCTGCGCCCCGGCGGCCTGATGAACGGTGAGGCCACCGGACAGGCGCACCTGATCCAAACCGAAGCCCATGGCCGCGTGCGCCGCAGCGATGTCGCCCTGCATATCCGTCAGTTACTGGCAAACGGCCAGGGCTGGGGCGAGATTTTCGCGTTATGCGATTCGACGCTGGAAGGTGAACGGTTCTGATCTCATGCCCCGGAAACGGGGCTTTTTAATTCCCGGCGTTTAATTCAATTTTTTAGAACAACATAAGCAAATCACTCCGCTATCCCTTCCGGTCGCACGGCGTTATTCTTCTTCTCATCGAAGGCACACGGCCTTCCCCAAACAAACATTGAGAAGGAATGACATCATGAAATCTATCAAAACTTTCGTTATCGCTGCTGCACTCGCCACGGTTTCTTTCGGTAGCTTCGCTGCTGAAATCGGCACCGTTTCGGCCTCTGACAATACCTTAGAGGGTCTGGAATCCACTTTCGCCGCCAAAGCCGCTGCTGCCGGTGCCAGTTCTTATAAAATCATCGAAGCCGGTGGTCAGAACCGCATTCACGGCACCGCTGTGTTGTACAAATGATTTGCTGAAGTTTGTGATTCAAAACAAAAGCCGCTCCTTTTACAGAGCGGCTTTGTCGTGTTCAGCGTCCGGCTTTTACCCTTTCGTTGCCACTTTCAGCAAAATTACGCCGGAGAAAATCAGCAGCACGGCGATGACACGCAGCGGGTTGAGGCTTTCGCCAAACATCACTACGCCGAGAATAAAAGCACCGATGGCGCCGATGCCGACCCAGACGGTGTAAGAGGTGCCGAGCGGCAGGGTTTTCATGGAAATCGCCAGTAAAACTACGCTGAGCAGCATAAAAACGGCGGTGATGATGCTGGGGATCAGGCGGGTGAATCCGTGGGATTCTTTCATGGCGGTAGACCAGACAACTTCAAAAATGCCAGCTAAAAACAGGTAAACCCAGGCCATGGTGTTTCCTTAATATCTTCAGGGTCGTCCCTGTATAAGATGGCTGAGTCTCTGGTCGTCCAGTCAGCATGAAGAGTGAAGGAGTATAGTTCACTCTTTCATGCCTTTACAGTGTCTGGTCTGCGGGTAGAAACGAATCCTTTTCGGTATGCAGCGTAATGATCGCCGGACGGAACAGTTTGCCTTTCTGTTCGATTTCAAAGGTGCGAAAATGCCGGCTTTCGCCGACTTCAGATGCCGGCATCAGCGCCGCGCCGACCAGCCCGTCGCGGAACATCTCGATCACCAGCCGCGGTTCGGACACTTTCATGATCACATTCACGTCTTTCACTTCTTCATACAGCCGGTTGAGCAGCATTTCATAGGTCCCCTCGCCGCCCATGCGGTGCAGCATCACCAGCGGAAAACCGGAGAGATCAGCGAAAGTCAGTGTGCGATCCGGCAGGGTGTCGGCCAGTTCACTGGTCACCACCGCCACCAGTTTGATGGGTTCGAATTCCCGCACATAGAACGAGCGCACGTCGGCGGGCGTCTGGATCATCGCCATATCCAGCGTTTTGTTCATCACCAGTTCTTCCAGATAAGTGGATTCGGACACTAACAGGTTCGGATCCCAGTCCGGGTTTTTGCGGTACAGCTCGAGAAAAACGGTGTTGAAATAGCGCAGATACAGGTAGGAAACGCCGATACGCACCGTGCGTTTTTTTTGCGACGCGATATCAATCGCCTGTTTAGTGACGCTGTTCACCTGATTGAGAATTTCACTGGTTTTGCGATACAGAAAACGTCCGGCCTCGGTGAGCACCATTTGTTTGCTGGTGCGGATAAACAGCGGCGAACCGATTTCTTCTTCAAGCTCGTGCAGGCGTTTGCCGAGCGGGGGTTGCGCGATATTCAGCACCTTCGCCGCCTTGCTGATGGAACCCTGCTCGGCGATGGTACAGAAGTAGCGCATTCTTTTGAGATCCATCTTTCCCTTCCTGTCAGTCTGGCTGCGTCATGCCCAGTATACAAAAAGCCACTTCGCACAGAAGTGGCTTTTTGCGGACATCCGTCAGTGGATGAACAGGCTCCAGTAATGCGAGATGGGCATGACCAGAATTAACGCCGGTAATAAATTGCCAACCGCGATGGATTTTATACCGCTGATACGGAAACCGGCGGCCAGCATAATAAAGCCGCCTGCGGCAGTGAAATCCCCCATCATTTGCGGATTGGTCAGTGGCAGAATAACGACCGCGGCCGAAGCGATCAGAAACTGCACAATCCACTGTGGAATAAAGATCAGGGCGACGGCATAACCGAGCACGGTGGCGAAAATCGCGGCGGTGAACAGATCCATAATGGCTTTGACGAACAGAATGTTCGGGTCGTGCGTCATGCCTTCGGTCATCGCCCCGATAATCCCGGTGCCGCTGGCGCAGAACAGCACAATGATGGCCACGAACTTCTCGGTGAAGACGTTCTGATCCATGCCGGTATCCGGCGCAAATTTTGCGGCGATACCGCGCGCCATATTTCCCAGACGGGCAATGTAACGTTCGAGATAAAACAATTCGCCGATGGCGGCACCGAGGATCACCGACAAAATCACCACCGGCATGCTGTGCATTTTAACCAGCAGCACGACGCCCAGCGCCATGGAACACAAACCAAAAGTCTGGGGCAGCGAGGTTCGTAACCGCTCTGGCATTTTTACGCCAAGAAAGCCCCCTAACAGGCCGCCAAGTATAATGGCGCCGCTGTTAACGATAGGTCCAATTAACATTTCTACTCCGCTATTTTGAGATATTGTTTTAAATATTCCGCTATAAATCTTCGCCCCAGCGTTTAATATTGGCGACATCCAGGTCAAATAAATCCAGCGCGCGTGCCACGCTATGGTGAATAATGTCATCCACGCTGCCGGGTTTATGGTAAAGGGCCGGAACCGGCGGGAAAATAATCCCGCCCATTTCCGTCACCGACTGCATATTTTTCAGATGCGAAAGATTCAGCGGTGTTTCCCTGACCATTAATACTAACCTGCGCCGCTCTTTTAAAACCACATCTGCGGCGCGGGTCAGTAAGTTGTTGGTCAGTCCGTGAGCAACAGAACCCAACGTATTCATCGAACACGGCGCAATAATCATCCCGATGGTTTTAAAAGAACCACTGGAAACCGATGCCCCGAGGTTATTAATGGAATGCACTTCATCGGCCAGCCGGATCACTTCCTGCCGTTCGATATCGGTTTCGAGACTGCGCGTCACTTCGGCACCTTTACTGATAATCAGGTGCACGTCGATATCGATATCGCGCAATATTTCCAGCGCCTTCATTCCATACTGAAACCCGGAAGCACCGCTTATGCCGACAATTATCCGCCTTCTCTTCATTTCACCTCTCCGCCTTTGAAACGTCGCACCGCAGATGCGCTGGCTTATTGCTGTTAGTATTTAAAGTCAGGTAAGAATTTCTTCACATCGACTTCTTTAAATTTGGAACGTTCGAAATGTGCTTTCAGATGGAACGGCACCGTGCAGTCGAAGATGGTTTTACATGACATGCCTTCCTGCAAAATGCTCGGGCTGTAGGCCGGATTTTGCGAAGGATCGAGCGGATGACAGCGGACGCCCGGAATGGTGACGGTATCCACGTCGCCCTGATAGCGGGTTTGCATCGCCCACAGGATGTCGTCGGTATCGAAAATATCCACGTCTTCATCTACCAGAATCACATGTTTCAGCTCGGAGAATGCCGCAAATGCCAGCAGCGCCGCTTGTCTCTGACGGCCTTCATCCACCGGGGAGGATTTTTTAAACTGCAACACCGCCAGTAACTTACCGCCGCCGGAGGTGTGCGCATGCACATTCAGCACGCGGCCCGGCATGGCGCGGTCAATCATATCCAGAATACTGGCTTCGGTCGGAATACCCGCCATGCTGACGTGCTCGCCGCTCGGGCCAAGCGTGGTTTGCAGGATCGGATTTCTGCGGTGCGTGACGGCTTTCACTTTGATCACCGGCAGTTCGGCTTTGGCTTCACCGGTGTAGCCCGGGAATTCCGGCATCGCTTTGCCGGTATTGGTGTTCTGATCTTCGCGCACACGGACGTTTGGCAGCAACTCGCCTTCAATGACGATTTCGGCGTGGGCAATGGCTTTTTCATCGATAGACACACAGTGGGTAAGCTCGACAGCTTTACCGCGCAATGCACCGGCGATGCTCAGTTCGTTGAAGCCCAGCGGCGTGGTTGGCGGTTCGAAGCAGGCTGCAATTTCAATCGCCGGATCGACACCGATGCTGATTGAAATCGGCAGCGGTTTGCCCGCACGTTCCGCTTTTTCACGGAAGGCATCGATATGACGGCCCGGCGTCAGCCACATTGACAGTTCGTCGCGGCTTTGTATGCACAGGCGGTGAATGGTGATGTCGGATTCTTTGGTTTCAGGATCAGAGGCATAGCACATGCCCATGGTGAAATACGGACCGGCATCTTCTTCGGTGTTGGTCGGTGCAGGCAGCAAGGTGCGCAGGTCAAAATTCGGGTCATCGGCTAGGTAGGTGACTTCCTGACAGGGCGCCGTACCGCGATCGACCACCACCGGCGCGATGGCATTTTTCACCGAATCCCTCAGCAGAAAACCGAGTTTTTCCGGCGCACAGTTCAGCAGGTAGCCCGCACGTTCACGGGTCGACATCAGACCGGTGACCACGCGCACGCCCGGAAAACCTTTAATGGTATTAAACATCATCGCCGGGCCTTTGCGGGTCGGACGTTCACAGGTGCCCCCGGCACCGACGTAACGGTATACGCCGGAAAGCTCCGCATGCGGATCGACTTCCACATCGGTACTGACCATTTCGCCTGGCAGGCTTTCTAAAAATTCAATCGCAGACCGGAGGTCATGCACGTTATTATTTTGAGGGTGGGTTTCTTTCTTAGACATATTTTTTATCCAGGTAAATTAATATTCCACATAATGAGAAAATTATTTCATCGCCGGATTAAATATATATTTACTGCCGTCATTCAAAAAGTACCGTTTAAATACAGGCGCTAAACCTTTTTGGTTTATATCAAAAATATAATTATTATTTAACACTTATTAATACAGAATAATAACTTTCCGACGTCATTTTACGCTATTTACGTTACGGCCATCACACCGTAACGCAAATTAATAAATTGGAATTTAGACCGGCACTGAAAATTGAAAACAGGCACCCTGTTTTGACTGTTCAATCAGGCGGATATCACTGCCATGAAGTTGCAGAATACGGCGCACAATCATCAGCCCCAGCCCGCCTGCGCGGTGTTTATTGGTGCTGAGGATCGACGGACGCACGAACAGGTTGTCCTTCAGTTCCGGCGCAATTCCCGGCCCGCTGTCTTTCAGTTGCACCATCACCTGCCCTTCGTGCGGCCACAATTTGATTTCTATCGTGCCGCCTTCCGGCGTAAAACGAATGGCATTATCCAGCAGATTGGTGAGCACCCTTTCAATCATGCCTAAGTCCGCGTTCACCAGCGGAATGCCCGGCGTGATATCGGCAAGTAATTTCTGCCCGCGCGTTTCGGTCGCCAGTTCAAATTTCTGGAACACATCCTGCACCAGTTCGCTCAGTGAAAACGGTTCTTTCTGCGGTTTCACCACGCCATATTCCAGCCGTGCCAGCTCAAATAATTCCTGCGCCAGACGGCCGACTTTTTTACTCTGCGTCAGGGCGATATTCAGATAACGCTGCCGGTCTTCATTGCTCAGATGATCTGATTTCACCGACAGGGTTTCCAGATACCCGTGCAACGAGGTCAGCGGCGTGCGCAGGTCATGGGAAATATTGGCGATAAATTCGCGGCGTTGCTGATCCTGCACCATCAGGCTTTGCCATTGCTGGTCGATGCGTTTTGCCAGCGCGACAAACGCCTGTTGCAGTTGTGTCACTTCATCGCGCGCAGCACCGGCTGGCGTATCGGTTTTCGCCAGCGCCTGAATGGCGTCCATTCCGCCGGAATCGAGTTGTGCAATCTGCGCCGTCAGTTTACGCACCGGCCGCGTTACCCAGCGGAACGCCAGCGCACCGGCCAGCAGGCCGAACAGCGCCACCAGCCCCATCGAGCGCCACGCCAGAGAGATCGCCGACTGATATTGCGCGTCGCTGGTCAGCGCGGTGTATTCATCACCCAGCAGCACGATATACACATAGCCTTTGGTCACGCCATCCACCCGCAACGGCGCGGCGCTGAACACCTGACGGGTTTGCGGATCGCGCGGATTGTCGCCATATACCGGCATTTTCGCGCCATTTAACAGCGCATTCACTGGCGCTAAATCAATTTTTTGCCGTTGCAAACGCCCCGGAGGGGCAGCGTTGCCGACGATATTGCCGTCTTTATCCAGCAGATACACCTCGACACTCGGGTTCACCGCCATCAGCTGATTAAACAGCGAATGCACCACTTGCGGATCCCAGTCGCCCTGACTGAGCAGCGGATTGTTCGCCGCGATCTGCGTCGCCAGATTGGCCGACAGACGCTGGATCACCGACTGGCTGTACTGATTGCTCGAGCGCACCTGCATATAGCCGGAAAGCGCACAGCAGGCGATCAGCAGCACCATAAACACCAGAGTCAGTCTTTGCGCCAGCGTGAGATTTTTCATGATTTACCCTTGCGTCTCTTCAGCGGAAGACACGAATTTATAGCCTTTTCCCCACACGGTCAGAATGCGTTCCGGCTCAGCCGGATTGGCTTCAATCTTGATGCGCAGCCGGTTGATATGGGTGTTCACCGTATGTTCATACCCTTCGTGTTCATAGCCCCAGACCTGATTTAACAGGCTGAGGCGCGAGAACACTTTGCCGGGATTTTTGGCAAAGAAGTACAGCAGGTCAAACTCACGCGGCGTCAGCTCGACCGGCTGATGACTGAGCGTGACGTCACGGGCGATGGGGTCGATCACCAGCCCGGCAAAACTCAGCGTGCCGGCATCCATTTTCAGGTTACGGCTCATCGCTTCCTGCCGCCGGAACAGCGCCTTGACCCGCGCCACCAGCTCCAGCATAGAGAACGGTTTCGCCAGATAATCGTCCGCACCCAGTTCCAGCCCGAGCACGCGGTGCACTTCGCTGGAACGCGCGCTGATAATAATGATCGGCGTATAGCGCGTCATGTTGCGTGCGCGGCGGCAGATTTCCAGCCCATCGACGCCCGGCAGCATCAGGTCGAGGATCAGCGCGTCCCAGCCTCCTTTTTCCAGATGCGCCACGCCCAGATTGCCGTCGGCGGCGTGGGTAATTTCATAGCCTTCATCGCGCAGATGCAGGCTGAGCAGTTCAGCGATATCCCCGTCATCTTCAACGATCAGGATCTTCTTCGGCTTATCCATGTGTTATCCCAAAACGTGGCGTTTCCCAATGATTTGAGTCTACACAAGCCACCGCCCCGGAGTTATCACATTTTATTTAACTTTGCGTGAGGTCTCGGGGAACAAATCCGCTCAATACTCGCTGCATCACAGGGCGGACAGCCGGACTTCATCATGACAATACATACGGACTTACCCCATCAGGCAAAACAAAAACCCGCCATCGTGCATCCGTTATGGCTGCGTCTGACCCACTGGCTGAACGCGCTGGCGGTGCTGATTATGGTGACCAGCGGCTGGCAGATTTATAACGCGTCGCCGCTGTTTGATTTTGATTTCCCCACCACGATGACGCTGGGTGGCTGGCTGGGCGGCGCGATCCAGTGGCATTTCGCTGGCATGTGGCTGTTCGGTTTTAACGGCCTGTTTTATCTGCTGATGAACATTTTTACCGGCCGGATGAAGCAAAAATTCTGGCCGCTGACGCCGCGCGGCATCTTCAATGATTTGCGGGCGGCATTGCGCGGCAAGCTGAAACACGACGATTTGCGTCACTACAACATGGTGCAGCGCGCTGCCTACGTGTTCGTGATGTTCGACGGCATCGTGCTGGTGCTTTCCGGGCTGGTGGTGTGGAAATCGGTGCAGTTTCCGCTGCTGCGCGAACTGATGGGCGGCTTCGATACCGCGCGTTACGTGCATTTTCTGGCGATGGCGTCACTGGTGGCATTTGTGGTGCTGCATATCGTGATGGTGGCGCTGGTGCCGAAAACCCTGATTGCCATGATCCGCGGACGTTAAGGAAGATCCGATGAAGAACCTCATCAAAAAAAGTATCAGCCAGATTTTCAGCACCGCCGACAGCGAGGCGATTGTGCAGGAAGCTAAAAAACAGATTATCCGCGAACTGGATGCGCCTTCCCGCCGCCTGTTTTTACAACGCGGCCTGACGCTTGGCGGCGTGGCGATGCTGACCGGTTGTGACATCAGCGATAACGCCAGCGTGGAAAATGCGCTGGGTAAAATCTCCGGCTTTAACGACCGCGTACAAGGCTGGCTGTTTGGCTCGACGCGCCTTGCGCCGGTGTATGCCGAATCGATGATCACCCGCCCTTTCCCGTTCAATGCTTTCTATGCCGAAGACGATGCGCCGGACGTTGACGGCAACGCCTACCGCCTGAAAATCGCCGGTCTGGCGCTGGATAAACGCGAATGGTCATTACCGGCGTTGTACAACATGGCGCAGGTCAGTCAGGTGACGCGGCACATTTGTGTCGAGGGCTGGAGCGCAATCGGTAAATGGGGCGGCGTGCCGTTCGGGGATTTTCTGCGCCTGATTGGCGCAGATCTCACGGCGGAATACGTCAGCTTTAAATGCGCTGACGAATATTACACCAGCATTGATATGGCGACGGCGCTGCATCCGCAGACCCTGCTGGCGCTGACCTACGACGGCCAGATTTTGCCGCGTAAGTACGGCTTTCCGATGAAACTCAGAATGCCGACCAAACTGGGTTACAAGAACCCGAAACACATCGAAGTGATTGAAATTACCAATAAGTTTACCGGTGGCTACTGGGAAGATCAGGGCTACAACTGGTTCGGCGGAAGCTGAACAACCTCCACAAAAACCTTTGTATCTCAAAACTCAGAAGAAGGAATTACCATGAAAAAGTTAACCGTAATGATGATGTCTGCCTGCCTGATGATGGGTGCCGTGAGCACCACCTATGCCGCTGACGCGATGGCGAAAAAAGACACCATGGGCCACATGTCGAAAGACTGCACGAAGAAAGACAGCATGAGCAAAAATACCATGGCAAAAGACAGCATGGGCAAAGACTGCATGTCGAAAGATCATATGAAGAAAGACAGTATGTCGAAAGATTCCATGTCCAAAGACGGCATGAAAAAAGGCGCGATGAGCCAGTAACCGCATTCATTCCCGCCATGTAGCAAAAACGCCTCCGCCTGTTCAGCGGGGGCGTTTTTATTGGAAAATCCGCGGCAACTTGCGTAGTATATAAAACATATACGATTCATATACTGCGAGGTGACCCGATGGGTATCATCAAGATTTCAGAACTGATGCACGAGAATCTGCGCATCGCCAGCATGGCCTACACCCGGTCCATTAACGCCCAGGCAGAACACTGGATGAAAATCGGCATGCTGATGGAAACGCATCCCGACATGACACACAGTGAAATTTCGCAACTGCTGGTGCGTTGCAGCGTGGAATCGGACGAGAACAGTGACAGCATCCGCACGCTGTTAAACGTGGGCGGCACACACAGGAAGGCAAGCAATGAATAATGGTTTAGACGAACGGTATTTTGTGAATAACAACCGCATGGTCAAAACGCCGGAAGGCATCGACAAAGCCCGTATCGCCGGGAAACTGGCCGCCCGTGTGTTGCATATGATCACGCCACACGTCGTGCCCGGTGTCACCACCAACGAACTGGACCGTCTCTGCCACGATTTTATCGTCAACGAGTTACAGGCGATCCCGGCCAACATCGGGTATCACGGTTATCAAAAAACCACCTGCACCTCCGTCAACCATGTGATCTGCCACGGCATTCCTTCCGACAAGGCGCTGAAGAAAGGCGACATCGTCAACATCGACGTGGCGCTGATCAAAGACGGCTGGTATGGCGACACCAGCCGCATGTATTACGCCGGAGAGCCTGGCATTATGGCGCGCCGTCTGGTGGATACCACCTTTGAAGCGATGATGGCCGGGATTGACGTGGTGCGTCCGGGCGCCACCTTAGGCGATGTGGGTTACGCCATTGCCGCCGTCGCGAAACGCGAAGGGTTTTCCATTGTGGAAGAGTACTGCGGACACGGCATCGGCATGGGCTACCATGAGGATCCGCAGGTGCTGCATTACGGCGAGAAAGGCCGCGGTCTGGTGTTACAGGAAGGCATGTTATTCACCATCGAACCGATGCTCAACGCCGGTAAGAAGCAAAACAAAGTCCTGCCCGACGGCTGGACGGTGGTGACTAAAGATCATTCGTTGTCCGCACAATGGGAACATATGATTGCGGTGACGAAAACGGGCTATGAAATATTGACCCCATGGCCTGAAGAGAACTGATTTTCCTGTTATATTTCCTGAATGTAAAAGCCTCCGTCCGGAGGCTTTTAACTTTCTGTGATACGGCTCAGCTGCGCTCGATTTCTTTGGTCGCGCGATCTAACGCATCGGTGATTTTATACAGCGTTTCCTGTTCGATCGGCCCTTTGGCGAGGCGCAAATTGAGCGCCATGCGCATATTGTTAATCGCGCGCTGCATTTCCGGAATACTGCGGTTATTCGACAGAATCGCCAGCGAATGCAGTTTCTCTGTTACTGAACCGAGCAAATCACCCTGCTCTGCCAGCGACTGCGTGCCTTCCGGCGTAATTGAATATTGTTTCTTACCGGCCTCTTCCTGCTTCGCCGTTACCAGACCCTGTTCTTCCAGGAAGGTCAGGTTCGGATAAATAATGCTGGCGCTCGGGGTGTATTCCCCTTTGGCTAATTCTTCAATGGCTTTGATCAGCTCATACCCGTGGGCGGCACGTTGCTGTAAGAAATGCAGCATCAGCACACGGATATCACCCGTTTCGAACATGCGCTCACGGCGATGTTTTTTCGCCGTAATACAGTGCGCTTTTTTGCCGGATGTGGCAGGAGGACGGTCATTACCCAAAGGATTATTTTTCATCAGAACCATAGTCAGGATTGCGTAAAAAGTGCGTACAGATATCCCTTAAAGATAACGGGTTAAGCCTTCTTTCACAATGCTGTAAAACATCAGGCAAGCCGCAGCCTGCCTGATTTTATGCCTTTACCGCACCATGGACGGTTAATTCATAAACGTATACGGCTGATAGAAATCCTCGCCCAGCCAGTGATAGGCCGCAGGCTGCGTCGCCAGCGGTTTACGAAGATAACTGGCCGCTGTATTCACATCGCCCTTTCCGCTGTACACCGCGTAATCCGGATACGGGAAGACCGGACGGGAAGCCGCCCCGGCCGGGATTTTCTCCAGACGGATATCGGTCGCTGGCTGTTTGCCGCGCTCTGGCATCGGCTGGCCGAACTGGATCTTCTGCTCTTTCGCTGCCTGATACGTGGTAATGCTGTCCGGCGCGATGCCTTTCTCCACCCAGTTCATCATCGGCGTGAGGAAATCCACCAGACTCGGGCCTTCACCGCCGGAGCAGTGATGCACGCCCGGCAAGAGATACAGACGCTCAAACTGATCGCGGCTCGTCGCGCCCATCACATGGCCTACCGCCTGATGATACGCCACGGAATTGAGCGGGGAGATATGCGGATCTGCCCAACCATGCCAGATAATCAGCTTGCCGCCCGCCGCCTTGAATGCCGAGAGATCCGGATTGGTGGCATCGTAAAGGGGGTGCATTTTACGCAGTTCGTCAAATCCGGCTTCGGTGAATTTCACGTCTTTCAGCGTAAAATGTTCAGCCGGATTTTTTTCATAACTCAGAAATTTCAGCGATGGCAGCGCGATAAACGAGCTGAAAATCGGATCGCTGGCTTTTTCCGGCACAAACACGCCTTCCCACGCCAGTTCTGAACCCGGTTGCGGTCCGCCAACGGTCAGTTTCGCACCGGTCTTCAGATCAACCGGTCCGGCGTACAATTTGGTTAATGTCGAGATTTCAGCGGCTGACAGGCAGTTTTCCTGCGCAGCATCCGTTTTGCAGGCCATCGCGGCAATATCCACATGACAGCTTTGCGGATCGGCAATCAGGCCGTCGGTCTGGCCGTCCAGGGCGTCACATTGTTTCAATACCGCGTTATGGATCAGCGGCAAACGGGAAGCCACAATCACCGCGTTGCCATCCGGCCCGGTATTCGCCAGCGCCTGCCACGCGTGATAGACGGCGTTTTGCGACTGGAAGTTCATCGCCGCCGCACCGGCAATCACACCGTTGAAATCATGCGGAAAACGTTGCGCTTCCATCAGGGCTTCGCGACCGCCATCAGAACAGCCGTTGAAATAGGAATACGCCGGCGCACGCCCGTAGTATTCCGCGATCAGTTTCTTCGACACCTGAGCCGTCAGATGCTGGCTGCGGTAGGCGAAATCTTTGCGCTTTTGCGGATCTTTACCGAAATCCACTTCCTGCATGGAATGCCCCATGTCGGTGGCGGCCATCACGAAACCGTTGGTTTGCAATGGCGTACAACCGGCTGCCGCGCCGATTTGCAGCGAGATATTGCCGCACAAGCCCCCGCAACCGATTTGCATATAACGTTGCTGCCAGGAAGACACCGGCAAAATCACTTTAAAGCCGATGGCCGGATGCAGATTGCCGTCCACCTCGCAGGCCGGTGCGCCGTTGACGGTGATTTCTTTCGCTGAGGTGATGCGGCTGCCCTCGCCGCCGATGTCAGTCAGCGACACCTTGCTGAGATCGGCGCAGGCTTTTACCGGTTTAACAATATCCAGCGACGGAGCCGCTGTATTTTCAGCCGCTGAACTTAAAGAAGAATATCCCGCGAATAAAAGAGGAAACAGGCACAGCGCGCGCCAGTGTCGTTTGAGGCTTATTAATTTCATAACCATTCCTTTGAATAAAAATTCAGAATTTGTCATAAGAATTATAATGATGGCAGAAATAATAAATAATGGCGTTTACCGCACCCGGTGTAATGATTCCGGCGGCAGTTGCAACAAAGCATGAATGAGAAAAACCGCAGACAACAAAGGGGAAATAACCCTTTCATTCTCTGCGGTAAAAAAACAGGGACGTTATTTGTTATGCCAGTAAGCCACGCAGCGAACAAAATTCGCGTCCAGCCCGCGATTTTCCACGAAATAATCATTCAGCCCTTTGGCGAATTTCCCTTCGCCGGTTGCCCAGATGTAGTAATCGCTTTCCGGCAGGAACAGGCTTTTCAGTTTCTTCACCACGGCGTCATCTTCCTGATAACCGTGGTGCACGTCACTGACAATCCACTCAATGTTGAACTCTTTTTCGTCATCTAAATAGCTGATACAAGAGGCGTCTTTCACTTTCACCAGCACGGTAATCTTAGCGTCGGATCCGGCCTGTTTCAGCTCGCGCAGACGGCGTTTCACCGCCGGAAGACCGGTTTCGTCGCACACATACAACTGCCAGGCGTAAGTGGTCGGGATGATCAGGGAACCACGCGGCCCGCCGATAATCAGTTTATCGCCCGGCTTCGCGCCAGCCGCCCATTCACTGGCAACGCCGCCGTCGTGCAGATAGAAATCCAGCGTGAGTTCATGGGATTGCGCATCAAAATGCAGCGGCGTGTATTCGCGGTTCAGCGGACGCGGCCCTTCGCCCCAGACAATGCCTTCTTCTGTCGCGGCCGGTGGCGTGATCACATCACCGGCATTGGCCGGGAAAAACAATTTGATATGGTCGTCGAAGCCGCGCGAGGTAAAGCCCTTCAGCTCGTCGCCGGTTAACACGATGCGTTTAAAACAACCGGCAACGGTTTCGCTGCTTTTTACCGTGATATGACGAAAAACCAGTTCATTTTTAACCCGGACAGGCAGGTTTGCGGCAGGGGTTTCGGGGCGATGTTGTTCCATCAGACTCTCTCTTATGAAATAGGATTTTCTGAAAGATATATCTTAGTCATGTTTTACGCAACCCCGGAAAGCGTAAGGAAAACACGCGGAATTTCCCTCAACGGCCTGCCGTTGTAGCCCATTTCTCAGAACGTAGTGCAAAGATTTCGTTAAGGAACGCAATTTTCTTTATCATTTTGTTGATAACAATTATCAGTATCATTATCATTCGCACAAAGCTCAAATGGGTAATGCATTACAATAAACCCATAATTTATAAGGAATAGGGCTTTTTCATGGAAGATTTTAAACAGATGACCAGCGCGTCTGATTTGTCGAAAGGCAGTACATGCGAGCAGAACTTAAAAAAATCAGTGCAGGACACATAACAAATGTTCAAATCCTTTACACAGCAGGGTTTGGTGAAAAACGTCATTTTCATGGGGACGATCCTCACCACCACCTTCAACGTTAATGCAGCGGACGCAGTTAAAAACAACACCGATCTCACCGCCAGCAACACGCCATCTTCTGAGGCCATCAAGAAAAAACCGGTGCGTACTGCACAGGATCTGGCGCAGAACAATGAAGAAGTCATGACCGTCACGGAAACGATGCCGGATAAAAAACCGGGCTCGAAAACCACCATCACGGCCGCCGATATGCAAAAACGTGGCGGGAATGATTTCGGCACCATCATGCGTTATGAGCCGCTGATCACCGCGACCGGCTCCAGCGGCGGCTCCGGCAATGGCAAAAGCGGTTTCGACCGCAACGGTTACACCGGCTACAACATTCGTGGTCTGGAAAGCAACCGCGTCGGCATCGACGTCGACGGCATTCCGCAACCCAATGCCACCGGCCGCAGCTATGCCAGCCGTGCAGGTCTGGGGACATCCGGCATTGGCCGTGATTACATCGACCCGTACATTTACGGTCAGGTCGATATCGAATCCGGCGCCACCTCAGCCGATCGCGCCAATTCCTCCATCGGCGGTGCCGTTTCCTTCCTGCCAAAATCCGCCGACGATTACCTGCGTCCGGGCAAGGAAACCTATTTCGGTTACCAGTCAGATTATGATTCTTCCGACCGTTCCTGGCACAACGGCATCACTGCCGCTGCCGGTGACGAAACCCTGCGTGGCCTGATTGCCATCAGCCGCCGCGACGGACAGGAAACCGAAAATAACAGCGGTACGCACGACGCCTACCCGGCAAACTGGCACTCTGACGCCATCATGACCTCTGTGATCTGGCAGCCAAATGACGAACATAAAGTCACCGGCACGCTGGATTACTACGAAAAAGTGAACCACACCCATTACGACACCTGGAACAGCGCGGGCAGTAGCATTATCGGCACCGCACAGCAGCAAAGTAACACCCGCCGCTGGGGCGCGAGCCTGAAAGACGAATGGACGCCGTTCAACGATTACGCGGATGCCGTGGTGTCCAAAGTGTATTACCAGTACACCCAGGCGCACGACAACACCTACATGCCGAATTCCAGCGGCGAGATGATGAACGTCTACTCCAACTATGACGTCAACACCTTCGGCGGGGAAACCAGCTGGCTGAAAACGCTGGGTCGTCATGAACTGAGCGCCGGTCTCAACGCCCGTATGTCGAATACGGAACGTCCGTTCCGCGAAAGCCCGGATCAGAGTGTTTACACCACCATCATGCAGCCGGAAGCGAACAGCCGTTCTTATACTCTCGGCGGCTTCCTGCAGGACACCATGAAGTTTGACCTCGATGGCCATAACTTCTCCATCGTTCCGGCGGTGCGTGTGGCCTATCAGAACACCAAAGCCAAAGACCTGTCCGATTTGTCGAACAGCACGGTATCTGAAGATCAGGTTTCCACTTTGTACGGGAAAGCCAACACGGATACGCAGGTTCTGCCGTCTCTGGCATTTACCTATGACATCACGCCTAAGCTGATGACTTACCTGCAATACCGTCGTGGCGCCCAGTTCCCGGATGCCAGCCAGCTTTATGGCTCATGGAACCTTGGCTCTTCTTACGCCGGTTCCCAGCAATATGCGCTGATCGGTAATACCAACCTGAAGACCGAAACCAGCAATAACTTCGAGTGGGGCATGAAGGGTGAAGCGACGGAAGGCGTGACCTTCAAGACGTCGGTGTTCTACAACACCTACAAAAACTTCATTGCTAACACCCGTTACACCCGTGCGGGCAGCCCGGGCATGTTCACCAACGTGCCTTCCAATATTTATACGATTTATCAGGCAGAAAACCGCGATGAAGCCTTTATCTACGGGGGCGATCTGAGTACCAAAATCAACTACGGTACCTGGTTCAGCAGCGTCGACGGCCTGAGCACCAGCTTCGCACTGGGCTATGCCAAAGGTGAGTCTAAATCCAGCTACGAAGGCGACAAATACGTTGACCTCGACAGCGTACCGCCAATGAAATTTGTGGCCGGCGTGGCATGGGATGATCCATCAGGAATTTACGGAACCGCACTGACAGCCACCTTCGTGAAAGGCAAAAAAGCCGAAGCGACCAGCCGCCAGAGCTACACCAACAGCGGTACCGCACTGACCAGCTCCACCACCGAATACATGAACGTGCCGGGTTATGGCATGGTGGATGCGACGGCGTACTGGAAAGTCGCTAAGAACGTCAAACTCAGCGGTGGCGTCTATAACATCACCGACCGCAAATACTGGGATTATCTGAGCAGCCGCACACTGACCGACACCACCAACCAGGATGCTTATAACAAAGCTCTGGCCGTTATGCCGGGTCGCAGCTTCCAGCTGGGCGTGAACGTCGATTTCTAATCTTCGTTAACCCCCCGCAACACAACAGGCGTCATGTGCAAACATGGCGCTTTTTTTTGTACCTTCCTGTCCGTCCGCACGGTTCCCCTTTCGCCCTGTCGTTAGAATGAGCACCGGTATTTCCCCTTTTAACGAGAGATTACATGGAATTAATCAGAAAGCCCCTGACCCTCGCACTGGCGCTGCTGTTGTTACCGGCAGGCGTCTGCGCCACCACAACCCTGCGCTACACCGATCACGAACCTCTGGGGGCCATGCGCACCCGCTTTATAAAGGACGTATTTTTCCCCGCGATTGAAAAAGAATCCCACGGTCGCCTGAAAATTGAAGACCACTGGAACGGTGAACTCTCCACCGGCTACGACGCACTTCGCACGATACGTGAGGGCAACACCGCCGATATCGGCATTGTGGTGCCGGAATATGCGGCCAAAGATCTGCCGCTGCATCAGGTTTTCAAAAGTTTTCCGGTCGGCCCGTCCGGTGACAAACAGATAGAATTCTTCCGCCGCGTTTATGCGGAAATCCCGGCCTTCTCCGCTGAGCTGAAACAAAACGGTGTGGTAAATCTCTTTCCCGCTACCGGTTATCCGGTGGCCTTTTTCAGCACGCATCCGCTAAAAAACCTTCAGGATATTAAAGGCACCACCTGGCGTTCAGCCAGTTTCTGGCATCAGGATTTCCTGCGTAATGCGGGCGCGACGCCGGTGACCATGCCGTGGGGCGGGCAAACGGTCAATGCGTTTAAGACCGGACAACTCGACGGCATCATGGTTAATGTCGACAGCGGTTACGACCTCAAAGTCCACAAAATGGCCCCCGACGTCTTAGTCTCGAAAGAGCTATGGCTCGGTCATGTTTACCTGCTGGTGATGAATCAGAAGGTCTGGAACGGACTGGCGCAGGAAGATAAAGACGCCATCACCCGCGCCGCTGACATCGCCCGTAAAACGGCCGGTTCGGTGATGGATAAGCATTTTGAACCCCAGCTGGCCGCCCTGCGAAAAGACGGCGCAAAGGTCCGCATCCTGCAACACAGCGAGATCATGCACTGGCAGAAAGTGACGCGCTATCAGGAAAGTCAGGCCCGTTGGGTGAAGGAGCAGCAAGCCGCTGGCGTTGAGGATGCCGCCCCCGCCCTGCAACAAGTCAGTAAAATCATGGCAGACGTGATGAAATAAACGTGACACCGTCACAATACTATGACTTTTTCGCAATGCTTACACGGCAAAAAGAGCAGGAGGGCATCTTTTTGCCGTTCATCGGTAAATCAGGGAGTTAGCCGCCTTCCCGAGTGTTAAGAAGTGTCAGCAGGCCGTTTCCCCTTACCCACGCAGTGGCTATTTAGTCGATGTAAAACAACCGGTTAACACTATCCTTACGTAATTTTCCCGCCCTGACACCGGCTTGCCCCGAAAACCCACAAGATATATCTTGAGGCCATCGGGAATAACGGAAGGAGAGAAAACATGAGCGGAACTGCACCTGCCGCACGGCGTAAAAGCAAACTGTTCACCCGTCAGGAACTGACGCTGTTCGTTTTGCATCTGATCCAGATAAACCCGGCGCACGGCTATGAAATCATCAAAACGATTGAAGGCTATTCGATGGGGGCTTATATCCCCAGCCCCGGCGTGATTTACCCGATCCTGTCGCAGATTGTCGAACGCGGTTTTGCCACGGCGGCGGAAATCGAAGGCGGAAAAAAACAATTTTCCATGACCTCTGCCGGTTCTGACTTTCTGGCAGCCAGAAGAAACGAAATCCGCGATATAGAAGAAAAAATGAAAACCCGCGTGATTGAGAATAACCCGCCCCCTGCGCCTGAAATGATTTATGCCATCGAGAATTTAAAAATTACCGTACGGACCAAAGACTATAACGGTGATATTACGCCGGAAAAATATGATCTGATCATTCACTATATCAACGAGGTCACGAAGAAAATTCATGACTTATAAATAAGCTGATTCTTTAAATAAACCTGACGACAACCTGACTGTTTTATTTCGATAAAACAGCCGGGACGCCTTTTGCCTTTTATTCTCTTGTTATTATTTACGGACACCAAAATGCCTTTATTAAGACCTTCCTGCTTAATTATGCTTTTCGCACTGAGCGGTTGTGATAATTCACCAACCGCTCCACCTGCCGCCGCACCCACTGAAGTGGGCGTCGTCACCTTAAAAGCACAGCCTTTCAATCTGGTGAGCGAATTAACCGGACGCACCACCGCCACGCTGACGGCGGATGTCCGCCCGCAGGTCGGCGGCATTATTCAGAAACGCTTATTCACGGAAGGCGATACGGTGAAAGCCGGTCAGGCGTTGTATCAGATTGATCCGTCGTCGTACAAAGCCACTTACGATCAGGCGGCGGCCGCGCTGAAAAGTGCCAATGCGCTGGTGCTCTCTGATTGCCAGAAAGCGCGCCGGTATGCGGTGCTGGTGAAAGAGCAAGGCGTGTCACAACAGGATGCGGAAGACGCGCAGTCGGCCTGTGCCGAAGACCGCGCCAGCGTCGATGAAAAAGTCGCCGCGCTGGAAGCGGCAAAAATCAATCTCGACTGGACGCGGGTCACCTCGCCGATTGCCGGGCGTATCGGGATCTCTTCGGTCACGCCGGGCGCACTGGTGTCCGCCGCGCAGGACACCGCGCTGGCAACGGTACGCAATCTCGATTCGATGTATGTCGATCTCACCCGCTCCAGCGCGGATTTGCTCAGCCTGCGTAAACGCGCGGTGGCCGCAAACAGCGAGGCGCTGGGTGTCACGCTCACATTAGAAGACGGCTCGGTGTACCCGGAAAAAGGCCGTCTCGAACTGACCGAAGTGGCGGTGGATGAAGCCACCGGTTCCGTCACCCTGCGCGCCGTGTTCCCCAATCCGAGACACGTGTTGCTGCCGGGCATGTTTATCCGCGCCGACGTGGATGAAGGCGTGATTGAAAACGCCCTACTCGCGCCGCAGCAGGGCATCACGCGGGATGCCAAAGGTGATGCCACCGCGCTGGTGGTCACCGCCGCCGGTAAAGTCGAACAACGTGAGGTGGAAACCGGTGAAGCCACCGGCACAAACTGGCTGATCGTCAAAGGCTTGCAGGCCGGTGACCGCGTGCTGGTGGAAGGCAACGACAAGGTCGCCGTGGGCGATACGGTGAAAGCGGTTGAAGTGAAGAATACCGCCACCAAAAGCACAGAAGGAGCTGCCTGATGTTCTCCCGCTTCTTTGTGCGTCGCCCGGTGTTTGCCTGGGTGATTGCCATTCTGATCATGATGGCCGGGATTATGGCGATCCGCACCCTGCCGGTGGCGCAGTATCCGGACGTCGCGCCGCCGTCAGTCAAAATCAAAGCCACCTACTCCGGTGCGAATGCCGAAACCCTGGAAAACAGCGTCACGCAGGTCATCGAACAACAGCTGACCGGGCTGGATAATCTGCTTTATTTCAGCTCCAGCAGCAGTTCCGACGGCTCGGTGGATATCACCGTCACCTTCAAACAGGGCACGAATGCCGATACCGCACAGGTGCAGGTGCAGAACAAAGTTCAGCAGGCGGAATCGCGTCTGCCGACAGAAGTGCAGGAAGCCGGGGTAACGGTCACTAAATCGCAGTCCAGCTTCCTGCTGATCATGGCGGTGTACGACAAAACCGACAAGGCCAGCAGTTCGGATATCGCCGACTGGCTGGTGAGTAATATGCAGGATCCGCTGGCGCGCGTCAGCGGCGTCGGCAGTTTGCAGGTGTTTGGCGCGGAATACGCCATGCGCATCTGGATGGATCCGACCAAACTGGCGGCCTATGACCTGATGCCGTCAGATGTGGAAACCGCCATCGAAGCGCAGAACGTGCAGATCTCCGCCGGTAAAATTGGCGGCCTGCCCTCTTCAGATTCCCAGCAACTGACCGCCACCGTGCGTGCGCAATCACGTCTGCAAACGCCGGAGCAGTTCCGCAATATCATCGTCAAAGGTAACAGCGGCGGCGCGGTGGTGCGCATCAGTGATATCGCCCGCGTCGAAATGGGCAGCGAAGATTACACCGCCGCCTCTCAGCTGAACGGCCATCCGGCAGCGGGCATGGCGGTGATGTTATCGCCGGGTGCCAATGCGCTCGACACCGCCACGCTGGTGAAAAACACCATCAGCGAATACCAGCGCAGCATGCCGAAAGGCTACGATGTCGCCTACCCGAAAGACAGCACCGAATTCATCAAAGTCTCAGTCGAAGACGTGATCAAAACGCTGATCGAAGCCATCGTGCTGGTGATCGTGGTGATGTACCTGTTTATGCAGAATCTGCGCGCCACGCTGATCCCGGCGCTGGCGGTGCCGGTGGTGCTGCTCGGCACATTCGGCGTGCTGGCGCTGTTCGGCTATTCGATAAACACCCTGACGCTGTTTGCCATGGTGCTGGCGATCGGGCTGCTGGTGGATGATGCCATCGTGGTGGTGGAAAATGTCGAGCGCATCATGCGTGATGAAGGGCTTTCCGCCCGCGACGCCACCGAAAAATCGATGGGGGAAATCTCCGGTGCGCTGGTGGCGATTGCGCTGGTGCTCTCCGCCGTGTTCCTGCCAATGGCGTTCTTCGGCGGTTCCACCGGCGTGATCTACCGCCAGTTCTCGGTCACCATTATTTCCGCCATGATGCTCTCGGTGGTGGTGGCGCTGACCCTGACTCCGGCACTGTGCGGCGCGTTCCTGCGTCATAAACCGCAGGCGACGACCGGTTTCTTCGGCGGCTTCAACCGTCTGTATTCACGCACCGAACAACGTTATGAAAACGGTGTCACCCATGTGCAGCGCCGTCCGGTGGTGATGGTGCTGATTTACGGTGCGATGGCGGCGCTGATGGGCGTGCTGATGTGGCAACTGCCGACCAGCTTCCTGCCGTCAGAAGATCAGGGCGAAGTGATGGTGCAATACACCCTGCCCGCCGGAGCCACCGCTAACCGCACGCAGGCCGTCAACTCACGCGTAACGCAGTGGTTCCTCGACAACGAAAAAGCCAATACCAACGTCATTTTCACCATCACCGGCTTTAACTTCAGCGGCAGCGGGCAAAATGCCGGGATGGCGTTTGTGTCGCTGAAAAACTGGGATGACAGACCGGGAAGCGCCAACACCGCGCAGGCCGTCGCCGGTCGCGCAATGCAGGATCTGTCGGTGATCCGCGATGCCAACGTGATTGCCATGACGCCGCCTTCCGTCGACGGTCTCGGGCAAAGCAACGGCTTCACCTTTGAACTGATGTCCACTGGCGGCACCAGCCGTGCCGACCTGTTGAAACTGCGCACCGAACTGCTGGCCATGGCGGCAAACAGTCCGGAACTGCAATCGGTTCGCGCCAACGATCTGCCGCAGATGCCACAGCTTCAGGTTGATATCGACAACAACAAAGCCGTGGCGCTCGGGCTGACGCTCAGCGACGTCACCGCCACCCTGAGCAGCGCGTGGGGCGGCACCTACGTCAATGATTTCGTCGATCGCGGCCGCGTCAAGGAAGTGTATATCCAGGGCGACAGCCAGTTCCGATCCAAACCGGCGGATCTGAATAAATGGTTTGTGCGCACCAGCGACGGCACCAGCATGACGCCGTTCTCCGCCTTCGCCACCACGCACTGGACCTACGGCCCGGAAAGCCTCGCACGCTATAACGGTTCGACCTCCTACGAAATTCAGGGCGAAAACACCGACGGTTACAGTTCCGGTGCGGCCATGGCAAAAATGGAAGCGCTGGCGGATAAATTACCCGCCGGTTCAACCTGGGCGTGGAGCGGATTGTCCCTGCAGGAAAAGCTCGCCAGCGGGCAGGCACTCAGCCTGTATGCCATCTCGATTCTGGTGGTCTTCCTGTGTCTCGCCGCGCTGTACGAAAGCTGGTCCGTGCCGTTCTCGGTGATCCTGGTGATCCCGCTCGGCCTGCTTGGCGCCTCCCTTGCCGCCGAACTGCGCGGGCTGAATAACGACGTCTATTTCCAGGTGGCGCTGCTGACCACCATCGGCCTGTCGTCGAAGAACGCCATTCTGATTGTCGAGTTCGCCGAAGCGGCATTGAAACAAGGCAGCACCCTTACTGCCGCCGCGCTTTCCGCCGCCCGCACCCGTTTGCGCCCGATCCTGATGACCTCGCTGGCCTTTATCGCCGGGGTGCTGCCGCTGGCGGTCGCGACCGGTGCAGGGGCGAACAGCCGCATCGCCATCGGTACCGGCATTATTGGTGGCACCGTGACGGCCACCTTACTGGCTATTTTCTTTGTTCCGCTGTTCTTCGTGCTGGTGAAAAAAGTCTTCACCGGTCATAAAGACGCGCAGGAGTAAGCATGATTTTTCGTCTGAGTATTATTTCGCTGTCACTGTTACTGGCGGGCTGTATTTCGCTGGATCCTGATTATCAGCGCCCTTCCGCGCCGGTGCCTGCCGTCTGGCCTGCGCAGGGCACGCAGCCTGCGGCCACCACGGTGCTCAGCGACTGGCAGCACATCATGACCGATGCGCGTCTCAACGCCGTGGTCGCGAAGGCGCTGACCAGCAACCGCGACATGCAGGAAGCTATCGCTGATATCGAATCCGCCAAAGCCCTGTATGGCGAACAACGCGCCAGTCTGTTCCCGACACTGGACGCCGATCTGACGCAAACCCGCAGCCGGACGCAGGATGCGGGGGTCAGCAGTACGGCCACCGCTGACGGCGCGGTGAGCAGTTTTGAAATCGATCTGTTTGGCCGGAACCGCAGCCTGAGCACGGCGACCAAAGAAACCTGGCTTGCCAGCGAATCGACCGCACAGAACACCCGCCTGACACTGATTTCAGAAACCAGCACCGCGTGGATCACGCTGGCGGCGGACAACAGCAATCTGAAACTGGCGCAGGACACCCTGAAAAGTGCGGCGGATTCGCTGCGCATCACGCAACTGCGCCAGAAGGAAGGCGTCGCCTCGGGGCCGGATGTCAGTTCTTCGATGGCGATTTATCAGCAGGCGCGCGCCAGTGTTGCCAGCTATCAGACACTGGTCGCACAGGACATCAACGCCCTGAATCTGCTGGTGGGTGACACTGTGCCGCAAAACCTGCTGCCGGGTACGCTGGAGGAACTCGCTCCGCAGGCCATCGCGCTGGTGCCCGCCGGGGTGTCTTCCTCCGTATTGTTGCGCCGTCCTGACGTGCAGGAAGCGGAGCACAACCTGAAAGGTGCAAATGCAGATATCGGCGCGGCGCGGGCGAATTTCTTCCCGACGCTGTCGCTGACTGCCAGCGCAGGCGTCGGCAGCACCTCGCTGTCGAACCTGTTCAGTCACGGCACCAACGTCTGGTCATTCGCCCCCAGCCTGACGCTGCCCCTGTTTACCGGTGGCAGTAATACCGCGCAGTTGCGCTACGCCGAAGCCCAGAGAAAGGGGCTGATTGCCGCCTATGAAAAAGCCATTCAGAGCGCCTTTAAGGATGTCGCCAACGCCCTCGCCCGCCGCGCCACACTCAGCGAGCAGATGGATGCGCAGCAGCAGTATGTCGCGTCTGCACAGCGCAGTTACGATCTGGCGCGCCGCAGTTATGAAACCGGCGCGGGAGATTATCTCACGGTGCTGACTGACCAGCGTTCGCTGTGGTCGGCGCAGACCGATCTGATCGCCCTGCAACAGACGGATTTTGAGAACCGCATTACCCTGTGGCAGTCATTGGGGGGTGGCGTGAAATAGCACCGGAGGGCCTGAGGGCACTTGCAGCTTTATGTGTCGCGCCAATATAGCGCTACACTATAAGGCTGCAATGTCACCTGCCAGGAGCGAATATAATGAACAGAGAACTGAATGATTTTGAACGTTTTGTCATTGAAAACAAAGGGACAGAACGCCCGAATACCGGCGAGTATAACGACCATTTTTCACCGGGCCGTTATGTCTGCAAACGTTGTTCCGCCCCGCTGTATTCTTCAGAACATAAATTTGAATCCCATTGCGGCTGGCCCGCTTTCGACGATGAAATTCCGGGCGCGGTAGAACGTGTGCCGGATGCCGATGGTCGCAGAACAGAAATTGTCTGTGCTAACTGCAAGGCACATCTGGGACATGTGTTTGAGGGGGAATATTTAACCGAGAAGAATTTGCGTCACTGTGTGAATTCCGTCTCCATGATATTTGAAAGTGCCGATGAACAAGGGAATTATCATCCGGTGGAATAAACACGACATTTTATTTGTGATGAAAAACAAATAAAAAAAAGGGCCGTACAGGGACAGCCCTTAAAAGGAAGAATTCCAACAGTATATTATAATGGCATGATGTTTACCCGTTACGGGTTGCTCTTAAACATCATGCCGGTATTATAATGAGATCAGATTTTGTTTCTATTCTCATTACGTCTGTATAAAGTAATAACTTCGTAAGTCCCGTATAGTATTACCACGTTTTACCAATATTAAACTGGAACTGTTCCGCGCTGTCGCCTTCATATTTCACCAGCGGCTGGGCATAAGAAAATACCAGCGGGCCGAGTGGTGATTGCCATTGCAATGCAATACCGCTGGAAACACGGATATGCATCGGATCACTGTAATCCGGAATACCCGCCGCCTCGGTGGCCGCCGTGTTTTGCCATTTGGTGTCCCAGACAGTGCCGGAATCAACAAACAATGACGTCCGCACCGAACTGGCGTATTTCTCGCTGATAAACGGTGTCGGCACATACAATTCCGCACTGGCGATCGCCATCGCATTGCCGCCCACCGCATCGGTGGATTTGCTCACCGGACAGGTGGAATACGAACTGTCTGCGCTGCTGCATTTGTAATACGCCGCTTTCGGCCCGATGGTGTTGGACGAGAAGCCGCGCACCGAGCTGGAACCGCCCGCATAGAAGTTATCGTAGAACGGCACCTCGTTGCTGCCGATGCCTGCCGCATAACCGGCTTTGGCACGGCCCATCAGCACCCAGTCTGATGTGTCACTCAGCGGAATGTAGTGGTTAGCATCGAAGGTGATTTTGTAATAACTGTCGTCCGAGCCAGGCGTGGTCACTTTGGCGGCCAGGCTGGCGCGGGTACCGGAAGACGGGAAGAAGCCACGGTTCAGGTCGTTATACGCCCAGCCGACGCTGGCGAAGAAATCGTTGGTGCGCAGTTCGGCATCGCTGTTGGTGGAGGTGGTGACCAGCCCCGGCTTGACGCCGCTGGCGTTAAGATAGCGCCAGACCGCCACCTGTGGCTCCATGTCAGTGAGCGTGCTGTGGACGTAATCCAGCCCCAGATTCAGCGTATTGTTTTCGCTGACCGGCAGCCCCAGATTCATGCCTGCGCCGTAACTTTGCAGGTTGTACGCCGCCAGATCGTCGTCTTCCGCGTCGTAGTGGTTGTAGAACACTTTGCCGCCAAGACTGACGCCATCGACCGTGTAATACGGGTTGGTCACCGAGACTTCGACATAGGTCTGGTACGAGTTACGCGTACCGCTGAAACTGACCGTGTTACCGCTGCCGAGCCAGTTATCCTGCGTCACGCCCAGCTGATAACTGATTCCGCTGTCGGTGCCGTACCCCACGCCCACGTTGAAAGTGCCGGTGTTACGCTCTTTCACTTTGTACACCACATCAACCTGATCGGAAGATCCCGGCACCGGCTGCGTATCCACATCCACCGTGTCGAAATAGCCGGTGCGGTTGAGGCGGTCTTTGCCTTTCTGCACCAGATCGTTGCCCAGCCACGCGCCTTCCATCTGACGCATTTCGCGGCGCAGCACTTCATCTTTAGACGTGTCATTGCCTTCAAAACGGATGCGGCGCACCGAATACCGGTTGCCGGTGTCCACACTGATCCTCAGTTTCACGGTTTTATCCGCGTCATTGATGTCGCTTTGTGTGGTGACGTGCGGATAGGCATAACCGTAGCGCCCCAGCAGATTTTTAATATCGCCTTCAACGTTGGTGATCTTCGCGCCGTTGTACAACTCCCCGGCAGGAATGGCGGCCAGCGCTTCGATTTCTGACGTATGACCGGCCATGCTGCCGCTGACCACCACGCCGGAAATTTTATATTGCTCACCCTCCGTCATATTGACGGTAATATAAATGCCTTTCTTATCCGGCGTTAAACTGACCTGCGTGGAATCAATATTAAAACGGGCATAACCGCGATCGAGATAAAAACTGCGCAGCGTTTCTAAATCGCCGGACAGTTTTTGTTTTTCATATTTCTTATCGCCAATCACATTCCACCACGGCACTTCATCGCGCAGCTGAAAATGGGCGATTAAATCGTCAGTGGTGAAGGCTCTATTCCCCACGATATTAATTTGCTGAATTTTGGCCGACATGCCTTCGGTAAAGACCAGTTTTACATCCACACGGTTACGCGGCAGCGGCGTGACCACGGCTTTTACGCTGGCACTGTACTTGCCCACGCTGTAGTAGAAATCCTCCAGCCCCTTCTCAATCGACGAAATGGTGGTGCGGTCCAGCGCGTCGCCGACGCGGATCCCTGAGGCTTCCAGGTTTTGCTGCAACATCTCGTCTTTGATGGCTTTGTTGCCGGAGAAGGTAATGCTCGCGATGGTTGGCCGCTCTTTCACCTGAACAATCAGGGTATTACCGTCCTGCAGCACCTTCACATCATCAAAGTTGCCGGTCGCGAACAGCGCGCGGATGGTCTGGCTGATATCGTCCTCAGAGACCGAATCGCCCACCCGGACGGGAATGCTCAGTAACGCCGCGCCCACCGTGACCCGCTGTAGCCCTTCCACGTGGATATCCCTGACGACAAAGCTGTCAGCAGCGAAAACCGAGGTGCTGCTGAACAGCAGTGACGCCAGGAGTAATTTTTTCATTGTCATGTGATCCGTGCTCGCCGTTTTACTACTAACAAAAAGTGTCTGTTAACGGAAAGATTCTGCTATCAGAAGAAATAACCTCGCTAACAGACTGCCGGCAATATAGGAGGTTCAGCGGCACAGATTTGATTTTCGTAAAACAGGACGTTCTGTTACGCATTACTTACGTTATTTTCGGCGGATGAACAGTTGCAGTACGGGCAACGTCGTCGGACCCGGTTACCCGTGAGAGGAAAACGCCTTTAAGGTCGCGCTGTCAGGTAATGCGGTCATTGCGCCTCTGGCGGTAGTGGCAAGCGCCCCGCAGGCCAGCGCCTGATGAATGATGGGGTGACAAATGTTGTCCGACGCCAGCGGCCAGTGCTGCGCCAGTCCGGTCAGCAACCCGGCGACAAAGGCATCTCCTGCCCCGGTAGTATCCACCGCCCGCACTTCGGGTGCCGGATAATGCTTCAGGCTGGCATTTTTCTTCCGGTAAACCGACACGCCATGTTTACCCTGTGTGACCAGCAACATTTCGGGATTATAGCGATCGCACAGGCGCAGCATTCCTTCCGACAGCAGCGATTCACCGGTCAGAAATTCCAGTTCATCCTCCGAGATTTTAATGACATCCGCCAGCGACAAGGCGCGGGCAAGGTTTTCGCGCAATTGCGCTTCATCAGGCCACACGTCATGGCGGATATTGGGATCAAAACAGACATAACCGCCTGCCGCTTTTATTTTTGCCATTGCCAGAAAGGCGGAAGACCGTGACGGTTCTGCGGAGAGCGCAATCGAACACAAGTGTAAAAACTGTCCTGCGCTAAACGCCGGAATGTCGGTGGCCTGGAGGAATAAATCCGCGCCCGGACGCACCATAAATGTGAAGGAACGCTCGCCGTCAGCGTCGTTTTCCACCACCACCGTGGAAGTGCGGTGATGCGGGTCAGACATCATGCAATCAGTATTGACTCCTTCATCGCGGAGCGTTTTCATCAGGAACCTGCCGAACGGATCATCCCCCACGCGGCCGATAAAGGCGCTGTCGCCACCGAGACGGCAAACACCGACGGCAACGTTGGCGGGTGCCCCTCCCGGGCATTTTAATAAGCGGCCATCTTCTTCGGCGATCAAATCCACCACGGCATCGCCCAACACCCAAATCCGGTTATTCATCTTCATTCCCTTTTATAAATCCTGATAAATCGTCTGTGGATAAAATAGAAGAACCGGTTTAGCTAATCAAGCGCAAATGAATTTTCGGAATCAAAGATCGAATTGCCAACAGGATCACAATTTCACGACAAGACTGGTGAACTTCGTTGCCTAAACACAGGCGGAGTGCTTATTGTGCTCAGGAAAACCAGTTTAGCAATTTAGCAAAATGGTTTTCCCATAATAATTAAACTTCCTCTGAAGGGATAAAAATGATGATGAAACCTCGCTATCTTGCTGTTGCTATTGGACTTATTCTTTCTTCTGCGGCTCAGGGGGCCGATCTTTCTTCCAGTGCAATTGAAGCCCGCTTTGCGGCGATGGAAAAACGACTACAACTCGCCGAAAGCCGCGCCGCTAAGGCCGAAGCCCGTGCTACGCAGGCAGAACACCAGGTTAAACAACTCGAGACACGCACCGCCAGCAACGAACAGCAAACCCGTCAGGTGGCGAAGACGGCTGAAATCAACCAGCAGCAAACTGCCGATGTGGCTAAACGCACCGAAACGTTAGCCGGCAATGCCAAAAGCAACAGCAGTGATAACAGCGGGTTTAAATTCAGCGGTTATGCCCGTTCCGGCGTGATCATGAATGATTCTGGCACCTCAACGGAAAGTGGCCCGTACGTCACCCCGGCCGGACAAACAGGCGGTGCAGTCGGGCGTCTGGGTAACGAAAATAACACCTACGTCGAACTGAATCTGGAGCACAACCAGACGATGGCCAGCGGCGCGACCTCCCGCTACAAAGTGATGCTGGCTGACGGGCAGCGCAGCTACAACGACTGGACCGGCGCGACCAGCGATTTAAACATCCGTCAGGCGTTCGTTGAACTGGGATCACTGCCGACATTCACCGGAGTCTGGAAAGATTCCACACTGTGGGCGGGTAAACGTTTTGACCGCGATAACTTCGATATTCACTGGCTGGATTCGGACATTATCTTCCTGGCGGGTACCGGCGGCGGGATCTACGACGTCAAATGGGGCGATAACCTGAAAAGTAACTTCTCGCTTTACGGAAGAAACTTTGACGATCTTCAGGATGACAATAACGACGATACCCGCATCGAAAACTACATCGTCACCGCCAACAACTATGCCGGGCCATTCCAGTGGATGCTGAGCGGCCTGCGCGCCAAAAATAATCAGGATCGTGAAAATACGGGTAAAAATGGCATCAGCACCGCGGCGGACACTGGCTTCCACACGATGCTGGCGTATCACGGCGACAGTTTCTACGGTCTGCGCGAGGGGACATCGAAAACAGCCTTGCTTTACGGGCACGGGCTGGGAGCAGAAGTGAAAGCACTTGGCTCTGACGGACGGCTGACGGACGATGCCAGTACGCTGCGTGTGGCAACGTATGGCATCACGCCGATCAGCAAAAACTGGAGTATTGCCCCGGCGGTTCTGGCGCAGCAGAGCAAAGACCGTTATGTCTCTGGCGATGATTACAAATGGCTGACCTTTAACACCCGTCTTATCCAGCAAATTACCGAAAACTTCGAGCTGGCGTATGAAGGCAGCTATCAGTATATGGATCTCAATCCACAGGGTTACAGCGATTACAACAAAGTGAAAGGCGGTTTCTACAAACTGACCTTCGCACCGACCTTCAAGGTCGGCGATATCAGCGACATGCTGAGCCGTCCGGAAATCCGCTTCTTCGCCACTTACATGGACTGGAGCAAAGAGCTCGACAGTTATTCTTCCGCAGATTCATTTGGTACTGACGGATTCACGGCAGGCGGCCAGTGGAACTTCGGCATCCAGATGGAAACTTGGTTCTAAACAGCAGGGTCTGATTTAAAAAAGCGCCCGGCCAGACCGGGCGTAAATGATAATGAAAAACTAAGGGATTCTATGAATATCAATGCAATCGCGACTGAATTGCTTCCGCTGTTGGGCGGAAAGGACAATATTGCCAGCGCGGCACACTGTGCCACCCGTTTGCGGCTGGTGCTGGCGGACGACAGTCTGATCAACAAAAGTGCTATCGAACAGGTTGAAGGCGTTAAGGGCTGTTTCAGTAATGCCGGACAGATTCAGATCATTTTTGGTACGGGGCTGGTGAACAAGGTCTACGCCGAATTCATTAAAGTGGCCGGTATCAGCGAATCCAGTAAATCTGAAGCCGCGGATATTGCGGCGCAAAAGCTGAATCCGTTCCAGCGCATCGCCCGCGTGTTGTCGAATATTTTCGTGCCGATTATTCCTGCGATTGTGGCATCCGGCCTGCTGATGGGGCTGCTCGGCATGGTGAAAACCTACGGCTGGGCCAACCCGGAGAGCGCGATTTTTATCATGCTCGATATGTTCAGTTCAGCGGCGTTTATCATTCTGCCAATTCTGATTGGTTTCACCGCCGCGCGGGAATTTGGCGGCAACCCGTTCCTCGGTGCCACGCTGGGCGGCATCCTGACGCATCCGGCGCTGACTAACGCCTGGGGCGTTGCCAGCGGTTTCCACACCATGAATTTCTTTGGTCTTGAGATTGCGATGATCGGCTATCAGGGCACGGTATTTCCGGTGTTGCTGGCGGTGTGGTTCATGAGTTTCATCGAAAAACGCCTGCGTAAAGTGATCCCGGATGCCTTGGATCTGATCCTGACACCTTTCCTGACGGTGATTATTTCCGGTTTTATCGCTTTCCTGATCATCGGTCCGGCCGGACGCGCGCTCGGTGACGGTATCTCCTTCATTCTCAGCACCCTGATCACCCATGCAGGCTGGTTCGCAGGGCTGATATTTGGCGGATTGTATTCGGTGATCGTCATCACCGGTATTCACCACAGCTTCCATGCGATCGAAGCGGGTTTACTGGGTAACCCGAATATCGGCGTGAATTTCCTGCTGCCGATCTGGTCGATGGCCAACATCGCGCAGGGCGGTGCCTGTCTGGCGGTTTACTTCAAAACACGTGATGCGAAAATTAAAGCCATTGCGGTGCCTTCGGCGTTCTCCGCCATGCTGGGTATTACGGAAGCCGCAATCTTCGGGATCAACCTGCGCTTCATGAAGCCTTTTCTGGCGGCACTGGCAGGTGGTGCGCTCGGCGGTGCCTGGGTAGTGGCGATGCACGTCAATATGACGGCGGTCGGTCTGACCGGTATTCCGGGGCTGGCAATCGTGCAGGCCAGCTCTATTCTCAGCTACCTGATCGGTTTAGTGATTGCCTTCGGCAGCGCATTCCTGCTGTCATTGCTGCTGAAATACAACACGGAGAGTGAAAAATGACAGAAGTCAGTTTGCTGAAAAAAGCACTGCGCAGCGTGGTAGCCGGTCAGGTTAACGCGGCGGCAGACCCGTACCGCCCCGGCTGGCATCTCGCGCCGCCGGTCGGGCTGCTCAATGACCCGAATGGATTTATTCAGCATAACGGCCGTTTCCATTTGTTCTATCAATGGAACCCGCTGGCCTGCGCGCACGGCGCTAAATTCTGGGGACACTGGAGCACGGCGGATTTACTCCACTGGCAGCATGAGCCGCTGGCGCTGGCACCTTCAGAGGACTACGAAACCCACGGCTGTTATTCCGGCTCAGCCGTGACAGACAACGGCCAGCTCACGCTGATTTATACCGGTAACGTGAAATATCCCGATGGCAGTCGTACAGCATTTCAGTGTCTGGCGCGCGAAAATGCAGACGGCGAATTTGATAAAACCGGGCCGGTATTTAATCTGCCTGAAGGCTATACCGGACATGTGCGTGATCCGAAAGTCTGGCGGCATGAAAACCACTGGTACATGGTGCTGGGCGCTCAGGACCTGAGCCTTCAGGGCAAAGTGTTATTGCTGCGTTCTGACGATTTATCAGCCTGGGATCTTCTGGGCGAAATTGCCGGTTCAGGGTTACACGGGCTGGGCGAATTCGGCTACATGTGGGAATGCCCGGATTTATTCCGGCTGGCAGATAACGAGATTCTGATTTGCTGTCCGCAAGGTCTGGCAGCGGGATCTGACCGGTATCTGAATACGTTCCAGTCCGGTTATTTTGTCGGAAAACTGGATTACGACAATGCGACCCTTGAGCACGGCGAATTCACTGAGCTGGATCTGGGATTCGAATTTTATGCGCCGCAAACCACGCAAACGGATGACGGACGGCGTCTGCTGATGGGATGGATGGGTATCCCGGACGGCGATGAATTTTTCCAGCCGACGGTGAAAAACGGCTGGCTGCATACCATGACCTGCCCGCGCGAACTGACGCTGGTGGCGGGTAAAATCATGCAAAAACCGGCACGTGAACTGCAAAAGCTTCGTCGTGACCCGAAAGAATGGCAGGGGATTGCCGGCGATTGCCCTCCTCTGGACATCACAAAAGCCGAGACGGAAATTGTCACTGAACAGGCTTTCAGCGCGGATTTAGGTGGCGACATGACACTCAGCTTTGACGGCGAATGGCTGCGTTTAACGCGAAAAAACCGGCGTACTGGCTTGCCGGAACAGCGTATCTGGCGCGGCCCGTTGCACAAGCTGACGGTGTTAAGCGACGCATCAAGCCTTGAGATTTTTATTAATGACGGAGAAGCGGTAATGTCTTCACGCTATTTCCCTGTTTTACCGGCACAATTGAACTTGCAGGGTTCTCATCAGATTACGCTGCGCCACTGGTCGTTGGCGGAATGCGTGATAGAATAAATGTCTTTCCGGACAACAGAATATGGCGCAGTGAAAAAGACCAAACGCATCACTATCAGTGGCATAGCCGAACTGGCTGGCGTCTCCAAATCGACTGCCAGCCAGGTACTCAACGGACACAGCAAGAAATTTCGGATCTCCGATCTCACCCGGGATCGGGTACTCGCCGTGGCGGCTGAACATCATTATCAGCCCAGCATTCACGCCCGTTCGCTGAATGTCACCCGCAGTTTCACGCTGGGACTGGTGGTGCCGGAAATGACCAACTATGGCTTTGCCGTCTGCTCTAACGAACTTGAAACGCTGTGTCGTGAAAACGGCATGCAGTTGCTGATTGCCTGTACGGACGAAAACACCAGCCAGGAAACCATGGTGGTCAACAATCTCATTCAGCGTCAGGTCGACGGACTGATTGTCGCGTCCAGTATGCTCAATGATGCGGAATACGTAAAAATCAGCCAGCAATTACCTGTCGTCTTGTTCGACCGCCATATGCAGGACACGCAGTTACCTATTGTGGTGTGTGAAGCCATCGAATCCTCAGCAGAACTGGTCTCACGTATCGCTCAGACCCGGCGTGATGAGTTTTATTTTCTCGGCGGCCAGCCACGTATTTCTCCGACCCGGGATCGCCTCGCGGGCTATCAGCTTGGCCTGCAGCGGGCGGGTATCACTCTGAATCCCGACTGGGTGATGTACGGCAACTACCACCCGAGCTCCGGCTATGAAATGTTCGCGCAACTGTGCGCCCGACTCGGGCGTCCGCCCAAAGCACTTTTCGTGGCTTCCTGTGGCCTGATGGAAGGGGTTTTGCGCTATATGAGCCAGCATCAGTTGCTCGAGAGCGATATCCATCTGTGCAGTTTTGACGACCACTATCTGTACGATTCCCTGTCCGTGAAAATTGACACGGTTGCGCAGGACTGCGGAGAGCTGGCCATGCACTGCTTCAGCATGATCAGTGATCTGATGAACGACCAACCCATCGCACAAACCCAATGCTTTCTCACCCCAAAATTGCATTGGCGTTCCCAACACTTCTCGCAGAACAAATAAATATCAAATACGGCCGCCACAAGATGATGTGATACTTCTTTCGCATCATCTGACGGATTCCGCCTGCGCTGCCCCCGCGGGTCCTGCATGGGGCATAGCACGTTAATCATTTTGCCTCTGAACGGTAAATACCTGACTGATTTTCACACTTATAATTAACATCCGCGCATATAAATTAATATTCAGCATTAACTAAACTGGCCCGCTGTGACGGGTTTCAAAATACATAAAGGTGCCTTCCTGTATATTTATATGGTGAATGCTTTCAATTACCAATGCAGGTAATCGTAATGAATAAAAAATATAAATTGCATGAATTTCTTGATGTAAAAAGACTTCAAACCCTCCAGGATAATTTCAGTAAATCGATGATGATTGCCTTAGTGGTGGTCGATCACGATGGCGTGCCGGTGACACAGGCCAGCGGGTTTTCCGATTTCTGCGCCCGCTCACGGCTTAACGCATCGCTGGCAACGCATTGTTATGAAAGTGATAATGCCGGGGGCCGCGCCGCCATGGAGGCGGGAAAGCCGGTGGTTTACCGCTGTTACTGCGGCTTTGTGGAATTCGCCGTGCCGATCATGATCAACGATCATTATCTGGGCGCGTTTATTTCCGGGCAGGTAAAAGTCGAGGAAGAAAAAGAGCGCACCATTCCTTATATTCTCGATAACAACGAAATATGGAAAGAAAACGAATGGCTGATCGATTTACATCATGATGCCAAACGCATGCCTTACGATCGTTTTGAATCGACCGCCTCCACCTTATTGCATGTTTCGTCTTATCTGGTGGAACAGGCGCATACCAATAATATTCAGCGGGAACTGCACAGAAAAGATCTCGAACTCACCGATGAATTGCGCAAAAGAGTGGAAATAGAACGTTCATTACATGAGGCGGAATTTAAAGCCCTGTCTTATCAGATTAACCCGCACTTTTTATTTAACGTGTTAAATACCATCGGCCGTCTGGCCTATCTGGAAGATGCCCAGCGCACGGAAACCATGGTGCATGATTTCTCCGATATGATGCGTTATTTACTGCGTAAAAATAATCATGGGCTGATTACGCTGAGCCATGAAATTAATTATGTCACCAGTTATATGTCCATCCAGAAAGTCAGAATGAATGACCGGTTCGATTATCAGTGCGACATTCCCGAAAAGTATTTTGATGTCGTCTGCCCGTTTCTGATTTTGCAGCCGCTGGTGGAGAACTTTTTCAACTACGTCGTAGAGCCGCGCGACACGCCCAGCCTGCTGCGCATCTGCGCCACGGACGACGGGCACGATGTCATTCTGGAGGTAACCGACAACGGCGACGGCATTTCTCAGGCCGACATTGCCAGTATTTTATCCGGTGACGAAAACCGTCAGAAAGGCGGTATCGGCATTAATAATATAAAAAACCGGCTTCAGCTGTTATTTGGGGAAAGCTATGGCCTGAATATATCCAGCGCCCATCAGCCACGAATGGGCACCACCATCACCCTGAAATTCCCGATGCTGCAAGCCTGAAAAACGGAGATCTGAGCATGTACAATATTGTGATTGTTGAAGACGAACTCATTGAATCTGAATCTTTACGGCGGATTGTCTCTCAGTATGTCGATAATTCTGTGGTACATGAAGCCAATACCGGGAAAAAAGCCATCCAGCTGATCGACAATCTCGATCAAATCGACATGATGTTTGTCGATATTAATATTCCGCTGCCTAACGGCAATCAGGTGATTGAATATCTGCGCCGTAATAGCGCCAGCACCAAAGTGATTGTCACCACCGCCAATGACGATTTTGATATCGTGCGCAGCATGCTCAATCTGAAAGTGGATGATTATCTGCTCAAACCGGTGAAGAAAAGCACCCTGACCGACGCCATCAGGAAAACCCTCGATGTCAGCGACGTGGATATCGCCGCGTCACGCGCGCTGAAACAGAACGTCGATACGATGATCGGGCAGTGCGACTATCCTCAGTGGCACAGGTTTCTGTTTGACGCCCTGGATGACGCCTGCGCCAGCGGCCGGTGCGAATTACTGACCGATGTGCTCGGCATCGTGCATCAGCATCTTCTGGCAACGGGGGAGAAAGGTCAGCCCGCCGCGCAAAAATTGACGGCGCTGATGCAGGAGATCAGCCAGTCCGGCGTTTCTGCCCGCTCCTATTACCGCATTATGTCTGCCCTGCTGAGCATCAGCGAAACCCTGTTCGACCATGCGCTGAAGCACTTCAGCGGCACGATGAGTTTTATCGACCGCGCCCGCTTCCACATTGAGAAAAACATCCTCAATAATCTGACCCTCGACGAGATTGCCGCGCGATCTTTCGTCAGTTCCTGTTATCTCAGCCGGGCGTTTAAGAAAATGACCGGTGCCGGTTTCTCAAACTACATTGCCAGCCGCAAGTTAAGCGTTGCCAAATCGCTGTTGCAGTTCAGTGACCTGAAAATCAACACCATCGCGCTGGAATTGTCCTGGCAGGACGCCAACTATTTCTGCCGGATCTTTAAAAAAGAGACCGGTATGGCGCCGTCGGATTACCGCAAAATCGTCGCGCCGGAAACCTGTTAAGCCGCTGGCAGGTTAATTTTGTGCGCCGCCGTCGCGCGAGGGCAAAAAAGTCCACCCTGCCCGCAAGATAATGTACGCCGCTTTCACCGGTCGCCCCCTACCATGGGGGAACCTTTGAACAATGTGGCACAGCTTTGGACGATATCCTTTTTACCTCTGAATCGGTTGCCGCCGGGCATCCGGACAAAATGGCCGACCAGATAGCGGATGCCATTCTGGATGCCTGTCTTTTGCAGGATCCGCAGGCCAGAGTGGCCTGTGAATGTCTGGTCAAAACCGGCATTGTCATTGTGGCGGGCGAAATCAGCACCACCGCCAGCGTCGATATCGAATCTGTTGTCCGCCAGACCGTGCGGGAAATCGGCTATGACCATTCACGGCTGGGGTTTGATGGCGCGACCTGTGGCGTACTCAATATGCTGGGCAAACAGTCTGCCGATATTGCACAAGGCATTGGCGGCGCGGATCCTGAATCGTTGGGCGCGGGCGATCAGGGCATCACGTTCGGATATGCCTGCAACGAAACGCCGGAATACCTGCCCGCCACGCTGGTGTATGCGCACCGGCTGATGATGCGTCAGGCCGCGTTACGCCAGTCAGGACAGCTTCCCTTCCTGCGTCCTGACGCCAAAAGTCAGGTCACATTACGCTATCGCCAGCATCAGGTGATCGCCGCTGATACGTTGGTCATTTCCACGCAGCATTGCCCGGAGATTTCCCTTACCGACCTGCGCGAAGCGGTGCTGGAAGAGATCATCAAACCGGTTATGCCTGCCCGCTGGATCACGCCGCAAACCCGCTTTCTGATTAACCCCGCCGGACGCTTTGTCACCGGCGGTCCGGCAGCCGATTGCGGCCTGACCGGCAGAAAAATCATCGTGGATACCTACGGCGGCGCGGCACGTCAAGGCGGCGGTGCCTTTTCAGGTAAAGACCCGTCGAAAGTGGATCGCTGTGCGGCTTATGCGGCGCGTTATGTGGCGAAAAACATCGTCGCGGCCGGGCTGGCGGAACGCTGTGAAGTCCAGTTCGCCTGGGCCATCGGCCTGCCCCGTCCGGTTGCCATCCGTATCGATACCTTCGGCAGCAGTCCGCTGACAGAGCAACAACTTGTCCAGCGGGTTAACCGTCATTTTGATCTCAGCGTCGGCGGGATTATCGCCATGCTGGATTTACTTGTTCCCCGTTATCGTCAGACCGCCTGTTACGGCCACTTTGGTCGTGACATGTTCCCGTGGGAAAAAACCGACAAAGCCCCGGCACTGCGCGATAACGCCTAAACAGTGCACGACGCACTTCACCATGAATCTGATAACAGGAGCGACTTATGCCCGGACAAAGTTTGGGATTAATAGAAACCGTCGGTCTGGCCGCGGCGGTGGAAGCCGCAGATGCTGCGATGAAATCCGCACATGTCACGCTGGTCGGCTATGAACTGACGCTGGGCGGCGGCATGGTCACCGTCAAACTGGAAGGCGAAGTCGGTGCCATCAATGCCGCCGTCGCGGCAGGTGTGCTGGCCGCCAGCAAGGTCAGTACCGTGGTGGCACACAAGGTGATTGCCCGCACCGCGCAATACATCGAAAGCATGATTTATTCCGCAGACACGACAGGCCTCACCCCTGCGGAACCTGAGATTACGCCGCAGGAAAATCCGCACACCATCCCGGTGGTGAATGTGGAAGAAACACCGGATGTCTCCACATGTATGGATTTTCCTGAAGCCGCGAAACAGGAAGATGTACCGCCGGCTAGGGAGAACAAAAAACCAAAGCCCCGTGGCGCTAACCATCGAAAATAAGCGTAACCCGCACCATAAAAAACGGCGATGCACAGGCACCGCCGTTTTTTATTGGTTGAAAGAAAGCTACGGTTTGGCGACCTCCGCCACCGGCGCACTGCCCGGCAGGTTTTTACCGATACACAGGCGATACACCGCCGCCCCCAGACAGGCACCGATCACCGGCGCAATAACCGGGATCAGGAAGTAAGGAATGTCGCGGCCACCGGTCATGGCGATGTCGCCCCAGCCGGCAAAGAAGGTGAATAATTTCGGGCCAAAATCACGCGCCGGATTCATGGCAAACCCGGTCAGCGGGCCGGTCGAGGCACCGAGAACCGCCACCAGAATGCCTATCAGCAAGGGGCCGAGCGGGCCACGCGGCACGCCGTTACCGTCGTCTGTCAGCGCCATGATCAGCCCCATCAGAATCGACGTGATAACAATTTCAATAAATGCCGCCTGCCACACGCTGATCGCGGCTGACGGGTAGGTACTGAAAATGCTGGCCAGTTGCAGGCTTTCCGCACTGCCGCGCACCATGTGGTTGGCGGTTTCAAAATTGATAAACAGGTTGTGGTAGAACATGTACGCCAGCAGCGCGCCGCCGAATGCACCGGCCACCTGCGCAATAATGTAAGGCACCACCTTGCGCGCGGGGAAACGGGCGAACAGCCACAAGGCGATGGTGATCGCCGGGTTCAGATGTGCGCCGGAAATCCCGGCGGTGAGATAAACAGCCAGCGAGATCCCCAGCCCCCAGACAATGCAGATTTCCCACAGGCCGAAACTGGCTCCGGCCACTTTCACTGCACAGAGACAACTGATGCCGAAAAACAAAAATAAGCCGGTACCGAGAAATTCTGCAATGCACTGCGTCTTTACTGAATCATGCATACAACGACCCTTTTGTGATTATTGTTATACGAGGCTGGATGTCCTGACCGGAAACTCAGCCGCCGATATGGCAATGAAAACCTGATGACTCGACTTCTTTTTTTAATATTTCAATTTTTGATTCCGCAATACTTTCTGCCTCACCCATCGGATAAATACGCCCGAGCAGGCCATATTTATTTTCACCAAAAGCGTGATAAGGCAATAAATGCAGGGTATCGACATTGGACATCAGCCGCGCAAATTCCGCGATATGGTGAATTTCTTCCGTATTATCGTTAACGCCGGGGATCACCGGAATACGCACAATCACTTTGGTCAGAAACGAAATACGCAATAAATTTTCCAGGATCAGGCTGTTATCCACCCCGGTATTGGCGAAATGCACCGCCGGATTGACCGCCTTGATATCCGTCAGCGCCAGATCGACATAAGGGAACACATCCGCAATCACCTCAGGCGTGGTGAAGCCGGTGGTTTCCATTGCGGTATGCCAGCCCTTCTCCTTGCAGGCTTTCAGCAGTTCACGGGCGAACACCGGCTGCGCCAGCGGTTCCCCGCCGGAAAGCGTGATGCCGCCACCGGAACGCCGGTACAGGTTTTCTTCTTTTTGTAATTCGCGCATGACTTCCGCCACCGTCATGCGTTTGCCTTTCATTTCCAGCGCCTGCGTCGGGCACACCTGCGTACATTCGCCGCACTGAATACACCGCTCGCGATCTATAAAGAACGCGTTGCTGACCGATAATGCCTGGTGTTTACACACCTCAAGACATTTACCGCAACGAATACACTCACTTTTCTTAAACAATAATTCCGGCTGCGGACGTTGCGATTCCGGATTACTGCACCATTTGCATGATAGCGGGCAGCCTTTAAAAAAAGGAATGGTGCGGATCCCCGGTCCGTCGTGCAAAGAATAGCGCTGGATATTAAACAGCACGCCTTCAGTTTGGTAATCGACTTTATTCATACTTGACCCGCCATCCGCGCCACAGGTTATTTAAAAAACGGGCTATGTATTGCTACATAGCCCGTGAAGGTTGCTGATCAGAATTGTTGTTCTGTCCGGCTGATAATGTCGTCCTGCACTTCTTTCGCCAGCACCACAAACTGCGCACTGTAACCGGCGACGCGCACGACCAGATCCTGATGTTGCTGAGGATTGTTCTGCGCTTCGATCAGCGTTTTGCGGTCGATGACATTGAACTGGACATGCATCCCTTTCTTATCAAAGTAGTTACGCACCAGACCGCTGAAATGACGCAGCCCCTGTTCTCCGGCCAGTGAAGACGGCAGGAATTTCTGGTTGTAGAGTGTGCCGTTGGAGGCAATAAAGTGATCGAGTTTGGCCACCGAGTTAGCTGCCGCCGTTGGCCCCTGCGTATCCTTGCCCTGACGCGGCGATACCCCGTCGGCCAGCGGTTCTTTCGCCATGCGACCGTCCGGCAGTGCAGCCACGTCTTTACCAAACAGCACGTTGGCCGATACCGGATAGATCCCGGCCTGGAACTGACCGCCGCGCGGGTTGGTGTATTTTTCGACTTCCTGGCAGTAAATCAGCGCGCACTGACGCGCCACCAGATCCACTTCGTCGATGTCATTACCAAAGCACGGTGAGTTTTCCAGAATGTGGCGAATCTCTTCGAAACGGGAGTTATTCCCTGCCGGAGCCGCAGAGTTACCGCTGGCCAGCTGACGGTACACTTCATTTTTGATGGCGGCCGGATCCAGAGAACCATGCTGTTCGATGATGCGTTTCACCATCTCATGAATTTCCTGTTCTCCCAGCGATGACTTGCCGCCTGCCGCGTGAGGTGCGCTGCCAATGGCATGACCGAAGTTGGCGTCCAGCGCGCTTTTCAGTTCAGTGAGAGACAGTTTGCGATCTTCAAACACTTGTTTCTGGATGGCGTAAACGGAATCCCCGGTGTCAGCAATACCAAAGGCCTGCGGGCCAGTGAAGTTGTAGATCGCGCCGCCTTCCTGTAACGATTTACCGCGACCGATACAGTCATCCACCAGCGCGGAAAGGAACGGTAATGGGCAACGTTCGCCGTGGGCGATATCGACACTGTTACAGGCTTCCACCAGCTGATGAACAAAATGCGCCATCTGTTTTTTGAAGGCCGCAAAGAAATCATCAATGCTGGCGTATCCGGTCATTTCGCCGGTCACCGGCCCTAACTGTTTGTTGCCCGCGCGGCCATTGTTAAGGGTGATTTCCAGCACTTTCGCCACGTTGAAGAAAGCAGCATCGTGCCAGCCTTCCGTACGGTGCGGGGCCTGAGGTTCCACGCAGCCGATGATGCAGTAATCACGGGCGTCGTGCAGCGAGACGCCACGGTTTTGCAACGCCGGAATAATCACTTCGTCGTTGTACATCGCCGGAACGCCCAGCCCCATACGCACCAGTTCACAGGCGCGGAACAGGAATTCATCCGGTGTGCCCTGCCAGACGCGGATGGAGAATGACGGCTGCGGCAGGCGCACATGCGCGGTGGCTTCCATGCACATATAGGTCAGCGGGTTGGTGGCATCGCGGCCATCTTCGGTCTGACCGCCGACGCACAGGTTCTGGAACACCGCGTAACCGGCAAACGCCTGCGCGGAGATTTCATCGCGGGTTTTGTTGATGTCGTTAAGCTTGATCCAGCAGCAGTCCACCAGTTCCTGAGCAAACTCCTGAGAAATGCCGGTATCGGCGGCCAGATACGGATACATGTACTGGTCGAAACGTCCCGGTGAAATAGAGTGACCGCTGGATTCAATCTGCAACATGCTTTGCAGGAACCAGAAGGTCTGACAGGCTTCCCAGAAGGTGCTGGCACCGTTTTCCGGCACACGGTGACAGTTTTGGGCAATCTGTTCCAGCTCGCGTTTACGCACCGGATTGCTTTCCAGCTGCGCCAGCCGCGTGGCTTCCTGCGCGTAGCGGTGGGCAAAGTTGATGGCCGCCTGGTAGCTGATAATCACGGCGTTATAGAATTGCTCTTTTTTAATATATCCCGGCTCTGAACGATCCAGATTGTCCAGTTCGTGCGTCACCAGATTAATAATGCCGCGAAAACCGATTTTCAGGATTTTGCCGTAATCCACACTGACATGCCCGACACCGCCATAGAAATAGTTGCCGACGGTAAACACGCCGCTGGCCATACTTTCTTTGGTGCCTTCTGACATATAAGACGCCGCCAGCGAACTGGTGGTTTTACCCGGCCAGTATTTAAACGCTTCGTGCAGATCGTCAGCGGTTTTTTTTGCGATAATAAACGGGTCCGCCACCCGGTGCTCCATGGTATTAAATTCTTTTTCGACCCAGTCGTAAGAGAATTCAGGGCATATTTCGGTGGAGCGCGGATTAATGGTCACGGCACCGACAATCAGTTCGTCAGGACGAATGGTGACCGGCAGCTCATTAAATATTTTTTCGACCACGCGCGCCCGGCGCATAATAGCGGGCAGTTGTTCGTTTTCTTTATAAGCCTGCGTCGCTAATACTGCGCGCTCAGATTCCACATAAGGTTTCGCATGCAGGATCATATTTTTGAGTCTTACAACACGTTCGGTCGGATTAGAAAAGCCTTTCTCTAACATAGAATAACTCCCGAAATTTATGATTTCACCTTGCGGCAGTAATCGTTTTATCTGCGGATAATCAGAAAGCGCTATTATTATTGTCGTCTTCTATTATTCGCATGGCTTCATTCACGGCGGCAACTTCGCCAAATATGGCCAGCGTCGTGATATGTTGCGGACAACTGCCGAATATTTCCGAGACCACCACATTGGCACTTTTACTGGCGGCATCGGCATAGAAATAGAGATCCGGCACCGGCAACATAATCATGCCAATGGCATCGATACGGATAAGATCAAGCCGTGAACGGAATTCCCCGGGCATCCTGCGTTTTATCATTGCCACGATGTCCGGCGTTGGTGCGTTAATGATGCGTTTTTTCATCGCCGCCCCTTATCTGACGTTAAGGGCCTCGACCATCACGCAGCGACGGATTCTGGCGAATGAACGCGCCGACGTCAGCCCTTCTCCGGTCGGTCCGGCGATGGTGAACGTGGCATGCCCTTCGCCGCCGACACCCAGTCCGGCATAGGAAGGCCCGTTTTTCACGAAAATCGTGGTCTGGATCTGGCGCGCCATCTTGGTGAGTTTTTCGACATTGGTGGAATGCATGATGGCGGTATGCCGGTTGCCATGCTCGACCTGCACCGCCAGCTCAATGGCTTCATCCACGTTATCGACCCGGACGATCGGCAGCACCGGCATCATCAGTTCATGCACCACAAACGGATGATTTTTCTCGGTTTCCACCAGGATCACTTTGGTGTCTTCCGGCGCACTGATACCCAGTTGTTGCAGGATGTAGCGCGCGTCTTTGCCGACAAACGCCGTGTCCGGCCCGCTGCCTTTTTCGTTCAGTATCAGCGATTCCAGCTGGCGAAGAAGGGCTTTGTCACACAGCAGATAACCGCCGCTTTTCTTCATGCAATGGATCAGATAATCCGCCACCTGATTGACGACGATCACTTCTTTTTCCGCCACACACGGCAGGTTGTTATCGAAACTGCATCCGCGAATGATGTCGCGGGCGGCCTTTTCGATATCAGCGGTTTCGTCCACCACCGCAGGCGGATTGCCCGCCCCCGCGCCAATGGCTTTTTTGCCGGAGGACATCACCGTTTTCACAATCGCCGGACCGCCGGTCGCCACCAGCATATTGATGCGCGGGTCATTAATCAGGGCACTGGTGTTGTCGATGGAAGGCTGAGTCACCGTGACGACCAGATTGGCCGGTGCGCCCAGGCTGGCAAGCTTTTGGTTGATCAGTTCCACGCAATATAAAGAGACCTTGCGTGAGCGCGGATGCGGGCTGAACACCACGGAATTTCCCGCCGCCAGCATACCGATGCTGTTGTTAATGATGGTTTCCGTCGGATTGGTGGTCGGCGTAATCGAGCCAATCACGCCGTAAGCTGAAAACTCGGTCAGCGTCAGGCCACTGTCGCCGCTCAGCGCACCGGTGATCAGATCTTCCAGCCCCGGTGTTTTCTGCGCCGCCACGCGGTTTTTAGTCAGCTTGTCGGCATAATTGCCCATGCCGGTTTCTTCCACCGCCATGCGGGAAATATCCTCTAATACACTGTTCTGTAAGAAAACTTCTCGGATGCCCTGAACAAAGGCCGCCCGATCCTGCATGGAACAGTGGCGATACTGCACCTGCGCCAGCACCGCGGCAGCGATCGCCTCGTCCATCGAGGCAAATGCACCGTTACCCGCGTCACAGGCCGGAGACTGCACCGCGATGGCCGGGGTCTGACGGGGCGTCTGTGCCAGCGCCCTGGCGACAATGGCGTCGAGAGAAACGCTGAGCGGCCCCTGAGGTTCCACCGGTACAGGCTGCGGCGCGTTTCCGGCAACCGGCTGCGGTGTGGTTTTGCTAAACCGGCTCAGCACGTTGGAGACCGCCTGAGCAATTTCAATATCATTCATGCTGTTAATTCCTTACTTCACATCGCTTCGCAAGGTTAACCATCAAATATAAGGTTTGGTGGTGGAGCTGATGGGTGCCGGATCCAGCGTGGCAAGCAGTTGCAGCCCCACTTCACGCGCCGCGATCACCGCCTGACGCACCGCACCGGAATCACCGGCAAAGGTGAAAATAACTTCGTTACTGAAGCTGGTGCCTTTCGACGGACTGGCGTACCCCACCGGCTCGATCACTGCCGATTTCGCCGCCACATCGGCAATCACCACGCCGATAGCTGCGGGGGAGGCGCAGGTCATGCCGAAGGCTTTACCGACCGGCGCACCGAAGGCTTTATTCAGCGCAAAGCTGGCGCGGGCGGTGTACTGGAATTCAAGATGCCCGGCCGGGGAGCCGTAAACATCGCCCATGGTGCGTTCAATTTCAGACAGCGCCACTTCAATTGCACGGCGGACGTCGGACACATCAGAAGCACCGAAAATAATTAAACATCCGTGTCCGCCGCCGCCTTCCGTATCACGCGCCAGTTCCACCGATAATATTTCGCTGTTGGTGGCTTTCACCGCTTCATCGGCCGCAAATATATGCGGACCCGCACCGGTGCGCGCCCCAAGAATACCGATAGAGCGATATTTCTTGTCGATATTCATGACGTCATGTAATTGATGATCGACATTGGCAATAACCAGACCAATAGTATGTCCGAGGGCGGTGCCGACAAATTCGGTTAAACCACAACCGGTAATACTGGCGGCTTTTTTATCCCTGGCATGTTCACCGGTCTGCTTATTCACTACTTCAGATATAATCTGCTCAACAAGATTATCTCTCATGGTCAGTATCCTCCGGGTTTATTGACCGACCGTTATTAGCCGACGGCTTTTGGCAGAATTTTTTCCACTTCGATATGCGGACGTGGAATAACATGCACAGACACCAGTTCACCGACTTTCAGCGCCGCCGCAGACCCGGCATCCGTGGCGGCTTTTACCGCGCCCACGTCGCCGCGCACCATAACGGTGACCAGCCCGGACCCAATTTTTTCATAACCCACCAGCGTGACATTGGCGGATTTCACCATGGTATCCGCAGCTTCAATTGCAGAAACCAGACCTTTTGTTTCAACCATACCTAACGCTTCTTGTTGCATAACGACCTCTGATAGTGAGTAGGGGAAGACAATTAACGCACGATGATAATAAGAGCCTCAGGACAAAATGTTTTGCCCGTCAGCCGGACTTTCTTGTTATTCCGCACGGCTTACGGACAATAAAATCTCTCTGTTTTCTGGTTCATTCTTCATGCACCATCTGCGCGGTACCTGTCGCCAGCGCATCCAGCGCAATCATTTTTTCTTCATTGGTCGGGATCACCACCACACGCGGTGAACCGGGAAGTGAAATCACTCCCGCGCGACCGCCGCAGGTGCGCTGATTTTTCTGTGCATCCAGCGTCAGCCCCAGCACGCCAAGGCGTGCCAGCGTCAGTTCGCGCACCAGCGCAGAATTCTCGCCGATGCCGCCGGTGAAAATCAGGGCGTCCAGACGTTTCAGCGAGGTCAGATGCCCTCCCAGATGGCGCGCCAGCCGGTGTACCATCACATCAATCGCCAGCGTCGCCCGCACATCGCCCTGACTGCGTGCCTCCTGAAGCGTGCGGCAGTCGCTGGACGTGCCTGATATGCCGAGCAGCCCGGCCTGACTATTCATCATTTTGTACATCGCATCGAGACTCTGGCCGGTGCAGGTCGCGATGTGTGCCGCCGCACCGAAATCCAGATCGCCACAGCGCGTGCCCATCACCAGCCCTTCCAGCGGCGTCATGCCCATCGAGGTATCCACGCTGCGTCCGTTTTGTACCGCACACACCGAAGAACCGTTGCCAAGATGGGCGATCAGGATGCCGTGATCGTCCGGGTCGAGACCGAGCAAGGTCACCGCTTCGCCCGCTATATAGCGGTGCGAGGTGCCGTGGAAGCCGTAACGCCGCACCTGATAACGCTGCTGGTATTCCAGCGGGATCGCGTAGGTGTACGCCGCCGCAGGCAGCGTCTGATGGAAAGCGGTATCGAACACGGCGACCTGCGGCACCTGCGGTAACAGGGCAATGGCCGCATCGATGCCGGTCAGATTGGCCGGGTTATGCAGCGGTGCCAGCGCCGACAGTGCGCGGATTTTCTCAGTCACTTCAGGCGTCAGCCGCACCGATTGCGTAAACTCGCTGCCGCCGTGAGCGACACGGTGACCGATGGCCTGCACCGCAGGCAGCCACTGCCGCTCCGCCAGTTCCCTGAACAGCACTTTCAGCGCACAGACATGGCTGGCCTCACTCAGCGCAACCGTGGTTTTCTGCCCGTGGTTGTCTTTCAACGTCATGCTGGCGTTATCCAGCCCTAACCTTTCGGCCAGACCCGACAGCACCGGCGCGCCGGTATCAGAAGGAACCAGCGAGAATTTCAGCGAGGAGGATCCGCAGTTAATCACCAAAACCAAAGAACCGAAGGACATGTTGACCCCTGTTAATTATTGCCTGTTGAGAGTACGAAACGGGCGGCGCTGAAACGGCTCAGTGTGTTGCGCGCCACGGTCAGATCCTGTTCCACGCTGCCGCCGCTGAGGCCAATCCCGCCGAGTAACACGCCCTGCGACCAGCAAGGCAAACCACCGCCGATGCAACAAATGCCGTCCTGATGTTGCAGGCCGTAAAGCGCGGCGCCGGGCTGGATCAGCGCCGCGAGCCGGTGAGTCGGCATTTTCAGCGCCACGGCGGTGCGCGCCTTTTGCGGTGCCAGCTGATGGCTGATCAGCAACGCATTTTCCATACTGAAGTAGTAACGCTGATGCCCGCTGGCGTCGGCCAGGCTGAACACCATGGGTACACCGATAGCCTGCGCTTCTGCGGCGGCAAACCCTGCCAGCAGGGCGCAGTCGTCGAGACTCAGCGCAGGGTGTTGCCCGCTTTGCTGACGGGAAATCGCCGCGCAAATCCAGCCGTCGAGAGGGTCATTCATAGCGGCTCCTTATGAGAGATCCTGCGGATCGACAATGCCGACCACGGCCGCATCAATCACCGAATGTTCTTTGCTGTTGCTCATACGCGCTGAACTGCCGGTGGAAATAATGACGATGTCGCCATTTCCTGCGCCGACAAAGTCCACCGCCACCTGCGCGCTGCCGGTGGGCTGATAATTTTCATCGAGACGTGCCACCATCAGTAACTTGGCCCCGTTTAATGAGACGTGTTTGGTGGTGGAGACCAGCGCACCCGTCACTTTTGCCAGATACATAACTCCTCCCGTTTCAGCGGATCACGGTGATGTGCTGCCGCCGGATTTCATCCTGCGCAGCTGGCGTGATCAGCGTGTTGCTGCCGATGCGTAATGTGTCGTTTGCCTGATACAGGCGGATATCCTTCAGGGTGATCAGCCGTTTCTGTCCGCGAGTGTCTTCGCGGCCATCAACCCTGATGCCGTATTGCCCGAGGGCATCGATGTACGCCTTCAGCCGCGCCTGTAATGGGGGCGCAAAACCGCATTCACTGAGATGCAGCAGTTCAGGGTTGAGGGTGACAATCACCGGCGTCTGGTTGCGTAAGGCGTGGAACACCTGCGTTGTCGCGAGGTTGTCGCGCAAACCCAGCGCGATTTTGCTCAGGCTGTTGGTGGACAGCGCCGGTAAATACAGGCTGTCATCGGCACCGGCGGGCAGCTCTGACGGCTCGGCCGCCGTGCACAATCCTGCAAGTTCTGGCAGTAACGCGGCTTTCAGACCGCTCTCACCGGCGCTGTGCGAAAAGGCGACCTGCAACGGATAACCGGCGCTGCTCAGCGCGCGCAGGCTTTTCAGCGTCATCGGCAACGTTGTCAGGTCACTGCCGGTGATCACCACGCGCACGGTTTTGCCTGCGTCATGGCGCGCCGTGCGTTGTCGTACCAGCAGATCGGCGATCGACTTATCAATCAGCCGCGACAGACGCTGATGTTCCGTGGTGTTCATGGGCGCGATCCGCTGCCGGTGCGGAACAGCAAATCGCCGTTGCGCAGGCCAAGGCCGTTGGCTTCTTCCACATCGATATGCAGTTCCGCCACCGCACCGGCGCTGACCCGCACCAGCACATGACTGAGAATGCCCGCGCGCTGCCCCTGCGCCTGCAAATCGATTTCCATGCCGTTGCGCAAACCGTGGCGTTCCGCGTCCTGCGGCGAAATATGGATATGCCGCCAGGCCACAATGGTTCCGTGCGGTTTACTGACCCGCCCTTGCGGCCCGACCAGCTCAATCCCCGGCGAGTTTTCCAGATCCCCCGACATCCTGACCGGCGCTTTTACGCCCAGCACAAAACTGTCGGCCACCGAAATTTCAATCTGCGTCGTGCTGCGCAGCGGGCCGAGCACCCGCACATTGGGGATATCGCCTTTCGGCGTGCGCAAGGTGACGGTCTCTTCGGCGGCAAACTGGCCGGGCTGTTTTACCGCTTTCAGGTGAGTCAGTGTCGAGCCGTAACCGAACAGGGCGTCCATATCTTCGCGGCACAAATGCACATGGCGGTTGGAGATGCCGACCGGCACGGCGAACGCAGGTGCGCGGTATTCGTCGCCTCCGGCGAGGCAGGAAAGCAGCCGCTCCACATCCGCCGCAGAAGGCTGGCAGGGATTAGTGACCGTGCAACCATCCGCCAGCGCGGCATCGGCCAGTGCCGGACGCAGGGCGTCAAATGCCGCCAGATCCGTACCGAGTTCTTTTAAGCTGCGGGGAATACCAAACTGCAGATTGAGCTGGCGGATTTTCTCTGCCAGCCGGGCGATCATCGGTTGCGGTTCCGCCGGTCCGATCCCCAGAATGGCGGCACACTGGCTGTAACGGCCGAGGGTGTCGGAAGCGGCGTGCGCGGCGTTGAATTCGATGATTAACGGCAGCAGCATGGCGTTAATTTTGCCGTGGGGAATGTGCAACATCCCGCCGAGGGCGTGCGCCATACCATGCACCAGCCCCAGACCTGCGGAGTTGAACGCCATGCCCGCCATGCAGGAGGCGTTGTGCATATGGGTGCGCGCCGCGATGTTTTTCTCATCGGCGTAAACCTGGGGTAAATACTGCCAGGTCAGGGCAATGGCTTTTTCAGCCAGCGCATCGCTGAAATCATTCGCGCCCGTTGATACCCGTGCTTCGATGGCGTGGGTCAGGACGTCCATACCGGTATCGACCGCGATATGGCGCGGCACGCTCAGCACCAGTTGCGGGTCAAGAATGGCGGTATCCGGCACCAGCGCCTGCGACACCAGCGGGTATTTACGGCCGTTTTGCGGGTCGGAAATGATCGCGTAAGAGGTCACTTCCGAGCCGGAACCGCTGGTGGTGGGAATGGCGATCAGCTCGATGGCCTGTTGCTGATAATGGTCTTCCAGCGTGACCTTGATGCCTTTGGCCGCATCCAGCGACGAACCGCCGCCCAGCGCAATAATCACATCCGGCCTGAAGGTTTTAAACTGCGCCGCGCCCTCCTGCAAAATGTCGGTACCCGGATCCGACCTGACCTTGCTGTACACCGATACCGTCGCCTGCGGCATGTGTTCCGTCAGGTACGCGGTCTTGCCGGACGTCACCATAAACTCATCCGTGACGATCGCGACTTTCTTATTATTCAGGCTGTTTAATGCAGTGATGGCCCCGTCGCCAAAATACACGCGCGGGCTGGAGAAAAAATAACTCGCCATGAGTACAACACCCTTACTCGTTTACCGACATGCGGCCGTAAAAAGATGCATTTAACCTATCATTCAGTGGCGTAAAGGCCGTTGCTCAGGGTTGTGCAGGTGGAGGACTTTTTTGCCCTGTTCTTTTCATCCCGGGCAAAAAAATGCAGGACGGTGAAAGCGATCAACGACGGGGAAGGAGAGAAAAAGCAGAAATGTTTTGCATCAAATTGACTCGTTTTGTTATGTTATCACATATCAAGTGAATCACAGCGACGGACAGGGTTAGGGAATGACAGAAGACAGGACGCAACATAACGGCCCCGTTCTTGCGGTGGAAAACCTCACTCTCCGTCTCGCCGGTACAGCACGCATCCGTGATCTGAGCTTCAGCCTCCATGCGGGCGAGCGCGTTTGTCTGCTCGGCGCTTCCGGCTCCGGTAAATCCCTGACCGCCAGAGCCATCACCGGTACGCCGCCGGCGGGGGCAGAACTCAGCGGCCATATCCGCGTCAATGGCGTGGAAGTGTGCGGCAAACATCCGGTTTCACGCGGTGCAGCCAGCCGCGTCGCGACGGTGTTTCAGGATACCTCCACGGCCCTCAATCCGCTGATGACACTGGGCAAACAGTTGCGTCTCGCCCTGCCCGCCGCCAGCGCACAAGATATTCACGCCATGCTGGATGCCGTCGGACTGGGGGATATTCCGCAGTTTGCTGCCCGTTATCCGGCGGAGCTTTCCGGCGGCCAGCGCCAGCGTCTGTGCGTGGCGCTGGCGATGCGCTCTTCTTCCCCGCTGTTGCTCGCTGACGAACCGACCACCGCGCTCGACGTGATTACGCAGCAACAGGTTTTACAGGTGATGCGCGATGCCTGCGCCGGTCCGCAACCGCCGCGTGCGCTGCTGTTTATCACCCATGATATTGCCGTCGCCGCGCAGTTATGCGAACGCGCGCTGGTGATGGAAAACGGCGTGCTGGTGGAATCTGCCCGCATGACGCAACTGCTCAGCCATCCGCAGCATCCCTATACCAAACGTCTGGTGCATGCCGCCCGGCAGTCTGCCTTAGTGCATCAGGATACTGCGTCATGGTGCGGGGTGGCGGTCTGATGGACGCGGCATTACATCTGGTCACGGAACCTTTTTTGCATCTGCACAATATCAGCCGCCGTATTGCCCTGCCGGGCGGGTTCTGGCACAGGCAACATAACGCGCTGTTTTCCGGGCTTTCGCTGCACATCGGCCGCCATGAACGCATCGGTCTGGTGGGGGCGTCCGGCTGCGGAAAATCCTCGTTGCTGAAAATATTACTGGCGCTGGATGCGCCGGACAGCGGTGAGGTGTATTGCGAAGGCCGTCTGATCCGCCCCGGTTCCGTGCGCGCCTTGCGCAACTACCGGCGGCGCGTGCAGTACATCGCGCAGGATCCGGCCGGTTCGCTGCCGCCCGGTCAGCGCGTGGGACACATCATTGCCGAACCGCTGAAACGGCTCGGATATACCGGCGATATCCGTCTGCGCGTGGCCGATGTGATGGCGCAGGTCAGCCTGAGCGACACGCTGACAGCACGCGCGGCAGGCGAACTTTCCGGCGGACAGGCGCAGCGGGTGGCTATCGCCCGCGCACTGGCGATCCGGCCGGATTTTCTGGTGGCGGACGAACCGGTCAGCGGGCTGGATTTGCCGCTGCGTGAACAGGTGAAACAGCTGCTGCAACAGGTGACGCACCAAAATGGCATGGGGCTGCTGATGGTCACGCACGATATTTCGATGGTCGCCGGATTGTGCGACCGCTTGCTGGTGATGCACGACGGTGAGATTGTGGAAGACCGCGCCACGCAGGCCGTGTTGCGTGCGCCGGACCATACTCATACGCGGCAATTGCTGCAGGCCATTCCTCATTTACCTTTGACCGTTAACGGATAACCGGATGCTGACCCGTTTTATTGCGCGCCCTTCTGCGCCCAAACCGCCGCTGCTGCTCGCCAGCAGTCTGGTGTTTAACATTGGCTTTTATGCTGTTGTACCGTTTCTGGCGATTTTCCTGCGCGACCATTTATTGCTTTCCGGCTGGGCGATCGGTCTGGTGCTCGGGCTGCGGACGTTTTCGCAACAGGGTATGTTTTTGCTCGGCGGTGCGCTGTCAGATCGTTACGGCGCGCGGGTCATCATTCTGCTGGGTTGTGTGGTGCGCATCGCCGGTTTTCTGCTGCTCGGACTTTCCGACACGCTGGCACCGGTGATCCTCGGTGCCTGTCTGACCGGTGTCGGTGGCGCATTGTTTTCTCCGTCGATTGAAGCCCTGCTGGCACAGGCCGGAACGCACAGTGAAAAAGCCGGCAAGCGCAGCCGTGCGGAATGGTTTGCGCTGTCAGCGGTCTGCGCCGAACTGGGTGCGGTACTCGGGCCGCTGCTCGGTTCTTTGCTCTCCGGTTACGGCTTTCAGCCGGTGGCGCTGGCCGGTTCCGGCCTGTTTCTGATTGCGCTGCTGGTGCTGTTTTTCACCCTGCCCGCCTCGCCAAAACGCGCCGCTGAACTGAAAATTGTGCCCTGGTGGCAGACCTTCCGTCAGCCGCGCTTTGTGGCCTTTATCATCGCTTACAGCGCCTATCTGTTCAGTTATAACCAGCTGTATCTGGCGTTGCCGGTGGAACTGCGCCGGGCGGGCGGCAGCGAAAAAGATCTCGGGCCGCTGTTTGTGCTGGCCTCGGTTCTGGTGATCGTTCTGCAAATGCCACTGGCGCGATTTGCCCGCCGCATCGGAGCCGCGCGGATTTTACCTGCGGGCTTCGGCTTGCTGTCTTCGGCGTTTGTCGCCGTGGCGCTGTTCGCCTGGACGATTCCGCCGGAAGGCTGGCTGCGGCTGATGCCGTCAGTATTGCTGATCACCCTGCTGACGATAGGTCAGATGCTGATTGTGCCGGTCGGGATGGATCTGATCCCGCGTTTTGCCGGGGAGCATAATCTCGGCGCGCATTACGGGGCGCTCTCGTCAATGGGTGGCGTCGCGGTGCTGGCGGGCAACTTCCTGCTCGGCGGCCTGCTCGATAACGCCCTGACGCCCTCTCCCGATGCGGTCATTCCCTGGCTGGCGCTGGCCGCCGTTCCTTTTTTAAGTGCGCTGGCAATGTGGCGGATCTGCCGCCAGTTGCCTCCTCCTGTTATCTGACAAGGAATTTCTGATGCCCCTGAAACTGTTAAGCCCGCTGGCCGGGCTGCTTTCTGCTGCCCTTTTGCTGACCGGTTGCTTCAATGAAGCCGATAACGCCACCCCGAAAAGCGCCGACCCGCGTCTGCGGCTGGCGATGTTGCAGCCGCCACGTTCCGGCCTGACACCGCTCAGCGATGATGCCTTTAAGCTTTCGCGCTGGAGTACCGCCGAAACGCTGGTGGTGCTGGATAAACTCGGAGAAGCGCAACCGGCGCTGGCGACAGACTGGCAGCAAACCGGCGACAGAAGCTGGCGCTTTGCGTTGCGCCCGGACGTGACATTCCACGACGGCAGCGTGCTGGATGCCGCCACCGTGGTCAATGCCCTGACGGTGACCGCGCACGCCACACCGAAACCGCGCATTCTCGATGGCGTCCAGCTGACCGCTGTCGCCGACGGTGAACGGGCGGTGATCGTGACCACCGCGCAGCCGGATCCGTTGCTGCCGCAGCGTCTTTCCAGCCCGCAACTGGCGATTCTTTCGCAAAAAGCCTACCGCGACAACGGCGTGGTGGATCCGCGTCATGCCGGTTCCGGCCCGTTCGAACTGGTGCAGGTGAACGGCACCAGCAGCGCAAGGCTGGAGCGTTTCGACGGTTACTGGGGTGAAAAGGCCAGGGCCAGCGGTATCGATGTCAGTTTCGTGCCGGACGGCACCGCGCGTGGCGCGGCATTGCGCACCGGTTCGGCGGATATTGTCGAGGCAATCCCCGTCTCTCAGGCACCATTGCTGGATCAGACTTTAATTCATGAAGTGCCGATGCCACGCACCAACACGTTGTACCTCAATACGCGTCTCGGCGTGATGCAGGATCCGGCGCTGCGTGCCGCCGTTCGCGATGCCATCAACCGTCAGCAACTGGTGGATAACGTCTACGAAAAACGGGCGGATGTGGCACAGGGGCTGCTCGGCCCTGCGCTGCCGTGGGCGGCAGAACTGCGCCAGCCGGTGAGTCATCCGCTTGCCGCCGCTAAACCCGCCGGTCAAACCATTACGCTTGCCACTTTCAGCGATCGCGCTGAATTGCCGGAAGTGGCGGTGTATCTGGCGCAGCAACTGACAACCGCCGGATTTAGCGTGAAACAGGTGGTGCGTGAGTACTCGCAAATCGAAACGGACGCGCTGGCGGGCAAGTTTGATGCCTTTATTTTATCGCGCGCCACGGTGCTGGATTCCGGTGATCCGGTGGCCTACATGTACAGCGATTTTGCCTGCAAGGGCTCGTTTAACATCGCGCAACTTTGCCGCCCGGATATCGATCAGGCGCTGCAACAGGCGTCCGCGATCCCGGCGGGTGCGGAACGTCGTCAGGCCATTATGCACGCGGAAAACCTGATCCTCGCCACCGACGCCGCGATCCCGATGCTGCATGAGCGTGTTATTCAGGGCGAAGCGGCAGACCTGCGTGACGCCGTGCGCGACCCGCGTGAACGCACCTTAATCAACTCCGCAACACAACGTGTGGTTCAGGTTGACTGATGAGTGAGTCTCTTTACTGCCGCACCTGCGCGGGCGTCAGCCGTCTGCGTACCGGCCAGCACCGGGGCGCATGGCTGCCGCTGATTTCGCGGCTGCTGACACTGGCCGCCATTGTCATGCTGATCGGCCTGCTGCCGTGGCTGTCCGGCAGTGATCCGGCGCTGACCTTGTTGCGCGCCCGCTCCGCAGATCAGGAAGCCACGGCAGAAACCCTGAATGCCATCCGCCTGTCGCTCGGACTGGATCAGGGACCGTGGCACGCGCTGGTTCACTGGCTGGGCGGATTACTGCAGGGCGATGCCGGTGTGTCCTGGGTATCCGGTCTGCCGGTGTTGCCGGGCATGTTGCGGGCGGCCGGGGTTTCCCTGACGCTGATGGCCTCGTCGCTGCTGGTCGCTTTCATCCTCGCGATGCTGCTGTGCGCGGGTACGATGATCCGGGGTTTGCAGGGCGGCACGCCGCGTCCGGCTGGGTTTCTGGCAGCGCTGCTGACTGCGCTGCCGGAGTTTTTGCTGGCCTCCGTGTTGCTGATTACGGGCGCGGTCTGGCTGCAATACTTTCCGCCGTATGGCTGGCTGGGCTGGCATTACGCCGTGCTGCCTTCGCTGGCGCTGGGGATCCCGGCGGGAGGATATCTGGGACGGCTGTATTCCGATGCCCTCAGCGGCGCATTTAATGAGAGCTGGCTGACCACCTGGAGCGTGCTGGGGATTTCGCGTCGCCATACCGCCCTGGCGGTTATCCGCCGCGCCTTGCCGGGCGTGATGCCGTTAACCGGCCTGGTGCTGGTGTCCCTGACCGGCGGCGCTGTTGCGGTGGAAAAGGTATTCGCCATTCCCGGCCTCGGGCGTGCCACACTCGGCGCGGCGGCGGCGGGAGATTTACCGGCCTTACAGACCGGCGTGCTGATCCTGCTGTTGCTGGCTTCCGTTATGGGCATGATGACCGGTGCCGTCCGGCGTGTATTACTCGGTCGCGCCCTGACACTGGGCGCATTGCCGGTGCCGCAACCGGTCAGCGCCGCAAACACGTCGCGGCCGTGGATCCCGCTGTTATGCCTGGCCCTGCTGATCATCATGGTACTCGCCGGAATATGGCGTGACCCGCTGACCTCTGGCGCATTACGTTTGCAGCCGCCCTCCTTCGCCCTGCCTTTTGGTGCTGATGCCATGGGGCGTGACCTGCTGGCTCGGGTGGCGCAGGGCACGCTTAATACCTGTTTACAGGCGCTGGCCGTTTCGCTGATGTGTCTGATGGCGGGCGTATCCGCCGGTGCGTTTCCCCGCATCATGGCCGGTCCCATTGAGACCACCAATGCCCTGCCACCGGTGATTGCCGGGCTGGTGGTTGCCGCCGTCAATGGCCCGACGGCGACCGGTGCCCTCATCGCCGTGACTGCCGTCAGCTGGGCACCCCTTGCCGCGCATACCGCCGCGCTGGTGGCCGAAATACGTGCCAGACCCTACATGAAAATGCTGCCGGTGGTGGGCGTTGGCGCGTTGCGCCGTAATTTGTTTTATGTGCTTCCGGCACTGGCCGGGCCGTTAATCCGCCATACTTTGTTGCGGCTGCCGGGTATCGCGCTGGCGCTGGCGTCGTTGGGTTTTCTCGGGCTTGGCGCACCGCCGCCCGAACCGGAATGGGGCCGAGTACTGGCGGAAGGAATGCCGTATATCGAACGCGCGCCGTGGAGCGTGCTTGCCCCGGCCGGTGCGCTGGCGTTGCTGTCCGTGATGGCGGTGACCGCAGGCAGTTTTCGCGTTAAGCTGTCGCCTCGCTTTTTTAACAGGACGACAGCAAATGGATCCGCGTAAACCGCTGGACGGATTCGCCAGCAGCGTGATGATTGGATTATGTATTATCTGGGGTGTGCAGCAGGTGGCGATCAAAAGTGCCGCTGCGGATATCGCGCCGCTGTTGCAGGTGGCATTGCGCTCCGGGATGGCTGGTTTTGCCGTGATGGTGCTGATGCTGATACGTCAGCGGAAAATCCCCTTCAGCGCAGCCACCCTGCTGCCCGGATTGCTGGTTGGCTTGCTGTTTTCCGTCGAGTTTATGTTTGTCGCCGAAGGATTGCGGTTCACCACCGCCGCGCACATGGCGGTGTTTCTGTATACCGCCCCCCTCTTTGCGGCGCTCGGGTTGCATTTTCTGGTGCCGGAAGAACGTCTCAGCGCCCTGCAATGGGCCGGCGTGGGCGTGACTTTTATCGGCGTCATCGTCGCCTTTATGTTTGGCGGTCACAACGGCGCGGTTCCGCAGGCCAGCAATATGCTGCTCGGCGACTTCTTCGGTCTGCTGGCGGGCGCTTTCTGGGGCATGACCACGATTGTGGTTCGCCGCAGCGCATTGTCGTCGGGCAGCGCCACCATGACATTGTTCTATCAGCTGGCAGGCGCGTTTGTCCTGCTCGGCGCAATGGCCCTGCTGACCGGCCAGACGCAATTGCGCTTCACCCCGGTTTCAGTCAGCAGCATGCTGTTCCAGACGGTGATTGTGACGTTCGCCAGCTATCTCGCCTGGTTCAGCCTGTTACGTCGTTATCAGGCATCGCGTCTGGGCATTCTCTCGTTTATGACGCCGGTATTCGGCATCATCGCCGGTGTGGTGTTGCTGCATGAACCGCTGAAAGGGAATTTTATCCTCGGCGCCTTACTGATCCTGCTGGGGATTATGACGGTCAGCGCGGAAGGTCTGTTGCGCCAGTGGGTGGCAAAGCGGCGGCGGGCGGTGTAGGTTCAGGTCCTCCCGTAGCGGGAGGACGCTTTTCATGCGGCAAGAATATGCTGGATCCCCAGAAACATGGGCACGGCGCCAAAGGCATTGGCGGGCGCATCCAGTTGTACAAATCCGAGTCGTACATAGAAATTAACTGCCGCGGGCGCGGCATCCAGATAAACGCCTTTGACCGGTAACGCGGCATGAATAATTTTGATCTGCTCAAAAAACGCCAGCAGCAAATCCTGCCCGTAACCGCGGTTCTGAACTTTGGTCGCGACCCCCAGCATAATGAGCCGCACAACGCCGACTTCGAGAGGAAGAGAGCCACTTACCGCCCCGGCTAACTTCCCCCGCTCCAGCCAGTACGCTGAAAAAGTGCATACCCCGAAAAGCTCGCCGGTCTGTGCATCGATCAGGGCTTTGGCGGCACAGTTACCGTCCCGTACGCTTTTCTTTAGCGAATTGCGCACAAAGGCATTCAGCACCGGATTCCCGCAGTCAAAATGTTTGTTGCCGGGATAAGTGATGTCCGCCTGATAGCGACACACCATCACGCCGGTGGCTTTACTCTGCAGATTGACCATCTTTCTTTCTCCGCATTAATCCCTGTAATGCCAGCGTCGGCGCAGCCGGTTCCGAGATAAGCTGATTGATTTGCTGCCAGCCTTGCGCCGTCAGTTCACGACGACGCTGATTATCCAGCACGCTTTCCGCACGTTCGATGGCGGCATTGAGGATAAACGCACTCAGATCCAGCCCGGCGGCCGCCGCCGCTTCACGCAGCATTTCCTTCAAATCCGGGCTGGTTTTTAATTCAACTCTCGCGCTTTTGATATTGCGGGCGTCAGAGGGAAAAACTTCAACTTTGGGCATCATGACCTCTCGATTAAGATACGGCTGTCAGCCGTACGCAATAATCTACGCCTGCTGCCCGCAGGGGTCAACACTGTACGGGTGATAACCGTACGGTGTTGACCGTTCCCTTACCCTCACAACATCACTTTTGCCGCCATTTCCCGGCTGTAATCGCGGCTGGCATCCACCAGCACGCGGGTGTAATCGTCGGTGATATCGCCGCGCAGCAGGGCATCGGTGTCCAGCGTTTCGAGGATTTTGCCGTATTTCATCACCGCCACGCGCTGGCAGAGATGGGCGATAACCCCCAGATCGTGGGTGACCATCAGATAGGTCAGTCCTTCCTCTTTTTGCAGATCGAACAGCAAATTGAGGATTTCCGCCTGCACGGAGACATCCAGCGCGGAGGTCGGTTCGTCGAGCAGTAACACGCGCGGTTTCAGGATCAGCGCCCGCGCAATGGCCACGCGCTGGCGCTGTCCGCCGGAAAGCTGATGCGGATACCGGCTGCGGAATGCCCGGTTCAGGCCGACTTTTTCCAGAATGGTGTTGATCCGCTGTTCGCGCTGGTCGATATGGTGAATTTGCAGCGGCTCTTCCAGAATATCGCCGATGGTATGGCGCGGATGCAGCGAGCCATACGGGTCCTGAAACACCATCTGCACCAGCCGGCAACGCTCGCGGCCAATGCGGTGTTCGAGCTGCTGACCCTCGATTTCCAGTTCGCCCTGCCAGTGGGTAAACAATCCCGCCAGACATTTCAGCACCGTAGTTTTGCCTGAGCCGGATTCGCCGACCAGCCCGAAAATCTCGCCTTCGCGCACGGCGATATTCACATCGGTCAGCACCTGGGTGGTTTTCGCCCCTTCACCAAACGTCAGGTTCAGGTTGCGCACGTCAATCATGGTTTTCTGTGGCATAGGTGCTCCTTAATCGGTCAGCCAGCTGGCCTGACGCTGCATCACCGGCAGCGGATAACGGCGGTTATCCATGTCCGGCAGCGCATTGAGCAGGCCGCGCGTGTACGGATGCTGCGCGTTATCCAGATCGGTGGCAGCGATAGATTCGACGATGCGTCCGGCGTACATCACCAGCACGCGGTCGCAGAAACTGCGCACCAGATTGATGTCGTGACTGATAAAAATCAGCCCCAGACCGCGGGTTTTCACCAGATCGTCGAGCAGCGCCAGCACCTGTAAACGTACCGACACATCGAGCGCCGAGGTCGGCTCATCGGCGATCACCATTTCCGGGTCGGTGATCAGCATCATCGCAATCATGATGCGCTGCCCCTGTCCGCCGGAAATCTCGTGCGGATACAGGCCGTACACCCGTTCCGGGTCGCGGATACGCACCACATCGAGCATGTTCAGCACTTTGCTTTTGGCCTCGTGATAGGAGCATTTGTGGTGCGACCGCCACGCCTCGGCGATCTGATCCCCGACGCACAGCACCGGATTCAGCGAATATTTCGGGTCCTGCATAATCATGGAAATCCGCTTGCCACGCACCTGACGCATCTGTTTCGGGCTGGCGTGCAACAAATCGACGTCGGCGAACTGCATTTTGCTGGCGGTGATGCGCGCTTTCGACGGATGCAGATGCAGCAACGCGCGGCCCACGGTGGATTTCCCCGAGCCTGATTCACCGACAATCGCCAGTTTTTCACGCCCGAGCTGGAAGGACACGCCGCGTACGGCCTGCGTGACCTGACGGCCATTCACAAAGCTGACGTGCAAATCCTGCACATCGAGTAACGCCGGAGCGTCAGTCATTACGGGGATCGAGGATGTCACGCAGGCCATCTCCTAAAAAGTTGAACGCCAGGCTGTTAATCAGGATCGCCAGACCGGGAATGGTTGCCACCCACCAGCACTCCATCATGTAAGTACGACCACTGGAAATCATCGCGCCCCACTCCGGATCCGGCGGCTGTGCGCCGAGGCCGAGGAAGCCCAGACCGGCAGCGGTCAGAATGATACCGGCCATGTTCATGGTGATTCGGATGATCACCGACGGCAGGCACAGCGGCACAATGTGACGCCACAAAACCCGCAGCGGACTCGCGCCCTGTAACCGCACCGCCGAGATAAAATCAGCCTGTCGCAGCGAGAGCGTTTCGGCACGCGCCAGACGCGCAATCGGCGGCCAGGCAGTGAGCGTAATGGCGATCACCACATGTTCCAGACCCGGCCCGAGCGCGGCGACAAACGCCAGCGCCAGTACCAGACTCGGGAAGGAGATGAAGATGTCGGTAACGCGCATCAGCACCATGTCCGTTTTGCCGCCGAAATACCCGGCTGTCACGCCGAGCAACAAGCCGAGCGGCCCGACGGTCACCGACACCAGCAGCACTATATACAAGGTGATGCGCGAGCCGTACACCAGACGGCTGAAGATATCGCGGCCAAACTCGTCCGTGCCGAACCAGTGCGTGGCCGACGGCGGACTGAGCGCGTTGTTTAAATCCTGCACCAGCGGGTGGAACGGCGCGATCCACGGCGCAAATATCGCCACAATCATCAGCACCAGAACAATCGCGCCACCAATGGCCGTCAGCGGATTACACACCATCTGCCACAGAAAATGACCGACACGGCCAACCGCCCTTTTCACGCGCTGACGTTTTTCGTCGCCCGCGCTGAGCGTGAGGGAATCGAGGGAAATCGTCATACTTTTGTCCTCGGATCAAAGACCTGATACAGCAGGTCAGAGAGCAAATTCAGCACCACGAAAATCATGCCGACCACCAGCACACAGCCCATCACCGCATTCATGTCGCCCAGCATCAGGCTGCTGGTGAGATACGAACCGAAGCCCGGCCAGGAAAACACGGTTTCGATCAGCACCGCGCCTTCCAGCAACGAGCCATACGCCAGCGCCACCACAGTCAGCAACTGGACCAGAATGTTGCGGAACGCGTGATTCCACAGCACATGCCATTCGCTCAGCCCTTTGACGCGGGCAGTGATGATAAATTCCTGCGAAAGCTGCGCCAGCATAAAGCTGCGGGTCATACGGCTGATGTAGGCCAGCGAGTGAAAACCGAGCAGTGACGCAGGCAGGATCAGGTGATTGAGCGCGTTGCGGAACACTTCCCCGTTTCCGGCGATCAGCGCGTCAATCAGCATAAATCCGCTGTGGCGCGTGACCTGCCCGTCGAGACTGAAATCCACCCGACCGGCACCGCCGACCCAGCCGAGCCAGGCGTAAAACACCAGTAAACCCATCATGCCGACCCAGAATATCGGGGTGGAATACCCGGCCAGACTGATGATGCGCACCACGTAATCGGCGATGCTGTTGCGCTTTGCCGCCGCCAGCACGCCGAGCGGAATACCGACGCCCGCGCCGAGAATGATCGCCAGCGTCGCCAGTTCCATGGTGGCCGGGAAGACGCGCAAAATGTCCTGCGTCACCGGTTTACCGGTCAGCAGCGCATTGCCCAAATCGCCGTGCGCCAGCCCGTAAAGGTAGATGCCGAACTGCGTCCACAGCGGTTTATCAAAGCCAAGCTGGTGGTAAACCTGCTCATAGGTGCTGTGGTCGGCGTCCGGCCCGACAATCGCCAGCACCGGATCGACCGGCATCACACGCCCGATGAAAAACGTCAGCAGCAACAGGCCAAACAGGGTGATCGCCACCTGTACCAGCCTTTTGCCGATGCGCCCGGCCGGGAAGGACATCCGCGCCGTTTGCTTTGTTGCAGGAGCCGGGATTTGCATGGTCATAACCCTTTACCTCCGGTTGGCTGCACGTCGACAGGTTCGTCTTTCCAGACATCGCGCAGGAAGGTGGTCGCGGAAGGATGCGGCAGGTAATTTTTGACATCCCTGCGCACCACGATGGAATCCACCATTTGAGATACCGGCACCAGCGCCGGGATCAGCGCGTCGTAGCGTTGCTGAATGGCGAAGTAATCCTGTTTCTGTTTTTCCGGATCGCGTTCAAGCAGCGCCTGATCAATCTGCGCATTCAGCTGCTTGTCGTAAAAACCGGTGCGCCAGCCCTGAAAATTGGTCAGCCGCGCCGCATCGTTGTTGTCCGGGTTATAAACCAGCGCGCGCAGGCTGGAATGCGGATGCGGTTCCACGCCGCTGCCGCCACGCCCGACCAGCATCGCAAACTTACGTTCACGCATCGCACCGTAAATCTGGTTGCCGGTACCGGTGACGATTTTGGCGCGAATGCCTGCCTGCATCAGCGTCGACTGCACGGCAATGGCGATATTGAGGAACGGCTGATCGGCCAGCACCCGCAGCGTGGTATCAAAACCGTCGGGATAACCGGCTTCCGCCAGCAGGGTTTTAGCACGCGGAATATCCAGCGTATAACCCGGATCCGGCAGCGTGGCAGGCATACCGACCTGAATCGGCCGCTGATGCACAATGCCATAGCCGTTCATCAGCGCCTTGCCGATACCCTGATAATCAATCAGATAGCGCACCGCTTCGCGCACTTTCGGGTTGGCGAAATGCGGCTCTTTCATGCTCATCGCCACGTAATAAATGGTGCCTTTTTTCACCTGATCGACCTGCATGGCCGGGTCGTGACTCAGCGCCTTAACGTCGGACACCGCCATGTTGTTGGCAATATCCAGATCGCCTTTTTCAATCATCAGGCGCAATGTCTGGGATTCCTGAAAATGACGGAATACCACGCGGGAAAGTTTCGGCTCGCCGCGCCAGTACTGCGGATTACGGCTCATGTTCAGCACGTCTTTTGCCTGCCAGTTATCGAGGCGGAACGGGCCGGAACCGGCTTCGTTAGTGGTCAGCCAGCGGTTGCCCCAGTCGCCGTTCACTTCATGCGCCTGCACGGTTTTGCTGTCCAGCGCCACCACGCTGCCGAGCGCGGCCAGCGAGTAGATCACCAGTTTCGGGTCATTCGGTTTTGGCAGCTGTATTTCGACGATACCGGGAGACGGCGAACGCACCATCTCGTCGACATTCTTTTTGCTGAAACCGTAGGATTTCCACACCGACGCCTGCGCCAGATTGAGGTGCAGGATCCGGCGCATCGACCACACCACATCGTCGGCGGTGACCGGATTACCGGAGTGGAATTTCACGCCGTCGCGCAGATGAAAGGTGATGAGGTTGCGGTCGGCATTGACCTCCCACGAGGTCGCCAGCGCCGGGCGCACGTTGGTCAGTTGTTGCGGATCCAGTTCAATCAGCGGGTCGTAAAGATTGACCACGATGCCGACAATGTCATTGCCGGTCATCGCTGCCGGATCGAGCGTTAACAGGTTATTCATGTTCATGCCGATGATCAGCTGGTCGGGCGGCGTTTTCGCCTGCGCCGTCCAGCCACCGGTCATCAGCAGGAGCGCGAAAAGCCACGCGCCCCATGTTTTGCCAGAGTTCATGATGTACCTTCCGGGTAGAGTCAGAGGTTTATTATTTTTTCTGCCCGCAGGTCAGTCGCGGCTGACGGTATGGGTTTCTATGTAATCAAAATTGATGTCCTCGCCCAGGCCAGGGCGGTCAGAGAGATGCACAAAGCCCTGTTCATCCATCGGATCAACAATGCTGTTCAGATACGCTGCCGGTTCGTCGTACTCGAGGAACGGATGCAGCAGACCGCGTTCGTACCAGCGGCAGTTGCGGATGGCACCGACCACCGCCAGACTGGCCGCGCCGTTGCCGTGCACTTCGCAGTCCATGCCGAAGGCTTCCGCCAGACTGGCGACTTTCATGCACGGCGAGATGCCGCCGACGCCATTGGCTCCGGCACGTAAAATGTCGCAGGCACCGGCTTTCACCCAGTCCGCACGGCTGTGATGTTTACCGCCGAGACTTTCCGGCCCGATCACGTCGATAGACAGGTTTTCCGCCAGCCATGCGTACGACGCCATGCTCTCTTCTTCCATCGGTTCTTCGAACCACGCGAAGTTGAGTTTTTCCAGCGCCTTACCAATCGTCAGCGCCTGACTGCGGCTGTACCAGTGATAGCCGTCGAGCATCAGGTCGATATCCGGGCCGACCGCTTCACGTACGGCGGCGCAGGCTTTGATATCCATTTTCGGATCCGGCGCGAACGCCACCGGCGGCATCCAGGTGTGCAGCTTGATGGCCTGATAACCGCGTGCCACCAGCTTCTCGGCGAACTGGCCGAACTCGTCCGGCGTCGACAGTCCGCCTTTCAGCTCATCGCCGCACATGGTGCTGCCGTACGCCGGGACTTTTTCACGGAATCCGCCCAGCAGTTTGTGCACCGGCATGTTCAGTTTGCGGCCAATCAGATCCCACAGCGCCTGCTCGACAAACGACAGCGCCCGTTCGGTCAGCTGATGCGCGCTGCCACGCTGCCAGTGCACCAAATCCTGCCACAGACGCTCGCGGTCGAACGGATTCTGGCCGATCAGCACTTTTCTGAAAAAGGCGTTCACAACATGCGGACGCACCACTTCCGGCGGCGCAAAGGAATAGCCGCAATCGCCTTCATCGGTAGTGATGGTTAACATCGCCATTTTCGCCTGACTTTCTTCACCCGGATGAGAATGACCCGCGCTGTCAGAAACACGACGGGTCGGATAAGTAAAAACAGAAACTTCAACAGAACTTATTTTCACAGCGATACCTGCCATTACTGAGAGAGTTGACGCTCTTCAGAGCGCACCGCAATTGCGTGTTCATTCAGCCATGTGAGCGCGCTCACATTTCTTTAAAACCGCAATCCAACAATAATAAAATACCGTTTCATTATTGAACTTAGCCAGTTTACGGACGCATTTCCACGGCTAAAAGCCGAAAATTTTGGGGTTTGTTTGGGCATCTGCACGGGTGAATGTGAGCATTTTCACGAAAGCGGGAAGAAATGTGATCTGTACAGGAAATAGACGGAACGACTGTGAGGACATATTTGTGCGTGCACTTTGTGATGAGAAAAGTGGGCATGAGGAAATCAATCCGTTAGGCTAGCGTTTTTAGAAAGAGTCCGGTGAGCCTCTGGAGTGGAATATGTTGCGTGTAATTGATACGGAAACCTGCGGACTGCAAGGCGGCGTGGTGGAAGTGGCCTCTGTCGATATTGAAAACGGTAAAATCGTCAATCCGATGAGCGATCTGGTGCGCCCTGACCGCCCGATCAGCCATCAGGCGATGGCAATCCACAAAATCACCGAGGCGATGGTGGCCGACAAACCGTGGATTGAAGAGATCATCCCCCGCTACCACGGCAGTCAATATTATGTGGCGCATAACGCCAGTTTTGACCAGCGTATGCTGCCTGAGATGCCGGGCGACTGGATTTGCACCGTGAAACTTTCCCGCCGTTTATGGCCGGGGATCAAATACAGCAACATGGCGCTCTATAAATCCCTCAAATTGCAGGTTGCCACGCCAGCCGATCTGCATCATCACCGCGCACTGTTTGACTGCTACATCACTGCCGCGCTGCTGATCCGCATCATGGAGGAATCCGGCTGGACGCCGGAAGAAATGGTGACGATCACCGGGCGACCTGCGTTAGTCAGCACCATGATGTTCGGCAAATATCGCGGCAGGAAAATTGCCGAAATAGCCGAAGACGACCCGATGTATCTGCGCTGGATGCTCAACAACATCAAGGAATTAACGCCTGATTTGCGCATGACGCTGAAGCATTATCTGGAAGCCGAGTAAACCGTTAACCCGGCCCTTTTTCCCGGCACACACTCAGCACCAGTTGCCGCAGCCAGCGGTGCGCGGGGTCAACTTCTGAACGCGGATGCCACATCTGGGAAATGGTGATTTCGCGGGTTTTTACCGGCAGTTCAAAGGCATAAAGCCGGTCTGGCTCAGCAATCAGGAATGAGGCGGGGATCAGCGCCACCAGATCGGAGTTTTGCGCAATCGCCAGGGCGGCGGAAAAACCCGGCACGACGGCGGCAATTTTCCTTTTCAGCCCGACTTCGGCCAGCGCGTCATCCACCGGCCCGTAGGTTTTGTTGCGGCGCGACACCACCACATGCCCGAAAGACACATAATCGTTCGCGGTAAGCTCTTTCTCCGCCGCCAGCGGATGGCCTTTTCTGACCACGCCCATAAACCTGTCGCGGAACAACGTCTGTAAGCGGATTTCCGGCCCCATATCGCCTAAAACACCGATCTCAAGATCGACCCGCCCTTCCCGCAGCGCATTTGAGGTTTTTTCCGGTTTTGGCATAAACCGCAGACACACAGAAGGGGCTACCTGCGCGGCGGCGGCAATCATCGCTGCGCCGAAAGCCACCACAAAACCGTCGTTGGATCGGATCAGAAAAGTACGTTCAAGTGTGGCCAGATTAAAATCTGCCGATGAAGGCCGTAACAGGGCGCGCGCCTCAAAGGCGGCGTTCTGCGCACGCTGGCGGATCTCTTCGGCGTAAGGCGTCAGCACCATATTTCGCCCGGCGCGCACCAGCAGCGGGTCGCCGGTGGTGGCACGCAGGCGGCTCAATGTGCGGCTCATGGCCGACGCGCTTAAACCCAGACGACGGGCAGCACCAGCGACACTGCCTTCCGCCAGCAGCACATCAAGCGCAATAAGTAAGTTCAGATCAGGTTCAGTCATCCCGCCATAGTAGCGCAGCCGTAAAAATGAGAGAAGGCGTTTGGCGCAGGTATTAAGTGCAGATAGTGCGTCTTCCGCACTATATTTCCTGCCGGTATAGTTACCTGACTCAATATCAATAAGGCGAATGCGTTATGGAACTTTTTTCCGACCAACCAGGCGATGAAGGATTACCCGGCCACGAACGGGGACTGGCCATGGCAGCCGTGATGATCATGGCGACGATGGCGGTGTTCGACGGCTCGATGGTCAACATCGCCCTGCCGCAAATCGCGCAGGCGATGGCGATTCCGGCGGGCGCGGCGGTGTGGGTGTCGAACGGTTATCTGCTTTCCGCATCCATGACGCTGGCGATATTTGCCGCGCTGGCCAGCCACATCGGCTTTCGCCGGCTGTTTGCTGCCGGGCTGACGGTCTTTACCCTGTCCTCGCTGGGCTGCGTGCTGTCAACATCCCTCGATATGCTGATTATCATGCGGGTGCTTCAGGGTATCGGGGCGGCCGCCACGCTGAGTATCGGTCCGGCGATTCTGCGTTCCGTGTTCCCCAACCGGCTGCTCGGACGAGTGCTGGGGCTGAATGCCCTGATGATCGCCACCAGCACCGCCGTCGCGCCGGTTCTGGGCGGGACCATACTTTCCGCGATGAGCTGGCAATGGCTGTTCGCCATTAATATTCCGCTCGGTATGATTGCCGTCGTTATTACCCTGCGCGTGGTGCCCTCCAATCCGGCCAGCACGCCGCAACCATTTGATACCGCGGGGGCGATTTTATCGGCGGTGGCGCTGGGCGCACTGATTATGGCCGCGGAATCCTTCGCACGTCCGGGAACGGGTGAACTGGCGATAGCCTTAACGTATGGCGTGACCGCAATCATTGCAGGCGTGGCCTTTGTCTGGCGTCAGCGCCGTGCGCCAAAACCGCTGCTGCCGCTTGGCATGTTTGCGTCCACCCGCTTCACGCTGGCGGCGTTTACCTCGCTGGCCACTTTCGTCAGTCAGGGCATTACATTCGTCGCGCTGCCGTTTCTGTTTCAGAGCGTTTACGGCTACAGCGCCTTTGTTTCCGCATTGCTTTTCACGCCGTGGCCGCTGGGGATTATTCTCGCCGCGCCACACGCAGGACGCCTCGCTGACCGCTATCCGGCAGCGATCATTTCGACCGTGGGATTGTGCGTGTTCGCGCTGGGTTTATTGCTGCTGGCACAACTGCCACAACACCCGCAGATGTGGGATATTTGTCTGCGAAGCTTTGTCTGCGGCCTCGGTTTCGGCTGTTTCCAGAGTCCGAACAACCGCGAAATGCTCTCCAACGCTTCACGGGAAAACAGCGGCTATGCCTCCGGCGTGCTGGCGATCATGCGCACCTTCGGACAGTGTCTGGGAACGGCGTGCGTCGGCATTATCCTGACACTTTATTCTGCCAGCACGGTGTTACACGAAGCGCAGGCGGTGAAGGTCAGTTTGTGGGTCGCGGTGATTGCCACGGTGCTGGCGATGCTGATCAGCCTGAGCCGCTTGCGAAACCCTGCCACTCACCTGCAGAATGGCTGAAACATAAACGTGCTGAGGAAGGATAAATTCTATGCTGGAACTGAGACCCAACTGTGAGTGCTGCAATACCGATCTGCCGCCTGCCGCCGATGCGAGGATTTGTTCGTTTGAATGCACCTTCTGCGTTCCTTGTGCCGAAAACACGCTGAAGGGAATATGCCCCAACTGCGGCGGAGAACTTGTCGCCCGTCCGCGCAGACCGGCGAATAAGCTGGCAAATAATCCGGCCTCAACTGCGCGGGTCTTTAAGCCAGAGGGTTGTGCTTCTTAGTTCCGCGCAAGGTGTCACGCCAGCGTTTCAGCCGCTGGCGTGCCCTGATGAAAAATCATCTGCCAGCCGGTTCCTACGACTTTCATCCAGCAAGAGGAGCGCAGCGTATAACGCCGCTTTTCATCTCCCGCGCGCGTAAAGGTTTTATACGTCAGGATCGCGCAACCTTCATTAAGCCTCTGCAGCTGAAAATCTTCCGCTTTGAGGCTTAATTCTTGTGTTTCAGCAGTCAGCGCCGTCACCGTCTGTTGCCAGTCAACCATTCGCCCCGAACGCGTGATTTCACGGAAGGCCGGATGCAGAACCCTTTCCAGCCACTTTTCATCTGTGCGTCTGCCACCATGAAGGCTACATTCCAGCGCCTTTATCTCTTCCAGAACCTCATTCATCGTGTTACTCCTCCTCTCAGGGGATGTAAAAACCCGTCTATTTCCAGATACTGGACTAAAGTTATGCTTTCCCTTTCGCTCCCTGAGCCTGCCGGGAATTTAGGAAGTCGCTATCATCATTATAAATAAGGGATTTTAATGCCTCGCTATTTTTCTCTGGTTTCTTCATCTGCGCTCATTGGTTCGGTTTTTCTGCTCACCGGATGCCCGCCGCCGCCTGATCTCACCCAGTGGCAACGCCCCAAAACCAACATCGATGAAACGCGTGTTGCGATGGGACAATGCGGCGTCCCGCTTCCGGGGCCTGAACCTTCTTTTACTGAGAATGAAACGGTGCTGTATTTCCAGTGCATGGAGGGGAAAGGATTTACCTATAAGGGTGATTTCCATATTTGTGATTACCACAAAAACACCCCTGCCTGCATCGGGAAACAGCAGGGACATCCGCTGAGCCAGCGGCAGCTCGAAGCGCTACCTTTTGTAGCCGATGAGGGTTTTCACCCGATCAAACCGGATTCAGGCCGGGTTGAATCGCAGCTCATCAGCTGGCGTAAAGCAGGCGCCTCACTGCATTTTTCGCACGCTGTTGAGAACGATAAGCTCGCGTTACAGGTGATGTATGAGTGCGGATATCCGAAACCCTTAGGCTCGGTTCCTTTTATTCCGACTGTCCTGAAAGCGGCGAAAGTTCAGCAATGTATGCTGGATAAAGGCTTCGAACCGAAACATAAACTCATGCTGGTTTGCCGAAACTATCCGCAAGTGACTGGTTGCAAGAAATAGCAGCCACTGCTGAAAAAATTCCACAAAAAAGGCCGCTTTCGCGGCCTTTCACATTTCAGAGCTTATGACGGCTGATTATTTCGCGTCAGCGTCTGGCAGTGCGTAAGCGATGATGTAATCGCCCAGTTTGGTGCCGAACGAACCGTGACCGCCTGCTGCGATAACAACGTACTGTTTACCGTTCACAGAGTACGTCATCGGAGTCGCCTGGCCGCCTGCTGGCAGACGTGCTTCCCACAGTTTGTCACCGTTGCTCATATCGAACGCGCGCAGGTAGTTATCTGCGGTCGCGGCGATGAAGAACACGTTACCGGCGGTAGAAATCGGTGCGCCCAGCATTGGCATACCCATTTTGAACGGCAGCGGCAATGGTGAGCTGTCGCGCACGGTACCGATACGTTTTTTCCACACGATATCGTTGGTTTTCAGGTCAACGCCGGAGATGTAACCCCATGAAGGCTGTTTACAAGGGAAGCCCAGCGGAGACAGGAACGGGTTCAGCGTCACGCCAAATGGCACGCCGTACTGTGGCTGAATGCCAGTCTCAGTACCGGAACCACCTTTATCGTTCTCATCTGGCTCCATAGGGTTGCCAGGACCACGTGGGATCAGTTTAGACACGAACGGCAGTGCGATCGGGTTCGCGATAGCCACCTGACGGTCGGTATCCACAGAAATACCGCCCCACTCGAACATACCGAGGTTACCCGGGAACACCAGCGTGCCCTGCTCGGATGGCGGTGTGAAGGTGCCTTCATAACGCAGTTTGTGGAAGATCACACGACACATCAGCTGGTCATAGATCGTTGCGCCCCACATGTCTTTACCGGTCAGTTTGGCTTCCGGACGGAAAGTCAGTTCGGAGAACGGCTGAGTCGGAGAAACGTGGTCGCCTTTCGCTGCGCCTTGCGGAACAGGTTTTTCAGGTGCGTCAACAATCAGCTTACCGTCACGGCGATCCAGCACGAAGATGTTACCGGTTTTGGTCGGTACATAAATCGCAGGAACTTTGTTGCCGCTCTTGTCAGTGATATCAGCCAGCGTTGGCTGCGCCGGAACGTCCATATCCCACAGGTCGTGATGAACGGTCTGATAGAACCAGGCCAGTTTACCGGTGGTCGCATTCAGCGCCAGCAGGCCGCTCGCATAACGTTCCATTTCCGGAGTACGGTTGCCGCCCCAGATATCTGGTGTCGCTACGCCGATTGGCAGGTAGACCAGATCCAGCTTGTCATCATAAGCCGCAGGCGCCCATGAGTTCGGGGAGTTTGGCGTGAAGTGCTGACCATCTTCAGGGATTTTGTTCGGTTCAGCCGCACCCGGATCGAAGGCCCACAGCAGTTTACCGGTTTCCACATCAAAGCCACGGATCACGCCGGAAGGCTCGCGGTTTGAGTAGTTATCGGTCACCGCACCGGCCACGATAATCACAGATTTGGTGATGATTGGCGGTGAGGTTGGCTCGTAGTGGCCTGGCGTTGCGTAAGGCATGTTGCCCTGCAGGTTCAGCTCACCGTTGTTACCGAATGCCGGGCAACGTGCGCCGGTTTCAGCGTCGAGTGCGAACAGACGGCCATCGTTGACAGGCAGGATGATACGACGTGCACAGACAGCAGGGGCCGCGCCGTTAGCCGCATCACCTTGTGCCACAGGCGTTGTCTCATGATAAGACACACCGCGACAGGTCACGTGCTGGAAGGTCGGGTTAGAATTGAGCTGCGGATCGAATTTCCACTTCTCTTTACCGGTCGCGGCATCCAGAGCAAACAGTTTCTGGTGCGGCGTACACAGGTACAGCATATCGCCGATTTTGATTGGCGTGACTTCGTCGGTGATTTCGCCCGGATCGTTCGGGGTCTTCAGGTCACCGGTACGGAAAGTCCATGCCACGTCGAGTTTGCTGACGTTTTTATCGTTGATCTGGTTCAGTGGCGAGTAACGGGTTCCGCCCTGAGTACGGCCATAGGCAGGCCAGTCACTGGCGGGAACGCCGGAATCTGTCGCAGCCGGTGCCGCATCAGCAGCTTTGATAGTGCCGTTAATTTCCTGCGGATCGTTGAAAACGGAGTACGCCAGCACAATCACGGTGAACAGCAGGGAAACGGCCAGTGCGCCACGCGCGAACGCGTTTTTCGCCAGCATCTGGTTGTAAACAACCGGCAGCAGGATCCACAGGCCCAGGAAGAAGGTGACGTCAAGACGCGGCGTCAGTGCCCAGAAATCAGTGCCCACTTCCCATACGGACCAGATAGTGGTGCCGAGCAGGAAGACTGCGTACAACAGCAGTGCAGACGAGCGACGGCGGTACAACAGCCACGCGGTAACCAGCGAGATAACACCGGCAATAATGTAATAAAGAGAACCACCTAATTTTGCCAGCCAGATACCGCCGACAAGAAGATAAATCCCGCTTAACGCGGCGAACAAAGCGGTAATTATGACGACGATGCGTGATAACGAGGCTTTCGTTTCCATAGTTGATGACCTTACTGATTTTTTATAATCGTCGATTCAGGGTGACCCGAATCTTCAAGAACATCCGGTTCTCACCGGGTGTCATTCCTTGCATGTGCCGCCCTGCTTTACTCAGTGCAGGCACCGGGCAACACCGCGTGGTTCATTGTTCTTACTGACTAAAAACGCTTACTTTATGGGATCTATTCGAAACTATAAGAAAGCGTAGCGCCGCCACCGTAGTTTCTGCCAGGTGCCGGTTCGAAATAGCGACCGTTACCTTCATTGACGATGACAGAACCTACGTAATTTCTGTCGAACAGATTGTCGACGCGGGTAAACAGGTCGAGCGTCACTTTGTTCCAGTTGAAGCGATAACCCGCATTCACGCTGGCGACGGTATAAGCCGGTGCCTGTTCACTGTTTTCGTCATTCACTTCGATGTCACTCATGTAGCGCACATCAGCGCCAGCATGCCAGCCATCAACCGGTGCCCACTCAAGGGAAGCGTAGCCCATATTGCGGGCGATACCCGGCAGACGGTTGCCCGCTGGCGTGCAATCCCCCGCGCCACAGGTCTCATTACGGAAGGTGGCATCGAGCAACGTCCAGGCCATTTTCACGCGCCAGTTCTCTTCAATCTGCTGATCTAACGACAGTTCCAGACCGCGACGGCGGGTCTTGCCGGCGTTGGTATAACTCGAACGTCCGCCGACACTTTCTGCAACAATCAATTCGTCGTCGGTATCGGTCTGGAAGACCGCCGCAGTGACCAGACCATTGCCGACGCGCCATTTGCTGCCCAGTTCCACGGTATTGCTGGTGGACGGTTCCAGACCGAGATTCAGGCCGGACTGGCCATCAGTACGGTAAGAAAGTTCATTGATGGTCGGCGTTTCAAATCCACGACCGGCAGAAATGTAGGTATTGAGCGCTGGCGTCACCGCGTAGTTCAGGGAGGCCATCGGCAGCAGTTTGTGATAACGGCGCGAACCGCTGTCATCCGGGTTGCTGCCGGTGATGTAGTAATCCTGCGAATCGAAACTGACCGTGCTGTAACGCGCACCGACATCCAGCGTCCAGCGCGGTGTCAGGTTCCACGTCGTTTGCAGATAGGGATCGAGGTTCCACATCACGTTCTTTTCGTTACGGCGTTCGTCGCCTTTTACGCCCAGATCGCCTTCGCTGTTAAAGTTTTCGTAACCGAAGCGGCGCTCGGTCATGGTTTCGTAGTCCAGCCCGCCGGTCAGCGTGACCGGGACAGAACCGAGATCGCCCTGATGCGTCCAGCGGGTATCCACGCCGGAATATTTACGTTCAAGAACGATAACGCCGCCTGCGTTCAGCGGATTTTTCTGCGACGCGGCCGGAATGGTCTGGTACTGCGTCGTGTGGCGTTCGCCGTGATAAGTCATCAGGCTGAACTCGTCGTTCTCGCCCATCTGACGCTGATAGCGCAGGCCGACTTGTGTCTGATCGAGACTCTTACGGGCGTTGTACTGATCGGCGCGTTTCGCCTGCGTCGGGTTATCGTGCCATTCAGATTCTGTCAGGCCGCTCGGATCGTTGGCATCAACGGAGACGCTGTTAAACATCAGCGTCAGGGTGCTGTCGTCGTCAATGCGCACACCGAGCTTGCCGTTACCGAGGTTTTTCTGGGTGCCGCTGTGATCGCGGTAGCCGTCAGTGGTGAAACGGGAACCGGAAATCAGGTAATTCACATCACCGGCATGGGTGCCGTCACCGGTCGCGCCGCTGGCTTTCACGCTGTTACGGAATGAACCGTAACTGCCAAAATAGGTGCCCGCTTCCAGTTTTGCAGGCTGAGAACCGGTCTGGGTATCCACGTTCACCACGCCGCCGGACGCATTGCCGTACAGCGCCGAGAACGGCCCGCGCAGCACTTCGACGCGCTCCACCGAGTTGAGATCGATATTGGAGGTCTGCCCCTGCCCGTCCGGCATGGTGGCCGGAATACCATCAACGTAAATACGCACGCCGCGCACGCCATACATAGAACGGCTGCCGAATCCGCGCACGGAAAGCTGCAAGTCCTGCGCATAGTTCTGGCGGTTCTGAACCTGCAAACCGGGGACGCTGCCCAGGCTTTCGGAAAGATTGACCTGCGCTTTGCTGTTTCTGAAATCTTCACCATCAATCACGCTGACGGCCGCCGGGGTATCGAGTTCAGACAACTCACCGGTGCTGGCCCGTTTGATGACCATCATCGTCGACGCATCGGATGCGTCATCCGTCTCACCTTTCGGCGTCGCGGTGGCTGACTGTGCGTAACTGACTGAAACAGGGTTCAGAAATGACAAAAACGTGATGATAAAAGCAGAGGTTTTGGCGTTCACTTTATGAGTTCTTTTGTTTTTACGTTAAAAGGTTGAGTCAAAAAAGACGACGCATCTCTCAATTTTAGACATTAGAAGTAGACATAAATCGACCAATCTGATTGAGAGCCGTGAGGTGGCTCACTATAGTTTTTTTCTTCCTGTTAGTACATACGCAACTTTACAAATATAACTTTTTAACAAAATATCGCACTTCGTGTGCATCGGAAGCCGCGTTCAATTTTAATTTCCGCGCAAAACCCGTGGATTTATTCCTCATGCGACGTTTTTATTCACCAATAAAATAAAAACAGCCTTTCATTCGAAATTTGACCCGCCTGCGGGCAAGGCTTTATCATCAGCACAATGGAAACGATTACATAATATTTAACGTACTGATAAAAAAAGCATTAACAAAAACCACATCAGGCAAGAATTGCGTATTTACCAGGGCGGACTTTCGGATTTTCCATTCCCCTTTCAACTTTCGAAACTCCGACGAAAGCCCCGGTTGCAGAATAAATATAGACCACAATTTTAAGACAGTGGAATATTCGACGCTGTTTTTTCATCCGATCAGTTCCGTGTATTGCCCCTGCCCGGTCTTTACAAAAGATATAAAACCGAAAATAACCTGACTGTACAAAATATCCACAATAGCGGGCGGGAAAGCGTTTTCACAGCGCCGGCAGACAAGAGGCATCATGACGTTTTGTCATCGTCATGTGATTCCCCTGTCAGATCGCCGCGCCCAAGTGACACACAAACAGGGGGGAATTCGAAGCACAGGGGCGGGATGTGGCAATGCGGATCGAGCAGGCGGCTGCGGTAGCCGTGAAGTAAAGGCAGGGAATGACAGCCGCCCGCTACGCCTTGCGGCTCCAGGCGATGGTGTGGGATAGCGCGTAAACGACGGTGCCCAGCAATGCGGCAGGTGTAAGGCTGTCAAACCAATGTCCCGTTTGGGCATCGGTATACATCACCAGCGCAACGACGGCGAGGCCCATCATGGCGCTGGGAATGTGGATCCAGCGGGAGAAGCGTTCTTTTTGCGCCTTGTAGGCGGCGAATTCCTTGCTGGTACGCTCGAGTGCGTTGCTCAGGCGTTCACAGTCGTCCTCGTTATCACGGGAGCGTTCCGCCAGACGGCTGTTTTCCTCTTCCAGTGCGGCGATCTGTTTTTTCAGTTTCGCCGTTTCACTCTTCACCGACTGCCCTTCGTACTCTTCCAGTTTCAGGCTCGCCCGCAACTGAGTGACTTTACGGTTTGCCTCTGCAGTCAGTTCTTTCTGCTGACCGAGCAGAGCGTAATTCCCGTCGGCACGTCGGTTGGCGGCGTGGCGTTTGTCTTCTTCCTCACTTAACCGGCGGTCATATTCGGTTTCCAGCTCACTGACGCGCTGTTGCAGAGTATCGCGTGCTGCAGCCATGGCGGCCATCTGGCTGCCGGTATAGGCGATCAGGCGGTTCGCGGCGTCCAGTTCGGCTGAGCTGGAATTTCCGGTAGCCCGCTGGCGGGAGCGCAGCAGCGCCAGTTCGTCGGCATGCTGCTTTTTCTGTATTTCTGACTGACGTTGCAGGTCGCTGATCCGCGTGTTCAGGCGGAACAGTTCGTCTTTCATCCGCTCCGTGTCTTCATTGGGACCCGTACCGGTTTTACTGCGCGCAACGGCCAGTTCATGCGTCAGGCTGCGCACCTGTTTTTGCAGGGAAGCGAGTTTTTCGAGGGTGACGGCGGTGTCTTTATACACCGTTTTGACTTTGGCCTTTTCTGTATCAGGACGGCTGAAACTGACGCCGTTCAGCGCGCTTTCCACTTCGCGGGCGATAGCCGTTTTATCCATTGCCTTCATGCGGTTACATGCGCTGGCCAGAAAGCTCGCCGCTTCGTGGCCGTTACCGGTGCCAAAAGCTTGTTTGATAAGGCTCTGTATCACGCTCATGGGTGTCGCGCTCACTCACAGAAAATAGTCAGGATATGCCTGATATGCATCGATTTACTGATTGTATCAGATAGGATTTATTTTATTTACAGGAGTTATTTTAGACGAAGTGAGTACAGCAGGATCCATGGGTTTTCGGACTTAAATCGCGATCACCCGCAGGCTTTTCACGCCTTTGGCGCCCAGCATCAGCGCACTTTCGCTGTCGGCCATCGCCGCCGGGCCGGTGATCATAATGGTGTAGCGGGCATTGAAAGGTTGCGGCTGCCGGTGGGCCAGATGCAGATGTTCGATAATATGTTTAACGTCGAGAAGTACCACCAGATTTTTTGCCATCGCGCTGAGCGTGTTGACGCATAAATGATGATCGCTGAGAAACACCGCGCCGGTTTCTGCCACGCCAAAGCAGGCGCGTACCACCCCCACATCCACCTCTTTCAGCGATGCCGCATCGCTACGCGCATTGAAATCCACATCAGCAATGATTTCCGGCGTGGCGGAACAGAACCGGGCATCGGCCGGATACAACCCGCGCAGATAGGCGTTCAGGGTGGTGTAACCGTTTCGGGGTGTCCGCAAAAACGTCTCATCCCAGAGGCCGCCCATCAGGGTCAGCGCACGGCCAAAATCCGCCACAGGATGGGGTTCTTCACTCTGTGGCGGGAACAGCGTTTGCATGAATTTATGCTGACGAATACCGGTCAGGAAATCGTGACGGCTCATGATATGTCCTTTCTGGCCGGAGTCAGGTTGCCCTGCTCCGGCCAGTCACTGCGGATTAATGGAATTGCAGGTAGGCAACATGCGTTTGCAGGTATTCCTGCAAGCCGTGTTTGCCGTCTGCGCCGCCGACGCCTGATTTACGCCAGCCTGCATGGAAGCCCTGCATCGCCTCGAAGTTTTCGCGGTTGATGTAGGTTTCGCCGAATTTCAGCTGTTTCAGGGCTTTCATCGCCGTGTTGATGTTGCTGGTGTAAATCGACGACGTCAGGCCATATTCGCTGTCGTTCGCCATCGCGATGGCTTCATCCAGCGTTTTGAAGGTGGCGACCGGCAACACCGGGCCAAACACTTCTTCGTGCATGATCGGCATATCCTGTTTCACATCCACCAGCACGGTCGGCTGATAGAAGAAACCTTTGTCGCCGTGACGTTTCCCGCCCAGCAGCACTTTCGCACCCTGTGACACGGCTTTCGCCACTTTCTCTTCCACGCGCTGTAACGCTGCGCCGCTGATCAGCGGGCCCATATCCAGTTCTTTTTGCTCGGCAGTATTGCCGAAGGTGACTTTTTTCATCGCCTCGCTGATGCGGGAAATGAATTCGTCGTAGACGCCTTCCTGCACGTACACACGTTCGGCACAGTTACACACCTGTCCGGTGTTGATCACACGGGAGCTGACGATGGCTTTCACCGCCAGATCCAGATCCGCGTCATTCATCACGATGGCCGGGGCTTTGCCGCCCAGTTCCAGCGAGACTTTGGTGACGTTCTGCGCCGCGGCGGTCATGGTGGCGATACCGGCGGCCACGCTGCCGGTCAGGCTGACCATACCGACTTTCGGGTTGGCTGCCAGTTCCTGGCCGACGGTCGGGCCGTAGCCGGTGACAATGTTGAGCACGCCTTTTGGCAGACCGATTTTGTGAATGATTTCTGCGAAGATCACCGCATTGTTCGGTGTGATTTCACTCGGTTTGATGACGATGGTGTTACCGGTGATCAGCGCCGGTGCGGCTTTGCGGGCAATCAGGAAGAACGGGAAGTTCCACGGCAAAATACCGGTAGTCACGCCGATGGCTTTGCGGAACACAAAGATATTTTCGTTCGGACGGTCGCTCTGAATGATTTCGCCTTCGTAACGGCGCGCCCATTCCGCCATGTAATCGAGATAATCGGCGGTGAACAGCACTTCGGTTTGCGCCAGACCGTAGGTTTTACCGCCTTCCGCAATAATGGTTTCGGTCAGTTCGGCTTCGCGCTCACGGATGCCTGCGGCGATTTTGTGCAGCCATACGCCGCGTTCAACCGCTGGCAACGCTTCCCAGCCGGGTTGCGCCGCTTCGGCGGCATCAATGGCTTTTTTAGCGTCTTCTGCTGAGCCTTCAGGGATTTGTGAAATCACCTGTTCTGTGGCCGGATTCACAACGTCAATCCACTTTCCGCCGGTGTTTTCAACGAATTCGCCGTTGATGTACATACGTTTCTGAACTGTGCTCATGTCTAGGATCTCCCAGGTACGGATAGAGGTGATGAACGAGTTGTTAATAAAAAAGTTCTTTTTTGTGAAGTTTTAACAGCCTGTTCTATCCGTCTGGTTTTTACCTTTCCGTGATTGCCATTTAATTTTGAGAAATGGCAAAAATGTCATGTTCGGACTGTCCGACATAACAATTTTGCAAAATACGGGGAGGGGCTACTGGCGAACGCTTCTTGGCGCATAGCCAAATTCACGTTTGAACAAGGTGGAGAAGTAATTGCTGTCGCAGAAGCCGCAATTGTGGGCGATTTCTGTGATCGGGCTGTCGCTGAAACGCAGCATATTACGGGCATTCAGGAGACGCAGACGGTTAAGGTAATTCAGTGGCGTACAGCCGGTTTGCTGTTTCATCTGCCGGTGCAAGGTACGCAGCGACATGGAAAACTGCGCCGCCAGTTGCGGCCAGTCGATTTCCTCATCGTAATGTTCGTTCATCCAGTCCAGCACATTATTCAGATCGCCGCCCTGCCCACGATAACCGACATCACGGCTGCCTTTACGCAGCAACAATAACAGCTGCATGAAATACAACTCCTGCTGCGCCTGTGATTCCGGCAACCGGGTGGCAGGTTTTCGCGCCAGCAGGTCAATCAGCGTTTTGGCCTGCACAATCTGGTTCGGGCTGATGCGCCAGTGCGCCGGATAAATGCCATCGGTTTCCTGCGGCAGCAGATCACTGACGCCGTTCAGAAAGCGAAAGGCATTCGGGCTGCGGTACAGCACATTGGTCAGATGCAGGTTTTCCGTGTCTTCATAAAGATGATGGTCGCAGTGGCGGACAAAACACACGCTGCCCGCACTGAGGATCAGCGGCTGGTCGTTAAACACATGGGTGCCCGTTCCCCGTTCGACCAGCACGATTTCATTGAAATCCTGATGATGGTGTTCAGGAAAGGTTTCCTGCGGATAACGGGGTTCAATGGTGACCGGGAAATCTCCTGAGGGAAAATACTCACTACTGCGTAACACGGTCATTTCCGACTCCTTATTAACATTATCGTAATATCTTAGTCGGCACCGGGGCAGCCATCGGGCTGAAACTGTGATCAGCCATCCGCTTTTGAACAAAACATTTATATCCTTACGCAATCCGGCGCAATCCGGCGTACCGCTTAGCTTTACGCCTGTTTTCAGTACGGCTTTCAGAAACCGGTAATCTGTGTTTTTCGGAACGTTTGGCATGACCGAAACAAGATTGTTATCAATTTGTGAGGTTGTTCGCTTAAACCTTTGCTTCTTTGCCATAGTTCGCCCTCAACTGGCACTCGCGGAAAGGTCAGTCTGTCAGCAACCTCCTAGAGTCGTGATCATGCGCCTGGCGCGTCGGCAACTTTTTGGTCGTTAAACTTTATGCGGACTTATGCGGAGTACACACAATGAAATTAAAACACGTACTGAGCCTTACCCTGATCGCGAGCAGTATCCTTATGGCAGGCGCGGCATCGGCAGAAGTGAAAATTGCGCTGGTGGCAAAATCGCTGGGCAACGGTTTTTTTGAAGCGGCCAACGTCGGCGCACAACAGGCCGCCAAAGAACTGGGCGATGTGAAAGTGATTTATACCGGCCCGACCACCACCACCGCAGAAGCCCAAATCGAAGTGCTGAACGGCCTGATTGCGCAGGGCGTCGATGCCATTGCGGTCTCCGCCAATGACCCGGATGCGCTGGTACCGGTGCTGAAAAAAGCCATGCAGCGCGGCATCAAAGTGGTGTCGTGGGATTCCGGGGTCGCCAAAGACGGCCGCCAGATCCACCTTAATCCGTCTAACAACGCGCTGATTGGTGAAACCAACGTCAAACTGGCCGCCGACGCGCTGAAAGCCCTGAATGTGGAGAAAGGCGATGTGGCCATTCTCAGCGCCACGCCGACCTCCACCAACCAGAATCTGTGGATTGCCGAGATGAAGAAGGTGCTGCCGAAGTATCCTTCCGTCAATCTGGTGACCGTCGCCTATGGCGATGATCTGTCAGATAAAAGCTACCGTGAAACCATTGGCCTGCTGAAATCCTATCCTGATCTGAAAGTGATTATTTCCCCTTCTTCCGTCGGTATCGTGGCGGCCGCTCAGGCGGTGAAAGATCAGGGCAAAATCGGCAAAGTGTACGTGACCGGTCTGGGTCTGCCGTCTGAAATGGCGGGTGCGGTGAAATCCGGCGCGACCAAAAGCTTCGCCATCTGGAACCCGATAGATCTGGGCTACGCCGCAACGTATCTGGCCGATGATCTGGTCAAAGGCACCGCCACCAAAACCGAAGCCAGCATGGGGCGTTTAGGCAAGGTGAAACTGGATGCTGACGGCAGCGGCGCCATGGCTGAACCCTTTGTTTATGACGCCAGCAACATCGACAAATTCTCCAAAATCTTCTGATCCTGAATGCGGCTGACCGGTGCGCCGGTTGGCCGTTTTGTTGTGCTTAGCCAGACAGGGGAAACGACATGACTGATTCATCGACGCCGCTGCTGTCCTTACAGGGCATCAGCAAAGTCTTTCCGGGTGTCAGGGCGTTAAATAACGTTCACGTGGATTTGTATCCGGGAAAAGTAACCGCCCTGATTGGCGAAAACGGCGCGGGAAAATCGACGCTGGTGAAAGTCATGACCGGCATTTATCAGCCGGAAGAAGGCGAACTGCGTTATAAAGCGATTCCGATCAAACTGCCGAATCCGGAATCCGCGCATAAAGTCGGGATCACCGCGATCCATCAGGAAACCGTGCTGTTTGACGAGCTTTCCGTCACCGAGAATATTTTCGTCGGCCATTATCTTTATCGCGGGCTGTTCAGACGTCTGAACTGGCCGGCGATGCATCAGCAGGCGCGCGACATTCTGACCCGTCTGGAAGTGAATATTGATCCGCACGCCATTCTGAAAGAGTTAAGCATCGCGCAGCGCCATATGGTGGCGATTGCCCGTGCGCTGTCATTTGATGCGCAGGTGGTGATCCTCGATGAGCCGACGGCGGCACTTTCTCAGCATGAAATCGTTGAGTTTTATCAGATAGTTGAACGCCTGAAACGCGAAGGCAAAGCCATCCTGTTTATCTCGCACAAGTTCGACGAGATTTTCTCTATCTCCGATTACTACACGGTTTTGCGCGACGGCAGTTATGTCGGTTCCGGCAAAATCAGCGACATCAGCGAACAGCAGATGGTGACCATGATGGTGGGTCGTGAAGTCAGTCAGGCTTACCCGAAAGTGAACTGTGAACCGGGCGAGACGGTACTGGAAGTGCAAAACCTCAGCCATCCGACCGAGTTTGCGGGCATTAATTTTTCGCTGCGCAAGGGCGAAATCCTCGGCTTTTACGGGCTGGTCGGCGCGGGGCGTACCGAACTGATGCAGGCGCTGTTTGGCGTCACCCAGCCCGGCGGCGGAAAAATTCTGATCCACGGCAAAGAACACCATTTTTCGCGTCCTTCTCAGGCCATCCGGGCGGGGATTGTGTACGTGCCGGAAGAGCGCCAGAAACAAGGCGCAATCATTGATTTGCCGATCAGTCAGAACATCAGTCTGCCGCAGCTCAGCCAGCTCAATCCGCGTGGCGTGCTGAATGACAAAAAAGAGTGGGCGCTGGCCGATGATTACGCCAGACGGTTGCAGGTCAAAGCCTCCAGCTGGAAACAGGCCGTGGGCACGCTGTCGGGCGGCAATCAGCAAAAAGTGGTGATCGCCAAATGGCTGGCGACCAGACCGGACATCATCATTCTCGATGAGCCGACCAAAGGCATTGATATCGGCTCAAAAGCGGCGGTACATCAGTTTATGTCTGAACTGGTCGGGCGCGGGCTGGCAGTGATTATGGTGTCGTCAGAATTACCGGAAGTGATGGGCATGGCCGATCGCATCATCGTGATGCACGAAGGGCTGATGGTGGCGGAATTCAATGCCGGTGAGGCAACCGCAGAAATGATTGTCAGCGCGGCCAGTGGCGCGGGCGAGGAGGCAGCATGATCAAAAACCTGCTGAAATACCGCGAGCTGCTGCTGGCGGTGGTCATCGTGCTGATGGTGTTCGGCGTCGGCGCGCGTTCGCCGGAGTTTGTCGGCGCGGGCAACCTGCTTGAGATGTTTAACGACACCTCGATTCTGATCATTCTGGCGCTCGGCCAGATGATGGTGTTGCTGACCAAAGGGATCGATTTGTCGATGGCCGCCAATCTGGCGCTGACCGGGATGATCGTCGCGCTGCTTAACTTCCACTATCCGCATATTCCGGTGTGGTCGCTAATTTTACTGGCGACGGTACTCGGGCTGGTGATGGGCGCGATTAACGGGTTGCTGGTGTGGAAAGTCGGTATTCCGCCGATTGTGGTGACGCTCGGCACCATGAGCATTTATCGCGGCATTATCTTCCTGCTCTCAAACGGCGGCTGGATTAACGCCCATCAGATGAGCCCGGCGTTCCTCAGTCTGCCGCGCGCCACCTTTATCGGCCTGCCGCTGCTCGGCTGGTGCGCGATTGCCGCTCTGATTCTGGTGGCCTATTTCCTGCGATACAGCCGCACCGGTCGCGCTTTATATACCGCAGGCGGTAACGCCACCGCGGCGTATTACACCGGCATTAACGCGGGCAAAATGCAGTTCGTCAGCTTCTGCCTTTCCGGCGCGCTGGCCGGGTTCTGCGGCTATCTGTGGATTTCACGTTTCGCCGTCGCCTACGTAGACGTCGCCAACGGTTTCGAGTTGCAGATCGTCGCAGCCTGCGTGATCGGCGGCATCAGCACCATGGGCGGCATCGGCTCGGTGGTCGGCTGCCTGCTCGGCGCGCTGTTCCTCGGCGTCATCAACAACGCCCTGCCGGTGATTGAAGTCTCACCGTTCTGGCAGATGGCCATTTCCGGCGGCGTGATTGTCATCGCCGTGATCCTCAACGAACGCGCCAACAAACGTAAAGGACGGCTGATCCTGCGCCACTCCCCTGCCGTCCAGCCTGTGCGAACTGATACCGGGGTAAGATCATGAACAAGACCTTAACGTCGCGCAACACGCCGCAGACCTCTCAGGCCGGGAACGCACCGATGGCGGTGACGCCGTTCTTCCGCCGTCTGATGTGCTGGGAAGGTTTCCTGCTGCTGGTGACGCTGCTGGTGTTTGTGATGAACGCCTTCGCCTCGCCGTATTTCCTCAATATCTGGAATCTGTCGGACGCGACCTTTAACTTCACCGAAAAAGCCATCATCGTCCTGCCGATGGCGATGCTGATTATCGCCCGCGAAATCGATTTGTCGGTCGCGTCAACCATGGCGCTGAGTTCCACCATTATGGGATTCTGCGCGCAGGCCGGGTTACCGACGCCAGCACTGGTGGGCGTCGGGCTGAGCGTGGGGTTGCTGTGCGGATTAATTAACGGCCTGCTGGTCACACGACTGAATCTGTCTTCTATCGTCATTACCATCGGGACCATGAGCCTGTTCCGCGGCATCACCTATGTGTTGCTTGGTGACCAGTCACTTAACCACTATCCCGCCAGTTTTGCCTGGTTTGGTCAGGGGTATGTCTGGGGGCCGTTGTCGTTTGAGTTCGCGCTGTTCCTGGTACTCGGCGCAGTGTTCTATTTCCTGCTGCATAAAACCAACTTCGGCCGTCGCACCTATGCCATCGGCAACAATCCGGTCGCCGCATGGTATTCCGGTATTAATGTGAAACGCCACAACCTGACGCTGTTTGTGCTGGTCGGGGTGATGTCCGGACTGGCAGCGGTGCTGCTGACTTCACGGCTCGGCAGCACGCGTCCGACGCTGGCGCTCGGCTGGGAACTGAGCGTGATCACCATGGCGGTGCTCGGCGGGGTCAGCGTGCTCGGCGGTTCCGGCAGCATGACCGGGGTGATTATTGCAGCGTTCCTGATGGGGCTGCTGACCTTCGGTCTCAGCCTGCTGAATGTGCCGGGGATTGTGATGTCGGTGATTGTCGGTGCGATGCTGATTGTGGTGATTTCACTGCCGGTGCTGTACCGCAAGGTGCTGGCGCGGGGGAAATAGCGGTGTAACTCCCCCGTCTTCGGGCGGGGGAGTTACATTCTCATCCCACATTTGTACCGACTTTACACCCGCCATATTCATACTGACATTTCATTTCTTTTCAGCAATGCTTGCTTCCCGCAGCCCTCCTCCCGTAGTTTAAAACTTACTGGTTTATTTCTGAATGTCTTGAACAATGGGGAAAATATATGCGGATTCTGGTGGTGGGAGCTGGCGCGACCGGCGGATATTTTGGTGCGCGGCTGGCACAGGCCGGGCAGGATGTGACGTTTCTTTTACGTGAAAAACGGGCGCAGGCCGTTCAGCAGGACGGGCTGACCATTCACAGTCCGCACGGTGATTTCCATTTCCAGCCCAATGTCTTACAGGCATCGCAGCTGACCGGGCCTTATGACCTGATTTTGCTGACGGTAAAAAGTTTCGGGCTGGAAGCGGCAATGAAAGATATCGCACCGGTTGTCGGTGAAAACACCATGGTGATGCCGGTACTTAACGGGATGAAACACATGGAGACGCTGAGTCTGCGTTTCGGTGAACACGCCCTGATCGGCGGCTTATGTAAAATCAACGCCACGCTTGATGCCGACGGGCATATTCACCAGATGACGCCAATGCACCAGATTATTTACGGCGAGCTGTCCGGCGAAAAAACCGAACGTATTCTGAAAGTCGACGAGGCATTTCAACGTGCCGATATCGACGCCGTGCTGTCTGAAACGATTATCACGGATTTGTGGGAGAAGTGGCTGCTGCTCTCGAGCTTCGGCGCCATCACCTGCTCCATGCGCGGCAATATCGGTCAGGTGGCGTCTGCACCGGGCGGCACAGAGTTCGCCCAGGCTATCGTCACCGAGGCACTGACCACCATGAAAGCCTTTGGCTACGCGGAACGCGCGGCGGCGGTGGCAAAAGTCAGGGAATCGGTAACCGATAAAAACTCACCGCAGACCTCCTCCATGTACCGCGATATGACGCAGGGAAATCCGGTTGAAGCCGATCAGATTATTGGTGATCTGGTCGAGCGCGCCACGCGTGTCGGGATCAATATTCCGTTGTTGCAGGCGGCGTATACGCATTTGTGTGTATACCAGGAAAACCTGCCTCATCGCTGAATATCTGTCTGCCGTCCCCTCTCTGGCCCGTGTTTGCGGGCCATTGATGAGCAATGCTTAACTGTTTCAATAATATCCGGTCGGGTTTAATACTTTCCTGCAGATGGATATTAAACATCGTCCGCAGGTGGCCGTCGTAATATTGCGTTAAAAATTCTCCGGACGGTAATGCATCATTCTTAATCGTTCAGGTATGTACGCCCCTTTTACCAGGACGCAGGTTTAATCCAGCGGGTATCGCGCAGCGTCCTAAAACAAACACCCGCGAGTGATCGTAATTTACGCAGGGGAATATCAGGGTTGTACAGACGTTCCGGTAAACGAAGTGATGTTGATCTTACTTGCTGAGACTCAAATTCACATTAAGAGACATTATTGAATGGGCGGAAAGGACAAAGAGGAGAGAAGGCGATCTTTAACGTCAATGAATAACAGGGAAAAGAATAGTGTTAACAAATAGCTTATCTGCCCTGTAATAAACAGAGCAGACAAGATCCAAACACATCAGCGGTTCGGTTAACGCGCGATCAGGAAGCTTTCCAGTGTCGCGCCGCCATCCAGAGCGGCTTTAATAGCAGAAGGAGTACGACCCTGGCCGGTCCAGGTTTTCTTCTCACCATCGGTGTCGGTGTAGGCATAAATCGCCGGACGCGGTTTACGTTTTGCTTTGGTGCTTTCTTTCACTGGCTGGTGGCCCAGCAGGTCATCAATGGCGATGCCATCGTTAGCCAGCATTTCACGGTATTTCAGTAATTTTTCGTCACGTTCCTGCTGCTGTGCGCTGAGTGCTTTTGCATTATCGCGCGATTCTTCAACAACTGCGGTCAGCTTCTCAAGAATTTCTTCGAGAGTGCTCAGTGGCATTTCACGAGCCTGAGCCCGAAGTGTACGGATATTATTCAAAACGTTTAACGCGTTGTCCATGATGTGCTCACTTTAGAGGGGTATCATTAAATTAGTGACCCTGATTCTACACAAACAAATAATGATATCAATTGCGCAAGGATAATATTACACGCTATTACACAATTCCTGTGGCAGCGTTTTACTTGTTGCCGGGCGGCATTCGTGTTTTTTTATAAGGACTTGTTGTGTCTGAATAAATTAAATTTTAACGAACAAACGACTTCGCAGACTTCAAAATAAGCAAAAAAATATTATTAACGCAAATTTGCGCGCCTTTATAATAGTCTCGCTGCGTGAATAAATCATGTTGCTATTATGTACAAAACGTACACATTCTTTATCTTCCGGTGCGGTTTTTTGATGTTCAATTACACATCCCGATAAAAATAATCCTAAAATGCCGCGCAAAAGGCATTAACGGCACAAAATTTTAGAAGCGATTTAACCGTCATGGTTTTAAACTGTGATTCGAATCACAGTAAATATCAGGGTAAACCATGTTCAAAACCATTTTCGTCGTCTGTGCCGCCTGTGTGATGTTAAAGCTTGCGCTGGACTGGCAGATTATTTTGCAGGTTGCGGAAGGCTGACCGTCACTTCTGAAGCCATCCTGGTAAACTCCGACAAGTTTCGTGTTAACACTCCCCGCCGCCACATCAGCCAGGTGGTGAGATAACGGTAGTTATCCGCAAGCGGCCAGAGACTTACCGTGCCGCTTCCCGGCATACTTTCCAGCATACTGCGCGGCATCAGCGCCAGCCCGCCTCCGGCAATCACGCACGCCAGCATGCCGTGGTAGGATTCCATTTCGTAGATTTTTCCGGGCGCGGCCCCGTCATCCGCAAACCAGCTTTCGAAATGCCGCCGGTATGAACAATTTGAGCGGAACGCATACACAATTTCGCCATTGACGTCCTGCCCGCGTGTCACCGGCGCGTGATGCCGCGGTGCAACGATAACCATCTCTTCCTGAAATACCGGCATGCCATCCAGCACCGGATGCAGCACCGGCCCGTCAACAAAGGTCGCTTCCAGTTCGCCTTCCAGCAATTTATCCAGCAGTTCGCCGGACGGGCCGGTGCTCAGCGCCAGTTCAACTTTGCTGAACTGCTGATGATAACGCGCCAGCAGCGCCGGAATGCGCACCGCCGCCGCGCTTTCCAGCGCACCCAGAGCGAATACGCCCTGCGGTTCCGTTCCCGCCACCGAGACTCTTGCCTCTTCGACCAGATCCAGAATGCGGTTGTTGTAGTTGAGAAAGTTACGTCCGGCCGGAGAAAGGCGCAGCCGCTGGTTTTCGCGGATAAACAGTTCCACGCCCAGCTCTGCTTCCAGCTGCTTAATCCTTGTGGTCAGGTTTGACGGCACACGATGAACACGTTGCGCGGCGGCGCTGATACTGCCGGTTTCGGCAACGGCACGGAACATCTCCAGTTGTGACAGATTCATAGTCTTTCTCAAAAAGTGAACGGTTTACTTATTTTTATTCATTTTTATTCATCCCTGCAAGCCTCTATTCTTCACAGACCGGATTAATGAGGAATAAAAAATGACCACTGCCAGCACACAAACACACGCCATTTCACTGAACCCGTTCAACGGCGAACGCCTGGGTGAATACCCTTACGATACGCCGCTGGCACTTGAAGCGGCCGTTGCGCAGGGCAGCAACGCATTTAAACACTGGCGCAAAACCGATGTCGCGCAACGTGCCGCACTTCTGGTGCATCTCGCCGCTGAACTGCGTGAAGCCAGCGAAGATATTGCCCGCATGATCAGCCGTGAAATGGGTAAACCCGTGAAACAGGCGCGTGCGGAAGTCGAAAAATCAGCCAACCTGTGCGAATGGTATGCCCAGAATGGCCCGGCCATGCTGGCACCGGAACCGACACAGGTCGATAACGGTGAAGCGCACATTCATTATCGCCCTTCCGGCATGATCCTGGCGGTGATGCCGTGGAACTTCCCGGTCTGGCAAATTTTGCGCGGTGCGGTGCCTGCGTTGCTGGCGGGAAATACATTCCTTCTCAAGCCCGCCCCGAACGTCATGGGCACCACTTATCTGGTGAAACAGGCGGCACTGAAAGCCGGTTTCCCGGCGGGTGCGTTTGGTGTGATTAACGTTGGGAATGCGGCCGTAGCAGATCTGATTGCTGATCCGCGCGTGGTCGCCGTGACGGTCACCGGCAGCGTGCGCGCCGGTGCTGCGATTGCTGAACTGGCCGGTAAAGCCGTGAAGAAATGCGTGCTGGAACTGGGCGGTTCTGATCCGTTTATCGTGCTCAATGATGCCGATATAGATGCCGCCGTGAAAGCCGCCGTTGCCGGTCGCTACCAGAACACCGGGCAGGTTTGCGCTGCGGCAAAGCGTCTGATCATTGAAGAAGGCGTGCTGGAAACCTTTACTGAGAAATTTGTTGCCGCCACTCAGGCGCTGGTGACGGGCGATCCGCTGGATGACGCGACCTATATCGGCCCGATGGCACGTTTCGATCTGCGTGATGAGCTGGATAAGCAGATTCAGGACAGCCTGCGTGAAGGCGCAACCCTGTTACTGGGCGGCGAAAAAATGGCCGGTAATGGTAACTTCTACGCACCGACCATCCTGAGCAACGTCACGCCGGAAATGACCGCGTTCCGTCAGGAGCTGTTCGGGCCGGTGGCGGCGATCAGTGTCGCGCGTAACGCTGAACATGCCGTTGAACTGGCGAATGACAGCGATTTTGGTCTGACTGCGACCATTTTCACTGCTGACCTTGATCTGGCAGAACAGATGACCGGCGAGCTGGAAACCGGCGGTGTCTTTATCAACGGTTACAGTGCGTCCGATCCGCGCGTGGCATTTGGGGGTGTGAAGAAAAGTGGCTATGGCCGCGAATTGTCGCACTTCGGTTTACGCGAATTCTGTAACGTGCAGACCGTGTGGAGCAACCGTCAGTAGTCAGGAACCACAATGACAATCACAGGATTCCATAATCCTGTGATTGTCTTCTTATCCCGCTCATTCCCTCATTTCCCCCTGCTGTAGCCTTGTCTTTTCATAAAAAAGATAAAAACTTTTCACTTGCCCTGTTCAGAATTGTGCTTTGCGCAAATCAAAAGGCACAATTTAATGATTGATAATTCATCAGGTTATCATCTTTACAAAATCACACCGTGACAGACGCTTATTCCCTGCATTCCTTTTATTGCCTGTTCTTTCCGAAGGTAATGAGACATTTCAAAGCTTTACTATACTGAATTTGACTTAATCCCAGCCCTCAATGAACGGAGTGACCAATATGGTTAACAAAGTATCTTTCAGGCGGACGATGGTTGCCAGCATGCTCGCCCTGATGTCTGGCACCGCAGCAGCGGCAGATCCCACGCCCGCTGCGGGTTCACCTGAAAATGCCCCCAAGCAGGACACGTCAAAACCTAACATCGTGGTTATTTTTGGCGATGATATCGGTTACTGGAATTTAAGTACTTATAACCAGGGAATGATGGGATATAAAACGCCCAACATTGACAGTATTGCCAGTGAAGGTGCGAAATTTACTTCCTATTATGCTGAGCAGAGTTCCACCGCGGGGCGATCTTCCTTTATTACCGGACAAATGCCGTTCCGTACCGGGATGAGTAAAGTCGGTATGCCGGGTGCACCGCAAGGCCTGCAAAAAGAAGACCCGACCATCGCCAATATTCTCAAACAACTGGGTTACGCCACCGGTCAGTTTGGTAAAAACCATCTCGGTGACCGCGATGAGTTTCTGCCCACTGCGCACGGGTTTGATGAGTTCCTCGGTAACCTTTACCACCTGAATGCCGAAGAAGAACCTGAAAATCCGGATTACCCGAAAGATCCGGAATTCCGTAAACAGTTCGGCCCGCGTGGCGTCATTAAAAGCTCGGCGGATGGCAAAATCGAAGATACCGGCCCGCTTACCGTCAAACGTATGGGGACGGTGGATGAAGAAACCCTTGCCGCCAACAACGACTTTATGGAACGCCAGACCCATGCCGGTAAGCCGTTCTTCACCTGGTTTAACACCACCCGCATGCACAACAAAACACACCTGAAAGACGGCAGTATTGGTGTGACGGGGCTGGGCACTTACGCAGACGGCATGGTCGAGCATGACAAGATGGTCGGCGAGGTGTTGCAGAAGATTAAAGATCTCGGCATCGAAGATAACACTATCGTGCTGTACACCACCGATAACGGTCCGATGACGGCCACCTGGCCGGATGCGGGGATTACGCCGTTCCGTGGGGAGAAAAACACCGGCTGGGAAGGCGGTTTCCGCGTTCCGGCGATGATCCGATGGCCGGGCCACATCAAACCAGGCACGCTGATCAATGATATTTTCGGCAGTAACGACTGGTTCCCGACGCTGGTGGCAGCAGCCGGTGTGCCGGATATCAAAGAGCAACTCCTTAAAGGCTATAAAACGCCTTCCATCACCTACAAAGTTCATCTCGACGGCTATAACCAGCTCGATTTCCTGCAGGGCAAAGGCGAAGATCCGCGTAAGGAATTCTTCTACTGGAGCGATGACGGCGATCTGCTGGCTATCCGTTATGGCCGCTGGAAAGCCCACTTTATGATCCAGGAACACACCGGGCTGGATGTGTGGCGCTATCCGTTCACCATACTGCGCGCACCGATGATTTTCGATCTGGAAGTCGATCCGCTGGAGAAAGGCTCTGACGGTATGGGCTACAACACCTGGTACTACGACCGCCTGTTCCTGCTGGGTGGCGCGCAGAAATATGTGAAAGAGATGCTGGATACCTTCAAAGAGTTCCCGCCACGTCAGAAACCCGGTTCGTTCACGGTTTCCGATGCGTCGGCGATGCTTGAAGAAGGTGCAAACGCGAACAACTAACTTGTCACCCACCGGGCAGACCCCTGCCCGGTACTTCCCTCAGGAGGCGCGATGAAGTACAGCACCACATTGCCTGTTAAAGCATTACCGTCAGCAGAAAAGTATGACGGTACAGGCCCGGAATATACGCGACGCTTCCACGTAATGGCCAAGCCCAGCGGCTCAACCTGTAATCTCGATTGCTCCTACTGTTTTTACCTGAGTAAAGAAGATCTGCTGCATCAGGACCGGCACACCGGCATGAGTGATGAGGTGCTGGAGAATTTTATCCGCCAGTACATTGACGGTCAGGACGGCGAACAGGTGGTGTTCTCCTGGCAGGGCGGCGAGCCGACGTTAATGGGACTGCCGTTTTTTGAGAAGGTAGTGAAATTCCAGAAACAGTATCAGAAGCCCGGTCAGCGCATCGAAAACGATTTACAGACCAACGGCGTGCTGATTAACGACAAGTGGGCCGAGTTTCTGAAAGAACACCATTTTCTGGTGGGCATCTCCATCGATGGCCCGCGGGAACTTCATGACCGCTACCGCGTCACGCGCAGCGGCAAACCGACTTTCGACAAAGTCATGCAAGGCGTCGCGGCGCTGAAAAAATACAAGGTGCCTTTTAATGCACTGGTGACGGTCAACCGGACCAATGCCCGCTTTCCGCTGGAAGTGTATCGCTTTATGACGCGGGAACTGGGGGCAACCTATGTGCAGTTTAACCCGTGCGTCGAACCCGTTGATTTCAAAGTTACCGCGCCCCAGTTCTGGCGTGATGACACCATCCCGGTGACCGGCTCCCGCCGCGCCAGGCCAGGCGATCTGGATTCTGTCGTCACCGACTGGTCGGTCGATCCCAACGACTGGGGCACGTTCCTGATCGCGGTGTTTGAAGAATGGGTGAACAACGATTTAGGCCGCGTTCAGGTCAATCTGTTCGAAACCGCCGTCGCCCAGACCATGGGGATGCCCGCGCAGATTTGTACCGCCTCTGAATTTTGCGGCAAAGGGCTGGCGGTAGAGAAAAACGGCGATATTTATTCCTGCGACCACTACGTCTACCCGGAATACCAGCTGGGAAATATTGCCGATACGCAACTGGCGCACATGGCGTTTTCCGAACGTCAGAAAGCCTTCGGCATGGGGAAAAAAGACACCCTGCCCGCCTACTGCAAATCCTGCCCGTACCTGAAACTCTGCTGGGGAGAATGCCCGAAAAACCGCATCGTCCGCGCCCCGGACGGCGAAACGGGCCTTAACTATCTCTGTCCCGGCATCAAAGCTTTCTTTAACTACGCCGAGCCGATACTGGTGGGGATCGCCACGCTGGTGAAACGTGACTTTTCAGGATTAAAGCGATGACAAACAGAGAAAAGCTGTTGCAGCTTGAACAGCGGATGAATGAACAGGTGATCGGCCAGCAATCGCTGGTGCGCATGTTACTGATCGCCCTGCTGTGTGATGGTCATGTGTTGCTGGAAGGGCTGCCCGGACTGGCAAAAACCCGCGCCGTGCGCGAACTTGCCCGCCATGTGGAAGGCGAATTCAGCCGCATTCAGTTCACGCCGGATCTCCTGCCCTCTGACATTACCGGCAGCGAAATCTACCAGCAGCACGCCACCCGCGAAGAGGAACAGTTTCGCTTCCGCCCCGGTCCGGTGTTCGGCAACATTATTCTCGCCGATGAAATCAACCGTGCTTCGGCGCGAGTGCAGTCCGCCTTGCTGGAAGCCATGGAAGAACGCCATGTGACCGTGGCCGGAAAAACCTGGCCGTTGCCCGGTGTGTTTATGGTGCTGGCGACGCAAAACCCGGTGGATCAGGAAGGCACCTGGCCGCTGCCGGAAGCACAGCTTGACCGTTTTCTGATGAAAGTGCTGGTGGATTATCCGTCGCGGGAAAACGAACAAAAAGTGATGCAACTGGTGCGCGCCGAACAGCAGCAAAAATACCAGCAGACAGAGGTAGGATCCCCTGCGGAACAGGCGGAAACCCTAATGCTGACGCAACAGGATATCGCCACCTGCTGGCAGGAAATCTCTGCCATTTATGTCGCGCCGGTGGTGGAAAACTACATTGTGAATCTGGTCGAAATGACCCGCCATCCGCAGGGCGCCAGCGATACGCTGGCCAGCTACATTACCTTTGGCGCCAGTCCGCGCGGCACGCTGGCGTTCGATCGCTGCGGGCGTGCGCTGGCATGGCTGGAAGGCCGCGACGCGGTGTTGCCGGAAGATATCCGCCAGATTGCCCCTGCCGTATTGCGTCACCGCCTGATGCTCAGCTATCAGGCCAATGCCGATAACTGTTCGCCGGATGAGGTCATCCGCATGTTGCTCGACGCGGTGGTGGCCTGATGGAAAACCCGCTGGCGATTGACCGTGACACGCTGATGGCACTGGCCGGAGAGGCGAAACTGTTGTCGAATCCGCCGGGGCAAATCCCGCCCGGTGCGCTGGCCGGTGAACGGGTGTCGCGCCAGCAAGGGCGCGGATTAAATTTTGACAGTCTGCGGCGTTATCAGGCCGGTGATGATGTCCGGCTGATCGACTGGCAGGCCACCGCACGCCTGCGGACGCCGTGGATACGCCTGTATAACGAAGAGCGCGAGCGCCCGGTTTTTCTGATTGTCGATCAGCGGCTCGACATGTTCTTTGCCACGCGCGGGCAGACAAAATCGGTGGTGGCGGCAAAAATTGCCGGATTACTGGCCTGGCGCAGCTGGCACGACGGTGATCGGCTGGGGAGCGCCGTGTTCGGCGATGCCGGGTATGCCCTGCAAAAATGCCGGGCGCCCTCTGCAAATCTCAATCATGTGCTGGATGATTTACTCGACTATAACCAGGCGCTGCCGCCGCGTTATCCGGCAGAACCGGCCACGTCGTTGTCACTTTCCGCCGTCTTGCAACATGCCCGCCGGCTGATCCCGGCCGGTTCATGGGTGGCGCTGCTCAGTGATTTTCATGATCTGGATGCGGAATGCGAAGCCCTGCTGGCGGCCCTGCGCCGCCGCTGTGAAGTCAGCGCGTTTGTTATTCTCGACGATCTGCACCTTCGTCTGCCTGCCTCGGGCAATCTGGCGGCCAATTATCGCGGGCATGAAGCCGCGTTCTCCCTGTCAGGCGTGCTGCGCGATGAGATACAAAACAGCATCACCGCCCGCCTCAGCGCGCAGGAGAAAAAACTGACCCGGCTGGGGATCCGCGTCAATCAGATCGTGGTGACACAGGATTTACTCCGGCAACTGCAAAGGGGGCTCTGAATGCTGGAAAAAGGATTTAGCGTTCCGGATTTGTTTCAGCCCGCCCTGCCCGGCCGGTTCTCATGGTTTCCCCTTCCTCCCGGCTGGTTTGTTCTGGCGGGCGTGCTTATCGCGCTGCTGCTGATTTTTCTGCTGTATCGTCTGGCCCGCTGGCGGCGAAATCTCTGGCGACGTCAGGCGCTGGCCGCGTTGCGTGACGCGCACGATGCCGACGGCTGGCTCTCACTGATCAAACGTATTCTGTTAATGCATCAGCCCCGTGCGTCGGTCAGCCAGTGGCTGACACCGGAACACGTCCTGCAACAGGTCGATATTGATGCGGACCTGCGTCAGCAGCTCAGCGCGCGCTACTGCCAGCCGGAAAACACACTGGACAGTGAGCAAAATGCCCGTCTGCAATCCCAACTGAAAACCTGGCTGGAGAAACTGCCGCATGTCTGAGTTTCTGAGCCGCCTCGATTTCGCCTGGCCGTGGGCCGGTTTACTGATTTTCCTGCCGCTGATCAGCCGCTACTTCCTGCCTCGGGACAATGAGGTGAAAGAACGGGTGCGCGTGCCTTTCCTGCCCGAACTGATCGACGAAGTGAAACTCAACAGCCAGCCGGTGCGCAGCAGTAAACTGAGCAACATTCTGTTCTGGGTTATCTGGATGTTGCTGGTGGTGGCGCTTTCCCGACCGGAATACCTGACGCCGCCGCAGCATATTCAGAAGCCGATGCGCGACGTGGTGCTGATCCTCGATGTTTCCGGGTCGATGGCAAAAAACGATGTGGCGGGCGGCGAGACCCGTTTGCAGGCCGTGCAGGCGTCGGTGAGAAAGTTTGTCGAACAGCGTAAATCTGACCGCATCGGGCTGGTGATTTTTGCCAGCCACGCCTGGCCTTTCGCGCCCGTCAGTGAAGATAAACAGGCGTTGCAGACGCGGATCAATCAGCTGTCGCCCGGCATGATCGGACAACAGACGGCGATCGGCGACGCGCTGGGCGTCGGGGTGAAACTGCTGGATACCACCGCCAACAAAGACGCCAGCAAACTGGCGATTTTACTGACCGACGGCAATGACACCGCCTCGCAACTCGCCCCGCCGCTCGCGGCGCAACTGGCGGTGTCTCATCACGTTCAGGTGCATACCATTGCCTTTGGCGATGTCACCAGCACCGGCGATGACAAAGTCGATCTGCCGTTGTTGCAGGATATCGCCCGGATCACCGGCGGCAAATCCTGGACCGCCAGCAACTCCGGCGCGTCACTTGACAGCGTCTGGCAGGAAATCGATGCCATCACGCCGGTTCAGGTGAAATCCATCGGCTGGTCATGGCATATCCCGCTGTTCCAGTGGCCGTTACTGCTGGCGCTGGCGCTCCTGTTGCTGCTCAGTCTTGGGCGTTATTTCCGGGAGAAAACCGCATGAGCGATTTCCATTTCATCTACCCGTGGCGGTTATCCGGTCTGATACTGTGCATCCTGCTGGGGTTTATCACCACGCGCCAGCGCAGCGCCTGGCACCGGATTATGGATAAACCTTTCGCGAAGGCGCTGATTATCGGGCAGCAAAAACGCCTGACCCGCGCCCTGCCGTGGGTGATGGCGCTGGGCGTGATTGCCCTTTCCGGCCCCACCTGGCAGCGGGAATTACCGGCCGCGCTGACACCACAAAGTGACATGATGGTCATTCTGCAACAGGACCCGGCGATGATGGCGCAGGATCTGGCCCCGAGCCGTCATCAGCGTATGCAAAGCAAAATCATGGATCTGATGACCCGCACGCCGGGCACCCGTTTCGGGCTGGTGGTGTATCACGCGCAGGCGTGGCTGACCACGCCGCTGACGCAGGATCCGGCGTTTTATTCGTTGTTTCTTCATGCACAGACGCCGTCACTTTTGCCGGAAGGCGAAGGGTCCGGTCTGCGGCAGGCTGTCGCGCTGGCGCAAAAAAACATGCCCGCGGCACAGGATGCGCCGCGTAATTTGCTGCTGATCGCCGATTCCCTGACGGCTGAAGATGCCCGCTGGCTGACAGAGTCCGGGCTGCCGATCCAGATCTGGGTGCCGGGTACGGCGCGCGGCGGTGCGCTGCCGCAGGCGTATGACGGGCGCGGTATCGATACCCGTCTCAATGTTCAGCGGTTCAGCGAGACCAGCGACGGCGGCGTGCCGGTGACGCTGGTCACCAGCGACGACAGCGATATTTCGGTGATCGCCAGCCATATCCGGCAATCCGTTGCCGCCCAAAACAACGCCCGCGCCGACCTGCACTGGAAAAACAGCGGCTATCTGCTGGTGATACCGGTGCTGCTGTTGCTGCTGTTCTGCCGACGTCAGCTGATTTGCTGGCTGGTGGTGGCGCTGCCGTTGATGCTGTATCTGCCGCAGGGACAGGCGGCGTGGCGCGATGCGTGGATCAGCCCTGATATGCAGGGGCAACGGGCCTTTGATAAAGGGCAGTATTCACAGGCGGCAGAACGTTTTCAGGATCCGCTGTGGCAGGGGATTGCCTGGTATCGCGCCGGTAATTTTGTCGCCGCCACCTCTGCGTTTCGTCAGGCTCCGCAGACCGCCGATGTGCTGCTGTGGACCGGCAACAGCTACGCGCAGCAAAAGCTGTGGCAACCGGCCATCAACAGTTACGATCAGGCGCTGAGCCTGCGCCCCGGCTGGAAAATGGCGCAGGATAACCGGGCAAAAATTGCCAAAATCATCATGACGCTTCGCCAGCAGGAGCGCGACCGGCAGTCTGCACAGGGCAAGGAAAAGGACTACAAACCCGACGACATCAAATACGATCTGAAGAAAAATCAGGGCGTGAACCAGAAGGATATTCAGCCGGTCGCCAGCGCGAATCCGCAGGTCAGCCAGTGGTATGACAATCTGGACGTATCCCCTTCCGGCCTGCTGGAAAATCTCTACCGTTCAAATCAGGAGGTCGCCCCATGAGAGGCCTGTTGCTGATATTGCTGCTGGCCGTGTTACCGGCACGCGCCGCCATGGACATTACCCGCGAACTGGTCGCGCCCGATAACGTGGTGCCCGGACAACCGCTGCGCGTGGCCGTGACCTTCTGGACTGACACCTGGTTTAATCCGCCACCGCAATGGCCGGCCTTTGTGATTGAAAACGGATCACTGCTAACCACGCCGTTACCGAATCAGTTACTGAGCCGCCATAAAGACGGCACCAGCTGGAGCGGGATCCGCCTCGAACGGCAGGTGATGGCCTGGGATCAGGGCGTGCTGCGGCTTCCTGAGACCGAAGTGACGCTGACCTCCCCCGGTCAGCCGCCGGTCACCGTGCCGCTTCCGGCACTGGAAAAACCGGTGAACTGGCCGCAAGACACCCGGCAACCGGACCGGTTTTTACCCGCCAGCCACCTGACCCTGAGCCAGAAAATCACCCAGTTTCACGCCGCCGATGATCAGCAACTTCATGCCGGGGATGTGATTGAACGGGCGGTGACGGTGCAGGCCGGAGGCATTGTGGCGAACCAGATCCCCCGCCTGCTTTACGCCATTCCGGGCACGGAAACGCAGGGGCTGCCTGCGGAGAATCAGTTGCTGACCCGCGGACGCGGGGATGTGGAAGGCGCACAGCGGACGGAACGCCTGCGTTATCTGCCGTCACAGGCGGGTACCGTGACCCTGCCGCCGGTTCAGCTCAGATGGTGGGACACCGGCCATCAGCAATGGCAACTGGCCGACCTGCCCGGCGCATCCTTTCAGGTAGCGGCGGCACGGGGTGCAGGCAGCGAAGCCGCGTTGCGCGGCACCACTGGCGAACAAAAATGGCGCCCTTACCTGCTGGCAGGCGCGGCGGTGATCCTGGTGATTTTCCTGTGGTTCAGCCGACGTCTGATCGCACGCAGTTGCCGCTATCTGGCTCGCCGCTGGCATCGCTTCTGGCATCCTGTGCCGCTGCCGGATCTCAGCCCCGTCAGCCAGCAGAAGAATCCGCGACAATTACCGCCCTTTTGACAGGTTATTTGCGCGATTGACTTCGGACTATTCTTATAACATCCCTGAAACAAACTAACAAAACGACGCCTGCACGTCAGACAATCTCAGGGATCCTTAATGACTCGCCTTCGCCGCGCAGCCGGGCACAGCGCCCGTTTTATCTGCGCTTTTATTCTGTTGTCTTTCGTTACTGTCTCACCGGCCATCGCACAGTCTGCCGGATGCCTCGCGCTGAACAACCAGACCTTCAGCACCGCGTCATTTACTGCTCAGGCTTATCCCGCCAGTCAGTTTGAGGCAACGGATACCCTGACGCTGACTTTTACTGATTACGGCACGGGAAGCGCAAGCAATACGGTTGATACCGACAGTTTTGGTAAGACAAATTACGCGCAGAGCGTCTATATGAGCTACTACGCCAATAACGGGAGCGCAGGAACGCATACCTATACCTACACGGGTTCTCAGCTTTCAACGGAGGGGATCCGCTTTCGTCTGACCTCCAGCCACGGTTACCTGAGTCCTGTCACGGCGTCCTGTACCTCAGCGGCAAGCGTATCGACGGACGCCACCCTCTCGGCACTGTCACTTTCTGCGGGTTCGCTTTCCCCGACCTTCTCCAGCGGGACAACCTCTTACAACGCAAGCGTTGCTAACAGCGTGACCAGCATTACGCTGACACCAGTGACCACCGACAGCACGGCAACCGTAAAAGTGAACGGGACCTCCGTCATTTCCGGCAGTGCATCAGGCGCTATACCGTTAAGTGAAGGTAGTAACACCCTCACCGTCACCGTGACGGCCGCCGACGGCACCACCACGTCCGGCTATTCCGTTCAGGTTCAACGCAACGGACTGGCGCCAGTCGCCGGCTCAACCAGCGCCAGCGTGGCATTTAACAGCAGCAATAATACAATTACCCTGCCGCTTTCCGGCGGCGCAACCACATTAGTGGCGCAGGGATCGGCACCTGCTCACGGTTCGGTGGTGTTCTCAGGATCAGCCGCCCTTTATACACCGCAGCAAAATTATTTCGGCGCGGACAGTTTCACTTATACCGCCGGCAACAACTGGGGCACATCAGCCCCTGCGACCGTCACCGTGAATATCGCCGCGCCGGTGATCTCCCTGTCGCCGGTCACTTTACCGTCTGCCACATCCGGCACCCCCTACAGCCAGACACTGACCGCAACGGGCGGGTCGGGCAGCTATCAGTTTACTACTGCGGATGCGTTACCTGCCGGATTAGCACTGGCAGTGAATGGCGAAATTTCGGGCACGCCGACCGCAACGGGCAGTTTTAACATTACCGTTGTGGCACAGGATACGGCGAACGCGGCAACGGGCAGTCAGCGCTACACCCTTGCCGTTACCGGGCAGGCACCGGTCGCGGGCGCAGTCAGCACCACCGTAGCCGGGAACAGCAGCATTAACGCCATCGTTCCGGCCCTTTCAGGCGGCGTCGCAGCGTCAGTCACCGTCACCACCGCACCGCTTCATGGTACGGCGACAGCTTCAGGAACCTCACTGAGTTACACGCCTGCGCCCGGATTTTCAGGTGCCGACAGTTTCACGTACATCGCCAGCAATAACTGGGGGTCTTCAGCGCCTGCCACTGTGAATGTGAACGTTGCCAGTGTCACGCTTGGCTTCTCACCGGCAGGCGGTGCATTGCCCGCAGCCACCGCAGGTTCGCCGTGGTCACAGACCATAACGGCCAGCAGCGGCACCGCCCCTTACACCTACAGCGCATCCGGATTGCCTTCGGGGCTGTCCGTCAATGCCAGCAACGGCGAGATTTCAGGTACGCCCGCGGCCTCCGGCAGTTATGCCATTCAGGTCAGCGCAGCGGACAGCAACGGGATCACCGGCACGGTGAATTATCAGCTGACCGTTGCCGGACAGGCACCGGTGGTCAGCGCGGTATCCTCGACCGTGGCGGCCAATACCACAGAGAACCTGATTGAACCGGTGTTATCCGGTGGCGCGGTCACCTCGCTGGCGATTGTGCAACAACCCGCGCATGGCACCGCGCGGATCCAGAACCTGAAAATCCGCTATACCCCGGTAGCGGGCTATTCCGGCAGCGACAGTTTCATTTACAGCGCCGCCAATAATTTCGGCAGCGCGCAGGCCAGGGTCACACTGAATGTCACCACGGCGACGCTGTCCGTCACACCCGCCAGCGGCGCATTGCCCGAAGGGCGCGAAGGTACGGCTTACCGCCAGACGTTCAGTGCAACAGGCGGCACCGCGCCTTATCAGTTCCGCATTGCCGGGACGTTGCCCGCCGGATTAACGCTCAGTGGCGATACCCTGAGCGGCACGCCCTCCGCCGCAGGTCACAGCAGTTTCACGCTGACCGCCACCGACGCCAGCGGCGTGACTACGCAGGTCGCGTATTCACTCAACATGACCCGCGCGCAACCTGTCGGCGTCAGCCATACGGCATCCGTACTGGCGGGGAAATCAGTGCGGGTAAACCTGACTGAAAACGCTACCGGTGGACCGTTTACCGCAGCCCGTCTGCTCGATTCGCCGGAAAAAACACTGGGCAGTGCGACACTGGAACACAGCGGCAACGGTGTGTATCTGGATTTTCAGGCAACGGCTCAGGCTTCCGGGACGGTGGCCCTGCGCTATGTATTGCTGACCGCCGGTTCACAATCAGCCCCTGCGACAGTGATGCTGACCATCACCGGGCGCCCTGACCCGTCCAAAGACCCTGACGTGCTCGGGCTGGTCAGTGCGCAGGTTCAGTCAGCACAAAATTTCGCGCGGGCGCAGATCCGCAATTTCAGCGACCGTCTTGAGACCCTGCATAATCCGGCCAGCACACAGAGCGATATGAACGGCATCCGCTTCAACATGCCGACCTCTAAAAAGGAGCGCAGCCCTGATGATACGCTGTGGAATGCCGCGTGGAAGAATACCCGCCCGTTGCCGGAACTGCCGCAACTGACCGATAAAACCTCCGCGCAGACCCCGCTTAACCGCGGCAACTCCCGCATCAATTACTGGACTGGCGGCTTTGTCGATTTTGGTCATTCCGGTAAAGACGGCGTAAGTTTCAGCCATACGCTGGTGGGGATCAGCACCGGCGCGGATTACCAGTTCACGCCGACATTTACCGCCGGCATGGGGATGGGCTTTGGCAGGGACGTCAGCGACATCGGCGACAACGGCTCGCGCAGCAACGGACGTTCCCTCAGTTCGGCGCTTTACGGCAGTTATCATCCGGGCAGTTTCTTTATCGACGGCCTGCTCGGCTACAGCCGTCTGGACTATGACAGCCGCCGTTACGTCACTGAAATGGACCACTTCGCCCGCGGCGATCGTGGCGGTAATCAGGTGTTTGGCGCGGTGACGTCCGGTTATGACTATCGCCTGCCCGCCCTGCTGGTCTCGCCTTACGGACGCCTGCAACTGTCGCGCACCCGGCTGGACAGCTACACCGAATCCAACGCCGGGGGCTACGATCTGGCGTATGCCTCACAGGCGCTGAATGACGTGACCGGTGCGCTGGGCGTTCGTACTCAATATGCCCTGCCCCTGACGTGGTCAACGCTGCGCTGGCAAAGCCGGGTCGAATACACTCAGGCTTTCAGCGATCGCGGCCGTGCCCGTCTGGGCTATGCGGATGCCGGCAATGACAGCTTTAGCGCCGATGTTTACGGCGACAGTCAGGAAAATCTGGTGTTCGGCCTGGGGCTGGATTTCCTTCTGCCCCATGACATGACTCCGGGCATCGCCTATCAGGGCACACTCGGACTGGATGAGGAACGCAGCCGCTCGCAGATGATCATGCTGCGGATGAATATCGGCTTCTGATTAAAAAAGGCGTCCTGCGGATATCGGGACGCCTTTCATCATCGTGCGTGATGTAACTCACTGCAACGCCTGAAATTTCTCTGGAAAGCACCCCTCATTTTCGCCGTAAGGCCGTTGGTTTACCTCCCTCAGTTACGCTATAGTGCACCCGCTGCGGCAAAATCCGCAGCCGGGTTTCGCAGCTCGGCCAACACTATAAGGACGCACTTGATGTTATGCATTGAGTGCAAATGTCTTCGCTCACCTGTTATTCGGGCAGCTAACGCTGTTTAATAACATCAATGGTGGCTCAGGCAGGGCAACCTTCGGGTTGGCCGGTGTCCTTGTAGGCCGGTACTGCGAACCTTGTCTGAGCTACCACCCAAAGAGTTTCGCAGCTCCCGTGGTAGTCGTTTTTTACTACAAGGAGTCACAAATGAAACTATCACATAGCCCGACCTTTCTGCCTTTCTGCATCGCCGTTCCTGCACAGTCAAAAACAGGAGCGCACCCTCATGAATAATCACGACTGGCATCAGGCCGATATTATCGCGGCATTACGTAAAAAAGGCACAACGCTGGCTGCAGTTTCCCGCGCTGCCGGATTGAAATCCTCGACGCTTTCAAATGCGCTGGCGAGACCCTGGCCGAAAGGTGAAATGATTATTGCGCAGGCGCTGGAAATACATCCGGGTGTGATCTGGCCAAGCCGGTATTTTGATCCCAGAACGCATGAGATTATTCAGCGGACGGTAAGAACGTCTGACAGAAAGTAGAAACGGTTATCAGGGCGCGGAATGCGCCCTTTTTGCATTCATGTCAAAAATAACGAACCTGTAACCAGATGAAAATATCCTCTTTCACTCTCGCGTTAATTGTGGCGGAAGATTGCTTAACAATGAATTAGCAATTAAAGCTAAAGGCGTTTACATGGAAAGGTGTTTATTAGCCTTGTCCCCGCTGAATAATTCAGGTGCGCAATCACCCGTTTTCATTTACAGCGCGACTGACTATCCGATTTAGAAAATGACCTGATGAGGGGTAAATCCATGAAAGGCTTAGTGAATGATGTTTTATCTATATTCTATCCAAAAGCGGTTAAGCCTGTTTTGGTCCGCGCAGGGTTATCGCATCGTGAGATTGCCTCCCTGCAAGCCGTCGGCGTGACCACGGTATCCTGGGCCACCTCCATGGAAGAACTCAACAACGCATTTGTTAAAAAAGCGCTGGATGCAGGTGCCGTCGGCTACCACATCACCAATGTGGAATCGCACAAACCGGGCAAAGAACAGCAACACGTCATGGCCGCCACCGCGACCTTCTACCATATCAATCACAAAGTGGCTTATGGGTGATGTGCAGAGAAGAGAGTTGTGAAATAGAAACGCCGCAGACTTTCAGGGTTGCGGCGTTTTTTTTTATTTCATGTATAGCGTTTATGGAAAATCATTACTCCCACGGGCCTTGTATTCACAGCTGTGCCCATAAGCCTGAAGGCGTCATCATTCTCTTTTTCTAAATGATAAGAACGGGTAAGATTAGTCCGAATAATAACAAGTAAGGAAATAGAAATGGGATCTATGGTTTTTTGTAGAGGATGCGGAAAAGAGATCCACGAGTCGGCTAAATCTTGCCCTCATTGTGGAGCAACTCAAAGCATTAATCCTCAGGGTACTAAAAGCAGGGTTGCAGCAGCTTTATTAGCTTTCTTCCTCGGTGGTTTTGGTGTTCATAAGTTCTATTTGGGTAAAATCGGGCAAGGGTTCTTATACCTCATCTTTTGCTGGACGTTTATCCCTTCAATAATTGCATTCATTGAATTCATTATTTATCTGTGCGATTCAGATGAAAATTTCGCCAGGAAATACGGCTGAGTTAATATTGCAATCATAAAAAAACCCACACCCACCTTTCGGCGGATGTGGGTTCTCAGCAATCTTTGGCGTTAAATCAGATTACATCTGGATCAGATGTTTGATTTTCACGTCCGGATTGGTATCGGCTGCGTAATCCACGCCGTTCAGGCCAAAGCCGAACAGACGCATGAACTCGCTTTTGTAGCCCGCAAAATCAGTCAGCTCAGGGATGTTATCGTTGGTGACTTCATTCCACAGTTTACCGACTTCTTCCTGCACTTCTGGCGCGATCTCTTTCAGGTCAGCGCGCAGACGGCCTTCGTTATCGACCAGTGGCTCAGCACCGTACAGGCTGTCTTTGTACAGACCGTAAACCTGCTCGATACACCCTTCGTGGGTGCCTTTCTCTTTCATCACTTTGAACAGCAGGGAAAGGTACAGCGGCATCACAGGGATAGCAGAACTCGCCTGCGTCACAACCGCTTTCAGTACGGAAACACGCGCGTCGCCGCCCTGCTCTGCCAGTGTGCTGCGGATATCCAGAACGCGTTTGTCCAGATCCTTCTTCGCTTCACCGATAGAACCGTTCCAGTAGATGTCCTGCGTCACTTCTTCACCCAGATAGGTGAACGCGGTGGTTTTCGCGCCTTCAGCCAGCACACCGGCCGCTTTCAGGTCGTCGATCCACATCTGCCAGTCTTCACCACCCATAACAGCCACGGTGCCCGCGATTTCTTCAGGCGTTGCCGGTTCCAGCGTGGTTTCGTTGATGGTTTCTTTGTCGGTATTGATGCCACGAATAGTGACTTGCTTACCGATTGGTTTCAGGGTGGAGTTGAACACTTCACCGGTTTTCGGATGGGTACGGCGCGGCGCAGCCAGGCTGTAAACCACCAGATCGACCTGACCCAAATCTTGTTTGATCAGCTCAATGGTCTTTTGCTTCACTTCATCAGAGAACGCATCGCCGTTGATGCTTTTTGCATACAGGCCTTTCGCATCGGCAAACTCTTCGAATGCGGCGGAGTTGTACCAGCCCGCAGTCGCGGTTTTGGACTCATCGCCCGGACGTTCGAAGAAGATGCCCAGCGTGGCAGCGTCAGAACCGAAAGCAGCAGAGATGCGGGCAGCGAGGCCGTAGCCGGTAGACGCGCCAATCACCAGGACTTTTTTCGGACCGCCAGCGATTTTGCCTTGCGCGGTCACGTAGTCGATTTGTTCTTTAACGTTCGCCTTGCAACCTTCCGGATGGGCAGTAACACAGATAAAGCCACGGATGCGTGGTTTGATAATCATATAGACCTCATTGCAACTGTCTCAGTAAATTGGCCGATAGAATATAGGTTTGCGCCGTTTCAGGCAAAACCTGACGCTTCTACGCCACGTAAACAGACTTCTCTGACCCTAATTCGGGGGCAGTTTGCTCAGAAAGCGGAAAAAACAGACAAAAATTCGTTCTGCTGAGTGTAATTCAGTTATGACGCGGTGCCTGCGGCAGGTGACGTATTTTCCGAAAAATCAGCGCCAGCGGCTGTCCGTTTCGCTTCATTTCGCCACTTCCCTTTCAAAATTCTCATTTTGGGTTAGGGTTATACGGTGTGATCTGCATCACACAATAACCATAATAATAGCCATATTTAGGGAGCGTCTGTGACTGAGAAAATAAACAGCGGCGATCGGAATGAGACGGTGAAAGCCTCGCAACCGACCGAACCGCTGGTAAAAGTAATCGCCTTTATTGCCACCCTCGGTGGCTTACTGTTTGGCTACGATACCGGGGTGATAGCAGGTGCTTTGCTGTTTATGAAGCACGATTTGCATCTGACATCGTTAACCACAGGGATGGTGACCAGCTTCCTGATCCTGGGTTCTGCCGTGGGTGCAATCTGCGCCGGGCGTGTGGCGGACCGTTTCGGGCGTAAGAAAATCATCCTGGTGATGGCGGTGATCTTTATGGCCGGTTCACTCGGCTGTGCCACCGCGCCCAACGTGGTGATAATGATTATTTGCCGGTTTATTCTGGGTCTGGCGGTAGGCGGTGCGGCGGCGATTGTGCCCATTTATATCGCCGAAATCGTGCCTTCCCATCGCCGCTGGCAGTTCGTCACCTTACAGGAACTGATGATCGTCTCCGGTCAGCTGATCGCCTATACCAGTAACGCGGCGATCAACGAAGTCTGGGGCGGTGAGACCACCTGGCGCTGGATGCTGGGTGTCGCCTGTGTTCCGGCGGTGATTTTGTGGGTCGGGATGCTTTTCCTGCCGGATACGCCGCGCTGGTACGCCATGCACGGCCGCTATCGCGAGGCGCGTGACGTGCTGGAACGTACCCGTAAAGCAGGGAAAGTAGAGAAAGAGCTGAGCGAAATCCGCAGTTCCATGAGTTCCAAAAGCGAGAAACATTCCCGCCGCCAGAAAACCATTTCTGTCTGGATGAAACGCCTGGTGTTTCTGGGGATTGGTATCGCCATGCTGCAACAACTTTCCGGCGTGAACACCATTATGTTCTACGCGCCGACTATGTTGCAGGCCACCGGGCTGAGCACCAATGCGTCTCTGATGGCAACTATCGCCAACGGGGTGATCTCGGTGATCATGACCTTTGTCGGCATCATGCTGCTCAGCCGTTTCGGCCGCCGTCCGCTGCTGCTGACGGGTCAGATTGGCTGCACCCTGACGCTGCTTGCCATCGGGTTGGTGACCTGGCTGATGCCGGAAACCGTCAACGGACATCCGGATGCGGTGCGCAGTTATCTGGTATTAGGCGGTATGCTGATTTTCCTGTGTTTCCAGCAGGGCGCGCTTTCGCCGGTCACCTGGCTGCTGCTGTCGGAAATGTTCCCGATGCGTATCCGCGGGATGGCGAACGGTGTGTCGGTCTTTGCCATGCAGATGACCAACTTCTCCATCGCCTTTATGTTCCCGATCATGCTGAGTTCCATCGGCCTGACCCTGTCCTTCTTCTGCTTCGCGGCCATCGGCGTCGCAGGCGGCCTATTCGCCGTGATATTCGCGCCGGAGACGCAGGGCAAAACCTTAGAGCAGATTGAGAAACACTTTAAGAAACAGTTGCAGGATGACCCCGTTCCGCAGGAAGCGGGCAGTTAAGTTCCCATAGTTTCACCTTTACCGGCCAGCGAGAGATCTGGCCGGTAAAGGCTCATGAAAGCCGATAAAAGCCTGTCCCCGCCACCCTCACATCTGATGCATCATGTTGTATAATCGGTTTCCACGCCCTTATCCCAACTCCGGGTGCGCGCACATTATTGCTACGGTGAACCTTTGAATTATCCCATCAGTTCGATTAATCACGCTTATCTGGGCAGCAGCGTTTACGCCACCTTGCGCGAAGCACTGATCACCGGTCGTCTGAAACCCAATGATCGTCTGCGTATCCGTGAACTGGCGGAGCAGGTTGGTACCAGCGTCACGCCCGTGCGGGATGCTATTTTGCAGCTGGCAAAAGAACAGGCGCTGGAGATGCGCACACCGAAAGATATCCGCGTGCCGCAGCTCGATGAGCAGCAATATCAGGAAATCCGTACCTTACGGCTGGAGCTGGAAGGGCTGGGCGCAGAAAAAGCCGCGCAGTCGGTGACGGAATACGAATTACAGCGGATTGCGCAGAACATCGAAAACAACCGTCAGGCCATCAGCAACGAAGGTTTACCCGAAGCCCTGCGCCTGAACAGTGAGTTTCACCTGATGCTGGCGCAAAGCGCGCGCATGCCGTTACTGAGCAACTTTATCGACAGTTTATGGATGCGCACCGGCCCGCTGATTGCGCAGGCGTATGCCCATTTCTCCGAACGCATGGCGATTGAGCATCACGAAGAGATTTTGATCGCGCTGCGTAAAGGCGACAGCGCGGCAGCCCGGCGGGCCATTCAGGAAGATATCCTCGACGGCAGCCAGAAGATGGTGGAATTTCTGGCCGTGGGACGTGAAAAAGCGTGAGGTGAAAGTGTCAAATATGACCCTTTCATGTCGATTTTTACTGCCAGAATGCGCAAACGGCGTCGTGGAGGGCATAAAGGTTCAAAAATGACACTTTATCGCTTACAATGAGATATTCTGTTTAATTTCTCATCACCCGAGGCTATAAAGTGTCAAATATGACCCTTCAGAGCGTTGAAACCTTTCTTGCTCAGCTTTCCGAAAGTGAACGGAAAATGTTTATCGACCGGCTGGATACATTCCGGCGTTTCCCCTTTGACCTGTCAGAACTGAAGCCGCTGATCATGCGGGAGATGAAACAACAGAACATCACGTACGAAGAAATGGCGCTGCAAATAGGAACTTCTTTATCAACGCTCAAAAGAATGATTGCAGACCCCGCCGGTTCGAAAACCAATAATCTCCATACTTTACTCAACGAGCTTGGAATTAACGTATGGCTAGACAAATAGAAGTGTGGCTGTATGACGCTGCAGCGGGAATATTGAGTGAGCGTGATGGCGTATATGACTTTTCCTATTACAACGGCTATGCCGGACCGGCTCTTTCCATCAGCATGCCGGTCAGAGCAGAGTCGTACGTAAGTGAAGACTTACATCCCTTCTTCAAAGGACTGGCTCCGGAAGGATGGCTGCGCAAACGCTATTCTGAAATACAAAAAATTGACGATCGGGATTTATTCGGATTACTGATGCATAACGGCGACGATTTGCTGGGTGCCATCGTGATTAAAGAGATGAAATCATGAATTCAGAACACTGCCTGATAAATTTAAAACGGTTGAAAGGTGCTGAAATTAACACCGGTTATTCTAAACAAGGCATCAGGGACTTATTGCAAAACGCACAAGCCACACCGGATTTACCGTTTACCCGCAGACAGTTCATTCAGGAACAACCTCAACGTCAGAAAGGCATGAGTATATCTGGCTATCAGCCTAAATTATCTTTAGCCCTGGAAGACAAGGTATTACGGGTGGTAAGCAACGGTGGAACATATATTCTGAAGCCCTCACCTGAAGAGTATCCTCATCTCGCCGAAAACGAACATGCGACCATGACGGTCATGGCTCGCCTGAAATTTGTTGTCCCTCCTTTTGGCCTCGTGCGCTTCAGGCGCGATGAAGACCGGCAGGAAGAACTTGCCTTCGTGATCAGCCGTTATGATCGTGGACAAAACGGACAGCAGCGGTTTCATCAGGAACAACTCGACGGCGCCATGGGCATCGCCGATAAATATGGCACGATCGATGATAAAAAGGCCGTAAGCTACCAGAGGGCCGCCCGATTTTTGCTGGAGACTCTCGGCGACAGTCTGACCAATAAACGCGACATTTTTTTACGCATCGTTTATGCCTACGTGCTGGGCAACAACGACTTTCATCTGCGTAATTTTGGTATTTTACTTCCCCTGAACGCCCCGCCTTCCCTTGCCCCGGTTTATGACTTTATCAGTGTTGTCCCTTACCCCGCGGCGTTTGGTGAATATCTCGCCCTGCCGCTTCTCGAGTGTGAAGAGAATGACGAGGAAATCGCGCCCGGCCTCGATTCACCTTATGGCGAATACACGGGCGCAGATTTTATCGCGCTGGCTGAAGGCATCGGGATTCAGAACCGGCTGGCCCGCAAATGGCTGTCCGATGTGATAAAAAGCCATCCGCTGATTATTGACACTTACAGCGAAAGTCATATGCCCGCAGAGCAATGGCAACAAGTGCTGAAATACGTCGCCAGAAGAATGCATCTGCTCGAAATCACAGATTTACCCTGACGGATGATGAAGGTTTCTCACCCCATTTCCCCCAGCACATCCGCCAGGGTGTCCAATAGCAGCGCGGCGTGTTCCGGTTTAAAGACCAGCGGCGGACGGATTTTCAGGACGTTCGCTGCCGGACCGGTGGCGCTGATCAGGACCTGTTTCCGGCGCATGGCATTGACCACACTGGCGGCGCGTTCAGGCGCAGGCGTATTGCGCTGATCGCTCACCAGTTCGACGCCGATAAACAAGCCATCACCGCGCACATCGCCGATGACCGGATAACGCGCCGCCAGTTTTTGTAATCCCTCCCGCAGAAGTGCCCCGGTCAGTTGCGCGTTCTGCTGTAACGCCTCGCGACGTAATACCTGCAACACGGCGTGTGCCGCGCGGCACGAGACCGGATTGCCACCGAAAGTGTTGAAATAACGCTGACGGCGGCCGAATTCGGCGAACAGTTCCGGTCTGCCCACCAGTCCCGCGACCGGATGGCCGTTGCCCATCGGTTTGCCGAGACTGACCAGATCCGGCATCACGCCGTAACGGGCGAATCCCCAGCGCTGGCTGCCGGTACGGCCAAATCCGGGCTGGACTTCGTCGGCAATAAACAATCCGCCCGCCGCCCGTACCCATGCCACGGCGCGTTGCATCTCCGCCGGTTCGGGGCTGAAAACACCGTCGCTGGAGAAAATTGTGTCCAGCAGCAGCGCCGCCGGTTTTACGCCTGCCTGTTTCATCGCGTCCAGCGCCCGCTCCACGCCTGCCGCGAATTCGCCGGGATGGCGAAATGTGTCCGGCGCGTCAATCAGCCAGACATTTTTGCCCTGCTCAACACCTTCGCCAAGCGAGGGCGAGAGTTCCGCCAGCGCACTGGTCACACCGTGATAGGCCCAGCGCGTCACCAGCACGCCCTGCCCGCCGGTGATCTGCCGCGCCACACGTAATGCCAGATCGTTGGCTTCGCTGCCGGTACAGGTCATGGTCAGGTTGCGCAGTTCCGGCGGAAACTCCGTCAGAAAATCTTCTGCAAACTCGACAATCGCATCGTTCAGATAGCGGGTATGGGTATTGAGCTGCGATGCCTGCGTGGCAATGGCGTCCACCACCGCCGGATGGCAATGGCCGACGGACGCGACATTGTTGTAAGCATCAAGATAGCGGCGCCCTTCGTTGTCATACAGCCAGACGCCTTCGCCGCGCACCACGTGCAGCGGCTCCTGATAAAACAGCCGGTAGCCGCCACCGAGAAATTGCCGGCGGCCTTCTGATACCTGTTGCGTTGTGAGCATGGTCATCCTCTTTACTTCAGTTCAGATGCACAGGACTGCCTGAATATCTCGCCAGTCTGCGAAAAGGGCAACGTCATCAGCCGCGATAAACTTCCCCAGGCATGCGTCTGATTACGCAGGATATAGTCGCGGTTCTGCGGATAGAGTACGGCGCGGTGCTGGGCGATCAGTAAACTCAGCGCCAGCCGCGACGCAACCAGTTCCGGCAACAGCTCCAGCTCTGCTTCCGTCAGCGGCTGACGGGCGGTATAAGCGGCGATCATCGGGTGGCAAAAGTGGAATAAATCGCTGCCTTCGCCGTCCAGCTGATAAGCCAGCGCCGTCGCCAGTTCGTTAATCAGGGGCGCCATCAGGGCATCGCCGAAATCAATAATGCCCGCCAGACGCTGCGGGTCCGCGCTGCTGACCAGCACATTGTGGGCGTTAAGGTCATTGTGGATCACCTGACGGCGAAGTTGTGGACTGGCGGGCATGACTTTTTGCTGATGCGAATCCAGCACGCGGGCAATCGTGCGTCGCTGTTCAGGGTCAGTGAGATGCGGTAGCCAGCCGTGCAACCGTGACATGTCGCTGATATCCCACAGCAAATCACGCGCCGCCCCCGGATGATCAAAATCGCGCAGTGCGATATCCAGCCGGGCCAGCGTCTCCCCGAGAGTCCGCATTAGCGTTTTGCTACGCGGCACCTGATATTGCGCGGTACCCGGCAGATAACTCACGGCGCGCAGCGTCAGCGTTTGTCCGGCCACATCCACCTGCGGCGTAAGTTCCCCGCTGCGGCTTTGCTGTAAACGCGGCACCGGTAACGCGCTGTCCCGCCGGGCGAGATGGCTGAGAATGGCGGTCTGAAAATCCACTTCGGCGGGGACTTCAGCGGGATTCACAAAGCGCAGCATATAGGCGCGACCGGAAAGAGTGGTCAGGCAAAAATTGCTGTCACGCTCGCCGCCCAGCACCTGCGCCACGCCGTCCAGCCCGTAAATCTGCGCAGCAATCTGTTCGGCCTGCGATGTGCTGACGTGTGGCACGGCGGTGGTGAGCAGACCCGCCGTCAACCGCGAAGGGGCTTCAGACATGCTGACCGCCGTTGACGTGAATTTCCGCGCCATTGACGTAGGACGCCCCTGAAGTACAGAGAAAATGGATCAGCGAGGCGACTTCTTCGGCTTTGCCGAGACGCTGCAACGGCACGCTGCGCTCGACGATCTCCTGCGTACCCGGCGAGAGTATGGCGGTGTCGATTTCTCCCGGCGCAATGGCGTTGACACGGATGCCATGCGGACCGAACTCATGCGCCATTTCGCGGGTCAGGGTGGAGAGCGCCGCTTTGGAACAGGCGTAGGCCACACCGGCAAACGGATGCACTTTGCTGCCCGCAATCGACGTCACATTAATAATGCTGCCCTGCGCCGCTTTCAGCTCATCAAACAAGCCGGTGGCCAGCATGGCGGTTGAAAACAGGTTGACGTTAAACACCTGTAACCAGGTGGCATAATCGCTGTCGAGCACGCCCAGACGCCCGCCGGTCGGCGTTTTTGGCGAAATACCGGCGTTATCCACCAGCGCGTCAAGCCGTCCGCCGAGGCGTTCTTTAATCATCGGTAAAGCTTTCTGCACGCTGTCGATATCTTCCAGATCAAGATGAATATGGTTGAGGAACCCTTCGGCCCACGGGCATTCATCCACCCAGTTCTGACGCGATGCGGTGAAAATCCGCCACCCTGCGGCGTAGAAATGTTTGACGGTCGCGTGACCGATGCCACGGCTTGCCCCGGTCAGTAAAAGTGTTTTTTTCTGAGTTGTATCGGTCATGAGGATGGCTCCCGTTATTTTTGATATTTGATGCATCAGGAATAATCAAAAAAAGAGGACCTGTAAAGTCCTCTGATGAATGTGACGTCAGTGTGTTACCGGTGAATGACGCAGGCGTTCGCCACGGCGGCGCAGCAGTTCCATCACCAGCAGCAAAATCAGCGATGCGCCGACCATCAGCGATGCCGCTGCCGCAATGGTCGGATCGAGGTTTTCGCGGATACCGGCAAACATCTGAATAGGCAACGTGCGCTGGCGCGGACTGGCGAGGAATAAGGTCACCACCACTTCGTCGAAAGAGGCCGCAAAGGCAAACAGCGTACCGGAAAACACACCGGGCGCAATCAGCGGCAGTGTGACTTTACGGAATACGGTCCACGGCGATGCGCCGAGACTGGCCGCTGCTCGCGACAGATTGCGGTCATAATTTTTCAGTATCGCCACGACCGTGATCACCACGAACGGCACGCCGAGCAACGCATGCGCCAGCACCAGCCCGAGATAGCTGTTGAGCAGCGACACGCGGGCAAAGAAGAAGAACATGCCCACGGCGATAATCACCACCGGCGCGATCATCGGCGATATCAGGATCGCCAACACCAGCGATTTGCCACGAAACTCACCGCGCACCAGCCCGACCGACGCCAGCACACCCAGCACGGTCGCCAGCAAAGTGGCCAGCGGCGCAATCAGCAGGCTGTTGCCCAGCGAGCTCAGCCATTCATCCGAATGGAAAAATGTCTGATACCAGCGCAGCGAAAAACCGGTCAGCGGATAACTGAGAAATGACCCGGCGTTGAACGACAGCGGGACAATGATCAGCACCGGCACAATCAGAAACAGCAGGATCGCCGCGCTGTAGAAATTAAAACACCAGCGCCACAACCGCAGTATTAACGCCCCTTTTTGCTTCATCGTGTGTTTCATCTTCCGGCTCCTTAATGGACGGCAATTTCAGCTTTGGTGCGCGTGACGCGGATATAAACGATATACAGCAGCACCACAATCACCAGCAGCTGACTGCCCAGCGCGGCGGCCATTCCCCAGTTCATGGTCGTGTTGGTGAAGAAGGCCACGAAGTAACTGACCATCTGATCACCCGGCCCGCCCAGCAGCGCAGGCGTGATGTAGTAGCCGATCGCCATCATAAATACCAGCAAGGCACCGGCGGTGACACCGGCATACGTTTGCGGCACGTACACCCGCCAGAAGGCAGAGAAAGGATGCGCACCGAGTGAAATCGCAGCGCGGACGTAGTTGGGTGAAATGCCCTTCATCACGGCATATAAAGGAAGCACGATAAATGGCAGCATAATGTGGGTCATCGAGATGTACACGCCGAGACGGTTAAACACCATCACCAGCGGGTGATCAATGATGCCGGTGGCAAGCAGCGCACGGTTAATCAGACCGCCTGACTGCAACAGCACAATCCAGCTCGCGGTGCGGACAATCAGTGAGGTCCAGAACGGCAGCAGCACCAGAATCATCAGCAGGTTAGCGCGCCCGACCGGTTGTTTCGCCAGCCAGTACGCCAGCGGATAACCCAGCGCGACGCAACATAGCGTGACCACCAGCGCCATCCACAACGTTCGCAGCAGAACATTGACGTACAGCGCCTGATCCGGCGGCAGTGCGACGATATGGCTGCTCTCCACGTCCACCTTGCGGTCAAACGCCGACAGTAAATAAAGGGACGTCACCGGACGTGCAGCGCGTTGCAGCGTCTGCCAGGTGCTGAGTTCGCCCCACAGCGGCATGCTCCGGATCAGCGGTTCACGGATCGCCCCGCCGTCTTGCGGTACGTGACGCAACGTGCCGGTGATCAGGCTGCGGTAACGGTTATCTTCGTAGCTTAAACGCTTGGCGACGGTCGCCATCTGGCCGCTGTTGCGGGCATTGCGCAAATCAGTGACCAGCGCGGAAAACGTGGCCTCATCCGGCACGGTTTTGCCATCCCAGCGGGCAAGCTGCGCCACCGTTTCCGGCAGGGTTGCGCCCAGCTCCGGATTGGTCACACTCTTGCCGAGAATGGACGCAATCGGGAACAAAAAACTGACGATAACAAACAGCAACAGCGGCGCAATCAGCAACAATGAACGGCGCGTATATGCCGCTTCCACTTTGCGCAAACGCTGACGAAGCGTCGGCCCTTGCGCAGATCCTTCCGCCACCGGTGTGGTCAACATTTCGGTTTGGCTCATGTTTTTCTCCCGCTGCGGGCTCCGGTTTCTTTTTTCACCCATGTTCAGCACAAAATCATTCGGTCTGAATCAAGGCGGCAACTGAGACAGAGCCCCGGGAACATACAAAAGTATGTGGCCGGGGTCTGCGAAGGCGGCCAGCGCAGAGTCAGACCGAAGGATGAAGTGCTTACTTCGCGGCCCAGGCGTTGAACCTCTGTTCTAAGTCTTCACCATGCTCAATCCAGAAGTGAGTATCTACCTGCAATGCGCCTGCCAGGTTTTTCTCTGCGGTCGGCAGATTCTGTGCATATTTCGGGTCAATCATGCCGGTAACCGATTTTTCGGTCGGGCCGTAAGGGATGGTTTCAGCGAAGACTTTCTGGTTTTCAGGCTTATTAGCGAAAGCGATAAACTGTTCTGCCAGATCTTTGTGTCTGGAGCCTTTAACGATCGCCCAGCTGTCGAGGTCGTAGAGGCTGTTATCCCAGACCATTTTGAAATCATGGCCTTCGCCCTGCGCGGCGCTGACGCGACCGTTATAGGCAGACGTCATGACCACGTCGCCGGAGACCAGCCATTGCAGGGGTTGTGCACCGGATTCCCACCACTGAATATTCGGTTTGATCTGATCGAGTTTTTTGAAGGCGCGTTCAACACCCGCTGGCGTCGCCAGCACTTTATAGATGTCTTCACGTTTCACGCCGTCAGCCAGCAGGGCAATTTCCAGCGTGAATTTGGCGCTTTTGCGCAGGGCGCGTTTGCCCGGAAAATCTTTCACATCCCAGAAGTCTGCCCAGCTGGTGGGTGCTTTTTTCAGTTTGCTGGCGTCATAGGTCAGCACGGTAGACCACAGAAAAATCCCCGCGCCGCATTCGGTGACCGCGCCCGGCACGTACTGCGTTTTGTCGCCCAGTTTGCTCCAGTCCAGCGGTTCAAACAGCCCTTCGTCACAGCCGCGGATCAGTTCCGGGCTTTCTACTTCAACCACATCCCAGCCGACCTGTTTGGTTTCTACCATGGCACGGATACGCGCCATTTCGCCGTTGTACTCCCCCGGCTCGATCGTGCCTTTTCCTGCGGCGGCAAAAGGTTTGTAAAAGGCTTTGTCCTGAGCATCCTTATTCAGGCCGCCGAAAGAGATCACGGTCAGGGATTCTGCCTGAGCCTGAAACACTAACCCTGCAAGAAGAGTGGTAAGGGCAATTTTCTTAAACATGCTGTGACTCCTGGGTTAACAAAAAAAGTCGAAAAGCGCGAAGAGAACGGCATTGTTAAAAACATGATGCATCATATTTTATAATAAAGCATAAACCATGCCATTCCTGTTGGTTCTGTCCGCCACGCACAACACGGCGGGCGGACAGGGATGAAAGAGGCGTTATGTGATTTTTTTATGCCTCATGACCCTTCAGTTTCTGATTATCAGCACTGCTTTCGTGCATCACTGCACTGTATAGGTTTCCTCAGTCAGCCAGTACGTCGGACAAAATAGCCAGCGCGTCCCGGAACTGCGCGTCAGGGATGGTCAGCGGATAGAGGAAACGGATAACGTTGCCGTGTACCCCGCAGCTCAGCATCAGCAATCCGGCATCAAGTGCCTTACGCAGATACTGTCTGGTCAGATCGGCAGAAGGTTTGCCGGTGGCCGGATCGTTAAATTCCGCCGCCACCATCGATCCCCGGCCACGAACATCCACCAGCGCCGGACAGGTCGCTTTGGCTTTTTCCAGCACTTCCACCAGCTCAGCGCCCAGGCGGCTGGCGCGGTCGCAGAGTTTTTCTTCACGGATGATATCCAGCACGGCCAGCGCGGAAGCCACCGCCAGTGGGTTACCGGCGTACGTGCCGCCGAGGCCACCCGGCTCCGGTGCATCCATCAGTTCAGCGCGCCCTGTTACGCCGGAAATCGGCAACCCGCCGCCCAGACTTTTCGCCATCGTGACAATGTCCGGTTTCGCATCCGGATAATATTCCGACGCAAACATTTTGCCGGTACGCGCAAAACCGCTTTGGACTTCGTCGGCGATCATGACGATGCCGTGACGGTCACAGATTTCACGCAGCCCTTTTACAAAATCGTCCGGGGCGATATTAAAACCCCCCTCGCCCTGCACCGGCTCATACAAAATGGCCGCGACTTGCTGCGGGCTGATATCACTGCGGAAAATACGTTCGATACTGTCGAGCGCCATTTCCGTGGTGACGCCGTAAACCGCATTCGGATACTGGGCGTGAAAAACGGAAGCCGGGAACGGGCCGAATCCCACTTTGTAAGGCACGACTTTGCCGGTAAGGGCCATGGTCAGCAACGTGCGGCCATGAAATGCGCCGGAGAACGTGATAATGCCAGGGCGGCCGGTGGCTGAGCGGGCAATCTTCACCGCATTTTCGACCGCTTCCGCTCCGGTACTGAAGAACGTGGTTTTCGCTGTTCCGCTCACCGGAGAGATTTCGTTGATGCGTTCCGCCAGTTCAACAAAGCTGGCGTAAGGCACAATCTGGTAGGAGGTATGGGTGAATAAATCGAGCTGCCGGCGGATTGCCTCAACGATTTTAGGGTGACGATGCCCGGTATTCAGCACCGCAATCCCGGCAGTAAAGTCGATGTATTCCCTTCCCTGCTCATCCCACAACGTGGCGTTTTCTGCCTTCGCCGCATAGAAATCACACATGACGCCAACACCACGCGGTGTCGCGGCTTTACGGCGTTTTTCCAGTTCACTGTGACTCATCTTTCGCTCCTGCCCTGAAGGTTGATATTTTTGGACTGCCGGTTGCGAGGTGAACAATTTGTCGAATAAGCAATCCGTTCTTGTTTTTTATCCCGCCAGCGGCTCTATAATCCAGAACCAGTTTGAATTATTTTGAGGATCCACTTTTGCGCTCATTGCTTTCTGACCTCATTTTGCAGCGCCTGACAGGACTTTCAGAAGCCGTAACAGGCACACTGAATAAGCGGGTTTATCAGGCATTACAACAGGCTATCTTTGACGGCAGTATCACGCCCGGCAGCCGGTTACCCGCCTCCCGCGACCTGGCCAAAGAACTGGATATTTCGCGCAATACCGTGCTCGCCGCTTACGAACAATTGCAGGCCGAAGGGTACATTCAGACCCGCACCGGAAGTGGTACCTTCGTCACCGCTGATTTACCCAAAGACGGTGTGATTGCCGATAAAACCACCCCGCGTTGTGCGCCGCTTCGCAGCCACGTATCGCTGTCCAAACGGGGGTCGCAACTGCTGACGCGCACCGGCGTGGCGTCGCACCAGTGGGGCGCGTTTATGCCCGGCGTGCCGGATGTGACAAAATTTCCTCACGATATCTGGCGCAAACTGCAAAATCGTCTGAGCCGGCGGCTGCATCCCGAATACCTCACCTACTCCCGCCACGGCGGCTGCCCGCAACTGCAACAGGCGCTGGCTGATTATCTGCGGATTGCCCGTTCGGTAGACTGCACCGCAGATCAGATCCTGATCACCGCCGGAACCCATCAGGCGCTGGATTTACTGGCAAAAATGCTGTGCGACCCCGGTGACGTCGCGTGGATTGAAGAACCGAGTTACTGGGGGATCCGCAATGTGCTGACCATCAACGGCGTAGAAATTCAGCCGGTGCCGGTGGATGAAAACGGCATGGATCCACCCGACAGCCCGCCGCAGGACCGTGCGCCGAAGCTGATATGCGTGACACCGTCACATCACTACCCGCTCGGGTCCGTGATGAGCCTGGCGAGACGACAAAAAATCCTGACGATGGCCAGCCAGCAAGGCAGTTGGGTGGTGGAAGATGATTACGACAGTGAGTTCCGTTATTCGGGGAATCCGATCCCCGCATTGCAGGGGCTGAGCAGCGATGCGCCGGTGATTTATATCGGTACGTTCAGCAAGACATTGTATCCGGCGATGCGGATAAGCTACGTCGTGCTCCCGCGTCCGCTGGCGTCGCGCCTGAAAATTGCGCATTCCGAACTCTATCGCGCAGGTAACGGACTGACGCAACTTACACTGGCAGAGTTTATCCGTGAAGGCCATTACGCTGCCCATATCCGCCGCATGCGTCTGCTTTATGGCAAACGCCGTAACGCCCTGACGCGGCTGATTGAACAGGAATTAGGGACAGAATTTTTATGTGAGAACAGCAACGCAGGGCTGCATCTGATTTTATCCTTGCCGGATTCGATCGATGACGTGGCGCTCAGCGCTGAGCTGGAGCAAAAGAAAATCCTGACGCGCCCGCTTTCTGCGTATTACCTGCGCCCTGCCCCGCGACGCGGGCTGTTGCTCGGTTACGGCTGCGTGCCGGAAGAAGAAATTGAGGCAGCGTTCGGGCATATCGTTGACTGTTTGCGACGCCGGCTGCATCCGGTCAGTGCAGCGCCAGCGCCAGAACGATACATCCCTGATGAACCGGGTGACTAGCCTGATCCTGCGTAACATGCTCAGCAGACTGCTAGCAAAAACCCAAGGTACAATAAAAAATACAATAAAATTCATAAGCCTGTGAGATTTCCCGCAGGCTTATTTTTTACTTCGCTTTGTCAAAAAATGCTTGTTTGCGTCTGAGGCGGGTGGTAAAGATTTTTAATAACACCACACAGACGATCCTTCTCAGGATGTTTTATGCACAAATTGTGCCGGGTCGCGTCCATCCATTTTCGATCATTTTTATCTGCGGAGTGCCGTGATGAGAACGTATGTCAGCTTCAAAAATATCAAGAAGAGTTACGACGGCGACAAACTGGTGGTCAGGAATCTCAATCTTGATGTGCATGAGGGGGAATTTCTGACGCTGCTGGGGCCTTCCGGTTCCGGCAAAACCACCAGCCTGATGATGCTTGCAGGTTTCGAAACGCCGACTCAGGGCGAAATCCTGCTCCGTGACAAACCCTTGCATAATCTGCCACCCCATCAGCGTGATATCGGTATGGTTTTCCAGAACTATGCGCTGTTTCCGCACATGACCGTGGCTGAAAACCTGGCCTTCCCGCTGACCATCCGCCGCCTCAACAAGACGGATATCAAAGAGAAAGTTGATCGCGTGCTGGAAATGGTCAAGCTGAAATCCCTTGCCGATCGCTACCCTGCCCAGATGTCGGGTGGTCAGCAACAGCGTGTTGCCCTTGCACGCGCACTGGTGTTTGAGCCGAAACTGGTCCTGATGGATGAACCGCTTGGTGCACTGGACAAGCAATTGCGCGAGCATATGCAGATGGAAATTAAGCAATTGCACCAGATGCTGGACCTGACGATTGTGTATGTCACACACGATCAAAGTGAAGCCATGACCATGTCTGACCGGGTTGCGGTGTTTAATGATGGCGTGATACAGCAGATGGACAGCCCGAGTGTCATCTATGAAAAACCGGATAATGCGTTTGTCGCACAATTCATCGGCGAGAATAACAGCCTGCTGGCGACCAACAATGCAGCGGAAGGCGATTACTATCGCGCCTCGCTTGATGACGGAACACAACTGCATGCTGTAAAAATCCGGCCAAGTTCACCGGGCAAAAAGATTTTGCTCTCGATTCGTCCTGAACGTATCAGTGTGAATAGCCCTCAGCCGGGGATGGAACATGTTAAAGCCAGAATAAAACAATTTGTTTATCTGGGTGATCATGTGCGCATGATCACTGAGGTCGCTGGTCAGGATAATTTCATGGTCAAACTTTCTGCAGCAGCCATGAAGCCGGAGTGGCAACCGGGCGCTGAAGTGCTTCTTTCCTGGCAACCTGAACATCTGCGCGCACTGGATGTGATCACCCACTGATTTAAATCCTGAAATCCCTGAATTCTGAGATTACCTACTCTTGGGATTCAGGGATTATGACATCCTTAAATCATGGTACTGTCTCCTGCCATCCTATAATCTTATGATTCTTACATCCTATCATCCTGATATCTTTGTATCTTCTTTCGCTACCCTTCTGGAATCATGTGATTCAATAATCACGAAATCCTTGTACTTAGAATCCTGTAATCACAGGATGATGTCAGTACAGTACCGCATCTTATCATCCCGTCATCTCAGGATGCCTGCCGGGATTACAGAATCACAGGATAATATCTCAGGATTAAGGAATCATGGTCACCCATCCCAGGATTATGAAATCCTGATCAGAATCCCGTAATCTCAGGATTTTACATCCACAAAAAAACCTATCTGCATGATTATTATAATATGATTACAGGATTACATAATCCCTAAGTGGATACAAAATCCCATAATCCTGAGATTAATTCTGCATCTTATAATCTCAGGATACTTATCATCTGGCAGCCAGCGACTTGTGTACGGGGTTTAGCATACTCATAACTTTAAATCCTGATATCTCCGAATCCTCGAATCAGAGTGGGATTACAGGATTATAAAATCTTTGGATACCTGTGTTATGGAAATCATGAGCCTCCTGTAATTATTAAATCTTGTAAGCTCAGGATTCGGGGATACAGTAATACTCTTCACTGCGTTGCATCAGGATTCCAGGATGATAAGAGTGCTGTAATCCTGATACGTATCCTTATATCTCAGGATTCTGGTAATGGGAGAATCATATAATCACAGAATTACAGGACTAATCTGCACTGGCATCATCGAATCCAAAGAGTCTGGGATTGTAAGATAGAAAAATGGTGAGATGGTGAGATGGTGAGATGGTGAGATGGTGAGATGGTGAGATGGTGAGATGGTGAGATTATAGAATCCGGGGATGAGGACTTACAATGACTCAGCGTTTTTATTTTTCCGCATCTCTTGTGTATGACATAAGCCGATGATGAAAACATCCTGAAATCAGAAAAAATCCCATAATCTTGTCATCCTGCAATCCCTAAATCATGGGAGAAAGAGCGTTCACACTCATAAGATAGAGAAATCACCGAATCGCAGGATTACATAATCATAGGATATTATAATTCAATAATCCTTAAATATTGAAATCCCCGGATGCAAACTTTATAGTAGCACCTCAATCCTGTGATTCATGGATTAGAAAATCTCAGAATCCTGTGATTACACACTTTATGAATCCTGAAATCTTATGATTTTAGAATCCTGTTATCTTCATTGTACACTTCATCAGAGGTTGTCATGGCAGCGAAAATTATTTCTTTCCTGAACGGAAAGGGCGGAGTAGGGAAAACCACGACGTCTATAAACATAGCAACCTGTCTTGCCCGGCAAGGACACAAAGTCGTTATGGTCGACACCGACCCGCAAGGAAGTATCAGTAACTGGTACGACGAAAGCAAATGCCAGTTCGACCTGGCAGAAGCCGCTTCTGAAAAAGAGGTGTATACCGTACGCAAGCAACTGAAAGAATACGATTACGTGGTGATCGATGGGGCAGCCGCAATCTCTGCCATTTCTTCAGCCGCTGTTATGGTCAGTGATTTAGTGCTGATCCCCGTGACACCGTCACCTTTAGATTTCGCGGCCTGTGGCGCTATCCTGGCCGTTGTTGAAGCACGTGAAAACTTACAGCCCGTCATTGCGCGCTTTCTGATCACCAAAAAAGTGGCATCGGCTAAAATGCTTGAAGTATTGAAAGAGTCCATTGCCGATACCGGCGTTCCTGCATTACGTACCGGTACCACCCAGCGCCAGGTGTACATCCGCACAATGATGGATGGCGGAACCGTTTTCGATACAACAGACGGAAACGCGAAGGGCGAGATTGAAATTATGACCAAAGAAATTACGGAGTTGCTGAAATGAAAATGAAACTTGGCCAGCACAGGCAACTGACCACAGCGCTGGAAGCTGTGTCTAAACCGCCAGCATCAGTGAAAAAGTTACAGACCAACATCGATGAAGAGTTACATCGCCGGTTTAAAACCAGCTGCTTCCTGCAGGATCGTGAAATGAAAGACGTTCTGACAGAGTTGATCGAAGCCTGGCTTATCACTAACGAACGCGCCTGATACGTTGATCGCGAGCGGGATCGGGTCTTAACAGATCCGTTTCCGCGATATCCCGTTAAGATCCCAGCCTGACAAGGCCGTAACCCTCGCTTTTTCCTTCCTGAAAAATCTTCTGCGTTGTTAATCAGATCCCAAGATCAAATAGTGTTTTGTTTCTTTTTTAAGTTTAGATCTTTCTCTTTAGAGACGATTTTTACTTTTTATTATCATAAGGTTACAACGGGTATTGTGGAGGTTTTTCCTGCGCGAAGTGGAGATCCTTCCTGTTGGATGTGGATCCTTTTCATGTCGTATGTAGAGTCTTTTTCTGTGGATAATTTCTTTACGGATCAATCCATTATCTGCGTGGAGTAATTTCCTGTGGATATCACGATCTCCTCATTGTCTGGCCTCCCGTCTTCGCGATATGACCGCTAATATCATGCCACAACAGGGATTTATCATAAGTGGAATGATTTCCTGATCCTGTCAGTCAGGCCAATATGTGGAACAATTTCCTGTGACAGCGTCACGTCATGTCACTTGTCTCCGATAACGGATCTGGAATCCGTACGGGCAGGGCAGATCCGCATGATTTAGGGTGGCTGCAAAAGCCTATGTGGAAACTTTTCCTGATCCCCAAAACCCATATGTGGAAACATTATCTGATCCCATTTCGGCCTGATCACTCCCTGTGCTTTGAATTATTATCTATAAATCAATGTATTAAAAATAATGTGACATTGTCACGCACTGATATGTGGAGTGATTTCCTGATCAAAGGAGTTGATATTCAGGGTATCCGGCAGGATGAAAACAGCGATATGGCGTTAAGGTGGAGACATTTCCTGATCCCAGATCCGTATATATGTGGAAAGATTTTCTGAAAGAACGATCGCGGTACATATGTGGAATGATTTCCTGTTTATCTGATCGCCTGCTTCTAAACGTGGAGACATTTTCTGATCCCCGCAGGCGTGATACGTGGAAAGTTTTCATGTCGATCCGCTCTGGCAGGAAAAACACCGTCCCGGACGAAGTGAGAAGGGGATCACAAAGTGGATTTCGGGCGTTTTTTCACCGGTAGCGATTATATGTGGAGAGATTTTCTGATCCGGGAACGCTGTTGAAGAGAAACTCAGGGGGAATACGGCGCAACGATCCTCCGGCTTTAAAGTGGAGTAATTTCCTGTAAAAAGTCTGACGATCCAGTGTGTTAAAAAAAGGATCCCTGATGGCGCGGAAAACCTTATGTGGAGATTTTTCCTGATCAGACTTTTCGGATCCTTATTTAATTGACTGATTTTAAAGGAGTAAATAACCATTGTTTTTGCTTTACGACAGCATTTTTTATGTGGAATAATTTACCTACTTTCCACTTATGGATCCTGCTACATGGAACTGAATAAACTCACCGTAGTTCAGGGGAATGATCTTCTTGAAGGCGCTTACAGCGTCACTCTGGACGAAATGCGCCTGCTTAACCTGGCGCTGGCGCAAATTGATAGCAGGAAACCTCAGCCAGATACGCTTTATCGACTTTTCCCTCAGGATTATCAGCGGATCTACGGGGTAAACCCGACAAGCAGCCATCGCCAGTTACGCGAAGCAGCTGAAAGCCTGATGAAAAAGCCGGTCACCATTTACAAACCGGACATCAAAACCGGCAAGGTTCGTACCGTCCAGCTTTCCTGGTTCTCGCGTCTCGAATACGTAAGCAGTGACGATCACAGCGCGGTGGTGCTGCGGTTCGGTCAGGACGTTGCGCCGTATCTCTATGAACTTAAAGAGTCTTTTACCAAGCTGAATTTTGCGAACATTGCGAAACTCGACACCCCGTTCTCTGTGCGCCTGTATGGCTGGCTCATCAAAGCTAAGAACCTCTACGGGCGTCGCAGCGGTAAAGCCATCGAAGTGACGCTGGATCTCAACTGGATGCGCGAGAAGGCCGGTCTGGCGGGTAAATACGAGGACTATCGTGACTTCCGCCAGAAACTGCTTGAGCCGACGATCAACCGGATCAACGCCAATACCGATATCTCCGTCGTCTGGGAGCCGGTGAAGCAGGGCAGAACCGTGGTATCCATCAAGTTTGCCTATGTGGATGAATCCGCACCAGAAGCCAGCAAACCGCTGCGTCCGCGCTTACCACGTCGCCCGCGTGCGGTGGCCGGTTCAGCACTGGAAGGCGAGTGGGCGCGCCGCTGTATCACCATCTTCGAAGAGTATCGTGAAAAATTAAGCGCTTACGATGTCGAAGAGAAAGCCACGCTGCCGGATCTGCGTAAGCTTTCTGGCTGGTACAAGATGATTGGTGAGAAGAATAAACAAAAAGAGATCCTCGCCGAAGTCAGTTCACGTAGCAAAAAGACCGCAGCCTGATCGTACGTCATCCCCTTTTAAACGAACGGCGTATCTTCACTGAGATACGCCGTTTTTCTTTGGCCAGAATCGGAGGGAAGCAGGGGAGGCACTGACGTTATCTCTTTTACAGTGGGTCCTACGGAGTTAGTGAGTGCTCACTGGGTGTGATCAGGAAATTATTCCACATTAGCCGTTTTGGTGGCTTTTCCACCTTACTGTTTAAAAGCTATAAGCCATACATTCTGAAAAAGGATCTTTTAAGGCACAAAACCCAGTGCGGAAGCCTGTTTCTAACGTATATGCAGGCTTACAATGTAAGTGAGTACTGACTCCACTAGCCACTCTTAACCTTTAAATGCCACCATGCACCATCTGCACCGCCATTTTATCGCCATTTAAGCCAGAGGGTTTAGCCTCACGGCTTCTTCAAGGTGCTCGGGTGCAAAATGGGCATAACGCATTGTCATTTTGATATCGGTGTGGCCGAGAACACGCTGCAAAACGAGAATGTTCCCCCCTTTCATCATGAAGTGTGAAGCGAACGTGTGGCGGAGCACATGCGATGACTGGCCTGCAGGTAACTGTATATCGGTGCGTTGCAGGGCAGAGCGAAACTCACGGTAGCAGTCTTCGAAAAGCCTCCCGCTCTTTACTGCTGGTAACGAGTCGTAAAGGTCTTTACTGATCGGAATCGTTCGATTCTTACGGCCTTTGGTTTTGGTATATGTGACCTTATATTCCGTCACCTGGCTTCTGCTTAATTCCTGAGCCTCTGACCAGCGTGCCCCCGTTGAGAGGCATAGTTTTACGATACATTCTAAGTCACCGTTACCTTCACTCCTGCATTCCGCCAAAAGTTGCTCTATCTGTTCTTTTGTCAGAAAAGCCATTTCGCTTTCATCTGTGCGGAACGGCCGTACATTCTTGATCGGGTTTTCACCTTTCCATTCTTCAAGGCGAATAAGCTCATTAAAAACAGCTCTAAAATATGCCTGTTCAAGATTGATGGTTTGTGGGGTGATCTTCTTCACTCTGTTGCCGCGTGAAAAATCCCCTAAAAGTCTCTTCTCCCGATACCGGGAAAACATCTTTGCATCGAATTCCCTGGCAAGTGGTTCGCCCATGCAAACAGAAGCGTGTGTCATTACGGCGAGACGTCTGTCTGCATCTTTAAGCGTAAGGCCATGGGCGTAGTACCAGATTTTCAGCACTTCTATCAGAGTGCGGTTATCGTCCTTTTCATCCTGCCAGGGTTTGGTAATGGTGTGCTGCTCGAAGGCCAATGCTTCGCCTTTGGTGGCGAATTTCTTGCGTATACGTTTACCCTTTGCACCGTTCGGATAAAGCTCGCACAGCCACCATCCATCGGCCTGTTTTCTGACCGCCATCAATTAACCTCTGTATAAATTCCTATCACACGACCAAGCGTTTTTATCTCATCAATTCCGCATTCAAAAGGGACTTTGCCACCAGCAACGTGCAACCTCCTTGCCGGTAATAGCGTTAAGTCACGGATGCTGATTGAACCCTCAATATCTACTAACCAAATTCCATCAGAAAGCGTTGCTGCTTGCTCGACCACATGGGTCTTTCCATCAGACTTGACGCACTGCGGGCGCGTAAGAGGCTTACCAAAAAGTGCAGAGTCAATATTCAAAACAGTCTCATTACAGAGCTTCCCTTCGCTTAATGTGAATAATTTCAATTCACAAACATCAAGTCTCGGCTTATCTGAGCTGAATTTTGGGCCTTCACCGGAGATGAGCCAAAGAAGATTAGCCCCAGTATCCAGTGAGCACTTTACGGCAAAGTCATATGAGATGGTGCCGCGTGTGTACCTATTTTGCAGCGAACTTGCAGCTATATCGAAGTGCCGCGCTAACTGGATTTTTTGATGAAAACCGTAAACTTCACAAATCCTATCGAGTAATGCTTCGTTGTTAACTTCGGCATCTAAAATCATGAAATGCTCACCTGAGTATTTACATATGCTATGTCTAGCATTATGATTAGTTTAAATCGCATGCTATTGACGGCGAAAGGTGGCAAACCGTGACAGTCAATGGCAATCATTAGTTAATAGGGAATGATGCATTATGACAGCTCTCATTACAATCAAGATCCCCCGCACAACTGTGCACCCAGAAGAATTCGCAGCCCTTGAAGGTGTATCCGTCCGCACCGTTTATCGCCAGACGACCGGCGAAAACCCTCGCATTCCAATCGAACCGCGCACTATCAAGAAAGGCAACAAGCGTGCCGGTGGTCCAATCAGAATTCTTTACGCTCGTTACAAAGAAATGGAAGCCAAAAAGAATCTTGGTCATTCACGGTTTCAAATCGTAATTGGCGATTAATTCACATTAAGTGAATTTTGAGAGGTAAACATGTTTGATTTTCAGGTTTCCAACCAGCCGCACTTCGATAACGCGTGTCGTGCTTTTGCCGTTCGTCACAACCTGTCAAAACTTGCTCGCACTATTGGAATGAAAGAACAGACCCTGCGTAACAAGCTGAATCCTGATCAGGTTCATCAGCTTACTGCCATTGAAATTGCAGTGATCACCGATACCACCGAAGACGCAACCCTGATCGATGGGTTGCTGGCACAGATGAAATGTATGCCTGCGGTTCCAGTAAATGAGTTGGCCGAGGGGAATATTGCTACCTACACGCTTCACGCCACGGCGGCGTTGGGATCGGTTGCTGCAAGTGCGGCATCACCGGAAAGGCAAACTCGCCAGGTTAAAAACGCAATTATGGAAAGTGTGAACGCAGGGATCCGTCACTTGTCGCTGATCGGTTTGGCGATTCAGGGGCGGGTCGAAGGTTCACCGGTGCTGGCCTCTGCCGTTGGTGCCGTCGCCAGCGTTGCTACCAATGGGATGGTGTGATTATGCCGATCTCAATTGCACCACTTCTGAAACAGCAAAGCCCTTCACGGCATTTCGGCCATGGTTGCATTGAACTGCCAGGGGGAAAGCGTTGGAGTCCTTCACTGTCAAAAGCCACTGCCCTGCAGGCCGTGAGAAATTCAAAGCCGCTTTTAAAGCGCCTGTTTAGTTGAGGTGATTATGTTTTTAGGGAACGAAGAACATATCCAGATCGGTAAAAAGCATCTGACAAAAATTAAAGAGATGTTGGAACACAAAAAGAATGTAGCGCAGGAAACATTTGATAGTCAGCCGCTGCATATGCGTAAAACGATCTGCTTTCATGCTGGCCTGAAAAATCGCCACGTAGAAATGAAGTTTGCAGAATTAACGCCGACTGAGCGACATCAAGTGGTTGCGGCGCTGAATTCCTTACTTGGTTTAACGGAGTCACTTCCGAAATTTATTAGTGAAGATGACTGCAAGATAAATATCAGACACTAACCCGAACTGAAATTAATTGGCGTAAACCCGCCGGGCATTCTTTTGCCCAAAAACAGGAGTTTTACATATGAAAACAATGATTAATAAATCCCGACTCGGCTTTGCTGGCTTGCCTGTTGTCGGTTTTGATATGGGGTCGGCAGAAGGGGACTACACCGGCGAGCTGACCTTAATGCTCAATGCTGCACGTAACGATGAGCGCGGCAATCGTGCCCAGGTGTTTGCCTCACGTCTGGAGGCTATCGCCTGTTTCATCATCCAGAAAGAAATGACCGGAACCGAAGCTGCTGAGGCTTTACGTCAGGAAGCTACCCGTATTCAAAACGAATCGGGAGACCTGCACTAATGGCTGATGTGATCGACACCGCCCAGGAACGCGCTGACCTCATTCTTTCCGCCCAAATCCAGGCCGCCCGCGCAACTGTTGCAGGTGTTTCCGCAATGTTCTGCATCGAGTGCGATCGTCCGATACCGGAGGAACGCCGCGCAGCTCTGCCAGGCGTCGAGCTTTGCTTGTACTGCAAAGAGCTGGCTGAACTCAATGCCAAACACTACCGAGGCAACCAGTGATCATATTCGCGGTGGTGTTGCTCGTATTGGCCGCTATCAATGCGGGCTATCTGGTCATTGATCTCAAAGACGGCATGTAATGCAGACCAGCCGCTTCACTCCTCAGATTAAAACGCCCGCAGCTTGGGCGTTTCCCTGGAACAAACCACGTCAGGCCGTTTCTGGTCTTGAAAGACCGCTTACCCGTGATGAATACGATCAGGGGCAAGCTGTTTTAACCAAAGTAAAAACCCTCTCAACCGATCTCCGTGAAATCTTTACAGGCCGCTATACATATCTGCTGAAAGAGCAGGGCATTCACGCCGCCAATAAATATCTGGTTTATACCTTGGGGCGCAGCATTCTGCCGCGTGTAGATGCAGTCAATTCTGCACACGAAATGAATTTTCATGCTTCCATGAAATTCATGTCAGAGGCCGACTTCTATCACAGCCTGCCGAGCATGAGCGATAAACCGTTGCGCCGTTTCGCTCAGGACATCGCCGGACATCTGAAAGGGATTTATGAAGAACGTTGCGATCAGTTGCTTGCTCAGTACAACGGGGATAATTCGATTTTATTTGAGAGTGATACCCAGTGCGAGTTGTATAGCGAAATCACCGGGATGGCACAGGCTTTCAATGTCACGCCGATGTACTGGACAAGATTTTGCAAAGGCAAGCTGGATGCAGTTTCCGCTATCGCAGCCATGTCGCGCCTGGTTAATCCGGACTGGTGGTTACGCCAGTTTAAAGGTCAGCGCACCCGCTGGCGTGAATCGTTGCTGATCGCAATCGGCAAGGTTAACCGCGATGCTTCCCCCTATGCCAGTAAGCAGGCCATCCGTGAAGTACGTGCGCGACGCCTGTCGAATCTCGACTATCTGAAAAGCTGCGACCTGGAGAACGTCGAAACCGGCGAGCGTTTCAGTCTGATCGACAAAGTGATGGCAAGTATTTCAAACCCTGAAATCCGCCGCATGGAGTTAATGAGCACGATCGCCGGCACCGAAAAATATGCCGCTGCAAATGGCGACGTCGGGATGTTCCTGACCATCACCACCCCTTCTAAATATCACCCGACCCGCATGGTGGGTAAGGGCGATAAAAGGCGCGTTCAGCGAAATCACGCCTGGGACAAAGAAGCCTTTACCCCGAAAGATGCGCAGCGTTATCTGTGCGGGATCTGGAGCAAAATGCGCACCGCGTTCAAGGATAGCGGTCTGTCTGTTTACGGGATGCGCGTTGTCGAGCCTCACCACGATGCGACGCCGCACTGGCACATGATGTTATTCACTAAGCCCGCCATGCGTCAGCGGGTGATCGATATCATGCGCAAATACGCCATGAAAGAAGACGGTGACGAGCGCGGGGCGGCAAAGAACCGCTTTGACTGTAAGCACATGAACCGTGGCGGTGCGGCTGGCTATATTGCCAAATACATTGCAAAGAACATCGACGGTTATGCACTGGAAGGCGAGCGCGACCACGAAACCGGCGAGCTGCTGACAGATTCCGCTGCCGCTGTCACAGCCTGGGCTGCTACCTGGCGGATCCCCCAGTTCCATCCTATCGGGCTGCCAACCATGGGTTCATACCGTGAGTGCCGCCGCATCCGTTCCATTAGTCTGACTGAAACCTTTGACGAAGAAGTGGAAGCCGTTCGAGCTGCTGCTGATGCCGGTGATTTTATGGCTTACATGTCAGCCCAGGGCGGGGCAAATGTCCCACGTGACGACCAGACGGTGCGTGTCGCCCGCCGCGTTGCTGATGAGCTGAACGCATACGATGAGGAAGTGAAAAAGGTTGTGGGTATTTTCGCGCCTCACCTCGGCGACTCCCGTGTTTATGAAACCCGTACAACACAATGGCGGATCGTTTCTTCTGCCGTTGACGTTGAGGTTTTGACCTTAAAAAGCGCCTCCGGCGCGCCTCGGAGTCCTGTCAATAACTGTGGGTTAGGTGGAAAGAAACAGGCTACAAATTGGCGTGGTAGCCAGGGTGATAGCACCGCTACGGCGTACACTTCTGACAACCGGCGAGTTATTGACTGGACAGATACAGCCGCCGTGAGGGCGATTGTGGCGCGTATAAGGGAAGAAACACCGAAGGTGAGTAAGTTACAGCGAAGTTTTGACCCAACGAAAGCCCGGGACGTTGCTCCATCGGCAAGACTGACTGATGAGGAACGGGCGCGATTGCCTCAGATTGGACGGGAATTGATGAAAAACGGCATCACTGCGCATCGCTGGGAGCTGGAAGCATTAAGCCGCGGGGCGAAAGTTAGCTTTGGTGGTCTGGTTATGAGTTTTGAACCGCTGCACGATTGGGCTGAATTTGAATGATGTGTATCGAGCATAACGTTAGGGCGATGGATGATATCTATCGTTTTAGATATATAAATTTCAATAACATATAGATTTTTATGGAAATTATATTCATATGATTTTATAGTACTGTATAAACAAACAGTATTTTTTGGGGGCAGAATGGATTTTTTACACACGGCAGTACTATTGGAACGCATATCTTTGATTGCGAAACTTTCCACTCGCGTTGACTGCGATGCAGAAGAACGGGAGATGGTTGCTGCGTGGATTTCGGAAATGGCATCGTCAGCGAACGAGGAGCTGCTTAAAGTCATTTTTGACGTAAACGCCCCAGGAAAGATCCACTGAATTCCAAGTAAAAGGTTCTAAGTGAACGCCGCATGCACTATATGCATGGTTTTGCATGATCCCTAAAAGATCAAAAAAGACCTGATCACCCTTTGGGCAGGGCTTTGCGGCGTTCTGAGACATGCATTAAAAACGGTGAGTTAAGTCAGAAGCGGGCAGGCGGGTAACATTGCGCGCGCTGAGGTCTGTAGTACTAAAATGGATCTGCCAGTGGCAAACAGCAACGTGTTTTTCTGTTCGGTTGACTTTATACAGATGCGCCTCACATAGCGCTCAGCTGATGGAGGATGATGTATGAGACATAATGATTGCAGCGTATATTCAATCGCAACGAGGACAGAAAGCATTATGATGGAGTGAGGAGTAGGCCAAAACTTCCAAATTTTAATAAAAAAACCCCGCAGATTATAGCGAGGCTGAGTATTGCGAAATGATTTAGCTTGAATATAAAAACATTCTTATGAAAAATCATTCATCATCATTGTAATGATTGAAATAATCTTTTTCTTTTTGGCTAAATTCATCGTCTGCATTAAGTAATTTAAGCATAGCATCCCTTTCTGCATTCTTTTTTCGTCTAATTATAATGGCTGCTTTTAATTCAGATAACGCGACATCAAAATCACGAAGTGAAATAGATGATAGAAAAGCAACGAATAATAATGATACAGATAAAGCTCCCAAGTAACGAGAGTATTCAATATCGTCCTTTATTACATTGAATAAAAATATAACAGCGCCACTAAGTATGTAAAAAATCATCCACAGCCATATATTTTGAATAAACAAAGATATGCTTTTACTTAACCTGCCGGTCTCAACTGAATTCAGCCCATCATTATCAATTAGCTTCTCGAACTTACTTTTTAAATTCCACGCGTAGGTTATTAGAGGGGTCAAAACCCCACCGCTAATCAGAAGTTGTAACCAACCATTCAGATTCTCTATTCGTTCTGGCTCTGAAAAATAATAAAAAGAGCAGCAGAATACTAAGAGAAAAAGAACTCCCCTAATAACTTTACTCAGCTTCAGCATCTAATTCGCCCAACCGAATTTGTTCAATCAACCATTCACGAATCTTCATGTATAGCTCCTCAGGATCGGCTATTCCATTGATAAACTTAAGCTTAATTTTTTTGCTGATTACTAAGTTGTCTCCTTTGATTTTTCCGACTTTATCGAGTGTTAATTCGACATCTTCCGGATGACTATGCCTAAGGGCTTGGCTGATATTGTTGATTAACTCCTGAGAAGTTTTTTTAGCTTTATAGTTATAGCTAATTTCTACAGAAACATTTATATTCCCTTTGTCAATAGCATCTCCGGAGAATATTTCATCTGTAAGGCCGTAATTCTCGCGTTCTCTATCTGAAAACAACACTTTTATTATATCAAGACCCATTCCTTTAGGGGTCACTTTAACATGATTTGCTTTAATCGTCTCAGAAGTCATTTGGGTTCTGGCGTCTTGAATGGATACACCATCTAAAGTTTCCACTAACGGAGTACCAATTCTTATTTTTTTAGTATTATTATTCATAATCTTTTCTCTTTGCTGCTTAGGTAACTCAGCATTGAGCATTACAGAACCTTTATTTATTACACCAGATGTTTTTAGCAACCATGTAATATATTTCTCAAGTTCCCTTGTTCTGAGTATAGGGGATTGAATCAATACAACGTGGTTATTTAAAAATGCCATATGCATTATGGAATCTAAAAATTCACGTCTTTTACCATCGACTGATGCTGGTGGGGCTATCTGATCGATAGATAGGAAAGATGCGCTTTCATCAATTGTTATAATACTTTTGTTGGTGCCATCGCTATAACGAACTAACTCATCAAACAGTATACTCCATCTCTCAATTTTATTGTTCATGAAGTGGCGTGCCTGTTGAACATCACCATCTTCGCCGTCATGACTATCTACGCTTACAATTTGGTATCGGTCCTTCACGACTGATAGGCGGCTAAGTGCTGTCGCCACCATTTCTTGCAGAGTCTGATTTACGTTTTCACCAATAATTTTCGCGATGCGATAGTGAAGAGTTTTGTCTTTGTATTCAATGATAGGTTCTTTGATTGCTGTAATTTTCTGAGTCATATTTAAAATCCTTGTTTTTTTTAATAAGTTACTACATGTACAGAAATTCACAACCAACCAAACATCATAAACCTGCTCTGCCGATAATCTCTTACGTCTGTCTATCTCATATCGGGGAATTTTTTTCCTCAACTCTTTAAATACTGGACTCAGGACAACAAAGTTATTGCATCCTCACCCCTAGTGATTTCACATCTCCTATATGTCCCATGTCGATTTTACGGGCTTAATCCCGCGTCAGCTCATAACAACTAAACCTGATCACCTCCTCCCCAAACCACGCATTCAACTCCTTAAACCGTTCCTGCAACGGCGTCAGCTCATTACGGACAAACACCTGTGACGCTTTAACCGAATCACCAAAACCGCCGCTGTTCTCCGGAATGATCCCCATCATCTGCGGCGGAACGCGGTGCGCGCACAGCAAATCGTTCTGGCTGGCTTTCTTAATATTGAAGAAATCGTCTTTGGTCGCAACTTCACTCAGCGGCAGAATCTTGATCCCGTCTGGTTTACCGTTCGGTGCGTACATGAACAGATTGCGGAAATTCCCCAGCCCTTTCGTGTCCCGCATCGCTTTGCGCATCTGATCGATGTCTGAGCTGCTTTGCGCCGCGTCGGTCATATACAGGATATATCCGGCGTGTGCGCCGTTCTGGTAATACTTGCGGCGGAACAGGGTCGCGGCCTCATTGAGCCAGGCAGAGTTCAGGGCGCTGAGATATTCCGGCAGGCCGTATAGCTCCTGATTAATGTCCGGTTCAATAAGATGAAACACGCTACCGGTTTCGAACTGATGCGCTTCTTTCCATTGCTGCACAAACCAATAGGTGTCTGGCTCAACTCCTCGGCGTGCATATTTTGCAGGCACAGTTTTCATCACCACGGCGTCGCCGAGCTGGTTGCGGATCACCTCCAAAAACGCATTCCCAAACACCAGGTAGTCCAGGGCGAACCGACTGAATTCTTGCTGGGATAACAGTAGGTGCGGGACAAAGGTCGAAGCCAGAATATTACGTTTCACATACAGCGATGAGCTGTGATGCACCGCTGCCCGCAGCGTGCGAGCCAGGCCGTCAAAGCTGATCGGCGGCTCATACCACTGGCCGTTCCCGGTGCATTCGATGTAATCCAGGATTTCGCGGCGGTCTAATACCGGCGTCGGATCGCCAAAGCTGAACGCCTCCGCGCCGCCGTTATGCTGTGCGGTTGCGGTGACTGCGGCTTGTGCTGCCTTTCGAAATCTACGCTTAGCCACGGTGATCACCTTTTGTCTGTTTGTTGCTTGTGTGAATAGCTGTCTGGTACAGGTCGCGGAATTCATACGCTGATGGCTGATGTATCAGGCGACGCGTTTCGCTGGAAATATCCTTGCCAGTCCAGGCGTTTTTGTGTGTGTCGGTGTGAGTGGTTTTCATTAGTAAAACTCCAGAATGTTAGGGCTTTGGCCGCCGCTGGCGGCGGTCAGAGGTTCGTTAAGCAGTGCGTGCATGATTGCCCAGGCGACATCGGCATGGCTGGCTTCCTCGCTGCGGCTTGCCTCATAGGTTGAACGGCTGCCGCTGGCGGTCATGGTTTTGCGGATCGCCATGAATGACGACGTGATGTCTTTGTGGTTGGTGTCGTATTCAAGGCGTCCGGACGTGATGGTGTCTTTGGCTTTCAGTACCATTTTCGTTTTGGTTTCGGGGCTATACCTGATTTCCATCGCAGCGGGGAAGAACTGCCGGACAAGCTGGAAAACCCCCTGGCCGATGCCGGTGGCGTCCACGCCGATGTATTCCACGCAGTAGCGTTTCGTTAACTCCTCAATGCTTTTTGCCTGGGCGGCAAAGTCCATCCCCTTCCACTGGTGGCGTTCCAGCACGCGGAACTTACCGCCGTCCACCAGCGGCGGAGCCACCACGGCACAGCCTGCGCTGTCGCCGGTGTGCGACGGGTCGTAACCAATCCAGACGGCGCGATAGCCAAACGGACGCACGGCGAACGGGCTGAAATCCTCCCATTCCTCAGCACTCTCCACCATGCACCGTTGCAGCTCGGCGAACGGGAACACCGACGCCTGATCGTCAACAAATTCACACATGAACAGGTTGCGGAAATCCTCGCTGCTGTTCTCCTGTTTCAGCGTGTCGATGTTGAACAGGTTGCAGCCCCCGGCTAGCGCATCCTCAATGGTGACGATTTGCCGCCACTGGCCGTCCTCGCAAAGGCGGCCTTTCGCCAGGGCGTGATGGCCGATATCCAGTTCAATCCTGTCGTTCGGATTTTCCCGCCCCTTGTTAAACAGCTCACCTGACCAGAACGGATAAGCACCGTGCGTCAGTGCTGACGGCGTGGAGAAATAGGTGGTGCGCAGATGTTCCTGCGACGCCATACCGCTGGCGACCTTGCGCAGTTTCTGGAAGTTGGGGATCCAGAAGATTTCGTCCACGTACAGGTCGCCGTTGTGGCTTTGTGCGGTGTTGGAATTGGTGCCTAAGAAAATCAGTTTTGCGCCATTGTTGCCGAGCACAATCGGGTCGCCGGTCAGCTCGACATCAACCTGGCGGGCAAACTGTATGATGTACTCACGAAACACGTAAGCCTGGGTCTTACTGGCTGACAGGAAAATCTGGTTATGGCCGGTTGTCAGGGCGCGCAATAACGCCTCCCGTGCAAAAAAGAACGTTGCACCAATCTGGCGGGATTTGAGGATGTCACGGATCCGATGTTTAAGCCCCGCGTCGTACCAGATACGCTGATACCGGAAGCACTGAGAAAGAAAAATATCCTCCAGTTTTTCCAGCGCCTCGTCGCTGAAAAAGTTCTTAGTCGGCTTCTTACGTTCTCCCTTGTTCCGGTTGGCAACGTTCGGGTTTAAATCCACCTCATTCCCGCTCTGGCCGTAGCGGTTCACCCTTGCCAGGCGTTCCATTAACCGGCCTAACGCCTCCATTTCCTTGTAATCCGCATTCCCTTTGACGTCTTTGACCGTGAGCTGGATCAGCCGCGCTTCCAGGCTGGATTCAACGCGTGAAATCGGCGCGGCGTTCTCCCACGCATCGCGGGTTTTCCAGCTCTGCACCGTCGGTATTTTTTGGTTCAGCAGTTCCGCAATCTGACGGACAGAAAACCCCTGCCAGTAAAGCAGTGCCGCCTGTCGCCGTGGGTCGCTGATGAGGGTTGAGTTTGTCATTTTCATGACTGCCACGTTAACGAGCGGCCTGCTGATTTTCCTGCTGTCCACGTTGTGCCATCGGGCAACAACCCGCATCGGCTGGCGGTGTCGGGCGTGTGTCGGGAAACTTGGATTTCTCAGAAGCACACACCGACTGGAGTCATAAACATGGCAACAAAAGCGAAGCGTTTTCGCATCTGTACCGAAGGGGCGACCACCGACGGCCGCGAAATTACACGCGACTGGATTGAACAGATGGCGGCGACTTATGACCCGAAGGTCTACGGCGCACGCATCAACATGGAGCACATCAAGGGCTATTTCCCTGACAGTGCGTTTCGTATGTACGGCGATGTCACCGGCGTTTACGCCGAAGAAGTGGCTGACGGTGCCCTGAAAGGCAAGCTGGCACTGTATGCCGATATTGACCCGACGCCGGATTTAGTCTCGATGGTGAAAGCCCGCCAGAAGGTTTACACCTCTATCGAAGTTAACCCCTCGTTTTCCGACACCGGCAAAGCCTATCTGATCGGCCTGGCCGTGACCGACAGCCCCGCAAGCCTCGGCACCGAGTACCTGCAATTCAGCGCGAAGGCACAGCAGAACCCGCTGGCAGGCCGTAAGCAAAGTGCAGACAACCTCTTTACCGCCGCCGAAGAAACGGCGTTCGAGTTTGTGGAAGAAACACCGGCTGCGCCGTCGCTGTTCTCCCGCGTGAAACAACTGCTTTCCAGCAAATCCGCCTCAGACGATGCCCGTTTTAAAGACGTGCATGACGCGGTGGAAGTGGTGGTGGAACACGTCGAAACCGGCCTGAAAGCCACTGATGAAAAGCTGTCCGCGCTGGAGGGCACCGTGACGGAACGTCTGAACGCGCTGGAGAAATCGGCGAAAGACGATCGCGAACAGTTCAGCACGCTGAAAGGCAAGCTGGAGAAATCCGCGCCGCAGAACTACACGCAGCGTCCCGTTTCAAGTGGCGGCGGCAAGGGTGATGCAGCCAATTTCACCGACTGCTGAGTACAACACTCGCTATTAATCCGTTAACCAATTTGGAAAAAAACGCATGAAACAAACTACCCGTTTTCAATTTAACGCCTTCCTGTCCCGTATTGCTGAGCTGAACTCTGTGGACACCGGCGACCTGAATAAAAAATTCAGCGTGGAGCCGTCGGTGACGCAGACGTTGATGACCCGCGTGCAGGAATCCTCCGCGTTCCTGCAGATGATTAACATCGTGCCCGTGGATGAAATGAAGGGGGAAAAGGTTGGCGTGGGCGTGTCTGGTTCGATTGCCAGCACCGCAGACACCAGCGGCACCGGTGAACGCCAGACGGCTGACTTCAACACCCTGACCGCTGAGGGTTATGAGTGCCGCCAGACGAACTACGATTTCCATTTCCGCTACGCCACGCTCGATCTCTGGGCGCGCTATCAGGATTTCCAGGCGCGTTTACGTGACGCCATCGTGAAACGTCAGGCACTGGATCGCATCACCATCGGCTTTAACGGCGTGAAGCGTGCGGCAACGTCAGACCGCGTTAAATATCCGTTGTTGCAGGACGTGAACGTGGGCTGGCTGCAAAAGTACCGTGAGAATGCGCCGGAGCGCGTGATGAGCAAAATCCTCGGTGACGATGACGCCGTGATTTCTGCCACCGTCCGCGTCGGTGCCGGTGGTGACTTTGAGAACCTGGACGCGCTGGTGATGGATGCCACCAACAACATGGTTGACCCGATTTATCAGGATGATACCGGCCTGGTGGTGATCTGCGGCCGTCAGCTGCTGGCAGACAAGTATTTCCCGCTGGTGAATAAGGCGCAGGAGAACTCCGAAAGCCTGGCTGCGGATATGATCATCAGCCAGAAGCGCATCGGTAACTTACCGGCGGTGCGCGTGCCCGGCTTCCCTGCCAATGCGTTCCTGATCACCCGCCTGGATAACCTGTCCATTTACTGGCAGGACGGCACACACCGTCGTCACATCGAAGAAGTGCCGAAGCGTGACCGCATCGAAAACTACGAGTCCATTAATGAGGATTTCGTGGTGGAAGACTATCGCGGCGGCTGCCTGGTCGAAAACATCCAGCTCGGCACCTTCAAAACCACCGCACCTGAATCAGCGGAATAAAGGGGGACGCCATGATTAGTCCTTGCCGTCGTCACATGTTGCGACAGTCAGCCATCAACGCGGCGCAGCAGGCTGCCGGTCAGATGAGCCAGGCCACCGGCTACGAGTTGCTGCTGCAAAAACTGAATGCGGATAAACAGGCACTGAGCAAACACCAGTCCTTCCAGGCAAAAGCGGAGCTGAAACGCACGCTGCTGCCGGAGTATGCCCCGTGGGTGTCGGGCGTACTTGCCGAAGGGAACGGCGCACAGGATGCCATCCTGATGACCGTGATGATCTGGCGGATTGATGCCGGTGATATCGCCGGTGCGCTGAACATTGCCCGTTACGCATTTAAGCACCGGCTCGCGATGCCGTTCGGCACCCGTACGGCGGGCTGCGCTTTCACTGAGGAAGTGATCGACCAGGCAGCCCGCACCCGTGCCGCCGGTGAGCCGGTCAGTATTGACCTGATGCTGGAAGTGCTGGAACTGACTGACAGTGAGGATATGCCCGATAAAGTCCGTGCGCAGTTGCACAAGCTTATCGGCTATCTCTACCGCGACGGCGGCAAGGATACGTTAGCCCTGGAGCGTCTGAAAAGTGCCTTAATTCTCGACGGCAAAGCAGGCGTAAAAAAAGATATTGAGCGTCTGGAATCCGCCATTAAAAAGGCATCCGGAAGCTAAAAGGAATGCGCCCCGCGCAGGGCGGCACGCCAGCCGCGACGGGTCTTTGACCTTGCTCAACGCTGGCGTCCACCGCCCCCTATTCAGAGGTCACTATGTCGTCTCTTGTTATACCTGCACCAAAGCCGGACGCCGCGACGGAACCCGCGATTAAGAACACCCATTTCTGGCCGGATGTCGATCCGGTTGAGCTGCGCGACACGCTGCGCCTGGAGGGCACTGTCACCGCTAAGCGGCTGCGAAATGCCGCAAAGTTTGCCATGACCGAAGTGAATGCCGAGCTGTTCAGCTTTCGTGATGCGCAGATTGCCCAGGGGTACAAAAGTCTGGCTGATGTTCCTGCTGATCAGATTGACGATGAAAGCGTGAAGGTCTGCGCCTATCAGCGCGCCGTGGCGTCTATCGCGGCGGCCTTTCTGGCAGAACGTTACCCGAACAGCGACACCACCGACGCAGGCAGCAAAAAGGCGGTGATTGTTGAAAGCACGGTTGATGACTTGTGGCGTGATGGCCGCAATGCGATCAGCGACGTCGCCGGTGTGTCTCACTGCATTATCGGGCTGCTCTGATGAAAATCCATGCCGAACAGGGCGACACCGTGGATTCGCTCTGCTGGCGGTACTACGGGCGCACGGGGTCGGTCGTTGAGCAGGTTTACGCGGCTAACGTTGGGTTGGCCGCACAGGGGGCAATTTTGCCCCATGGCTACGCGGTGGAGCTGCCGGATATTACCCAGGCCGCAGTCAGTGAAACCGTTTCACTTTGGGACTGATGACCATGGAGCGCATCACCTCGTTTATCTGTTACTGCGTCGCGGCCTTTCTTGCCTGGCTCGGCGCGATGTCACCGCAGGATATCGCCTTTCTGGTGGGGGCGGGCGTCGGCGTCGCCACCTTCCTGGTGAACTGGTACTACCGCCGCAAAACCTACCGCCTGCTGAAAGAAATGGGCGTCAGTGGAGAAATCAATGCAGCCATCAATCGTTAGGCGCTGCGCCGTCCCCGCCGTCCTGGCGATTGCCGCGCTGCTGCCGCAAACGCCAACGCTGAAAACGTCCGCCGCCGGTCTGGCACTGATTGCTGATTTTGAAGGCTGTCGTCTGTCGGCCTACCAGTGCAGCGCGGGCGTCTGGACAAACGGCATCGGGCACACCGCAGGCGTGAAGCCGCAGACCCAAATCAGCGAACGTCAGGCCGCCGTTAACCTGGTGGAAGACGTGATGCGGGTGGAGAAAGGCATTGCACGCTGTATGCCGGTTGCCATGCCGCAGCCGGTGTATGACGCCGTGGCGTCCTTTGCGTTTAACGTGGGCGTGACGGCGGCCTGCAAGTCCACACTGGCGTTTTTCATCAACAAAGGCCAATGGCGGGATGCCTGCGAGCAGTTGCCGCGCTGGGTGTTTGTGAACGGTGTCCGCGTCACCGGCCTGGAACGCCGCCGCGCGAATGAGCTGGCCTACTGCCTGCGGGGAGTCTGATGCGCATTTTAATTTTGTTACTGCTGGCCGCCTGCGCACTGGCGGGGCTGCAAACCTGGCGTATCGGTGGCCTGCATGATGAAGCCGACCAGGCGCAGCGCATTATTGGCACATTGTCCGCCGGTATTGAAAGCCGCGACAACGCCATCAACCGCCTGAACGATGATGCCGCAGTGCGGGAACGCCAGGAACAAAGCCTGCGCACCCAACTCTCACATGCGGGGCAGTTGGCGCGGGATCGTGAATACCACATTCAAAGGTTACTTAATGAAAATCAGGAAATGCGTGACTGGTACGGCGCTCGTCTGCCTGACGGCATTAGCCGGATGCACGCACGTCCCGCCTTTGCCAGCGCCGCAGATTATTTACGTTGGCTGTCCGGCGGTCACGAGCTGCCCGATACCGGCAAGCTCACCGGCCACTAACGGCGATTTAAGCAGTGATGTCAGAAACCTGGAGGCTGCGCTGACCGCCTGCGGCCTCCAGGTGGAAGCGGTCAAACAATGCCAGGAGGAACACCGTGTTAAAACCCGCACAACTACGAAAAGCGTTAACTGACGCGGTGCCGGTGCTGCAAACCAGCCCCGACACATTGCGGATGTTTGTGGATAACGGGCGTATCGTTTCCACGTTAGCCAGTTCGCTGTCGTTTGAATATCAGTATCAGGTGGAGTTGCTGGTCACCGACTTTGCACAGGACAGCGATCTGATCATGGTGCCGGTTCTGGCCTGGCTGCGTGAGCATCAGCCGGACATTATGGCGACACCGGAAAAGCAGCAGACCGGCTTTAAATTTAAGGCCGATATGCTCAATGATGGCAGTTGCGACATTGCCGTTTATTTACAGCTCACCGAGCGCGTGATCGTCAAACAGATTGATGCCGGTCTGCACGTTGAACACTTCCCGGAACCGCCGCTGCCGGAGCCGGTGGAAAGGCCGCGTGAGTTGTATCTGCACGACGAGTTAGTGAGTCAGTGGCATGAGTGAACTGTCAGCGTTTGATACCCGATTGGCGGGATTGATTGCCGCGCTCTCACCGCAAAGCCGGAAGGCAATGGCGGCGACGATTGCGAAGCGTCTGCGCAAACATCAGCAGCAGCGCATTAAGCAGCAGGTCACGCCGGAGGGGCAGCCCTTCACACCGCGCCGCCCGCAGCCTTTGCGGGCAAAGAAAGGCCGCATCAAGCGGGAGATGTTCGCCAGATTGCGCACCGCAAAATACATGAAAGCTAAAGGCACCGCTGACGACGCGGTGGTGGAATTCACCGGTCAGGTGCAGCGCATGGCGAAGGTGCATCAGTACGGGCTGCGGGATCGCCCGTCCGTCCGTGCAAAAGAAATGCAGTATCCGGCGCGCCCGCTGTTAGGACTGGACGCGGAGGATATGAAAATTGTGGAAGATGAATTGCTAAAACTTATTAGCTCAGACTTCAACTGACATAACTGCGGCACAGAGCCAAATCTAATCTTACAGGCAGCTCTGTGCTAGGAGTGGACATTTCACACTTCTGCTTATGTGGCCAAAATCGGTATTCCACTACATGCGTTGGCGGACGAGGCCACACAACGTTTCAGGTTGAGAGTGTAAAAACAATCCAGAGGCAAGCACTGGGCAGCATGCTGCCACAGCTTCGCATTCATCTGGCTAAGGGGGGAATGGACCGGAATAAGGCATACCAGCGTGATGGGGAATATCAGAATCGCTATAATCGCAGCCGCTCTCTCAATACTCATTTTTGTGAGGTATTAAATGGACTCTTCATTTGAAAGGTTTTAAAAATTCATTTCGCCTATTATTTTAGCTTGTCAGCGTTATAGATGTCATAACGATGATTGCAGTCGCAAACTTGATGAAAAACAAGCCTAAACGGCGCTATCATATCAAGGCTTTATTTTCAAGTGAGCTAGCCGGTTAAATTAAAATATATTCCGAAGAAAATCATTCCGCTTGCATTAAAACAAGTTGAGTCGCATCCTTTTTAAATTTATATTAGCCTGCACAGTAAATTTTATTGCTATCTCTAAGATAGTACTTAGCCTTCAAGGAAAGGAAAAATGAAATATAAAACAGTTTTGCTTTGCGCTATCGCTTTGGCCTTGGCCGGCTGCAATAAAAATGATATTGATTGCGGGGATCAATCAATTCAGTCTGATTTGCAGAACAGATTGTTCTCTGCGCTCGCTCTGGAGAGTGGCAGCGGTGAAAGCACTGACCAATTCAAACAACACATCACTATCAAGTTCACTGACCCTAAGCAGAATGATGAGAAAGCAACCGAAAAGGCTGCTCAGTGCACCGTAACCATAACAGCTTCGGATGCTCACACATCAGGTAAAGCATTAACCGGCCCGGTTAGTTATGAATTGTTTAAAAATGCTGACAACAAAATACAGCTTGATGCAGACTCTGTACGCAGCGGACTGAATTTGGCAAAACTGAAGGTAATTAAGATTGATGAAACACCAGAGCAAAAAAACTGGCGTGAAGCTCAAGAAAAGCAAAAAGCTGAAGAACAACGCCTAGATCAAGAGAAAAAAGCAGCCGAAGCGGCCAAAGTTGCAGAGTTAGAAAAGCAAATCATGGCTGCGAAAACCCTTGCAGATAGTGAATTCAAGCCCGTCACAAATGATAGTTTGATGTTACTATTTTTAGCAAATTCAGGGCGTAAAGTTACGGATGAAGAAAAGTTAGACCTGCTCAGCGAACGCTGGAATGCCGAGAAGGATCCATTTAAACGTAACGATATGAAGCAAGAAGAATTAAACAAGGCGAATGAGCAACTGTCCTCCTTTAAAGATATTAAATATATCAAGGTAAGTAAAATGCTGTCGCGCCTTAATAGTCGACAGGAGAGCGTCAAAAAAGAAATAATTACGGATGCCTACCTTGGAATTCGCAAACCTGAAGCATATGATTTCGAAAAAAAACACTTTCCAATCGAAGTCTCTGGCTGTGGTGACTCACTCAATTATGGACCACAAGAATTTTACAGAACGCGACAAAATGTCACGCTAATGCTTGAGAAAAGTGCAATTAAATGCAATATATCCCCAAGCAATGATGAAGAAGCCAGAAGTTTCTCCAGTATTCTGTCGAATATCCCACAAAATATTTTCAGTGCAGAAGGTACTGCATATTTAATGATAGATGGATATAATGCAGACAAGGTTGCTATCAATACCACATTAATTCGTGAAGATCTTGCTATTTACAAGAACCAGGTAGATGCGTTGAACGATAAAGCACCTGCGATAAAAGTCACATTAAATTAACTTACTGGCCTTTTACTGAAATGCGGGATGCCTTGACAACAGGATTTCCCGCATTCACTCAATAACCCGTAAAATGTAAGACCAGAATTTCTTAATTCATGCTTACATTAAAAATGGAGAAAGCCACTATTTTTAGTGGTAGCTACGTGAACGTTATTCATCTATTCTGCCTTTATCAGCGAGCGGATCGGAGTCACTCTTTGTGGATCATTCTTTACTCCAGAAACCCATCATTATCCTTATTCTCGTCCTCTGGATAATAGATGTACTCAGGACAAAGAAACAAAAACACTCTGACCCCGCCATTGAAGAAGCTTATTCCAGAGAGCGCCATGAATGGCGATATCTCAGATGGGGATTCCGGGCAATACAAATGGCAGCGACGACGTATATCTTAGTTCAGCTGATTCAGTTATTACTGAGATAGATACCACAGGCCTTGACAGAAACACCGAACTGTCCAGCCTGACAGTGGTTGTGCTTCAGTGGTAGCAGTTGAGAATGTCTCTAGTGCGCCAAATACAGTCATTCGCACCCTGAATCACTTCATATTGTATTTTCACATAAACTTCTCGAGGTTCAATATGTCTATACCCTTCACACCTATATTAATAGGCAGTGTCATCAACGCTATCCCGGTATTAGTGTTGTATTTTGTCGTCAGCAAGAATATTAAACGACTGGTCCCATTAGTCCTCCTTTCAATCATTTACTCAGTGGGAAACTCCGTGTATTGGATTTCTAACCACGTTGACCTGACGCTGATTATCACGTTTACCATCTTAGTAATCGCAGGTGTGATTTGTCTTGTATCTATACTCAGACGTGAAGGGAATAGACTGAAGTCATGGTCTCTCGCAAGTAGCGCTCTTATTCTATGTTCGATTATTCCATTCGTAAGGCTGCGATTGTTTTTGGAACAAGTCTCACCTACGTTTTTTTATCCGTTGATAGCAGTATTATTGGCTGTGGCTGTTCTTTCATTAGCTTTCGCCCGAGGTCTTGGTGGGCCATTGACTAACGGGGCTGCATATCCAAACGGAAATATATCTAAGGCTTATGCTACCAGGACAGAAATAGATACGGATTTAGCCATGAAAGGCAGAACTGTGTTGTCAGATACAAATCTGGATGAAGTCGAGCGAGCAAGATACCGTAAAGTCCTAGACGAGAGAGACAACGGATAACACAAGCTTTCAGTCGCCACGTTAACAGCGTGGCGATTTTCATATCAGCTAACCTGCCGCCCGTTTTGCATACACAATAATGTCCGCAGATCGCTCATAGCGGACGATTCACATCAGCATGTCTGCTTTTTGCCAGGTACTGACTTTGCTAAAATTGCTCCCTTGTGAGTTATGAAGGCAATTGGTTTCATAATTAAAAAAACGCCCAAAAATTTGGACGTTTTTATCATAAAGTAATACTTAAGCTGAACGTATTCTGTGAAAAGTCGCCTTCTGCTTGGTTGTTAATTTTAAAAGACCGCTGACCCCGATTGCACAGAAAAAGAAAATCAAAAAAAGCAAAACCCCTCCCTCAATGCCCGCGAAGTAGGCGGCAGCGGTGAGCACAGCAGATATACCCATCACGGGTAGAAAATATTTATTCTGCGATTTGTATTTAACTTCCGCTAAACACCCTTTACACACACTAACGCCATATTCACTATCAGTAAAACAGAATGGACAGGTAAGTCGATCCTTGTCTTTATCCATGTTTTTCTCATATTGCTGCATTTTACTGAGATTATCGCGCGCTCGAGCGTTACCCTGATTGGCAGCTTTAGTCCACAACTCGGTTGCCTTGGTATAATCGTGACGTCCAAAATACAATGTACCTAGCGCGACTATCGCATCCAGATGTCCCTGTTCTCCGGCCTTTGAATACCAATCCAAGGCTTTGTTTTCATTCTTCGGAACGCCCTTACCATAATCGTACATCGCTCCAAGGTTATATTGTGCCGAAACAAAACCTTGAGCGGCAGATTGTGCATACAACTCCACTGCTTTGGCAACATTCTGCGTAACGCCATAACCCTGTTGATACATTACCCCGAGGGCATTCTGTGCCGCAGCATTTCCCTGTTCGGCAGCAAGAGAGTATAACTCCACGGCTTTTGTGTAATTCAGAGGAACTCCATCACCGTCCCTGTACATCGTCCCTAGCTCTACTTGTGCGTCGAGATCACCTGATAAGGCAGCTTCAGAACAACGCTCGAAATCATTAGTCGCGAAATAATCCCCGTTCGAAATATTCATTTTAGATATATCCTCATCTGTGAGTTTCCAATACTAAAACTGACCTCTAAAATGAAATTTTCTATATTATTTTCAAGTGTTTATAGGAAATGATCAGTTGAGGTCAATGCCACATTAATTGAAGTGGGCTTGATGAAATATGCCCTGTCACCGAATTGTCACTTTAATGGAATTACAGGATACCGCTGAATATTGAATTATGTAATTTCTGGTAATGAAAGTAACTAACTTTATGATTTAGTCAAGAAAGGGATTCAATCAAAAACTCATTTTCGTGTTTTACTTTTCGAACAGAGAATCGTTAGATCGTCATTCGATGTCTTATAGTTATTTCAGTTCGTTGTCTGCTCATCAGCGGGATGTAACGGACTATGATGTCCGCAAGTGAATTCACGCCAAACATTTCAACGTTTTGAGTTTATCGCAACATAGATTTATGCCACGGTTAGTGATCCCCATGTTGTGCCATCAGCCATCAACCCGCCTTAAATTGTATGCCACCTGACAGGGCGGCATTCTTTTATCCATGAATACATCCATCCCTAACAACGACATTCCGCGCCTGCTGCGCAATCTGATCCGCATTGGCACCGTTGCCGAGGTGGATTTAGTTGCGGGCACCTGTCGCGTGAACACCGGCGGCAACGTCACCGACTGGCTGCACTGGCTGACCTCCCGCGCAGGGCGCTCGCGTTCCTGGTGGGCACCGTCTACCGGTGAACAGGTTTTATTGTTTTGCCTGGGCGGTGAGCTGGATACCGCCTTTGTGATGCCAGGCGTTTTCTCTGATGAATTCCCTGCGCCGTCAGCGTCAGCCGAAGCCGTACATGTCACTTTCCCTGACGGCGCGGTGATCGAGTACGAACCCAAAACCGGCGCACTGTTGGCAACCGGTATCAAGTCCGCCACGGTAAACGCGTCGGAAAAAGTCGCTGTGACTGCACCGGACATCACCTGCACGGCATCCACCCGCATCACGCTCGACACGCCGGAGGTGGTCTGCACCCACAAGCTCACCACGGGCAGTCTGGAGGTGAAACAGGGCGGCACCCTAACCGGCAACCTCACCCATTCCGGCGGCAGCCTGACATCAAACGGGGTTGTTGTGCATACCCATAAACACAGCGGCGTCCAGACGGGTGGCGGTCAGACTCAGGTGCCTTCATGACGAATGCGAAATACATCGGTCTGGCTCGCGACACGGGGCGCAGCGTCGAAGACCTGGCGCACATTCAGCAGTCGGTCAGCGATATTCTGCGAACGCCCGTCGGTTCCCGCGTCATGCGCCGTGACTATGGTTCACTGCTGTCTGAGCTGACTGATCGCCCGCAGAATGCGGCGCTGCGGCTGCAAATCATGGCGGCCTGTTACAGCGCGATTTTGAAATGGGAGCCACGCGTCAGCCTGACCGGCATCACTTTTGAAACGACGTTTGACGGGAAAGCCGTGGTGGAACTCACCGGCACCCGCAAAGACACGTCAGCCGCCATTTCCTTAACCCTTCCAGTGAGCTGAATTATGGCAACTATCGACCTGAGCCAGTTACCCGCCCCCGACGTGGTGGAAGTGCTGGATTACGAAATCCTCCTGGCGGAGCGCAAAGCCACGCTGGTCTCTTTGTATCCGGAGGAACAGCAGGCGGCGATTGCCCGCACGCTGACCCTGGAATCTGAACCCATCGTGAAGCTGCTGGAGGAAAACGCCTACCGCGAAGTGATCCTGCGTCAGCGGGTTAACGAGGCGGCGCAGGCGGTGATGCTGGCTTATGCCACCGGCGCAGACCTGGACAACATCGCCGCCACGTTCAGCGTGGAACGCCTGACTATTACGCCCGCTGATGATGACAGCGTGCCCGCCGTCGCGGCGGTGATGGAAAGCGATGCGGATCTGCGGGTGCGTGCGCAGCAGGCGTTTGAAGGGCTGAGCGTGGCGGGTCCGGTCGGCGCGTATGAGTATCACGGGCGCTCGGCTGACGGACGGGTGGCGGATATTTCGGTGGTAAGCCCATCGCCTGCCTGCGTGACGATTTCCGTGCTGGCACAGACCGGCGACGGCACCGCGCCTGATGATTTGCTGGCCGTGGTTCAGGCTGCGCTCAACGATGAGAACGTGCGCCCCGTGGCTGACCGCGTGACCGTCCAGTCTGCCAGCGTGGTGAATTACACCATTGACGCCGTGCTGTATCTGTTCCCTGGTCCGGAAGCCGAACCCATCCGCGAAGCCTCGGAGGCAAAACTGATTGCCTACATCACGGCGCAGCACCGGTTAGGCCGCGACATCCGGCTGTCGGCGATTTATGCCGCGCTGCACGTTGAAGGTGTGCAACGGGTGGAGCTGAAAAGCCCGCTGGCCGACATTGAGCTGGATAAAACCCAGGCGTCATTCTGCACCGCCTATACGCTGGCGGTGGGTGGTTACGATGAGTGATCGCCTGCTGCCCGTCGGTTCCTCGGCGCTGGAGGTTGCCGCCGCCGACGCCTGCGCCGCGCTTGAAAACGTGCCGGTGCCGCTGCGGCAGCTTTGGGATCCGCTGACCTGTCCGGCAAAGTTTTTGCCTTATCTGGCGTGGGCGCTGTCGGTTGACCGCTGGGATGAAAACTGGCCTGTCTCCACCAAGCGCCGCGTGATCCAGTCGGCCTGGTTCATTCACTGCCACAAGGGCACGGTGGGCGCAATCCGGCGCGTGGTGGAGCCGCTCGGCTACCTGATTAACGTGACCGAATGGTGGGAAACCGGCGACGAACCCGGCACGTTTCGCCTGGATATTGGCGTGCTGGAAACCGGCATCACCGAAGAAAT
>NZ_SJOJ01000013.1 GCF_004330295.1 Rahnella victoriana
GGGTTGGGGTGGGGTATTAAAGAAAAATTAAAAAGTTAGCGTTTGCTCTGACCCGGTGTTAGCCCTTAAAACCCCCTCCCTGCCTCCCCCTTCGCAGGGGGAGGAGCAAATCTGCCTCGTGCGGGCGGTTCAGAAACGTGCTGAATGACAGGTTGCAGACCTGAGGCTGCAATCCCGAATGGAGAAACCGAAACTTTCACCCGTCTGAAAACAGGATCATTAAGACTCCCCTTAATCAAACCGGTTTTTGCTGAACCGCCACCGCTTTCAGCATCTCCACCGGTAACGGCAGATACGCCCGGATCCGTAATCCACCCCGGTCACTCTTCCCGATATCCAGTGTGCCTGAATGGGCATCCACAATACGCTGAACAATCGCCAGACCCAGTCCGGTTCCGCTGGTCGTTCGTGCGCTTTCACCGCGTACGAACGGCTGGAACAGATGCTTAAGCTGGTCAGGCGCAATGCCCGGACCGTCGTCCTCCACCTGGAACCACGCCCGCTGGAGTTCCCGGCCACTGCTGACTTTAATCCAGCCATCGCCGTAACGGGCGGCATTCACCACCATATTGACCACGGCACGCTTGATGGACAGCGGATGCGCATTGACCAGCAATTCGCCGTCGGCCAGATCAGAGTCGATCTCACGTTCATAACCGCTTTCTGTTGCAATCACTTCCCCAAGAATACTATTGAGATCGGTGATTTCGGTCGGCATCTCCTGGCCCGTACGCAGATAATCGATGAACTGCTCAATGATTGCGTTGCACTCTTCGATGTCTTTATTGATCGACTCGGCGAGATAACTGTCCTCATCACTCATCATTTCTGTCGCCAGACGGATACGGGTCAGCGGGGTCCGCAGATCGTGACTGACACCCGCCATCAGCAGAGTACGATCATCCGCCAGCAATTTGACCCCGGCAGCCATCTGGTTGAACGCCCGGGTCACGGAACGGACTTCAGACGCCCCGTATTCGCGCAGCGGAGGCGGGATAATGCCTTTCCCCACCTGCAATGCCGCGTGCTCCAGCTCCACCAGGGGTCGGTTCTGAATACGGATAAACAGCCACGCGCCACCAATGGCCAGCAACATAATCGCCAGCGTATAGCGGAACAACGGCGAAAAATCGCCCTGATGGATTTCGGTTAACGGGACACGCACCCAGATGTCAGGCGACAACCAGGTTTTCAGCCACACCACCGGGGTATTCTTATTAACCTCGACGCGCACATCGGTAGGGCCACCGAGCTGCTGCGCCATCTGCTGACTGAGGAATTCGTAGTGCTGCGCCCAGCGCAGACCACTCTCTTCGGCCGCAGAGTTGGTATAAAGAGAAATGCCCAGTTCACGGTAGATTTCGCGACGAAATGCCGGTGGAACGGCCAGTAACGTACCATCTTCCAGCTGCAACCGGTCGGTCATCAGCATACGCACTTCGTATGCCAGCACCTTATTGAACTGCTGCAGACTGGGCAGAATGGCGAAGTTCAGTACCACCAGATAGGTCGTCACCAGGCTGACGAACAGCAAGGTGACGATTAATAACAGTGTTCGGGCAAACGAGCTACGCGGTGAAAAGCGTATTCGCTTCATGCCTTACTGCCGTCCGGCACAAACACGTAGCCCAGGCCCCAGACGGTCTGGATATAGCGCGGGTGAGCAGGATCTTCTTCCACCATGCGGCGCAGACGGGAAATCTGCACGTCGATAGAACGTTCCATCGCACTGTATTCACGACCACGCGCCAGATTCATCAGCTTGTCACGGGACAGCGGCTCCCGCGGATGGCTTACCAGCGCCTTCAGCACGGCAAATTCCCCGCTGGTCAGCGGCATAGGCTCGTCTTCACGGAACATTTCGCGGGTCCCGAGATTCAGTTTGAATTTACCGAAGGAGATCACCGCTTCTTCCTGAGAAGGCGCACCCGGCAGTTCATTGGCCTGACGGCGCAGGACAGCGCGGATGCGGGCCAGCAGTTCACGCGGGTTGAACGGTTTAGGAATATAGTCGTCGGCACCGATTTCGAGGCCCACGATACGGTCAACTTCTTCACCTTTAGCGGTGACCATAATGATCGGCATCGGGTTGCTCTGGCTGCGCAGACGACGGCAAATAGACAGCCCGTCTTCGCCAGGCAACATGAGATCCAGCACCATCAGGTGGAATGACTCACGGGTCAGTAAACGATCCATCTGTTCAGCATTGGCAACGCTACGCACCTGGAAGCCCTGTTCGGTCAGATAACGCTCCAAAAGTGCGCGCAGGCGCATGTCATCATCGACCACCAGAATCTTGTGATTTTCTTGCATGTAACTCTCCCAAAGGCGTGAGTGCCTGAAGCTTGTATTGTTAGAAATGTCAGCCAAAACAAACAGCGTTTAATGGTATATATTCTAGCCGAAATTGTAACAATGATTATGGATTTCCTAATTTATCAACAATATCAGAGGAATCTTCCGCACGCGAAGGTTGGTTTGTTACCGTTTGTCCACCCACGAAAAGCTGCGCCTCTCCTTCCGCTGTACATGGCCTGACCTTTCTGACCTGACCTTTTGGGTGAAAAAAAAGCAAAACAACCGCTGTCCGGTAAAGTAATTATTAATTTTAATGAATCGAAAAATAAGTTTACTTAATAATACAGGAGTGAAAATGATGCTTTCTTTTAAAAAGAGATCATTTAGCCACCAACCGATCATTCAAGTGAATTTTCAAATATTAAAGATCATCCATATTTATATATTAGGATAAAAAGTTCAGATCATTGAAATCGATTAGCGACCCTCTACTATTCAATGTATAAAACACTTGATAGAATCCGCCGACTAAAGAGGTTGAATTGGCTTTACTCTTATTGACTCAACTTATCTTTAGACAACCCTTTATTTTCTATTTCTGAATGGATGCAAAAAATGAAAAACAAGTTCAAGCTCTTAGCGGGCGGGATATTTTTGGCTATGGCTGCAAATAGCTATGCGATCGATGGTGCCATCAACTTTACCGGGGCAATTGTCGAAGAAGCCTGTCAGATCAATGGTGGGGAAGAACTCAATATACCGTTAGGGACTTATTCAGCAGCACAATTCCAGGAAATTGGTGATCTCTCGCCAAAAATCCCTTTTACTTTGCCTCTTGATAACTGCCCTATCGCTTCAGAGACGAACCCTACTCCCCATTTCCGGATATGGCTGGAAGCAGATACCGTTGCTGATACCACTGATTTGATTGCCCTTGGCAATGATTATGGCGATGCCATGGCAGATGGCGTCGGTATTCGGGTCGAAGATGCCAAAACGAACCAGATTATGAAAATCAACGGGTTACCAGACATTATTTATCCTATCCCTGGTAAAGTCATGACTGTCGATCTGCTTGCATACTATGAGTCATTTAAATTAGCTGGTGATATCACTGCCGGTGCCGCAGACGCGCGTGTAAAAGTTACTCTCGATTACCGATAAGCACTTTTCATCATGCCCTGTAGGGAAAATCCTTACAGGGCATTTTTATTAAGCGTTCATCTAATTATCGTCTGAATATATTACTACTCTAAGGGTTGATATCTGTATGGGTAAAAAAAATCCACTTACATTGATTTTGATTATATTTTCATTACTCACATCACAACTGTCTTATGCGGGTGGCATTGTCGTGGGGCGAACCCGCGTTATTTATGATGAGAATAAAAGAGAAGCGAGTCTTTCTGTTAAAAACAACTCAGAAAGCAATCCATTCCTGATACAGTCCTGGGTTGATGCCGGGGGAGAAAAAACACGCGGTCCTTTCATCATCACGCCGCCGTTATTTCGCCTGAATGCACAACAGGAAAGCAACCTTCGCATTTCCTATAACGGAAAGTCTCTTCCTGCCGACAGAGAGTCTGTTTTCTATATCAATGTTAAGGCGATACCTTCAACGCCTAAAAATACAAAAAATGAACTCAAACTGGTGGTCAATACGCGGATAAAACTCTTTTACCGGCCGACATCACTGTCAGGAAAAGCGTTTGAAGCACCAAAGTCTCTCACTTTTACGCGAAACAACGGGCATCTCATTATTAAAAACCCGAGTCCCTATCACGTCGTGTTCAGCTCACTCAGCATTGGCCCTACCTTTTTAAAAGAAGTGGCGATGATTGCTCCTTTAAGTGAGCTGGATGTCGTTCTACCGGCGAATACTTCAGGCAGCAGCGTGAAATGGGATGCGATTAATGACTATGGCGGAACAACGGAACCCTATGAACAACCTTTGTAATCAGACAAACAAAGCCACCCCATAACTCGCAGCCATCGCCTGATGACGACCACTCAGAAGTACGAGAAAACTATGCTCACGGATGAAAAATTTTTACAGACACGCTTGTCTGGAGACGTTAAAAAACACTCAGCGCCGCTCGTGCTTAAACTGGGTCGCCTGCTGGCCGGTACGGCTTTTGGCTTACTCGCCTCTCACGCCGCCCGTTCAGAAAGCGTCTATTTCGATCCTCAGTTCATCGAGCGCAAAGCAGGCGATGTGGGGGAAGTTGATCTCTCCTTGTTCCAGAATAATGATCAGGCACAGTTGCCCGGTGACTATGACACCGCGTTATATGTGAACAAAAAATTAAAATTACGTCGTTCAATTAGCTACTTATCCAGAGAAGATGGCACACTTGAGCCACAAATTACACCTGATATATTGCGGGCTCTGGGTGTCAATGTTGATGCTTTTCCGGCGTTAAAAAATCATCAGCCTGATACCCCGCTGGGTCAGCTTGCGCAATATATCCCTGCTGCCGACGTCAAATTTGATTTCTTCCTCATGCAGCTTAACTTCAGCATTCCGCAGGCTGCGATCGTCCATAATGCTCAGGATTATATTGACCCGACAAAATGGGATGATGGCGAACCCGCCCTCTTCTCAAATTACGCCTATTCCGGCGGCCAACGTAGCAACCGCAATGGCAGCGACGACTCCAGTCAGTACCTGAATTTACAAAGCGGGTTTAACGCTGGCCCGTGGCGCGTACGCAATTACACGACCTACAGTAACAGCGGGGATGAGCAGCGTTGGGATACGATCTCAACCTATGCCGAACGGGATATAAAAGCCTTAAAATCAAAATTCCAGATCGGTGAAAATTCAACGTCCGGGGAAATCCTCAGCAGTGTTCCTTTCTCAGGGGTTCAGCTTTTCTCCGACGATAATATGCTGCCAAATAGTCAGCGGGGTTTCGCACCGACAATACGGGGCGTCGCAAACTCAAATGCTGAAGTGACCATCCGGCAAAATGATCACATTATTTATCAGTCCTTTGTACCGCCAGGCGCATTTGAGATAAACGATCTTTATCCTTCTTCCTATAGCGGAAATCTTGAGATAACGGTGAAAGAAGCGGATGGCACGGAGCGTCGCTTTAATCAGCCGTTTTCCGCTATTCCGATCATGCAGCGTCCGGGGCGTTTGAAATATACCGCAACCGCGGGTGTTTACCGGGCCACGAATGCCGATGAAAAAGAGCCCACTTTCGCCCAGGGCACGGCTATCTATGGCTTTTCCAATACCATCACCACCTACGGCGGCTCGGTGGTATCGGAAGATTACCTCTCCGCCCTTTTCGGGCTTGGCTATAACCTTCAGTGGTTAGGCGGAATTTCCGCAGATTTTACCCATGCCCGCACGACACTGGACAACCATCAGACCACATCAGGCCAGTCATATCGCGTCCAGTATTCCAAGAATATAGAAATGACAGACACCAATTTCAGTCTGGCGAGTTATCGCTATTCGAGTGCCGGTTATTACGATTTTGACGAATCAACGCAGCATATTGATGAATGGGATACGTCTGCCCTTGATTACCACAAGCGCAGCAAAGTTCAGTTCAATATCAACCAGACATTGTGGGACGGTGCGAGCTTATATCTGTCAGGTTATGAGCAGGACTACTGGAACAACAGCGGCAAAGAGAAAAATCTCTCGCTTGGCTTCAACCACAGCGTGTTTGGCATCAGTTATAACCTGAGTTATTCCTACAGCAAATTACAAGGTGAGGATGACGATCAGCAGGTATCCCTGAACGTTCGTATCCCTCTGAGTCGCTGGTTGCCTCAAAGCTGGGCCACTTACAATGTCTCTAACCAGAAAGGCGAAGGCACACGTCATCAGGTTGGATTGAGCGGAACCGCACTTGACGATCGTCGCCTGAGTTATTCGATGCAGCAAAGTTACACCGATCAGGATAGCGAAAGCAGCAGCAACCTGTATTCATCCTATCGCTCGTCCTTTGGCAATCTCAATGCCGGTTATAACTACAGTCAGGATTCGCAGCAATTCAGCTATGGCATTGCGGGGGGCATCGTGGCTCATGCTCATGGCATCACGTTGTCTCAACCGCTCGGGGAATCTTTTGCATTAATAGACACCAATGGTGCCAGTGGCGCACGTCTGCAAAACCTTCCCGGCGTCAGAACTGACTGGCGCGGGTTTGCTGTCGTCCCATACCTGACTGCGTATAACGAAAACCGCATTGCGATGGATACAACGACGTTGCCGGGGGATGTGGATATCGAAAACACCTCAGCCACCGTGATCCCCAATTCTGGCGCTATGGTGACCGCACACTTTGATGCCCGCGTGGGCGCCAGGGTGCTGGTGACGCTGGTGCGCTCAAACGGGGCGACGGTACCTTTCGGTGCCGTCGCTACGACTGAAAAACAAAGCAATATCGTTGATGAAGGCGGCGTCGTTTATCTGTCGGGTATTCCGTTGGAGAAACCTGTTCTGCTCCATGTGAAATGGGGAAATGCCGCATCCCAGCAATGTCAGGCTCAGATCAGCCTTTCCGCCTCAACCGCTCAGGTTAACTCACTGACGACTAAGTGTATTTAAGGATAATTTATGCACACTAAAAAACAGATCCTGCGCAACCTGACATCTCTCTTAAAGCTCACCCTTCTGGGGATCACCCTCAACAGTTTTTCATCCTTTGCACTGGCAGGGTCAGCCATGTGTTCGCCGGAAGATGGCGCAGGGGCGGATTATGAAAATTTTCTTCACGAAGATATTCCCGCGACTGATAACGAGAGAGGGAAAAAGTATGAACGGAATATGAACGGGGGGATGCAGAATTACACCATCGTCTGCAACTGTACTGACAATGATGCCAATAGCAGTGGCGGTGTATTGCTGATGTACACCGTGAAAACGGCCCTGCCTAAAGGCACTGAGCCGGGATATTACAAAATTAACGATCATATTGACGTCAAAGCACTGCTCGATCTGCCGCCAGCAACAGGTATTGCTGTACCAACAGCGAAAACACTCGGTGATGCGACGCATCACACTGATGCCAATAATAACGGCGTTTGCGCCCAGCAAAATACCCGTGCCAGCTTCGATGTTGGGGCAAAAGGTTCATTATCCTTTTCTATTACCACTCCTTTCATCGGTGAACTGGAGATTCCAAGAACAGAGATTGCACAGGTTTACTTGTCCTCAGGTACGGCGATAGTGACCGCGCCACCGCTGGGCTCCCCCGTTGCACGCGTGTACATCAGTGGCAAACTGACCGTGCCTCAAAGTTGCGAAATCAATAAGGGTGAGACAATCACTGTCAACTTCGGTGCTATCGCAGCCAACAAATTCACCACACTCGGTCAACCCCCTAAGGGCTTTATTCCTTCCACGTTCAACATCACATATGACTGTACAGCACATGGATTGCCTCAGATCCCGACAGGTACACAGCTGGCCATGCTGCTGAAAGGTGACGATCTGGCGGATCAGTACACGCTGGTGGCAAGACGCCGACCTTCAGATAACAAAGCTGACATAGGTATTCGGGTTGAAAACGCGGGCGGGTTGGCAATCCCTTTCGAATCAGGAAACCTTCCGATGAACCAAAATGGTATCGGCAATATATCTATGACCGCCTACCCGGTTAACCTCATTGGTGGCGGGCTGGATACCGGCGAGTTCAGTGGTATGGCAACGCTGAAAGTCGATATCAGATAAGCCCGCGATGGCTCCTAGTTCACAATCTCAATACTCACCAACCGGCTGTCCGCGCGTCCGTGGTCGTCCACTGCGCGGATGCGGTATTGCCCGTTATTGATGGGCTGCCAGTCGATGGCGGTTTTACTGGCGGAACTGCCGAGATAGATATCATCCACAAACCAGTAGACCGTTTTGCTGTCCGCGTCCGTCACCGCGTTGAAGGAAATCCGGTCCCGGCCTTGCCGGGATTGCCGCAAGGTGTACGTGGTGTTTTTCAGCGGTGAGGTGATGCGCGGCGGGTTGCCGCCAACATCCATGCCGTTATCCTTGCAGTGACTGGCCGGCGGTTTGCGTTTTGGCAGTCCGGCTTGCGCAAAGACATTCGCCAGATCTGACGGCCAGAACTCAAACACTTCCGTACGGGTTTGCTCTTCCTCAAAAGGCGGGCACGCCACTTCACCGGTCAGTTTATCGAGACGCACCGGCCGGTAAACGGTATCCACTTTGATCGGCGATTTGCCGGGAATAAACCAGGTTTTGCCTTTTTGCTGACACCACGGCGTCGGCAAATCACCGCTGGCGAGGCAGATATCCACCCGTTTCAGCCCTTTAGGCAACGGGCGTTTGGGCTCCTGCAATTCGGGATAGCTGGCGTTAATGCTGTCGATAATATTGAAGAACAGCGGCGCGGCGGCGTCTGCGCCGACAAACACGTTATTGCCTTTGCTGTCGAAATTCCCCTCCCATACCACTAACACGTATGGCCCGAAAATCCCCACGCTCCACGCATCGCGAAATCCCCACGAGGTACCGGTTTTCCAGTACACCGGCAGCGAGGAAGGCGCCTGTGCCAGCGTATCCCCCGGACGGCGGTGCTGACGCAGCATATCGAGCGTCATGAAACTGGCTTCCTCACTCAGTAAACGCACCGGCGTTGTCTGGCGCGGATCGCTTTTTTGCATCCGTAACGGCTGCAACACACCCCGGTTCGCCAGCAGTGCATACAGCTTTGCCAGTTCCTGCATCGTCACTTCGCCGCCACCCAGTACCAGCGATAACCCGTAATGGTTTTCGCTGGCCATATCCGCGACGCCGGAAAGGCGCAGAAACTGATAGAACGTCGGCTGGCGAAGCTGCGACGCGACATACACAGCAGGAATATTACGGCTGAAGTTGAGCGCATCGGTCGCCGTCACCGGACCAAGAAATCGCCGGTCAAAGTTCTCCGGTGCGTAAGCACCAAACGCCGAAGGCACATCCTTCAGGATGGTCATCGGATGCAGCACCCCCTGTTCCATGCCCAGCGCGTAAATAAACGGTTTCAGCGCAGAGCCGGGAGAGCGCCGGGCGTTGGTGCCGTTCACCTGCCCCTGAATAGTCCGGTTGTAATAATCGGCGGAACCGACCAGCGCCCGCACGCCCATATCGCGGGTATCGACCAGCAAAACGGCGGCGTTGTGAATGCCGCGGCTTTCGTTACGGGTGATAAACGCATTCACCTGCCGCTCAGTCAGCCGCTGCAAACCGGCGTCTATGGTGGTGTCCGTACGGGTATCCGTACCGGCAAGTTGCTGGTTTTGCTGGCGTAACTGCTCGATAAGATGCGGCGCAATATACGGCATCCGTTCAGGCTGACGCAGCGCAAGCGGCAATCGGAACAAGGAGGTCTGGCTGCTGTCGGTGGCATAATGCGTCTGCCAGCGCAGGAAAAGCCGGTTACGCGCCTGCGTCAGTGCATTACCCAGCACACCGGTTTTGGGGTCAATGCGGTAGCTGGGGGATTGCGGTAAAACGGCCAGCGTCAGCGCCTCCGGCAAGGTCAGATCTTTCGGCGCTTTGTTGAAATAGATCAGACTGGCCGCGCCGATGCTTTCAATGTTGCGGCCATAAGGCGCTGCGTTGAGATAGGCTTCGAGAATATCGTGTTTGGAGTAACTCAGTTCAAGCTGCACCGCGCGCAGAACCTGCATGATTTTGCCGGAAGGCGAGCGGGTATTGAGATGCCAGTGCATACGCGCAAGCTGCATGCTGATGGTCGAGCCGCCCTGCATTTTGCCGCCCGCCACATAGCTGCGCCAGAATCCGCGCAACAGACTGAACGGATTAAAACCGGGGTTGATATAAAACCAGCGATCTTCATGCAGTAACAGGCCATTGATGGCCAGCGGAGATATCTGCTCCAGCGGCGTCCAGAGCCGGTAACGGTCGTCGTTCGCCAGCGTGATGCGCATCAGCGTACCCTGCCGGTCATAATAGACGGTGGAAAAAGGTTGTTCCTGAGAAAGAGGCGGATGCGGCCACAGACGGCATGCCAGCACCATCAGCGCCAGTAAAAAAACGGCCATCGCGATATTTTGCAGCAGCCGTTTGGTGGATTTGAAAAACGCGGGAAAGGTGATCATCTTGCTACTCAGACCCGCTAACGCCCCGCGATGTTAGCGGGGCGTTAGCAACGGTTTATTATTTTTTAGCGTCAGCCGCGGGTACGACGACCAGTTTCTGGTCGCTGATGGAAAGCGCCTGAACCTCGCGGTTATACATCGCTTCGCCGTAAGCCGGAGGGATCAGGAAACTGCCGGTGTTAGTGGCTTTAATCTGATACACAAACTCCTGCACATCGGTGCTGGCGCTGCCATAAATCACCACGCGGTCTTCACGAATATCGCTGTAATCCGGTGCCCATGTGGAACCCGATGCCGCCAGCGGTGACTGCCAGGATGCCGACGCGTCGGCGTCGCTGTTTTCATCACTGTCGTCGGATTCCGGTTCCGGTGGTGTTTGCTGGACGACTTCGAATCCGCCCGGCAGCAAATCCACAATCGCCAGATTATCCTGCCCTTCCTGCGAATTGGCGCGGATTTTCAGATGCACGTTGATCTTCTGCCCCAGCGTAATCTGCGTGACGGCGTTGCCTTTTTCATCGGTGTAATCACGGGTGATCTCCAGACCGCGTGAAATGGCTTTCTTCGGTGCAGCCAGATCGTAACCCGCCTGCGTCACCACGTACCACGCGGGCGCATTGTTGCCGTTTTCAATGCGGAGTGCCTTCGCGTCGGCGGTGAAGTTCGCTTTCGCAAACAGCCCCTGAACCTGCGAAATGACCTGCGGTTCGACGTTTTTCGTTTTGCTGATCTGCGTAATTTTCAGCGCATCCGGTATCGTCGCCTGCGCGGCCACCTGGGCGGAATAACTCTCCAGCGCCAGAATGCTCATCGCCGAGGAGTAAGTCGTGTAGCGTTCCTCTTTCAGCGCCTTAACCATATTTTCCAGCACCTGCGGCGGAATGGCGGAGACTTTTTCCGGGAAGTGACGGGTGATCAGATACAACCGCGTCGCGTCCTGTACCAGCGGATCAAAGTAACTTTGCGTCCACCAGGCTTTGTCATACGCCTTGCTCAGTTGCTTCCACGTCGGCTGCAACAGGGTATTCGCCTCATCATCCATTTTCAGCAGACGATAAGACGAGGCCAGATACATCGCACTGAGATCGGTTTTCCAGGTGTCCGGGTAACGCTGCTGCAAGGTGTCCTGCACCGAGGCCAGCGAACTGGTGGTGATTTCACCCTGACGGGTCAGCAGATACACCGCCCACGCGCGCAGACGCAGGGTATACAGATCATCATTCTGATTTGCCGCCAGTTCGCGCAGAGCCGAATTGGCCTCTTCCAGCATTCCGGCTGGCAATGCAACGCCCGCGGCTTTGGCTTCCAGCAGATATTGCACCACGTACGGCGTGACGAACGGATCGGTTTGCGGCGATGAGCGCCACAGGCCAATCGCGCCGCTGTCATTCTGACGGGAACGCAGCACCGCCAGCATGTCTTTCAGTTGTTTGTTGCTGTCCGCCGGGCTGAGGTTACCGCGCATTTCCGGATGTACCGTTTCGAGGATCAGCGGCACCGAGCGGCTGACAATCTGTTCAGAACAGTAATACGGATAATCCGCCAGATACTGCGACAGCCCGTTAGTCAGCACCAGTGGCGAGTTGGATACCGCCGCTTTGCGCACCGCGTAAGCATCAAACATCTGACGCAGGTTATCGACGTTCTGACTGCTGCCGCTCATGCGTCCCATGACTGATTGCGTACGGAACGGCATCGCCGGACGCACCGAGGTGCTGATCGTCCGGCGACTGGTTTTGTCGCCATACGTCGCGTCAAACACCAGCGGCGCATCCCCCGGCAGAGATTTCGCGCGCAGACGGAAATTCATCACGCCCTCGCGTTTTTCCGCCAGTGACAGGCTTTGTTCGGCTTTACCGACCACTTCAAGCTGCGGTGGCACGGTCAGGTGAACCGCAACCGGAATGCTTTTGCCATTCAGACCTTCGAGGTTATTGCTGACGCCAACGCTGACATCAAACTCATCACCCGGCGCCACCATCGACGGCACGTTCGGCGTCATGATGAAGTTGTCGCGCACGGTCGCGGAGGTCTGCGCTTTACCGATTTTGTCCGGCGTCACGGAAATGGCCATCACGCGGATCTTGCCGTTGAAGTAATCCGGCACCTGATAATCAAACTGCTTCTCGCCGTTCACTTCGGTAATGCCCGACCAGTACGCCACTGGCTTATCACGCTTACGTTTGAACGGATTGACGTTCAGATCCAGTCCTTCTCCGGCGTCGCCCCCTGGCGCAGCCGCCAGCTGCATCAGCTTGCTGAATTCCGGCAAGATAAGGTCGAGGATTTGCGCGCTTTCCACGCTCAGTTCGCGCTTACGGAAGAAGTATTCCAGCGGATCTTTCAGGCGATAACGCGCCACCTGCAAAATGCCCTCATCGACAGCAAACAGCGCCACCTGTTGCGGGCCGTCCGTCATCACCGTCATGGCCAGATTTTCGCCCGGCTTAATCACTTCCGGCGCATCCACTTCGAGGTAGTTCTGACGCGCTTTGGTGCTGATTTTGAAAGGCATCACGCCGTAGCTCAGCGGGCTCATGAAGATTTCGTTGGAATTCACATCCCGCACGAACTGCACGTTGATATAGCCGTTGCCTTCCATTCCCGCCGGTACGCGGATTTTCTGCACCGAACTGGTGGTGTCAGTGTGGAACCACTGCCAGCTGTACACTTTATCTTTCTCGATGGTGATCAACCCGCTGCCGGTGTACGGCGCGTTGACTGACACCTCGATTTCTTCACCCGGCTGATATTCCGCCTGATTGAGTTTCAGCTTCAGCTCGGCATTTCTGTCCAGCGAACGACTGAGATTGGCGTTACCGGCCACGGTGTAGCCAATGCGGTTCAGCACGTTACCTTTCGCGTCTTCCACCACCAGCACGAAATCGCCCGGCTTGTCCGTCGCCAGCGTCAGATCGTTGCCCTGCGCCGTCAACGACAGCGGCTGTTCCGACAACTGCACTTCCTTCATTTTCGACTGGTATTTGTAGACGCCGGAATCCTGCTTGGTCAGCACTGAAATGTATTTCTGTTCAATCAGCGCGACTTTCAGGTCCGGCATCGCCATCTGTTTAAGGGAAGGGTCGACGGCAATAATGTTCAGATGACGAGCAGCATCGCGGTTGATGTAACCCAGATCGCCATCGGCTTTCACGCCAATCAGATAATCATACGGCGACACCAGCACCCGCGCCGTTGCGGCTACCGAGCGCCCGCTACCGGCCACAAACGCCTCGGAGAGCAGTTGCAGCTGATAGGTGGCGTCGGCGTAAGATTTCAGATCCAGCGGGATATTCGCGGCACCGTTTTCATCGGTGGTACGGTCTTCCAGTTCCGTTTCGAAACCGTCACTGTTCTGGCGGTTCTCGTAGAAGGCGTAATCCGGGAACTGTTCGAAGCTCGGATACATCGGGCGCAGCGTCAGTTTCGAGGTTACACGGCGGTCCTGCGCGGGCGTACCAAACAGGTTTTGCACATCAATATTGGCCTGCAATTCCGACGGTTTCACCCAGCCCTGTTTGCGGTCCGGCGTCAGTTGCAGTTTGACCTTCAGTTGATCCGGCTCAAAGTCTTTGACGTTGACGGCGGTATGCCCGAGGAAGGTCGATGATTCATTGTCTTTGCCGATCAGGTACAGATAGATATTCCATTCACCGGTTGGTGAATTATCGTCAGTGGTATAACTCAGTTCATTGAAACCGCTGGCACCCAGAGTCAGCGGGATAGTGCTCATCAGCTTATCGCGCGGGTCATGAATTTCCGCACGTACCGGGACGCCCGCCAGACCGTGACTCCAGTCAGCGGCACGGGTGATCAACCCGATATTAAAGGTGTCGCCCGGACGATAAACGCCGCGATCGGAGAACAGATAACTGCTCAGCGTGCGCGAATCGTTCGGGGTGATTTCGCCATCGACGTCAAAGCGGGAGAAATCGAGGCCGCGATCGTTATTCCGGTCCGCAGGCAGGAAGGAGACATCGCCCTCTTTTTCCACCAGGAACATCACCGGCTGGCGTTCGCTGGTATACACGTCCAGCGCCGGGAAGCGCACATGGCCGTTGGCACTGGTGGTCTGGGTCAGCAATGTCACCCCGTTTTTAGCGATGACAGAGACTTTGGCATTCGCGACCGGCGCCCCGCTGTGAATCGACTGCACAAACACGTCGCGGGTTTTATCCTGCGAACGCTTGGCGATAATCCCCAGATCGGTGACCACGACGAATCGCGAATCACCGGCCGGCGCATCATCTCCGCTCTGCTCTTCATCCTGATACACATTGCCGTCGTCATCGGCTTCGGGTTTTTGTTCTTTTTTCTTCGGATCCCATTCCGACAGCGTCAGCAGGAATATGCCGCGATGCGAGGCCGGATCGGTGGAGAGATAACGCGAGAGATCGACGCCCTGATAATTCACTTCACCCGGTTTGTCGTTGTTTACCGCCGTCTGGTATTTGAAGTGCTCGGTAAAATACTCGTCGTTCAGACGGTTAAATTCCGCCGACGAATATTCACGGCTTTTGAACGACACGATGTGTTGCAGCTGGCTCGGGATCACCCGTTTGATGTCCAGACGCAGCCCCGGCACGTTGCGCGCAGCGACGCTGATTTGTTTGTCACCGCTGACTGACAACAGCGAGCCTTGTGACATAAATTGCAGCGATTTCGGATAATCCGGCACCGCGACGATGCGGTAGACTTTTTCCGGCATTTTGTAGCCGCCGGACGACGTCAGCACGTTATCGATTTCCACCAGCATGGCGCGGTGCGCAGGGGCATCGAAGCGGAAACTGAACTGCGGCTGATAATCGCTTTCCGCGTCATTGAGCTGAATGTTCAGCGGCGTGGACTGGGCGAGGACGTTATTCTCCACGCTGTCGACGTCCCAGCTGGCGTAATCATCCGGCCCTTTGGCCTCGTCCTGATCGTTAGGATTATGCTGCGGCAACAGCCAGACTTTGACGGCCTGACGGATATCTTTATCTTTCACCGCGTCGCTGAACCCGACGATCAGCGCACGCTGACCTTTCGCCCCCTCGGCATCCACGACCTGCGCGCTGGCTTCGTTTACCGTCAGGCTGTACAGCGTCGGTACAGACACCACGGCATTTTTCGCCTGCGCAGTCGAATTCGACGGCACGGTAGATTTAATGCCCTCGCCCAGAATGACGCGCACCGCACCGCCGTGATCCAGCGATTTCAGCGGTTCGGAATGCACCCAGGCGTTGAGTTTTTTCTGGTCATAGACCACGGAATAATTGAGTTTCGACTCGGTTTTGGCTTTTCCTTCGGTCAGGCCAAGGGAGATGTGTTTTTCGAAACTGGCGACATCCACCGGCGCGTTGAATTTCACGTTAAAAATCGCGCTGCGTTTTTGTGGATCCTGCGGGTCCTGATAATACTCGGCCTGCCCCAGCTGATAATCGAAAGCCGGAGCCGTAAATTCATAGCGGGTTTCTGCCAGCCTGATTTGTGGCGCCAGCAGCACCTCAGGCGTGAAGTTCACTTCATATTTGCTGCCCATCGGCAGTGGATTTTTCGGGGTGAACGCCAGGGTGTAACCGCTCAGCCATTTCCATTCCCCTTCGGTGGCCGGTTTCAGGGAAATCCCTTTTTCGACCACTTTACCGACGTCCGTCACCGGCGCGGCAGAATGGCGGAAAGTGAAAATCGCCTGCTGCGGTGCCGGTTTTTGCGCCGCGTAATTGACGGCCTCCGGGCCGCTGACGCGCACGCTGGTGTCCTGATAAACCATCGGTGCCGGTTCGATCGGCTGCGGACGGTTGAGCCACCAGTGCCAGCCATAAACGCCCGCCCCGGCGGCGCAGAGTAACAGCAGGATCGTCAGGCTGATGGTTTTCGGGTATTTGTCCACCCCGCTTTCCATGCGCAGGAAACCCCGCTTCAGCCAGCCGGAGGTGGCCGTCCACCAGCCGGGCGCCCGCCAGTCAATATTGCCGACCACCGGTTTAAAGACGCGACCCAGCAGACCCAGAATGAAAGCCAGCGCGCGGAAGATGCCTTTTATCAATGTAAAAGGCAGACGAAGTAAGAATTTTAATAAATCCATTTGTTGCTGTACCCCTAATCCCTGTGATCCATAGCCAGAAGTGATATTTTTATTTAAATCAGGACTTTTATTAAATTCAATATATTGCGCCGCAGGATAAAGATTATTTGACTAAAAAGCCAACAGATAAAGCGTAGCAGTAACACGGCATCTCCGGCTGATTTCTGCGCTGTCAGCGGCACGATTGTGTGAAACAATAGTAAAAGGATTTTGAGGAAAGCGGCAGGTGACATGAAAACAAAACTGATTACCCGGGAAGGCTACGACAAGCTCAAAACTGAACTGGATTTCCTGTGGCGTGAAGAGCGTCCGGAAGTGACCAAAAAGGTCACCTGGGCCGCCAGTCTGGGCGACCGCAGCGAAAATGCCGACTACCAGTACAACAAAAAGCGGCTGCGTGAAATCGATCGCCGCGTGCGTTACCTGACGAAATGTCTGGAGCAATTGCGCATCGTCGATTACTCGCCGCAACAGGACGGTAAAGTGTTCTTCGGGGCGTGGGTCGAAGTGGAAAACGACGACGGCGACATCAAGCGTTTCCGCATTGTCGGTTACGATGAAATCTTTGGCCGCAAGGATTACATTTCTATCGACTCGCCGATGGCACGCGCGCTGCTGAAAAAAGAAGTCGGCGACAGCCTGATTGTCACCACGCCGGTCGGCGACGCGACCTGGTACGTCAATGACATTGAATACGTTAAATGATCAGCTAACTCTCAAAACACGCGGGCGTTCGGCCTGATGACTGGCATTTTTGGTCTTCAAACCGTATAACTGTGCCCCTGCTTTTTACAGCCAATTAAACAGATAACAGACCTATGAATGATCAACTGAGCCGCATTATCGCAAGTGAATTGCAGGTTCGCCCGGAGCAGGTTGCTTCCGTGGTGCGTCTGCTGGATGAAGGTAATACCGTGCCCTTTATTGCGCGGTATCGTAAGGAAGTCACCGGTGGGTTGGATGATACCCAGCTGCGTCAGTTGGACACCCGTCTGGGTTATCTGCGGGAGCTGGAAGACCGCCGCCAGACCATCCTCAAATCCATCGAAGAACAGGGCAAACTCAGCGACGATCTGGCGAAAGCCATCAACACCACGCTGAGCAAAACCGAGCTGGAAGACCTGTATCTGCCGTTTAAACCGAAGCGCCGCACCCGTGGTCAGATCGCTATCGAAGCCGGTCTGGAACCGCTGGCCGAACTGCTGTGGAACGATCCGCAAAACGAGCCGGAAGCGACCGCTGCCACATTCGTTGATGCCGGTAAAGGCGTGGCCGATACCAAAGCGGCGCTGGATGGCGCGCGCTACATTCTGATGGAACGCTTTGCCGAAGATGCATCGCTGCTGGCGAAAGTCCGTGATTATCTGTGGAAAAATGCCCATCTCACTTCCCGCATGGTGGAAGGCAAAGAGCAGGAAGGCGCGAAATTCCGCGACTATTTCGATCACCACGAACCGATTTCTCAGGTGCCATCGCACCGTGCGCTGGCGATGTTCCGTGGCCGCAACGAAGGCGTATTGCAGCTGGCGCTGAATGCCGATCCGCAGCACGATGAGCCGCCGAAAGAGAGTTATGCCGAACAGCTGATCATTGATCATCTGGGTCTGCGTCTGAACAACGCGCCTGCCGACGTCTGGCGTCGTGCGGTGGTTAACTGGACGTGGCGCATTAAAGTATTGCTGCACCTCGAAACTGAGCTGATGGGCACCGTGCGCGAACGCGCCGAAGATGAAGCGATTAACGTCTTTGCCCGCAACATGCATGATCTGCTGATGGCCGCACCGGCCGGTATGCGCGCCACCATGGGCCTCGATCCGGGTTTACGTACCGGTGTGAAAGTCGCCGTTGTGGATAACACCGGCAAACTGGTGGATATCGATACCGTTTATCCCCATACCGGTCAGTCCGCGAAAGCCGCGCAACAGGTTGCTGCACTGTGCATCAAACATAACGTCGAACTGGTGGCGATCGGGAACGGTACGGCGTCCCGCGAAACCGAGCGTTTCTTCCTCGAACTGCAAAAACAGTTCCCGGCGGTAAAAGCGCAGAAAGTGATTGTCAGTGAAGCCGGTGCGTCGGTGTATTCCGCGTCCGAACTGGCGGCGCTGGAATTCCCGGATCTGGATGTGTCCATTCGTGGTGCCGTTTCCATTGCGCGTCGCTTGCAGGATCCGCTGGCCGAGCTGGTGAAAATCGACCCGAAATCTATCGGTGTCGGCCAGTATCAGCACGATGTCAGTCAGTCTCAGCTGGCGAAAAAACTCGATACCGTGGTGGAAGACTGCGTAAACGCCGTCGGCGTGGATCTGAATACCGCGTCTGTTCCGCTGCTGACCCGCGTGGCCGGTCTGACCCGCATGATGGCGCAGAATATCGTTAACTGGCGTGACGAAAACGGCCAGTTCCGCAATCGCGAACAGTTGCTGAAAGTCAGCCGTCTGGGGCCGAAAGCCTTTGAACAATGCGCGGGCTTCCTGCGTATCAACCACGGCGACAACCCGCTCGACGCCTCCACGGTTCACCCGGAAACCTATCCGGTGGTCGAACGCATTCTGGCTGCGACGCAGCTGGCGCTGAAAGAACTGATGGGCGATTCGAATGTGCTGCGCGGCCTGAAAGCCAGTGAATTCACGGACGAACAGTTCGGCATGCCGACGGTCACCGACATCATCAAAGAGCTGGAAAAACCGGGGCACGATCCGCGTCCTGAGTTCAAAACCGCGACCTTTGCCGAAGGTGTCGAAACCATGAATGACCTGATGCCTGGCATGATCCTCGAAGGCTCGGTCACCAACGTCACTAACTTCGGCGCGTTTGTGGATATCGGCGTGCATCAGGACGGTCTGGTTCATATCTCGTCACTGGCGAACAAGTTCGTGGAAGACCCGCATACCGTGGTGAAAGCCGGCGATATCGTCAAAGTCAAAGTGATGGAAGTCGATCTGCAACGCAAACGTATCGCGCTGACCATGCGACTGGATGAGCAGCCGGGCGAAGCGCCAGCCCGCCGTTCTTCCGCGCCAGCGTCAGATGCCCGCGACAACCAGAAACGCCATTCGCCGAACAAACCTGCGGGCCGCAATGCCGCGCCAGCAGGCAATAACGCCATGGCGGATGCGCTGGCGGCTGCCCTCGGCAAAAAACGCTAATTTTTGTTTTTCCCTCCGCGTTATGAAAGCCGCTGAAAATCAGCGGCTTGTTTTATGTATCTTTTTTCGACACTTTTTAAACTCTATCCTAATGAATCAATCACTGAGGTAAATCAATAAATCGGGGCTTTGGCAGGCATAGGATAGCGTCGCGGTGGAGATACCCGCGAAGAGGTTCGCCTCTTCTCTTTTGTCTCACTACGCGTACTAATTATGATAACTATTTTCGTTTGTACTTCTTTGCGTATTCACTACGCCGCCAGCCACAGGCCGGCAATTTCGCACCAGGGACAATTTCTGAGCAATAATTTTAGCCACATATATCGCCAGCCAGCGACATCACCGGGCAGGGACGCACGGCGCACAATATCCAGGCGCCGTCACCCTTAATGCCTGATCGCCTCGCGAGGAACTATGCAACTTCAATCAAAACGTGCTTATAAAATTACCGGCTTTTCACACGAAATCAGCCCGGCCTACCGTCAGAAACTGCTGTCACTCGGGATGCTACCGGGGTCCTTTTTTAACATCATCCGCGTTGCGCCGATGGGCGATCCGGTACAAATCGAAACCCGCCGCACCAGTCTCGTCGTCCGCAGAAAAGACCTCGATCTCCTCCAGCTCGAGATGCTGGCCTGATCCTCACATCAGGCCTTTGGCAGTTCATTTTTTGGGGCAGCCCTTTGGCTTGCCTGTTTACCCTTTCTGACACGTAGACTTTATCGTATGAAACCATTAACGATCGGCCTGATTGGTAATCCCAATTCAGGCAAGACCACACTCTTCAATCAGTTAACAGGTTCCCGCCAGCGTGTAGGTAACTGGGCCGGTGTCACGGTCGAGCGCAAAGAAGGCCAGTTCGCTACCGCAGAGCATCAGATTACGCTGGTGGATTTACCGGGCACCTATTCCCTGACCACCATTTCCGAGCAAACCTCGCTCGATGAGCAAATTGCCTGCCATTACATTCTGAGCGGCGACGCAGATCTGATGATCAACGTGGTGGATGCCTCAAACCTTGAGCGCAATCTGTACCTGACTCTGCAACTGCTCGAGCTGGGCGTGCCCTGTATCGTGGCGCTGAACATGCTCGATATCGCCAAAATCCAGAACATCCATATTGATATCCCGGCGCTGTCAGCGCGGCTGGGTTGCCCTGTCGTGCCGCTGATTTCTACCCGCGCCAGCGGCATCAAAGAGCTGAAAGCCGCCATCGACCCGTTGCCGCAAGTGGCCGCGCTGGAACGGGTGAAATATCACCCGGTGCTGCAACAGGAAGTGGATGTGCTGGCCGCTGACATGCCGCAAGACATGACGCTGCAACAGCGCCGCTGGCTGGCGCTGCAAATTCTGGAAGGGGATATTTACAGCCAGACGCATGCGGGCAAAGCGCAGGCACTTCTGCCCGAGGTGAAAGCCCGGCTGACTGAGCAGAAGCTGGAAGACCCGGCGCTGCTGATTGCCGACGCGCGTTATCAGAGCATTGCGGCGCTTTGCGCAGACGTCAGTAACTCGCACCTCACCGCACCGAACAAACTGACGCAGGCGCTGGACCGCGTGATCCTCAACCGTTTCCTCGGCGTGCCGATCTTCCTGTTGGTGATGTATCTGATGTTCGTGCTGGCGATCAATATCGGCGGTGCACTGCAACCGATTTTCGATATCGGCTCAGCCGCGATTTTCATTCAGGGGATGCAGTGGATTGGTTTTACCCTGCACTTCCCGCAGTGGCTGACCATTTTCCTGGCGCAGGGCATTGGCGGCGGGATCAACACTGTCCTGCCGCTGGTGCCACAAATCGGCATGATGTATCTGTTCCTGTCCTTCCTTGAAGACTCCGGTTATATGGCGCGCGCCGCGTTCGTGATGGACCGCCTGATGCAGTCCCTCGGTCTGCCGGGTAAATCCTTCGTGCCGCTGATCGTCGGCTTCGGCTGTAACGTGCCGTCCATTATGGGTGCCCGTACGCTGGATGCGCCGCGCGAACGTCTGATCACTGTAATGATGGCGCCGTTTATGTCCTGCGGCGCACGGCTGGCGATTTTCGCGGTATTCTCCGCGGCCTTCTTCGGGCAGAAAGGCGCGTCCGTGGTGTTCTCGCTGTATCTGCTGGGTATCGTGGTCGCCATCCTGACCGGCCTGCTGCTGAAATACACCATCATGCGCGGCGAAGCCTCTCCGTTTGTGATGGAACTGCCGGTTTATCACGTTCCGCACCTGAAAAGCCTGCTGCTGCAAACCTGGCAACGCCTGAAAGGCTTCGTGCTGCGTGCCGGTAAGGTGATCGTTGTCGCCAGTATTTTCATCGGCGCACTGAACAGCTTCTCGTTCAGCGGCAAGGCCGTGGATAACATCAATGACTCGGCGCTGGCGTCGGTCAGTAAAGTGCTGACACCGGTGCTGTCGCCGATGGGCGTCCATTCTGACAACTGGCAGGCGACTGTCGGTCTGGTGACCGGTGCGATGGCGAAAGAAGTGGTGGTCGGTACGCTGAACACCCTGTACACCGCCGAACATATCCATAATGAAGCGTTCGATGCCGCCAGTTTCAACCTGTTCGATGAACTGGGTGGCGCGGTAAATGAAACCTGGCAGGGCCTGAAAGACACCTTCAGCCTCAGCGTGCTGTCGAACCCGATCGAAGCCAGCAAAGGTGACGGCGAAATGGGCGTCAGCTCGATGGGCGTGATGAGCACCAAATTTGGCTCGGCGGTTTCAGCTTACAGCTACCTGATCTTCGTGCTGCTTTACGTGCCTTGCGTCTCGGTGATGGGGGCGATTGCCCGTGAAACCAGCCGCAGCTGGATGACATTCTCCATCTTCTGGGGGCTGAATGTAGCGTACTCGCTGGCCACGCTGTTCTATCAGGCGGCGACGTTCAGCAGCCATCCGGCTCACAGCGCGGGCATTATCCTTTGCGTGCTGATTTTCAATGCCATCATCCTGACTGCCCTGCGCAAAGCCCGCAGCCGGGTTAGTGTTCACCTGCAACCGCGTAATGTGGCGGCCTGTTGTGAACCCGCCACCGGCAGCGACTGCCATTAGGAGATGCGATGACCAGTCTGATTCAGGTGCGCGACAGTCTTGCACTGGCCGGATGGGCCGATGCCCGCCAGCTCAGCCAGCAGCTTAACGCGCCACAACCGCTGGTGCAGGCGATGCTTGAACGGCTGGTCGCCATGCGCAAAGCCGAAGTGATCGACGCCGATGACAGCTGTCTGAGCGGCAGCTGTAAAAGCTGCGCCGACGGTAAAAAGTGCCTCACGGTCAGCTATCAGCTGACGCAACACTGAACCCACGCCTTTCATGATAGCCGCGTCGCGGCTATCATCACTCCTCGTTTACGCGCCGCAGGAGCCTGCATGATCGACAGTGAAATTACCTTCCGTAAACTCGAAATTTTTCTCGCTTACATGGAAAAGCAAAATATCACCCGCGCAGCCGAGCAACTCGGTCTGAGCAGCGTCAGCGTGCATCGCGCCCTGCATTCGCTGGAAGAAGGTTTGCGTTGTCCGCTGTTTATCCATCGTGGCCGTAACCTGCTGCCGTTGCCCGCCGCCGAAGCGTTGCTGGAGCACGCCACGCAGGTGATTGAGCAAATGGAACACGGCATTCTGGCGACCCAGCGCGCCGCCGGGTTTGGTGATAAGCGCCTGAAAGTCGGCACCTTATATTCGCTGACACTGGAAACCATTCCGCGCCTGATCATGGGACTGAAACTGCGCCGTCCGGAGCTTGAACTGGAACTGGTGATGGGGTCGAATAATGATTTGCTGCACAAGCTGGAAGACGGTCAGCTGGATGCCATCCTGATTTCGACCAGCGATTCGACCGTCGATGCCCAGCGTTACGATCAACTGCCGCTGTTTCAGGATGATATTTTTCTTGCCGCACCGGCCAGTGCAGAGCTGGCGTCAGAAGGCACCGCAGATTTACGTGATTTCAAACAGAAGAAGTTCGTGTCGCTGGCCGAAGGATTCGCCACCTATCACGGCTTTCAGGAAGCCTTTCAGGTGGCCGGTTTCGAGCCGGATATCGTGACGCGGGTGAACGATATTTTCTCAATGCTGAGTCTGGTACAGGCGGGTGTCGGTTACACGCTGATCCCCGGCAGGATGAAAGGCGTGTATGAAAATACGGTGAAGTTACTGCCCCTGGCCGAAGCCTACCAGATGCGCCAGACCATCTCGCTGGTCTTCCCGCACAGCCGCGAGCACGATCCGAACCTGCTCGCCCTCGCCGCTGAAAGCCGGATGTATGCGCTAGCGAGCAGAAAGCGCTGACAGATGCTCGCTGTTTTGCGCAATCAACACCACCGGCCAGTGCGTTTTATCAGGATGGTGACTCCAGATGGCAGATTCCGGAATGCTGACACCGTCATAACGCATTTTTGATCCATCATAAGGGTAAAACTGCCCTTTCTCTGTATCAAGTACGAAAACCAGTAAGCCTGCAGAATCCTGCGCCAGACGTTTCCACAGGGCACGCCCGCCAGTGTACTGGTCATTATCGCTCATCAATGTGAGATGCTTTTTCACAACCAGCGTCTCATACAACAACGTCGCTAAACGGTAATCCCGCATACCGGGATTCACCACAATGCCTTCAACCTGAAACGCTTTATCGTCTTCCCAGAACTGACGCACTTCGAGCAGTTCATCGCTCTTTTCCCTGCGGGCAAGTTCCAGCGTTGCCACCACGTGGTGTCGGTTTTCACCCCGGTTATCGGTTCGGGTTTGCGCTTCAGCAATGGCGATAAAGGGGATTTTTTCATCATAGATGACCAACATATCAATGTTGTTGAAACGTATTTCATCAATGATTTCAAACCGTCTGGACAGAGTGGCCGGACTGTACGATCTTTCAAGCACGATCATTTGCGAATCCCCGCGAATTAAAACTGGCATGATATCCCTTCAATCAGAGTGGTTGGACAATAGCACGCTGCGCAAGAATCAAACAAAAATGATTGCGCATTGTTCCTTCATCACCAACCTATCATGCCTTTAATCAACGTTCGTTTTCCCGTAACCGTGTTGCGAGACGTGCCGCAACCTGCATGCCGGACTGGCATAAAGACAACGCTTCGCCCTGCTCCATCGCACGGCGGGTCAGGCCGGTCAGCACCGCGCCAGGGGGCATTTCAATCGCCAGCCGGACATCGCGCTGGTAGGCCGCCACCATCGCGTCCCGCCAGTTGACGGTGCGCGCCATGTTCATCGCCAGATCGTCGGCGATTTTCTCAGGCTGCCAGTAAACACGCCCCGTTGTTCCGCTGAGATAGCCGCAGGCCGGACGGGAAATGGGGATCTGTTTAAACGCCTCCACCAGTTTTGCCGCAGGCTCATCGAGCAGGGCGCAATGTGACGGCACGCTGACCGCCAGCTGATGCGTTTTCTGCGCCCCCAGCCCTTTCGCAAGTTGCATCACCTGCGCCATCGCGGCGTCGCTGCCCGCAATCACCAGCTGGTCTTCGGCGTTAATATTCGCCAGATACACCGGCGATGTGGCGCTGTTGACCTGCGCCACCAGCGCTTCAACCTGCATCTGACGCAGTCCGGTGATCGCCGACAGGCCAAAGCCCTGCGGATACGCCTGTTGCATCAGTTCACCGCGCAGGGCAACCAGACGCACGGCATCATCAAAGTCGAGGGCACCGGCAATCACTGCGGCAGGAAACGCGCCAATGGACAGCCCGCTGCAAAAATCTGCCTCAATCCCTGCGGCCTGACATTGTTTCGCCCAGACCACACCGGCAATCAGCAAACACAGTTGTACCGCGCGGGTGGATCGTAAGGCATCGGCGGTGTCGAGCAGCAGAACGTTTTCGCCGAGGGCGCGACTGGCCTGTCCGATGAGGGAATGCGTAAGCGGATTATCCGGCAGGCGATGCAGCATCTGCGGCACCTGCGGCCCTTGTCCGGGGAAGGTAAATAAGATTTTCATCGTGCTCCTTGCTTCTTTTTGCAGGCATCAGCCTGCAGGCGATTGCCACGGGTCACGCACCAGCACCGGGCCGGACGCCGTTTTCAGCATGATGTCACCGCCGCGCAGCCATTCGCTGAGGGCAAATCCCCCCTGCGGCGTCGTGATCTGAACGTCGGCGCGGCAGGGAAGCCGCTGAAGCTGGTCGTAAAAATCAGAAAACTGAGAAGGATCCGCCGGTGCGTCGCAGCGCACCAGTAAATCGAGATCGCTGTCGGCGTGCATGACCGGCAGGTCACTGGCCAGCGCGTAGGCGCAACTGCCCGTCACGCCCCACGGGAAAGGCAGTTGCAGACTGCATAACGTAATCAGCGCCTGCACCGGTTGCTGTGACACAAACGGAGAGTGCAAAAGCGCATTCACGTCGCTGACCAGTGATTCCGGTGTGACGACCCGCACCACCGCCGCCGGGCTGACCCAGGCGGCGGCACGCTGAATGCGGGTCATGCCGCGAATGCCCACCGGAACTGCGCCGTCAGCCCGCTGGTCACGACGCACCACCAGCGGCAGCGAACTGCGCCAGCCGGTGTTCACCCACGCGGGTAATTCATCGTCGCTTTGCAGCGCGGAGCGGTCACGGATCCAGACAAAATCATGGGCACGCGGGTCACACATATTCAATCCTTTTAAATCAATGCAATGCAGCGGTCAGTGAGATAAACAGCGGCAAGGTCACGATGCACAACACGGAACTGATCAGCAGTGACGCTTCGGCATCGGGAGACTGCACACCAAAACGGTTACCGAACACGATACCGAAGAAACCGGCAGACAGTGCAATCATCAGGATAGCGGTCACCGCCACCTGACCACTCAGGCCAAAGGCCAGCACCAGACCCCAGGCGATAAACGGCTGGATCAGGTTTTTCGCCACACAAGACAACAACACCGGACCGTTAATTTTCAGTTTACGGGCTGACAGGATCACACCAGTCAGGAACAGCGCAGACGCGGTCGCTGACAGACCCAGCGGCTTTATCGATGCCAGGAAAATTTCCGGCATTTTAATGCCAATCGCTGACAGGATCACGCCCAGCAACGGTGCCCAGACGATCGGTTTTTTCACTGAACGCCACATCAGCACCGGCAGCAGTGCCAGAGAAGACCCCTGATTTTCGCCACTGAGACGCGCTTTTTCACGCTCCAGGATCAGCAGGCAGAACGGCGTCATCAGCACGGAACCGCAGGCGATAGACACCGCGACGGACAGTGACGTTGACGGCGCATCGCCCATTACGCTGCTCAGAATAGGCAAGCCCAGTGCCGCATAGTTTGGCAGTGCCACGGTCAGCGTCAGCACAGCCGCATCCTGCGGAGACTTTTTGAAGACTTTAGTGCAAATAAAGTAAATCGCCGCGTAGGTGATCCACATCGCCAGAACCAGCACCAGAATCAGCGGCGACTGTTCCACAATGCCCGCCCACGGGGTTTGTACGGTTGCTGCAAACAGCGCAGCGGGTAAAGCAAAATCCATCACGAAAATATTCAGTAAAGAGACATTCTGGTTATCCACCATTTTCGCTTTCCCGGCATAAAAACCGAGGATCATGATGACGAAAATAGGGGCAAGCGCGTGCAATATTACGTAAGTCATAGCGTTTTTCCTGAGGCAAAAAATGAATGCTCAGTCGGCGCCGGTGCGATGGTTTTTTTAGTATGACAGTCCAGTTGCAGACAACAGCAGGCCCTCGCCCGGACGGTATGTCAGGGCGGGAACCCGCAATGCGGCTGCGTCACGCTGTTTGCAGGTGCGTTACCGGTTGAGACTGAAAGTGTTAACGAATTACCATTCCTGACGCATCTGCTGGCGAACGCGCTGCGAACTTGCGCGGTTTTCCGCACCCAGACGGTTGCTGAGGCTAACGCCTTCTTTGCGTGCGTCCTGGATGTTTTGCCAGACAGCGTTTTCTACGCTGCTGATGTCATCGGGTGTTGCCTTGTCCGGGTCAGCGATGTCGAGTAATTGCGACAGCAGCCCAAGCGTGGCGTAGTTTTCGATGTCATAAGCCATCGGAGGAATGGTGGCAGCCAGTTTTTCCAGCGCGTCCACAGAACGTAAGGTGATACGTGCGGCGGATTCTTTCCCCATCGCGTGGATCATCACGCCGTTGTTTTTGAAGGCGATCAGTTTGTTGGCCTGATACCCGTGCGCCAGAAACGCACCGGACATCGCTTTGCCGACAATCAGCCCGACCACCGGATGCCCGGCCAGACGCGCTTTGGCGTAAGCGCCTGCGGCACCGGCCAGCGCCTGATGGATACCGAATGCTTCTTCGCGACGACCGTATGCCTGACTTGGCACGTCAATCACTGCCACGATGGCGCGTTTGGTGCTGGCATCAGCGTCGGCATCAATGACGTCGTTGACGACTTTCGCCAGATTCCAGCCTTCGAGCAGACCGACTTCACCGCCCGCTGCACGCGGATACTGGTTATTTTTGTCCGGCACCACGGCGATGAAACGCACAGGCTGGTCATTCATTTTGCCGTCCGCCGCTTTCACGGAAGGGCAAAGACCGGCAACCGGTGTGGCGTCTTTGGTCAGTTCAGCGAACCAGTAATCACCCCGGCTGACTGCGTTGTTATTTACGTTGCTCATGCGCGATCCTCCCGGTTAAACAAGGCTTCCGTGACTTCACGGCTGGCCTGCTGCGCGGTGTCAAAACCGGTCAGTTTTGGCAGGTAATACTCATAGTTATCCGAACGATGGGTCGCCGGAACGCCTTTTTTGATGAAGGCCAGCATGCTGTCTTTCACTTCAGCGAGGGAATCTTTCACCAGCGCATCGACAAAACCGCTGTGATAACGCACTTCGCCACCGGTCATGCTCCAGATAAACGGACGGTCGCGGGAATCGTATTCATCGATACCGGCTTCCTGTTCGATCACCTGTGGACCGTTCAGCCCCAGACGCGCTTCACGGGTGACAATCAGATAGCTGCACAGTGCGGCGGCGATCGACATCCCGCCAAAGCAACCGACAGTACCGGCAACCACGCCGATCACCGGTGTATAGCGGCGTAAATCCACAATCGCGGCGTGAATGTCAGCGATCGCGGCAAGGCCCAGATTGGCTTCCTGCAAACGCACGCCACCGGTTTCCAGCAGCAGAACGGCCTGCGTCGGGATACCGTTGCGGTTGTCTTCTGCGGCCATTTCCAGCGCAGCGGCCATTTTGGCGCCGGACACTTCGCCCATGCTGCCGCCCTGGAAGCTGCCTTCGATCGCCACAACAACAGCGGGCTGGCCGTTAATCTGGCCTTTCGCCACCACCATGCCGTCATCGGCCTGCGGCACGATGCCTTGCGGTTCCAGCCACGGTGACTGGATGCGTTCGAACGGCCCGAGCAGTTCGCGGAAAGTCCCTGCGTCCAGCAATTTGCGGGCGCGCTGGCGCGCATTCAGTTCAATAAAGCTCTGATCCTGAACGGAAGTATCAGTTGGCATGTTCAGCCTCCTCAAAGACCTGTTCGATACGCAGACGGGCAACCCCGGGTGTGGCGCCAAAATCGTTAATGTCGAGACGCCCGGCCGGTAATTCACGCAGCGCGTTCAGACGGTCGAAAAAGTGCTGCCACAGGCTGTGACTGCCGTCGACGGACGTGGTCACGGTAATGTTCAGCGCACGGGTTGTTTGTGGTTCATACAGCGCTTCTAAATCGCCGGAACCTACCACACCCGCCTGGGCGTGATCTGCCAGCGGTTTGGCCGCCGGGTAAGAAAATTCAAAACGTTCCATAACACCTCTTTGTCCTGATGTTAGTTAATTCGTGTCCGGTTCAGGCCACGCTGACGCGGTCAAGGAACAGCGTCGCGGCCAGTAAATCGGCAGCGCCTCCGGGCGATACGTTATCGGCCAGCATGCGGTATTCGAGATGGCGTAACAGTTGTTTGCCCGCCATGGTTCTCATTCCGCCGGCTTCGAGCACGGCCTGCGCGCCCTGATGCATGGCCTCCAGCGCCGGCAACCCGCCGCGCGATAACACGCAGGTATCGGCCAGTGTGGTCATCACCGCCAGTAAGGCATCGACCTGCGCTTCGCTTTCGCTCGCGCCACGTGCCCGGCTGTGATGAAGCTGTGGCAGCGCACCACCGATAATGTGCGGGAAACCGCTTTGTGCCTCTTCGCGTGCACCCGGCACCTGATAGCGCTGCACGGCGTGCGAACCTTTACTGAATTTTTTCGGGCTGAAAGCGTCGGGCAACGCCGCAATTTTCGCGGCGCGCTGCGCAATATGCATCGGCAGTAATTTTTCCGGCTGCATGGCGACGGCGCTGACCAGCAACCCCATCGCCCAGATAGCGCCCCGGTGAGTATTCACTCCGCCGGTTTCCGCCATCATCTGCGCTTCTCCCGCGCGGCCTAAACGCCCCACTTCCTGACGCAGGGCGATATCCGCCGGGCGCTGCCAGCTGTGTAAGGCCAGCAAATAGAAGGTGGAGGTCAGGCTGCGCGCCGAACGCACCATCAGATCCAAACTTAAATCCTGATGGGCTCCGGCACTCCGGCTGTCTACCAGCCCCGGTTTCGGGCTAAGCCGCGCTTCGTCGATCAGCGCCTGCGTCGCCGTTTCTGCCAGCCTTTCGGCCAGTTCTTCCGCTGTGAGTACAGCGCCAATCGTTAAAGTCTGCGGCATGGTGATCACCAGCTACGGAATTTGGCGGGCGGGTTATACAAACCGCCGGACCAGTCAACCAGCTCGCTCACGCTGCCTGCCGCCAGTAATGAACGGGTGGCGTCGGTGCGGCGGATGCCCATGTCTTCCGGGAAGACCACCAGTTCCTGACGGCGCAGGTCGGCGACGCGTTTGGCGTCAACGCCCAGACCGATGTCAGTGATACCGGCCACGGCCGCCACCATCGCACGACGTTCTTCGAGAGAACGGGCGCGGTGCAGATAGGCGATGCCTTCTTCGGTCAGCACGTGAGTCACGTCGTCGCCGTAAATCATCACCGGTGCCAGAGGCATACCGGATTCTTTACCCACATCGACGGCTTCGAGTTTCTCAACGAAGGTCGGTTTGCCACCGGCCTGGAAGGTTTCCACCATCTGGACGACCAGCTTTTTACCGCGCGCCATCGGGTCCGGCTCTTCGATCATGTCGAGCCAGGCGGGCGTGGAGTGACGGCGACCGTGCGGGTCATGCCCCATGTTCGGTGCGCCACCGAAACCGGCCAGACGGCCACGGGTCACGGTTGAGGAGTTCGCCAGTCCGTCGACCTGCAAGGTCGAACCGATGAACATGTCCACCGCGTACTGGCCTGCCAGCTGGCAGAACGCACGGTTGGAGCGCATGGAGCCGTCGGAACCGGTGAAGAACACATCGGGACGGGCGCGGATATATTCTTCCATCCCCAGTTCGCCACCGAAGCAGTGCACGGTTTCCACCCAGCCGCTTTCAATCGCCGGGATCAGCGTCGGATGCGGGTTCAGTGTCCAGTGTTTACAGATTTTGCCGCGCAGCCCGAGCTGTTCGCCGTAAGTGGGCAGCAGCAGTTCGATGGCGGCGGTGTTAAAGCCGATGCCGTGGTTCAGCGACTGCACGTTGTGTTTGGCGTAGATGCCTTTGATCGCCATCATCGCCATCAGCACGTGAACCGGTTTAATCAGACGCGGATCACGGGTGAACAACGGTTCGATAAAGAACGGTTTGTCGGCCACCACCACGAAATCGATCCAGTCGCCGGGAATATCCACGCGCGGCAGGTCGGTTTCTTCGTCAACCAGTTCGTTAACCTGCGCAATCACGATGCCGTTTTTAAAGGCTGCGGCTTCGACCAGCGCCGGGGTGTCTTCGGTACTTGCGCCGGTGTACAGGTTACCTTTGCGGTCGGCTTTGAAACCGGCAATCAGGGCAATGTTCGGCACCAGATCGACATAAAGGCGGGAATACAATTCGATATAGGTGTGGATCGCGCCGATTTCCATCTGACCGTCTTCCAGCAGCTGCGCGATACGCAGGCTTTGCGGGCCGGAGAAGGCGAAGTCGAGCTTGCGGGCGATACCGCGTTCGAAGAGATCCAGATGTTCGGCGCGGCTGACGCTCGGCATGATCATATGCAAATCATGCAGCTTTTCAGGGTTCACTTTCGCCAGTGAGCGGGAAAGGAAGTCAGCTTGTTTTTGGTTGTTACCTTCCATCACCACGCGGTCGCCGGAGGCAATCAGCGTTTCGAGGACAGGAATAATTTTATCTGTGGGTAAGACTTTACCCTCGGCCACGGAACGGACACTGTCGATACGCCGTTGTTTTTCATTGCGGCGGGTGTCCCACACTTTCGTGGTCTGCGGATGTTGCGGCATGCCAAACCTCCCTGGGTTGAGCTTGCTGAATCTTTCCCGGCGTGATGAAACAAAGAGGCGTTGGGAAGTTCAGTCAAGTGGCGGTTGCATCACATTTGACCTGTTTTGATAGCCTGCTAAGTGTAGGCAGCGCGGAATTTTCCATCAATTAAGCGCTCTGACAGTTCGTTACTCTGAGAGTAACGATTCGGGCTAATTCATTAAAAACAAGTTGATACAGAACAAAGAAAGAGAGGAAGTGCACAAAAAGCGGGAAATAAAAAAGGGATGCACAAAGGCATCCCCGGGTTCAGACCGTCAGAAGAACGATTATTTGAAGACTTCAGCCGACGCACTGATTTTCTTCTTCTCCTGCGCGGCGATAACGACATAGTATTTGCCGCCTTTTTCATCCGCCAGCTTGGACAACTCTTCTTTCGCGTCCATCGGCGCGGTGTATTCGTTAATAGTAGAAACCAGACCCAGGCTGGTGTAACCCTTATCTTTGGCTTCTTGTTTCGAGATCATTTCAGCGGCCATTGCGTTAACTGAGAACAATCCTGCCAGCACGGCAGCAATAATAATTTTGTTTGATTTCATGACAATACCTCTAAATTGGATGAATAATTCTCAAAGAAAGCAGTCAAGATATGAACAATCGGTGCATCTGCGCTGGCATGACCTTCATGGTTAAACACCAGTAAACTCCCCAGAGACGCAAACAGGCAGGCGTAACAACTTACGCGTGCCTTTCACCCCGTCATCATCGGCTTAAGTATTAGTCACCCTTGGAAATTAGCCAGAAAATCGAAAAAAATATTTACATTGATTTTCAGTCTGAAACCAGGAACCGCTCGACAAGCTCACAAAACTTTTCGGGATGGGAGATAAACGGCGCATGTGCCGCTTTATCAATGATTTCAGAACGGGAATGCGGCAGTAAGGCATCCAGCAGCGGCACTATTTTGCGCGGCACCAGTCCGTCCAGCGCGCCGTAAATGCGCAATAGCGGCAGCGTCAGCGTCGTCATGGCCTGGCGTAAATCGACCTGGCGTAAAATCTCCAGCCCGCCGTTCAGCACATCCACGCAAGGCATCGGCTGTCCGAGTACAATGGATTTCAGCAGGCGCGCATCCTGACGTGCGCTGTTGCTGCCGAGCGTTTGCAGGGCCAGAAAACGCTCGACGGTGCGCTGAAAATCTTCACTCAGCTGATGCTGGAATCCCTGCAAGACGTCGGGGCGGATCCCCGGCCAGTTTTCCTGCGCGCCAAAGCAGGGCGAGGACGCCACGGTGATCAGCTTTTCGACGCGCTCCGGTGCGCTCAGCGCCACCTGACTGGCGACCAGCCCGCCCAGCGACCAGCCCATCCATGACGCCTTTTCCGGCATCGCCTCCAGCACAATGTCGGCCATTTCCGTCAGGCTCATGGCCGGGAAATCTTCACTGCGACCATAGCCCGGTAAATCCACCAGATGCAGACAAAATTGCGGCGCAAGTCGCTCTGCGGTGTAACGCCACACTTCGGCATTCAGCCCCCATCCGTGAAGCAGCACAAGATGGCGATCTCCTTCGCCGATTGTCTCCCGGTAAAGCGTTTTCATAGCGTATTGTCCGTGTCTGTCTGAATGGCAAAAGGAATCCGCCACTATGCTAACAATTGCCAGCCGCTGTTGGCTATGCCAGTGTCCGCTGCATCTTGCGGTTCAGGGCATTTGCAGTGTGTGCCTGTCACATCTGCCCGTCGCGCCGCCGTGCTGCCCGCGCTGCGGACTGCCCTCTTCCGGCGGTCATCACGACTGCGGGCGCTGCCTGCAAAAACCGCCGCCGTGGGATGCCATGGTTTTCGCCACACCCTATGAGCCGCCGGTCAGCGGGCTGGTGCTACGCCTTAAATCGTCCCGGTTTCCGGAACCGGACACCGCGCTCGCCCGTCTGCTCCTGCTGCGCTGGCTGGAACGCTACCGGGGCAATACCCTGCGCCGCCCCGATGTCATCCTCAGCGTGCCGCTGCACCGGCAACGTTATGCCTGGCGGGGTTTTAATCAGAGTGAATTGCTCGCCAGACCGCTGGCGCGCTGGCTGCATTGTGAGTATCTCCCCGGTGCGTTAAGCCGTGACCGGCAAACGACATCACAGCAAAGCCTGACCGAACGGGAGCGGAAGTGGAATCTGCGCAAGGCGTTTACCTGCCATACCCGCCTGCGCGGTAAACACGTGATGTTGCTCGATGATGTGGTCACCACCGGCAGCACGGTGCGGGAAATCGGTAAAATTCTGCGCAATCAGGGCGTTGCTTCGCTGCAAATCGCCTGTATTTGCCGGACGTTGCAGACATAGGCACGTGCTGCTAACACCAGCGCAACACTGAGGGTGACGGGTAAAAACAAAGGGCGTATTATAACCAACTAGAGTAGTCAACTATTGAGCGAATGTTATGATCCTTATTACCGATGCTGCCCAAGAGCACTTTGCCAAATTGCTGGCAAGCCAGGAAGAAGGCACCCAAATCCGCGTATTCGTGATCAATCCCGGTACGCCAACCGCAGAATGCGGTGTCTCCTATTGCCCACCTGACGCCGTAGAAGCGACGGATACCGAACTGAAGTTCGAGAAACTGTCTGCTTTTATTGATGAATTAAGCGCGCCTTATCTGCAGGACGCGGTGATCGACTTCGTCACCGATCAGCTGGGGTCCCAGCTGACGCTGAAGGCACCGAACGCCAAAATGCGTAAAGTCTCTGACGATGCGCCGCTGATGGAACGTGTTGAATATCAGTTGCAGTCGCAGATTAACCCGCAGTTAGCCAGCCACGGCGGCCGTGTTTCCCTGATGGAAATCACCGACGACGGCATTGCTATCCTGCAATTCGGCGGCGGTTGTAACGGCTGTTCCATGATTGATGTCACCCTGAAAGACGGCATCGAGAAAGAACTGCTGCAAAACTTCCCTGAGCTGAAAGGCGTGCGCGACCTGACCGAACACCAGCGCGGCGAGCACTCGTTCTACTGATCGCCTGAGTACATTTCAGTCTCCATCATCAAGGGTTCAGCACTGCTGAGCCCTTTTTATTGCCTGTTTTCCCCCCTTCCGGATGTGCCCGTGATGGCACAACCAGACCCGCTGTCAGCGCCTGCGGATTGCGCATAAAACAGAGGCAGGGGAAAAGGAATCGTGTAATACAACACGTCTCAGACCTGCTTTTTGCCGCAGGCGTCAGGCACGGAACACACACTTCCCCGGATGTCATTTCTAAGGAAATCACTGTCTGTCCGGAGTCTGTTATGAAAAAAATCTTACGCGTTTTAGTGCCTCTCGCAGGTCTGTTCGCCCTGACACCGCTGGCGTCTCATGCGGCGTCCGGCCAGTCGAACGTCTCCTGTTCCTACAGTCACACGCTGGGCGACGATGCCATTCTGATGTTTGGTATGCCCAATCATGCGATGCTCCACGACTTCTTCGGTAACACCAGCACGGATGCGTATTCCACCTACGATACGTTGCAGGCAAAACCGGAAACTACCTGTGACAATAAGGCGGACTCCACCGCCTATTGGGCACCGACCATGAAACTGCCTACAGGCGAAGTGGTGAAGCCGTCGTATCAGAAAACCTACTATCAGGCCAACTCGGTAGAAAAGTATCCGCTGACGCCTTTCCCAAAGGGGTTACAGTTGCTGGCCGGGGATCACGTGGGCACCGGCCCCAATCCGCACGTAAGCTTCTTGTGTGCCAATGGCAACGGCTACACAAACACCGCCGATCAGGTCTGTGGTTTGCGCTCAGGCGGGGATGCCGTGCAGTTCAACATCGGCATTAACTTCCCCAACTGCTGGGACGGTGTTCATCTGAAACCTGAGAAGGGTGTGGCGAACGCCACATATGACTCAAACAATGTCTGTCCTGCGGCTTTTCCGGTGAAAATACCTAAGGTCAACATGAACATTGCCTACGTGTTGCCGCAGATCACCTCACTGGATACCAGCAAAATACAGCTTTCGCTGGACCCTGAAATGGTCGGTGATCAACGCATCGAGAAGTGGGGCAGCATTTATACAGCCCATGCGGATTTCGTGAATGGCTGGCCTGAACAGTCAGCGAAATACATGACCGACTTGTGCATGAATCTGGCTTTCGATTGCAGTAACACCATCCCTTACAGCTACGAGCCGGCACTGGAAGACACGGTTGTCAGCAGTACCAACAGCAGCACCAATTACGGCAGCAGCACATTGCTGACCGCCAGCGACAACTGGAAAAACGGCGGCCATGCCAGCAATCCGGAAAGCCTGATCCTGTTTAAGTTTAAAATTCCTGCACTGCCGGAAGCCATCCCGGCCTCTGAAGAGGGATTATTCGTCTACCGTCTGCGGGTGTTTGGTGGCAATGCTGCTTCAACTGCCACCGGTAGATTATATGCCTACAACACCTCAACAGACTGGGATGGCAAAACAGTGAACTGGGATAACCATCCGGCAACGGATTACCAGTCCGCAGGATCAGTCTCGATGAACAATAATCATCAGTATCGCGATATTACTGTGGATACGGCGGTCCGACAGGCGCTGGCAGAAGGCAAAACAGAAGTCGCTTTCTACCTCGGCGGTGATCAGAACGGCGGGACGTACACCTTCGATTCCACCGAAACCAACCATCCACCGTTGCTGATCGTGAAAGGCTACAAGGCGGCAACAGAGAATTAATCACAGCGGCCTGAGGAAACTCAGGCCCTTTTCTGCTTCCTGGATTACCCCTTTCGCCGTTTGCTCAAATCGGCCAGCAGCGCATCAATATGCTCATCGCCAAACATTTCCTCCAGCGTTCGCGTCAGTTTGCGCCGCCAGTTAGGGTATTCGGTATTCGTGCCCGGCACATTAACCGGCAAATCCATATCCAGCCAGTCTTCCGGTTGCAGGCCGAGCAATGCGCTGGCGCTCGCCGCCAGATAACGCTGCAGCCCGCCATTTAGCACCGGCGTCATCGGCATGTTTGCTGCGGTTTTGCCGATCGATTTCGGCACGCACCCTGTCCGATGTAACGCATCCAGCAATCCCTGCTTGCTGTGTTCACGCTCCCCGCGCAATTTCTCCAGCACCTGCGGATCAGGATAAACACCCAGCGACGCACCAAGCGTTAAATCGCCACCTTCCCAGTAACCGCGCAACGTCGGCAGATCATGCGTGGTGACCGTTGCCATCGCCTGCGAAACATAATCCTCCGGTGGCCGGTAAACGTAGTTTTTATCGTGTTCGAAATACAACACCTTGTAGGAATACACGCCGCTGTCACGCAGGCTGGCGACAATCTCTTTCGGCACTGTACCGAGATCTTCGCCAATCACCATGCACTGATGCCGCTGACTTTCCAGCGCCAGCACGCCGAGTAAATCCTCCAGCGGATAACGGACATACGCGCCATTCCCCGCCTCCTGATCCGCCGGTATCCACCACAAACGCAGCAGCCCCATCACGTGATCGATACGCAGTGCGCCGCAATCCGCCATATTGGCACGCAATAAATCAATAAATGGCTGATAGGCACGGGCTTTCATTTCATTGGGATCGATGGGCGGAAGCCCCCAGTTTTGCCCCTGCGGCCCGAGAATATCCGGGGGCGCGCCGACGGCGGCATTCAGGCAATACAGCGCCGGATCCGACCAGGTTTCCGCACCGCCCTGAGCGACACCCACCGCCAGATCCCGGTACAGGCCGATCGGCATTTTCAGCTCCCTGCTGCGCTGATAACACGCGGAAAACTGCGTATGCGCCAGCCATTGCTGCCACTGATAGAACTCAACTTCACTGGCATAACGCTCACTGAATTCGCGTACATCCGCGCTTTGGGCATCGCGATAGGCTTGCGGCCACACCGGCCAGCCCCACTGGCCTAAATCCAGATCCCGCAGATGCACATGCAGCGCGTCGAACAGCGCCTGTTGCCGCAAACTGTCGCCGCCGAGTTCCACGAACCGGCGGAAATCCTGCTTACGCAGGCTGTCTTGCGGCAGTTCACAAAACAGCGGCCAGGCCAGTTTCAGCGCGGCGGATTTCAGCGCCATGACCTGCGGATAATCCACAAACTCCGTACTGCGTGCCTGCAATAACGCGTCACGCGTCTCTCTGGAATGCCACCAGTTTTGTGCCTCGCGACTGGCGGCGAATTCCTCCACGGCGTTCACATCGATGTAGGTCAGGTTCAGCCAGCGGCGGGACGACGGACTGTACGGGCTGGCACTTTGCGGATTTGCCGGATACAGCGAATGAATAGGATTAAGCCCGACGAACGCCCCGCCGCGCTTTCCCACTTCCTCGAGCATTTTTTTCAGGTCGCCAAAATCCCCGACGCCCCAGTTATTCTCCGAACGCAGGGTATAAAGCTGCACCGTCGCGCCCCACAGTTTTTTGCCCGCCCGCAACGCCTGCGGCTCATAGCAACGCGGCGGCGCGACGATAATCCGGCAAGGCCAGACATTGCCGTTTTGCGATAACGTCAGCTGGTGATAACCGGCAGGCAGCGCCGCACCAAGGTTCAGCACCTTGCCCGCCGGAAGGTCACCGTGCGTCTGACGGCCATTTTCCTGCGTCAGTTGCCATTGAAATGCGCCGCTGCCTTCCGGCGTCAGCCGCATTTTTTTGCCGGTGATAAAGACTTTCACCGGCGGCACAGGCGTGATCTCCGGCACGTCAGCCACACCACGCCCCATCGCCGCCAGCAAGGCAATACGCGTGTCATCGGAGACCGTTTCCACCTCGTCCGTCATATTAATAAAACTGTCTACAATGCCCGCCCGGCGGGCGGCCTCAACGAGTTGCTTGTCCTCCATGTCGGCTCCTATCGTTTGGCCTGCCAGATACGCTGCTGATAATCGCGGATGGAACGGTCGGCGCTGAACATGCCGACGCGGGCGGTGTTGAGCAGCGTGCGGCGCGTCCATTCGTCAGCATTACGATAGAGCGCGTCGACCTGTTTTTGCGCCTCGCAATAGGCGGCGAAATCCGCCAGCACCAGATACGGGTCGCCGCCGTCGAGCAGGCTATTGAGCATCAGATCAAAGGCTTTTTTGTCACCCCTGGCATAAAAGCCGCTGGCCAGTTCGTCGAGAATGGCTTTGAGATGTTTGTCTTGTTTCACCAGCGCTTTCGGCTTGTAGCCTTTTTTGAGTTGCGCTTTCACTTCATCGACGGTCAGACCGAAGATAAAGATGTTGTCCTCGCCGACCTGTTCGGCAATTTCGACATTTGCACCGTCGAGCGTGCCGACGGTCAGTGCGCCGTTCAGCGCCAGTTTCATGTTGCCGGTACCGGAAGCTTCTTTCCCGGCCGTCGAAATCTGCTCAGAGACGTCCGCCGCCGGGATCATCAGTTCCGCCACCGAGACGCAATAATCGGGAATGAACACCACTTTGATACGATCCGCGACGATCGGATCATTGTTGATCTTCTCCGCCACCTGATTGATCGCATAGATAATGTTTTTAGCGAGGTAATAGCCGGGCGCGGCTTTGGCACCGAACAGGAAAACACGCGGCACGATGTCGAGTTTCGGGTTATCGCGGATCTGACGGTACAGGGAAAGAATGTGCAACAGATTGAGATGCTGACGTTTGTACTCGTGCAGGCGTTTAATCTGCACGTCAAAAATCGCGTCGGGATTGAGGCGGATCCCCATGCGCTGCCAGACGTATTCCGCCAGCCGGACTTTGTTGTCGTGTTTGATTTTGCGGTACTGCTTGCAGAATTTTTTGTCTTTGACGCCGTCTTCCAGACCTTTCAGCAAATCCAGATTATTCACCCAGGTGTCGGTTTTCAGCCGCTCATCAATCAGCGCGGAAAGCGCCGGATTACACTGTTTCAGCCAGCGGCGCGGCGTGATGCCGTTGGTCACGTTGTGGAATTTCTGCGGCCAGAGCTGGTGATATTCCGGGAACAAATCTTTGACCACCAGATCCGAATGCAGCGCCGCCACGCCGTTGACCGCAAATCCGGCCACCACACAGAGGTTCGCCATACGCACCTGTTTGTCGTGATGCACGGCAAGCTTCGCCCAGACCGCCTCGTCACCCGGCCATTCCTTGCTGACCAACTTCTTAAAATCGGCGTTGATCTGTTTGATTATCTGGAAATGGCGCGGCAACAGACTGCGTACCAGACGCTCGTCCCAGGTTTCCAGCGCTTCCGGCATTAAGGTGTGGTTGGTGTAGGCAAAGGTGCGGCTGGTGATGTGCCAGGCGTCATTCCAGCTCAGCTGATGCTCGTCGATCAGCACACGCAACATTTCAGGAATGGCGATGGTCGGGTGCGTATCGTTGAGCTGGATGACTTCATAATCCGGCAGCTCACTGATTTTGCGGCCATGGAAGTGGTGTCGCCGCAGGATATCCGCCACCGAACAGGCGCACTGGAAATACTGCTGCATCAGCCGCAGGCGTTTACCGGCCTGATGGTTGTCATTCGGGTACAACACTTTGGTGAGTTTGGCGGCCTCGACGCCCTGTTGTTCGGCTTTCAGAAACTCGCCATCATTAAACTTTTCCAGATCAAACGGATGCGGATGGATAGCTTCCCATAAACGCAGCGGCTGCGTGATGCCGTTGCGATAGCCCATCACCGGCATATCCCAGGCTTCGCCGCGCAGGGTAAATTCCGGTTCCCAGCGCGACACACCCTGCTCATTTTTCACGATTTTACCGCCGATCCCGACACTGACCGCCAGCGAACTGTTATGGCGAAACCACGGATAGTCGCTGCGGTGCCAGTCGTCCGGCGACTCTTTCTGTTTGCCATCGACAAAACGCTGACGGAATAAACCGTACTGATAATTCAGGCCGTAACCGATGCCGGGCTGCCCGACCGAGGCCATCGCATCGAGATAGCAGGCCGCCAGCCGTCCCAGTCCGCCATTGCCCAGCGCGGGATCGATTTCCTCTTCCAGCAGGTCCGTCAGGTTGATATCAAACCGCTCCAGCGCGCTGGCAATTTTTTCGTACCAGCCGAGATTAATCAGGTTGTTACCGGTGAGGCGTCCGACCAGAAATTCCATCGAGATATAGTTAACGTGGCGGGTGATTTTTTTGCTTTTGCTGCTGACCGCGTCGCTTTGCGGAGGAAGCTGCTCAGCGACCGCGGCGCTGACTGCGTGCCACCACTGATGTTGAGTCATATCTGAAGCTGAAGTGAGTCCGAACGCTTGCCACTGGCGGGTGAGCGCCGCCAAAAAAACATCCTGCTTGAACGTGATCTTCGACATAGGGCAGTCTCTTTTCTGTCTGAGGGGACGGAATGCTTCCGTGAGAAAAAGTGTGATCTCGCTATCTATGTATAAACCCTATGCTGGAAAAATGCTCACTGCGGGGATGAGGAAAAATGCATGAAATCATGTCGTAGGGAGGGGGCGATGCCATTAAAACCCCACGCTTATTCGCAGGGTGTGAGCATATCGGGCTTTGCTCCTCCCCCTGCGAAGGGGGAGGCGGGGAGGGGGTTTTAATGGCATCTCAGACGTGATTATTTCTGCCCGTAATACGCATCCGGCCCGTGCTTGCGGCGGAAGTGTTTTTGCAGCAGATAGTCATCCATCGGGGTTTGGTTACAGCGGATGGAACCGGTGATCCATGCCATTTTGGCGACTTCTTCCAGCACAACGGCGTTGTGGACGGCCTGTTCCGGTGTGATGCCCCAGCAGAACGGGCCGTGCTGGGCGACCAGAATGCCGGGCATATGCAGGGGGTCGATGCCGCTCAGCGACGCGGCGATCACTTTACCGGTTTCAAGTTCGTATTCACCGCCGACTTCCTGACGCGACAACGGCCGCGTGCACGGAATGGCTCCGGCAAAATAATCCGCGTGCGTGGTGCCGAGCGGGGGAATGGCGACGCCGGCCTGCGCCCATGACGTCGCATAAGTCGAATGGGTATGCACGATGCCACCAAGCTGCGGGAAACGGGCGTAAAGTTCGAGGTGCGTGGCGGTATCCGAAGAGGGTTTGTAATGCCCTTCAACCACCCGGCCTTGCAGGTTCAGCACCACCATGTCGCTGGCCTGCATTTTTTCGTATTCCACGCCGCTTGGTTTGATGACCATCAGTCCGCGCTCGCGGTCGATGCCACTGACGTTGCCCCAGGTGAAAGTCACCAGACCAAAAGCCGGCAGCGCCATGTTGGCGTCAAATACACGTTGTTTCAGTGCTTCCGTCATGCGGTTGCCTCCATGTTCAGCCCGGCTTTCTGCATTTTATCCACCACCCAGGCGCGGGCGTTGCGCACTTCCTGCATCGGGTCGGCGGCGGTTTCGCTCCACATTTCGATCAGATACGGCCCGCGATAACCGCTTTTTTGCAGGGTTTCAAAGCAGCGTTCAAACTCCACCACCCCGCTGCCAAACGGCACGTTTTTAAATACGCCGGGCTGGGTGTCTTTAACATGCACCGCGACGATATGCCCCGCGCCGCTCGCCAGTTCCATCTGCACGTCGTTGTCCCACGCCGACAAATTGCCGATGTCCGGATAAAGCTGAAACCACGGGTTGTTCAGGTAATGCGTGTAGCCAAGTGCTTTGCTGATCGAATTCATCAGCGGGTAATCCATGATTTCCATCGCCAGCGTGACCTGCGCGCGGCTGGCCATTTCGACGGATTCCTGCAAGCCATCGCGAAAACGCTCGCGGGTATTTTCATTGGCCTGTTGATACCAGACGTCATAACCGGCGAGCTGGATCACGCGGATACCCAAATCCTGCGCCAGCACGATGGCTTTGCGCATGATTTCCAGCCCCTGATTGCGGGTTTCATCGTCTTCTGCGCCGAGCGGGAAACGCCGGTGTGCGCTCAGGCACATCGACGGAATACGGATGCCGGTGCGCGAAATCGCATCGACGACCTGCAAACGCTGCTCACGTGACCAGTCAAGCCGCGCCAGCCGGTGGTCGGTTTCATCCACCGACATCTCAACGAAATCGAAGCCCAGCGCTTTCGCCATGGTCAGGCGTGCCAGCCAGTCTTCGCCCGCAGGCAGGGCCTTTTCATAGATACCGAGCGGAACGGCTTTGTGCATCATGCGATATTCCTTAGCCCCAGAGCTGGCGGATGGATTTTTTGAACTGACGCGCCGCATCAACCGGATCTTTCGCATCGCGGATACTGCGACCGGCAATAAATACGTGAACCGGAATGTCTTTAAACAGCGGCAAATCTTCCAGCGCCAGCCCGCCGGTAATGGTCACTTTGAAGCCCATGCCGGAAAGGCGTTTGATTGCGGTGATATCGGCATCGCTCCACGCCACACCGGCAGCCTGGGCGTCGCGGCTGCGGTGATAAACCACCTGCAGGATACCGGCGTCATGCCATTCCTGCGCCTGTTCCCACGTCCAGTAACCGGTCAGTTCAATCTGTACATCACCGTTAAATTCCTTCGCCACTTCCAGCGCGCCTTTGGTGGTGTTGATGTCGGCGCAGCAAATCACCGTCACCCAGTCGGCGTTGGCTTCAAAACACATGCGCGAGAGGATTTTTCCGGCGTCGGCGATTTTGGCATCCGCCAGCACGATTTTTTCCGGATACAGCGCCTTGAGATCACGCACTGCGCGCACCCCTTCGGCAACGCACAAAATGGTGCCGACTTCGATGATGTCGACTTCGCTGGCGATCAGGCGCGTGGTTTTATAAGCGTCGTCCATCGACTGGTTATCCAGCGCCACCTGCAACATCGGTAATGAATGAGACATAATGAATTCCTTCTCAGATAATGAGTTAGTGAACCGCCGTGGCGGAGGTCAGGTCGATTAAATCCAGCACCTGTTGCGCGGTGGTACAGGCGCGCAGGCGGTCAAAATTGGCTTCATCATCAAACAGGTTCACCACCTGCATGATGCCCACTTCCTGATGCGCGTTGGCATCCACCGCCGCCAGCGTGATGAGGATATCCACCGGATCGTTATCTTCATGGTTAAACACCAGCGGCTTTTTCAGCGTCACCAGCGCGAAACCGGTTTTGATCACGCCCTCTTCCGGGCGACCGTGGGGCATCGCCAGCCCCGGCGCGATCACGAAATACGGCCCGAATCGTTCGACGCCATCGAGGATCGCCTGGTAATAGCGCGGCTCGACCACACCGGCGCTGACCAGCATATCGACGCCAATTTTCACCGCGTCCTGCCAGGTTTCAGCGTCCGCGTTCAGGCAAATAGAATTATTTTCAGCCAGCGAATCTCGCAACTTCATACATCGCTCCTTACTTTTTCAGGTCAGCGGAAAAGTGCGCGTTGATCACGTCCATCACTTTCGGGCCGAAATCTGCTGCTGACAGCATGTTGCGCACGCCAACCACGTATTTGTTGCCGCTGACGGTGATTTCATCCGCCACATGCGTGGAGGCGACAATGATGTCGGCACCGCCCAGTTCTGATTTGTATTCCCCCACCGCGCAGCTGTTCATGGTGTGATCCACGCCTTCCTGCGTCAGAAACTGACCGATCTTCATCTTCATGATCATCGAACTGCCCTGCCCGCAACCGCATACCGCCAAAATTCGTACTGTCATGGGAATCTCCTTGGTTTGTGAGACGTCATTGGTGTGAAGTCATTAATGAGAAGTGGATTGGTTAAGCGCCTGTTTTTCTGCGTCTTCTTCCGCACGCAACGTACGACCGGCGAAGAACATATACAGCAGCGCGATCACCGCGATAACGCCCATAAAGGCGATGCCGATACTGAAGAAGCCCTGCATCATTGGCGGGGCCAGAATTGACCAGTCAGCCATGCCCATCCAGGCGCTGAGGCCGGTGAGTTTGATGGCCCAGACGCAGCCGAAGATTTCGATCATGCCCATCACCAGACAGATTTTCAGCGCCGCGCGCCAGCCGCCGAAGTGGTTGGCAAACACGCCGATGGTGGCGTTGGAGAAGAACATCGGGATGAAACCGGGAATGATCATGATGGACGAGCCCATGCCAAACAGAATGGCGACGGCAATCAGCTGGCCGATGGTGCCCCACATAAAGCCCCAGACCACGGCGTTCGGCGCAAAGCTGTATATCGCCGCGCAGTCGATTGCCAGCACCGCACCGGGGATCAGGCGTTGGGAGATGCCGTTAAAGGCTTCGGTCAGTTCAGCGACGAACATCCGCACGCCCTGAATAATGATGAAAATCGCCACCGCAAACATCAGACCGGTTTGCAGGATGTAGATCGTCCAGTGCGTTTTTCCGGCCATTTGTTGCAGCGTATCGAGGCCAAAGGAACACAGAATAATGCCGAAGAACACGGTCATCACGATGGCGGTAGAGACGATATTGTCGTGGAAAATATTCAGCCAGCCCGGCAGTTTCAGGTCTTCCACACTCTCTTCTTTTTTACCGAGAGCGGGCGCGATTTTACAGGCAATCCACGAGGCAAATTGCTGCTGATGACCAATCGAAAAGCCGCTGTTTTCAGTCACGGCCTGCGTCGGTTTATACATCATGTTCGAGGTGATGCCCCAGTACAGCGACACCAGGATCGCCGTCAGCCAGATGGTGGTCCACATCGGGTAACCCATGATGAAGAAGAACACCGCAATCAGCCCCGCCTGCTGAAACATGATGTGGCCGGTGAGCATGATGGTGCGGATGCCGGTTATCCGGCGGAATACCACCATCAGGATATTCAGCGCGAGGGCAATCAGTACCGCATAACCGACCCAGCTGTAGGCTTCGCCCATGCGTTCGACCGTCGCCATCATCGAGGCGTAGGTGTCTGATATTGCGCCGTTAATGCCATAGACTTCAGAAAGCTTCGCCACCACGGGTTTAAAGGTGCCGGTCAGAATGCCGGACCCTGCCTGTAGCAACATAAAGCCGATAATGGTTTTGATGGTGCCCTTGATGATCACCGTGGCGCTTTTTCTGAGCAGGATGTAACCGAGCATGGTCACAATACCCAGCAGCAACGGCGCGTTGGTCATGACCTGATTAAAAAATACGGTGAAGATGGTGTAGAGGAATTCCATAAGACTCTCCGTCTGACCTTGTTGGATCTCTTCAACGCGCTTAACGAGCAAACTCCGCGCTAAACAGTGAGGGACAGACGCACTCTAATGCTCACATTAAATCAGATAAAGATTCATAATGATTATTTGTGAGCAGTCTCGCAAGATATCGTCACAGGCACAATGAGCTAACTCACTAAAACCCACTCAATTAATGATAAATATCAGTCAGATATTATGAAATAACACCGGCAAAAAACCCCTGAAACCCTTCCATCCTGCTTTGCTCACCCCTTCTTAACGCTAAAAATCACCTGCTTATAATCATTGTCACGATGAGTTTTCGGTGATAACTTTCTCACCATCGAATCATATATAATCATTAAATGATTTATTGTGACGTCATTTCAACGCCAACTCAGATGAGGGAATACTATGAGCAAAGTAGAAACGATCAGCCGCGAATCCTGGATCCTCAGCACTTTTCCGGAATGGGGCACCTGGTTAAACGAAGAGATCGAGCAGGAAAACGTCGCGCCGGGCACCTTCGCCATGTGGTGGCTGGGCTGTACGGGGATCTGGCTGAAGTCTGAGGGCGGCGCAAATATTTGTGTCGATTTGTGGTGCGGCGTCGGCAAGCAAAATCACAGCAGCCCGCTGATGAAAACCGGCCACCAGATGCAGCGCATGGCCGGTGTGAAGAAGCTTCAGCCTAACCTGCGCACCACGCCGTTTGTGCTCGATCCTTTTGCGATCAGGGAGATCGACGCGGTGTTATCCACCCACGATCACAACGATCATATCGATGTGAACGTGGCCGCCGCCGTCATGCAAAACTGTGCTGCCGACGTACCATTTATCGGTCCGCAAACCTGCGTGGATTTGTGGATGAGCTGGGGCGTGCCAGCAAGCCGTTGCATCGTGATGACGCCGGGCAAAGTGGTGCGGATCAAAGACGTGGAAATTCACGCGCTGGATTCTTTCGACCGCACGGTGCTGATCACCCTGCCCGCAGAGCAGAAAGCCGCAGGCGTATTGCCGGACATGATGGATCAGCGCGCGGTGAATTATCTGTTCAAAACGCCGGGCGGAAACCTGTATCACAGTGGCGACTCGCATTATTCCAACTATTACGCCAAACACGGCAACGAGTACCAGATTGATGTGGCGCTCGGCTCTTACGGTGAGAACCCGCGCGGTGTGACCGATAAAATGACCAGCGTGGATATGCTGCGCATGGCGGAATCCCTCAACACCAAAGTCGTTATTCCGTTCCACCACGATATCTGGTCGAATTTCCAGGCCGATCCGCAGGAAATCCGCGTGCTGTGGGAGATGAAAAAAGATCGCCTGAAATACGGCTTCAAGCCGTTTATCTGGCAGGTTGGCGGCAAGTTCACGTATCCAAATGATAAGGATAACTTCGAGTATCATTATCCGCGTGGCTTTGATGACTGCTTTACCACAGAAACCGACCTGCCATTTAAATCTTTCCTATAAATACCCGTCATACTTCAAGTTGCAGATGCGTTGACTGCGCTCACTCGCCCCGGTCACTGAGTTAACTACGCTCCCGGGGCGTTCTGAGTTTGTCGCCTTGCTGCAACCCGAATTATTTAGGGTATTGATTGAGGCCGGTTAATTTGCGTCTTCATAAACAATGCATTTCGCAATTACGCTCGTTTATAATCATGGAATAATCATTTGACGATCCTGCCCGGAGCCACCATGACAGAGCCACAACGCCACAATGCCATTCTCGATCTGCTGCAACGTCAGGGGCAGATTTCCGTCGCTGATGTGATTGATCAGTTTGATATTTCCCCCGCCACGGCGCGTCGTGACATCACCAAGCTCAACGAACTCGGCAAACTGCGCAAAGTACGCAACGGGGCAGAAGCGGTCAATCAGCCACGCCAGAACTGGACACCGCTGAATATCCATCAGACGCACAATCTCAACGAGAAAATGCGTATCGCCAAAGCGGCGGCCCAGTTGTGCCAGCCGGGTGAGAGTGTGGTGATAAACTGCGGTTCGACGGCGTTTCTGCTGGGCCGTGAAATGTGCGGAAAAGACATTCAGGTCATCACCAATTATCTGCCGCTGGCCAATTATCTGATTGAGCAGGAGCATGACAGCGTGGTGATCATGGGCGGTCAGTACAATAAAAGTCAGTCCATTACCTTAGCGCCGCAAGACGGCGACGCCAGCCTGTATGCCGGACACTGGATGTTCACCAGCGGCGCGGGGCTGACCCCCGACGGGTTGTACAAAACCGATATGCTCACCGCGATGGCTGAACAGAAGATGCTGAATTATGTCGGGAAACTGGCGGTGCTGGTCGACAGCAGCAAAATCGGCCAGCGCGCAGGCATGCTGTTCAGTCGCACCGAACAAATCAATGTGCTGATCACCGGGAAAGAAGCGAACGAAGAAATCATCGCGCAGTTACGCCAGAAAGGCGTGCAGGTGATCCTGGTTTAACCCTTATCCCTGCTTTTCGTCTGGTCTTCGTCGCGCAATTATTGGGTAGAATGGTGGCATCACCTTTTATGAGGCACGACCAGAATGGAACAATTTGAAGCAATCAGCGTTGAACAAGCCCATACCCGCCTGACGTCCGGCGAAGCCGTGATGGTGGATATCCGTGACCCGCAAAGCTTCACCGCCGCACACGCGCCGGGCGCTTATCACCTGAGCAACGACAGCCTGCCTGCGTTCATTGAGCAGGCCGATGCCAAAACGCCGGTGCTGGTGATGTGTTATCACGGCATCAGCAGCCGTGGCGCCGCGCAGTTCCTGATCGGCCAGGGATTCGAATCCGTGTACAGCGTTGACGGCGGTTTCGAAGCCTGGGCAAAAACCTTCCCGCAAGACATCGAAGCCTGATCCTGCCTTTATTTGCCTCCGGCGCACGCTATAGTCTTTATAACCAGGCTATCCGGTCTGCGCCGAAAATGTTCTTAAGCCGAAAAAGCTACCGTTCTCCAGTGTTGATATAATTTCCGCCTACTATCGACAGGATTTCAAGATGAAACATCTGAACACTTCACGTTCTTTAGGCATGCGTACCCTCGCCGTTCATGGCGGACAACAACCTGATGCCCTGACCGGTGCCATTGCGACGCCGATCACCGCCGCATCCGCATTTTCATACCCGGATTTTGACAGCGGCGCACGCCGTTTCAGCGGTGAAGAACCCGGCTATATTTACAGCCGTTTCGCCAATCCGACGGTGGCCGTTTTCGAACAGAAACTGGCGGCGCTCGAAGGCGCAGAAACCGCCGTGGCCTGCGCCAGCGGCATGGCGGCGATCAGCGCCACGTTGTTTGCGCTGCTGGTGCCCGGCGATGAAATCATTCATATCGGCACGCTGTATGGCGGCACCGAAGGCGTGGTGCGTAACCTGCTGCCACGTTATGGCATAAAACCGGTGCACGTCGCGAATGTGAAAGAACTGGAAGCCGCATTCACCCAAAATACCAAAGTGGTACTGGTGGAAACCCCGGCCAATCCGGGGCTGGATATTGCCGATCTGGCGGAAATCGCCCGTCTGTCTAAAGCCGCCGGAGCCGTCAGTGTGGCGGACAACACCTTTGCCACGCCGTACCTGACGCGCCCGCTGGAACTGGGCATTGATATCGTTCTGCATTCCGCGACCAAATACATCAGCGGTCACGGCGATGCGACCGGCGGCGTGGTGGCCGGTCCTGCGGCGTTGATCACGCCAATCCGTACCCTCGGCCTGAAACAGTTCGGCGGAAATCTGAGTCCGTTCGAAGCCAGTTTGCTGATCCGCGGCCTGAAAACCTTGCCGCTGCGCGTCGAGGCCAGCTCTCTGAGCGCGCAGGCAGTCGCGGAATTCCTCGACGGGCACAGCGCAGTAGACACCGTGTTTTATCCGGGACTGAAACAGCATCCGGGTCACGCTACGGCATCTAAACAAATGAAACTGTTTGGCGGGATTATGGCCATTGAGCTGAAAGGCGGGCTGAACGCGGCACGAACTTTCCTCGATAAGCTGAGCATCATCACGCAGGCGGTTTCTCTGGGAGACACCGATTCGCTGGCCTGCCATCCGGCGTCTACCACGCACAGCGCCGTCGCGCCGGAAATCCGCCGTCAGAGCGGTATTACCGACGGACTGGTGCGCATCAGTATCGGTATTGAAGACACCGAAGACCTGATTGCGGACCTGCAACAGGCGCTGGAAGGGTTGTAAAAGACCCGGAAATCGCGCTGAGCATCACATCACCTGCATGCTAAAGTGTAATTATTATGGCGATATTGAACATATATCGCCATAATACTTTCAGTTTACACTTCACATTGGCTGCTACTATGCCCCGTAAAACGTCACCTTTGCTCCCGGCAACTGAATCGCTATTAACTGAATTTGGCGATCGTCTTCGTCTGGCGAGGCTGCGCCGCAAACTGACGGCAGCACAGGTCGCAGAACGCGCAGGTATGGTTCCCATGACATTGCGCAATCTTGAACGCGGCAACACAGGCGTCACTCTCGGTGCGTGTCTGGCGGTAATGCAGGTTCTGGGCGTAGAACAAGATCTCAATTTGTTGCTCAAAGATGATCCGTTCGGCCGCCAGTTACAGGACGCCACATTAATTCCCCGTAAACCCATCTCACGCAATTCCCGTTCAAAACGGACGCCTTCATCTGCGCCCTCAGAGAGTCCTTCTTTAAAATCTGAGGAAACGGATACCGAAACTGACTGGGCCAGGGATGATTTTTTAAGTGCCGGTTCATTAGCGTCACTGCTTCAGGAGGGTGAAGATACCGGTAAAAAAAACCCTAAAAGGACGAAGAAATGACGGTAAGGATTGCCGTATATGCCGACTGGAACCCCCTCCCTGCAGCTTTGCGCATCGGTTATCTCAATGTGCATCAGGCCGCAGGTCGTGAAATTTTTGCCTTTGAATATGATCAGGCTGCGCTGGAGCATCCTGATTTTGCCAATCTTCAGCTTGATCCACGGATAGGTTTATTCACTGGCCCCCAATATCCGGCACAAGGGCAGGATATTTTTGGTGCCTTCGCGGATACCAGTCCGGATCGCTGGGGACGGTTGTTGATGAAAAGACGGCTGGAACGGGAAAAACGCGCAGGCGTGGCCCCTGCAACTCAACGTCTGCATGAATCTGATTACCTGCTGGGCGTTCATGACAATTTTCGTATCGGCGCGCTGCGTTTTCGGCTCAATGATGAAGGCAATTTTCTGGATGACCGTCATGATGTCGCGGCTCCTCCTTTCATTCAGATCCGCGAACTCGAAGCCGCCAGCCGGGCGCTGGAAAAGGACAGTGAAAATCAGGATGCCGCGGGTGATGAATGGTTACGTTTACTGATTGCACCGGGCGGATCGCTTGGCGGCGCCCGACCGAAAGCCAGCGTCAGCGCACCAGATGGTCATCTTTGGATAGCCAAATTCCCCAGCATTAATGACGAATATGATATCGGCGCCTGGGAACTGGTGGTCAATACGCTGGCAAAAGCTTGTGGTCTGAATGTGCCTGAAAGCCTTGCCCGCCGCTATGCCAATCCTCACCACTGTTTTTTAGTGAAGCGTTTTGACCGGACGGCAGAGGGTCAGCGTAAACATTTTGCCTCGGCCATGACACTGACCGGCCACCAGGATGGCGATGACGCCTCTTCCGGTGTCAGCTACCTTGAGCTGGCAGCGGTACTTATTAATCAGGGCGCACAACCCAATCAGGATTTACGCGAACTCTGGTCGCGCATCGTTTTCAACTTGCTGGTATCCAATACCGACGATCATCTGCGTAATCACGGCTTTCTGCTGGAACCGGGAAAAGGATGGCGTCTTGCACCGGCCTATGACATGAATCCGGTGGCACAAAGCACAGGACTGAAACTGAATATCAGCGAATCTGATAATGCGATGGATCTCGATTTAGCGCTTTCCGTCGCGCCAGTTTTTCGCATTTCAGACAGCGATGCGCAGGATATCATCTGGCGCTGCCGGCAAATCGTCAGGCAGTGGCCAACAATTGCCAGCAAAATTGGCCTCTCTGCACGCGAGCAAAGTGCGATGTCGTCAGCATTTAGGTTAGCATGACACTGTTAACCAGACGCCTGCTGACAGATAATCGGGCGATACCGTTATCGCCTGTCTACATAACAATGAATTACCGCAGTCAAACAATTAGGGAAATCGCTTAACGCTATGGTGCGCATTCTTAACCTGAACAACCCCCGCCTCGCTCAGGCGTTTGTCGATTACATGGCAACGCAGGGTTTTACGCTGACGATAAAACTTGAAAGTCAGGAAGTGCAGCTCTGGCTGGAGGATGAATCCCGTCTGGAAGAGGCCGAGAAGCAGGTGGCGCTGTTTGTCCGCGATCCGCTGCATCCTCGCTATCAGGAAGCCAGCTGGAAAACCGGCAAGGCGCAGCCGAATTTACGCATGTCGCATACGCCGTTTCTGAAAACCCTGCGCAGCCGCGCCGGACCGCTGACCATCGGCATGATTGTGCTGAGTCTGGCGGTGTTTATTCTGCAACAGATGGTCGGTGACCAGCTGGTGATGAGCTGGCTGGCGTGGCCGGACAGTTCGCGCGTTTTCCAGTTATGGCGCTGGTTCACCCCTGCCCTGATGAATTTTTCCTTTATTGCCCTGCTGATTAATCTGGCGTGGTGGTGGTATCTCGCCAGTCAGGTAGAGATGCATCTGGGCAGCGGCAAGCTGTTCACCGTGACATTAATTTCTGCGCTGATCAGCGGCTGGGGCCAGTCGATGGTCAACGGTTCCTGGTTCGGCGGATTGTCCGGCGTGGTCTATGCGCTGATGGGTTATGCCTGGCTGACCGGCCAGCTGAAACCGGAAAGCCGTTTGTACGTACCGGGCGGATTGCTGGTCATCTCGCTGATTTTCATGTTTATTGGATATGCAACAGGTGGCGCTGCCGTGTCGAATGCCGCCCATGCATTTGGTCTGGGCCTCGGCCTGATCATGGCATTTGTTGATACGCGCACTCCGCGCAAAAAAAGTAAGTAGGGGATCCGGGTGAAACAAACACAACGCCATGATGCGATTATCGATTTAGTCCGCCAGCAGGGTTATGTCAGCACCGAAGAGCTGGTGGAGCATTTTGCAGTCAGCCCGCAAACTATCCGCCGCGATCTCAACGATCTGGCGGAGCAGAACAAAATTCACCGTCACCACGGCGGTGCGGCATTGCCATCCAGCTCCGTCAACGCGGCCTATAACGACCGTAAAGTGATGTGGTCGGAAGCGAAAGCGCGCATCGCCGAACGTGTCGCCAGCCAGATCCCCGACGGCTCGACGTTGTTCATCGACATCGGCACCACGCCGGAAGCCGTCGCCCATGCGCTGCTTAACCATAAAAACCTGCGCATTGTGACCAACAACCTGAACGTCGCCACGCTGCTGACCTCCAAAGAAGATTTCCGTCTGTTCCTGGCGGGCGGCGAAGTGCGCGCCCGCGACGGCGGTATCATGGGCGAGGCGACGCTCGATTTTATCTCCCAGTTCCGCCTCGATTACGGCATTCTCGGCATCAGCGGTATCGATATGGACGGCTCGCTGCTCGAATTCGACTATCACGAAGCACGCACCAAACGCGCGATTATCGAAAATTCCCGCTGTGTGATGCTGGTGACCGACCATTCCAAATTTGGCCGTAACGCGATGGTGAACCTCGGAAAAATGGATCTGATCCATTATCTGTTCACCGATAAACAGCCGCCGGAAAGCGTGAAGCAAATCATCGACAAATACGACGTGCATCTCGAACTCTGCTGATTTTCCTGCTGTTGCGGAGCGCCGCTCAGGCGCTCCTGTATTCCTCTCCCCGACACATCCCAAAACGAACAATTGCGAAAAAACCCGCCCTTCATGGAGCTCGGTTTCGATTCCCTCTTGCCGTTTTGCTCGAAACCGACACAAAAATGTTACCTTCATCACGCATAATTGTTTTTATTTGGTTAACGCTTGGCTTGTTTGTCGATTCTCGATTACAATCGTGAGCGAAAACGAACATAAAAGAGCTATTGCGAACATCTGGAGGAAGATGACGTGGAAACCAAAGACTTGATCGTAATTGGTGGCGGTATTAATGGTACCGGCATCGCAGTAGATGCAGCTGGCCGCGGGCTGTCTGTTCTGCTGCTTGAAGCGCAAGACTTGGCCTGCGCGACCTCTTCGGCCAGTTCTAAATTAATCCACGGTGGCCTGCGCTATCTGGAACATTACGAATTCCGTCTGGTCAGCGAAGCGCTGGCTGAACGTGAAGTGCTGTTGAAAATGGCACCGCATATTGCCTTCCCGATGCGTTTCCGTTTACCGCATCAGCCGCATTTGCGCCCGGCCTGGATGATCCGCGCCGGTTTGTTCCTGTACGACCATCTGGGCAAACGCACCAGCCTGCCGGCCAGTAAGGGCCTGAAATTTGGCAGCGAATCCGTGCTGAAACCGGAACTGACCAAAGGTTTTGAATACTCGGACTGCTGGGTGGACGACGCGCGTTTAGTGGTCGTCAACGCTCAGGAAGTGGAAGAGCGTGGCGGCGAAGTCCGTACCCGCACCCGCGTCACCCGCGCATGGCGTGAAGACGGTTTGTGGATGGTGGAAGCCGAAGATATCGATACCGGCAAAACCTTCACCTGGCGCGCCAAAGGTCTGGTGAACGCCACCGGTCCGTGGGTCAAACATTTCTTCGACGACGGCCTGAAGCTGAAATCGCCATACGGCATCCGTCTGATCAAAGGCAGCCATATTGTGGTGCCGCGTGCGCACAATCAGCCGCAGGCTTACATTCTGCAAAACGAAGATCACCGCATCGTGTTTGTGATCCCGTGGATGGATGAATTCTCGATCATCGGCACCACCGACGTGGAATATCACGGCGATCCGAAAGACGTGAAAATCGATGACAAAGAAATCGGTTATCTGCTGAAAGTGTATAACGACCACTTTAAGAAACAGCTGACCACCGAAGACATCGTCTGGACCTATTCCGGTGTGCGTCCGCTGTGCGATGACGAATCCGATTCACCGCAGGCGGTGACCCGTGATTACACACTCGACGTGCACGATCAGGATGGCAAAGCGCCGCTGCTTTCTGTGTTCGGCGGCAAGCTGACCACTTACCGTAAACTGGCGGAACACGCGCTGGAAAAACTGGTGAAGTATTATCCGAAAGCCGGTCCGGCGTGGACCAAAACGGCCGTATTGCCGGGCGGGAAACTCAACGGTGACCGCGATACCTACAGCGCCAATCTGCGTACCCGTTTCAAATGGTTGCCGGAATCGCTGGCACGCCGTTATGCACGGACTTACGGCAGCCAGACGGAGTTGTTCCTCAATGATGCGACCAGCCTGGAATCGCTGGGCGAAGATTTCGGTCACGGATTCTACGAAGCGGAACTGCGTTATCTGGTGGAAAAAGAGTGGGTGTCACAGCTCGATGATGCCATCTGGCGCCGTACCAAACTCGGTATGTGGCTGGATAAAGCCCAGCAACAACGCGTCGCCGAATGGCTGGAAACACACAAACAGCAGAAGAAACATTTGTCGCTGGCGTCTTAAATTAGTTAGCTCCTCCCCCTGCGAAGGGGGAGGCCAGGAGGGGGTTTAACAGACAAAACAAGTGGTTATGCACACTTAACATCTTGTTTTTGACCTTAATACCCCACCCCAACCCTCCCCTTCGCAGGGGAGGGAGCTGATTGAAGTCGCTTCTGAATCCCCCTTCGCAGGGGGAGGAGCTGAAAGTCCCACCTCTATTCCCGCTTTACAACCTCACCGGTTTAATGTTCCAGATCTCATCGGCGTATTCCTGAATGGTACGGTCCGAGGAGAAATAGCCCATGTTGGCGATATTATGCAGCGTGCGGCGCGTCCACTCTTCCGGCAGTTTATACAATTCATCGACTTTATCCTGCGTATCGACATAACTGCGGTAATCCGCCAGCACCTGATAGTGATCGCCGAGATTAACCAGCGTGTCGAACAGGTTGGTATAACGCTTCGGCTCGGTCGGGCTGAAAACGCCGGTGGCGATTTGCGTCAGCACCTGATGCAGCTCGGCGTCCTGTTCAAAATACGTATGCGGGTTGTAACCTTTCTGGCGTAATTCCTCGACCTGCGGCGTGGTGTTGCCGAAAATAAAGATATTCTCCTCGCCCACATGTTCGAGCATTTCGACGTTGGCACCGTCCAGCGTGCCGATGGTCAGCGCACCGTTCAGGGCAAATTTCATGTTACTGGTGCCGGAGGCTTCGGTGCCCGCCAGCGAGATTTGCTCGGAAAGATCCGCCGCCGGAATGATCAGCTGCGCCAGACTGACACTGTAGTTCGGAATAAACACCACCTTCAGTTTGTTGCCGATACGCGGATCGCTGTTGATCACCGCCGCCACGTCGTTGATCAGCCGGATGATCTGTTTCGCTGCATAATAGGCCGATGCCGCTTTACCGGCGAAAATCACCGTGCGCGGTACCCATTCGGCATCCGGCTCTTCCAGAATACGGTTATAACGGGTGATGACATGCAGCACGTTCATCAGCTGGCGTTTGTATTCGTGAATACGTTTGATCTGCACATCGAACAGGCTTTTCGGATCCACCACAATGTTCAGCTTCTGGGCGATAAACAGCGCCAGCCGCTTTTTGTTGTCCAGCTTGGCCTTGCGGATCGCCTGCAGGAAACTCAGGTAATCCAGATTCTGTTTCAGTTCCGCCAGCTGGCTCAGATCCGAACGCCAGGTCTGACCGATGGCATCGTCAATCACCGCCGACAGCGGTTTATTGGCCAGCGCCAGCCAGCGGCGCGGCGTCACGCCATTGGTTTTATTGATGAAACGGTCCGGATAAACGCGGGCGAAATCCGCGAACAGCGACTGCACCATCAGCTCGGAATGCAGTTCGGAAACGCCGTTCACTTTGTGGCTGGCGATCACCGCCAGCCATGCCATACGCACTTTGCGGCCGTGGCCTTCGTCGATAATTGAGACGCGCGACAGCAGGCCGTTATCGTCGGGGATCTTCTCCGCCACTTCTTTCAGGAAGTGATCGTTGATCTGGAAAATAATCTCCAGATGACGCGGCAGGATCTTGCCGATCATGTCCACCGGCCAGGTTTCCAGCGCTTCGCTCATCAGCGTGTGGTTGGTGTAAGAGAACACGCTGCACACCGTTTCCCACGCGGTCTGCCACGCGAATTTATGCTCGTCGATCAGTAAACGCATCAGCTCCGGGATCGACAGCACCGGGTGCGTGTCGTTGAGGTGAATAGCAATTTTGTCGGCCAGATTGTCGTAAGTATGGTGCGTGGTGTAATGGCGGTTGAGGATGTCCTGCACGGTCGCTGACACCAGGAAATATTCCTGACGCAGACGCAACTCGCGGCCGGAATAGGTCGAATCATCGGGATACAACACGCGGGATACATTCTCGGAATGGTTTTTATCTTCCACCGCCGCGAAATAATCGCCCTGATTAAATTTACCCAGATTGATTTCGTTACTGGCCTGTGCGCCCCACAACCGCAGCGTGTTGGTGGCGTCCGTGTCGTAACCGGGGATCACCTGATCGTAGGCGCAGGCGATAACTTCTTCGGTTTCCAGCCAGCGGGTTTTGACGCCTTCATGCTGCACACGGCCACCGAAACGCACTTTATAACGGGTGTTGTAGCGCTGGAATTCCCACGGGTTACCGTATTCCAGCCAGTAATCCGGCGCCTCTTTCTGCTCACCGTTGATGATGCTTTGCGCGAACATGCCGTATTCATAACGGATGCCGTAACCGCGCCCCGGCAGCGCCAGCGTGGCCAGTGAATCCAGGAAACAGGCCGCCAGTCGTCCAAGGCCGCCGTTGCCTAAACCGGGGTCATTTTCTTCGCCGATCAGTTCTTCGAGGTCAAAGCCCATTTCATCGAGGGCGCTTTTCAGGTCGTCATAAATCCCCATCGCCAGCAGCGCGTTGGAGAGTGTCCGTCCAATCAGAAACTCCATCGACAGGTAATACACCTGCCGGACATCCTGTGAGGTTTGCGCCCGGTTAGAACGCAGCCAGCGTTCCACCATGCGATCGCGCACCGCAAACAATGTGGCATTAAGCCAGTCATGTTGTGTCGCAATAGACGGATCTTTGCCGATGATAAACATCAGTTTATAGGCAATAGAATGCTTAAGCGCTTCGACACTGACTGTCGGTGAGTTGTAATTAAACGGTGAAGTCATAACGTTACATTCCCGATCAAGTTAGCTACGTTCAGGGTCAGGACAGCAGGCGGTTGTACAGGACGAGATATTCCTGTGCAGCCACCTTCCAGCCGAAATCAATACCCATGGCGTGTTGTTGGACGTGTCGCCAGTGTTTCGGTCGGCTCCACAAAACAAATGCCCGGCGGATCGCACTTCCGAGCGATTTCCCCGTTGCGTCTTCAAAGACAAACCCGCTGGCGGTTCCGTCAGCCAGATTTTCCAGCGCACAGTCGACCACCGTGTCGGCCAGCCCGCCGGTACGGCGCACCAGCGGCAGGGTGCCGTATTTCAGGCCATACAACTGGGTTAATCCGCACGGCTCGAAACGGCTCGGCACCATGATGACGTCCGCCCCGCCGATGATGCGGTGGGAAAACGCTTCGTGATAACCCAGCTGTACGCCGACCTGCCCCGGATTGTCCGCCGCCGCCGCCAGAAATGCCTGTTGCAGCACAGCGTCACCTGCGCCTAACAGCGCCAGCTGGCCGCCACGTTCGAGCAGGTCCGGCAAGGCTTCCAGCACCAGATCCAGCCCTTTCTGGCTGGTCAGGCGGCTGACCACCGCGAACACCAGACGCGAGTCATCCACATCCAGCCCCATCGCCCGTTGCAGATAAGCTTTGTTGACCGCTTTCGAACGCAAATCATCAGCGTCGTAACGCGCCGACAACAAGACGTCATCACGCGGCTGCCAGATAGCTTCATCGACACCGTTGAGGATCCCCGTCAGCCGTCCCTGCATTTCGCGTTCCAGCAGCAGAGATTCCATGCCGTAACCAAATTCCGGCCGGGTGATTTCTTTCGCGTAGGTCGGGCTGACCGTCGTCACATGGTCGGAATAGAACAGACCGGCTTTCAGGAAAGAAATCTGGCCGTAGAATTCCAGCCCGTGCATCTGGAAGAATTCGCGCGGGATGTACAGCTCATCGAGATGATGCGCGAAGAACAATCCCTGAAATGCCAGATTATGCACCGTGAAAACGGTCTTCACCGGCGCGTTGCGGGCGCGGATATAGGCAGAACATAGCCCGGCGTGCCAGTCATGAGAATGGACAATATCCGGCTTCCAGTGCGGGTCGAAATTCAGCGCCAGCTCGCAGGCCATCCAGCTCAGCAGCGCAAAGCGCAGATGGTTATCCGGATAGGCAAAAGACGATTGATCGTGATACGGACTGCCGGGACGATCGTACAAACCCGGCACATCAATCAGATAAATACCCACGCCATCAAAGTACCCCAGTGAAAGGGTGACGTGTCCGGCAAAGGTCGCCAGCGTACCGATCACCTGCGTTTCCCCCAGTCCTTTTTTGACATCTGGGAACGCCGGAATGAGCACGCGGACATCCGCGCCCTCCGCAATTTGTGCGGCGGGAAGTGCTCCGGCGACGTCAGCAAGGCCGCCCGTTTTTAACAGCGGAAACAGCTCGGAACAAACATGTAAAACCTGCATTCGCGCTCCTGATTATCCCGGTCATCCCGGCGTTCAGCGGGATGACGAAAAGTCGTGCTTTCTAACGTCTGTTTATAGTTTCGCCAGCATCGCGCGCGTCACCAGTACCACGCCCCCTTCCGAGCGGTAGAACCGGCGGCTGTCTTCATCCGCATTCTCGCCAATCACCATCCCTTCGGGGATTTGGCAGGCGCGGTCAATGACACATTTGCGTAAGCGGCATGAACGCCCCACGTTCACATCCGGCAAAATAATCGTTGAGTCGATATTGCAGAAAGAATTGATGCGCACCCGCGGGAACAATACGGAGTGCACCACCACGGAACCCGAGACAATCACACCGCCCGCCACCAGCGAGTTCATGGTCATGCCGTGGCTGCCTGAGCGGTCCTGCACAAATTTGGCTGGCGGCAACGGCTCCATGTGGGTGCGGATTGGCCAGTCGCGGTCGTACATATCCAGTTCCGGCGTGACCGATGCCAGATCCAGATTGGCGCGCCAGTAGGCATCCAGCGTCCCGACATCACGCCAGTACGGCGGCAATTCATCATTTTGTGTCACGCAGGAAAGACCAAACGGATGCGCGCGGGCGACGCCCTGACGGGTCAGTTTTGGGATCAGGTCTTTGCCGAAATCATGACTGGATTCCTCACTTGCCATGTCTTCTTCGAGCATGCGAAACAGATAGTCTGCATTAAAAATGTAGATGCCCATGCTCGCCAGCGCCATATCAGGATTGCCGGGCATGGCTGGCGGATCTTGCGGTTTTTCGACAAAACTGGTGATGTGATAATCCTCAGTCACGCCGATAACCCCGAATTCACTGGCCTCGGCGCGCGGGACTTCCAGACAGGCGACGGTACATTCACCGCCCTTCTGCACGTGGTCGATCAGCATGCGCGAGTAGTCCATCTTGTAGATATGATCCCCGGCCAGGATCACCACAAACTCGGCGTCATAGCGGCGGATAATATCCAGATTCTGATAGACCGCATCGGCGGTGCCTTTGTACCAGTGCTCGGTACTGTGGCGTTGCTGCGCCGGGAGCAAATCCACGAACTCGTTCATTTCTTCGTTAAGGAAAGACCAGCCGCGCTGAATGTGCTGAACCAGCGTGTGCGACTGATATTGCGTGATCACACCGATGCGGCGAATGCCGGAATTCAGGCAATTCGACAGGGCGAAATCAATGATGCGAAATTTACCGCCAAAGTGAACGGCGGGTTTTGCCCGGGTTGCGGTCAAATCTTTCAGCCTGGAACCCCGGCCACCGGCAAGGATCAATGCCACGGATTTGAGCGGCAACTGTCGTGCCAGCATGACCGGGTCCCGGTTATCTAATGTCGCCATATCTGACTCCTTCGTTTTTATTATTACCGGCTCTGTGGAGTGAAATCTTGTAGGACACAGAGGGTTTTTGCTGCTGCCCGCCATTGCGAGCCGTCCATGACACGCCGGGGTTCCTCATCAAAAAGCACACTATTGAACGGTGCGACCGGCTGCCAGTTTCCCGGCGGCAGGTGCATATCCACCTCGTGCAGCGAGGCATTCACGATCAGCAGCCAGCGCCGGGAGAGACAGATTTGCAGCCATTGCTGCGGCCCCTGCTCCCAGTCGCCGGGGCTCATCGGTTGCCCCTGTTGATTCAGCCATTGCACGTCGTCGCTGCCTGCCTGCCACCTGCGGTTTTGCGTCAGTGCCGGAATTTTCCGGCGCAGGGCAATCAGCGCGCTGGTGTAGGCCATCAGGCTGTCATCGGCATTTTCCCAGTCGAGCCAGGTCAGCGGATTGTCCTGACAATAGGCGTTGTTGTTGCCTGACTGGCTGTTACCGAGTTCGTCACCGGCCAGCAACATCGGCGTGCCTTGTGACAGAAACAGCGTCGCCAGTAAGGCCCGCTGGCTGAGACGCCGCTGCTGTAAGACCTCCGCAGACGCCTCCAGCCCTTCTTCGCCGTGGTTTTGGCTGAAATTTTCGTTATGGCCGTCGCGGTTTTCTTCGCCGTTGGCCTGGTTGTGTTTCTGGTTAAAACTCACGAGATCGCGCAGCGTAAAGCCGTCGTGTGCCGTCAGCATGTTGATGCTGGCGTAAGGTTCGCGCTGTGCGGGATTGAATTTGTCCGCAGAAGCGGCAAAACGTCCGGCAAACTGACCGAGGGAGGTGTCGCCATGCAGCCAGAACTGACGCATATCGTCGCGCCAGATATCGCTCCATTCGGCAAAAGGTGCCGGGAAATTCCCGAGCTGATAGCCGCCGGTGCCGATATCCCACGGCTCGGCAATCAGTTTGGTTTTTGACAGGATTTCATCGTTTTTAATGGCTTCAAACAGCGGCGATTGCGCAGTGAACTCCGGCGTTCTGCCGAGAACAGACGCCAGATCAAAGCGGAAGCCATCGACGTGACATTCGCGAACCCAGTAATGCAGGCAGTCGAGTGTCCAGGCGATCACCTCTTCATCCACCAGCCTCATCGTGTTGCCGCAGCCGGTCATGTTGTTGTCTGAGCCGTCATCGTTGAGCCAGTACCAGCTGGCGTTATCGATGCCGCGAAACGAAATAAACGGCCCGTCGATATCCAGTTCCGCGCTGTGGTTGAACACCACGTCGAGGATCACTTCAATGCCCGCCTGATGCAGCGCTTTGACCGCCGATTTAAACTCATTCAGCGCCGACACGCCGCCCTGTCCGCTGGCGTAACGCGGTTCCACGGCGCAGGGTGCCAGCACGTTGTAGCCCCAGTAATTGCTCAGTCCGAGTCGTTGCAGACGCGGCTCGTCGGCATGATGTTGTACCGGCAAAAGCTCTATCGCCGTCACACCCAGATGCTGCAAATACTCCAGCATGACCGGATGCGCCAGCCCGGCGTAGGTGCCGCGCAGGGCGGCGGGAATATGCGGATGCTGACGGGTCAGCCCGCGCACATGCGCCTCGTAAATCACCGTTTCGCCCCACGGTCTGGCGGGCGGTTTATCATCGCCCCAGTCGAAATTCCCGGCGACCACCACGGATTTTGGCGCAACCACGGCGCTGTCTTTATCGTCCGGCGCATCGGTGCCGCCGGTAAAACGTGCGTTATCAAGCAGCACGCCGTCTATCGCCCGGGCGCTGGGGTCGATCAGCACTTTTTTCGGGTTAAAACGATGGCCGTTTTTCGCATCGAACGGTCCGTAAACCCGGTAACCATAGCGTTGTCCGGCTTTCAGATCCGGCACAAACCCGTGCCACAGATTGCCGGTGCGGCCGGTTAAAGGCAGATGCTGCTCGCTGCCGCTCTCATCAAAAAGGCACAAATCGACTTTTTCCGCATGGGCGGAATACAGGCAAAAATTGACGCCGTTATCTCTGAGATGCGCACCAAAAGGTGCAGGCAGACCGGGCCCGGGTTGTTTCATTACGCCTCCCTTCGCAGATACACAGTGGCCAGCGGCGGGATCACCACGCTGATGGAGTGATCGCGCTGATGGTGGCCAATATTTTCACTGTAAACATCGCCGCCGTTGCCGACATTGCTGCCACGGTAGTAATGCGAATCGGTGTTGAGAATTTCACGATAACGGCCCGGCTGACTGATGCCGATGCGGTAGTGCTCACGCGGCACCGGCGTGAAATTGCTGATAACGATGATTTCACCGCCGTTTTCGTCGCGACGAGCAAAGGCGAAAATCGAGTTTTCGTGGTCGTCGACCACCAGCCATTCAAAGCCGCGCGGGTTGTAATCCAGTTCATACAGCGGCGCATTGGCCTGATAGGTCAGATTCAGGTCGCGCACCAGATGTTGCACGCCGCTGTGCCAACCTGCCGGGTCATCGAGCAGATGCCAGTCGAGGCTGGCGTCAAAATTCCACTCTCGCCCCTGCGCAAATTCTCCGCCCATAAACAGCAGTTTTTTGCCCGGATGCGCCCACATAAAGCCGTAATAGGCGCGCAGGTTGGCAAACTTCTGCCAGACGTCGCCGGGCATTTTATCCAGCAGGGATTTTTTGCCATGCACCACTTCATCGTGCGAAAGCGGCAGCATGAAGTTCTCGCTGTAGGCGTAAAGCACGCCGAACGTCATGAGATTGTGATGGTATTTGCGGTGAACCGGATCGAGCTGCATATACGCCAGCGAATCATGCATCCAGCCCAGATTCCATTTGTAATGGAAACCCAGCCCGTTGGCATCCGGCGGCATGGTGACGCCCGGATAATCAGTGGATTCTTCCGCTAACGTCACTGCGCCGCCGAGTTCACGGCCAATCGTATGGTTGGTGTATTTCAGGAAGGAAATGGCTTCGAGGTTTTCGCGGCCACCGTAATAATTGGGGATCCACTCGCCGGCTTTGCGGCTGTAATCGCGGTAAATCATCGACGCCACCGCGTCCACGCGCAGACCGTCGATGCCGAAGCGTTCTATCCAGTAAAAGCCGTTGCCCGCCAGATAGTTTCGTACCTCATGACGGCCATAGTTGTAGATCAGGGTATTCCAGTCCTGATGGTAGCCTTCGCGCGGATCGGCATATTCGTACAGCGCGGTGCCGTCGAACTGGGCCAGCCCGTAGGCATCGCTCGGGAAATGCCCCGGCACCCAGTCGAGAATGACATTCAGACCGGCGTTATGCGCGGCATCGACAAACGCCTTGAACTCCATCGGCGTGCCAAATCGGCGGGTCGGCGCATACATGCCGAGCGGCTGATAACCCCAGCTGCCGTCGAACGGATGTTCGTTAACCGGCATCAGTTCGATATGCGTGAAGCCCATCCATTTGGCGTACGACACCAGTTGTTCGGCCAGCTCGCCATAACTGAGCCAGAAATTGTCGTCGGTATGACGACGCCAGGATCCCAGATGCACTTCATAGACAGAAACCGGCTGATTCAGCGCATTGGCTTTCTTTCTGCTTTCTGAATGCGGCACAACGTCCGGTAATTTACGCACGCACGAGGCGGTGTCCGGACGCATCTGCGCCTCAAAGGCATAAGGGTCGGCGCGCAGGCTGACATGCCCGCGGCAGTCGATAATTTCGAATTTATACAGCTGACCTTCGCTGACGGCAGGAATGAACAATTCCCAGATGCCGTTTTCGCGGCGCTGACGCATCGGATGGCGGCGGCCGTCCCAGAAGTTGAATTCACCGACCACGGAAACCCGCGTGGCGTTCGGTGCCCAGACCGCAAAACTGACGCCATCGACGTCATCCAGCGTTTGCAGATGCGCGCCGAGTTTTTCGTAGGGGCGCAGGTGCGTGCCTTCCGCCAGCAGCCAGATATCCAGCTCCTGCAACAGCGTGCCGAAGCGGTACGGGTCGTCAATCACATGGAGATTTTCGCCCCAGCGGACTTCCAGTTTGTAGCGAAACGCATTTTTACGGCGCGGGATCAGGCCGACGAAGAAACCGCGATCGTCATAACGACGCAGTTCCGCCACCTGCTTACCCTTTTCTACATCGATGACCCAGACCTGATCGGCATCCGGCAACAGGGCACGCACTTCCAGCCCGGCGGCCACAGAATGCATGCCCAAAAGAGAAAAAGGATCAGCGTAGTGGCCAGATATAATTTGATTAATAACGTGCTGATCGGGAAGTACAGACATGTATTTCGTCCTATGATTAATTAAATCAATAAATCCAATAAAATCATTCAGGTATTCAATACGAAACGTGATCCCAGTGTGCTCCCCTTTTTATTGCCGCTTTGTGATCCGGCTATGTTTCAGTTTTGCCAAAAGGTGCGCGATGACGCTTACGCTCACAATTTCCAAATAAGTGCTTATTTCAGCTTCTCAAAGAGGCAGAGCTCTTCTACTAAGCATAGACAAAGGTTCGAAAAATCAGCGTGAAGAAACCGAGGAATTTTTCGCAAAATGAAATTCAGAGAGTTGCGCTGGAAAAAGGCGGATAAAGGGTGAAGTGAGGGATGGCAGATACAAAAACGGGACACCGTGCTGGTGTCCCGTGGGAAATCATCTCAAAGAAAACAGGGCAGTTTTCCCGTCAGAGTAAGATCCTTAACATGCGGCGCAACGGCTCTGCCGCGCCCCACAGCAGCTGGTCACCGACGGTGAACGCAGACAGATATTGCGGGCCCATATTCAGTTTACGCAGACGGCCCACCGGGGTGTTCATGGTGCCGGTGACTGCTGCCGGTGTCAGTTCACGCATCGACAGTTCACGGTCATTCGGGATCACGCGAACCCAGTCATTGTGCGATGCCAGCATCTGTTCGATTTCCGGGATCGACACGTCTTTTTTCAGTTTCAGCGTGAAGGCCTGGCTGTGGCAACGCAGCGCGCCGATGCGCACACACAGGCCATCCACCGGAATAATGTCGGAAGTGCCGAGGATTTTGTTGGTTTCCGCCTGACCTTTCCATTCTTCTTTGGTCTGGCCGTTATCGAGCTGTTTGTCGATCCACGGGATCAGACCGCCCGCCAGCGGAACACCGAAGTTATCGGTCGGCAACGTGCCGCTGCGGGTCAGCGCCGTCACGTTACGTTCGATATCCAGAATGGCGGAGGCCGGGTTTTGCAGCTCTTTCGCCACGCTGTTATGCAGCATGCCCATCTGGGTCAGCAGTTCACGCATGTGACGCGCACCGCCGCCGGACGCCGCCTGATAGGTGGCAACAGACGCCCACTCGATCAGGTCATTGGCAAACAGGCCGCCGAGCGACATCAGCATCAGGCTGACGGTACAGTTACCGCCCACAAAGGTTTTAATGCCTTTGTCGATACCCTGGTGGATCACGGCGCTGTTCACCGGGTCGAGGATGATTATCGCGTCATCTTCCATTCTCAGAGAGGATGCTGCGTCAATCCAGTAGCCGGACCAACCGATTTCACGCAGCTTCGGATAGATTTCATTGGTATAATCGCCGCCCTGACAGGTGATGATAATGTCCAGTGCGCTCAGAGCGTCCAGATCATAGGCATCCTGCAAGGTTCCAGACTGACCCGTGAAAGAAGGCGCGGCCTGACCGTGCTGAGAGGTGGAGAAGAATACCGGACGGATAGCGTCGAAATCGCGTTCTTCAATCATGCGTTGCATGAGTACAGAACCGACCATTCCACGCCAGCCAACGAAACCTACATTTTTCATAATATCTGTCCTGCCCTGAGGGTGATAACTGCTTAAAACGGCTCGAACGCGCGCCTGCACTAAGAGAGTGCCTGTTTTGCTGCACTGTGCCCCGTTAACGCGCGGGTCTACCACCTTACAAAATGCACCAAAAGTGGCAAGTGAATTTAATCAATAGTGCAGCCTTTAATAGCAGCACGACTTATAACAGGCGTTTTAAGCCGAATTATTCTGAGGTAGTCATGACCGAAATGATTTCAGCAACCATATTGCTGTTTTTAATTATGGATCCGCTGGGCAACTTACCGATTTTCATGTCGGTATTAAAACATCTCGACCCGAAACGCCGCCGTGTGGTGTTGATCCGCGAAATGCTGATCGCCCTGATCCTGATGCTGATTTTTCTGTTCGCCGGGGAAAAAATCCTGTCGTTCCTGAATCTGCGCACCGAAACCGTGTCGATTTCCGGCGGTATTATTCTGTTCCTGATTGCCATCAAAATGATTTTCCCGTCGGAAGAGAAAAGCAGCAGCGGCCTGCCTGCCGGTGAAGAACCCTTCCTGGTGCCGATGGCGATCCCGCTGGTCGCCGGTCCGTCGATCCTCGCCACGCTGATGTTGCTTTCGCACCAGTACCCGAATCAGATGAGCCACCTGACGCTGGCCCTGTTTATCGCCTGGGGACTGTCGATGGCCATCCTGTTGCTGTCCAACCTGTTCCTGCGCCTGCTCGGCGACAAAGGCGTCAGCGCCCTCGAACGCCTGATGGGCCTGATTCTGGTCATGCTCTCAACGCAAATGTTCCTCGACGGGATCAGGGCGTATTTGAAGATTTAGCGACAACAGGAAACGAAAAAGGCGAGCCATCTGGCTCGCCTTTTTTATGCTAACAATATGCCGTCAGACGACCATCGACAGCAGCAGGCATCCGCCCAGACCACACAGGGAGATGATGGTTTCCAGCACCGACCAGGATTTGAAGGTTTCGACGATGCTCAGGTTGAAGTACTCCTTGAACAGCCAGAAACCCGGATCGTTGACGTGCGAGAAAATCACGCTGCCTGAACCGACGGCGATCACCATCAGCTCAGGACTGACGCCGGTGGTGGCGATCAGTGGCGCGGCGATACCGCCTGCGGTAATGGCCGCCACGGTGGCGGAACCCAGTGCGATACGCAGCACAGCGGCAATGGACCAGGCCAGCAGGATCGGCGACAGGTTGCTGCCGTGCATCAGGGCAGCGATATATTTTTCAATCCCGCTGTCTACCAGCACCTGTTTGAACGCCCCGCCACCGCCAATGATTAACAACATCATCGCGATGATTTTGATGGAATCGCTCACGGTCGCCATCACTTCATCCATCTTACGGCCACGGTTGAGGCCGAAGGTGAAGATAGCGATCAGCACCGCAATCAACGTGGCCATTACCGGGTCGCCGAAGAACTCAGCATACGCCAGCACCGGATGGCCTTTCGGCAGGATCATTTCGCAGACCGCGCGGAATGCCATCAGGATAACCGGCACCAGTGACGTCGCCACGCTGACGCCAAAGCCCGGCATCTCTTCTTCCGTGAAGGTTTTCGGATTGAACAGACCTTCCGGCACCGGTTTGTCGATACCTTTCAGGAAGCGTGCATAAACCGGACCGGCCAGGATCACGGTCGGCACCGCCAGCAGTGAACCGAACAGCAGGGTTTTACCCATATCGGCATGGAAAATGGTGGCAATCGCCGTCGGGCCAGGGTGCGGAGGCAGGAAACCGTGGGTGACGGATAACGCCGCGGCCATCGGCACACCGACGTACAGCAGTGGCAAACGCGCCGCCGCTGCCACGGTGAAGACCAGCGGCAGCATCAGCACGAACCCGACTTCATAGAACAGCGCAAAACCGACGATGAAACCGGTCAGCACAATCGCCCACTGAATGTGTTCGCGACCAAATTTTTCGATAAGCGTGGTGGCGATACGTTGAGCGCCCCCGCAATCCGCCAGCATTTTACCGAGCATGGCCCCGAAGCCCATGATCAGCGCCAGACTGCCCAGCGTGCCGCCCACCCCGTTTTTGATCGAGGTGATGACTTTATCGACCGGCATTCCCTGCATGATCCCCACCGCCAGCGCGACGAGAATCAGTGCAATGAAGCCATTAAGCTTAAATCGGATCATAAGTAACAACAGCAGTGCGACACCCACCGCTACAATAACTAATGGCATATTTTTCCCCTCATGCTGTCACGGCGGTATGTCAAAAAACCGGGTGACGCATTGTTTTTAATTTTCAAGATGTTGTAGGAATTAACAGTGCAACGGGTACAGACCGCGACCGCTAAAACAGCAGTGCATTCCTTTGTGATATTAGTCACATCTCCATTTGTTACCGGTATCATGATACCGGTAACATGCTAATATTAGGACTCACTACGCAGTCAAAATGTTCATTTTGGGATAGAGATCATACTTATGGCAGGACAAAGCATCATTCTGATGGGCGTGTCAGGCAGCGGTAAATCCACCGTCGGCGCGGCACTGGCCCGTGAAATTAACGCGAAATTTATCGACGGCGATGATCTTCATCCCCGCGCCAATATTCAGAAAATGGCCAGCGGCACGCCACTCAACGACGACGACCGTGCGCCGTGGTTATTGCGCCTGAATGACGCGGCCTACAGCCTGCGCCATAAAAATGAAACCGGCATTATTGTCTGTTCTGCGCTGAAACGCCGCTACCGCGACGCGCTGCGTAAAGACAACGAAGGCATGGTGTTCATCTACATGAAAGGCAGTTTTGATGTGATTGCCGAGCGCCTGAAAGCCCGCGCCGGACATTTCATGCCGACCGATTTACTGCGCAGCCAGTTCGATGCCCTCGAAGAACCGGGCGAAGATGAGCCGGATGTGTTGCGGGTGAATATCGATCACAAACTCGATGGTGTGGTGGATCGTTGTATCGCGGCTTTGAAGACGGTACAGAAGTAAGACTTTCTCCTCCCCCTGCGAAGGGGGAGGTCGGGAGGGGGTTTTAATGGCAGCGCTGTCTTCTGCAAAACCCACACCCCATCCCAGCCTTCCCCTCGTGAGAGGGGAAGGAGTAAAAGATCAGATACTTCCACCCGCAGATATCGTAAATCCGACATCTACCATCCTCGGTACTACTTCTTCGCCACGTAATCTTGCCAGCAGGCGTTCAGCAGAAATCTGCCCCATTCTTTCGCGCGGCGTGAGTACGCTGGCCAGCGGCGGCTCCATCGCCTGTCCCATGTTGTGTCCGTGGAAACCGGCAATCGCCATTTGGGACGGGATTTTCAGCCCCTGACGCTGGCATTCAAAGAACGCGCCCGCCGCGAGGTCATCGTTGGTGCAGAAAATACTGTCGATTTGCGGCCAGTCTTTTTGAGCCTGACGCAGTAATTCCGCGCCACCGCTGTAACTTGAGGAACGGCTGGTCATCACGCTGTACGGCTCCAGCCCGGATTCGCGCATCGCCTGCTCGTACCCCTGCTGTTTGATAATGGTTCGTTCGTCCTGACGGGCGCCGAAGTACACCACATGGCGGTGCCCGTGCGCGATAATTTGCTGGGTCATCTGCCGTGCCGCTTCGAAGTTATTAAAACCCACCGCCAGATCCACACACGGCGACACGCAGTCCATCATTTCCACCACCGGAATACCGGCCACTTCAATCATCTTCAGCGTTCGCGCCGTGTGATGGCGTTCGGAAAGAATAAGCCCGTCAATATTGTAGGAAAGCAGCGAGGTCAGACGCTGTTCTTCGCGCTCCTGACTGTAGCCGTAGTGTGCCAGCATGGTCTGGTAGCCGTGAATATCGGTCACGCTTTCGATGCCGCGCAGCACTTCCGCGAACACCTGGTTAGTCAGCGACGGCAGCAGCACGCCGATGGCGCGGCTTTTGGCGTTAGAAAGAATGTCCGGTGCGCGGTTGGGGATGTAACCCAGCTCATCGAGCGCCGCAGAAATCTTTTCCTGCAACGCGCCGGAAACCTGTTCAGGATTGCGCAAATAACGGCTGACCGTCATTTTGGTGACGCCCACTTTATCGGCAACATCCTGGAGTACGGGTCTTTTTTTCTTGATATTCATCAATGAGATGGTGCCGCTGAAAGGTTAAGGGATCAGAGTGTGATGTTAGCAAACAATCGCGCAGGCGGATATCCGTTGCTGCGCGACATGAGAGGTTTGTCAGGAAGGGAGAGAAAGCTGGCCGCGAACCGGTGCGCTGAGGCCGGCAGAAAACTGCCCGGCCAGCAGCGCCATGGCACGTTGCGCCAGTGTCTCCAGCGGATACGCAATCGCCGGAACCGCCGAACCCCCCGGTGGCAACGTACTGCCGAGGCTGAAGACCATCACGTTTTCGGGAACGCTGCGCCCGTGCTGCATCAGCTGACGAAGCGCATCCTGCGCGGTGGCGTCGTCCGGCACCAGCAGCGCGTTGAACGGCACGTTCTGCGCCAGCAACTGCGTCAGCGCCTGCGCGCCGCTGTGCACCAGCCGCCGGTCATAAGGCAGCAGAAATTTCTCCAGCGCCAGATGATAACCCTGAAGGATCTGCCCTGCCGCTTCCTGACTTTCCGGATTGATCAGGGCAATCTGTCTGCGCCCTTGTTTCAGCACATACTGACAGGCAGTTTCGGCCGCGAAGCTGCGGTCAAAATGAATGCTGCGCTCTGAATCCGCATCGAGACAGTCAATGGTGATGACGTTTTCGGGCAGTTTTGGCAACGCAAAACGCGCGCCGATCACAATCATCGCATCGCACAGGCCGCGGCCAATTTCATCCACAGAGTGCGTCAGGCTCGCCGCGTCGGTGGCAAAGCGCAGCAACAGATACTTCTGGTTCAGCCGTAATTCTTTTTCCAGCGCGTGCAGATAACCGGTGGACTGGTTAATGTTTTCCGTCGCACAAATCACCCCGATACAGCCGGTGGATTGCGTGGACAGCGACTGCGCGATCACGCTCGGTTTGTATTGCAGCGTTTCCACCGCCTGCATTACGGCCAGGCGGCTTTCCTCTTTCACACCGCGGCTGCCACTCAGGACACGGGACACCGTCGCTTTCGACACCTTCGCCAGCCGCGAAACGTCGTTAATGTTTGCCATGTCTTTCCTTGTGTTAATCGAAACCGTTATTTTTAGACACCGCCGCAAACCATTCGCCGCTTTTCTTCACGGTACGTTTCTGCGTTTCCAGATCCAGCTGAATGAAACCATACCGGTTTTTATAGGCATTCATCCATGACCAGCAATCAATAAATGTCCACATGTGATAACCCAGACAGCCGCTGCCTTCCTGTAAAGCACGATGCAGCCATTTCAGATGCCCGCTGACGAACTCAATGCGGTAATCATCCTCAATGCGGCCATCCTTTTCAAAGCGCAATTCATGCTCCACGCCCATGCCATTTTCGGAAATGAAACAGCGCGGATTGCCGTAGTTTTCGCGCAGATTGGTGAGGATATCGTAAATGCCCTGCTCGTAGATTTCCCAGCCACGGTGCGGGTTCATTTTACGGCCCGGCATCACGTAGTTATCGAAGAACCATTCCGGCATAAACGGACTTTCCGGATTCACCATACTGTCGCGACACTGAATGCGGCGCGGCTGGTAATAGTTGATGCCGAGTAAATCTACCACGCCCTGCTGCAGCAGTTCTTTATCGCCCTGCTGACACGCCGGAAGCTGATCGTGTTTTTTCAGCAATTCCACCAGTTCCTGCGGATATTCACCGCGCAGCGCCGGATCGAGGAAACTGCGGTTAAACATCAGGTCTGCAATGTTGGCGGCTTTCAGGTCAGCCGGGTTTTGCGAACGCGGATAAGACGGCGTCAGGTTGAGGATAATGCCGATTTCGCCGCTGAGATGACGGGCGCGATAAGCTTTCACCGCCAGCGAATGCGCCAACATGGTGTGATACGCCACGGTGGCCGCCCGTTTGAAATCCACCACGTTCGGGTAATGGAAATCATACAGATAGCCACCTTCCACCGGCACGACCGGTTCGTTGAAGGTAAACCAGTGCTTCACGCGGTCGCCGAACAGTTCAAAACAGGTATCGGCATATTTTTCATACGCCTGCACCACGTCGCGGTTTTCCCAGCCGCCGATTTCCTGCATCGCCATCGGCATATCGAAGTGGAACAGATTGATAAACGGCTGCACGCCCTGCGCCAGCATTTCGTCGATCACCTGATTATAAAATGTCACCGCTTCCTGATTCACGTCACCCCTTCCGTTGGGGATCAAACGCGCCCAGGAAATCGAGGTGCGAAACGTGTTGTGATTCAGCTGTTTCAGCAGGGCGATATCTTCACGCCAGTTCTTGTAAAACGTGGAGGTCTCCTGCGGGCCGACGTCGTTGTGAAAACGTGTTGGCTGCTGTGAATACCAGTGATCCCATACCGTCGCGCTTTTGCCGTGGCTCAGTGTTTCACCTTCCGTCTGCGGCGCTGAGCTGGCACTGCCCCACCAGAATTCTTTTGGAAATGCGTATTTCATCGTCATCCTCGCTGTCCGTTAGCTTTACGTTTTTAACTGTGAATGGTTAAGAATTCGCCGGCACGGCATTGCCCGCCGTCTGTGCCGTGGCTTTTTCCGCTTCCTGTTTCAGCAACGTACGTTCATAGGCTTTCAGGAACGGGTAATACATTACGGCTGATAACACCATACAGAACAGGCACATAATTACCGGACTGAATGCCCAGTTTGCGGCCCATGACGCACCAATCGGCGCAGGTGTTGTCCAGGGTGTGAGCGAGACCACTTGTGCAACCCAGCCCAGTTTGGTGGCGGTGTAGGCAAAGACAGCGTTAAGCATCGGCACCAGCGTGAACGGCAGGAAGAACACCGGATTCATGATAATCGGCGTGCCGAACAGGATCGGTTCGTTGATGTTAAAGAAGCTTGGCACCACGCCCATGCGGCCAATAGTGCGCAGGTGCACAGCTTTGCTGCACAGCAGTAAAATCGCCAGCGGCAGGGTCGAACCGACGCCGCCAATCAGCAGATAGTGATCCCAGAATCCTTGCAGATAAATGTGTGGCAGCGGCGCGCCGGCCTGCAATGCGGTCTGATTCAGCGCCAGATTGGTCATCCAGAACGGGTTCATGATGCCGGTGACAATCAGCGCACCGTGAATACCGGCAAACCACAGCACCTGGCAGATAAATACCGAGATCAAAATCGCCGGCAGGGAATCCGAGGCGGACACCAGCGGTGCCAGCAAATGCATGATCGCTTCAGGAATAATCATGCCGGTTGTCGACTGAATAAACAGGTTCAGCGGATGTAATGTGGCGACAATCACCACCACCGGGATCAGGATTTCAAACGAACGCGCCACGCCGGTCGGCACTTCTTTCGGCAGGCGGATGGTGATGTTGCGGCGTTTGAGCAGCGCATACACTTCGGCGGCATAAATCGCCGTCAGAATGGCGGTAAAGATGCCTTCGCCGGAAAAATATTGGGTGGAGATTTGCTTGTCATGGTACGGCGCGGCGACCAGCAGAAACGCCATAAAGGCCAGCAAACCGGTCATGATCGGGTCGAGTTTGTAATGCTTGCCGAGACTCGCCCCGATGCCAACGGAGATGAAGAAGGTCATCACGCCCATGCTCAGATACCACGGCAGCATCAGCTGTTCGCGGTATTTCAGCGACAGGTCCAGCCAGCCGCGCGCGAAGCCCCAGGTGGTGTCCGGCGAGAAAGGCGGGAAGATAAACACCAGCATGAACGAGCCGATAATCATAAACGGCAGCGCGGCGATAAAGCCGTCGCGGATGGCAATGACATGCCGCTGTTGGCCGACGCTGCCCGCCAGTGGCGTGATGTGTTTTTCGATGACGTTAACCATCGCCTGATAGAGACCACTCATACGCGGCTTCCTTCCCGTGCGATCAGGCCGTAAGCGAAGTCCAGCACGTTGTCGCCGCGCTGCATGCCGTAATCCATCATGTTGATGGTCTCGACCGGGATATTGAATTCAGCCGCTCTGGCGGATAAATCAGCCTGCATGTAGCGCACCTGTGGCCCGAGCAGCACGACCTGATAGTCGCGGAATTTTTCGTCAAATTCGCTGGCACCGAAGGCATCGATCTGCACGTCTTCGCCGCGCTCTGCCGCCACTTCTTTCATTTTGCGCACCAACAAACTGGTCGACATCCCCGCCGAACAACAAAGCATGATTCTTTTCATTTTGCTTCACTCCCAGATGATTTATGTTCTGCCCATTTCTTCTTGCTGAGGGTATTTAAGGCGTTATGGAAACCGGTTTCCATGCCTTCAGGGGAAATGTGCGAGCCTGTTCATAAAATTTCATGCCGGTTGCCCGGCGATGTGAAATGTTTCACATTTTGCGTAAATGTCTTTCGCAGAGAGAAAAAGAGCAGCTAAGGGAAAAAGCCGCCTCACAATTATCACCGCACTCTCACACCGGGTATCATCCCTCTGATTTATTCCGCCAATAAACAACATAAAACCCTATTAATCTCACCGGCGAAAAACAATGAAAAATTGATATTGAATGATTTTATGCCCTGAGGATTAATGAATACATTGTCCGGCATTCACCGCTTATTATCTTTAAGGAATGCCTGATGCCGGCGTTTAATACCTGTAAAATAACACGATGTATTCTGCTGGCGTGTTGCCTGCCCAATATTGCCGTCATGAGCGCCAGTGCGGCAAATTACACCCTGCCATTGCTGCTGACGAACAATCAAAAGCTGACCTTTTCCACCAAGGATAACGAAAACATCGTTGCTGATAACCCGCTGATAAAATACGGGATCATGGTCAATAACGGTGCACAACTGACGTTCCTGGCTAACACGTTCAACGCGTCCGGCAGCCAGCTTGGCTCCTCGCTTGTCGCGCAAAATAGCGGTGTCATTAATATCGGAAAAGATTCCGTGATTAATCACAACAGTCAGTCCGGGGAAATTTCCCATGCGGTAACGATACAAGATGCAGGCAGTGTTTTAAATATCAACGACGCGACCCTTAATTCTAACAGTGCGGCAGTGGTGATTAATAGTAACGCCACGGCGAATATGATTAATGCCACCGTTAATGCCCGTAATGCGGACAATGCCTTGGAAGTGAATAATGAGTCCACACTGAATGCCGTTGGTTTAACGGTGAATCATCTGGGGGGAACGTCCAATAGTTCGGCCATTGTTATCAGTAATTCTGATGCAACATTACTGAATACGTCACTTTTGTCTCAGGTTCGTCAGGGAATAACGATCGAAGGTTCCAATGAACGTTTTTCAAATGTCACTTATGAGCGCGGCACCATCATCACAAAGAGTGATCAAAGCAATGCCGTGATAGTGGACTTCGGTAACCTGAAAATGAGCGATGTCGATATCGAAACATCCGGGCAATATGCCAACGGCATGATGGTAGAAAACGGCAGTAATGTGCAGATCAGCGGTGGCTCCATCACCACTCAGGCCCCCATGACTAACGGGATAACCGTGATCGGTGCCAATGATCTGATACTGGAAAATGGAATGCGTATTTCTACGCCAGGTGATACTTCTAAGGGTATCGACCTGCAAGCCGCTCCGATGACGGAGAATGAATTACAAAAACTTCGCCTTGATAATTCAACCATCACCAGCGGCAATGTCGGCATCAGCAAGATTTACGACGGTAATGCTCAATTGGTCATCGATAACGCCACCCGTATTTCAGGCATTAACGCGGCAATGACCTTTGCCGGCAACGGCAACAGCACGGTGAATGTCAGTGATCAAAGCCAGATTATCGGCAACATCATCAATGCCACCACCGCGACCACGGACATGACGCTGGACGCCTCCGTACTGACCGGCGCGGTGCAAAACCTCAGTTCGCTGTCGCTGAATAATCAGTCGGTGTGGAATCTGACCGGCGATTCCGTGCTGGGTAATGTCTCGATGGATAACAGCCTGCTGAATTTCACTCAGCCTCAGCAGGACAGTTTTCGCACGCTGACCGCGAATACGCTGTCCGGCAACGGGGCATTGAACCTGAATACCCGGCTTGGCAGTGATGATTCCCCGACCGATTTACTGCACATTACCGGCAACGCCAGCGGACAATTTGGCGTGCTGGTCCGCAATACCGGCGGCAGCGGTGCGCTGACGCAGGGCGACGGCATCCGGCTGGTGCAGGTCGATGGCGCTGATACGTCCTCGCTGAAACTGCTGAAAAAAGTCAGCGCAGGGGCGTTTGATTATTACCTGTATAAAGGCAGCCCGACCTCGTCGAAAGACTGGTATTTACGCACTTATCTCGAGCCGGTGCCGCCGCCGGAACCGGTGCCTGATCCGACACCTGACCCGGATCCGACGCCCGACCCGACACCGCAGCCCACGCCTAAGCCGGTGATCGCCTACCGGACGGATGTCGTCGGATATATTGCTTCGCCCTTCCTTAACCGGCAGTACGGTTTTAACTCGATGGGGTCTTACCATGAACGTACCGGCGACAGTGTGAAACGCAGTCAGGACGGGACCTGGGGGCGCGTCGGCGGGTCGCATGATAATTATGATGTCGGTCGTTTCAGTTTTGACAGCGACATTCGCTATATCCAGATCGGCAAGGATTTGTATCAGGATGACACGCCGCGCGGCAACACGGTGCATGCCGGGGTGATGATTTCGCTGGGCGACCAGAAAACCGGCAGTTCAGACAGCGCACGCAGGCTGGTCGGGGAATCCGCCGATACCGGAGATGTGTCGACCGATGCTTACGGCGTCGGGGGCTATTACACCCTGAAAACCAACGACGGCGCGTATCTGGATTTTGTCGGACAGATTACCGATTACCACACCGATTTCCACAGTGAAAACGATGCCAAACAGGACGGGTACGGCGTGGCGTTGTCAGCCGAGAGCGGCATTCCGTTGGCGATAACTCAAAGCTGGCGACTCGAACCGCAGGTGCAGGTGATTTATCAGTATTTGCATATGAAAGGGTTTAATGACGGCATTGCCACGGTAAACAAAACCACGGACAACAGCGTTCAGGCGCGGGGCGGCTTGCGGCTTTCGCATCAGCCACAGGCCGGTCAGCCCAACATAACGCCGTACCTGAACCTTGATGCGGTATCGACATTCAGCGATGCGCCGGCCGTCACCATCGGCAGTACCCGCATTTCGCCTGATTTCACGCAAAGCACCTGGAAGGCGGGCGGCGGGATCACCGCGCCGGTGAGCAAAAACGCCACGTTTTATACCAGTGTGAGTTATACGCGGGGCTTTGACGGTAAACAGGAAGGTTACCGGGGCAATATCGGCATTAATGTCAGCTTTAAATAATGAATTCAGGACGCAAAAAAGGCGATGCCATTGCATCGCCTTACGTTTTGAATCACCTGTGATCAGACCGGCGGCAGGTCAAACAGCAGGATTTCGCTGTCCTCATCGGCGTGAACCGACAGTGCCGTTTCATCCCAGATCGCCAGCGCATCGCTCGCCTCGGCTTTCTGGCCGTTAATGGAAACCGTGCCTTTCACCACCTGGATCCACACGCGGCGGTCAGCCTGGATCTGATAAACAGACTGTTCGTCTTTTTTCAGCGCCCAGCGGGACAATTCCATATCCTGGAACACTTTCAGCGAGCCATCACGGGCATCCGGTGAAAGCACCAGCTGGCGGCCCTGCGGCGCATCGAACATGCGTTGTTCATAACGCGGTTCCAGCCCTTTCTGGTTCGGGATAATCCAGATCTGATACAGGTGCAGTTTACGGTCGCTGTTGCCGTTGTACTCAGAGTGCGTCACGCCGGTACCGGCGCTCATAATCTGGAATTCACCGGCCTGAATCTGCTCTTTGTTGCCCATGCTGTCCTGATGTTCCACGGTGCCTTCCAGCACGTAGGTCAGAATTTCCATGTCTTTGTGCGGATGCTTACCAAAACCCTGCCCCGTGTCGATGAAATCTTCATTGATCACCCGCAGCGCGGAGAACCCCATAAACTGGGCATCGTAGTAATCGGCGAAAGAGAAGGTATGCCAGCTTTCCAGCCAGCCGTGACTTGCGTGACCGCGTTCTTGTGCCTGACGTAAGTAGATCATGTTCAACTCTCCTCAATGTTTTCTCTAGTCTAGTCAACGACTGAGAATAAGAAAGCGTAAAAACTTCACTCCTCTGTTCAAAAAATATGAACAAATGCAGGTGACGCATTCCAAAGGATTTAGGGAAAATATCGAGCAGAATAACAACCTGATAAATACAGCATCCGTTGTGCCAGCCCGTACAGGGCCGCATATTGTGGTTGAAAACACGGAGATATAACAAAATAAAGTGGCTCACCCCTGAGCCTCAAAAGGATCCCCTCATGAAAACAGTCAATTCTGTCTCCGCATTGAAGAATCTCAAAAATCATCTGGATCATAATATTTTTGTTAATGGTTATTTTCAGGCCGGTGACGGCGGCGGCGGCCATTATCACTGGGACAATAACTGCGATCTGCCCGCCAATAACGGCACCGTGATCAGTTCTGACCATTCGGCCAACGGGCGCTGGCGGCTTATTCATCAGGGCGTGGGCGATTTCCGTACTTTCGGCATTCTCAATGCCGATCAACCCGCCGACGATGCGCTGGATGCGTTAGTGAATGATCCGGCAATTACACAGATTCTTGCGTTCACGGATTTGCTCTTTCAGCGCCGCCATCGTTTCTCCCGTTCAGATATCACGCTGGATTTTCAGAACAACCGCGTTTTCACCACCGGCATTGCCAGCGCACCGGCCAATGATCCGTTTGCTGCCGTGCTGTTTTTCCAGGGCAGCGTCACCGGCGCCCCCGTCACCTTCACGCTGACAGAAACGTTGCAGGAGCAGACGGATATTTTCCCGGTCGCCGACTCGTCACTGTTCAGTGTGGGCGACTGGTATGCGGTTCAGGTGGCACCGGTGAAAGGCGCGGCGGAACGCGAGCTGCAAAAGCTGGTGGAAATCATCGCCATTCCTGACAGCACGCATATTCAGACTGGCTATTACAACGGCTGGGAACTGCGGGCAGGCAGGGTGATCAGCTGGCAAAAAGTCGAGCCGGTGGAATTCGTCACCATCAAAAATATGCAGTTCTCCGGCGCGGGAGAGGATCAGTTGACCGGCAGTCATCCGTTGGCATTTGAATACGCGGTGTACGCCAATGTGGCAGGCATTCATTCAACAGGTTCTTTCTGGCCGGTGGTGATGCGCCGCTGGAATACCCATTATCTGACGCAGCAATGTTCCCTTATCAATCCGCCAAATACCGCTTTTGGCGGTGCCGGTTATCTGACGCAGCAAATCTATTGCCTGTACGGTCATGTCAGTGATTGCAGCGTCGCAAACGCGCGGCATTTAAATGATTTCACCGCGTCGGCGTACTGCCTGGTCGAAAACTGTCACGCCAGCGGACAGAGCGCGGAAAAAGGCCCGTTCGTCACGCACGGTCAGTACGAACATGATCTCACCTATACCGGCAACTCCGGCCTGATGACCTTCGCCAACTCCGGGGCCACCTGGGGAGGCAGCGCCAAACGTATCAATGTACGCAAGCACGTCTGCCCGTGGTTTGTCGCGCGTTCTGCCGTCAGCGAACTGACGCTGGAAGATCTGGTGGTGATCGCCAATGAGACGATCCCGCAATCCGGGATGTTGTGGGTGAATGCCGACGGGTTGCAGATGACCGGCTGCACCGCCGATCGCACGCTGATCATCAGTCAGGCATCACAACGCGCGGCGCGCCCGAACGTTATCCGTCAGTGTCAGTTTTCCCTGCAAGAGGACGGTGCGCCAGTGGTGCAGAGCAACGTGACCGCTGCGATCACCTTTACCGATACGGTGTTTAACGACATCAACGGGCATTCATTTGACAGCACCGCGCCGCTGAATTTTGTCCGCTGTATCTTCAATGCCACCCCGGAATTTGCCCCGCTCATCCTGAAATCCGCCACGCTGTCGGTTCAGGCGTCACAGTTTAATCAGGTTGGCTTCACCCTCTCCGGCACCGCGCCGAAGCAAATCGATATTCTTTCCTCAACACTGACACAGGCAACATTGGATTTCACCGACGTCACCGCCCAACCCGCCAGCTCACTGATGTTTCTCAACAACCGCCTATCCGGCAGCACCGTCATCGCCCAACCGCAAGCCGGAGATCGGGTGATATGGCAGCAGAATATGAGTTTTCCCTGAAGCAGGATTTTTCGAAAGAATGTGAGTCGCAGGAACGCGGCCAGCGAGCGACCCCATAATATGAAAGGAAATTTTTTCGAAATAGTTTGAGTTGTGGAAAGGCGGCAAGTAAGCGAATCCCCGGGAGCATACACAAGTATGTGACCGGGGTGAGCGAACGCAGCCAACGCATCCACAGCTCAAAATATGAAGAAAAAAAAAGCCAGCGTAGGCTGGCTAAGTAATACTGGAAGCAATGTGAGCAATGTCGTGCGCTCATTGGGGACCCGTTTGACCTTGGTGTGAGGCCATCCCCGGAACGCATGGCAATAATAATCATTATCATTCGCACTTGTAAAGCATTATTTTTCACCGAACATTCGATTGACAGTTTTCCTTTTCCTGATAAATGTAGAGGATATTCAAACAGTAACCACAAAAAGAGGAGTGTCGCCATGAGCGAAATAGTCATTCGTCACGCTGAAGCCCGGGATGCAGAGGCGCTTCAACACCTATACGCTCAGGTTCCTGTTTTCAGCGACACCCTGCAACTCCCTTACCCGCCTGCCACGCTATGGGAAGACCGGCTCGCCAATGCCGCGCCCGGCCGGTTCGCGCTGGTGGCCTGTATCGACGGCAAACTGGTGGGCAATCTGACCCTGATGGTCGAGCAGCCCTGGCGACGCCGCCATGTGGCCACATTCGGTATTGGTGTGGATACGCAATTTCAGGGAAGAGGCGTCGGCAGCGCGCTTATCGCCGCCGCCCTGGAGCTGTGCGACAAATGGCTGCATGTGACCCGCGTCGAGCTGACGGTCTATGCCGATAATGACGTGGCGATCGGGCTGTATAAAAAGTTCGGATTCAGCGTTGAAGGCCTCAGCCCGTGCTACGCGATGCGCGACGGCGAACTGGTGGATACGCTGCATATGGGGCGCATCCACGGCGTCCGCTCACCGGCCTAATCTGTACTGACCGTGGCGCGGGTGTCCTGCGCGGGCTGACGTAACAGCAACCGCACCACCAGCGCCATCGCGATTAACACCAGCAGCGCCGAGCCGGGATAAATCGCATCGATTCCCGCCTGCGTCATCAACACCCCGGCCAGCGGCCCGGTGATCCCCAGCGATAAATCGAGAAAGGCCGAATAGGTCGCCAGCGCGCTGCCCTGATTTTCCTGCGGCAATTTTTTGACTGCCACCACGCCCAGCGCCGGATAAACCAGCGAGAACCCGACGCCGGTGATGAACGCCCCCGCCATTGCCGCCCACGCCGTCGGCGCGAAAAACACTATCATCAGCCCGGCGATTTCCACCACAAAACAGGCCAGCGCCACGCGCAATCCGCCAAAACGGTTGATGCTGTTGGGCAATAACAGCCGCATACCGACAAACGCCACGCTGAAGAATGTCAGGGAGAACGCCGCGCCCGACCAGCCTTTGGCGGCGTAAAACAACGTGATGAAGGTGGCGATCACGCCAAAACCGGTGGAAGCCAGCGCCAGCATCATGCCGTAGGGCAGTATTTTTCCTAACACCTGACGGAACGGGATTTGCGTCGAGGCTTTGCCGGTCACCGGCGGTTTGCGCCACGCCGTGATCAATGCTGCCAGCGCCACCAGAATGATGCACAGTGACAGCAGGCTCAGGCCACCGGCGCTGAAAATCAGCACGCCGAGCGGCGCACCCATCGCCATCGCGCCGTACGTCACCACCCCGCTCCACGAAATCACCTTGCCGATATGCAGGGATCCGACCACGCTGATGCCCCACAGCGTCGACCCGGTGCCGGCAAAACTTTGCCCGGCACCGAGCAGCAACCGCCCCAGACACAGCAGCGCCAGACTGACCGCCGGTGAGGCGTCAAACCACAGTGCCAGCAGATAAAACACGCCACTGAGCAGACAGCCGCTCAGCCCGAACATCACCACCCTTTTTGGCCCGACTTTATCCGCATAACGCCCGGCATACGGACGGCTCAGCAGCGTCGCGAAGTATTGCAGGCTGATCACCAGCCCCGCCCAGAACGCGCTATAGCCGAGGTGTTCATGCACATAACCCGGCAGGATCGCCAGCGGCAGGCCGATGGTCAGATAGTTGGCAAAGTTAAACACCAGAATGGAGAGGATGCGCAGCGTGGTCTTTGAGGAACTGGCGGACGTCAGGTCGGGCGAAGCAGGTTCAGGCATGGAAATCAGCGTCTCACGAAAGAAGGTTCAGGCGTGTTACGAAGCCGTAAATGAGTCTTTGACTTTATTAGTAATTGATGACTTTCGCAACAAATTGAACCGTTGTTTTATTCAGCTTTCGACGTACTGCCATCAAAGTGACACATCACTGTCATGCGCCCTGATTATGGTCGGGAGACTTCAACCGGAGGACATCCTATGTTCAGCATGGATACCCTGTTTCAGGATCTCGACCCGCAGCAAAAAACCCCTTCCTGGCAACGCCGTCTGTTAAAAATCCTGTTCCGCGAAAAAGAGTTCCACCGCTTTGCCGACCAGTACCGGCACCTGAAAGGGATTGATATGGCCGAGCAGGTGCTTGAGCATTTTGCCATCCGCTGTGAACTGACCGAACGCGACCGGGAACAAATCCCGAGTTACGGCCCGGTGGTGATTGTGGCGAACCATCCGATCGGAACGCTGGACGGACTGGCGCTTCTGCACGCCGTGGCGTCGGTGCGTCCGGACGTCAAAGTGGTGGCAAATCAGTTGCTGTCGCTGGTCTCGTCGCTCGGCAGTCTGATGATCCCGGTGGATAACATGGGCAACCGCACGCGGCGCAATCAGGTGACGCAAATGCAGGAGCATCTGGAAAATCAGGGCGTGCTGATTGTGTTTCCGGCGGGCGAAGTCTCACGAATGAGCAGCAAAGGCGTGCGCGACGGCAAATGGCACACCGGTTTTATCCGTCTCGCCGCCAAAGCCCGTGCGCCGGTGGTCCCGGTGCATATCAGCGGCAGCAACAGCGCGCTGTTTTATCTCAGCTCAATGATTTACCGACCGCTCAGCACACTGCTGCTGGTGCATGAGATGTTTGGTCAGCGCGGCAACAGCCTGACACTCAAAATTGGCGCACGCATCCCCTACTCAGGCTGGCACGACGGCCAGATGCAGGCGGGCGATCTGGCGGCACGTTTCCGCAAACATCTTTACCGTCTCGGCGCGGGCAAGCCGGGGTTGTTCCATACCGAAACGTCCATTGCCCGTGCGGAAGACCGCGCGGTGCTGAAACACGCACTGGAAGCCAGCGAAGTGCTGGGCAAGACGCCCGACGGCAAGATGATTTATCTCTACCGCCGCCACGGCGAAGACACCGTGCCGATTTTGCGCGAGCTGGGGCGTTTACGTGAAATCGCCTTCCGCGCTGTAGGCGAAGGCAGCGGCCGCCGTCGTGATCTCGACGGCTATGATGACGATTATTATCACCTGGTGTTATGGGATCCGCAGGCGCTGGAAATTGTCGGCGCTTACCGGTTTATCCCCACCGCAGAACACGTCGCCAGCAAAGGGCTGAACGGCATCTACAGCCAGAGCCTGTTTCAGTACGGCCATCAGATGGATCCGATCCTGGCGCAGGGTATCGAACTCGGACGCAGCTTTATTCAGCCCGCCTACTGGGGCAAGCGCGGGCTGGATTATCTGTGGCTTGGTATCGGGGCGTATCTGGCGAAATATCCGCAGACCCGTTATCTGTTCGGACCGGTGTCGATTTCCGGCGGTATGCCGTTGCCGGCTCGCGATCTGCTGGTGGCGTTCTACCGGCTTTATTTCCCGCCGACGCTGCCGCTGGCGACCTCACGACGCCCTTATCCGGCCTCGCTGCCCGACGTGCTGGCGCAGTTTTGCGGTGATAATTATCAGGAAGATTTACAGCGCCTGAAACGCCTGCTGGCGAATCTCGGGTGCAGTATTCCGGCACTGTATAAACAGTATTCCGAACTTTGCGAAACCGGCGGCGTGCAGTTTATTGATTTCGGCAGTGATCCTGAGTTCAGTCACTGCATCGACGGGCTGGTGCTGGTGGATCTCAGCCAGTTAAAACCGGCCAAATTTGAGCGATATATTGGGGTGCATCACTGACGCTGCTGGCAGCGTGATTCAGAAACAAAAAGGGCGCAAAAAATTGCGCCCTTTTTATGGCAAACCATTCACCGCATCAATATATATAACCAATATATTCTCTCCGCATATTTTGGTTATTTTATTGTAATGATTTTTCGCTTGTTTAGTAAATTACGCCATTTTCTTCCAGCAATTTTTGCATTACCCTTATTTCTTCTTTATAGACAAACCGCACCTGATTCCCACCGGAATATACGCTTTGTTCGTCAATAAAAGCCAGGCAGGGAAAGGAGTCCGGCACAGATTCAGTGAGAACCTCTTCTAATTCTTCATCAGTGAAGATCGAAGCATTCAAAGGGTTATGGTTGATATTTAAAAAATCTTCCATAAACCATTTCTCAAAATTGGATTTATCAGTCAGGACTTTCATCACACCTTCTTTTCATCAGTTCGGCCATGGGTGTTATTAGGCATTTCACTGGCCGGATACTCAATAGAGTTTTTTCGAAGTCGTGATTTGAAATATTTTCATTACCCATCTTATGCCTTTGATTAGAAAGAAAATATGAACAATAAATTTGACTATAACCTCATAAAAACCCTGGTCCTGATCTTTGAAACAAGAAGCATGACAAAATCCGCACAGGCGCTGGGCATATCATCGCCCACACTGACCTATGCATTAAATAAACTGCGTGATTATTATAATGATCCGTTATTTTTCAAATCCGTGAAAGGACTTAAAGCCACGCCGCTCGCGAACCAGCTTTATCCTTCCTTTAAGAAGATTGACGAAGAAATATCGCATTCCGTGATGATCACGACGGATGTAACCCCTGAAATCTCTAATGTTATTATCCGCACCAACACGATGATTGAATATTATCTGATGGATAAATTATTAGAAAACAACAGATTTCCGGAAGAACTTAATTTTACATTTAACAACCGCATCATGCTCGAAGATCAGCGGGTCACCGCGCTGGTCTCCCGGGAAGTCGATATTGATATTGGTTCCGCCATTAGGCTTAACCACTCGTTTATTTCGACCAAAATCGCCCAGTCGCGGATCATCGGTTTGTGCCGTGACGGGCATCCGCGAATTAAAAATAAGCTCAGCAGCGAGCAATGGATGGCCGAAGAACATATTGTACTCAGCTCTGCCGAGACCAATGCTTATCTTCCTGAAAAACTTTATGGCCTGTCCCATCAGAGAAATATCCGTTATCGCTCTAACTCGTTGCTCAATATGCTTTATTGCATTGAGAAAAGTGATTTTGTTATGTTTTTCCCGGCGTTTCTGCTCAAACATATCCCGGCACATCTCGCCCTGCGCAGGGTAGAAATCCCCTGGATGGAAGAAGATACGCTGGATATTTATGCCTATATTCACAGCAAGGCGAAAAATGATGAGCGGCTGGAAAGAATTATCCAGCTATTGAAAAAGTAGATAATCATTTTCAGCGCAATAACCTGCGAGAAAATATCATCCGGCCGCTCAGACATTCATTTATGGCTTATTCACATCCGCCACAGCAATGGTGTAAATCACGACGGTATTGAGCGGCGATGCACCTTTGTCGTCTTTCGCGTTTTCGAGTGTGGATGGCGGGATCACCACCGTTACCTGCCCCCCTTTACGAATTAATTTCACGCTGTCACGCAACACAGGCGGCATTTCCGAAATGCGGAAAATCTGATAAGCATTATCGACCTGCGGCCCGTCAATGACGGTGCCATCAACCAGGGTGCCTTTATAATTGATCTGCACGGTATCCGTATTCTTCAGCGCCGGACCCTCACCTTTATTATCAATCAGATATAATAAACCCTGCTTCGTCTTTTTGACGCCTTCCTGTTTTGCAAAAGCCTCAATATAGGCTTTATCTGCCGCCTGTTTTTTCGCATTTTGCGCCTGCGTCAGCACTTTGACCTGCTCATCAAACGTGGACATGGTGAGACGGATATCTTCGTCGCTCATCTTGCCCTGATGACTAAACGTATCTGCGATACCGGCCAGCAAAATATTCTTATTCAGGGTGATATGCAGATTTTTCTGCACCGCGAGTTGCTCCTCGATAAAGTGCGCCAGCATGACACCGCTGGCATACGCCCGCTTTTGCTCTTCACTTTCCAGCATGTTTGCCGGTGCAGGTTCAATACCCGCCGCTTTAATACTTTCTGCGGTCACCTCTTCAGAAGGCGACGCTTTCACCGGCGGTGCAGCAGCAGGTTCCGCAGCTGCTTGCGCTGTCGCGTCTGACGTCTCAACCGGTACCGCATCCGGCTTGACTGCCTGAGCTGGCGCAGGCGCTGTCTCATCAGCTTTCACCGGTTTCTCCGGCACCACAACAGCCGGAGCGGTGAGCGCGGCCGGTGGCGTCTCCACCGCAGCCTGTTCAGCCGCATTTGAAGACGAAGCAAACCCCGACAATGTCAGGAGGCTGAACAGATAAAGTCCTTTAGGGCGTGAGAGGTCCATAACTTTCCTTGTGAATTGTTGATTGTAGGTTGCTGATAAATATGACGCAGATTTCCTCCCTGCCTTCCCCTTCGCAGGGGGAGGCGCTAAAAATCATTTCACCGCAAACGATCGCGCCATCAGATCCTGCGCGCATGCCCACGCCGAACTCCAGGCCCACTGGAAGTTATAACCGCCCAGCCAGCCGGTGACGTCCACCACTTCGCCGATGAAATACAGACCCGGCACCTTAGCGGCAGCCATGGTTTTTGAGGATAATTCTTTGGTATCGACGCCGCCAAGCGTCACTTCTGCCGTGCGGTAGCCTTCGGTGCCATTCGGTTGCACCTGCCAGTTTTGCAGTTGTTCAACCAGTTCGGCCTGCTGCGGCACATTCAGTTGCTTCAGCGTGACATCCGGTAACTGACCGAGGGTTTGCAGGCATTCGACCAGACGTTTTGGCAGTTGCATCGCCAGCGTATTTTTCAGGCTCTGATTCGGATGTGCCTGACGCTGTTCATTCAGAAACGCCGCCAGATCGACATCAGGAAGTAAGTTAACGCTCACAAACTCGCCAGGCAGCCAGTAACTTGAAAGCTGTAAAACCGCCGGGCCGGACATGCCGCGATGGGTGAACAGGATGCTTTCACGGAAAACGGTGCCATCTTCCGCCGTCAGTACCGCAGGCACTGACACGCCGGAGAGCGTCTGTAAGTGATCCAGCAGCGGTTTATGCAGGGTAAAAGGCACCAGACCGGCGCGGGTCGGCAGGACTTTCAAACCAAACTGTTCGGCAAGACGGTATCCAAACGGCGAAGCGCCCAGTCCCGGCATGGAAAGTCCGCCGCTGGCAATCACAAGTGAGTGAGTACTTACAGTTGAGCCGTTCACCTTGATAATAAAGCCCTCTTCGGTTTTCTGAACGTCGGAAATCTCGCTGCGCAGACGCACATCGACATGACCCAGTTCGCATTCCTTATCGAGCATTGCCACAATTTGCTGGGCAGAATCATCACAGAACAACTGACCGAGGGTTTTCTCATGCCAGGCGATGCCGTAGCGGTTGACCATATCGATGAAATCCCACTGGGTATAACGCGCCAGCGCGGATTTACAAAAATGCGGGTTTTCGGAAAGATAGGCAGCGGGTTCGGCGTAAAGGTTAGTGAAATTGCAGCGTCCGCCGCCTGACATCAGAATTTTACGCCCGGTTTTTTTCCCGTTATCCAGCAGCAGAACCCGGCAGCCACCTTGTCCGGCCTGTGCTGCGCAGAACATACCCGCCGCACCTGCACCAATGACTACCACATCAACCTGTTCCACTTTTGGCCTCTCTTTATGAAAATTCAACTACGTTTTAGATAGGGTTTACCCCTTACCGATGGGCGTTCAGGCCGCATGATGCCGCGGATTGTAAGGGACAGCCGCCGCTTAGACCAGCCAGACTGTCCGCTTTCTGAACGTCGTAAGTAAATGTTTCTGTGAGTAAAGAGGGAATAACGTTTTGATAAATAAAAATTTAATTGAAACAAAGCCAAATATTGAACTGTTTTTAGTCAAAAAAATGTCATATTTTCCTTTTCCCGTCCCCCTGTTCTCGCAGATAATGCGCGGCGTTCATGACCACTAACTGGCGTAACAATTATGCTGCATCTATTTGCCGGATTGGATATTCATACCGGTTCTTTATTGATTCTCGCGTTACTGTTTGTTCTGTTCTACGAAGCCATTAATGGTTTCCATGACACAGCCAACGCAGTAGCAACCGTCATCTATACCCGGGCAATGCGTTCGCAATTAGCGGTCGTGATGGCAGGGGTATTTAACTTCTTTGGCGTCCTGCTCGGTGGTTTGAGTGTGGCCTATGCCATCGTCCATTTACTTCCAACCGATTTACTGCTTAACGTAGGTTCCGCACATGGCCTCGCCATGGTGTTCTCTATGTTGCTGGCGGCGATCATCTGGAACCTCGGCACCTGGTACTTTGGCCTGCCGGCGTCCAGTTCCCACACGCTGATTGGTGCCATCATTGGCGTCGGGCTGACCAATGCATTAATGACCCACACGTCTGTGGTCGATGCGTTAAACATCCCGAAAATGATCGGCATTTTTGCCTCTCTGATTATCTCACCGCTGGTCGGGATGATTATGGCAGGCACCATGATTTTCCTGTTGCGCCGTTATTGGAGTGGCAACAAGAAACATGCCCGTATCCACCTGACGCCTGCTGAACGTGAAAAGAAAGACGGCAAGAAGAAGCCGCCATTCTGGACCCGTATTGGCCTGATCCTGTCGGCTATCGGCGTGAGTTTCTCTCACGGCGCAAACGACGGCCAGAAAGGTATCGGCCTGATCATGCTGGTCTTGATCGGTGTGGCACCGGCAGGTTTCGTGGTGAACATGAGCGCGACCGGATACGACATTACCCGTACCCGCGATGCCGTGACGCACCTCGGTCAGTACTATCAGCAGCATGTGGATGCCGTCCCACACGTCGTTGCGCTGACGCCGCTGGTGCCTGCACCGGACGTCAACATTGCGCCTACCGACGAGCCGAAAGTGTTCCACTGCGACAGCAGCCACGCACTTGACGCCATTGGGCGCGCTCAGACCCTGCTGACCAATTTGCAGTCCTACAGCGACCTGTCACCGGAAGAACGCAGCCATATGCGTCGTCTGCTGATGTGTGTTTCTGATACTGCGGATAAAGTCGCGAAGCTGCCGGAAACCTCCGCGGCGGACAAACGCTTCCTCGGCGAGCTGAAAACCGACATTCTGCAGACGGTTGAATACGCGCCTATCTGGATCATCATCGCTGTGGCGCTCGCACTGGCCATCGGTACCATGATTGGTTGGAAACGTGTGGCGACCACTATCGGCGAGAAGATTGGTAAGAAAGGCATGACCTACGCACAGGGCCTGTCTGCCCAGCTGACGGCGGCGCTGTCTATCGGCGTGGCCAGTTACACCGGCATGCCGGTTTCCACCACGCACGTACTGTCTTCTGCGGTTGCAGGTACCATGATTGTGGATGGCGGCGGTGTGCAGTCGAAGACGGTGAAAAACATCGCCATGGCGTGGATCTTAACCCTGCCAGTGTCGATTGTGCTGTCCGGTGTCCTGTACTGGATTGCGCTGAAGCTGATCTGATCCTTATCTGACCGGCATTAAAAAGGCGACTCTGCTCAGCAGGTCGCCTTTTTTGTTTCCTTTTTCACACATCCTCCCTAATTCATCACCAAAGTAATTGGAGTTGCAGCAAGGCAGCAAGCGAGAGAATCCCGATGAGCTGACACAGGTCAGTGATTCGGGTGAACGAGAGCCGCTAACGCCGCTGCAGCGTCAAGTACGAAGGGTATGCTAATACCAGATCAGCATCGCTAACATACTGATCAATATTAATCCGACCAGTGCAGTTGTCAGGATAAACTGACCGCGGACCCGTTCACAACGGCGGATAAACTCAGGATCGTGATGTTCAACGTAGCGCTGAGCATAAATATAGCGCACCAACCTTATTTGCTTGCCGGGCTGACCGTGAGAGGTAAAAAATCCCCCGCCATCGACGTACTGATACAGCAGCGGATCGCACCCCCGCAGGACCACCAGCAATGCGCGCAAAGAAGAGTAATAGCGCAGCATATTCACTACACACACAAAACATAAAGCCCAAAACAGCGCAACGGGACTGATCATGATTCCCCCTCAAGGCGAACTGACCCCGCGCAATGCACCTCTGCTTACCGGCGCATACCCGACGTTTCGCCCTGCCTTTCCGCGATTTCACACCTCCGGACAACCTGCGTCCGCCCTCTTTTCGTATCACAGAAGATTGCCAAAGCAGGAGAAGCCTGCATTATTCAGTGTAGGAAATGAATGCGGAACTGTTCATATTATTTGCATCTATAGATTTTCAGATATGGAAATGGGATCTGTATGCTTGATTTATTTGGCCATTTTGGCGCTATACTGAAGTCATGACATTCGCATGATGCTGATCTTGCTATTTACTGACTTATGGAAGGAGTTTTCTTATGGCTTACAAACACATACTTATTGCTGTGGACCTGTCGCCGGAGAGCAAAGTTCTGGTCGAAAAAGCCGTTTCCATGGCGCGTCCGTATAACGCCAAAGTGTCCCTGATCCACGTCGATGTGAACTATTCAGACCTGTATACCGGCCTGATCGACGTTAATCTGGGTGACATGCAGAAACGTATTTCCGAAGAAACGCATCACGCGTTAAATGAACTGTCGCAAAATGCCGGCTATCCGATTTCAGAAACCCTGAGCGGCAGCGGTGATCTGGCGCAGGTGCTGGTCGATGCCATCAACAAATATGGCGTGGACTTAGTGCTGTGCGGCCATCACCAGGATTTCTGGAGCAAGCTGATGTCTTCCGCACGCCAGCTGATCAACACCGTTCATATCGACATGCTGATCGTGCCTTTGCGTGATGAGGAAGAAGAAGCGTAAGACGTATTATTGCGTTAACGCTGACATAAAAATGCCCGCAGGTGAAAACCGGCGGGCATTTTTTTTGTCTTTTAGCCGCAAAAAACTGGTTAATCTGTGAGCAAGCGCGTAGCCTGTATATACAGTATGTTTTTATATTCAGATATAATTCACATCCATTTGTTTATTATGAATAATAAATAAAAATAATGGGTATATACGGACGAAGCTTTTCATACAGGATGTATTATGAAAATCAAGTTTTCACCGGCAGTGAAAGAGAAATTGCTCGTAAAACACAGTGTTGTGGAAAAAGAAGTCTTCGAATGCTTTGCAAACCGCGAGGGCAATTATCTGAAGGATATCCGCGAGCAGCATCAGACAACGCCACCCACCTTGTGGTTTATTGCTGAAACGAACAGGGGAAGGACGCTTAAAATCTGCTTTATCCCACCCCACAACGGGCTTCCGGCACAGCTGAAGTCCGCTTTTGAACCTAACGAGATTGAAAGGCGAATTTACGCCAGTAAAGGTGCTCTGTGAAAACCGGCAGTAACACCCATAATTTAGAGGAAGACATTATGACAACCCGCCACGACGCTCAGGATAATGCAGACATGTGGGATAACCGCGATCTGGGTGCATCCGAAGAACACGCAGAGGCAATCTCCCCCTCTCTTGCGGCTGAGTTCGATGACATGATGGAACTTCAGGCGATCTCTATCAGGCTGCAAAAATCGCTGCTCAGTAACCTGAAAACTATCGCGGCACATCATCAGATTGGCTACCAGCCAATGGTCAGGGATTTGCTTACGCGTTTTGCAGAAGCGGAAATGAAAAAGATCCTGATTGACCAGCTAAACAAGATCGACGAAGCACAGCGTGATCGCGAAAAAACCGTGCCGGTCACTGAGTTTATTGAAGATTTGCGTAATCAGGCATGAAAATTAGAAACCAGAACGTATGTGCAGTGCGTTCTGGTTTCTGTTTCATCTCGTTGTGATTTTTACAACAGCGGCTGTCTATAACGGCGTATAGATGTCAAACCGGTGGCTCTTGGTCACCACTGCGGCCTGTGCGGCGATGTCGGCCATTGGCGGAGCATAGTCCGGGCGTTTCACGACAATGCGTTTTGTCGCTAACCGGCGTGCCGGTTCCAGCAGGCCATCGGCATCTTCGTCAGGGCCGACTAATCCCTGAAATACCCGCATCTCTTTCTTCACCAGCGCACTTTTCTGTTTGTGCGGATACATCGGGTCGAGATACACCACTTCCGGTTTAGGCGACAGTTCCGCCAGCGCGGTCAGGCTGGAGGCGTGCAGCAGCGTCATGCGCTCACGCAGCCACGGGCCGATTTCTGCATCACGATAGCCACGCGCCAGCCCGTCATCGAGCAATGCCGCGACAACCGGATTGCGTTCCAGCATCCGCACCTTGCAGCCCAGCGACGCCAGCACAAACGCATCACGACCCAGTCCGGCGGTCGCATCGACCACATCCGGCAGATAGCTGCCTTTGATGCCGACGGCTTTGGCTACCGCCTCACCTCGCCCGCCGCCGAATTTTCGGCGGTGCGCCATGGTGCCGCCGACGAAATCGACATAGATCGCGCCGAGTTTTGGCTCGTCACGTTTGCGTAATTCCAGACGTTCAGGCGTCAGCACCAGCGCCATCACGGCATCCGGGTCAGACGTCAGGCTCCAGCGCTGCGCCAGAACAGATAAGGCGCCTTCATCGGCGCCTTCTTCACACAGTAAACACACACTCACAGGCAGAGGTTATCCTTTGATTCCGTAGTGGCGCAGCATAGCATCCAGCTGCGGCTCACGCCCGCGGAAGCGTTTGAACAGCGCCATCGGCTCTTCGGAACCACCACGCGACAGGATGTTATCCAGGAACGACTGACCGGTTTCGCGGTTGAAAATCCCTTCTTCTTCGAAGCGGGAATAGGCGTCGGCAGACAGCACTTCTGCCCACAGATAACTGTAGTAACCGGCCGCATAACCGCCTGCAAAAATGTGGCTGAAGGCGTGCGGGAAGCGTCCCCATGACGGTGACGGCACCACGGCAACCTGTTTCTTGATTTCTGCCAAAGTTTGCAGGATTTGCGCGCCTTTCGCCGGATCGTATTCCGCGTGCATGCGGAAATCGAACAGGCCGAACTCCAGCTGACGCAGGATAAACAGCGCCGCCTGATAGTTTTTCGCCGCCAGCATTTTATCCAGCATTTCTTTCGGCAGCGGTTCGCCGGTTTCGAAATGACCGGAGATGAACGCCAGTGCGTCCGGCTCCCAGCACCAGTTTTCCATAAACTGGCTTGGCAGTTCGACGGCATCCCACGGCACACCGGAAATACCGGCCACTCCCGGGGTGTCGATGCGGGTCAGCATATGATGCAGGCCGTGACCGAACTCATGGAACAGCGTGGTGACTTCGTTATGCGTGAACAGCGCCGGTTTGTTGCCCACCGGGCCGTTAAAGTTACAGGTCAGGTACGCGACCGGTTTTTGCAGTTCGCCGTCGGCTTTACGCATACTGCCGACGCAGTCGTTCATCCATGCGCCACCGCGTTTGTGTTCGCGGGCGTACAGGTCGAGATAGAAGCTGCCGCGCAGGTCGCCGGTTTCATCGAACAGGTCGAAGAAACGCACGTCTTTATGCCAGGTTTCGACGTCTTTACGTTCTTTGGCGGTGATGCCGTAAATGCGTTTCACCACTTCGAACAACCCTTCCAGCGCACGCTGCTCAGGAAAATAAGGGCGTAACTGCTCGTCGTTGATGGAGAACAGATGCTGTTTCTGTTTTTCACCGTAGAACGGCAAATCCCAGGCTTCCATCTCATCCACGCCGAAATGTTCTTTGGCGAAGGCACGCAGTTGCGCCAGCTCCTGCTCGCCCTGCGGACGCGCACGTTTTGCCAGACCGCTCAGGAAGTCGATCACCTGTTTCGGGCTTTCGGCCATTTTGGTGGCCAGAGACATATCCGCGTAGGATTCAAAACCTAACAGCTGGGCCAGTTCGTGGCGCAGCGCCAGTTCTTCGGCCATCACTTCGCTGTTATCCCACTTACCGGCATTCGGCCCCTGATCGGAAGCGCGGGTCGCAAACGCGCGGTACATTTCTTCGCGCAGCTCACGGTTTTCGCCGTAAGTGATCACCGGCAGATAGCTCGGGATATCCAGCGTTAACAGCCAGCCTTCCTGCTCTTTCGATTCTGCCAGCGCTTTCGCCGCCGCCAGTGCGCTTTCCGGCAGACCTTTCAGGTCGTTTTCATCAGTGATTAATTTGCTCCAACCCATAGTGGCATCGAGCACGTTGTTGCTGTAGGTCGAACCCAGCTCAGACAGACGCGCGGAAATTTCGCCATAGCGTTTTTGTTTTTCCATCGGCAAACCAATGCCGGATAACTCGAAATCACGCAGCGCGTTATCAATGGCTTTTTTCTGCGCCAGGGACAGCGTACTGAAATGTTCGCTGTCTTTTAAATCGCGGTATGCCTGATACAAACCGGCATGCTGCCCGGTCCAGGTGCTGAATTCAGACAAAATAGGCAGGCACTGCTCGTAGGCTTCACGCAGTTCCGGGCTGTTTTTGACGGCATTGAGATGCCCGACTGGCGACCAGATGCGGCTCAGGCGATCGTCGCTTTCGGCCAGCGGCTGACACAGATTTTCCCAGGTATAAGGCGCGCCCTGCGCGACCACACGTTCAATAGTCTGACGGCTTTCTTCGATCGCGGATTTCATCGCAGGGACAATATGTTCAGGCTTGATCGCAGAGAAAGGAGGCAGGGAGAACGGTTGTAAGAGCGGATTCGACGCGTTTTGCTGTTCAGTCATAGGGCCAGTCCTTCGTAATAGCGTTTGGGGCTGATGCGCCGGTGGCGCACCACGCCGTGAATTCGGGTCGTCTTAAAGATGACGTAACTTCTAACATGCGGTCAAGTTGCGGGGAAATCAATGGCTGACGGCGATTTCCCCCGGCCGCCACAGATATTCACGTTATCAATCACTCACGCTCGAATTATCAGGTTGCAGCAAGACCTGCCTCGCAATTTTCATCTTTGTCTGTGCCCGCGCGGTAAACCCTGTTTACAGAAAGGTTATTCGTGCTAGCTTTCTGTCATCTGGCATACGCCAGTATGGTTTTTCTACAAAACAGGGAGTTGGCAGGGAATGAAAACACTCAAAATCGTCACGCTGGGCGGCGGCTCAGGTTACACCCCGGAACTGATCGACGGCTTTATCCGCCGCTACGCCGAATTACCGGTCTCAGAGTTCTGGCTGGTGGATATCGCCGCCGGAGAGGAAAAGCTGAAAATCGTCGGTGCGCTGGCACAGCGGATGGTCAAAAAAGCCGGGCTGCCGATGACGGTGCATCTGACCACCGACCGTGATGCCGCGTTGCGTGATGCGGATTTCGTCACCACTCAGCTGCGCGTCGGCCAGCAGGAAGCCCGTATTCACGATGAAGCGATCCCGCTGAAATACGGCGTTCTCGGGCAGGAAACCACCGGCGCGGGCGGCTTTATGAAGGCGCAGCGCACCATCCCCGTGCTGTTAGATTTGTGCCGCGATATGGAAAGACTGTGCCCGGATGCGTGGCTGATTAATTTCACCAATCCGGCAGGGATTGTTACTGAAGCCATCGAAAAATATTCGTCCATCAAAACGCTGGGCATTTGCAGCGGTGCGAACAGCATGATGATGGATATCGCGAAGGTGTATGACGTCCGGCGTGAAGACGTGTATGCCCGCGTGATGGGGCTGAATCATCTGATTTTTGCCGATCAGATCGCCGTCAGCGGTCATGACGTCACGGCCGAATTTATTGAAAAACTGGCACAAGGCAACGGCCAGAATCAACTGAAAAACATTCCCGAAACCGGCCTGCCGCCGGCCTTTCTCCGCGCGCTCGGGCTTTATCCCCTTTCCTACCTGAAATATTTCTATCTGCGCCGGGAAATGGTGGCGCACAGCGTGAAAGACAGTCAGACGCACGGCACCCGCGGTGAACAGACGCGGGAAATTGAACGCCAGCTTTTTGAAATCTATAAGAACCCGCAACTTGAGAGCAAACCCAAAGAACTGGAAAGCCGGGGCGGCGCATATTACTCGGATACCGCCTGTTCAATCATCAGCGCAATTTATAACAACAAGCAGGAGATCCACGTCGTCAATACGCTCAATCGCGGTGCAACGCCGGATCTCGACGAAAACAGTGTGGTAGAAACCAACGCCATGATTGACCGTCAGGGCGCGCATCCGCTGGCTTACGGGCGTTTGCCGGTGAAAATCCGTGGCCTGATCCAGAGCGTAAAAGCCTTTGAGGAACTCACCATCGAAGCCGCCGTGACCGGCGATTATTCCACGGCATTAATGGCGCTTTCGGTGCATCCGCTGATGCCATCGGTGAATATCGCCGAAAAAATTCTCGACGAATACCTGGCGGTTAACCGGCCTTTTCTGCCGCAATATCCACAATAACGGGCATAAATCATTATGATGAAATTCATAGAATCACGGCTGGTGCCGTGTCTGGTCAGGGTCGGGGATAACGTTATTCTGGTCGCGGTGCGTAACGGCATTACGCTGACACTGCCGTTTATTATTTCCGGCAGTATTTTCTTAATTATCGCCAACCTGCCTATTCCCGGATGGACGGAATATTTAGGCACTTTTGGTGAGGCATTAAATGCCCCGGTGCTGGTCACCTTCGGAATTATTGGTTTAATTTCGGCAATGGGTATCAGTTATAATCTGGCGAAACATTATAAGCTCGACGGGCTGACCTGCTGTGCGATTACCGTCGCCGTGTTCCTGATGGCGCAACTAAATGATGACTACACGCTGAACGTCGATAATCTCGGCGCGGCGGGGTTATTCTCCGCCATTATTCTTTCCATCCTCACCGTCTATATCATTCGCTTTTTTATCCAGCATAAGATCTATATCCGGCTCCCGGACAACGTGCCACCCGCCGTGCTGCAATCCTTTGTCAGCGTCATACCGGCGATTGTCTGTCTGGCGCTGGTGTGGTTTGTGCGGGTAATTTTGCATTTTGATATCAACGCATTCTTCACGCTGATCCTCAGCCCGCTGGTTATCGGCTTAGGCACGCTGCCCGGCATGTTAATACTGGTCTTTCTGATCTCACTGCTCTGGTGCTGCGGCATTCACGGCACCAACGTGCTGTCAGGCATTACCGCGCCGATATTCCTGAAGTTTATTGTGGAAAATACCCAGGCCTATCTCAGCCACCAGCCGATACCGCATATCTTCGCCGAAGGCTTCTATAACTTCTTCATCTGTACCGGCGGGTCCGGCGCGACAATGGGACTGGTGCTGGCGATGATGGTGTCGAAAAGTCGTTATTACAAATCGCTGGGCCGGATGTCATTTGCGCCTTCGCTGTTTTGTATCAATGAGCCGGTGATTTTCGGCGTTCCGATGGTATTTAACCCGCTGATGATGTTGCCGTTAATTATCACGCCGATGCTGTTATGCACCATGTCATATTTTCTGATGACCTTTAATATTATCGGTCGCCCGGTATTACAAATCCCCTGGACGATGCCGCCTTTGCTGAACGGTTATTTCGCCACCGGCGGCAATATTCCGGCGGCTTTGTGGTCAGGCGTCATGATTATTATTTCGACAATCATTTATTATCCCTTCTTCCGGCTGATGGAAAAGAAACAGCTGGCTCAGGAAGAAGCCGCAGTCCCGGTTAATGCTGCGCAGGTCAGCGCATAAATGCAGGCAAAAACGGAAGGAGACATCATGAAAATAAACTGTGCTTTTGTGGGATTTGGAAAAAGCGCGATGCGCTACCATTTGCCTTACGTTTTGCAGCGACGCGAGACGTTTCAGGTTAAAACGATTTTCGATATCGCCCGTCGCCCGGAGAGTGAAAAAGAAGAGGCTTATCAGGGGATCCGGTTTACCGATGACCTGAACGATATCCTGCATGATAAAAGCATTACGCTGGTCACGCTGTGTACGCCGCCGCAAACCCATTACGATTACGCAAAACTGTGCCTTGAGCACGGGAAAAACGTCATTGTCGAAAAGCCCTTTACCCGGACGCTGGCCGAGGCACAATCGTTATTCGCGCTTGCCGCCGAAAAAGGGCTGACGGTCACGCCGTATCAGAACCGGCGCTTCGACAGTTGCTTCTTAGCGGCTAAAAAAGTCATCAGCAGCGGCGTGCTGGGTAACATTGTCGAGTTCGAAAGTCATTTCGATTACTTCCGTCCTGACGCGCCTGATGCCCCGGCAGATTATACTCATGGCGCTTTTTACGGGCTGGGCGTGCATCTTGTCGATCAGGTCGTCAGCCTGTTCGGACGGCCAGAACATGTGCATTACGACATCCGTTCGGTGAGAAATAAAAACAATCCTGACGATACTTTTGAACTGCAACTTTATTACGGTGAAACCAAAGCCATAATTAAATGCAGCCATCTGGTGATGCAGCCTTACCCGAAATTTATTCTTCACGGGGAAAAAGGCTCCTTTATTAAACTGAATATCGATCAGCAGGAAACCTGTCTGAAAGCCGGGAAATTACCGGGCACACCGGATTTTGGTCAGGAAATGGAATATGGCGTGCTGAAATACATTGATGACAACGGCCACACCCTTACCGAACATGTCGATGCGGGCAACGGCGATTATGGCCGCGTTTATGACGCCGTCTGTGCCACGATATGTCAGGGACGTGCGCCATATGTGCCAGCCGCTGAGGTAATGACCACAATGGAAATTCTGCACCGGGCATTTGAACAACCCGCGCCCGCGCTGATCAGGCTTCGCTAAAACCCCGCAGGCCGGGAGCGGAAGCTTCCGGTCAGCAGGGCATGTGTCTATACTGCTCAAAAATAAACCCTGACATGAAGAAGTTACGCCCATGGCCGCCCGTTACATTGATATTAAAAACAGCCTGAAGCAGGCGATCCTCAATAAAGAATATCGGGTCGGGGACAAAATCCCTTCCGAGCGGGAGCTGGCCGTCCATTATGAAGTGACACGCGTGACGCTGCAAAAAGCCATGCACATGCTGGAGCAGGAAGGCTTTATCGAACGTATTCATGGCAAAGGGATGTATGTCACCAAAGTGATTGAAGACAACGTTTATTTGCTCAATAACGGCACCAGCGATTCTATTCTCGGTTTTTCGCGTGAATTTAAAGATAACGTTAAAGTCTCCAGCCGCTTAATCAGTTTGCAGACCATCAAAGCCGGTGACGCAATCGCCAGCCAGTTAGATATTGATATAAATGATGAGGTCCATTATATCCGCCGCATCCGGCTGGTGGATAATATGCCGGTCCTGATCGAAGACTCCTATATTCCCTGCAAAGTGATCGACACTATTCCTGAATCGGTTTTACAACATGCCTCTTTATATGAATTCATTGAAAATAAAACCGGCCGGAAAATTAAATTCTACAACTCGGTGATCGAAGCCTCGCTGTTTGACGACACGCTTTCCGCACTGCTTGAGATTGAAACCGGTCTGCCGATGCTGAAAGTGTCGGGTATTACCAAACTGGAAGACGGAAAAACCTTCAACTACTCAATCGGTTATAACCGCGCAGACAAATTTAAAATCAAGAACAGCTGGGTGGGAAAGTAAGATCAACCCTGCAACGTGAAGTATGAAGGGGGCAAACAGTTTATACTGTCGGCAATACGCCACTCCGGAACAATAAAGTTATGTTGAGTTACCGCCACAGTTTTCACGCCGGCAACCATGCCGACGTCCTGAAACACACCGTTCAGAGCCTGATCATTGAATCTCTGAAAGAAAAAGAAAAACCCTTCCTTTATCTCGACACCCACGCGGGTGCCGGGCGCTATCAGCTGAGCGGCGAACACGCCGAACGCACGGGCGAATATCTGGAAGGCATCGCGCGCATCTGGCAGCGTGATGATATTCCTGAAGAACTGGCGGCCTACATGTCGGTCGTCAATCACTTCAACCGCAATGAAAATCTGCGTTATTACCCGGGTTCGCCGCTGATTGCCCGTCAGTTGCTGCGCGAAGACGACAAGCTGCACCTGACCGAACTGCACCCGAGCGATTTCCCGCTGCTGCGCAGTGAATTCCAGAAAGATGACCGCACCCGCGTTGCGCGCGCTGACGGTTATCAGCAGCTGAAAGCCCAGTTGCCACCGCCTTCACGCCGTGGCCTGATCCTGATGGACCCGCCGTACGAAATGAAAACCGATTATCAGGACGTGGTAAAAGGTATTCAGGAAGGCTACAAGCGTTTTGCCACCGGCACTTACGCGCTGTGGTATCCGGTCGTCATGCGTCAGCAAATCAAGAAAATGCTGCGTGACCTCGAAGCGACCGGCATCCGCCGCATCCTGCAAATCGAACTGGGCGTGCGCCCGGACAGCGATCAGCGCGGCATGACCGCTTCCGGCATGATCGTGATTAACCCGCCGTGGAAACTCGAGCAGCAGATGAACAACGTGCTGCCGTGGTTGCTCAAAGTGCTGGTGCCTTCCGGTACCGGTCATACTACGGTTAACTGGGTTGTGCCTGAGTAAGTAAAGCTTTTCCCCTCGCTGAGGCCTTTTTCAAAGGTCTCAGCTATCAAACCTATCGCAATCATTGATCCAATCTTTTCCACAACACGTTAAACTCTTAACCAAATTTTGAGATTAACGACGCTGAATCAGTGTCTCCATTTTTCACAACTTACGGATAAAACGATGACCAAACATTATGACTATCTGGCAATTGGCGGCGGCAGCGGCGGTATCGCATCAATCAACCGTGCAGCCATGTATGGGAAAAAATGCGCGCTGATCGAAGCTAAAGAGCTGGGCGGCACATGCGTCAACGTGGGTTGTGTCCCGAAAAAAGTGATGTGGCACGCTGCGCAAATCGCGGAAGCGATCCGCAATTACGGCCCGGATTACGGCTTTGACACCACCGTGAACAGCTTTAACTGGAAAACGCTGGTCGCCAACCGTACCGCCTATATCGACCGCATCCACACTTCTTACGACAACGTGCTGGGCAAAAACAACGTTGACGTGATTAAAGGTTTCGCACGTTTCGTTGACGATCATACCGTTGAAGTGAACGGCGAGAAGATCACAGCGGATCACATCCTGATCGCCACCGGTGGCCGTCCGAGCCATCCGGATATTCCGGGTGCGGAATACGGCATCGATTCAGACGGTTTCTTTGATCTGACCGAAATGCCAAAACGTGTTGCCGTCGTTGGCGCAGGTTACATCGCGGTGGAAATCGCCGGTGTGATGAACGCGCTGGGTGCCGAAACGCATCTGTTCGTGCGTAAACACGCGCCGCTGCGTACTTTCGATCCACTGATCGTCGAGACGCTGGTGGAAGTGATGGAAACCGAAGGCCCGGCGCTGCATAAAGAATCCATTCCGAAAGAAGTGGTGAAAAATGCCAATGGCAGCCTGACGCTGAAACTGGAAAACGGCCAGGAATTTGAAGTGGACAGTCTGGTGTGGGCGATTGGCCGCGAACCGGAAACGGACAATTTCAACCTGAAAGCCACCGGCGTGAAAACAAACGATAAAGGTTACATCGTCGTCGATAAGTTCCAGAACACCAGCGTAAAAGGTATTTACGCGGTGGGCGATAACACCGGTGCCGTTGAACTGACGCCGGTTGCGGTTGCCGCAGGCCGTCGTTTGTCTGAGCGTCTGTTTAACAACAAACCTGATGAGCATCTGGATTACAGCAACATCGCCACTGTGGTGTTCAGCCACCCGCCAATCGGTACGGTCGGCCTGACCGAACCGCAGGCGAAAGAGCAATTCGGCGAAGAGAACGTGAAAGTCTATAAATCCGCATTCACCGCCATGTACACCGCCGTCACGCAGCACCGCCAGCCATGCCGCATGAAACTGGTGTGCGTCGGTGCTGAAGAGAAAATCGTCGGCATCCACGGTATCGGTTATGGCATGGACGAAATGTTGCAGGGCTTCGCGGTCGCACTGAAAATGGGCGCAACCAAGAAAGACTTCGACAACACCGTCGCTATCCACCCGACCGGCGCGGAAGAGTTTGTGACCATGCGTTAATTCGCGGGCATTGCGCTGAAAGCGCGATGAATTGAAAGGCTGCCACCGGCAGCCTTTTTTATTACCTTCAGTCCAGCAAAATCACTTTCGAACTGTCCGCCTCGAACAGTGGCTTACAGAGAATTTTATAACTGTCGCGGTCAAAATGGGGCACGGCGATATCGAATGCTTTAGCGGCTTCCAGTGTGCTGACGGTGCCCAGATAGAACCAGTGATTGATGACATGATAATCCGTCAGCCCGTTGGCTTCTTCGGCGATGGCGATGCGGCCCGGATACGGCCAGCTGCGGATTTTTAACGCGCTGAGCGCTTCCCGCAGGCGCGCCTGATGGGCCTCCGGCGATTCTTTACCGCAACAGACTCCGGCACATTTTCCCAGTGAGAAGCGGAAACAGGCGCGGTTTTTTGCCCCTTTTTCCAGCCCCAGTGCGCCGTAACAGAGTTTTTCCTGATCGGCGATATCACGGAGCTTTTCCAGTGCCGACATCTTCGTTTTGAACAGGCCAAACAGATCTTCACTGTGCGAAAAATCCACGTCATCACTGAACACAATGCTGGCCGTCAGCGCCTGAAGGCGGATAGAGCACAGTTTGCGGGCGGTGCGCAGACGCTTATTAAACAGCGGTCGCCGGGTTTTAATCAGATCCGATTCCAGCAACAACGCCCCCACTTCACCGATCGTTTTGATGAATTCAATATCGCGGGTCATGTGCAGAAGTTTGGCTTCGGCAGGATTGCGGAAGTGCGACATTACGCGGCTGCGGATATTCACACTTTTGCCGATATACAGCGGAAAGGCGTTGTCGTCGCCGTAAAAAATATAGACGCCGCTGCTGCCGGGTAAATTTTCTAAGGTATGGCGAAGGTGTTCAGGGTACTGATAAAGCTCCGTAAAAAGCTCTTTTTCGGGATTCCACAAAATAGCTGACCTGCTTTAACCGGATAAATGTCGTATAGAAAACGGTCAGATAATACTGGCGTTTTATACAGCCTTCAACCTTTGCGAAATAATCAGTGTGTAAATATTGCACGGCGGAACTCACGCCTGCGTACGCATCCCGATATATTCCTGTCCGCTCAGCAGGTTACCTAACGCCGCCTCGCGGGTGTCGCGCTGATCGGATTGTATCCACAGATACAGATTATCGACGTTATCAAACCGCACCAGCACGGTGTAGGTGGTTTCACCGTGCACCGGACGCAGGATATTCACATTCTGATAACCGGGAAACCGTGCCGCATCCGTCTTCAGCTGTTCCAGCCAGCTTTCGTATTCCGCCAGCTTATCCCGCCGTACGCCGTGGGTGATCACCAGGGTGATCTGTTCAGGTTGATGTGGATAAGCCATGGGATATTCCTTCTGAGTAACCGGTATTCTGGTTAACTGAATGTTGCGTTATATTCATAAACGATACGAAATCCGCACGGCTATTGATAACGGAAATATTTTGGGTTGTTGTTAAACAATTTTGGGGTGGGGAAGAATAATGCGATTAAGCCTTGAAGCGCTGCTGATCCTGGATGCGCTGGACAGACACGGCACCTTTGCCGCAGCCGCCGCCAGACTGTTTAAAACCGCGTCGGCACTGAGTTATACCGTGCAGAAAATGGAAAGTGATCTGAGCATTAAACTGCTGGACCGCTCCGGACATCGCGCGACCTTCACGCCGACCGGTCGCCTGATGCTGGAAAAGGGCCGCGTGCTGCTGCGCGCCGTCAGCGAACTGGAACAACAGGCGCAATACGTGGAAAGCGGCTGGGAAAGCAAACTGACCATCAGCGTCGATGCCTCAGTGCCGTTCGCCCTGCTGGCGCCGCTGATTGACCGTTTTTACGCCGAGCATCAGCACACACAGTTATTGTTCCGCCACGACGTGCTCGCCGGGTGCTGGGAAGCCCTGAGTTATGGCGAGGCCGACATTGTTTTCGGTGCCGTGCAGGAACCGGTCACCCGCAGTGGCATCGAATACCGCCCGATCGGCTGGCTGGAATATGTGTTTGCGGTTGCGCCGCATCACCCGCTCGCCGCAATGCCGGAACCGCTGGTGCGCGAGCAAATCCGTCAGTACCGCGCCGTGGTGGTTCATGACACGTCGCGTCACGGGACAGGTGCGGATTTGCGGGTGCTGGATGAGCAGAAGATGCTCAGCGTTCATGACTTTAACGCCAAAGTTCATGCACAGATTGCCGGGCTGGGCTGCGGCTATCTGCCGCGTTATCTGGCCGCGCCACATCTGGCAAGCGGTGCGCTGGTTGAGCGCCGTCTCGATACCGAAACCCGCCGCGATCAGGCATTTATGGCCTGGAACGAAAATGCCACCGGCAATGCGGCGATGTGGTGGCGCGAAAATTTGCAGGATTTCGAGGGCATTGCGGCGGTGTACAGCCAGGACTGAAAAACAAAAGCCGCATCATGCGGCTTTTTACTCTGGCTAACGCACCGACAGATAGTGATGCATCTGCGGTTTGTTCTCACCGCGATGATAACGCGTTACCTCGCTTTGCAGATCGGCATCCGCATGCGACACACGCTGATGCTGACGCAAATGTTCGTGCCAGGACTTCACCAGTTCCGGCACAATCGCCTGCCAGGCGGGCCCCATCAGCGTGGCGGCGGTTTGCATCAGCGCGACAGCTGCCGGTATTGCCGGGGATGGTCGCCACCCAGATCGTGGCGAATAATCCCTGTTTCAGCGGTGAAAACGCCCCGCCCGCGACACTGTTCTGGCTCATACCCGCCCCTTAATATCATTCCATGCGACATAGACAAACGCACCGGCCAGCCCGATATGTTCGAAGAATCCGTTCATCATCATCGCGCGTTCATGGCCGGAAACCTGCCAGTACGCATTCGCCATAAAATTGGCGCAGAAGGTAAACAGTGCCAGCGCCAGCGCGCCAGCCCACCGATATCGCCCGGAGAGGATCAGCGCAGAGGCTCCCAGTTCCAGCACAATGACTGCGGCAGCCATTGGCGCGGCAGGCGATAATCCGAAGTGCTGCATTTCAGCGATGGCACCGGAAAAATCGAACAACTTGACGATACCGCCCTGCAAATACGCGGCACACAGGGCCAGCAGGGCAAACCAGCGGATAACCGGGAAAGGGACAACCGGAGCCGACAGACTGGAAACAGGGGCGTGACGCATGATTTCTCTCCTGCCGGAACCTGCTCAAGGCGCGGTTCCGGCCTGTTAATTTTAATACCTCATCATTCGCGCGGCAGGAAGGCGGCAAGCGAAGGATGCCGGTATTAACCCTGGCGCTGTGGCGCTTTGTGAACCATGGTGTAGGCATAATCGACGCCCATACCGTAGGCACCGCTGTGCTCACGAACCAGATCCATAACCGCGTCGTAGGTTTCTTTACGGGACCAGTCGCGCTGGTACTCAAGCAGAACCTGCTGCCAGGTCACCGGGATGGCACCGGCCTGCACCATACGGTCGATGGAACGTTCGTGGGCATCCACGCTGGTGCCGCCGGAAGTGTCGGTCACCACATACACTTCGTAGCCTTCTTTCATCGCCATCAGCGCCGGGAATGTCAGACAGACTTCTGTCCACAAGGCAGAGATAATCAGTTTTTTGCGGCCTGTGGCTTCAACGGCTTTGACGAATGCCGCGTCTTCCCAGGAATTCATTGATGTGCGCTCAATCGGTTTCACGTCAGGGTGAACCGCCAGCAGTTCCGGCCAGATGTAGCCGCTGAAGCTTTCCGTTTCCACCGAGGTGTAAATCACCTGCACGTTAAAAACTTTGCCCGCTTTAGCCAGAGCGACTGTATTATTTTTAAGCTGCTGGCGATCGATATTGGCGACGCCGAAAGACATTTGTGGCTGATGGTCGATGAAAATCAGGGTGGAATTCTGTGGGTCCAGCAAATCGAATTTAGACATTTTCATTTCCTCTCAGAGTGCATTGTTGGGTTGTGTGTTTGTATTTAACGTTGTGTTGTTGTGCTGCTGGAATTAACAATAGGTCAGGAGTCGAAAAGCAGATAGCGGAAAGAATTTGGCAACTTGTTCAGATTTTTTTGACAGGGTATTCCCTATATAAACAGTCATGAATACGCCTATTTTTCATAATGATAGGAACACCAAAATCTTTTAACGACTTGTCAAAAATAACCTGTTAGCAATATTTCCCCGCCACGCCTAATGTTGATTGCAACACAACACACAATACGCAAAACCTGCAAAAACAATCGCTGAGGAAATAAACATGAGCACATTCAATACCCAAGACGGCACTCAAATTTATTTTAAAGACTGGGGCAAAGGTAAGCCGGTATTATTCAGCCACGGCTGGCCGCTGGACGCCGATATGTGGGACAGCCAGATGAATTTCCTGGCTGATCGCGGTTATCGCGTTATCGCCTTTGACCGTCGCGGGTTTGGCCGTTCAGAACAGCCGTGGGAAGGTTACAACTACGACACTTTCGCGTCCGATATCAACGACCTGATCGAACATCTCGATCTGCATGATGTCACGCTGGTCGGTTTCTCAATGGGTGGCGGCGATGTGACGCGTTATATCAGCCGTTACGGCTCAGAACGTGTCACCAGTCTGGTGTTGTTAGGCGCGGTGACGCCGCTGTTTATTAAGACGGAAGATCATCCGCAGGGCGTGGATAAATCGGTGTTCGACGGCATCAAAACCGGTCTGCTGAAAGACCGCGCACAATTTATCAGTGACTTTGCGACGCCGTTCTACGGCACCAATCAGGGCATGACCGTTTCTGACGGCATAATGACCCAGACGCTGAACATCGCGCTGATGGCATCGCTCAAAGGCACCGTTGATTGTGTGACCGCATTCTCCGAGACGGATTTCCGCCCGGACATGGCGAAAATCACCGTGCCGACGCTGGTGATCCACGGCAGCGCCGACCAGATCGTGCCGTTTGAAGCCACCGGCAAACTGGCCGCAGAAATGATTAAGAATTCAGAGCTGAAAGTTTATGAAGGCGCACCGCACGGGTTTGCGGTTACCCATCAGGATCAGCTGAATGAAGATTTACTGGCGTTCCTGAGCGGTAAATAAATCAGGGCGCAGAAATAAAAAAGGCAGGTGATCTGACGATCGCCTGCCTTTTTTTATCCGGCCACTGTTACTTGTCTTTCACACCTAATATTTTGATATTCATGATCGAAAGTGAATTCGGCGGGATTTTACCCGGAATGCCGTCTTTGCCATACGCCAGTTCAGGCGGAATATACAATGTGGCTTCACCTTGCAAACCCAGATTCAGCACGACTTCCTGAAGCACTGCCGGGATTTCCGTGACGGCCGCGCTGATCACATTATCGTCTTTTTCGCTGGCAATGACTTTACCGTCGCCCAGTTTCTCAATAATCCGCAGACGAATGCTTTTCTCCATCGTCACTTTAGGGGCAGAACCTGGCTTAGTGATCTGGTAAATGAAGCCCGATTTGGCTTTCACCGCACCTTTCGTTTTGCCCGCTTTATCGAGAATTTTCTGGTTATTCTCTACATTGGACGTCTTTTGCTTTTCCTGACGAGAGCGGATATCACTGTCCAGACTGTTCAGCGACTCCCGCATGTCTTCTGTCGACATGCTGGACAGCTCATTCATGCGGTCAACAAAGCCTTTGATAATCACATTGCGATCAATTTTCTCACCGGCGGATACCACCTGCTCGATTTTTGAATTCGCGGCCTGCCCCAGCAAATACCCGACAGAATAAGAACGGCCGGTTTTCTTGCTTTCTTTCGCCTGCAACGCTTTCAGTTCGGCATCACTGATCAGCTCTCCGCCAGATTTTGTCACGGCAGCGATACTGTGTGAGGCGAGGTCTTTCTTCGTTTTATCAAGTTCGGCTATCAGTTTATTTTTTTCTTCCGTAACTTTGGTCGCCGCCAGCTGACTCTCGCTGAGCTGGGTGGTCAGGCGTTTCACATCCTCAGAAGAGGTTGATAATGCCGTTTGCGACGCCTGATACTCATTCTGCGATTTTTGATTCGCAGCCACAGACGCAGCCAGTTTTTCAGCCTGCGCGGCGCTTTGTTTCTGCAACGCTGCCAGCTGGGTATTCAGTTGCGCGTTGTCATCCGTGGCTTGTTTCAGGGGTTTCTGCAGGGCCAGATAATCCGCCTGAGATTTCTTATTGGCGGCTTCAGACGCAGACAGTTTTTCAGCCTGCGCGGCGCTTTGTTTCTGCAACGCTGCCAGTTGGGTATTCAGTTGCGTTTTATCATCGGTGGCTTGTTTCAGGGTTTTCTGCAAGGCCAGATAATCCGCCTGAGATTTCTTATTGGCGGCTTCAGACGCAGACAACTTTTCATTTTGCGCCGCGCCTTGTTTCTGCAACGCTGCCAGCTGAGTTTTCATCTGCGCATTTTCATCCGCAGCCTGTTTCACGCTGTTCTGCAAGGCCAGATAATCTGCCTGAGATTTCTTATTGGCAGCTTCAGAGTCGGACAGTTTGCCATTCTGCGAGGTGCCCTGTTTATGCAGGTCTGCCAGCTGGGTTTTCAGCTGTGCATTCTCATCAGCAGCGTGTTTAAGGGTTTTCTGCAAGGTCTGATAATCGACCTGCGACTTTTTATTGGCCGTCTCTGACACAGACAGTTTGTCGTTCTGCGCGGCACTCTGTTTTTGTAAATCTGCCAGCTGGGTTTTCAGCTGTGCATTTTCATCAGCGGCCTGTTTAAGGGTTTTCTGCACGGCCAGATAGTCAGCCTGTGACTTTTTGTTGGCGGCTTCAGATTCGGACAGTTTGCCATTCTGCGCGGTGCCCTGTTTTTTCAGACCTGCCAGCTGAGTTTTCAACTGCGCATTCTCATCAGTGGCCTGTTTAAGGGTTTTCTGCAGAACCTGATTTTCACCGAGAGACTTGTTATTGGCGGCCACGGCAAACGCAATCTTCTCGTTCTGGCTGTCTCCCTGTTTTTGCAGATCGGCCAGTTGCGCTTTCAGCTGTGCATTTTCAGCGGCGGCTTGTTTTGCCGTCGTCTGCAACTCAGCGACATTCGCCTGGGATTTAGAGCCATTGCTTTGTAAAGCCTGCAACTTATCAGCCTGTTCCGTCGACTGCTTTTGCAGCGTCTCGAGCCGGGTTTTGAGCTGATGATTTTCTTCTGTCGCCTGCTGCAATGTCGCATTCAGTACCGCGAATTCAGCCAGCGATTTACCGTTAGCATGCGCGGATGAGCTGAGCTGCTCAATTCGCACGGAGGATTGCTTTTTCACGGTATCGAGTTGTGTTTTGAGTTGCGTATTTTCACTGGTTAATTTCTTAAAGCTCGCCTCAAGGGTGGCAATCTCTTTCTGGGCTTTTTTGGCTGCCAGCTGCGACGTCGCCACCTGCTCAGAGGATTTTTTCGCGACCCCGACTTGATTGGTTTTCAGCGCGGTAAGCTGCGCTTTCAGTTGATCATTTTCAGCTTTGGTCTTTTTCAACGACTGCTGGATACCGGCCACTTCGTCCTGAGATTTTTTAGACGCGGTCTGCGCAACGGACAATTTTTCCGTCAGGCTTTCGGCTTGTTTCTTGCTGACCTGCAGCGTCTGTAACTGCGATTTGATCTGCTGATTTTCTTGTTGTGTATTTTTCAGCGAATTTTGCAGTTGTTTCAGTTCATCCTGCGCTTTTTTCTGCGCAAGTTTCTGGTCTGCCGACGGCGGGGTCACCACAGGTTTGGCTTTTAACGCCGCAATCTGCGTTTGTAGCTGTTGGTTTTCTTTTTGAGTATCCGCATAAGATTTTTGCAACGCCGCGTATTGGTCACGGGATTTTTCTGCGGTGGATTTTGCTGCCTCAAGGGATTTTTTGAGCTGATCGTTGGCCTTTTTCTGGGTGTCGCTGACATCCGCAGTGGCAGGCACCGCCGGTACCGATTGAGTGCTCGCAGGCTGAGGCGCTTTGGGGGTTTTCCTGGCTGGCGCTGGCGTCGGTTTAGGCCGCGGTTTTGGCGCTACCGGTTTTTCGACAGCGACGGGTTTTTCAACAGGGGCTTTCGGCACGACAATATTTTTTGGAGGCTGGATCAGCGGAGAGGAAGTCTTATCTTTTTCCGCAAAAACAGAAGGTTCTGGAGCAGAAATTAAATTTTCACTTTGCAACTGATCCAAAAGACTCAGGTTAGCATCCACCGGCTCTTCAGCATGGGCTCCCTGTATATTGATCAGGAGCAGAATTAAGAAGAAAGACTTCACTCGCGCCATCATATTTTATTCACTTCCTGAGAGCGCTCGTCCATGCTCTTAAAGGTCGCACCTTTAACTCTTGCGCAGATAAGTTTTAATTTTGAATCCAGCTCGATGTTCAGGATTTCCTGAGCATCTTTATTAATCAGACCATTATTCGCTTTATACACATCATAAGATTTCGTCAGCTGATTAAACTGTTGCTGGTAAATTTCAAAATCGTGAGGAGAGAGACGCTGTAATGCTTTGAATTCATTAACACAGGTATTATTCGACGTTTTATTTGTCGGTGTCTCTTTTGTTGTCGCCACATTATTTTTCGTACTGCATGCGCTCAAAGCGATTAACGCCAGGAGTGCCAAAGACGTTAAGCCGGGCTTATTCATGGAAGTTATCCTGTAGGGTTTTACTGATGGAACACATTATTTTCCCAGCAAAATCGCCCGTGGAACACCCACTTTCACTTAAATGAATATGTAGCCAACCCAAAACAACTTATAAAAGACGGTTAATCATGGCATTAGAGGATAAAAAAAGTAAATTTAGTGCCAAAACCCGGTCTCCGCAAGCCTGCAAAAACACCTTTTTCTGCGTCAGATGACCCGATAGCGCGTCAAAATTGTGCTATGTCATCCAGAATTTTAACCGGCCAAAGCGGAGGCGGAAATAATAAATTAACGCTTTCCGTTAAAAAAGAAATGCCCCTCATTCGCGATTAGGATTATTGGTAAGCATAATTCTCATTCTGGGATTTCATGCGCCCAGACGTTCCATAAGAAAATCAATGACACTGCGTAATTTGGCAGAGGGACGACTATCCTGATGATATATCAGGTACAAGGGCGTTGGCTTATACGACCATGCCGGTAATACAGGAACCAGACGGCCTTGCGCGATATCGTCCATCAACACATAGTCGGGTTGCAGGACAATCCCGCAGCCATTCAGTGCAGCAATCCTGAGGGAATTGCCCTGATTAGACATGAACCGGCCACTGATAAACGCCTTAAAGGTTTCCCCTTCCGGCCCCATCAGATCCCAGCGGTCCTGATGCAGCCAGTAGGACAGGCCGAGACAGCTGTAATTGCCGAGCTGATCGGGATGTTCCGGCATTCCGTGCTGACGGATATAGTCCGGCGACGCGGCCAGTATCCGGCGATACGGGCGTAACGGACGCGCCACCACGCCCGGCTCACACACTTCCCCGATCTGAATGCCTAATTCGTAATTTTCCTGACTCAGATTCGGCACGCGGTTATCCAGATTCAGCATCACGTCCACATCGGGATGCTGCGCCATGTAGGCACTCAGTTCCGGCACCAGACACTGACAGCCGAAACTGACCGGGGCAATCATTCGTACCAGCCCTTTCGGCGCGGCCTGCAATTCCATGGCGCTGCTCTCCGCCAGCTCCACTTCCGACAGCACCCGGCGACAGCGGTCAAAATAGAGCTGGCCGACTTCTGTCAGTTGCTGACGCCGCGTCGTGCGGTGCAATAAGCGCGCACCGAGCCGTTGTTCAATCTCCCGGATCTGCTTGCCCACCATCGTGGGTGAGACGCCGCTGGCCACTGCTGCCGCGGTGAAACTGCCACATTCCACCACTCTGACGAACATTTCCATTCCGGACAATTTGCTCATGATTATGAACCTGCAGGTTTCAATTCATTCAACTTAACACATATTTATCATTTAACGCGCTTCAGTAAAAATCAGATTCAGCCCCTCAGCCGGGGGGCTGAAAAATAAGGAACCATGATGCCAATTATCCGTTTAGAACTGGTGCCGGGCCGTACGCCTGAGCAAAAAAGCGATTTCGCCCGGGAAGTCACCCGTGTCGCGGCAGAAACCCTCAACTGCAAGCCTGAAAGCCTTGATGTGGTGATTACTGAAGTCCCTAAAACGCATTGGGCAAAAGGCGGGAAACTGCTGGGGGAATAATTCTCAGGCGAAAGAAGACTGACCACCCGGCACATGTTCCCTGTGCCGGATGACTGAATGATTTCATTATGATTGCCACTTAACCGAGAAATAGAGAAATGAAAAATTCTTACTCTGCGGGCGTTATCTGCTGTCTGATAGCGACCTTATCCTGGGGCGCGACATTCCCGATGATGACCAGCGCGCTGAGACATCTTGACCCCTATACTTTCACCACCCTGCGCTATGGTTTCGCGGCGATCGCGTTAGTGATCGCGCTGAGATTACGCGAAGGAAAACAGGGGCTGAACCTGAAAGGTGAACGCGTCGGACTGGCGTGGTTATTAGGTTCAGCGGCTTTTGTGGGTTTTGGTTTTTTTGTTTTTCTTGGCCAGCAAATGGCAGGAGAAAACGGCGCGTTAACCACGTCGATCATGATGGCGACCATGCCGATGCTGGGTATTCTGGTAAACGGCGTATTGCGCAAAATCGTCCCGCCCGCGGTTTCCGTTGGCCTGATTATGATGTCTTTTTTTGGGGTGATGACCGTGATCACCAAAGGGCACTATGCCAGCCTGTTTGATTCACCTTCCAGCTACAAAGCCAACGCCCTGATTATTTTCGGCGCACTGTGTTGGGTATTTTACACCGTGGGCGCGTCGTTTTTCCCGACCTGGTCGCCGCTTAAATACACCGCATTAACCAGCGTTCTCGGGATGACCAGCGTACTGGTATTAAACGCGCTGCTGTATATCACTGGCTTCGTGGCCGTGCCCGCCGTCAGCGACTTCGTGTATGTGATCCCGCATGTCTTTTACACCGCCTTCGTGGCCAGTTTTATCGGCATCCTGTGCTGGAATATCGGCAATAAAATCCTGACACCACTTAACGGGGTGTTGTTTATGGATATCGTCCCGATCACCGCGTTCTCTATCTCCGCTATGACCGGTGTCGAACCCAGCGCCCCGGAAATCGCGGGTGCCTGTATCACCGGTTCTGCGCTGATCCTCAACAATCTCTATCTGCGCTATCGCACACAGAAAAGCATGGGCGTCCCTGTGCGCAATAACTGAGAGTTTTTACTGCACACACGGGATTTATTCATCTGTTTAACAAGGACTTTTACATTATGTTTGTGAAATGCAACGACCTGATCATGCACGTAGATTTGCAAGGCCCGACTGATGCGCCGGTTCTGGTATTACTGCATTCTCTGGGAACGAACTTTCATATCTGGGATGCGCAGGTTCCGGCGCTGACCCGTCACTATCGCGTACTGCGTCTGGATATGCGCGGGCATGGTCTGAGTGAAACCGGGCAAGCGCCTTTCTCACTGGAAGATCTGGCTGACGATGTCCTCCGCATCGCCGACTATTTTGATATCAGTACGTTTTCCGTCGCAGGGGTGTCCATCGGCGGGCTGATCGCACAGCATATTGCCGATACCGCACCTCAGCGCCTGCGCTCAATGGTGCTTATCGACACTTATCTCGCCCCGGCGTCATCGTCATTCTGGCGCACCATGGCCGACAATATTCGCCAAAACGGTTTAGATTCCCTGGCTCCGGAAATTTTCGGCCGCTGGGTCACGGCGGAATTTCGGGATACTCCGGCGGCGCTCGGCATGAAGCAGATGCTCAACCGTACTTCTGATGAAGGGTATGCGAAATGCGCGGATGTCCTGTCTCAGATTGAGCCGAAACAGCCCCGCAATACGCAGGTGCCGCTACGGGTACTGGTTGGCGAACACGATATGGTCGCCACGCCCGCCGCCGCACAGGAAATGGCAACCGCTCGTCATGGCGAACTCGTTGTACTGCGCAATGCCGCACATATCCCGCTTTTTGAAAAATCCGGGGAAATCTTGGGTGAGATGTTGTGTTTTCTGGCAAAGGATTTCAGTCACGACGTCAGGGAGAAGATCAGCGTTTAATCAGAAGATGACCCGCCACACGGTGAAATAGTAGAAAGCAATTATAAAGACGTTATTTTTTTGGAAAGAGTGGTTCTGAAGTACCTAAACACTCACCCCTTTTCAATCAGGGAAAACAGGTGATAGCGAACGGGTAATAATAACCAGAGACCGCAACGGATGTTGAATGGATCTCTGAATGACCGGTTCACATAAATATAAAAACAGGTGCTCAGAGGCAAATCAATGCGTAATTTAGAACTCTACCGGGCGGGAGATAAATTCGCCCCGGTTTCATCCGGCAAAATTCTGCCACCCCTGGTGATGTTATGGAATTTTCTTTCGGTACTGGCAGTAGATCCCGTGATGTCCGATTCCATTATATTTAATCAGTCTTTACTGGGACTGGCGCTGGCATTAGAACACAGCGGATACCGGGAGTTTATCGAAGTGAGAGACGCGTCCCTCAGTGTACGTATCCGTTTACTTGTTTTGGACAATCCCGGCCATGACTGGTGTTCCGCTGATTTCGAGGAGCGCCTGCACATGAGCGGCGCAACGTTACGGCGTCGTCTGGCGGAGGAAAATACCTCGTTGCGTATCTTGCTGCGTGAGGCGCGGCTGTACCACGGCATGACATTGCTGCAAACGACACGTAAGTCCATCAAAACAGTGGCACAGGAATGCGGGTACCATTCTTCTGCCTGTTTTACCCGAAACTTTATTTCTTACTTCGGTACCGGGCCTTCTGCGGTGACAAATAACCTGACCAATATTACCTGCCCTTCCTCATTCCGCGAAAATGCCCTTAACATGCCTCTCCGGGGGTAATGCTTGTTGATTTTTATCACGCCCGGCACATCTGACCGGGCGTTTTGTATTAATGTGAAAAATATTCACTTTCCGCCAAACAACGTCCCCTCCTCATATTGAGCGTTTTGAGCATGATATTGAGCGTTCACAGAAAACGTATTACGCAATAATCGGTGCGTTAAATAAACACGCCTTTATTTCTCCGGCGAATTTTATTTTTTATCAGCTCTTCGCAAGAAGGTAATAACTCTGGAGTTTCAAAATGGATATTCGAGTTTATAACGAAGAAACGCATCAATATGCACTTGAATTACTGAAAAACGATGGCGTCATTGTCGCGCCCAGCGTGACGAATTACGGCGTATTTTGTTCTGCTCACAGTGCCCGCGGAATCGCCCGGATCTTCGAAATGAAAGAACGCACTAAATTCGGGCCGCTTACCTTAGGTATCGGCGATCCTGCTGATGCACGTAAATACGCGGAAATCCCGCCAGAGTTCTCCGATGAACTGATCGCCGAACTGCTGTTAGGCATGACCACGCCGATTTTCTTCAAATCTGCCGAGTCCGCCACCTTTCCCGAACAAATGACAATGGGTGCCCCTACGGTCGGTCTTTTCTGTCACGGGATGAGCCCGATGTATGAAATCGGACGCGACTTCGGCCCGATTGCCCTCACGTCATCCAACATTTCAGGCACCGGTGGCCATCAGGTGACCCGCGAACAGGCGATTAACGATCTCGGGAAACACGCAGATCTGGTCATTGACGGCGGACCGATTGGCTGGGATGACGCCGCTGGCCCGTTCCAGAGCAACACGGTTGTCGACTTTACCTTTAACCCGCCCCATCTGGTTCGCCAGGGCCGTTTCCCTGCCGCACGTCTGAGCAGTCTCTTCCCGACACTGGTGACAGAACACAGTGCCTATAAAGAAGTGATGACCCTGCGCATGGGAGAAATCACGCTGTGAGCCACGTTCATTTAGATACGCCTTACACCGGACATGCCACGTCAGAACGCGTTTTACTGGTCGGCATGGGCGCGGATATCGGTTCGAATCTTCTCTATTTGTCGGCCACTGCAGAGGTGGCGCATCCGGTGACGGACATACTGACGCACCCGGTTGATAGCGAAGGCGTGGGCGCGGAATCACGCGGACCGCTCGAAGAACTCAAAGCGCGTCTGCTGCTGGCCAACCCGCAGCTTTTCGGCAGAGTGACCACCCATAGCGGCGAAAATGTACTGGCGATTGACGGGCGTACTTTCCGCATCCATTTCCGTGATCTGGATGAAGACGTGTCTGATCTCGGTCACTTCAGCCTGGCGATACTGGCGACCAGTCGCCGACATATCCGCTCCCCCCGCCACCTCGAAAAACTGGAAGCCATTGCCCGCGTGGTCATTGGCGTGGCCGAAAACGCCGATCTTCCGGCGCTTTATCCGGCGCTGATGAACGCCGAACCCACGCATTTCCTTGCCAGCCGCACGGCGGCAGGCGCACAGATGTCAGGCAGTTATGCCATGGGGAGTTGTCAGTGCGTCGGCTGGACAACCGGGCTGCGTATTCTGGCGGATTACTGTTCCGGGCGAGGCATCGCACTGCACGACGTTCTGGTACACAGCGAGGTCGATATCGTCCACCCGGATACCGCATCTTCCAATTTTGGCACCCGTCGTGTCGGATCACGAACGGAAGATCCGCGAGATAACCTGCGTCCGGGCGTGTCTCAGGTTGCGGATTCCATGTTGCGTTTTGCCCCGGCCACCAGCGCGAACAATGTGTCGTTGCGAGTGCTGACCCAGCCGCCCGGTTATCAGATCCAGCGCTTTTTCCTGCGCGATCTGGATATCGGGACGGAGGACCTGATCGGTGCCGCCCGTGCCCTGGAGTCCACCGAACCTTCGCTGATCCACGTCACCACGAACACCATCGGTTCAAGAGCCTATTCCGGCCTGCCTTCCGGTTTCGTGCTGCTGGCCACTGAGCAACATCTGTCTGTCAGACGCATCGGCGATATCACCGAAGTCGTTCTGCAAGCCTTTGTCCACAATACGCTGGGCTACTGCGCCGCCATTCTTTCAGCAACCGACCATATCCTTCGGGGCGATGGCGTTACCCTGGTTGATTCCCATAACTCTCTTACCCTCAAGGAAAAGAAATGATCACTTCAGAACTTATCAGTCAGCCAGCCGCGCGGAGATCAGCAGGCAGAATCATCATCACCCCGGAACCTGAAACCGTGGGCATGATCACGCACTCTCTCGGCGAACTCTCCGGTGATCTGGAGCATATTCTTTTCACCCCGAGTCTGGACTGTGCCGTTGCCAGCAAAATTATTGCCACGCCTTCCGTCGGATCAGTCGTCGTGACCCGTAATGAATTCTCCGACCACGCCCGTAAAATGCTCCATGAATCGGGGATCGGACTGGTGGTGTATAACGAAGAAGAATTCGACAAAACCAGCCGGTGCATCGTGAACAAAGATGGCCTGACTTCTCTGCGCGAAGACGTGCCGGTCAGCGCCATCTGTTCCGTACTGAATCAGCGTAATCTCGCCATTTATCGCCGTTTCGGTGTCAAATCGCTGGGCTATTTCAGATTCAAGTTCTGCCTGTTCCAGCTCTTTAGTCAGGAGCCGGAAGCGTACAACGACAATGCCCATATCGAAGACTTCCTGTATGAGCAGCTCGTCGAGCTGGGCAAACAAAACTGGACCAGCATTCGTTGCGTCCTCTCTGATCTGACGACGGCGGAGCTGGCGGAGGTCGGGGTCAGCGTCCCTGCGGAAATGAACCCGGACATGGGCGTGCGCGGGCCACGTATCATTACACAGTGGGCGCCGGAATTAGCCGCCATCCGCCGCTTCCAGCAGGAATTCGATACCCCGATAAAAATCAGCGCGCCGTTCATTTCCACTATCGGGGAATACTGCACTTTCGTGGAGATGGTCGAACAGGCAGGCATTGAACGTTCAGGCGTTGAACTGGGCTTTACGCTGGAAGTCCCGGCGCTGGCTGAAGAACTGGATGATTTGTTCACGACGGCAAAAGTTGATTTTATGGCGATTGGTACGTCGGATCTGTTCTCCCTGTTCAACGGAGTTTGCCGCAACAATCAGGCACTTTCCGTTTCACCTACCAGCAATGCCAATATCCGTCTCTTGCGACGGGTGGTGTCATGCGCCCGTGAACATGGCGTGCATACTTTTGTGTGTGGCGAAGTGCGCCGCAATGAGAAGGTGATGGCCGAGTTGCTGCAGGCCGGTGTGGGCGAACTCATTTGCTCCGCTCAGGTCAATGAGCTTTGTACTGTATTTCATATCTCCGGCACTCCGCGTTCAGCAAAATGACCGCGTATTGACTCACGGGGGCTTATGTCCGGCCCCCTGATTTCACCGGTTTCTGTTCTTCAGGGCGAGGTCAGCCGATGTTTTATACCGTGGAATGCACGTATACCGATCCTGAAAGCGAAGAAAGCTGGAATGATTTTTACAGCCTTGAAAAGCTGCCCGCCCTGATTTCCGTCAGCGGATTCAGCACTTCACAACGCTTCAAAGCCCTGACGCCGGGCTGTCCGGTTTATCTCGCGATTCATACCGTCAGGGACGCACAGGTGATCGCTGGTGAGGAATACCGGCAGAAAGGAGGAGGCAGTTTCGCGCGCTGGCAGGCTTACATCAGCGACTGGCACCGAAACCTGTACGAATGCGCAGAACCGGCACCTGACGTTGCCGAAGATGAACTGCTGCTGCTCAGTGCACGGCCTCTCAACATGGCCGGGACGGCGCTGCGCTGGCCGTCACGGGAAATGCAGGCTGCCGGGCTTGATGCGTGCCCGGCTTATCGGGTGGCGTATGTCATCCCCCGCGAAAAAACCGGTTTATTCGCGGGAACAGCTGACGTGTATTTCTACGAACCTGTCACGCCACAACTGCGCAACCCGCCGTTATGACTGCTGCAAAGATTTGGTGCGCTGCGCAAAGCTCTTACGCAACTTTTGCAGTTTCGGTGGGATCACTGCCATGCAATAACGGTTCTGCTGCCCGGCGCCATCCCAGTAATTCTGGTGATAGCCTTCGGCCACGTACACTTCGCCGAGCGGTTCGATGCTGGTCACGATCGGATCACGGTGATCATGCTGCGCGCGCAGTATGGCGGCTTCCGCCTCCGCTTTCTGCTGTTCATTGGCCGGGAAAATCGCCGAACGGTATTGCGTGCCGACGTCATTCCCCTGACGGTTAAGCTGGGTCGGATCGTGGGTCACAAAGTGGATATCCAGCAGATCGCCGTAGCTCAGTTTTTCCGGGTCAAAACCGACGCGGATGGCTTCTGCATGGCCGGTCGTGCCGGTGCAAACCTGTTCATAGGTCGGATTCGGGCGACGGCCGCCGGTGTACACACTTTCCACCGACTCGACGCCGATGACGTCTTTGAACACCGCTTCCGTACACCAGAAGCAACCACCGCCGAAAATAGCGTATTCGATTGTCATGCAGACTCCTTAATTTAGGCAACAAAGGAAATATGGGGACAGATGACACTGAGATAAAGGGTTTACAATAAATAACCGGCTGTGTGAATTTCTTCTGCGCAGAAAAAGAGAATATTTTGTGTCAGTTAATTTCCCACAGAAATAATGCTGATATTGCGTCTGATTGATCTGCCTTTTTTTTCGTGGCAGACTCACTGACATTGAAATACACGGAATTCCCCTATGAAAGACGTAATTGAAGGCTTCCTCAGATTCCAGAAAGAGGCGTTTCCTCAACGCTCTAAGCTATTCAAAGAACTCGCGTTAAACCAAAATCCTAAGACCCTGTTTATCTCCTGTTCCGACAGCCGTCTGGTGCCGGAATTAGTGACGCAACGTGAACCGGGTGAACTGTTTGTGATCCGTAATGCCGGGAATATTGTGCCGCCATTCGGGCCGGAACCGGGCGGCGTTTCCGCTACGGTCGAGTACGCCGTTAAAGCACTGGGCGTGAAAGATATCGTCATCTGCGGGCATTCCAACTGCGGCGCAATGAGCGCCATCGCTAACTGCACCTGTCTGGATCACATGCCTGCGGTCGCGCACTGGCTGCGTTATTCCGATGCCGCGAAAGCGATTAATGAATCCGTCGAACACGAAAATCCAGAAGCTCGTGTGAACGGTATGGTGCACCAGAACGTCGTGGCTCAGCTGAGCAACCTGCGTACGCATCCTTGCGTGGCGGTCGCGCTGGCGAAAGGGGAAATTACCCTGCACGGCTGGGTGTATGATATTGAATCCGGTTGCATCGAAGCCTTTGATGCGAAAAGCGCATCCTTTATTTCGCTGTCAGATAATCCGGAAGTCCGCGCCAGTTAATTGCCCGTAAAATAAAACATCCGGAACAGTGTTAAATAATGTTCCGGATGATAAATCAGCGACTTAAGTCTTATTATATTGTTGTCTTACCCTCTGCCGTAATATCCCCCTGCCTGAACGACAGTTAACCGATTTCTCTTTTACGCCACAGCGAGAATAATTGATGCCTGTTATCACGTTAGACCGTCTGGCCGATTGTCCTGCTGCACAGTGGGATGCGCTGGTGCCTGCGCAACAGCCTTTCCTCAGTTATGCCTTTTTATCGGCGCTGGAAGACAGCGGCAGCCTGGGACCGCACTCCGGCTGGCGTCCGCAGCATCTGCTCTGGCAGGAAAACGGTGAAATCCGCGCCGCTATTCCCGGCTACCGCAAGCGCCATTCTTATGGCGAATACGTCTTTGATCAGGGCTGGGCGGATGCCTGCCAGCGTTCGGGCATTGCCTATTACCCGAAATGGCTTGGCGCGGTGCCGTTCAGCCCGGTGACCGGCGCACGGTTGCTGGGCGAGGAATCTGCCGCCATCAGCCTGTTGCAGGCGTTGCCGGATTATCTGGAAGAGAACGGCCTGACCGGCGCGCACATCAATTTTACCGACGAGCGCGCCAACCGGCTGATGGGCAGTGAAGCGGTGTGGCAGCACCGGCAGGGTTTGCAATATCACTGGCAGAATCGCGGTTACCGCGATTTTCAGGATTACCTCGATGCGCTGACATCACGCAAGCGTAAACAGTTTCGCAAAGAGCGCGAACAGGTAGCCGCGCAGGGAATTGATTTTGTCTGGCGGGAAGGCGCGCAGGTAACTGAATCACAATGGGATTTCGTTTATGCCTGCTACAGCAACACCTATCATATTCGCGGCCAGTCGCCGTATCTGACCCGCACTTTTTTCAGCCTGCTGGCGGAAAGAATGCCGGAGGCGATCCGCGTCGTCTTCGCGCAACAAAACGGCCGCGACGTGGCAATGGCGTTCAGCTTAATCAGTGGCGATACGTTTTACGGGCGTTACTGGGGCTGCCTGGCAGAATTCGACCGGCTGCATTTTGAAACCTGTTTCTATCAGGGAATGGAATACGCGATTGCCAGCGGGCTGGCGCGTTTTGACGCGGGCGCACAAGGTGAACACAAACTGCTGCGCGGCTTTGAGCCGGTGATCACCGACTCGTGGCACTATTTACGGCATCCGGGTTTACGTGACGCCGTGGAAGATTTTCTGCTGGAAGAACGTGCAGCCGTGCAGCGCTGGGCGGACGAAGCCCGCGAAGTACTGCCCTACCGGCACGACGTCGTTTAAGTTCCGGCCTTAATCCATGCCGACAAATCCGCCGGTCTGATGTTGCCACAGGCGCGCATAAAGCCCGCCGTGCGCCAGCAGTTCGGCGTGATTGCCCGTCTCAACAATCTGCCCTTTTTCCAGCACCACCAGCCGGTCCATTTTAGCGATCGTCGATAAGCGGTGTGCAATCGCAATCACCGTTTTGCCGCCCATCAGCGTCTCAAGACTTTCCTGAATCGCCGCTTCCACTTCGGAATCCAGCGCCGACGTGGCTTCATCCATGATCAGAATCGGTGCGTTTTTCAGTAATACGCGGGCAATCGCGATACGCTGACGCTGGCCGCCGGAAAGTTTCACCCCGCGTTCGCCGACATGCGCATCCAGCCCGGTTCTGCCCAGCGAATCATAGAGTTCGGGAATAAATTCGTCGGCGCGTGCCTGACGGATTGCCAGCTGCAACTCTTCTTCCGTTGCGTCCGGCCGTCCGTACAGCAGGTTATCGCGGATCGAACGGTGCAGCAGCGAGGTATCCTGCGTGATCATGCCGATTTGCGCGCGCAGGCTTTCCTGCGTGACCTCCGCGATGTTCTGCTGATCAATCAGAATGCGGCCGCCGTCGATGTCATACAGGCGCAGCAGCAGGTTCACCAGCGTGGATTTCCCCGCGCCGGACGGTCCGATCAGGCCGATCTTCTCGCCGGGGCGGATCGCCAGATCCAGATGATGGATCACCCTGCCGCCTTTGCCGTAATTGAAGTCCACATGATCAAAGTGGATCGCACCCTGATCGACTTTCAGTGCTTTCGCCTGCGGTTGATCGGTGACGCTCAGCGGTTTCGCAATGGTATGCAGGCCGTCCTGCACCATACCGATATTTTCGAAAATACCGTTCACCACCCACATGATCCAGCCGGACATATTCACAATACGGATAACCAGGCCGGTCGCCAACGCGATGGCCCCGACGCTGATCAGCGACTGCGTCCACAACCACAAAGCCAGACCGGTGGTGCTGACGATCAGCAGGCCGTTCAGCGTGGTGATCGACACGTCCATGCCGGTAACCAGACGCCCCGCCAGCTGGGTTTTCTCCGTCTGTTCGGTGATCGCTTCGCGGGCGTATTTCTGCTCGAGATCGGTATGCGCGAACAGTTTCAGCGTGGTGATATTGGTGTAACCGTCAACGATGCAGCCCATCAGTTTTGAGCGCGCTTCCGACGACTGCACCGAACGTTGTTTCACGCGCGGCACGAAATAACGCAGGCACACGCCATAGCCGAAAATCCAGATAATCAGCGGGATCATCAGCCGCCAGTCGGCTTCGGCAAACAGGAACAGCGCACTGGCGGCGTAAATCACCACATGCCAGATGGCATCCACCGCCTGCACCGCAGAATCGCGCAGCGAGTTCCCGGTCTGCATGATGCGCTGGGCAATGCGTCCGGCGAAATCGCTCTGGAAAAAGTTCAGACTTTGTTTGAGGACATACTTATGATTCTGCCAGCGGATCATGCTGGTCATGCCGGGGCTGATAGTCTGGTGAACCAGCAAATCATGCAGCCCGATAAATACCGGCCGCAGGATCATCGCCACCGCCGCCATCCACAACAGCTCGCCCATATGGTCGGTGAAAAAACTGCCCGGCGGGGTGTCTTTGGTCAGATCGATAATCTGGCTGAGATAGCTGAATAGCGAGACTTCAATCAGCGCGCAGACCAGCCCGACCACCAGCAAAATCGCAAAGCTTGGCCAGACCTGACGCAGATAATAAAGATAGAAAGGCAGAACCTGATCCGGCGGCTGAGCGGCCGGTGCCTCACGGAAGATGTCGATCATTCGCTCGAAACGGCGAAACAGCATAGCGATCCCCTTGATGATATCCCTGTCGGCGTTGCCGGATTTCCATGCCATTTCAACGCCGTAAAGGGGAAAGCTTAGTGCATATCGCGCAGAGTGCCGCCGCTTATTTCTTCAGCACCGCATCTTTTTGCAACAGCGACAGAACAAACGCCAGCACCATCACGCAGGCAGCGATCAGATACACCGAGTGCAGCGCCGAGCCAAACGCCTGCAAATAATCAGCGCGGATGGCAGTGGGTAATTCCTGCACCGCCTGCGCGCTGAGGGAACGCGGAAGCACCGTGCCTTCGGGGATCAGCGCCACCAGCTGATCACGCAGGACGTGGGTGAAAATGGCACCAAACATCGCCACGCCAATCGAACCGCCAATCGAACGGAACAGCGTCACCCCGGAGGTCGCCACGCCCATCTGTTTCATCGATACCGAGTTTTGCACCGCCAGCACCAGCACCTGCATCACCATCCCGAGGCCAAGGCCGAGCACGCCGATGTAGAGATACAACATATGCACCGGCGTGCTGACTTTCAGCAGAGCCAGTAACACCATGCCGGCAAAACTCAGCAAGGTGCCGATAATCGGGAAGATACGGTAACGCCCGATGCGGCTGATCAGCCGTCCGCTGATAATCGAACTGACCAGCAACGCGCCCATCAGCGGCAACAGTTGCATCCCGGCTTCCGACGGCGACGAGCCTTTTACCACCTGCAAATACAGCGGCAGGAAGGTCATCGACCCCATCAGCGACATGCCGATAATAAAGCTGATCGCGCAACTGAGCAGGAAGGTACGGTCGCGGAACAGTCCCAGCGGAATGATCGGTTCAGCGGCCAGCGTTTCTTCATAAATAAAGCCGCCGAGTGTCACGATACCGAAGGCGAGAATGCACCACAGTTGCGGATCCGACCACTGATACACCGTGCCACCTTCGCTGGTGAACAAAATGATGCAGGTCAGTGCCGCCGCGAGATACCCCGCGCCGAGAAAATCGATTTCATGGCGGATGCGTGCGCTCTGTGATTTCAGCGCCACGCCAATCACCAGCAGGGCAAAAATCCCCAGTGGCAGGTTGATGTAGAAAATCCAGCGCCACGAAATGTGTTCTACCAGAAAACCACCGATCAGCGGCCCGATCACCGTCGCCAGGCCAAACACGCCGCCGAACAGCCCCTGATATTTTCCGCGCTCAGAAGGCGGGATCACATCACCGACCGCCGCCATACTGACCACCATCAGCCCGCCACCGCCCAGCCCCTGCAAGGCGCGCATCAGGATCAGCTGCGTCATGTTCTGCGCCAGCCCGCACAATACCGAACCGAGCAGGAACACGATAATCGCCGTTTGCAGCACGACCTTGCGCCCCAGCAGATCGCCGAACTTACCGTACAGCGGTACCACAATCGTGGACGCCAGCAGATAAGAGGTCACGACCCACGAAAGCTGATCCAGCCCGCCGAGTTCACTGACGATGGTCGGCAGCGCGGTGGACACAATCGTCTGGTCAAGTGCGGCCAGCAGCATCACCAGCATCAGCGCGGAGAACAGCAGCTTTATCGAAGGCTTCTGTTCCGTCACGTCGCGCTGTGCCGAATTTATTGTCGTCATGAATGACATCCTGACTTGTAATTAATTAACTGTATAATTAATATTGAAGCATCAAATTCATCTGGTCAATGGATCACCCGCCTTATGGCAGACAGAAAAATCTCAGAATCGCCAGGATCCGCACAAAAGGATCAAAAGGAAGTCACCTCGCCCGCCCGTCGTCCGGGACGGCCGCGCAGTGCCAAAAAAGGTGAAGATAAACGCGAACTGCTGCTGGATGCCGCCCTGAAACTGTTTGCCCAGTCCGGTATTGCCGAAACACCGCTGAGCATGATCGCCAGAGAAGCGGGCGTCACCACCGCCATGCTGCATTACTATTTTAAAACCCGCGAACAGCTGCTGGACGTGATGATCGACGAACGTTTCCAGCCGGTGCGCGCCGGTTTCACCGACATTTTCGAAACCCATGCCGACGACCCGCTGATGGCAATCACCCATATGGCGCAGTGCATGATTGATGCGGCAGAAAAATACCCGTGGGTGGCACCGCTGTGGGTACGCGAAGTGATCAGCGAAAGCGGTATGCTGAAAAAACGCATGGAAGAACGTAACGGCGATAAAAACCGTAAAATCGTGCAGGAATGCATTACCCGCTGGCAGGCGGAAGGACGGCTGAACCCGGATCTGAATCCGGCGCTGCTGTTCATCTCCCTGTTCGGCCTGACGCTGTTCCCGATGGCCTCCATGAAAATGCGTCAGGAAGGCGCGTCGCCGATCTCCCCCGATATGCTGCGCAAACACGTCGCCCTGCTGCTGTTCCACGGCCTTGCACCGCAGAAGTTATAAGCGATTTACTTTTACTCCTCGATTATTAGTGGCATTTCACTGAATAAGTGATCAATGCCACAATTTGCATCTGGTGTTATTCCTCTATATTCCCTATAAGTAAACATCACACAGCAGTGATTGGAAAATAATTGAGGCATATATGGAAATTTTGGAACAATTGAATAGCTTGGCTGTAAAAATTAAGCAACAGTCGCCACTGATTCAAACTGAAGAAGCCACCAAAAACGCATTTGTTATGCCATTTATTAATAAAATACTTGGGTATGATGTTTTTGACCCGACAGAGGTTATTCCAGAATTTATCTGTGATGTAGGTACCAAAAAAGGTGAAAAAATCGATTACGCAATCCTTAAAGGGGGAGAAATTCAAATCCTTGTGGAATGCAAAAAAATCGGCGAATCACTCAACATAAACCACGCTTCTCAACTATTCCGATATTTCCATGTGACAAATGCCCGGATATCCGTTCTAACTAACGGGCAGGTATATAAGTTTTTTACTGATCTTGATGCTCCGAATAAAATGGATGAGAAACCATTCTTTGAACTCGATCTACTTGATTTAGATGAGAATCTCGTTCCAGAGTTGATCAAACTCACCAAATCAGCCTTCGATGTTGAGTCCATCGTCAATGCTGCGGGTGAGCTGAAATACGTAAGTCAGATTAAGAAAATATTTCTTACTCAGTTCACTAATCCTGAGGAAGATTTCGTTAAATTCTTTGCTTCTCGTGTTTATGACGGAATACTCACTCAAAAAGTCCGTGAGCAATTTAATACTCTTACCCGTAAGGCCGCGAGCCAGTTGTTAAATGATCAGGTTAACGAAAGGCTTAAATCAGCACTCAGCGGCACAGTGCAAAACTTACCTGTAAAAGAAATCGAAGATGAACCTGGTGCTGCATCCGCAATTATGAGCACGCCTGAAACAGAACAGATTGTTACCTCTGAGGAAGAACTGGAAGGGTTCCATATTGTTAAGTCAATCATAAGAACCATTGTCGATGCTAAACGTATCACACCGAGGGATACCAAAAGCTATTTTGGTATTCTCATTGATGACAACAACAGAAAACCTATTTGTCGTCTCCATTTTAACCGTACTCAATTTTATATTGGGTTGTTTGATGCCGAAAAAAATGAGACCCGACATCCGATAGACTCTCTCGATGATATCTACCAATTTTCTGATCATCTTAATAAAACAGCTCAGAGTTATAACTGATGGGCTGAGGGTAACTTGATGAGCCTGCAAGAGCAGGTTCATGATCCTTCCACGGCCTTGCACCGCAGAAGTCATAAGCAGGATCCTGACTGGCGCGGGTTCGCCCGCGCAACTCTCTTAAATCCCTCTTTTTTGTAATGAAAAATACTGCGCAGACTCCTTTATCATGTAACAAAAATGTTGCCGTTAATCAGGGAATGCCGTTCATCATGAAGGGAATGCCGCCGTTAATCCTCGCGTTACTAGCCAGTTCATTAGTACTTACTATCGGACGTGGCGTTACCTTGCCGTTTATTACCATTTATCTGACCGAGCACTATCATCTGCTGCCCAAAGGTGTCGGAATTATTCTCGGGGCCAGTCTGGCGATCGGCATTCTCAGCAGCCTGTATGGCGGCTATCTGGTGGATAAATTCAACCACCGGACGCTGATCACCGTCTCGATCAGCCTGTTCGGGTTGAGTTTTTTACTGCTGCCGCTGCTGCCCAATGTGACCGGTGTTTTGCTGGTTCTGGCGCTGCTGAATGCCTCTTATGCCTTGCTCAGCATCACGCTTAAAGCCTGTATCGCCAGCTGGTTGCCGGTGGAAAAACGGGTGAAAGCCTTTTCGATGAACTACACGCTGGTTAACGTCGGCTGGGCGGTCGGTTCATCGCTGGGCGTCTGGCTGGCCGGTTTCAGCCCGATGCTGCCGTTTGTGATTTCCGGCGTACTGGCGCTGGGCACCGTGATTTCCCTGACCTGGGGATTGCGCAATATTGCGCATAAACCGCCGCAAGCGGAGCAGGAGCAAACTCCGCTGCCGAAACCCAATCTGCGCCAGACGCTGGGTATTCTCGCCCGCGACCGGCGACTGATTTACTTCACGCTGGGCAGTACGCTGGGTTCGGTGGTGTTCGGGCAGTTCGCCGGTTATCTGTCGCAGTACCTGATTCTGGTGTCGAACGCGGCCTTCGCGTACAAAATCATCGGCGCGGTGATGATCACCAACGCAGTGATTGTTATCGCGTTCCAGTACGTATTAAGCAGCCGGATGAAGCAAAACAGCCTGCTGAAATGGCTGCTTCTCGGCACAATTTTCTTCATCATCGGCCTGATCGGCTTTATGACCGCCGGACAATCGGTGTTGTTCTGGGTGATCGCCATGGCGATTTTCAGCTTCGGCGAACTGATCGTCATTCCGGTGGAATACATGTTTATCGACTTTATCGCCCCGGAAAACATGAAAGGCAGCTACTACGGCATGCAGAACCTGAGCAATCTGGGCGGCGCGATAAACCCGGTCATGTGCGGTTTTCTGCTGAGTTACGCCGCCCCGCCGGTGATGTTTATCGCGCTGATCGCCGCCTCGGTGGGCGGCCTGGTATTCTTCTGGATGGGGCACCGGCTGGCGGCTAATACAGCGCGCACGCCTGTTGTTTAAGGGTTTCCATCAGTCCGACATAAGGATAAGGGCCGTAGCTTAACCGGCTGATACCCGCCGCAGTGAGTTCAGCCAGCGGCGGCGTCAGGCTGCTGGCCATAATATTCACCGGCAATGCTGAGACATCGCAAAGTTCGGCAATCAATCCAACGTCACTCAGACCTGGAACAAAAAACCCGCTGGCACCCGCATTCTGATAAGCAGTCAGCCGCTTTCTGACTTCGGCCATCAGCGCCGGATGTTGCGTAGCGTCAGGCTGCTGCAAAAAGACATCGGTTCGGGCATTGATAAATAGCGCAATTCCCTGAGACTCCGCCTCCTGACGAAGAGAGTTTAAAATCTCGCATTGTTCTTGTACTCCGTTCAGCGCGGATAATCCCAGTTGCTGATCCTCAACATTAATCCCCACCACACCGGCCTGCAAAAGCGCGCTCAGGTTGTCGCGGCGTGCTGCACCATAACCGGTTTCGAAATCCACCGTCAGAGGCAGACTGATCACAGAGGCAATGCGTTGCACTGTGTGTAACAGGCTGGCAAAAGGCATGGCTTCGCCATCCTGATAACCCTGCGCCGCCGCACACGACCAGCTTCCGGTCGCGATGGCTTTGGCGCCTGCCTGTTCCACGGCCAGCGCGCTGCCCGCATCCCAGATGTTGTATAAAACGACCGGATTATATTTCTGGTGAAGATCTGAAAATGCCACTGCCTGACTTTGGTGACTCATACCCTGCTCCTCGTTTAGCGGCTTAGCGCCATTCTTCGTTCGTGTTCAATCAGCCATCGCTTGCGCCATAATCCGCCGCCATAGCCTGTCAGCGAACCATCGGCACCGATTACGCGATGACAAGGGATCAGAATGGAAATCTGGTTAGCCCCGTTGGCGCGCGCCACCGCGCGGGACGCCGTTGCCTGCCCGATATCTGCCGCCAGCGCGGAATAACTGCGCAGCTCACCGGCCGGAATGTCTCTGAGCGCATCCCAGACTTTACGGGTAAATAACGAGCCGAACTCTGCCAGCGGCGTGGCGAATGTGTGTGTTTCACCCGCGAAATAGGCCGCCAGCTCCTGTTCAACCTGATCAACCAGTGGCGTTCGTCCAAAAATAATTTCAGAGGATGTGAGCTGTTTCAGCCGCTCAATTTCATTCGGCAATGCCGGACGGTCAATAAACTCCAGCAGATACAGCGCCTCGCGACTGGCAATTGCCAGCATTGAACCGATGGGCGTATCCAGCCAGTCTGCTTTCAGAAACTGATGCTTTCTCGCCTGACTGGGGTTACTGCCGATTTGCCGGGTGATCGCTGCACGAAATCCGCTACCGGATCCAAAGCTGGCGTCCAGTTGCGCCTCAATCACGGCCTCACCGTGAGTAAGCGCATCGACACCTTTACCTACCCGCCGCAAACGCGCCATTTCCAGAAAGGTGATGCCAAACTGCCGTTTAAAGGCGCGACGGACAGTGGAAGGATCGACATTCATCGCCTGCACATCGCCCTCGCTCCATTTTCTGTCCGGCTCATTTTCCAGCGCGGCCAGTAATTTCAGCACCAGCGGGTCTTTTTCGCCGCCCTGCATGAGCGGCCGGCAGCGTTTACACGGCCGGAATCCGGCTTCCATCGCGCTGACCATCGATGGATAAAATACGGAATTTTCACGTTTGGGTTTACGCGCGGGACAGGTCAGCCGGCAGAAAATACCGGTGCTTTTCACGCCGACAAAGGCAAAGCCATCGTAAGCAGGATCACGGGCAATCAGCGCAGCATAAAGAACATCATCTTCAGGCAAATCGAACAACATGATTTCACTCGCAGACCGGAGACATGGGGAAAAGCATAGGGGAATTTGAGCAGGGGTAGCGACGTTTTTCGGGCGTTGATTTTAACTATTTCCGTTAATCCTTTCCGACAAGAGTGTCCGTGCCCGGCAGGATACCGGGCACGGCTATTTTTACTCCTTCAGCCCGCGATTTTTCAGCATCGGCTCAATCGACGGCGCTTTGCCGCGCCAGGTTTCATAGAGTTTTTCGAGATCTTCGCTGTTGCCGCGCGAGAGGATCTGATCACGGAATTTCTGACCGTTCTCCCGCGTCAGTCCGCCCTGTTCAGTGATACCCGCAAAGGCATCGTCGGCCAGCATTTCGGTCCACAGATAGGCGTAATATCCGGCGGCATAGCCGTTACCCCAGATGTGCTGGAAATAGCTGGAACGGTAGCGTGGCGGCACATACGCCAGATTCACCTTGTCTTTCGCCAGCGACTCCGCTTCGAACTTATCCACATCCTGCTGCGGAGCGTCCGCGCTCAGGCTGTGCCAGTGCATATCCAGTAACGCCGCCGCCAGCAGTTCGGTCATGTCATAACCTTTGTTGAACTTGCTGGCCTTCTCGATTTTGTCCTGCAGGGCCTGCGGCATCACTTCGCCGGTCTGATAATGTTTGGCGAAGTGAGTAAACACTTTCGGGTCGCTCGCCCAGTGCTCGTTAAACTGCGACGGGAATTCGACAAAATCACGCGGTGTGGCGGTGCCGGAAAGGCCTGGGTATTCCTGATCGGCAAACAGGCCGTGCAGCGTGTGACCAAACTCGTGGAACATAGTGATCACGTCATCCCACGACAGCAGCGCCGGTTGCCCCGCCGCCGGTTTCTGGAAATTCGCCACGTTGTAAATCACCGGTTTATTGCCCAGCAATTTCGACTGATCGACGTAATTGCTCATCCACGCGCCACCGCCTTTATTATCGCGCTGATAATAATCGGCATAGAACAACGCCATCGATTTACCGTCTTTATCGAACACCTCAAAAACCCGTACGTCCGGGTTATACACCGGCAGGTCTTTGCGTTCTTTAAAAGTGATGCCGTACAGCAGATTCGCGGCATAAAACACGCCGTTTTCCAGCACATTATTCAGCTCAAAATAGGGTTTGATCTGCGCGTCGTCGAGGTCATATTTCTCTTTGCGCACCTGCTGCGCATAGTGCTGCCAGTCCCAGGCAGCCACTTTAAAGCCACCCTTCTGTTTATCGATTTCCGCCTGAATATCAGCGGCCTCACGCTGCGCGCGGGCGGTGGCTGCCGGGACGATTTTGTGCATAAAATCGAGCGCAGCCTGCGGTGTTTTCGCCATCTGATCTTCCAGCTTCCACGCGGCATAGCTCGGGAAGCCGAGCACCTGAGCCTGTTCGGCTCGGACTTTTGCCAGCGTCGCAATCAGCTGGCGGGTATCATTGGCATCGCCTTTTTCGGCGCGATTGATCGAAGCTTCATACAGCGCCTTGCGCGTGTTGCGATCCTCCAGCGATTGCAATAACGGCTGTTGCGTGGTGTTTTGCAGCACCAGCAGCCAGGCGTTATCCAGCTTACGATCTTTGGCGGCCTGCGCGGCAGCCGACAGTTCGGCATCGCTCAGCCCGGAAAGTTGCGCTTTGTCTTTCACCGTCAGCCCGCCCGCTTTGGTCGCGGCCAGTAATTTGTTGGTGAACTGGGTGCTGAGTGTTGCGGCCTGCTGATTCAGCGCCTTCAGTTTATCTTTATCCGCATCAGAAAGATTGGCACCTGCCAGCTCGAAATCCTTAAACGTCACGGCGATCAGGCGCTGCGATTCCGGCGAAATTTTCAGACTGCCACGCTGCTCATACACCGCTTTCAGACGCGCAAACAGTTTGCTGTTGAGATGAATGCTGTCGTCCATCGCGGCCAGTTTTGGCGAGGTGTCTTCGTCAATTTTTTGCAGCGTGTCGTTGGTGTTCGCACCGGTCATCGCACCAAAAACATTCTGTACGCGTTGCAGCATGACGCCGGATTTTTCCAGCGCCACATAGGTATTTTCAAAGGTCGGCGGCGCCGTGTCGCTGGCAATTTTATCGACTTCAGCCAGTTTCTGGCGGATGCCTTCGAGGATCGCCGGTTCATAATCGCTGTCTTTATAGAGATTAAATTGCGGCGCCTGATATTCCAGCGGGCTGGGTTTCAGAAATGGGTTATCTGCATTGATGGCGTGATTCATAGCATGCTCCTGCGTGGCGGGCCTGGCGGTTTCCGCAGCCCCTGCAAACTGGCTGACAGCCAGGCTGGTTGCCAAAAAGAGAGATGACAAACGCATTCCAGTCTTCCTTATCTGAGTGAGAGAAGTGCTCCGTTAAGTCATTGAGAATAGACCTCGCTCGCCGATCCGGCAAAAGGCAAACGTAGGTAAATCGTGTTATTACGAGGCGGATTCCATATTTTCGGCAAACGTTTTCTGTCAGGATATCGGCCTTTACAGGGCATCAAAGACGACAGAGGATCCGATGATCAAAGACCAGACATTCAGCGACCAGCGTTTTAGCGTGAAACAATTTACCGGCGAAACGCTGGAGAATTGCCGCTTTTACCGCTGCCGTTTCGACAGCACCGATCTGTCAGAAACCGCGTTTGTCGATTGTCTGTTTTATGATGATGAAGAGCAAAAAGGCTGCTCTTTCCAGCATGCCAGATTGCAGGATGCCAGTTTCAAACATTGCGATCTGACGATGGCGGATTTCAAAAACATTCAGGCGCTGGGCTGTGAAATCCGCGAATGCAAAGCCACCGGCGCAGATTTCAGCGGTGCCAGTTTTATGAATATGATCACCCCACGCACCTGGTTTTGCAGCGCGTTCATGACCAAAAATAACTTCAGTTATGCCAACTTCCGCAACGTCATTCTGGAAAAATGCGAACTGTGGGAAAACCGCTGGACCGGCGCGAACGTGCAGGGTGCAAATTTCAGCGGCGCCGACCTTTCCGGTGGCGAATTCACTGAGTTTGACTGGAATAACGTCAACATCACCCATTGCGACCTGACGAATTCAGATCTGGGCGAACTGAATATCCGTAAAGTCGATCTCGATGGCGTGAAAATCGATGACTGGCAGCAAAGTCATTTGCTGGAAAAGTTGGGGGTGATTGTCATTCATTCGAAATGACGGGATTTGAAAGCGCAGTTAACGTTTTTTCTGTGCGAGAGTGCAAAGCGCCTCAATATTACTTTTTTCGCCTTCGGCCTCTTTCAGCTTGCGACGCTGTTCAGCGAATTTCTCATGTTGCTTGCAGGCTTTTTCATCCGCTTCTTTTTTGCTGGTTTTACCGCTGCCCTGCAAAACGTCAAACTCATTGAAATTGAGGAATTGCTCAAGTTTATCCTCCCAGCTTTTTAAAAATATCTGCTGGCGGCGCTTAGTCTGATCTTCCGCGTAATCCAGCCACATTGAAATAATGCGATTCAGCTGATCAATTTCTTCTTCGCGTAAGTAATTTTTCGCAATCGTGGTATCAGTCTTACGCACCTGATCACATTTGAAACTGGTCAGTCCCATATCCGACTGGCTGGCATTCGCGCGCTGAGCGATAATTTCCGCCGCTGTAAGGCCGGTGCAGGCGAAATGCAACTTATTCTGGATTGCCTGAAAGAAACGCGCGGTATCTTTATCTGTGGGCCGATAATCAGCCGCCATCGCAAAAATATCTTTGATACGAAGATAAATACGGCGTTCGCTGGCACGTATATCCCGGATGCGCTCCAACATTTCGTCGAAATAATCCGGCACGACTGACTGACCCACTGGCGGATTTTTCAGTCGTGTATCGTCCATGACAAACCCTTTAATGACATATTCTTGCAGGGTTTGTGTCGCCCACTGACGGAATTGCGTACCACGGGCAGAGCGGACGCGATATCCGACCGCAAGGATGGCATCAAGATTGTAATAATCAATCTGCCGGGAAACCTCCCGCGTCCCTTCCTGACGAACTATCCGGAATTTCCGGATGGTTGCATCTCGCTCAAGCTCACCGTCGTTATAGATATTCATCAAATGTTCGTTAATAGTCCGAACATCTTTTTGATAAATTTCGGAAATCAGAGCCTGCGATAGCCATAGCGTCTCCGATTCAAAGCGACATTCTATACGTAGCCGCCCGTCATGAGTTTGGAAAAGAACAAACTCACCTTCCGGCGCCAGAGGCGTAATGTGTTCATCCACCGGTACTTACTCCTTCAGCCAGCAAGGACGTTGATTCAGCAAACAATGGATTTATTCTACCTGTTTCCCCGGACTGCAAAAATAGCGGTTAATCTAACCCTCGCATGAAACCGCCCCGAAGGGCGGTTCATTTACTGCTATAAAACCGGGCCAATATTGACGTTGATATTGATATGAGAAACGTTAACGCTCCATCCATCATTCTCAGACGTCATCATAGAACCCAGTACAACGATCAGTGCATAAATACACTTTTTCATTGTTGCGGCCTTTTATAACCGCGTTTCACCAATAAGCACCGGGACCGACTGGAGAAGAACAGGCAGAATTGGGACTGCTTGTTCCCGCGGTACTCAAGTGCTAATTCCTGAGCCCGGTGACCCGTCGCTAAACAGGTGAATTAGTCCCGGCAGAAAATTAGCATCAAGACCATTTCTTGTGTAAGGTTATTTTTCACGCAGGGACTTGTCTGTCTCGCCCTAATCGTGTAACTTTTCAGCGTTGGGGCTGCTTGTTTCCGCTTGTATTAAAAGGTTGATTTAGCGCTAACTGAATCAACCGACAAAATAACCGCTTTGTGAAGCGGTTATTTTGTGTCTGAAATCCTCACGCCCCGCCGAAAAGTGCGCTTCTCCCCCGCCCTTCATCGGGATCTCACCGCAATATGCTATAACAGGCATTCGCTTTAGCCACAAATTTAACCTCATGAAAGATAATAGTATTTACTCTCCTCAGGCGTCTGTGCCGGAAAAATTACGGGTGCTGGGCTGGTCAGATTTATTCTCGCTGTGGTTCTCACTCGGCATGGGCCTGATGGTGTTGCAGGCCGGGGCGATTCTTGCGCCGGGCCTCGGACTGGCAGGAGCACTGGCGGCGATTGTGCTGGGGTCTGCCGTCGGCGTTGCGCTGCTGGCGCTGGTCGGCGTAACCGGCGGGCAAACCGGTTTATCATCAATGGCGTCGCTGAAACTGAGCCTCGGTAAACGCGGCGTGGTGTTGCCGGTCTTGTTCAATCTGATCCAACTGATTGGCTGGGGCGCGTTCGAAATTGTGGTGATGCGTGATGCCGCCAGTCTGCTGGCGAAACGCGCCTGGGGCGATGACAGTTTTTGGGCGAATCCGACACTCTGGACGTTTATTTTCGGCGCTGTCGCTACCTTGCTGGCGGCCAGTGGGCCACTGGCGTTTATCCGCGTGGTGCTGCGCCGCTGGGGTATCTGGTTGCTGCTGGCGAGCTGCGCATGGCTGACCGGTTATCTGTTCCTGCATACGGATTTATCCACGCTGTGGCACAGCGCCGGAGATGGTTCGATGCCGTTCGCGCTGGCCTGTGACATCGTGGTGTCGATGGCATTTTCGTGGTTGCCGCTGGTGTCGGATTACACCCGTTTTGGCAAATCTGCGCGACAAAACTTCTGGGGCACGGCCTGTGGATATTTCCTCGGCAGCGTGTGGATGATGTCGCTCGGCGTGGCCTATACGCTTGCGTTTGTCAGCACCCCGACCGATGCCAATGCGCTGCTGCTGGCACTTTCCGGTATCGCGCTGGGCATTCCGCTGCTGTTGATTCTGGTGGATGAACATGAAAATGCCTTCGCGGATATCCATTCGGCGGCGGTGTCGGCAGGCACTTCCGTGCCGGTCAGCGTCGGTAAGCTGACGCTGGGTATCGGCCTGCTGTGTACGCTGATCGCCTGGTCGGTGCCGCTGACGCAATATGAAAACTTCCTGCTGCTGATTGGTTCAGTCTTCGCGCCGCTGTTCGGCGTGGTGCTGACGCACCATTTTGTCCTGCGCCGGCAGACCACCGAAAACCTCAATCTGCGATCTGTCGCAGCCTGGTTTATCGGAATTGCGGTCTATCATCTGATGGCAAATCTGCTGCCTGATGTGGGTGCGACGATTCCGTCGCTGCTGGTGGCGGGACTGGTGTGCTGGGGATTAGGGCGTAAAGCCTGAGTTAAAAAACCGCCCCGAAGGGCGGTTTCTCTACTGCTATAAACCAGACCCCATGTTGACGTTAATATTGATATGAGAAACGTTAACGTTCCATCCATCATTCTCAGACGTCATCAAAGAACCCAGCACAACGATCAGTGCGTATATACACTTTTTCATTGTTACGGCCTTTTATAGCCGCGTTTCACCCATAAGCACCGGGACCGACAGGAGAAGGACAAGCAGTGTTGAGGTTGCTCGTCCCCGCGGTACTTAAGTGCTATTTCCTGAGCCCGGTGACCTGTCGCTAAACAGGCGAAACTAGCTCCGCGCGCAGACTAGCACTAAGACCATGTAAAAAGTAAGACAATTTTATTGTCACTCAACTTGTTCGTTTCGAGTGAATCATGTACAGTTCTTTTCGTTGAGGTTGCTCGTTCCCGCTTGTTTTAAAAGGTTGGTTTAGCGCTAACTAAATCACCAATAAAAAAAACCGCTCTTTTTAAGCGGTTTTTTTGTGCCTGAAAACAGGAAATTAAAGCGCGATATCCGCAGGCTGTTTCGGCTCTTGTTTCGCCTGAGCATCCAGCGGACGTAGCTGAACCACATCGGCAACCGGTGTGGTTTTCAGCGACGGGGTTTCCAGCCCGAGGATACGGCTGGTTTCCAGCAGTTCTTTCTCGGTCGCTTCCACATTGCCGTTCAGTTTGGTGCCATAAGACGGGATGATTTCCCGGAATTTGGCCTGCCATTCTGCACTGGCGGCTTTCTCTTTAAAGACGGTTTCCAGCAACTTCATCATGATCGGCGCCGCCGTTGACGCGCCCGGTGATGCACCCAGCAAGGCGGCAATGCTGCCATCTTTTGCGCTCACCACTTCGGTGCCCAGACGCAGCACACCGCCGTGCTTGCCATCTTTTTTGATAACCTGCACACGTTGTCCGGCGACCCAGCGTTTCCAGTCTTTCTGCTCGGCCTGCGGGAAAAATTCCTTCAGCGCGGCGTGACGGTCTTCGTCACTGAGCATCACCTGCCCGACCAGATATTTCACCAGATCGAAGTTGCCCACGCCGACATGGGTCATTGGCAGCAGGTTCGAGCTGTTGACGCTGCCAAACAAATCCCACAGGGACCCGTTTTTCAGGAATTTACTGGAGAAGGTGGCGAACGGCCCGAACAGCAGAACCTGTTTGCCATCAATAATACGGGTGTCGAGATGCGGAACCGACATCGGTGGCGCGCCCACGGCGGCTTTGCCGTAAACCTTCGCCAGATGGCGTTTCACCACATCCTGATTTTCTGTCACCAGGAATTCGCCCCCCACCGGGAAACCGCCGTATTCACGCGCTTCCGGAATGCCGGATTTTTGCAGCAACGTCAGCGACGCGCCGCCTGCGCCGATAAACACGAATTTGGCATTCACGACATGGTGTTTGTGGCTGTGTTTAAGATCGGTGATGGTAACGCGCCAGGTTTTGTCCGGATTGCGCTGGATATCACGCACTTCCTGACCGTTTGCCAGCGTGAAGTTGGATTGTTTCTGCAACGCCTCAACCAGCTGACGGGTCACTTCACCGAAGTTCACGTCCGTGCCTGCGGTGGTGCGGGTTGCGGCGACTTTCTGCGCCGGATCACGGCCTTCCATCACTGCAGGGATCCACTGTTTGATCAGTTCCGGGTCTTCCGAATATTCCATGCCACGGAACAGCGTACTTTCCTGAAGGGCAGCAAAACGTTTGCGCAGGAAATCGATATTCTCATCGCCCCAGACAAAGCTCATGTGCGGCACGCTGTTGATGAACGAGCGCGGATTATTCAGCACACCTTTCTGCACCTGATACGCCATAAACTGACGGGAAACCTGGAAGGCTTCGTTGATCGCCACGGCCTTGGTGATATCAACAGAACCGTCGGGCATCAGCGGGGTATAGTTCATTTCTGCGAGCGCGGCATGGCCGGTACCCGCGTTGTTCCAGCCGTTGGAGCTTTCCTGCGCCACGCTATCCATGCGTTCGATCATATGGATCGACCAGTCCGGCTCGAGTTCCCGGAGATAAGTCCCCAGGGTTGCACTCATAATTCCGCCGCCGACCAGCAATACATCAACGGATTTTTCGTCTTCTGCGGCCGCAGGCTCGCTGGCACCCAGTGAGTCACGGTTGAGAAGCATACCAAGTATCTTTCTCATGACGTCTGTTTCTCTAAATGTTCAGTTCTGTTTTGGCTATTCGTTAGGAATATTGTTATGGCTATCGAACAAGAAATTAGCAAAAAAACACGCGGGATCGTTACTGAAACTTCATTTTTTCAAATGATGGCTACGAATATAACATTATCACTACAAAATTTAAAAAAGGATTTAACGTTTCAAAAAAACAGGCAGAGGGGATCTCAGACAGTGGCTCAGGCCGCGTCACTGCTGGATTTTAAGGGTTCTGCAAAAGAGTTTTGGAGGGGTTTCTGGCGGTCAAAGAACGTGCAATTTGTGCTAAATCGGGTTTGATGGCAAACGTGAGATGTTAAAAAAGGCGCAGTTGCCCGCGCCTTTACGATCACTTTTTACGGAATCAGATTACAGCGCGACGTCTGCAACCTGCTTCTGCTCTTCACCCTTTTTAGGGGCTGAAGAATTGTCCGCCGCCGGAGCCGGTTCTGCGGCTTTTGGCTGCGGGTTGTCGAGCATCAGAACGCGGCTGGTGTCGCCCAGTTCTTTCTCGGTTGCCGCCACGTTGCCGTTCAGTTCGGTGCCATAAGAAGGGATGATGTCCTTCAGTTTGGCCTGCCATTCTGGCGTCGCAACTTTGTCTTTAAACACTTTTTCCATCAGGTGCAGCATGATCGGCGCTGCGGTAGATGCGCCCGGAGAAGCGCCCAGCAGCGCGGTGATGCTGCCGTCTTTCGAGCTGACCACTTCGGTGCCGAGACGCAGAACGCCGCCTTCTTTCTCATCTTTTTTGATGATCTGCACGCGCTGACCGGCTTCCCACAGACGCCAGTCTTCTTTCTTCGCATCCGGGAAGTATTCACGTAACGCATCGAAACGGTCGTCGTCGGAGAGCATCACCTGGCTGACCAGATATTTCACCAGATCGAAGTTGTCGATACCCACATGGGTCATCGGCATGATGTTGGAGAAATTGACGCTGCCGAACAGATCCCACAGCGAACCGTTTTTCAGGAATTTGCTGGAGAAGGTGGCGAACGGCCCGAACAGCAGAACCTGTTTGCCATCCAGAATACGGGTGTCGAGATGCGGCACGGACATCGGCGGTGAGCCGACAGACGCTTTACCGTACACTTTTGCCAGATGGCGTTTCACCACGTCCGGGTTCTCGGTCACCAGGAATTCGCCGCCGACCGGGAAGCCGCCGTAGTTGTCTGCTTCCGGAATGCCGGATTTTTGCAGCAACGTCAGGGACGCGCCGCCTGCGCCGATAAACACGAATTTCGCTTTGATGACGCTTTCTTTGTCGCCGTTTTTCAGGTCGGCAACGGTCACGTTCCAGGTGTTATCCGGGTTACGCTGGATGTCGCGGACTTCATGACCGAGGCTCAGCGAGAAGTTTGGTTTCTTCTGCAACGACGCCACCAGCTGACGGGTGATCTCGCCGAAGTTGACGTCGGTGCCGATCGGGATACGGGTCGCCGCGACTTTCTGCGCCGGGTCACGCCCTTCCATCACCAGCGGGATCCACTGTTTGATTTGCGCCGGGTCTTCTGAATATTCCATGCCACGGAACAGCGTGCTTTGTTGCAGCGCCGCAAAACGTTTACGCAGGAAATTGATGTTGTCGTCGCCCCACACAAAACTCATGTGCGGCGTGCTGTTGATGAAAGAACGCGGGTTGTGCAACACGCCGTTCTCAACCTGATAGGTCCAGAACTGACGGGAAATCTGGAAGGATTCGTTGATTTCGACCGCTTTGGAGATATCAATACTGCCGTCGGCTTTTTCCGGCGTGTAGTTCATTTCCGCCAGCGCAGAGTGACCGGTACCGGCGTTGTTCCAGCCGTTGGAACTTTCCAGCGCCACACCGTCCAGACGCTCAACCATGTCGATGGACCAGTCTGGCTCTAATTCCTGAAGGTATGTCCCCAGCGTCGCGCTCATAATGCCGCCGCCGATCAGTAACACATCAACGGGCTTTTCATCTTCTGCCAACGCTGACTGGCTGAAAGCAACCACGTTAAGGCAGAGGATCATGGCGAGTATCTTTCTCATGACGTCTGTTTCTCTGAATGTTTAGTTTTAGTTTTGCAGGTGAAAGCTATCCAGATTTGCGCTGGATAAACGAAATCAACAACCCGGTGCGGAGGGAAATAAACGCTTATTTCCACAGAGTATGAAAGGACAATAATGGGGAGTGACGACAACGGCGGAGATGATCACAAAATCAACCACACAAATGTTACCGAATACTCATATTATCGAGATTTCGTAAACAATTTAACATCGTCGTTACGTGCATTAAAAATAGTTTAATACTTTAAATAATTACATAAGTTAGTTTCGCAGTGAAACTACACGCTGGTCGTCCGGTTGCGGCCGTTGTGTTTCGACTGATACAGCGCGCCGTCCGCCACCATAATATTTTCCTGCAGGCTTTTGTTGGGCTGATAGTTGGCGACGCCGAGGGAAACGGTAATGTGAAAAGGCGTTCCCTCCGGACTGGTAAACACGGTTTTTTCTACCGCGAGCCGGATGCGCTCGCAGCATTTCACGCATTCATATGCGTTGCCGCTGGCAATCAGGATCACAAACTCCTCGCCGCCAAAACGCGCCAGCACATCGTCATTGCGCAGCATCATGCGCGCCACGTTTGCCACGCGCACCAGTACGTCGTCGCCCACGGAATGCCCGTAGGTGTCGTTCACCTTTTTGAAAAAGTCGATATCCAGCATTGCCAGCCCGAAATGCGGGTGGTGTTTCTGCACCGCTTTCAGGTGCTCTTCCAGCCCCATGCGGTTAAAAGTTTTGGTGAGAAAATCCAGCGAGGAGTTTTGTTTTTCACGGAAAAACTCCCTGACATAACGGAATTTCCCGCCCAGACCGTGATAACAGATAAACAGACAGGCGACGGTGAACAGCTGATACACCAGCGAGCGCCAGACAATCGCCCATGAGGTCAGATACGGCAGCGCCATCGCCGCCCGGATGCTCATCATGATGATAATGACGATGACAAAGGTCCGGATACTGTTGTCTTTCCACGGTTTGAAGCAGCAGATGGCGGCAATCATGATGGTGACAAATAGATTATCGATGGCGAACAGGCCGGTGAGCGCGAAATTGACCAGACAGGCGCACAGTACGCTGAACCACCCGACGTAAAAGACACAAATGACCAGCGGGATCATCTCGAAGCTGTAATACACCGAGTCACTCAGGTGAAAGTTATCGCGATCGAGATACGCCGAGACGACGCCGCACAACAACCCGAACAGAATGCGTTTGTGAACGGGGGACTTCGGTCCCAGCGGGCCGTCACTGCTCAGAAAAAAATAGAAAAACACCAGGCTGGCGTAAGTCACGCAAATGTTGATGTACAGCGTATCCAGCGAGTTAATGACCTGATCCATAGCTCTCCGGGGGCAAAGGACGAATCTGATAATAAAAATCTGAGACAGAGGGGAAATAGACCTTCAATGGTGTGAAAGATAGCCTATATATAAAGTCAGGGGCGGACAAAATGGCATACCCTCGCACAGCAATTGCCCATTTTACCCATAAAGAACCGCCTTAATTCCGGATAAAGTTTTGTTCTGCGTAGCCGATAATCCCTATCGGGCGTCTTATACGGCAACGGCTGCGCCATTAATTTGCATTTATTTCTTATGAGGTGTGGCAGGTGAGCGAAGTATCCAAAGAGTCGTTTGCTAAGCGGAACACGCTGGCAATCTTGTCCGTTCTGCGTGACTTAAAGAAGAATCAGACGCTGGTAATGGTCAGCCACGCCCGCGGGCAATTTATCAGTAAAATTCTGGACGTGGATCCCGATAACCACCAGTTCCTGTTCGATCTGGGCAGCTCAGATTATGAAAACGGTCTGGCGATGGAAGCGGACTCGCTGAGTTTTGTCGCTGAACCGACCGGCGCGAAAGTGGAGTTTTCCTGCAGCAAAGTCCGTCAGGTGACGTTTGAAGGTTTGCCTACCTTTACCTGCGATATTCCCCCGGTGCTGTATTTCATTCAACGTCGTGAGTATTTCCGCGTGAATGTGCCGTGGCTGCCGGATTACCGTTGCAGCGGAACCTTACCGGACGCGACCGAGTTCGCCTACCGTGTCAGGGACATTTCCCTGGGCGGGCTGGGGCTGGAAATTGACGGGATCACGCCGCCGGAGATCACCTCCGGTTCCGTGCTGAAAGATTCGATGATCCAGCTTGCCGAACTGGGCACCTTTAAAGTGGATTTAGAGTATCTGGGCGCAATGGCGCGCAAATCAGTGAGCAATAAAGGCGAGACGGTCAGCACGCAGCGGCTGAGCTTTAAGTTTCCGCATTTGTCGCCCGCGCAGGAACGTGACCTGCAACGGGCGATTTTCGAGCTGGAAAAACAGCAACATATGAAAGCAAAGCGTTTCCAGCACGACTGAACCTGCCATCAGATGAACATGCCGCCTGACGCTTCGACGCGCTGGGCGGTCATCCAGCCCGCTTCATCGCTGAGCATCAGCGCCACCATATCCCCGATATCATCCGGTAATCCGGCGCGCCCCAGTGCCGTGTTGCTGGCAACAATTTTGTTCACTTCCGGGTTATCGCGCACCATGCCGCCGCTGAAGTCGGTTTCGATCGCGCCGGGAGCCAGCACGTTGGCGGTGATGCCCCGCGCACCCAGTTCTTTTGCCTGATAGCGGGTCAGCACTTCAATCGCGCCTTTCATCATGGCGTAGGCGGATGATCCCGGCAGTGCAAACCGCGCCAGACCGCTGGAAATATTCAGGATGCGGCCACCGCCGGTCATCAGCGGCAGCAGTTTTTGGGTCAGGAAGAACGGCCCTTTCAGATGCACATTCATCATCAGATCAAACTGCGCTTCGGTAGTCTGCGCAAAAGACTCATGCAAACCCACACCGGCATTGTTGACCAGAAAATCAAAAGTATCGCGCTGCCACACCAGTTGCAGCTGAGTTTTTACCTGCGCCACAAAAGCGTCAAAGCTGCCGGACGCGCCAGTATTCAGCTGTAGCGCCACCGCTTTTCCGCCCTGCGCTTCCACCGTAGCGACCACTTCCTGCGCCGCAGCGGCCTGGCTGTGGTAAGTCAGAATCACGTCAACGCCCTTTTTTGCCAGCTTTTCAATAGCATTCTTGCCTAAACCACGGCTTCCGCCGGTCACAATTGCGATTTTACGATTCATTTCAGACCTCATTGGCTTTTTGCATCTTCTGCATCGGATGAAATACAGCCTATTGGATTACTCAGGCGTGATAAATGGTCCATAATGAGTTTCACTGTCTCAGTACCAACAACAATCAGGCAAAATGTGGATAAAATTCAATCAATGCAGGTTTTTGTACGGGTCGCGGAGCTGAGCAATTTTACCCGTGCGGCAGAAAGTCTGGGATTACCGAAAGGCAGTGTGTCGCGTCTGGTGCAACAACTGGAAACGCGGATGTCGGCGCGTCTGCTGCACCGCTCAACGCGCCGCGTGCAACTGACGCAGGACGGACAAGTCTTTTATCAACGCTGCAAGGAGTTGCTGGCCAGCATGGATGAACTGGAATCGATGTTTCAGTCGAATCCGGCCAGCGTCAGCGGGCGGTTGCGCGTCGATATGTCTGTGGGAATGGCAACGCATCTGGTGTTGCCGCGACTGGCCGAGTTTCTTAACCGTTATCCGGCGCTGGAAATTGAACTGAGCAGCACCGATCATCGTGTGGATGTGGTGCGCGAGGGGTTTGACTGTGTGATCCGCTCCGGCACGCTGAAAGACTCCGGGCTGATTGCGCGTCCCCTCGGCCAGCTCAGCGTGATTAACTGCGCCAGCCCCGGTTATCTGCGCCGTTACGGCACGCCGGATCACCCTGATCAGCTGGCGCAACATGCGATGGTGCATTACGAACAGACCCTCGGCAGCCACACGTCCGCCTTTGAATATCTCGACGGCAAGCAGGTAAAAACGGTGAAAAGTGGCGGCGCGGTGACCGTTAACAGCACTGAAACTTACGTCTCTGCCTGTGTGGCCGGTCTTGGGATCATTCAGGCACCGCTGATCGGCGTGCGTGACGCGCTGGCGGGCGGCCAGCTGGTGAGTATTTTGCCGCAGTTTCGTGCGCCGCCGATGCCGGTCACATTGGTTTATCCGCACCGCCTGAACCTTTCCCGCCGCGTGAAAGTGTTTATGGACTGGCTGACAGAAATCACCCAAACGTTCATTGCCTGAGCGGTTAAACCGCTGCGGCATAGCCTGAGCAACTCAGGTGTCTATACTTAAGGCTGGATGCACTTTTATGGACGACATGGATCAATGCCCATCATTTCAAAAAAAGAACCGAAAACGCAGGAAAGTACCGCGCCGCTGATTAACCTCAAAACCGGCAATCAGACGGTGGATAAAAACATTGGCCGCTTCTCGCGGCTGGTGGAGCACGTTCAGTCCTGGGGCTGGGTCGCGCATCTGCTGCGTGCCATGGAACGTTTTAACGATCGCCTGGGCAGCCAGTTCGGCGCGGCCATCACCTATTTCTCCTTTCTGTCGCTGATCCCCATTCTGATGGTGTCTTTCGCCGCCGTGGGGTTTGTGTTGGCCTCAAATCCGGATCTGCTGGCCCAGCTGATCAACAAAATCGTCAACAGCATCAGTGACCCGAATCTGGCGAATACGCTGAAAAGCACGGTGAATACCGCCATTCAGCAGCGTACCGCCGTGGGCTTGTCCGGTCTGCTGATTGCGCTGTATTCCGGCGTCAGCTGGATGGGCAATTTGCGTGAGGCGATCCGCGCTCAGTCGCGTGATGTCTGGGAACGCAATCCGCAGGATCAGGAGAAGATTTACCGCCGCTACATCCGCGATTTTATTTCCCTGACCGGGCTGGTGCTGGCGCTGATCATCACGCTGTCTCTGACGTCTATTGCCGGTGCGGCGCAAAAAACCATTGTCGATGCACTGGGGCTGGGCGGCATCGACTGGCTGCGACCGGTGATGACCAGTATTACGCTGGTGATTTCCATTGCCGCCAACTATCTGCTGTTCCTGTGGATTTTCTGGATGTTGCCGCGCCATAAGCCTCGCAAAAAAGCCTTACTGCGCGGCACGCTGCTGGCAGCGGTAGGCTTTGAGGTGATCAAATTCGTGATGACCATGACGCTGCCGAAACTGGCGACCTCGCCTTCCGGTGCGGCGTTCGGGTCAGTGATCGGTCTGATGGCGTTCTTCTATTTCTTCGCCCGTCTGACGCTGTTTGTCGCGGCGTGGATCGCCACGGCGAAATACAAAGATGACCCGCCGATGCCGGATCCGAAGCAAAAGGCCACCAAACACGCAAAAACGGCCACGGGAAACGACAGTGAATACACACCGGACAACCTCATCGTGCCAGATGAAATGCATATAACCGACGTTAATGCTGAGAATGAAGTTAAAAAGCAGTGAATAAAACCAAATAAAGCCGGGCACCCCCTGAAAACCAGAATAACTGACTGAGAGCCGTACTTTTATTTCGCGGTTTTGCAGTCAGTTACTCTGACTTTTACCCATTCGCCAAACTTATGATTGGCGAAATCCTGCCCTGATAAAACATTCCCCCGATCCACCCTGAATTGCCCTTTCCCCCTGCTTTCGTTGCGTTGAAATACCGCTGCGCTCTGCATAAGATGCCTTTTCGATATACATTTATTTACATTAGATCCCTCCCACTCATTACAAATAAGAAACACTTATGCAAGCCACTATCACTCCAGAATTAGAAGCTGACGCGCAATTGGTGAGTCAGAACTCCCGCGGCAAAGTCATCGTGGCATCGCTTATCGGTACGGCCATCGAATTCTTCGACTTTTACATCTATGCCACCGCTGCGGTGATTGTTTTCCCGCATATTTTCTTCCCGCAGGGGGATCCGACGGCAGCCACGCTACAGTCGCTTGCCACCTTCGCCATCGCCTTTATCGCACGTCCGATCGGCTCCGCGCTGTTCGGTCACTTCGGCGACCGCGTTGGCCGTAAAGTCACCCTCGTGGCGTCTTTGCTGACCATGGGCGTGTCCACCGTGGTGATCGGCCTGCTGCCGACGTACGCGACGATAGGCGTTTTCGCACCCTTGCTGCTGGCGCTGGCGCGCTTTGGTCAGGGTCTGGGACTGGGCGGTGAATGGGGCGGCGCAGCGCTGCTCGCCACTGAGAATGCCCCGGCGAAGAAACGTGCCCTGTACGGTTCTTTCCCGCAGCTTGGCGCACCGATTGGCTTCTTCTTCGCCAACGGCATGTTCCTGCTGCTGTCGTGGCTGCTGACGGACGAACAGTTCATTTCCTGGGGCTGGCGTGTGCCGTTCCTGCTTTCTGCGGTGCTGGTCATCGTCGGTCTGTATGTGCGTGTTTCCCTGCACGAAACGCCGGTGTTCGCCAAAATCGCCAAAGCGGGCAAACAGGTCAAAGTGCCGATCGGCACGCTGTTCACCAAATACAAAAAAGCCACACTCCTTGGCACCTTCATCATGGTCGCGACTTACACGCTGTTCTACATCATGACCGTGTATTCACTGGGTTACGGCACGGCGGCGAAACCGGTGGGTCTGGGCATTCCGCGTAACGAATTCCTGCTGATGCTGATGATTGGTGTGATCGGTTTCGGCGTGATGGTGCCGGTTGCCGGTCAGCTGGCGGATAAGTTTGGCCGTCGCAAAACCATGATTTGCATTACGCTGCTGATGATCGTCTTCGCGCTGTGCTTCCCGACTATTCTGGGGGCCGGTTCACAGGCGCTGGTGATGGTGTTCCTGCTGTGTGGCTTTATGGTGATGGGGCTGACCTTCGGCCCGATGGGCGCGCTGCTGCCGGAACTGTTCCCGACAGAAGTTCGCTATACCGGCGCATCCTTCTCCTATAATGTGTCTTCGATACTGGGCGCATCCGTCGCGCCGTACATCGCCACCTGGCTGGCAACCCATTACGGGTTGTTCTATGTGGGCGTTTATCTTGCCTCAATGGCAACGCTGACGCTGATCGCGTTGTTACTGTCGAAAGAAACCGCCCATCAGTCACTGTAACTGACCCGGACACCGTGCCCGGTTTGCGCCCGGCACGGTGCCTTCAGCGAAGGTTTCTTATGCGCTTGCGTCGATTTATCCTGCCTTTCCTGCTCCTGCTTATCGTCATTGCTGCGGCCCTCTGGTATTTCTGGCCTCACACCTCCAATCCGAACGCCCTGTGGAACATCGTCAGTAAGAAATGCGTGCCGAATCAGCAAAGCACGGGCAAACCCGATCCTTGTGTGCAGGTGGATGAACAACATGGATTTGTGGTGCTGAAAGACCTGAACGGCCCGCTGCAATATTTGCTGATGCCCACCGCGCGCATCACCGGTATGGAAAGCCCCGCCCTGCTGGAACCGGCCACACCGAACTTTTTCAGTCAGGCATGGAATGCGCGGCATTTTATGGCGGATAAATACGGCAAACCGATTGATGACGCCAATGTTTCGCTGGCGATCAACTCACAATACGGCCGCTCGCAGAATCAGCTGCATATCCATATTTCCTGTCTTTTGCCGCAGGTGAAAACCACGCTGAGCAGGGATGGCGGGCAGATGGGGTATAACTGGCAGGCACTGCCGGATAAATTGCTCGGGCACACTTATCTGGCGCGCAAAGTGACCTCAGCCGAGCTGAATGAGAAAGGCGCGTTCCGGCTTTTGGCAGAAGGCGTCCCGGAAGCGGAGAAGAAGATGGGCCATTTCGGTATGGCGATGGTCACCCTGCCGGGCGGCGACTTCCTGCTGCTCGCCAGCGAACGTGACCTGCTGAAACTCAATAACGCCTCCACGGAAGAGATCCAGGACCACAATTGTGCGGTACTGGATCCGGTGCCTCAGTAATACAGATACCCGAAGGTGATTAATGCCAGCGCCTTCCCCTCTCACGAGGGGGAGGAGCTTACTTCTCTTTCATCTGCTGCAATATCGGGCCGCACTGGTTTTCTTCATTGTCGCTTGGGGAAATCAGCGCCAGCAGGGCAGCGGCCGGAGCGACGACGGCACCCAGCGCGACGGCTGCCGCACCACGGGCGATCAACGGCCCCGGTTTAACACCCGCGTCCGGATTTTTGTACGTCCCGCGCACATACAGCGGTGAACGTAAGGTCAGGATACGTACACCCTTACTTTCCGGATTGATCGACAGATCCAGCCGTTCGGTCGCCATGTTGGTGTTGCCGGTAATGTTGATCACCGCATTCTCGGTATCGAACACAAACAGACGTGGCGTCACCAGCCCGTTCCTGACATTAACGTTGGCGGCGGCGCAGTTAATCGCTACTTCGTCATCACCAAACAGTTTACTCACCACATAGTTACCGACATTCAGACCGGCCAGTTCCATCAGGCCACGGCTGATCACGCCATCGTTAATCAGGATTTTCATGTCGCCGTTACTGGTACCCAGCAGCGCGGCGACAGAGTTCCCGGTGCCGGTCAGGGTTGCGTCACCGTTCAGGTCACCCAGACTGCGCTCCATCGACTGCACGCTTGGCAGCAACTGTTTCAGTTTCAGCTTACGTGCATGAATGTCCGCACGCGCCTGCATCGGTGATTTGTCGCCTTCCAGCCGGATGGTGGAATTGAGGTTACCGCCCGCCACACCGAAACGCAGCGGGTCGAGCAGGATTTCGCCATCGTTGAGTTTCAGATGAGTACTCAGATCGCTCAGCGGCAGGGATTTGCCGTGCTCAATGCGTTTGGCGCTGAACTTCACATCGGCATCCATCACGCGCCAGCTTTTGGTATCGAACTTCTCGACCGGCAGCACTTTGTCGGAAGGCTGGCGGGTCGTTTCGCCGCGTTTGGCTTTATCCTTGTTGGAATCGGCACCAATCAGCGGCGCCAGATCGGCAAAGCGCAGCTGTTTGGAAACCACTTCGCCGCTCAGTTTAGGCCGCGGTTTACTGGCCTGATAGGTCAGTGAACCGTGAATATCGCTGTCGCCAATTTCGCCGTTGAAGTTCTGATAACGGTAAACCGCGCCGTTTTTGCCGTGTAATGTCGCCGATAAATGGCCGTCGGTGGAATACGGCGGGGTTTGCGGTAACAACACACCGGTCAGACCGTACAAATCGGACAACGTCTGGCCGGAGAATTTGAGACGTAAATCCAGACCGCCGAGATTCATCGCATCCTGCAAGGTCCCCGCCACGGCCACCCGCGTGTTGCCGGAGCGCACATCCGCCTGTAACGGGAACAGCGCATCGGGATCTTTCAGCGCCAGCATGCCGCCGATTTTACCGCTGCCGGAGAGGGATTCGCCGTTGTATTTTCCGTCCACTTTCCAGCCAAACATGTAAGGCGGGGTTTTGGATTTCGGTGCATCGCTCTTATCACCCACCACTTCGGTAAACGGCAGCGGTTTGCCCAGCGGATCAATCACCGCGCGGAAATCGGCTTTCAGTTGGGCATCTTTGTAATCGATCTGACCGCGGTCAAATACGATGTCATTGAGGGTAAATGACCAGGCAGACGGCGGTTGCGCCGGGTCTTTCTTCTCGCTGTTGGCGAGGTTGAACGTCCAGTTGTTTTTGCCATTATCCAGACGCAGCAGCGAGGCATCCGGCTGTTTCAGCCAGATCGTGGGGATCAGCACTTCTTTATGCAATAACGCCAGCGGCGCAATGCTGGCATCGACGCGGGCGAGTTTCACCATCTGCGCGTCTTTTTCGCCGGTCTGTACATCGGATGGGTTGCCGAGCACGATATCTTCCGCATGAATGTGCGGCCAGGGCACCCACGCACGCCAGCCCGCTTCATCTTTATGACGCGACCAGTCGACGCCCAGATCGCCACGGATGGCGAAAGTGCGGTTAAGTTCTGTACTGACTTTTTGATTGATGGTGGGTTTGAGCCGGTTCCAGTCGAACATCGCGATGAAAATCACGATAGCAATCAACAGAATGATAATCACACCCACAACCCAGGAAATCACTTTACCTGTGCGCGTCATAAATCTGTTCCTTTCAGACAGTTAACGAATCCCAGAGTTTAACCATAGTAGAATTCATCGCAGCTTGCCGGAAACGGCATAAACGCGGGGGAAAAAAACGCAGGGGGAAGAAAAGGAAAGAGACGTGAAATCAAGGCATTGGAAATGCATCACACCACAGCAACTCACCAGACACTTTGAGACTTAGCCTTAGCGGGTCAGGTGTGATCCATTATCCTTTGAAATGTATCGGCAGGTTGTCCAGATTATCGAAAATCGTCGGGCGTGCCAGATAATATCCCTGTGCGGCCAGCGCATCGGAATTACAGACCATCGCCCATTCTGCGGCAGTCTCGACCCCTTCGATGATCACGCCTTTACTGTAGCGGTTCATCAGCGTCACCAGCGTATAAAACAGCCGTGAGCCTTCTTCGCTCTGCCCCAGCAGGATAAACAGGTCGCGGGCGATTTTGATGTATTCATAATGCCAGGTCGTGAAGGAGGAGAAGTTGGCGATGCCCTGCCCGAAGTCATCCAGCCATAACCGGTCGGATTGCTCGATTTGCGACAGCGGAATGCTCAGCGCATGTTCGGCGCTTTCGACCAGTTCGAAACGGACGTACGGCATGGCGCTGATTTGCGCCCGCAGCGCCGAATCAGATTGCAGCATTTCCAGCACCTGACCATCGACGTTAATCGACGCCAGTAATTCATGTTCGATAAACATCGTCTGCCAGCGTTGCAACAGGTCGAGTTGCTCCTGCACGATTTGCAGGCGTTTACCCACCGCAATCGCGACAAAATACGCTTCCGGCGAAATGAATTTATGCGGGTTCGCAGGATGGAAAACCCCGGTCAGTAATTCAATTCCCAACAGCTTTCCTGTGGTGCGATAAATGGGCTGAAAACGGTACACTCTCTGACACTGACGCCAGTAAGATTGTGCTTTTACGCGCTCTATGGCGGTAAAAGAAGGCGTAATCAGCCCTAACATCATCTTCGTGATCATATTTTTCTGCCGTCATGAATAAGAATCAGATTATCAGGGACATGCGGCAACATGTGTTGCGTGACTACAATGAGATTCATGTCAACAGCCTGTGTTTCAGGAAACACCGTGTTTCATGGAGGCAAAGTAGCCCGATTTCCTGGCTTTCTTTAGTAGAGTTATCTATCGGCGCTGCGCGGGGAAACTTTAATCACTCCGCATTTCCCTGCAATCTGTGCGCATAAAAAACCAAAAAACCGCGCTGGAAGTTCTTTTCCGCAGGCTCTACATTGGAGGCACTGAAACATGTCATTGACCGCCCATTCACAACCCGGAGAAAAAAATGCCTTACGTTAATATCAAAATTACCCGCGACGGCGCGACGGCAGAACAGAAAAAAGCCCTGATTGCCGGTGTGACGCAGTTACTGGTGGATACGCTGGGTAAAAATCCGGCCACCACGACGGTGATCATTGATGAGATCGATACCGATAACTGGGGTCTGGGTGGCCGTCCGGTGACCGAGTTGCGACAGGAAAGCAAGTAACGCCCTCAGGTGGAAGTGCTGCCACTTCCACTTTTTCCTGCTTTTTTGCTTCGTTTTTTTGCCTCCTGCCTAAAAAAATAAAACCTCGTTTTAATTTATTTGACTGACCGCATTCTTATGAAGAGACTAGAGCGCAATAATGACGGTCTTTTCTTTCCTTTCGTTTTAATGCTTCAGACATAGGCCAGGTACAATGACCCGCAAAAACATTGCCGTTATCGGCGAATGCATGATCGAATTATCTCAGAAAGGCGATGCGCTTCACCGGGGTTTTGGTGGCGACACGCTGAACACGTCTGTTTATATTTCCCGCCAGGTTTCCCCTGATGCGCTGAACGTGCATTACGTGACCGCGCTCGGCACCGACAGTTTCAGCAATGAAATGTTGCAGGCCTGGCAGCAGGAAGGCGTGAACACGGATCTCACCCAGCGTCTGGATAACAAACTGCCGGGTCTGTATGTGATTGAAACCGACAGCACCGGCGAGCGCACCTTCTACTACTGGCGCAACGACGCCGCTGCGCGTTACTGGCTCGACAGCCCGCAATCGGAAGAGATTTGCCAGAAACTGGCAGAGTTTGATTATCTGTACCTGAGCGGCATCAGTCTGGCGATCCTCAACGACGAAAGCCGTGACCGTCTGATGACCCTGCTGAAAGCCTGCCGTTCACGCGGTGGCAAAGTGATTTTCGACAACAATTACCGTCCGCGCCTGTGGGCCAGCAAAGAGCAAACCCAGGCTGCGTATAACGCCATGCTTTCCTGCACCGATATCGCCTTCCTGACCCTTGACGATGAAGACATGCTGTGGGGCCAGAAGCCTTACGATGAAGTGATTGCGCGCACGCATGCGCTGGGTGTCAGTGAAGTCGTGGTCAAACGCGGCGCCGACAGCTGCATCGTCTCCAGCGCCGAAGGCGAGCTACATGATGTACCTGCCGTAAAACTGCCGAAAGAGAAAGTCATCGATACCACAGCGGCCGGGGATTCGTTCAGTGCCGGGTATCTGGCGGTAAGACTCACCGGCGGCAGCGCGGTGGAAGCGGCGGTGCGCGGGCATGAGACCGCCAGTACCGTGATTCAGCATCGCGGGGCGATCATCCCGATGGAGTTTATGCCAGACCGGGGATAAAAACGCGCTGGTTCTGCTTCTGCTGCGAAGGGGGGGAGCTGACCGAATTCTTACTCAACAAACGTGATTAAAAACGCGCTGGTTCTGCTCCTCCCCCTGCGAAGGGGGAGGCTGGGAGGGGGTTTTAAAAACAAAAACAGCGGTCAAACCACGCTTTAACCCTATGATTTATCTTTAATACCCCACCCCAACCC
>NZ_SJOJ01000014.1 GCF_004330295.1 Rahnella victoriana
AACATAATCATCATAGATGCACTGCTTAGCGGTTTTAGTATTGAGCCCAGAAAATGCCCCACATCTTTAGAAAATAATATAAAAAACATATACGTCATAGGACCATTTCCGTTCTGGCAGGATACTTTACCAAATATTGTTGAAAAATTTGGTCTGACACAAACAGGAGAAGTATCTCGGAAATATTTTGATGACCATTACAATGTAGTAAAAAATGATAAGCTGTTACGAAAAATGGCACTTAAATATCCAAACGTTACATATATATCCCCACTAGATATGATGTGTACTGAATTATCATGCAAGGCAACCGTAATCAAACAAAAAGCTTACCCAATACAATGGGATAGTGCCCATTTATCAAATGAGGGATCAGAGTGGTTTGTTGGGGAGATATTGCAAACCCTACGCAGATGATGTATCCATAGAATTTATAATGGATGTTGTTCCAGCTTCCCGTTTTTAACAACTCTCCTGCTCCAAGCATTAAAGCAGGAGAGTTGTCAATTAATGAACACCTATTCCATTAATTTTTCTATATACTAAGGGGACGTATCTTTTGGCAAAGATAAGAATAAAAATTGAGATCACAAAGCATGATACCAACTTCACAGATGAATTTTGTGCGATGAAATACCCCACATCATGTACAGCGATATAAAGCAAGAACGGATGTATCAGATAAACGCCGAGTGAGAAATCCTTGCCAAGGCGAGATATTAAATTATCTTTTATATTTATATTCACACTTAAAGCTAACAAAAAGACGGATACGGGCACGCACATAAGAGGAAATTGTCTCTCATTCATATCGGCGCCATAAAAACGGTGCATCAGATAAACTTCAGTTATCATTGCCATTATGCCTAAAATAATAACAAAGACAGATATACTATTTTTTATCATACTCAGTGCATTAGTCTTTGCCAGGATAAAGCCTAAATATACTAATGAGAAGGCAATCAAAGTGCGAAGCGGGTAGAATATATATATTTTATAGCCTAATGACTTTATTAAATCTCCATACCAGCATCCTATAATGATAAGGAAAGCAATAAATAAAGACCATCTGAGACTGACGTTTTTCAACATATAATTCGTTAGAACAACTCCCAGGATTAACGCGCTGATAAACCACAAATGGAAAAATGTTCCTCCATGTAAAGTGTCAGCAGAAATCACTTTACCTATAAGTTTTTCAATATTGCCACCCACAGCGCGATATATAATGGGTATGTAGATAATTGATGAATAAAAAAGGATCGAGACTAATCTGTTCAATTTCCTCCCAACATCTAGCTCTTTTGCCATCCCCATCAGGTAACCCGAAGAAAGAAAGAAAAATGGCAGCGCCCATCTTGACGAAACCCTGAAAAGATCACCATATAGAGCAGGTAATTCATTATAGTTCCCCACATGAACAACCATAATGAAGAAGCAGGCCAAAAGTTTTACTGCATCCAATGCATTATTGCGCATTTTGTAAGCACTCAATAGAGGATTTAAGTTATGATATTACAAATTTTTTACCATACTTTCAATATAGTATGGCTCCAATAACAAAATTTTCACTTAAGCCTAACTAACAAAGTTCCTGAGAATCAACTGATATAAGTAAAGTCATGCATTCCAGGTAAGTGATACATTTAAGATAGCAACAAGCAGATAAAATAAAAACAGCCAATAATTCCATTAAACTACTCGAAGTTAAATCCCTCATTCAATTAGCGCCATAAAATATCATTCAGCACACCGGGTGAGTCAATATATATCCGTCACAAATATGTACCTTTACGAATAGTTGAATTGTGTGAATTTTATTCGTTCCCTTTGCTCGGGAGCGAGCATTTACAGACTAATTAAAATTGTTCACACATGGTTTTGAACAGACAACCCTTACAAATACAGGCCCCTAAACGCCATGTCAGACAAGCCGCAAAAGACGTTCTACTTTCAGGATTACATACATTAGGCAGTAACTTGATGATTTAACTACATCATACTTACCGACACATCGCTATATGTACGAAATTGTGTACTCACTACCATTTTTCACTCACTCATCAGCATGAAGCTATCCAGGCTATCATCTAACCTCACAATGTCTTTCTGCTGCCCCCCAATTGTCTGAAGCAACTCCGTTCCCTCCCGAATCGACACTGCCCGCTCAATCACAAAGCCGAACCATTCATCATAAGCCTAACCAAGCCAGTATCCTCCACCATGCCCCTTGAAACGCTGGAAGAACACGTACTTGCCCGGATCAATGCGGTTGCTAGTTTTACTTCGATACACAACATCAAAACCCAAATCCTTTCCCCCCATAGCCACCTCATGAAAACTGGTTATAAATAGAGCACCGCCAATTATAAGGGTCGATCAAGCTCCAATCTGGTGCTAAACTTCAGACTTTTCCGAATACACTGATTTCTAAATGTTAAATCTATTCGCCAAATATACATCAATAGGCATCCTGAACACGCTCATTCATTGGGTGGTGTTTGCCATTTGCATTTACGTCTTTAGCTCAACTCAAGCTCTGGCAAACTTCGCTGGTTTCGCGCTTGCAGTAAGTTTTAGTTTTTACGCAAACGCAAAATTCACCTTCAAGGCATCAACCACAACGACGAAATATATTCTGTATGTGGCCTTTATGGGATCATTAAGTGCATTGGTTGGTTGGGCAGCAGATAAGTCGGACATGGCGCCTATCATCACCTTAATCGCCTTCTCAGCTATAAGCCTTGTTTGCGGTTTTATCTATTCGAAATTCATTGTCTTTAGGGATTAAAAAATGAAAATCTCTCTGGTCGTGCCGGTATTTAATGAAGAGGAAGCAATTCCAATCTTCTATAAAGCCGTCCGGGAATTTGAAGGGCTTCGGCTACATGAGGTTGAAATATTATTCATTAATGACGGCAGTAAAGACGCGACAGAATCAATTATAAATGCGCTTGCGATTGCTGATCCGCTTGTTGTGCCTCTGTCATTCACCAGAAACTTTGGAAAAGAGCCTGCGCTGTTCGCCGGACTAGACCACGCTACCGGTGAAGCTGTAATCCCGATTGACGTTGACCTTCAAGACCCGATTGAAGTCATCCCTCATTTAATAGAGAAATGGAAATCCGGTGGAGAAATGGTCTTGGCAAAGCGGATAGACCGCTCAGCTGATGGCAGGCTTAAGCGCAAGACTGCTGAGTGGTTCTATAAGTTGCATAACAAAATCAGCAATCCAAAAATTGAAGAAAACGTTGGTGATTTCCGTCTGATGTCTCGCGATGTCGTGGAAAACATCAAACTGCTGCCTGAGCGAAACCTTTTCATGAAGGGCGTGCTGAGTTGGGTTGGTGGGCGTACAGATGTGGTTGAGTATGCCAGGGCTGAGCGCGTTGCAGGAAATACCAAGTTCAATGGCTGGAAGCTCTGGAATTTAGCGCTTGAAGGGATTACGAGCTTCTCGACGTTCCCATTGCGTATGTGGACCTATATAGGCTTATTCGTGGCTGGAATGGCGTTCGTATATGGTGCGTGGATGATTTTAGACACCCTTGCATTTGGAAATCCGGTGCGAGGATATCCTTCCATGCTGGTATCAATACTCTTCTTAGGCGGTGTTCAGCTGATCGGCATTGGTGTTCTAGGTGAGTATATTGGAAGGATTTATATCGAGGTCAAAAAACGACCTCGATATGTTTTGAAAAAATAATTTGGGAGGATGTAATGATAAAGGTGAAGGGATTTATAGGTAGTAAGATAGAGTGCTCATTCTATATTTTTGTGTTGCTGTCTGTATTCGTGTTTTTTGGGTTCATTCATCCGACAACAATTTTCACAGGTGATGAGTGGTTTAACCTTTCTTTTGGGCGAGAAGCATGGCCTGAATGGCATGGTTTCAATCCGATAAAAGTCGTTCCGGAGGTGTCATTCCCTCTTCTTATTAACGTGGCATCTTTTATGCTGATGCCTCTTGGCCTGACATTCCTTCAGTCTACTACATTTTTTACAGCTGCACTGATAGCGGTTCTTGTCGTGGTTTATCTCAGACAGTTTTATCTCTTTGCCATTGAGAGAATGCATTGCTCTCAGTATGCAGGTCTTGTTATTGCTGCATTCCATTACCTGTGCCTGTTTGGATTATTTAGGACGCTTAATGACAATAAGAGCACCTATATGCTTTGGGAGCAAAATTTAACATGTTATTATCATTACTTACTCCCTGCTTTGATTAACGGCTCAGTTACACTTTACTTCCTTCGCAAAGGCCATGAAATAAAAGCACTTCTTAGCACATATCCGGTACTTTCAGGTTTCATCGTACTGTCTATTTATTTATCAATTTTTTCCAACATTTTTTCCAGCATTATTCTGGCAGTCACATGCGGGTCAGTTATTCTTGTTGAGTTAATCCAGTCAAAATTCAAGATTGCTGGCACCATAACTAAATACCCTCTGCACATACTTGTTCTAGTGATGTGGTTTGTGTCTACTATATTCGAAGCTAATGGAGGGAGAGCTGAGCGAATGGAGAAGTCATCGCTTGATATCTCTGGAGCGATTCACAATGCACTAGACTTACTATCACAGATGAGCGGCGCTTTCATTTTTGTTTTTATTTTATGTTTTATGACGTGTATTTATGGATGTATAACAAAAGGAAAATACAGAATAATTAGCAATGCAACGTTAGCTATCTCTGTAATATCTATGGTCGTTATTTTCACGGCGTTAATTTTGATAAGCGCCAAGTCAAGCCCAAGATATATTAGCAAGCCAGTCGTGATGTGGGGAGTTATTATGTATATGATAGTAATCTCGTCATTTGGACTTTCATCATTACTAAAATCAAAATGTGCAAATTATTTGGCACCTATTGTCTTGTTGATTCTTCTTAATGTATGCACAAACCAAAAAAACTCATTGAAAGAGCCGCAAAATAATGGACTTACATACAATAAAGCCAATGCGGTTACGCAGAACATGATTGACCAGGTTAAGTCTGCGGTGTCATCGCATAAAAGAGAGATGATATTATATGTCCCGTTTAGCAAGGATTCTGATAATTGGCCGATTCCTGTAACACGCGGACGCGAAATATCATGGACTCTGAAGTCAAACGGGGTTATCGATAATAATATTAGTATTAAAATCCAGCCAGACAAAGAAATAAACAAGAGGTTCGACGTCAAGTTCTAAGAAAAGAGGCCCCTCTAGTGGCCTCTTTCTCACCCCTTAATTAATAAGATCCCGGTAAGAGTGCCTACGCTGCTTGAAACGTTAACCGCTGTGGCACCCAACAGGCTCTGACCTGCCCCAGGATTAGATACAACGCTCAGTTAGTAATGTCGGATCCTTCACTATCAGAATTACCCTTTCTCCAGCCCGCCGCCAATTCAGACGGCGTCTGATAATTCAGCGTGGAGTGCGGGCGGCACTCGTTATAATCTTACACCAAATCCCATCACCCCCAGAAAGCTGTGACTCCCAAAATGCGACTTTCCTCAAAGGGAACCTGGTTTAGTGTCGCGAAGAGGCGTGATAATATTCCCGACACTGTGAAAATGACGTTGTATCCAATGTACCTTTGCGAACAGTTGAATTGTGTAAACTTCATTCGATACTTTTGACCCGGAACGAGCATTTACAGACTCATTAAGATTGTTCACACATGGTTTTGAACAGACAACCCTTACAAATACAGGCCCCCAAACGCCATGTCAGACAAGCCGCAAAAAACGTTCTACTTCCACGATTACGAGACCTTCGGTAAGAATCCGGCGCTGGACCGTCCGGCGCAGTTTGCCGGGGTGAGAACTGACGAAGACTTCAACATCATCGAAGAACCGTTGGTCATTTATTGCCGCCCTTCTGACGATTACCTGCCGGAACCGGAAGCGGTGATGATCACCGGTATTACACCGCAGATCTCGCTGGAACGCGGCGTGATCGAAGCGGAATTTACCGCGCAAATCCACAAGGCATTCAGCGTACCGGGCACCTGCATTGTCGGTTATAACAATATCCGTTTCGACGATGAAGTCAGCCGCAATATCCTGTATCGCAACTTTTACGACCCGTATGCCTACAGCTGGCAGAACGGTAACTCCCGCTGGGATCTGCTTGATGTGATGCGCGCCTGTTATGCGCTGCGTCCGGAAGGGATCAACTGGCCGGAAAACGATGACGGATTCCCGAGTTTCCGCCTTGAGCATCTGACCAGGGCCAACGGCATCGAGCATGAAAATGCCCATGATGCGATGGCCGACGTTTACGCGACTATCGCGATGGCGAAACTTGTGAAGCAGGCGCAGCCGCGTCTGTTCAGTTTTCTGCTTGAACACCGCAGCAAACATAAACTCAATACCCTGATCGACATCCCTGCGATGGCGCCGCTGGTGCATGTTTCCGGTATGTTTGGCGCAGCACGCGGTAATACCGCCTGGGTCGCGCCGCTGGCCTGGCATCCTGAAAATAAGAACGCCGTGATCATGTGCGATCTCGCCGGTGATATGTCGACGTTATTAGATCTCGATCCTGATGAGATGCGTGAACGTCTGTACAGCCGCCGCGATGCGTTGCAGGCGGGTCAGTCTCCGCTGCCGGTCAAGCTGGTGCATATCAATAAATGTCCGGTGCTGGCACCGGCCAAAACGCTGTTACCAGAAAATGCCGAACGGCTGGGGATTGACCGTCAGCGTTGTCTCGAGAATTTGCAGTTACTGCGGCAGAACCCGCAGGTGCGCGAGAAAGTGGTCACCATGTTCGCCGAGGCTGAGCCGTTTACACCTTCCGATGACGTGGATGCCCGCCTTTACGACGGTTTCTTCAGCGATGCCGATCGCGCCGCAATGCGCATTATTCTGGAAACCCGTCCGGAAAATCTGCCCGCACTGGATCTGACTTTTAATGATTCCCGCATCGAGCCGTTGTTGTTCCGCTTCCGCGCGCGCAACTACCCCGCCACGCTGACCGATGCCGAGCAGAAGCGCTGGATGTTGCACCGGCAGGAGAAACTGACGGACGAACGTGTGCAGGCGTACATTTTAGAGCTTGAATCGCTCTATAACTTGCATGAGGGGGATGTTGAGAAGATGGCGCTTCTCAAGGCGCTGTTTGAATATGGGAAGAAACTGGTGGGTTAACCGGTGATGCTCCTCCCCCTGCGAAGGGGAAAGGCTGCGAGCGGTGTATAAAGGGCTAACCTCTCGTCAAAGCAAACTTCAACTCGTTGATTTCGCTTTAATACCCCACCCCAGCCCTCCCCTTCGCAGGGGAGGGAGCAGAGCAGTTAACTCACTCAACCATAGCGGTATGATTAAGCCGTCGTGTGTTTGCTCCTCCCCTTCGCAGGGGAGGGAGCAGAGCAGTTAACTCACTCAACCGCAGCGGTATGATTAAGCCGTCGTGTGTTTGCTCCTCCCCCTGCGAAGGGGGAGGTTGGGAGGGGGTTTTAAGGGCTAACACCTCGTCAAAGCAAACTTCAACTCGTTGATTTCGCTTTAATACCCCACCCCAACCCTCCCCTTCGCCGGGAAGGGCAAAAATCACGCTTCCGGCGCTATCTCCCCGCTCATTTGCGGAGGCTGCTTACGAAACGCATTGGTGATGAACGCCAGATATCCGAGGCCAATCGCGCCCCAGACTAAGCCCAGAGTCATCGAACTCGATTCCAGGTTCAGCCACAACGCACCGACGGTCAGCGCACCAATCACCGGCAGGATCAGGTAGTTGATGTGATCTTTCAGCGTGCGGTTACGTTTTTCACGAATGTAGAACTGTGAAATCACCGACAGGTTCACGAAGGTGAACGCCACCAGCGCGCCGAAGTTAATCAGCGCCGTCGCGGTTACCAGATCAAAGGTCACCGCAGACATCGCCACCACACCGACCAGCAACACGTTGAAGGTCGGGGTACGCCATTTCGGATGCACATAACCGAACAGTTTTTCAGGGAATACGCCGTCGCGGCCCATCACGTACAGCAGACGGGAAACACCCGCATGTGCAGCCATGCCGGATGCCAGAACGGTTACACAGCTGAAGCACAGGATGACGGACTGGAAGAACTTACCGGCCACGTACAACATGATTTCAGGCTGAGAAGCGTCCGGATCTTTGAAACGCGAGATATCCGGGAAGTACAACTGCAGGAAGTAAGACACCACGACGAAGATGACGCCGCCAATCAGCGCGGTCAGGAAAATCGCTTTCGGGATAACTTTACCCGCATTTGGCGTTTCTTCTGACAACGAACTGATACCGTCGAAGCCCAGGAACGAGAAGCACAGAATGGTCGCCCCGGTGATCATCGGCACCACGTGCGCATTCTCACTGAAGAATGGCTTGGTGGTCGCCAGCGTGCCCATGCCCTCGCCCATGTAAACGCCACGGACTAACAGACCCAGGAACACCACCATGATCGCCACCTGCACGACAACAATAATGCTGTTCAGGTTAGCCACGATCTTGATGCCGCGCAGGTTGAAGGCGGTCATCATACCGACCAGCGCCACGACAAATATCCACGACGGCACGCCAGGGAAGATGGCTTCCAGATAGATTTTCGCCAGCAGGATGTTGATCATCGGCATGAACAGGTAGTCCAGCAGTGATGACCAGCCGACCATAAAGCCGACGTGCGGGCTGATGGCTTTTTGCGCGTAAGTATAAGCAGAACCGGCAGACGGGAAACGCTGCACCAGTTTGCCGTAGCTCACGGCGGTAAACAGAACGGCGATCAGCGCGAAGATGTACGCGGTTGCGACGTGACCATCGGTCAGGCCGGAGACAATGCCGAACGTATCGAAAATAGTCATCGGTTGCAGATAGGCAAGACCCATCATCACCACCTGAACCAGTGTCAGGGTTTTACGCAGTTGTACGCGCTGAGTGGCCGGAGCGGCAGATGCATTAGCAGACATGGTTCAGCCCTCCCTGAATTGCAGACACCGGGCGCTTAAACGCCTCTGAACGCAACGTACAGGGAAAACTTCGGGAGTTATTACCAGTAAACGGGGGGTAGATCTTCACGTCGCTGAACGCGGAGGTGAAGGCTGTGCGAATTTGGCCGCAGCTGAAAGAAGCACCGGCGGGCACCGGTACAGGTTTGAAGTATTGCCCCATGTTACATTTCCTCATAGTGGCGACCGTTTTTGATTTGGGGTCGCACACGAACCTTGTTATCTATCCGGATCTGGGTCCGGCCTCTGTTAAATTAGTTTGGGTACTGCATATACAAAAAAAATAACCGGCGCCTTTAAGCGTCGGTTATCTGCAGTGCGGCGTATTTTGCACAAATCATGCATGAATGACAACATTCAGAGGCGTTGAGTTACAAATTCTTTTCCGGCATTGAACATGATGCGCGTATTCGTTAACCGTATTACGCGTTACGTAACATCCAGTCTATTTCTGTTTCCGTCACCCTTCGCTCAAACTGCAACAGTTCATCGGATTTACAGGTGTGATAAACCTGCGAGAAACGCTCGCCGAGGATTTTTTTCAGCGCAGGCTGGTCATCAAAATCATACAGCGCGTCGCTCTGGCGGATTGGCAGCGGAATACCTTCCTGTTCCAGACCGTTACCGGTGACCGGTTCCGGCAACGGCAGGTCGTTATCCAGACCATACAACATGCCCGCCAGCACGGTGGCGACCACTAAATATGGGTTGGCATCGGCACCGGCCACGCGGTATTCCACACGGTGATCGGCAGTCCCGCCGCACGGCACACGCAGTGCAACAGTACGGTTATTATGGCCCCACGACGCCTGCGTCGGCACATACATGCCCGGCTGGAAGCGGCGGAAAGCATTGACGTTTGGCGCCAGCACCGCCATCGAGGCAGGCATCAGCGCAATCATGCCGGCGAGAGAGCGTTTCATCAGCTCTGAATCTTCGCCATTGGCACCGGCAAAGAGATTTTTGCCGTTGTCGTCGAGCACGCTGAGATGGATGTGCATCCCGCTGCCCGCGTATTCGTCGTAAGGTTTCGCCATAAAGGTGGCGTCCATCTCGTGATTTTCTGCCACCAGCCGCACCAGACGTTTGAGCATCAGGGCGTAATCGCAGGCACGCAGAATATTTTCACTGTGGTGCAGGTTAATTTCGAACTGGCCGGGCGAAGATTCCGCCACCGCGCCATCCGCCGGTAGCCCCTGAATGTGCGCCAGACGGTCAATGTCACTGAGCACATCGGCGAAATGATCGAGATTATCCACCGAGTAAACCTGAGTGTGCACGCTGCGTTCCTGCGTGCCCGGCGTACACGGCGGCTGGATATAGCCTTCCGCATCCCGCTGCCTGTCGAGCAGATAGAACTCCAGCTCTACCGCTACCACCGGGAATAAGCCCCGCTGGCGCAATGTTTGCCAGATATGGTTCAGCACATTGCGTGGTTCAACGTTAAAGGGAGTGCCATCTTCGTCAAGCATGGTCAGTAGCAACTGGCCGATGTGTTCGGGGTCGGCGGCAGAAGGCGTTAAGGTGCCGGGGACCGGTACGCAGGTGCGGTCGGGTTCGCCCAGTTCCTGGCCTAATCCGGCTTCTTCCACGACATTACCGAGAATGTCCATGGCGAAAACCGATGCCGGGAAATAACAGCCTTTTTCGAGTTTACGGAGTGCTGAGACGGGAATGCGTTTGCCGCGGAAGGAGCCATTGAGATCGGTGAGCAGGACGTCGACGTGAAGGGTTAGCGGGTGACGCTCCAGGTATTGAGACACTTCATCCTGGAACGCGCTACTTCGCTCTTCAGCGTGCTTAGCGAGGGGTTCGCTAATCTCTTTTTTGATTTCGTTCATCAGTTCAGTCGCTTGCATAGGTTATCCGCCATTTGCTGGTTTCCGGCATATCAGGCACCACCATGATGCCAGCCGGTCATGCTTTACCGGGTAATTACTCTGTTCAACGCAGTGCTCTCATGGTGATGGGATCCTCTCGCTTTACGCTCAAACTGCTTATGTCCGAGCCGTTTATTGCTCAAAATAACGGCCATATCATTAACCCTAGCCTTAACATTAATTATTTGCAACACCTACATTCTCGCAACATATCCGTTTGAAAAGCGACCAGTGCGCTGCTAAATTGGTCAATGAAAGGTCAATATTCTGAGCGGTCACGTGCGGGGAGGCGCGGGCTGTCAGTCAATTCATCTACTCAACGAGGCGGTATTATGGGCAATATATCTTCCACGGCATCCACGGGGAAAGAGACCCTTTACAGACCGGTCATTGGGGTAGTGATGTGTGAAAACACGGTTGATGAAAACCCTGCCCTCACGGTCCATGAAAAGTATCTGGACGCCATTTTTAACGCCGATGCCCTTCCCGTCTGTCTGCCGCACGAACTGGCAGCACGCGAAGGGGCGATAGACCAGATTCTGCGCGGTCTGGACGGCATCTTCCTCACCGGCAGTCCCAGCAATATTGAGCCACATCAGTACGGTGAAGAAGGTGTCGAGGCGCTGGCCGATCCCGGCCGCGACCGCCTGAGTTTGCAGCTTATCCGCGCGACGCTGGATAAGAAAATCCCGCTTTTCGCCGCCTGCCGTGGTTTGCAGGAACTGGTGGTCGCCACCGGTGGCAGTTTGTACCGCAAAGTGCAGGAGGTGCCGGGCTATATGGATCACCGCGAAGACACCACCCTGCCGCATGACAATCAATATGACGTGGTGCATCCGGTGCATATCGAACCGGGCGGCTTACTTTCAGAATTATTACCCGATTATCAGCAGTTTCAGGTGAACTCCCTTCACGGTCAGGGAGCCAACCGTCTGGGGCCGGAACTGACCGTGGAAGCACGCGCACCGGACAATCTGGTGGAAGCCGTGAGTGTCCGCAATCATCCGTTTGCCCTTGGTGTGCAGTGGCATCCGGAATGGCACAGCCTGACAGACCCCGTGTCGCGTCAGCTGTTTAACGCTTTTATTGCTGCCTGTCGCAACGGCCATCAGGTCCGGAGCGCCGTAGAGGAATAAACGGATGAGCGAAGTCAGTCTGGCGCCTGGTCGCCGGCTTTCTGAAATTCGCCAGCAACTCGGGATGTCACAACGCAAAGCCGCCGAGTTGTCTGGCCTGACACATAGCGCCATCAGCACCATTGAACAGGATAAAGTCAGCCCCGCCGTCAGTACGCTACAAAAATTGTTGCGGGTGTACGGGCTGTCACTTTCGGAATTTTTCGCCGAAGAGAATAAGAGTAATGAGCCGCGGATCGTGATCAATGCGGCGGATTTGATTGAGATCGGCAGCCGTGGCGTGTCCATGCGGATGGTCCACAACGGCACGCCAAACCATACCGTCGCCATGCTGCTGGAAACGTATCAGCCCGGCAGCACCACTGGCGACAAAATCAAACATCAGGGCGAGGAAGTCGGCACCCTGTTAGAAGGAGAAATCATTTTAACCGTCAACGGTCAGAGTTACCCGCTGCGTGCGGGACAAAGCTATGCCATTAACACCGCGAACCCACACAGCTTCAGTAATATTTCGTCGCGGATTTGCAGGATTGTCAGCGCACATACCCCTAATACCTTCTAGTTGTCATCGGCTCCAGGCGTGGCAACGGGAACCCAAAGAAGGATGTCACCATGAGTGCTCAAACAGGAAGTCCCCGCGCTGCCGGTGTGCCGCACACCGACAGCTATTACGCCAGTTCCGTCAACGACCACGCGCCGTGGCCGGAGCTGACGGACAATATTGAGTGCGATGTCTGTATTGTCGGTGCCGGTTATACCGGCATCTCTTCTGCTTTATATCTCTGCGAAGCCGGGTATGACGTGGTGGTGCTCGAAGCCGCCCGCGTCGGCTGGGGCGCCAGCGGGCGCAACGGCGGACAAGTGGTCAATTCCTACAGCCGCGACATTGATGTGATTGAAGACCGCTACGGACGTCAGACCGCCGATATGCTCGGCAGCATGATGTTTGAAGGCGCGAACATTATCCGTCAGCGTATCGACCAGTACGCCATCGACTGCGATTACCGTCCCGGTTGCATCTTTGCCGCCCTCAGTGCGCGCCAGCTGGCGAAACTGCGGGATCAGCAAAAGCTGTGGAACCGGTACGGTCATACTGAACTGAAACTGCTGGATGAAAGCGCCATCCGCCGCGAAATCGCCACCGACCGTTATGTCGGCGGGCTGCTGGATAAAAACGGCGGTCACCTTCATCCGCTGAATCTGGTGCTGGGTGAGGCCGAAGCGGTACGCCGTCACGGCGGGCGGATTTATGAAGGCTCCGCCGCCACGCGCATCGAACACGGCGAACCGGCACGGGTGCATACCGCCAAAGGTCAGGTCAAAGCGAAGTATGTGATTCTGGCGGGTAACGCCTATCTGAGTCAGCAACTTGCGCCGCGCCTGACGCGCCTCAGCATGCCGTGTGGCTCGCAAATTGTCGCCACTGAACCGCTGTCGGATGACATGGCGCTCTCGCTGTTGCCGAACAATTACTGCGTCGAAGACTGCAATTACCTGCTCGATTATTTCCGTCTCACCGCCGATAACCGCATGTTGTATGGCGGCGGCGTGACGTACGGCGGCAAAAATCCGCCGAATATCGATTCGGTGATCCTGCCTAAACTCAACCGCACCTTCCCGCAGCTGAAAGGCGTGAAGATTGATTACCGCTGGGGCGGCAATTTCCTGCTGACGTTATCGCGCCTGCCGCAGTTTGGCCGGCTGGAAAATAACGTCTATTACATGCAGGGTGACAGCGGACACGGCGTGACGCTGACGCATCTGGCCGGCAAGCTGATCACTGAAATGCTGCGCGGCGATGCCGAACGTTTCGATGCCTTTGCCCGGCTGCCGCACATGCCGTTCTTCGGTGGCCGCAACTTCCAGGTGCCGTTTACCATGCTCGGCGCGGCGTATTATTCCCTGCGCGACCGGCTGGGCGTCTGACGGTTGTTCCCCGCAGGTATTCTGCGGGGAATAACGATTTGTCAGGCTTTTCCCGCCACCGGAAATTCGCTGTCAGTGCCGACTTCGGGCAACTCATTCAGATCTGGCTCGATCCCTTGCGAAATGTAATCTTTTGCGGCAATCGACTGTTCATTGCCTGCCGCATCGCGGATCAGCACATGTTTGATCGCCCCGTCTTTCATCACCTCACGGTGTACACCGGTAAATTCACTCATTGTGGTTTCCTTTTTGATCAACTGCACAAAGACATTGTTCATCTCTAAGCATAGTTTTTAATTCTTAAGTGCAACTAATAAAAATCCTAAATGACCTCAGCAACGCGCTCATTTTCCTGATAAATTAAAGGCATTGTCACTGATGACGACACCGCCCGCCCCCTCGCCATTCATGCTTTACAAGGAGAACACTCTTGGACGCCAGCACGATTAATACACTTTTCTTTATTGGCGCCCTGTTAGTTGCGGCGAGCATTTTGCTCAGTTCGTTCTCTTCTAAGCTTGGCATCCCTATTTTGGTCATTTTCCTGGCAATCGGCATGCTGGCCGGTGTCGACGGGATTGGCGGTATTGCGTTCGATAATTACCCGGCCGCGTATCTGGTCAGTAACCTGGCGCTGGCGGTGATTTTACTCGACGGCGGGATGCGGACCCGCGCTTCATCTTTCCGCGTTGCCCTGTGGCCTGCCCTGTCGCTGGCCACCGTCGGCGTGCTGATCACCGCCGGTCTGACCGGACTGGCCGCCGCATGGCTGTTTAATATCAACCTGATGCAGGGCTTACTGATTGGCGCAATTATCGGCTCGACCGATGCGGCGGCCGTCTTCTCCCTGATCGGCGGTAAGGGCCTGAACGAACGTGTCAGCGCCACGCTGGAAATTGAATCCGGCAGCAACGACCCGATGGCAGTGTTCCTGACCATCACCCTGATCGACATGATTTCCAAAGGCCAGCACGGCCTGAGCCTGATGTTTGTGGTGGATGTGGTCCGCCAGTTTGGTCTCGGCATTGTGTTTGGTGTCGGCGGCGGATGGCTGCTGCATAAACTTATCAACAAAATTACCCTGGCGGCCGGTCTGTATCCGCTGCTGGCATTCAGCGGCGGTTTGCTGGTGTATGCGGCGACCATGTCACTGGAAGGCAGCGGCATTCTGGCGGTGTATCTGTGCGGTCTGATGCTCGGCAATATGCCGATCCGCAACCGCCACGGCATTTTGCAGACCTTCGACGGACTGGCGTGGCTGAGCCAGATCGGCATGTTCCTGGTGCTCGGTTTGCTGCTGACCCCCAGCGATCTGCTGCCGATTGCCATCGCGGCGCTGGCGCTGTCGTTGTGGATGATCCTGCTGGCGCGTCCGCTGTCGGTGTTCGTCAGCCTGATCCCGTTCAAAAACTTTACCCTGCGCGAGCGGTTCTTTATCTCGTGGGTCGGTCTGCGCGGCGCGGTGCCGATCATTCTGGCGGTGTTCCCGATGATGGCCGGTCTGCCTAACGCGACGCTGTATTTCAATGTCGCCTTCTTTATCGTGCTGGTTTCCCTGCTTCTTCAGGGCACGTCATTAGGCTTTGCGGCGAAAAAAGCCAAAGTGCTGGTGCCGCCGCAACCGACCCCCATTTCCCGCGTCGGGCTGGATATCGATGTGTACAACGACTGGGAACAGTTTGTGTATCAGCTGGGTTCCGACAAATGGTGCGTCGGTGCTGCACTGCGTGATCTGCAAATGCCGCAGGCAACACGCATCGCGGCGTTATTCCGGGGCAAAGAGATGCTGCATCCGACCGGCAGTACGCGGCTGAAGGAAGGCGATATTCTGTGTGTGATCGGCCAGGAAAAAGATTTACCGGAACTGGGCAAACTGTTCAGCGACAGCAATAAAGTGGTGCTGGATGACCGCTTCTTCGGTGACTTTATTTTGCAGGCCGATGCGCCGCTGGATGCGATTTCACAACTGTATGGTCTGAATCTGGAAGAGACGGTCGATCAGTCGCAAACCCTGGGGCATTTCGTGATCAAACTGCTCGGTGGCGAACCGGTTATCGGTGACCATATCGAATGGGACGGACTGACGTGGACAATTGCGGAAATGGACGGGAATCGGGTCAGTAAAGTCGGTGTGAGGATTGTGACGCAGAAGGCATAAAATTATAGCTCCCCACCCTTCGCAGGGGGAGGAGCTAAATCATTACGGTATTACTGACCGGCTTGCGGGTCTTTGTCGTAGTCTGAACAAGACTGATAGCCTTTATTCATGACATGACCGGTGTCGTTAAAGCTGACGAAGTAAGTCTGTGCTTTACCATCACGCGGCGCGACCGCATAAGTCTGACAAGTCCCTTTCGCATGAACCAGAGTCGCTTCCGTTGACGGCGGCCCTGCAATGGCACGAACCTGCGATTTCGTCATCCCGACTTTCACGTCGCTGACAACCGGCTCTTTCACGTAACTCGCTGCACGGTCGTAAGTCTGACACCCTGCCAGTACCGAAACTGCTGTAGCAACCACAAGTAACATTTTCTTATTCATAACTTCTCCTCCTGAGTATTTTTGTCTTGTTAAGCATAGAGGACATAAGGGATTTTGCCAGCCGATATGACTTCTATTTGTTGATTGCTACAGATTTTAAGTTTTTTCTGATAACCGGAAATAACCTTTTTAGCGCGGCCTGACGGACATTTTTTCTGTGAGTGAAAAGAGGATATTCAGCGCTTTTTGATCTATACATGAAAGAGGTAAGCCATTGATTGCGCGACAAGGAGCCATTCCTGATGCATTTGGATCGACGCCGGTTCGTTACTTTGCTGGGTGTTTTTGCCCTGATGCCACTCCCCCGGAAAGGCTTCGCGACGCCCAGAGAGGTTGCTATGGATACAGTGTTGATTAACAAACCTGACGGCGGTGTGCCGAATAACACCCTGCCGGTACTGATTTATCACCGCGTCATTCCGCCTGATACCGCCGATAATGCCGGTTACCTCGAACACCTTTTCCGTTCAAACGGCTGGCCGCCACAGTGGCGCTATCCGGTGTATACCTTCACCCATTTCCACTCCAATACCCCGGAGGCGCTGGGCGTGTTTGCCGGTACGGCGAAACTGCAACTCGGCGGTGAACACGGCAAGATTATTGAGGTAAACGTCGGGGATGTATTGCTGCTGCCTGCCGGAATTGGCCATAAGCAGATTTCAGCGGATGAAGATTTTATGCTGGTCGGCGCGTATCCGCCGGGGATGAAAGCCGATTTATGCCACGACGAGCTGCCGCAACTGGCGGCACGGACCAAAGCGGTGAAGGACGTGCCGCTGCCTGCCACCGATCCGGTGACCGGACACAGTGAAGGCAGCATGCTGGTCTGGCATAAAAAGTAAAACCGGTCACAGCGGCAGCATCATCACCGTGACCTGCTCCCCCGCCAGCTCGCGTTGTTCAGCTTCCTGCCAGCCCAGACGGGCATACAATGCCTGCTGATCCGGCGTGTACAGCCACAGCGCGTCAATGCCTGCGGCGCGGGCTTTTTTCACACAGGCCCGCACCAGCGCGCTGCCGATGCCTTTTCCGCGCACAGGCGCACAGGTAAAGACTTCACCCAGCCAGTATTCCCGTTCCGCACGATCGGCCAGTTCATAACGGATCACACTGGCGGTGCCCGCAATCCCCTGTTCATCCGCCAGCGCCACCAGGGTGAACTCATGGTGACCGGCGCTGATACGCGTCTGTAAGCGCTGACTGATCCGCGCCGGTTCCGCCCAGTTTTCAAACGCCGACCATTCTTCATGAAGAAGTTGCGAAATTGCCGGGATATGTCCCGTATTTTCTGCCAGCGAACAAATTTCCAGCCCGTTGATGACCATTCAAAATCTTCCAGATGACTGAGGTGATGTCACAATTTGTCCGGCGGCAGCGTGCCTGTCAAGCCTCAGGCCGCTGTCAGGGCAAACCGCGCCACGGCTTTTTCCAGCCGCTGCGACTGATCCAGTAACTGCCGGGATGACGCCGCGGCATGATCGGCCAGTTTGCCATTTTGCAGGGTCACCTGCTTGAGCGCGGTGATGCGTTCGGAGACATCGTGAACACTTTGCCCCTGATACTGCGTCGCTTCTGAAATCTCCTTCACCAGCGCGCTGAGGCCGTTGAAGATATGAATGATCTCTTCCAGACTCTGGCTCAACACATTGACCGATGCGGAGCCGCGACCGATTTGCTGCACGGATCCGTCAATCAGCTGATGGATACCGCGCGTCGAATGGCTGCTCTTTTGCGCCAGCAGACCGATTTCTTTCGCCACCACCGCAAACCCGCGTCCGTGCTGCCCGGCATGCGCCGCTTCAATGGCGGCATTCAGCGCCAGAATGTTGGTCTGGAACGCCACGCTGTCGATCATCGAAACGATGCTGCTCATTTCTGACGACTGGCTGACGATCTCTTTCATCGCGGTGTCCACCTGCCCCATCACTTCACCGCCGCGTGTCGCCACGCCTTTCGCCTGCTCGGCCCGTTTGCTGGCCTGCTGCGCATGGAGGGCGTTTTCTTTCACCCGTTCATTAAGATGCGTGATGTGCTCGGTGGCGGCTTTCAGCTCTGTGCTCTGAATCGCCGCCTGTGCCGATAATTGCTCATTACCTTTCGCCATCTGATCGATATTCAGCATGATGTGCGCAGACGCATCACGCACCTCACTGACCAGTTTTTGCAGCCCGCGCTGCATATTACGCAGGCTGACGCCCAGCTCGCGGACTTCGGTTACCCGCGCATTATCGTCTTCGACATCGCGCGATAAATCCCCGGCAGCCAGCACGCTGATGTGCCCGATCATGCGTTGCAACGGACGGATAATCCACGCAGACACCCCGCGCCAGACCAGCACCGCAATCACCGCCAGAATGGCCAGCGCAGCCATAAACAGGGTTTTCGCCTGTGTCAGTGCATTCAACAGCCGGTCGCTCAGTGACACTGCCGTCCGTTCGTTAACAGCCAGATAAGCATAATATTTTTGACTGAAATCATCCTGAAACGCCTGGATCGGCACTTCAAAGAAAGCATCAATATTGTTGTTTTTTTGCAGACCATCCGCCTGTTCACGCAACCCGTCGCAGAACATCTGATAGCTGGCCTTCAGGTCTGTGGCGGCCTGATTGCCGTCTTTGGTCATCTTCTGAAACTGCGTGAAGGCTTTCTGCGATGCGGTCAGTGAGCCGAGCGATTCTTCCATCAGGCTGTTCCAGCTGCCGACCGAGCCGGTTTCTTTATCCTGCATGTAATAAATGCCAGCACGGTTGAGTTTGTCACTGGCCATCAGCAGTTCCATGCGGGCTTTATCCATCACGGCTTGTTGCTGACGCAAATTTTCGGTGGCGATCACGTTGTTTCGCGCATCCTGCAGGATGTTGGTGAGCACGACGGTGGAGAAAATCTGCAAAGCAGAAAATAGGGCGATAACACAAATTACCCCAAAAAGTATTCCCCGTGGACGTCTGAAGAAAGCAGATCGAAACAATCTGTTGAATGGCATCTTACCAGTAAGTGAAAGAGTGGTTAAATTCATGATTATTCTGCATTATTTAAACAAGAAGCAGAATTTTACTCGCGGGAAATGACAGAAATATTTCAATAAATTGTCCGACTTACGGTAATACCCTAAATAATTGAAGCTGCAGGAAGGCGGCAAGCGATGGGATCCCGATGAGCTTACATAAGTAAGTGATTCGGGTCCCTGAACGCAGCCAACGCACCTGCAGCTTTAAGTATGACGGGTATTATTTAGGGAAGATCCACACATGGTTTTCGGGAAGTGCCAGACGGCAATGCTGCGGGTCGCGCACGTCGGTGCCATACGCGCGAATGACAAAATCATCGCCAGCCGTGCGGAACAGATATTCCCAGCGGTCACCGAGATACATGCTGGTCAGCAACGGTAATTCCAGCTGATTCTCGCCCGGTCCGTCGGCCAGCACCACGCGTTCGACGCGGATCACCGCCGTGCCATCCTGTCCGGCCTGCACGCCCTCTCCCGCCTGCCCCCACAGCACCCAGCCGCTGCCTTCGATGCGCGCTTTGCCGTCGCGCACTTCAGTGACTTTGCCGTGCAGACGGTTGTTGCTGCCCATAAACTCTGCGGTAAACAGCGTTTTCGGCGAACCGTACATTTCCTGCGGCGTACCCTGCTGTTCAATTTTGCCGTTGTTGAGCAACAAAATACGATCCGAAATCGCCATCGCTTCGTTCTGGTCGTGCGTCACCATCAGCGCCGACAGCCCGAGTTTGATGATCAGTTCGCGCAGGAAAACCCGCGCTTCTTCACGCAGTTTGGCATCAAGGTTCGACAGCGGCTCATCGAGCAGGATCACCGGCGGGTTGTAAACCAGCGCACGGCCAATCGCCACGCGCTGCTGCTGTCCGCCGGAAAGCTGATGCGGATGGCGCTTGCCCAGATGCCCCAGCCCCAGCTGATTCAGCACGTCCTGCACACGTTGAGTGATTTCCCCGGCTGATACTTTGCGTAGTTTCAGCGGATACGCCACGTTCTCAAACACGGTTTTGTGCGGCCACAGCGCGTAAGACTGAAACACCAGCCCGAGATTGCGCTCTTCGGCCGGAATTTCGCTGCGCGGCGTGCCGTCGTAGACTTTGTTTTTGCCAATGACGATGGTGCCTTTCACCGGTTTTTCCAGCCCGGCCACCGCCCGCAGTAAGGTGGTTTTGCCGCTGCCGGAAGGCCCGAGCAATGACACCACTTCGCCGCGTTTCAGTTCCATGGAAACGCCCTTCAGCACCGGATTGTCGCCATAAGTTAAGTGCAGATTGTCGACCGATAATTCAATCATGTAATTTGACTCCGAAACGAAGGGCAATACCCAGACCTAACACCACCAGCAGGATGTTAATAAAGGAGAGCGCGGCAACGATATCAATGGCACCCGCCGCCCACAGGGAAACCAGCATCGAGCCGATGGTTTCCGTGCCCGGCGACAGCAGATAGACACCAGTGGAATATTCGCGCTCGAAAATCAGGAACATCAGCAGCCACGAGCCAATCAGGCCGTAACGCGACAGCGGAATGGTGACGTGACGGGTGATCTGCCCGCGCGTCGCACCGGTACTGCGCGCCGCCTCTTCCAGCTCCGGCCCGACCTGCAACAGCGTCGAGGAGATCAGCCGCAGGCCGTACGCCATCCACACCACGGTATACGCCAGCCAGACACTGAAAATCGTACTGCGCAGCGATCGCAGCCAGACCACCAGGTTATCGCGCAGCCACTGCGACCACGGCATACCGGAAAGCCAGCCGGATTTGAGCGCGTTATCCAGCCACATCGGCAGGAACAGAAACACCCACAGAAACGCCAGACCGGCCAGCAGCCCCGGCACCGCACGCGGCACCAGTACGCTGTAATCGAGGAAGCGGGTCACGCCGTCCGGTTTACGGTGCATCGCGATGCCGATAAACAGATAACAGGCCACCGCCAGCGCACCGCCGATCACACCAATCGCCATGGAGTTGACGATAGCGCGCAGCAGGTTGGGTTGTTCCCAGATCGTGCGAAACGTATTGAGTGACAGTTCATCCCAGATGGACACGCCGACACCCCAGTTGGAGATAAACGCGCGCAGCATCACGCCAATCAGCGGAACGCCGATGGTCACCGTCAGCCAGAACGCCACCACGGCACCGGCTACCCAGCGCCATTTGCCAAGCGGCAAGGCTCGCGCCTGTGACGCCTTACCTTTCACCGTGACAAAACGGTTGGCCGTACGCATCAGGCGGCGCTGCAACATCACCAGCGGAATAGTGATACAAATCAGCACCACGGCCACCGCAGCCATCAGGTGATAAGACGGCGTGCCAAGTTTGTTGGTCAGCTGATACAGATAGGTCGCCAGCACCATGTTGCCTTCCGGGTCGCCGAGCACCAGCATCAGCCCGAACACTTCCAGCCCGAGGAAAAACAACAGAACCGTGGCGTAGAGAATCGACGGGCGCACCATCGGCAGACTGACGGCGGTCATCACCTGCAACGGCGAGGCACCGGCGGTACGCGCGGCTTCTTCGACATCCGACCCGACGCTGCGCAGCGCCGAGGAGATATACAGATACGCGTGCGGAACGTGCGTCAGACCGGCAATCACCACGATGCTCGACATGTCGTAGATGTTCCACGGCACGAACCCAATGATCGACTGCGCCCACAGCGAGAAGAACCCGACCGGCCCGGCCGCCACCACATAACCAAAACCCAGCACCATCGGCGAGACGAAAATCGGCACCAGGATCAGCGGTTCAATCACGCGTCTGCCCGGTAAATCGGTACGCACCATCAGGAACGCCAGGATCCCGCCGAGCGGAATGGCGATCACCACCAGCCCGAAGGCCAGAATAAAGCCGCTTTTCAGCGCCTTATAGAAATCCGGATCGGTAAAGATGAATCCAAAAGATTCAAGGCTCCATTCTTTCGACGGCGAAAAGAACGGCGCGGAGAGGAAACTTTGTATCACGATGAACGACAACGGGATGTAGATAATCAGCGCCGTTATCAACACCACAATGCCGCGCGGCAGGCTCTGCCACTTTCTGCGCAATGCGTTCATGTTACTTCCCTTCGGTTAGAAACAAGGAGAGCGAAATCAGGCAGGAAAAAGGAAGCGCGACGGAAAGTGACGCGCTTCGATATGCCACTACTTGGCAGCTGCGGTACGCCACTGTTTGATGTAGTCGAGGCGTTTTTTCTGTTGCAGGTATTCCAGCAAGGTTTCATCCACCGGGATGGGTTTGAGCGCATTGCCCAACATTTTGGTCATGCCGTCGATATCGTTTTTGCCTTCGATATCGTTACGGATAGACGGGATATCCGCCTGATTGGCCAGAATGCTCTGCCCTTTCTCAGACAGCACGTAGTCCAGCCACAGTTTGGCGGCGTTGCTGTTTTTCGATTCCTGACTGATGAAGGACACGCGGGAGAGCACCAGGGTGTAATCCTTCGGATAGGAGATACCGAGTGACGGATCCGTTTTGGCGCGGGCCTCGGCGTAAGAACCAAGGATGTTAAAGCCGATCAGGTTTTCGCCGGAAGAAACGCGTTCCATCATGGTGCCGGTGGAAGACTGCACCGCTAAACCGCCTTTGGCGACGTCAGCCAGCGTTTTGAAATAATTCGGATCGGCTTTGAAATCCTGCACCGACAGCATGAAGCCGAGGCCGGATTTTTCGATGTCGTAAGTCGTCACTTTTTTGTTGAATTTTTCGGTCTGGCTGGCAATCAGTTTCGCCAGTGCCGCGTGCGAGTCCGGCACATCACCGGCCGGGATCAGACGTTTGTTATAGATAAACACCACCGGCTCATAGGTCGTGCCGTAGGCTTTGTCTTTCCACACCGCCCATTTTGGTAACTGCGCCTGTTCCGGGGATTTGTATTCCTGCGCGTAGTCGGTCGCCAGTTTCAGCGCCGTGTCCATGGAGGAACTCCAGACCACGTCGCCACTGGTGCCGCCCGCCGCCTGTTCACTGATATAACGGTTGTACAGTTCGGTGCTGTTCATGTCGTTATATTCGACTTTGATACCCGGATACGTGGCCTCAAAGCCCTGGATCAGCGGGCCTGCGGCTTTGGTGTCGGTGGTGGAATAGACCACCACTTTGCCTTCTTTGGTCGCCGCATCGACGATTTTTTGATAACCGGCCGGGTAGCCCTGAGGTAATGCAGACATTGCAGAGGAAGACATCATTACAGCCGCAGCAATCAGAGAGAATCGTAAGTTGTTCTTCATTATTGTTAACCTCTAGTTACATTTGGGAAACTAAAAATCAACATAGCGCATAACATCGGGCAGGCAATGGGGTAATTTTTTTATCTTCACGATTTGTGAGTCGGGGCGTTTTTTAGGCAATTAACACCATAAAAACCACGGAGGAAAACGCAAAACAGGCCACCGGAAAGACCTGTTTTGCGTCCGGTTCAAAGAGGATTATTTAAAATATCCGGCCGTATTTATATCTGTCAGTAAATCCGGATGCGCCGGTGTCCAGCCCAGAATATCGCGGGTGATCTGACTGGAGGTCGGATTATTCAGCGAAGCAAAATGCGTGAACCAGCCAAAGTGCGCCGTCAGATCTTGCCCGTTTTTACTGACCACCGGCAGGTTAAGGTGCTTGCCAATCAGTGTGGCAATTTCGCGAAATGGGACGCCTTCCTCTGAGTTCGCATGATAAATCGCATTCTGCGCGCCTTTCTCCAGCGCCAGCACAAACACCTTCGCCGCATCAAAACGGTGAACGGCAGGCCAGCGGTTTTCGCCTTCACCGGGATACGCTGATTCGCCTTTTTCCCGCGCCATCGCGATGATCATCGGCACAAAACCGTGGTCGCCCGCGCCGTGCACCGACGGCGGCAGCCGCACCAGTGATACCCGCACGCCCTGCTCCGCCAGCGCGACAACCGCGAGATCAGAGGCCACTCGGGGATTCTGTCCCTGCGGATCAGGTAAATCCTTTTCCGTCGCCAGACGTCCGGTGTTTACCAGCGCGGTGCCGGATGTCACGATCAGCGGTTTATCCGTGCCTTTCAGCGCCGCACCCAGTGCGCCAATTGCCCGCCGGTCTTTTTCACAATTCTCGAGAAATTTCGAAAAGTCATGGATAAACGCCGTGTGGATCACGCCGTCTGCCTGCGCCGCGCCGGACGTCAGACTGTCCGGATCTTCAATACTGCCGCGATGCACGTCAGCCCCCGCGTCAGTCAGCGCCTGCGCCGAAGCATCCGAACGGGCTAGCCCCAGCACCTGATGACCGGCACGCAGTAATTCCTGCACCACCGCAGAACCGACAAAACCCGTTGCTCCTGTCACGAATACACGCATCTTAAAATCCCCTGTGGTTGGCTGATAAAGGTGAATGGCTTACGCAGCACACTATAGGCACTGGAGAAAAGACGATCTATGCGCTAATGTCCGCATTATCTTTGCGATCGTCCGGAGTCATTAATGGATCCTCTTTCTGATGTGTTATCGCTGCTGAAGCCGCGCAGTTATATGTCCAAAGGTTTTGAAGCCGGAGGGGCGTGGTCGGTACAATTTCCCGACCATTATCAGTCGATTAAATGCAATGCGATCATTACCGGCGAATGCTGGCTGGCGGTAGACGATGTGCCCGGCGCGGTACATCTCAAAGCCGGTGATTGTTTTGTGTTGCCTGGCGGCCGACCTTTTCGGCTCGCCAGCGATCTGAGTATTCCGCCCGTCGATGCTGGTCCGATTTTCCAGCAGGCGCTGGATGGCGGTACGGTGTCCTGCAACGGCGGCCGGGATTTCTTTCTGACCGGCAGCCGGTTTGCGGTCAGCGGCACTAACGCCGCCACATTGCTGGCGATGCTGCCGCCGGTGGTGCATATCTCGAAAGAATCCGACAAAGAGAGTTTGCGCTGGGCAGTTGAGCGGATGATGCAGGAATTACGTGATCAGCGGCCCGGCGGATTACTGATCGCACAGCACATGGCGCACATGATGCTGGTTCAGGCGCTGCGGATGCACGTCGATAACGCGCCGGAAGGGGAAAACAGTGGCTGGTTTGCCGCGCTGGCAGATAAGCAGTTATCGAAAGCACTGAATGCGATGCATGAAAATCCTGCGCAACGCTGGACGGTGCAGACGCTGGCGGAACGGGCGGGCATGTCGCGCTCCGTGTTCTCGCAGAAATTTAAGCAGGCCGTCGGCAGTGCGCCGCTGGAATACCTGACGCGCTGGCGGATGTTGCTGGCCGGAGACCGGCTGGCAAACAGTAAAGAACCGGTTTCAGCGGTAGCCCTGTCACTCGGTTATGACTCTGAAAGTGCCTTCAGCACAGCGTTCAAACGCACACTCGGATGTTCGCCGAGACAGTACGGCCAGCAGGCCATACGCTGAAGTCAGGCAGGGATGCCTGAATTTCAGACACAAAAAAAGCCGCTAATGGCTTAGCAGCTTTGATGTGTTGTTTATGGCGGAGGAGGAGAGATTCGAACTCTCGAATGGTTTCCCATCGCCGGTTTTCAAGACCGGTGCCTTCAGCCGCTCGGCCACCCCTCCGTAAACAACAAGCACTTTACGACGTCAGTCGTTCAGTACGGGGCGTAGTATACAAGACAGAAAAAAAGATGCAAACATTATTTTCGGTCTAGTTTGTTGATTTTATGAACATTTACATCGCCTTCACAATGTATGTTCATAAATGACAGACACAAAAAAAGCCGCTAATGACTTAGCAGCTTTCTTGTGTTGTTTATGGCGGAGGAGGAGAGATTCGAACTCTCGAATGGTTTCCCATCGCCGGTTTTCAAGACCGGTGCCTTCAGCCGCTCGGCCACCCCTCCGCAACGAAGCGAACTATAAACAGTGGCGATCCGCTTGTAAAGCCTGATTCTGTTCGTTTGCCTGAAAAAACGCCATTCCGTTCTCAAATGGCGATTTAAGCATCATAACGACGATTTTGACGTCGGGAAACCGCGCCCTGCCCGCCCTGAGCAGGTAAAGAAGGGTAAAACGTCTTTAATGACGCAACACCACTCCTTACACTGCAATCTGTTTGTATTTTCACCGACTCCAACTTTTTGTTAAGAGTGAGAATTTTATTATGGATCGTATCGTTGCCTCTTCGTCATCACGCGCTGGCTCGTTGCTAAGCACGCACCGGGTGCTGCGTAATACTTATTTTCTGTTAGCACTGACCCTCGGCGTTTCCGCGATCACGGCGACGGCGAGCACGGTTCTGAGATTGCCCTCTCCCGGTTTCCTGCTGACTATCGTCGGCTTCTACGGGCTGATGTTCCTGACCTACCGCACGGCCAACAGCCCGGCGGGTATTTTATCGGCTTTCGCCCTGACCGGTTTTATGGGGTATACGCTGGGGCCATTGCTGAGTTCGCTGCTTTCAGTCGGTGCCGGTGACATTATTATGCTGGCGCTGGGCGGTACCGCGCTGGTGTTCTTCTGCTGTTCAGCCTATGTGCTGACCACGCGCAAAGACATGTCGTTCCTGTCCGGCATGATGATGGCAGGCTTTGTGGTGCTGCTGGTGGCGGTGATCGCCAACCTGTTCCTGCAAATCCCGGCGTTGTCACTGGCGATCAGCTGCCTGTTTATTCTGTTCTCCGCAGGTGCGATTCTGTGGGAAACCAGCAACATCATTCACGGCGGCGAAACCAACTATATTCGCGCGACCGTCAGCCTGTATGTCTCGCTGTACAACATCTTTGTCAGCCTGCTGAGCATTCTGGGGATGTCATCACGTAACTGATGAGCCTGATGTAAACCGAAGCCCCGCCCCTGTGCGGGGCTTTTTATTTTTACTGTCCGCTGTTTTTGCTAAACTGGTGGCTGCATTTTTACGGGTTTGAGGTTGTATGCTGGAGTTTGAAGGTCAGGTTATTGAAACCGACGCTCAGGGTTACCTGAAAAACAGTCAGGACTGGCAGGAAGGGATGGCGCTTCTGCTGGCCGCACAGGAAGACATCACGCTGACCGACGCGCACTGGGAAGTGGTACGGTTCGTGCGCGGGTTTTATCTCGAATTCAATACTTCACCCGCCGTGCGTATGCTGGTGAAGGCGATGGCACAGAAATACGGCGAAGAGAAAGGCAACAGCCGCTATCTGTTCCGGCTGTTCCCGAAAGGCCCGGCCAAACAGGCGACCAAAATTGCCGGTCTGCCCAAGCCAGTGAAGTGCCTGTAAAAGACTTCAGTATTTGATTTTAAAATCGCTGTAATGACCGGGTGCGGTCGGTTCGCTGAGCACGCGATCCACCCGGGCATGTTTCGGCCCGCCCTGCTTCAGCCAGGCTAACAGCTGGTCGACTTTTTCCTGATCCCCGCACGCCACCACTTCGACGCTGCCATCCTCAAGATTTTTCGCATAACCGGTTAACCCCAATCCGGTTGCCTGATGTTGGGTCGCAAAACGAAAACCGACGCCCTGCACCATGCCGTACACATAGGCGGCTATACTGACTGTTGCCATAATATTCTCTCCGTTAGCGGTATGGTTCGTTGCAATTTCACCTGCATGACCGGACAATGTCGCTCTTTTTTGTCTCCGAACCGACAGAACCTAATTTTATGACTGCACGTTTAATTCTGGCCAAAGGCCGTGAAAAATCACTTCTTCGTCGCCACCCGTGGGTGTTTTCCGGTGCTGTTGCACGCATCGAAGGTAAAGCCCATTCCGGCGAGACTATAGATATTGTAGACAGTCAGGGAAAATGGCTGGCACGCGGTGCCTATTCGCCGTCCTCACAGATCCGTGCGCGCGTCTGGACATTTAAGCAGGATGAAGACATTGATATCGCGTTTTTCATCCGTCGTTTGCAACAGGCGCAGAGCTGGCGAGACTATATCGCTAAACGTGACGGACTGGACGGTTATCGCCTGATTGCCGGTGAATCCGACTGCCTGCCCGGTATTACTATCGATCGTTTCCAGAATTTTCTGGTGCTGCAATTGCTGTCAGCCGGTGCGGAATACCAGCGTGCTCCGCTCATCGCGGCGCTGCAACATTGTTATCCGGAGTGCGCCATCTGGGATCGCTCTGATGTGGCGGTGCGTAAAAAAGAAGGTCTGGAACTGACGCAAGGCCATGTGGTGGGTGACGAGCCTCCTGCCCTGTTGCCCATTCAGGAACACGGGATGAGCCTGCTGGTTGATATCAAAGAAGGCCACAAAACCGGCTTCTATCTTGATCAGCGTGACAGCCGTCTTGCCGCACGCAATTATGCCGCAGGCCGTAATGTCCTCAACTGCTTCTCCTACACCGGTGCTTTTGCTGTATCGGCACTGATGGGCGGCTGTACAAAAGTGACCAACGTGGATACCTCGCAGGCCGCACTCGACGTGGCCCGCCAGAACGTTGAGCTGAACAAACTGGACCTGTCAAAAGCGGAATTCGTGCGCGAAGACGTCTTCCAGTTGCTGCGTAAATACCGCACGGAAGGTCAGCAGTTCGACATGATTGTGATGGATCCGCCGAAATTCGTGGAGAACAAAAATCAGCTGGCAAGCGCCTGTCGCGGCTATAAAGATATCAATATGCTGGCGCTGCAACTGTTGCGTCCGGGCGGTATCCTGCTCAGCTTCTCCTGCTCCGGTCTGTTGCCGACCGATCTGTTCCAGAAAATTCTGGCCGATGCGGCGCTGGATGCGGGCCGTGAAATACAGTTCGTTGAGCAGTTCCGTCAGGCCGCTGACCATCCGGTGACCGGCGCTTATCCGGAAGGATTGTATCTGAAAGGTTTTGCCTGCCTGGTCATGAACTGAAGGTAAGCACTGCGTGCTGTTACGACGGCACGCGGGCGAATTTTACGCAGATTACGTGGTCAGAACTTGAAATAGCACGTTTTATCTCCATATAGAGATAAGTGAATTATTTTGGGAGGTGACTATGATTGCCAGTAAATTCGGTATCGGCCAGCAGATACGCCACAGAATGTTAGGTTATTTAGGCGTAGTGATTGATGTCGATGCAGAGTATTCGCTCGATAAGCCCGACGTAGATGATGTCGCTGCTGACGATTCCATGCGCACCGCGCCCTGGTACCATGTCGTGATGGAAGATGAGGAAGGCCAGCCGGTGCATACCTACCTGGCGGAAATTCAGATTGATCATGAAGCGGCGCGTTCACATCCGGAACAAACCTCTCTGGATGACTTAGCCGAATCGATCCGCAGCCAGTTACAGGCACCGCGCCTGCGTAACTGAGCCATCTCGCTAAAACCTGTTGATATGAAAAACCGGCCTTTACAGCCGGTTTTTTTGTCACTTTTTCAGCCCACCGCAGGACCGTGATTATTTTTCCATGCCCAGCCGCGGGAGTTCAATTTTCGGGCAGCGGTCCATCACCACTTTCAGACCTGCCTCTTTAGCCAGCACGGCAGCCTGCTCATTGATCACCCCAAGTTGCAGCCACAATACTTTCGCTTTAATCGCAATCGCCTCCTGCGCCACGCCATAAGCGGCATCCGCATTGCGGAATACATCCACCATATCAATTGGATGAGGGATTTCCGCCAGCGAACCGTAGGCTTTCTGCCCCAGAAGTTCCTGCCCTGCCAGTTTCGGGCTGACCGGGATCACGTCAAAGCCCTGAGACAGCAGATAGGCCATGACGCCGTAGCTCGGACGCCCCGGATTATCACTGGCACCGACCAGCGCGATGGTTTTTACTTCCTCAAGGATCTTGCGGATATCATTGTCTTGCACGGGATTATCTCCTTTGACCGGTATGGGTTAAGTGTAACGCAGCATGACCAATCCGACAGCCTGCGGCAGAAAAAGTCCCGCGTGAAATGCCATGGCGTGTGAAATTAAAACATTTTGTAAAACTTTGACACACAATCCGCATTGCGGAATAATAGCGAAGGAGCAATGGGGTATCCGGGGAGAGAAGAATGAAAGTCTGTCATGCGCTGGTCGCATTAGCGAGTCTCAGCCTGATGGTGTCAGCTTCGGCGACCTCACTCAAACTGTCCCCCGATGTCGATGTTCTGGTTATCGACGGCAAACAAATGTCTGGCGCAATCCTTAAAGGTGCGGACAGTCTTGAACTTGACGGCGGCCAGCATCAGATCCTGTTTCAGGTCAGCAAAACGATGCGGGCCAATCCACCGCAGCTTTACCACTCCCCTGCCCTTATCGTTACCTTCAATGCTAAAGGCAATCGCTCAGTGTCTTTCGTGCTGCCAAAACTGACCAGTGAAGATGAAACGGCGCAATTCAGTCAGCAGATGAACTATCAGCTGGTTGACGACCAGGGCAGACAAATGCCAACACAGCGCGATGTTCTGAATATGTACAATCCCGGCCATGCCGCTGACGCTGAAAAGTTAATGATGACCTACAATTTGTCGGGCGCGCGTGCGGCCGTGCCGTCGTTTGCCAGGGCCAGCACGGATAAAAAATCGGCTTTAGCCACTGAAACGCCTTCACAAATCTCTATCGCGTATCTCCATCCGCTGTGGACGCGTCTGGCGGCGAATGCAGGCATTGAGCGTTTATTGCTCTGGTTAACGCTTCCGGATAAACAGGAACAGACCTCGTAATTTAATCTGCATCACGCATTCCCCTTCTTAACGCCGAATTATTGCCCCTGAGCTATGCAGTAAAACGGAGTTTCAGTATTCTGTGATCCACTCTTACTTTCGCGTTGAAGGGAATTAGATGGAATACACCACCCGCACGATCGCAAAACAAAAACACATAGCTCTGGTTGCGCATGACCACTGTAAAAACACCCTGATGAAATGGGTGGACAAAAACGTGGATGAACTGTCGAAGCATGTGCTTTACGCGACCGGCACTACGGGGAATCTGGTGCAGCGCAGCACCGGCATTAATGTTAAAAGCATGCTGAGCGGTCCGATGGGCGGCGACCAGCAGGTGGGCGCCATGATCGCAGAAGGCAAAATCGATATGCTGATTTTCCTTTGGGATCCGCTGAATGCCGTGCCGCATGATCCGGACGTGAAAGCCCTGCTGCGTCTGGCGACGGTCTGGAATATTCCGGTCGCGACCAATCTGGCTACGGCGGATTTCCTGATCCAGTCTCCGTTATTCCAGTCCGAAGTGGACATCACCATTCCTGATTATCAGCGCTATTTATGGGCACGTCTGAAAGAGTGATAGGTCAGTACATCGTCATAAAAAACCCGGCAAAAGCCGGGTTTGTCATTTCAGGGCTTGCGCTGTACCGGCACGCCGAGATCTTCAAGTTGTTCGACAAAAACCGAAGGGCGGGTTTTGTCCTGCAGCAGCCAGACCTGATGTTTTGCGCGGGTCATCGCCACATACAATAAGCGCCGTTCTTCGGCATCCATAAAGTTTTCAGGCTCCGGCAATAACACCTCTTCCAGCAACGATTCCCGCGCGGGTGCAGGGAAACCGTCATTGCCTTCATGCAAACCGGCAATAATCACGTATTCAGCCTGTTGCCCTTTACTGGCGTGAATGGTCATAAAATCCAGATTGAGTTTCGGCCAGCGCGTGGCCGCTTTTTCCAGAATCTGCGGACGAAGATGATGATAACGGGCCAGCACCAAAATATGCTCGTCGGCCGTGACATAGCCGCTGAGTTTATCCAGTAACTTTTCCAGCTGATCTTCTGGCAGGATCACCACATTTTTCTTGTTGCCTTTGGTCAGGCTGTTCAGCGGTTTCTTCAGCTGATAGGGGTTTTGCTGCACAAATTTATTGGCGATTTCGCCGATACGGTCATTAAAGCGATAAGTGGTATCCAGCGCACATTGCGCCCCTTCGCCAAAATTGTCGGCAAATGCGGTGGTCAGGGAAAGCTCTGCGCCACTGAAACGATAGATCGCCTGCCAGTCATCACCGACCGCAAACAGACTGCTATGTTTGTTGAGCTTACGTAACGCCGACAGCAGCAGCGCACGCTGGGGTGAGATATCCTGAAATTCATCCACCAGAATATGCTTCCACGGGCTGACAAACCGGCCTTTATCCAGAATATTGACCGCCTGATGGATCAGGCCGGAGAAATCTACAGCCCCTTCTTCTTTCAGCGCCGTTTTCCAGGCTTTAAGCAACGGTGCCATCAGCCGGATGCGTTTCGTGAACAGGTCCTTCACTTCTTCCGACGCGCTTTCAATCATTTCGGCCTGACTGCCGCCGTGCATGCGCATCAGGCTGAGCCAGCGTTCCAGCCGGCTGCCCAGACGCTCCGCCAGCGATTTATTTTTCCAGTAATCACCGTCAGGCACCGTCCATTCCAGTTCGTCTGTCATCCATTGCCGCCAGCCGCTGGCCTGCACTTTTTTCTCAGCACATTGCTGTTGCCATGTTTTGATCAGCAGACTGCGGCGCGCCTTTGAATCGGTTTCCAGCTTGCTGATTTTAGGCACTTTCTTGCTGCCTTCCTGGATAATCTGCAATGCAAGGGCGTGAAACGTTTTCGCCTTGATCCCTTCTGTCTGCAAACGCTCTTTTATACGTCCGTTCATTTCATCGGCGGCCTGACGGCCAAAAGCCAGCAACAAAATCTGTTCCGGTAATGCTTCCTGACGGCGCAACAGCCAGCCCGCGCGGGCCACCAGCACCGATGTTTTGCCGCTGCCCGCCCCCGCCAGCACCAGTACCGCATCTTCGCCATTGACGACGGCGCGACACTGGCTGTCATTGAGGGGCGACACTTCCACCGTATCGAAAAAGTCACGATTATCGGCAATCACCCTTTCGGTCCACGCCAGATTGCGCTGATCAACGCTGCGTTTCCCCTGCTCGAGCCAGCGCAGGCAGGTCTGGTAATCTTCCCGACAATTATCAAATTCGCTGAGACGTTCAACAGGCACCGGGATGGCAGAAAAAGCGTCGGCGATGTCCTTCTGCACATCCGCCAGATCAGCGCGTTTGAACCATTTATCCTGCTGTTCTATCTGCGTGATTTTTTCGATTTGGCCGTGCAATACCCCGGCGCTGACCTCGCTCATCTCCAGACTCCAGGTCTGCCAGATGTTCAGGAGGTAATGGTAGAAACGCTGCGTTTCCTGCCATTCCGTGCCATGCAGGCGCACCACTTTTTGGTCAGGTAATTCAAACTCAAGTTCCCCCCAGACGATGCCACGCTTACAGCGGATCTGGATGAGCTGATTAAAAGGGATCAGGTAGTGATGTTTGTCGCCGCTGACTTCCACGCCGGCATTGAGCAGACGCACCCGGTTATAGGGGTGTTGCGCCAGATGTTTCCCGAATGAGGTCGATTTCAATTCCATATCATCACACCGTTTTTTCTCTTTAATTCAGTCATTTTACATGCAAGTGCATTTAAGAGTTTACCTTTGATAAGCGCAGGCGATCCACGTTCCAAAACAAGGTAGAATAAGAGGTATGTTTCTTTGCAGGGAACATGAATTTTTTCAACTTTTTAAATTCTTTGGGAAGAGCTGACATGCGTACCGTACTCAACATTCTTAACTTTGTTCTGGGCGGATTTTTCACCACGCTCGCCTGGTTGTTCGCCACACTGGTCAGTATCGTGCTGATTTTCACCCTGCCGCTGACCCGTTCGTGCTGGGAAATCACCCGTCTTTCGCTGATGCCCTTTGGCAACGAAGCGGTACACGTCGACGACCTGTACCCGGAAAAACGCAACGTGCTGCTGTCAGGCGGTGGTACTCTGTTGAATATCTTCTGGTTTATTTTCTTCGGCTGGTGGTTATGCTTGTCGCATATTGTCGCCGGTATCGCGCAATGTATCAGTATTATCGGCATCCCGGTGGGTATTGCGAATTTTAAAATCGCTGCCATAGCTCTCTGGCCCGTGGGCCGCAGGGTGGTATCCGTCGAGCTGGCAAAACAAGTTCGTGAAGCCAATGCAAGCCGTCAGATAAAAAACGGACGCATTCGCTGATCGCGATTTTTCATCATTTTTGAATTTTAACGTGGGGTTTTTCCGTGCTTTCTATTGCACCGGGTTTAAGGCGTTATGCCTATAACAGCAATGTTCTTTATCACATCAGGATTTTCATTGCCCTGACAGGGGCCGCTGCCGTGCCCTGGTGGCTGGGCCAGATTACGCTGACCATTCCGCTGACACTCGGTGTCGTGGCGGCCGCACTGGCCGATCTCGATGATCGGCTCACCGGCCGCCTGCGTAATCTGGTGATTACCCTGGTGTGCTTTTTCATTGCCTCTGCGTCAATAGAATTGCTGTTCCCCTACCCGTGGTTATTTGCGCCGGGGTTGATGATTTCGACCTGCGGATTCATCCTTCTCGGCGCGCTCGGTCAGCGTTACGCCACGATTGCGTTCGGCGCGTTACTGATCGCCATTTATACGATGCTGGGCACCAGCATGTATCACATCTGGTATCAGCAGCCGCTGATCCTGCTGGCCGGTGCGATCTGGTATAACCTGCTGACGCTGGCGGGCCATATTATTTTCCCGATAAGGCCGTTGCAGGATCAGATCTCCCGCTGTTTCACTCAGCTGGCGGCGTATCTGGAAGCCAAGGCCACGTTGTTTGATCCCGACCAGGAAGACAATAATCAGCAACTGGTTGATCTGGCGATGGCTAACGGTCAGCTGGTTTCTACGCTAAATCAGACGAAAAATACGCTGCAAACCCGGCTCAAAGGCGACCGGGGTCAGAAAGGCACCCGCCGGACACTGCATTATTATTTTGTGGTGCAGGACATTCATGAGCGCGCCAGTTCATCGCACGTGAAATACCTTAAACTGAGCGAACAATTCCATCACAGCGATATTCTGTTCCGCTTTCAACGCCTGATGAGCATGCAGGCCCGCGCCTGCTTACAGCTGTCGCAATGCATTCTCTACCGCCAGCCCTACACCCATAACAGCCAGTTTGAACGGGCATTTTCTCGCCTTGAAGAAGCGCTGAAACGGCTGGAATCTCAGAATGAACATCGGGAAATGTTGCAGGCCTTGCGGCATCTTTTGCGCAATCTGCATGCGATTGATGCCCAGCTGGCAAACATTGAATCTGAGCAGTCACTGCCGGAAAACCAGACGGGGAAAAGCCCGTTTGCCGAGGATCGTCTGACCGGTCTGGATGACATCTGGCTGCGCATATCCCGCCATTTTACCCCTCAGTCTGTGCTTTTTCGCCATGCGGTGCGCATGTCAGTGGTGCTGTTTATCGGCTATGTATTTATTCAGGTCAGTGGCTTAAATCATGGCTACTGGATTTTGCTCACCAGTCTTTTTGTCTGCCAGCCAAACTACAGCGCGACCCGCCGCAGACTGGCGCTGAGGATAATCGGGACGCTGGCCGGTATTGCGCTGGGCATTCCTATCTTGTATTTCGTGCCTTCCGTTGACGGACAAATGATCCTGATCGTTATCAGCGGATTGTTGTTCTTTGCCTTCCGTACCGTGCAGTACGCGCAGGCAACCATGTTCATTACCCTGCTCGTTTTGCTGTGTTTCAATTTGCTGGGTGAAGGGTTTGAAGTCGCCATACCTCGTGTCATCGATACCCTGATTGGCTGTGGTATTGCCTGGGCTGCGGTGACCTACATCTGGCCTGACTGGAAATTCCGCCAGATAGATAAGGTGGTCAGCAAAACCTTTGATGCGAACTGCCGTTATCTCGATGCCATTCTGGTGCAGTACCATCAGGGCAAAGATAACAGCCTTGATTACCGGCTCGCCCGGCGCGATGCGCATAACTGTGATGCTGAACTGGCCTCCGTCGTTTCGAATATGAGTTCTGAGAAGAATAATGATCCGGCGACGCTTGAGGCCGCATTCCGGCTGCTGTGCCTGAATCACACCATGCTGAGTTACATTTCTGCGCTGGGTGCGCATCGTGAAAAACTTAATGACGCTGAAACGCTGCAATTGCTTGATGATGCAGCCTGCTGTGTGGATGGCGCGTTACACCATCTTCCTTCAGAGGCTGAGCGCATCCATCACGCGCTGGAGCAACTCACTGCCCGCATCCAGATGCGGACGACGGACAGTGACAGTAAAGAGCAACTTGTCCTTCAGCAAATTGGATTACTGGTGGCCCATTTACCTGAACTCACCAGTCTCAATACTAAAATCCTGCCTGCACAGAGTGCCCTCTGACGGCAGGCGTGTGTGACGCTCCTTAGTGGAGGATCGTCGATTGCTGCTCTTGCTGATGGTTAAACCAGTGAGTTAATGATTCTCTGGAAGCCATCGGCAAAGCGGCCTCGTGAAAGCCCAGAATCGCCCCCTCCAGAGCCATCAGTAGATTAATGCCCAAGTTCTTTTTTTTTATTGCGCACAATTTCAAATAAGTCTGGCAGGCACCGTGAAGACGCAGATCTCCGGAGTTCTCAATTCCCGCCTGCCAGAGCATTCTCTCAAGCGCCAGTGTGAGATTCGGTAAATCCTTCAACCTCCCCGCTTCATTGTTTTTTCTCACGGCGATGTCGCGTTGCATCCCCTGTAACGCCAGCCTGCCCAGCTTACATAACGCCTCAGGATCGCTCCATTGGGCCGGACTCACTTTAAAATAGCGTAACTGAACGTCCATGCCGCGCTTGCGGTAAATCAGTCTCTCCATCTTTTTACGGCGAAAATGGACTTCCGTTTCTTTATCGGCACGGAGATATAATTCTCCGTCAGAGACCAGGGCAAACATGACACGGTCGGCGGACAGACTGAAACCGCCAAATTGGGTGCGGGAACGAATGTTGCCCAATGGGGCAAACAGGGCCAGGCACTCACGTACTCTTTTTTTTGATTTGTTTATCATTGCGTTATCCTTTTCACATTAATTCCTGACGACCAATTTGAGTTACCAGAACAGCTAAATGCAAAATACTCAATGTCGCGAAGCGCAACAAACACAAAATGCAGTTGCAGTCCGTTGCCTTCAAAATTTGCGAGACGTCTTGGAAAAAATTGGGTTGATCTTTGCTCATCGCCAGAGTACTGTACATTCATACAGTAACTCACTGGGGTACATCACTATGCGAACTCAACATCATACAAATCATCATTTTAGTCAGCTTGCTTTGCCGGTTAATCGCGCACAGGTAAATACGTCTGCATCCTTGAATAATGGTCTGATCACTGAGTTCGTCTATAGTGCGAGCCAACCCGCCTTTGCGCAGTTACTCCTGCCTTTGCTCCAACATCTGGGTATGCAGTCCCGCTGGCTGTTATGGCTCACGCCGCAGCAAAAGCTCAGCCGTCATTGGTTATCAGAATCTGGATTGCCGGTCGATAAAATGGTTCAGGTGAATCAGATCACCGCGATGTCGACGGTGGATGCGATGGAGAAAGCATTGCAGACAGGAAACTACAGCGTGGTGCTCGGATGGCTACCCGATTTGAATGATGCGGAACGTGAAAGACTGCAAATTGCAGCACGTCAGGGGGGCGCTTATGGCTTCATCATGAAGCCAACAAACGATCAGAATTCAGCAGGTGGACATCACTCAACAGTAAAAATTCACTCTTCTGTATACCATTAGTTCAAAATAGGAACTTTCCTATGAAAATAATGGGGAAGTTAGTGATTTGTGCTGTCAAAGGTCGCCAGCCCAGTAAAAACGGGTATTCGGAATGTAGTTTGACGCCAGATTTTGTCAGTAAATAGTCAAAGCCGTTAAGAAATGTGTACGTTTTTCCCTTTTTTTCCACGGTGTTAACACATCAAGCTTGTAAGTTTCGCGCCACGTTGTAGACTTTACAACGCCAAGGTTGCTCAATAATGCCAACGTAAAGTGGCAAGTTCTGAAATGAAGCAATAATCTTGGCGTAAGGATTTTAACCAAGGGCTTAAAAAGCTTAAAGCTCAATTGCCTATTTGGATGATAACGAGGCGCAAAATGAAAAAGACAGCTATCGCATTAGCAGTGGCACTGGCAGGTTTCGCTACCGTAGCGCAAGCCGCCCCTAAAGATAACACCTGGTATACCGGTGGTAAATTGGGCTGGTCCCAATACCATGACACTGGTTTCGCAAATGCTTACGAAGGTATCGGCAACGGCCCTACCCACGAAAGCCAACTGGGTGCAGGTGCGTTCTTGGGTTACCAAGCGAACCAATACCTGGGCTTTGAAATGGGATATGACTGGCTTGGCCGTATGCCTTCTAAAGGCAGCGTAAACAACGGCGCGTTCAAAGCACAAGGCGTTCAGCTGGCTGCTAAACTGAGCTACCCACTGACTGACGATCTGGACCTGTACACCCGTCTGGGTGGTATGGTTTGGCGTGCAGACTCTAAAGGTAACTTCGACAATGGCGCAGCTGGCCGCATCAGCGACCACGACACCGGTGTTTCTCCACTGGCAGCCGTTGGTGTTGAATACGCAGTGACCAAAAACTGGGCTACCCGTCTGGACTACCAGTGGGTTAACAACATTGGTGACGCAGCTACCGTTGGTGCACGTCCTGATAACGCAATGCTGTCTGTGGGTGTTTCTTACCGTTTCGGTCAAGATGAAGCAGCTGCACCAGTTGTTGCTCCAGCACCAGCTCCAGCTCCAGTTGTAGAAACTAAGAAATTCACTCTGAAATCTGACGTTCTCTTCAACTTCAACAAAGCGACTCTGAAACCAGAAGGCCAACAGGCTCTGGATCAGCTGTACAGCCAGTTGAGCTCAATCGATCCTAAAGACGGTTCTGTTATCGTTCTGGGTTACACCGACCGTATCGGTTCAGAACAATACAACCAGAAACTGTCTGAGCAACGTGCTCAGAGCGTAGTAGATTACCTGGTATCTAAAGGTATCCCTGCTAACAAGATCTCTGCACAAGGCCAGGGTAAATCTAACCCAGTTACCGGTTCTACCTGTGACTCCGTTAAAGGCCGTGCTGCTCTGATCGATTGCCTGGCACCAGACCGTCGTGTAGAAATCGAAGTTAAAGGCTACAAAGATACTGTTACTCAGCCACAGGCTTAATAACAGACTTTAGCTTTTGCTACAGATATCAAAAACCCCGCCTCGGCGGGGTTTTTTTTATGGCTGCAATAACAGAACAAAGCGGTATTCTCTGCGGAACGGTAACGAAATTACCCGAGATCTTTCTTGCCAAGGATTTGCTGCAGATCCTCTTTTAATGAAGACATCTGATTAGCGTATTTTTCTTTACGCTCAGCATCCTCAAGCAACTGAATGATTGTGTCAGACAATGTTGCCCCACGCCTTTGCGCCAGACCGGCCAAACGCTGCCACACCAGAAACTCTAAATCGATGGATTTCTTACGGGTGTGCTGATGCTCAGCATTGAAGTGTCGTTTACGGCGGGCCCGTATGGTTTGTTTGAGGCGATTTTCCAGCGCCGGATTCATATCATTCGCGATCCAGTCCATCACTTTGACCGGTTCGTTTTCCAGTCTGAGAAGTTGATTCACGGATTCTTGTGCAGCGCTGTTTTCTAAATGGCGAGTGATCCGCTCACCTTCCCGGTGTTTTTTCACCAGATACTTCCATTTCCAACCGCTTTCCAGATTTTCCAGTTGCTGATATTTCATCGTGAACTCTTCGGTGACCCCGTAACTTTACTAAGCATAACAGCTTTAATTCAATTTTCACCCCAAATAAACCGGCTAATTCTGCCTGTTTTTTGCGCACCTGTTCAGCAATGTGCGCTAACCGCATTTCCTCTTTGACTCTCATTGTATGCAGCCGGATTTATTCTTGTATAATCGCTCTTTCCCTTTTTATAGAAAACAGCTAACACATTGACCAATAACCGACTTGACTGGCAGCTTTTACTGCCCGACTCCGCGCCTTACGAGGCAATTTTTGCAACGGCTGCCCAGTTAGCCCCTGTCGATTTCGCTGGAACTCAGCCTCGGCTGGAAAATGGTTTAACGCTGTTTTGTCATCCCCGCTCACGCCCGCGTTTTATGACGCTCAAGGCGCAGGAAAATCGTGAATATCTGTCACGTATCGCTCAGGTCGTCAGCGAACTGCTGCCCGAAACGGCTGAAATCACCGGCAACCGTTATCATATTGAAGGCAATAAGATCACGCTGCTGGCCGCTAAATCTGCGGAAGATGCCTTCGCGGCAAAATTCACCTGCCAGTACCGCGAGTGGATTGAGCCGGAGCAACTGTTTGGTTGCGTCAGGGTGTACAAAGACCAGATCCAGCTTGAGCCGGGTCTGATTCATCAGGTCAATGGCGGCGTTCTGGTGCTGTCAATTCGTACCCTTATTGCCCAGCCGCTGATGTGGTTGCGTCTTAAGCAGATGATCACCGAAGGCCAGTATCACTGGGTTTCTCCTGATGAAGCCAAACCTCTGCCGGTCACGGTTCCGCCAATGCCGCTGGATATTCGCCTGATTCTGGTCGGTGACCGCTTGTCACTGGGTGATCTGAGCGATATGGAACCGGAGCTGATGGAATCGGCCATTTATGGCGAATTCGAAGCCGACCTGCCGCTGACCGAAGAAAGCGACATGGAAACCTGGTGTGGTTATGTGAACACACTGGCCGACGAGCTTGAGATCCCCCGTCTGGCCGCCGATGCCTGGCCCGAATTTCATAAAATGGCGATACGCCACAGCACCGATCAGGGCAGCCTGACGCTGGATCCGGTCTGGCTGAGTGCACAGTTAAGTGAAGCCGCGCTCTATAATGAAGATGAGTTGCTCAGCGCGAAATCTCTTGAAGCTGCCTCTAATGCCCGTGCATGGCGTGAAAGCTATTTGCAGGAACGCATGCAGGATGAAATTGAGCTGGGGCAAATCCGTATCGAGACGGAAGGCGAAGTGGTCGGACAGATTAACGGCCTGTCGGTGCTGGAATACCCTGGCCATCCGCGCGCACTGGGTGAACCTTCACGGATTAGTTGTGTCGTACACACCGGCGACGGTGAATTTACTGACGTTGAACGTAAAGCTGAATTAGGCGGTAATCTGCATGCCAAGGGCATGATGATTATGCAGGCTTTCCTGATTTCCGAGTTAGAACTCGACCAGCCTCTGCCCTTCTCCGCGTCGATTGTTTTTGAACAATCTTACGGTGAAGTGGACGGCGACAGCGCGTCCCTTGCTGAACTTTGTGCACTGATCAGTGCCTTGTCGATGCAGCCGATTAACCAGCAGATTGCGGTAACCGGTTCTGTCGATCAGTTTGGGAATGTGCAACCTATTGGTGGCGTAAATGAGAAAATCGAAGGTTTCTTCGAAGTTTGTCAGCGTCGCGGTTTGACCGGTAAGCAAGGGGTCATTCTGCCAACCAGCAACGTGCGCAACCTGTGCCTGCATCCGCAAGTACTGGACGCCGTTCGCGAAGGCCAGTTTCACTTATGGGCAGTTGATAACGCAGCCGACGCGCTGCCTATCCTGACCGGACTGATTTACACAAACGAAGAAGAAGCTGAAGAAGAGCGTCCGAGCCTGCTGGGATTGATTCAGCAGCGCATAGCGTTGGTCACATCGCAAGGCAGCCCGCGTTATCCGTGGCCTCTTCGCTGGTTGAACTGGTTCAATCACAGCTGATCGGAGTTGTTCAGCTTACAGCTGTTCGCTAAACTTCGCCCTTCATTAAAATAAGGCTTACATAGAACATGGTAGATAAACGCGATTCCTATACGAAAGAAGACCTCGTAGCTTCTGGCCGCAGTGAACTGTTCGGTGCTGGTGGCCCTCCATTACCATCAGGCAACATGCTGATGATGGATCGCATCGTGAAGATGCAAGAAGATGGCGGCACCCATGGCAAAGGCTATGTTGAAGCTGAATTAGATATCAATCCTGATCTGTGGTTCTTCGGTTGCCACTTCATCGGCGATCCGGTTATGCCTGGCTGTCTGGGTCTGGACGCCATGTGGCAGTTAGTGGGCTTTTATCTGGGCTGGCTCGGTGGCGAAGGCAAAGGCCGCGCACTGGGTGTGGGTGAAGTGAAATTCACCGGTCAGGTTCTGCCAACCGCGAAGCTGGTCACCTACCGTCTGAACTTCAAACGCGTGATCAACCGTAAACTGATCATGGGCGTTGCTGATGGTGAAGTGCTGGTTGACGGCGTGGTAATTTACACCGCTACTGATCTGAAAGTGGGTCTGTTCAAAGACGCTGCGGCTTTCTGATAAAGCCCTGCACGACGTCTGAAAAAGGGTGAGCCTACGGGTTCACCTTTTTTATGTCTGCGGTACGGGCACTCTGGCCTGCAAACAAAAACCTCCGCGCGCAGCGGAGGTTGTTCCTTATTCTGACAGGGGAGCCGCTTAAGCGGTAACGGCCCTGTCCTCCATGGCTTGTCGCCAACCCCCGAGCCAATGTGATCGGGCATCTAATGATTGGTACGGACAAATCTCTTTTGAGCGTCCGCCAATACCTGCTTGGTATCCACGTGATTGTGCCCGTTCCAGGCGATCGCGTTTTTGTCTCTTCATGCCTTATATCCCTCATTATTCAGGTCAGGTGGAAAGAAAACAGTGGGCCGCTTCTGCGTCCACACCTAACAAATAGCTGCAATATGGGGAGAGGTCAATGCGCAAATTTCACGCCAATGTCACATTCGTGAGCTATATTATTAGATTGCGCGCAAGATAATCGCGCTGGCTAATGCCTCATCTGGCTGATCACCATAAAAAAATCCCGGCATCTGAAAGGTCAGAAACCGGGATTTTTTATGTATCACTTAAAAAATATTAAGCTTAAAAAATCGTCATCTTATCTGCGCGGCTATCTGGCCCGCTTCTTGCTGCCATCCGGTCGCCAGCGTCCTGACCAGTGCATCATAACCATCTTCATTTTGTTTCAGATTCAGGGCGAAATCGCGCTGAATCATCTGGCCATTTCTTGTCAGGCTCCAGCTTCCGCTGACCACGACGATACCGTCGTAACGGCCATGGAAACCGGTGACATTCACGTTCAGCACATCCTGGTCGTCCGAACTGGAAGCCTGAGTTGACACCACTGAGCCCGGCAAATCACGACGCAAATACGTCACAAGCGCCTGGTGAAGCTGCTGATCCAGCGGGCTGGCCCAGAGGTTATTCTGGGTCAGCGTGTACTGCACATCATTGGTCTGATATACCAACCCTGAGCCTGCCAGATAATCCGCAACACTGACCCGTTCAACCCACAGGTGGCGCTGTGTAGCGGCACCTGTGGACATCACACTGCCGGTTGACGCTGTGCTGCTCAGCACAGGCAACTGGTAGTAGGTTTTCTGGTCACTGCTGCTACAGGCAGTCAGGAATAATGCTAAGACGACAGGTATCCATTTCATCATTATTTGGCCTTCTTCGGCTGAGGATCATCTTGCCCAGGGGCGGCGAAAATCAGTGCATTACTTTTCTGGTTCAGCGTTTTCAGTACCGGTTGCAGTTCACGCAGGGTTTTATCCAGACTCTGCATGTCGCCAACCAGATTGCCATACGCCGGAGAACCAGGCTGGAAGCCTTTCAGGCTGCGGTTAAGCTGAATCAACGTCTGCTGCATATCTTGCGGCAGGTTCTTCATCTCTTTGCTGCTCACAATCGCATTCAGTGATTCGATTGTTTTCTGCGTCGCCCGCATCGTTCTCTGACTTTCGGCCAGCGTACTGGTGGCCTCACGCATCATCGGTTCGATCGGCAGATTGTTGATTTTATCCAGCGTGGTCATCAGTTTCTGCTGAATTTGCGCGAAACCACCGCTCACGGTCGGCAGCAGTTTATGGCCGGAAATTTCCAGCGGACCTTTCCACGGCTTCTCGTTTGGATAGAAATCGAGGTCAATGTACATCGCGCCCGTTAACAGGTTCGCAGATTTCATCGACGCACGCAGACCATGCGCGATACCGTCACGGATATGATCTTCAATATTGAAATTACTGCCCAGCATTTGCGCAAAGCGATCGGGTTCAATACGGATCAGTATCGGAATGCGGTAATCCTCAGACATCTGCTGTTTCAGCGCATTCAGCGGATAAGGCACTTCTGCCACGGTACCCAGACGAATGCCGCGGAATTCAACAGGCGCGCCAGGTTGCAGGCCGCGAATAGAATCCGAGAAGAACATCACGTAATCCATGTGGCGGGTATACAGTGATTCCTGAATGCTTTTCTGATCGTCAAACAGCTTATAATCATCGCCGTTTTTCGCTTCATTGCCTTGCGTCCAGCCATTCGGGATATCAAAGCTGACGCCACCGCTGAACAGCGTGGTCAGTGACCCCATTTCCACCCGCATACCGGCGGCAGACATATCAAAGTTCACGCCACTGTCTTTCCAGAAACGCACATTGTCTGTGACCAGCGTGTCGTAAGGTGCACGGATAAAGAGCTGATATTTGATGTTACGGGCTTTCGGATCAAAGTGGCTGGTTTCCACAGTACCGACCTGGAAACCGCGGAACAGCACCGGATCGCCCGGATTAAGCTGTCCTGAACGCTCACTTTCCAGAATTACGCGGATACCTTTAGCATCAGGCGAAGCCAGCGGCGGGGAATCATCCAGTTTATATTCTGATTTTTCGCCGCCTTTGTTACCCGGCTGCAACTGAATATAAGCACCGGACAACAACGTGCCCAAACCGGAAATTCCTTCCCGTCCGATTTGCGGTTTCACCACCCAGAACACAGAATCGTCACGGAGCATTTTTTCCATGCCGGTATTCAGGCGCGCCTTAATGATGACCTGTTGCAGGTCTTCACTCAGGGTCACACTCTCCACTTTCCCCACGTCGACGTTACGGCTTTTGATGGTGGTTTTCCCGCCCTCAATGCCTTCCGCCGTGGTAGTGATCAGCGTAACTTCCGGTCCCTGATGGCTGTAATGATAAAACAGGATCCATGCACCAATCAGCGCCGTGACAATCGGCACGATCCACACCGGAGACCAGCGTTTAATTTTTTCGACTTTGGCAGTTCCGTCATTCTCTGCCATGTTATTTCCTGCCATCTTGTGGCTCCTTTGTAGACTTCATTCCAGCACGATCCCAAATGAGCCTTGGGTCAAATGTCATTGCAGCGAACATGGTGAGAATGACAACGCCGGCAAAAAGCAGCGCGCCAATATCCGGATAAATACTCATCAGTTGCCCCATTCTTACCAGTGCCGCAAGTACCGCAATGACAAACACATCAATCATTGACCAGCGACCAACAAACTCAACCACTTCATACACAACGTGTAACCGCTCCCTGTCGATCTGTTTATCGCTGTTGGCATCCCAGCATAACCAGCCGATGGCGATCATTTTCAATGTCGGCACCATGATACTGGCGATCAAAATAACCAGTGCCACAGGGTATGAACCTTCACTCCACAACAACGCGACCCCGGCCATGATCGTAGACGGGATAGGATTTCCCAGCACCTGCGTGATCATAATCGGCAGTAAATTCGCCGGGATATATAACAGAATGGACGTGACCAGCAGCGCCATCGTCCATTGCAGGCTGTTCTTCCGGCGGGCATGGCCCTGCGTTTTGCAGCGGCCACATTCTTTCTGATCCACCGGCAAAATCGCCATACAGCAATGGCAGGAACGCAATCCCTGACGCAGGCCGCTTTCGCCCACGCGCAGCGGCTGCGCAACCGGCGGTGCCGGCTCGATGTGATTCCACATCCACAAACGATCGGTGCACTGAAATGCGCGCAGTTGCAGCAGGCAGAACAGAACATAAGGATAAAAACTGGTGCCCACGCCCACATCCCCGTAGGCCATCAGTTTCACGAAACTGACCAGCACGCCCGCGAGGAAAATCTCGACCATGCACCAGGCTTTCAGCCGGAATAAGGTACGGGCAATGCCGACTTTCCAGCGAAGAGGAATATTGAAACCCTGACAAAGGATAATAATAGACAGCATGCAGACGGCGGGAAGCAGTTGCACCACCACCATAAACAGCGACGCCATGCTGGCGTAGTCTTCTGAAACCAGAACCTGAGGGATTTGTACCAGCGTCACTTCGCTGCTCAGCCCCGCAACATTCATATTAACGAAAGGAAAAAGGTTGGCCAGCAACAGCATGAATAAGGCGCTGATGGCATAACCGACAGGACGTCTGCGTGGCTCATTCCAGCGGGATGTCAGCGTGGTATGGCAACGAGGACATACGGCTTTTTGCCCGATTTTCAGACCAGGTATTGCCACCAGAATGTCGCACTGGGGGCATAAGATGTGCGGGTCATGGGCGTCAGAACACACTATCGACTCCTCAACAGCGGAAAGACTATGAATATCGGCAACCGGTCTTCCCTTAATCCGGTTGCCAATCATGATGCAGTGTTAGCCGTTTTTCTGCGCTTCCAGCGCTTCCCAACGTTCAAACGCCTGCTCTAACTCCTGCTCTGCAGCAGCGAAAGCATTGAGCACTTGCTGAGTTTCTTCATGAGGAAGTGTGAAGAAGTTCGCATCGCTCATTTGCTGTTGCAGTGCACTGATTTTTTCTTCCAGCGCGCTGATTTGCGCAGGCAATTGTTCCAGTTCACGTTGTTGATTATAGCTGAGCTTATTCGCCGTGCGTTTTGCCGGTTCTGCCTTAGGTTGCGCAGCCGGTTTATTTTCGGTTGCAGCCGCAGGACGGATTGGCCTCTGGTTGCGGCGCTGATGCTGTGCGTCATGGTAACCGCCGACATAACTGTTGATGACGCCGTCGCCTTCATAAATCCAGCACTCGGTTGCGGAGTTATCAACAAACTCACGGTCATGGCTCACCAGCATCACGGTACCCTGATAGCTGTCGATCATCTCTTCCAGCAGTTCGAGGGTTTCCACATCCAGGTCGTTGGTCGGCTCATCGAGGATCAACAGGTTACTTGGACGCAGGAACAATTTAGCCAGCAACAGACGGTTACGCTCACCGCCAGACAATGCTTTCACCGGGGTCATTGCGCGTTTCGGGTGGAACAGGAAGTCCTGTAAATAGCCCAGCACGTGGCGCGCGCGGCCGTTAACCATCACTTCCTGCTTACCTTCTGCAAGGTTATCCATCACCGTACGTTCAGGATCCAGCTCAGCACGGTGCTGGTCGAAGTACGCCACTTCCAGCTTGGTGCCGCAGTGAACACGGCCACTGTCTGCCTTAATCTGACTTAACATCAGTTTTAGCAAGGTGGTTTTGCCACAACCGTTCGGACCGACCAGCGCGATTTTATCGCCGCGCATGACCTGAGCGGAGAAATGGCTGACCAGTTGTTTACCGGCCACCGAGTAGCTGACGTCTTCCATTTCGAAGACAATCTTGCCGGAACTCGCGGCTTCAACCACCTGCATTTTAGCCGTGCCCATCACTTCACGGCGATCTGAACGCTCTTTACGCAGGGCTTTCAGGGCGCGGACGCGGCCTTCGTTACGTGTACGGCGGGCTTTGATACCCTGACGGATCCACACTTCTTCCTGCGCCAGTTTTTTATCAAACTCGGCGTTCTGCAACTCTTCGACACGCAGCGCCTCTTCTTTCGCCAGCAGATACGCTTCGTAATTGCCCGGATAGGAGACCAGTTTGCCGCGATCGAGATCGACAATACGCGTCGCCATGTTGCGGATGAAAGAACGGTCATGGGAAATGAAGATAATGCTGCCCTGGAATTCTTTCAGGAATTCTTCCAGCCACGCGATACTCTCGATATCCAGGTGGTTGGTCGGTTCGTCGAGCAGCAGAATGTGCGGCGCGCTGACCAGCGCACGACCCAGTGCCGCTTTACGCAGCCAGCCGCCGGACAGGGATTTCAGCTCTGTATCCGCATCCAGACCCAGTTTCAGCAGCACTTCATTAATGCGGCTGTCGAGTTGCCACAAGCCCTGGTGATCAAGGATTTCCATCACCTGAGCCAGTTTGTTCATGTTCTTCTCGCTCGGGTCGCTTTCGACCAGATGCGAAATCGCGTGATACGCTTTCAGATGCTCGGCCTGTTCGAACACACCTTCCGAGACGAAATCAAACACCGTACCTTCAACATTGCGCGGCGGATCCTGTTGCAGACGCGCCACAATCAAATCCTGCTCATACACAATGCGCCCGTCATCGAGCGGCACTTCACGGTTGAGGATTTTCATCAGCGTCGATTTACCGGCGCCGTTACGGCCAACCAGACAGACGCGCTCATTCGGCTCGATGTGTAATTCGGTGTTATCCAACAGCGGCGAGTCACTGAATGACAGCCAGGCACCTGACATACTAATTAACGACATAAACTTTATTTTTCCTCGCCGGCATGGGACAGCAGCCAGCAGTTATGAATCTGACGATTACGGGCGAAATCCTGTGACAGGGTTTGGCTGGTGATTTCTTTCGCGCTCAGCCCCAGTTTACTCAGTCCGTCGAGATCCATCTGGAAACCGCGCTTGTTGTTGGAGAACATAATGGTGCCGTTGCGACGTAAAATGCGTTTCAGATCTTTCATCAGAGCCAGATGATCACGCTGTACGTCAAAACTTTCGGCCATACGTTTTGAGTTGGAGAACGTCGGTGGATCGATAAAGATCACATCGAATTGTTCATCGCACATGCCCAGATAAGACAGGCAATCCGCCTGGATCAGGCGATGCTGACGGCCGGTCAGGCCATTGGCACGCAGGTTTTTTTCCGCCCATTCCAGATAGGTACGGGACATATCGACGGTCGTCGTGCTGCGTGCGCCGCCCAGACCGGCGTGCACACTGGCAGTTCCGGTGTAGGCAAACAGGTTCAGGAAGTCTTTTCCTTTGCTCATTTCACCGAGCATTTTGCGCGCGATGCGGTGATCAAGGAACAAACCGGTGTCGAGATAATCCGTCAGGTTAACCCACAGTTTAGCGTTGAATTCTTCAACCAGCAGGAACTCGCCTTTCTGCGCCAGTTTCTCGTACTGGCTGGTGCCTTTCTGGCGCTCACGGGTTTTCAGGATCAGCTGGCTGGAGGAAATATCCAGCACAGACATCGTGGCGTTAATCACGTCGAACAGACGCTGACGGGCTTTTTGCGCATCAACGGTTTTTGGCGGCGCATATTCCTGCACCACCACTTTGCTGCCGTAACGGTCAACCGCCACGTTGTAATCCGGTAAATCAGCGTCATACAGGCGATAGCATTCGATGCCCTGCTGTTTGGCCCATTTCTCCAGTTTCTTAACATTTTTACGCAGACGGTTAGCGTAATCTTCCGCCATTTGCGTACCGGCAGCACCCGTCGGGTTTTCTGCCAGCTGATAGTTTTTCTGCACGCATTCCAGCGGGCCGTTCTTGGCTTTGAACTGACGCTCAGCGCGCAGTTGCAGGCAGCTCAGCAGTTCCGGTGACGCACTGAACAGTGACAACTGCCAGCCGCCAAATTTGGTCTTCATGATGCGGCCAAGCATATTGTGCAGGGCAATCAGGGCCGGTTCGCTTTCCAGACGCTCGCCGTATGGCGGGTTACTGATCACCGTACCCACCGGGCCTTCCGGCAGCGGATTGACCAGTTTACCGACTTCGGCGGCCTCGAAGCTTATCAGTTCAGCGACACCGGCACGACGGGCGTTAGCACGCGCCATTTCGATCACGCGACGATCGATATCGGAACCAAAGAAGCGGGAAGGGGTTTCCTGCACGGCACGGCGGGTGCGCACCTGGGCTTCGGCAGTCAGTTCGCGCCACAGTTCGGCGTCAAACTTGTTCCAGCCGGTGAAACCCCAGTGCTGACGATGCAGACCCGGTGCGCGATCGGCGGCGATCATCGCGGCTTCGATCAGCAGCGTACCGGAGCCACACATCGGATCGACCATCGGCGTACCGGCCTGCCAGCCGGAACGCATCACAATGGCAGCCGCCAGGTTTTCTTTCAGCGGAGCCTGACCGGTCAGGTCACGGTAGCCACGCTGATGCAGGCCTTCGCCGCTGAGATCCAGCGCGACGCTGGCGGTATCACGTTGCAGGAAGACGTTGACGCGGATGTCAGGCTGCTGTTTTGCCACGTTCGGGCGTTCGTCCATCTTGCGGGTAAAGCTGTCGACGATGGCGTCTTTTACTTTCAGCGCGCCGTACTGGCTGTTGCGGATCTCTTCATTCAGACCGCTGAAATGCACGGCAAAGGTTTTATCCACGCCGAAGACGGACGGCCAGTCGATCGCCATCACGCCAAGGTAAAGATCCAGATCGCTGTGAACTTTAAATTCGTTCAGCGGCAACAGGATGCGCGAAGCCAGACGGCTCCACAGTAAGCTACGGTACAGCAGGCGATCGTCACCTTCAAAATGCACCCCTCCCTGCACAACTTTGCAGGCTTGCGCACCCAGCGTTTCCAGTTCGCTTTTTAACAGTTCTTCCAGTCCACGCGCCGTGCTGGCAAACAAAGAGTTCATATCGACATATCACCAAAAATAAAATTGTTGCGCATTATAGCTAATCCCCGCCGCTTGTCATAAAGTCTCTGGTTCTTCTTAAGACTTTACATTCTGAGAGGCAGTCTTCAGTGCCCATTCTTTCACGTTTATTCGTTCACCCGGTCAAATCCATGCGCGGCCTGCAAGTTTCGCACTCGCTGGTCACTGCCACCGGTCTGGCATTTGATCGCCAGTTCATGATCACCGATCCGCAAGGCATGTTCATTACAGCCCGCCAGTATCCGAATCTGGTCCTGTTCACGCCGGTTTTGCTGCCCGATGGACTGATGATTTGTGCGCCGGAAGGCGACAGCATCAGCGTCAAATTTCATGATTTCGCCGGCGATAACTCGCCGACGAAAGTCTGGGGCAATCAGTTTACCTCACTCATCGCGCCGGAACCCGTAAATCACTGGTTAAGTGGTTATTTAAAGCGGGATGTGCAACTGCGGTGGGTAGGCGATGAACCCACGCGCCGGGTGAAGAAGCATCCTGACGTGCCGTTGTCCTTTGCTGACGGTTTCCCGTATCTGCTGATCAATGAAGCCTCCATGCAGGATTTGCAGCGCCGTTGCCCGGGCGGCGTGCGCATTGAACAGTTCCGGCCGAATATCGTGGTCAGCGGCGCAGAGGCTTATGCCGAAGACAGCTGGCAGACGATCCGCATCGGTGAGGTTATTTTTGATCTGGTGAAACCGTGCAGTCGCTGTATTTTTACCACGGTCAGCATTGAGAAAGGTCGCAAACACCCACGTGGCGAACCGCTGAAAACCCTGCAAAGTTACCGCACTGCCAGCGACGGCGATGTCGATTTCGGTCAGAACATGATTGCCCGCAACAGCGGCGTGATCCGCGCAGGTGACAGCGTGCAGGTACTGGCGATCAAGCCGCCGCGTCCGTACGGCGCGGGCGAAGTCATTGAAAATGTCGACGCACCAAAGAACACCGCGCAAGACGTCAGCATTAATTATCAGGGCACACAGTTTACCGGCAACAATCAGCAAATTTTGCTTGAGCAGCTGGAATTGCAGGGATTACGTATCCCCTATTCCTGTCGTGCCGGGATTTGCGGAGCATGCAGAATGACGCTGAAAGAAGGGCAAGTGTCGCCGCTGAAAGAAAGTGCAGTGGGGAAAGACGGAACGATCTTGTCGTGCAGTTGCATACCGGCAACGGATATTGTGCTCGGCTAAAAATATTTCGCCATTACCCAAAATAGTTCGAGTCGCAGTAACGCGGCAAGTGAAGGGATCCCGATGAGCTTACACAGGTCAGTGATTCGGGTGACTGAGCGCAGCCAACGCATCTGCAACTTGAAATATGGAGGGTAATTTACACTGCCTGATCGTAGACATTATTATCAACGCGGAAGGCGGCAGGCATTAAACGATCATGCATCACTTTAATGGCATCGCCGAGCACCATACCGCGCCCTGCCACAGTCAGCCTTTCCTGCGCCAGCAGGCACAGACTGGCATTATCGCCCGATTCCACCACCAGCAACGTCGCCTGTTCACCGCTTTCCATGACCTGCACCTGAGCAAGCTGACCGTTGGCCGGCTGGAAAGGACGCATCTGCTGAGTGAAATGCCAGCTCTTTGGCATCAGCGGTTTTAAAAAGCGATAAGCGACTAATGCATTTAAAACTAATTCGGCGCGCTGTTCAGCCGCCAGACGAATAGATTTGCATTGCTCTTCAAAATCAAAATAGAGCGCCGCATCGTCGACACAAAATGACATATTTCCGAAAGCATCAGGTGTCAGCATTTTAGCCGGGAAACGGGAACGAAAAATCATGCCATTGGCGAGATCCAACATAAGCCGGTCATGCTCTGCATCAAAATACCAACGCCAATTATCATCTGGTTTGATTTTCATTTCGTCATCCTGTGTGCCCTTATGCCCTCTGTCTGACTTCATTACCTGCTATTCAGGCAAGAATAGATTTTTCAGCAATGAAACGATATCAGACAAATCCTGAGCCTGAATTACGGTCAGTGGACAAAATATAGACGAGCCGGGTTAATAAATAAACCCCTGACTCGTCTTCAGGATAAAAAATATTAGATATGGGTAACAATATCTTTGATCAGACCCGGTCCCTTGAAGATAAAGCCGGAATAGATTTGAATTAAGGACGCGCCTGCGGCCATTTTTTCACGGGCTGCGGTTAATGAATCAATCCCGCCGACACCAATAACAGGCAGACGACCCTGTAATTCATTCGACAGCATGCGGATAATTTCTGTGCTGCGCAGCTGCACCGGACGACCGCTCAGGCCACCAATTTGTTCGCAATAATTCAGCCCCTGGATCAGTTTACGATCGAGCGTGGTATTGGTCGCAATCACGCCATCCATATTATGACGCACTAAGCTGTCGGCTATTTGGATCAATTCTTCTTCAGAAAGATCCGGCGCGATCTTCACGGCGACCGGCACATATTTCTGATGACGTTGCTGAAGCTCAAGCTGCTTATTCTTAATGGCAGCCAGAAGATCATCCAGCGCCTCGCCGTATTGTAATGAGCGTAATCCCGGCGTGTTCGGTGATGAAATATTCACCGCAATATAACCTGCGTACGGATATACCTTTTCCATACAGGTCAGATAATCATCTTTGCCCTGCTCGACCGGCGTGTCTTTATTCTTACCGATATTAATCCCCAGAATGCCGCCAAAATGGGATTTTTTGACATTATTCACCAGATTATCCACGCCATGGTTATTGAAGCCCATGCGGTTAATCAGGCCTTCTGCCTCAACGATACGGAATAAACGCGGCTTATCATTCCCTGCCTGCGCACGCGGTGTGACCGTACCAACTTCGATAAATCCAAAGCCCATTGCCCCGAGAGCATCAATACATTCGCCGTCTTTATCCAGACCTGCGGCCAGTCCCAAAGGATTCTTAAAGGACAATCCCATGCAGGTCACCGGTTTTGTCGGTACGGACTGACGGATCAGAAATTCGAAGGGGGTGCCGGAAATGCGGCTTAACTGACGGAAGGTTAACTCATGGGCGCGCTCTGGATCGAGCTGAAACAGTGCTTTCCTTACTAGAGGATACAACATGGAGACTCCTGGATTCCCGGTGGCTAGACGGGGCGGTATTATCGACTAAGCGTGGGATAATTGGAAACGATAACCGGCATATTGGCTGAATAAATGCGTCGCTGCGCAAACGATTACTTTTTGGTTACCTTTAATTCACTTTTCTCCCTCTTCCCGTCATGGCCGTCTGGCCCGCTAAACACGCGCTTTATCTGTTTTGAAACTTTCCATAGCCAAAATTGAGATTTCCGCTGCGCGGCTTCTGCCTGCTAGGTTTACTTCACTTCGTTAAGAAAAATGATAGTTCTATAACAGATTGTTATAAGGAATAAGCAAATGCGTGTAGTGACACTGGCAGGCAGCCCGCGACAACCTTCCCGATCCTCTTCCCTGCTGGCGCTGAGTCATCAGTGGCTGGCGAGCCGGGGCGTTGAAGTTTTTACCTACAATATTCAGGATTTTTCTGCTGATGACCTGCTGTTCGCCAATTTCGGCAGCCCGCAGTTAAAGCAGCTGAATGCCGAGCTGGCGAGTGCGGACGGGCTGATTGTCGCCACACCGGTATATAAAGCCTCTTTTTCCGGCGCACTGAAAACCCTGCTCGATTTACTGCCGGAACGCGCACTGGATCATAAGGTGGTGTTGCCGCTGGCCACCGCCGGATCGATCGGCCATATGCTGGCGGTGGATTACGCCCTCAAACCGGTTCTGGCCTCGCTGAAAGCGCAGGAAGTGTTACAGGGCGTTTTCGCCGATGACAGCCTGATCACCGATTACCAGACGTTCCCGGCAAAACTCGCGCCCGCCCTGGAAGAGCGCCTGACTGAATCTCTGGAAAACTTTTATCTGGCGCTGAGCCGCCGTCGCCCGGCACTGCCGTCTGTCGCTTCCCTTTCTGCGCAAGCCCTGCGCGTCTGACGTTAAAAGGAATTAATGATGCCTGCTTCTTTCTCTTTACTCCGCCGGATCCCGCTTGTGGCTGGCCTGCTGACCAGCCTGATCCTCAGTGGCACGGCCACCGCACAGGAAAAGGATCCTGCGCAGTTACGCATCGCGTATCAGAAAGGATCTGTCGGACTGGTACTGGCGAAATCACACCAGTTGCTGGAAAAACGCTTCCCGGACACCAAAATCAGCTGGGTCGAATTCCCGGCCGGACCCCAAATTCTTGAAGCGCTGAACGTCGGCAGCATTGATCTGGGCGGCACCGGCGATTTACCGCCATTGTTCGCGCAGGCCGCGGGCGCTGACTTGCTGTACATCGGCTCCGAGCCTCCGAAACCAAAAGCAGAAGTGATTCTGGTCGACAGCAACAGCCCGATCAAAACGGTAGCAGATCTTAAGGGCCATAAAGTCGCTTTCCAGAAAGGCTCCAGCTCGCACAACTTATTGCTTCGTGCCCTGCAACAGGCGGGCCTGAAATTCAGCGACATTCAGCCGGTGTATCTGACGCCTGCCGATGCACGCGCCGCCTTCCAGCAGCATGACGTGGACGCCTGGGCCATCTGGGATCCGTACTATTCTGCCGCACAGGTTCAGGGGGACGTCCGGGTATTAACGGACGGTTCAACGCTGCATCAGACCGGCTCTTTCTACCTTGCGCCGAAGAAATATACCGAAGCGAATCCTCAGTTTATCAGTCAGGTTCTGGAAGTCTTGACGCAGGCGAATGCGCTGACCAAAACCGACCGTGAGCAAAGCATCAGACTGCTTTCCCAGTCGATGGGGCTGCCTGACAAAGTCGTGGCGTCTTATCTGGACCATCTGCCGGACATGCCGATCACGCCGGTCAGCAGCGAAACGGAAAAGCGCCAGCAGCAAACCGCCGACCTGTTCTATCAGAACCATATTTTACCGAAGCCGGTTGAAATCAAAGACCGCATCTGGAAACCCACCGTACAAGCGAACTGAACACCCACTTAGCCGCCGCCGAGCGGTAACGAATCGCACACTTTGAGAGGAACAAAACAATGAGTCTGAACGTTTTCTGGTTTTTACCTACCCACGGCGATGGCCGCTATTTAGGCACTGACGAAGGCGCACGCGTGGTTGACCACGGCTATCTTCAGCAGATTGCGCAGGCAGCGGACCGTTTAGGTTTCGGCGGCGTGCTGTTGCCGACCGGCCGTTCGTGCGAAGACTCATGGCTGGTGGCGGCGTCGCTGATTTCCGTCACCCGGCGGCTGAAGTTTCTGGTGGCATTGCGCCCGGGAATAATTTCTCCGACCCTGGCCGCACGTCAGGCGGCGACGCTTGACCGGTTGTCCGGTGGCCGCGCCCTGTTCAATCTGGTGACCGGCGGCGATCCGGCAGAACTGGCCGCAGAGGGTTTGCACCTCAATCATAAAGAACGTTACGAAGCCTCGGCAGAATTTACCCGCATCTGGCGTCGCGTGCTGGAAGGCGAAACGGTGGATTACGCAGGCAAACACATTCAGGTGAAAGGGGCGAGCCTGATGCACCCGCCGGTGCAGTACCCGCGCCCGCCGCTGTATTTTGGCGGATCCTCCGACGAAGCGCAGGATCTGGCCGCTGAGCAGGTTGAACTCTATCTGACCTGGGGCGAGCCACCGGCGCTGGTGAAAGAGAAAATTGAACAGGTCCGGGCCAAAGCGGCGGCGAAAGGCCGCACCGTGCGTTTCGGCATCCGTCTGCACGTGATTGTGCGTGAAACCAATGAAGAAGCCTGGCGCGCCGCCGACAAGCTGATCGCCAACGTGGATGAAGAAACTATCCAGCGGGCGCAGGCGGCGTTTGCCAAAACCGATTCCGTCGGCCAGCACCGCATGGCAGCGTTGCACGGCGGAGACCGTAACAAACTGGAAATCAGCCCGAATCTCTGGGCGGGGATCGGTCTGGTGCGTACCGGTGCCGGCACGGCGCTGGTGGGCGATGGTCCGACCGTGGCTGCGCGTATGCAGGAATATGCCGATCTGGGCATCGACACCTTTATTTTCTCCGGCTATCCGCATCTGGAAGAAGCGTACCGCGTCAGCGAACTGTTGTTCCCGCATCTGGATCTGGCAAAACCGGAAGACGACAACACGGTGAAAAAAGCGATTTTGCCACGCGGTGAACTGGTCGCGCATGATTTTGCGACTAAACGCGCCGCCAGTCAGCACTGAGGAGAGCAGAAATGACAACGACACAACGCTGGCTGAATCGTGCTGCGCCGTGGGTGGTGCCGGTGGTGTTAATCGGCGGCTGGCAACTGGCCGTCGAAGCAGGCTGGTTATCCAACCGCATTCTGCCTGCGCCAAGCGCGGTAGTCGAAGCGTTCTGGACACTGGCGAAAAGCGGCGACCTCTGGCAAAACCTGAAAATCAGCACCTTCCGCGCACTGATTGGTTTCGCGATTGGCGGCAGCCTCGGTTTACTGCTCGGCTTTATTACCGGGCTGTCACGCTGGGGCGAACGGTTGCTCGACAGCTCCCTGCAAATGCTGCGCAATATTCCACATCTGGCGCTGATCCCGCTGGTGATCCTGTGGTTCGGTATTGACGAATCCGCCAAGATTTTCCTTGTGGCGCTGGGGACGCTGTTCCCGATTTATCTCAATACCTATCACGGGATCCGCAATATCGACCGTGGCCTGCTGGAGATGTCACGCAGTTATGGCTTGTCCGGCTTCCCGCTGTTTATTCAGGTGGTGCTGCCCGGCGCATTGCCGTCGATTATGGTCGGCGTGCGCTTTGCGCTTGGATTTATGTGGCTGACGCTGATCGTGGCCGAAACCATTTCTGCCAACTCCGGCATCGGTTATCTGGCAATGAACGCCCGCGAGTTTTTACAGACTGACGTGGTGGTGGTCGCTATCGTGCTGTACGCCATTCTGGGCAAACTCGCCGATGTCCTTGCCCGCCTGCTGGAAAGTGTCTGGCTGCGCTGGCACCCTGCTTATCAGAAAAAACAAGGAGACGCCGCATGAGCGCACCCGCACGTATCCCGCAAGGCACGCCGGTAACCTTGTCCGGTATCACCAAAAAATACGGCAACCGCGCCGTGCTGAACGATATCAATCTGCGCATTCCACCCGGTCAGTTTGTGGCGGTGGTCGGGCGCAGCGGCTGTGGCAAAAGTACCCTGCTGCGTTTGCTGGCCGGTCTGGAAAAAACCACACAGGGCGAACTGCTCAGCGCCAGCGCACCCCTGAGTCAGGTGCGTGAAGATACGCGGCTGATGTTTCAGGATGACCGTCTGCTGCCGTGGAAAAAAGTAATTGATAACGTCGGCTTAGGCTTAAAAGGCAAATGGCGTGAAGCCGCGCTGGCCGCGCTGGAAGAAGTCGGGCTGGCGGATCGCGCCGACGACTGGCCGTCAGCCTTATCCGGCGGACAGAAACAACGGGTGGCGCTGGCGCGTGCACTGATCCACCGCCCCCGTCTGCTGCTGCTGGACGAACCTCTGGGCGCACTGGATGCCCTGACGCGTATCGAAATGCAGAGCCTGATCGAGCGTTTATGGCAGCAACATGATTTTACCGTATTGCTGGTGACGCACGATGTCAGTGAGGCGGTGACGGTGGCTGACCGGGTGATCCTGATCGATCAGGGTCAGATTGGCATGGATTTAACGGTGGATTTGCCGCGCCCGCGTCGCAAAGGTTCGGCAAGACTGGCGGAACTGGAAGCGGAAGTGCTGGAACGGGTGCTGACGCCGCAAGCGTCACAGACCAGCGTGCAGGAAGCGAAACGCGCACAGCACTGATCAGAAGTTACCGGACAAAAAAAGGGCGATGTCTCCATCGCCCTTTTGCTTTTCTGCTATTTACGCTTACGCATCTAACGCTTTGCTGATCTTCTCGAACAAATCACCGGACAGATTTTCCAGCCCTTTCAGCTGTTCCAGCGCCTGACGCATCAGCGCCTGGCGGTTCTGGTCATAGCGTTTCAGGCGGATCAGCGGCTCGATCATACGCGCAGCCACCTGCGGGTTACGGGTGTTGAGATCAGTCAGCATTTCCGTCAGGAACTGATAACCGCTGCCATCTGCCGCGTGGAAAGCGGAAGGATTCGCCGACGCAAAGGCACCGATCAGCGAACGGACGCGGTTCGGGTTGCCCATGCTGAATGAACGGTGATTGAGCAGTGAACGGACTTTCTCAAGCACATCGGCTGCCGGGCTGGTCGCCTGCTGGATAAACCATTTATCCATGACCAGACCGTCGTGATGCCAGCGTTCATCGTAAGCCGCCATCAGCGATTCACGGCATGGCAATTGCGCCGAGACCGCAGCGGACATCGCCGCCAGAGAATCGGTCATGTTATCAGCCTGTTCGAACTGCGCTTTCACCAACTGGTCAGCCAGCGTGACATCGGCAAAGGCCAGATAATGCAGGCAGGTGTTACGCAGTGAACGTTTACCGATATCTTCGTGCACCACGCGATACGCTGGCAGACGGTTGGCGTTATACACCGCCAGGAACTCATCGGCCATTTCAGTCGCCAGACAACGGGTAATCGCGTCATGCACTGCACTGATTGCTTCCGGATCGATAATCTCGAACAGTTCAGCAATTTCATTATCAGACGGCAGGGTCAGGATCTGCGCCGCCAGTGCCGGATCGATATTCTCATCCAGCAATACCGCACGGAACGCATCCGCCACATGCAGCGGCAGGGAAAGCGGTTGTTTCTGCTGATGACGTGCCACGTTCAGCTTGATGTAAATCGCCAGCAGACTTTGCGCCGCATCCCAGCGGGCGAAATCGTTACGGGCGTATTTCATCAGGAAGGTCAGCTGATGATCGCCCCACTTGTAATCGAGTTTCACTGGCGCGGAGAATTCACGTAATAAAGAAGGCACCGGCGGGTATTCGACATCATCAAAGACGAACGTCTGTTCCGCTTCGGTCACGTTCAGGACATTGCTGACCGTCTGGCCGTTTTGTTTCAGCGCAATCACTTCGCCCTGCGGATCATAGAGTTCGATATCCAGCGGGATGTGCAGAGGCAGTTTCTCACTCTGATCTGGCGTTGCCGGTGTTTTCTGGCTGACCGTCAGGGTGTATTGCTGTTTCTCCACGTCATAGTCATCACGCACGGTCAGTATTGGCGTACCGGACTGGCTGTACCAGCGGCGGAACAGAGACAGATCCACGTTGGACGCATCTTCCATCGCCTGCACGAAATCGTCACAGGTGGCGGCGCTGCCGTCATGACGCTCAAAGTACAGTTGCATCCCGGCCTGGAATTTCTCTTCGCCCAGCAATGTATGCAGCATACGGATAACTTCTGAACCCTTTTCATACACCGTCAGGGTGTAGAAGTTGTTCATTTCAATGACTTTTTCCGGACGGATCGGGTGCGCCATCGGGCTGGCATCTTCAGAGAACTGCGCGCCACGCATCACACGGACGTTATCGATACGGTTCACCGAACGCGATCCCAGATCGGAGCTGAATTCCTGGTCACGGAAAACGGTCAGCCCTTCTTTCAGGCTCAGCTGGAACCAGTCGCGGCAGGTCACACGGTTACCGGTCCAGTTATGGAAATATTCGTGGCCGATCACCGCTTCAATACCAAGGTAATCTTTGTCGGTGGCGGTTTCGGCTTTCGCCAGCACGTATTTGGAGTTAAAGACGTTGAGGCCTTTATTTTCCATCGCACCCATGTTGAAGAAATCAACGGCGACGATCATGAAGATGTCGAGATCGTATTCCAGATTGAAACGGGTTTCGTCCCACTTCATGGATTGTTTCAGGGATTCCATCGCCCAGCCGGCGCGGTCCAGATTGCCGCGATCGACGAACAGTTCCAGCGCCACATCGCGGCCGGAGCGGGTTTTAAAGGAATCGCGCAGTACGTCGAAATCACCGGCGACCAGGGCAAACAGGTAGCAAGGTTTCGGGAACGGATCCTGCCATTTGATCCAGTGTTTGCCGCCTTCCAGCTCACCCTGATCAATGCGGTTACCGTTGGAGAGCAGGTACGGATAGCGGGCTTTATCGGCCACGATGCGGGTAGTGAAACGTGCGAGCACATCCGGACGATCGAGATAATAGGTAATGTGGCGGAAACCTTCGGCTTCACACTGCGTACATAAGGCTTCACCGGAAAGATACAGGCCTTCCAGCGCGGTATTTTTGGCCGGATGGATTTCGTTCACAATCGCCAGTTCAAAGGCTTCCGGCAGACCGGTAATTTCCAGCGCACCTTCTTTGACCTGATATTGCGGCCAGTCCTGACCGTTAATTTTGACGCTGATAAGCGTCAGATCTTCACCGTTGAGCACCAGCGGTGCGCCTTCTGCACCCTGTCGCTTGATCTGGCTGATGGCAGTCACAAGGGTCTTCTGTGCATCAAGCTCGAAATTAAGGTCAATATCCGTGATGGTGTAGTCCGGCGCACGATAATCATGGCGGAACTTGGCTTGTGGCAATTGAGTCATAAAAAACCTTTTGACGTTTTTGTTAATCGTAATGACGTATCTCTAAACTCTAACACAGGCATCAGGAAATCCCAGATTGTTGCCGGTTTGTGAGTGCATATGCGCACCTTTCAACCAAAACACAGAAATTTCTGCAAAACGGTGTTTTTGCCCGTTCAGCGCGCAATCAGATCCCCATCACATATTTGAGCGATAAAACTGTACTTTTCATCAGGCCGGTTTGCGCAGTTTTTTATGCTCTATTTTCTTCTTCATTACATAAATTCAATATTTAAATCCGATCAGGAGTCATTAGCATGATCATGAATACGACGAATCACTGAGGCTACCCCTAAAATGAGTCACACCTGCGCCCCGGAACCGGGAATAACAGAACAAAAAACAATATATAACAATACATTATCCGCCCGCATTGATGCACTCCCGCCCTCTGCCGGACTCTGGCGATTCATCATTTTGCTCTCGCTCGGCGGCTTTTTCGAACTTTATGATCTTTTCCAGACGGGATACATAAGTTCAGGATTAATCGCAGAAAACATATTTCATGTCGGAAGCGCCGGTGTCTTCGGTATATCCGATCAGGCGGCGTTCGCTTCTTCCACATTTTTGGGTCTTTTTTTCGGGGCCAGCCTGCTGGCGCCCAACGCAGACCGCTTCGGAAGGCGCATGACATTTATGTTTGCCCTGGCGTGGTATGGCTGTTTTTCTCTGCTGATGGCATTTCAGAACAGCGCGGAAGGCATTATTTTGTGCCGTTTTCTGGTCGGGATTGGCCTCGGACTGGAACTGGTGACAATAGATACCTATCTGACCGAATGGGTACCGAGCCATCTGCGCAGTCGTGCGTTTGCCTTCGCCTTCTTTATACAGTTCCTTTCCGTGCCTGCGGTTGCGCTGATGTCATGGTGGCTGGTGCCGCAAACCTTCTTCGGTCTGACCGGATGGCGTTATGTGGTGATTGCCGGGGCGCTGTGTTCGCTGATTATCTGGTTTGTACGCAAAAATTTACCTGAATCGGCCCGCTGGCTGGCACAGCAAGGACGGCATGAAGACGCGCATCATGTGGTTACGGCGATGGAAAAACGCTGCGGCGTGACCCGCAGCCCGGCCTATGTTGCAGAAGAAAATACGGGGAATTTACCGCGCAAAGGCACATTCAGGGAGATCTGGTCACCTGAATATCGCCAGCGCACCCTGATGCTGACTGTGATGAACTTTTTCCAGGCCATTGGTTTCTTTGGATTTGGTAACTGGCTACCGGCCCTGCTTTCCGGCAAAGGCACAACGGTGACGCACAGTTTGCTGTATGCCTTCTTTATTACCCTCGCCTATCCGCTCGGATCGCTGATTTGCAGCCGCTACGCCGATAAGATCGAGAATAAATGGCAAATCGTGCTTTCATCGCTGATGACCGTGGTTTTCGGCACGCTGTTCGCCTTGCAGAATAACCCTGTGATGCTGGTGATTTGCGGTTTCCTGATCACGTATTCCAATGCCTGGCTGACGTTCAGTTATCACGCTTACCAGACAGAAGTGTTTCCGACGCATATTCGTGCGCGTGCCGTGGGCTTTTGCTATTCCTTCAGCCGGTTATCCACGGTGTTCAGCAGCATCCTGATTGGCCTGATTTTGCAGGCCGCCGGGACACAGGGCGTTATCGCCTTCATTGTGGTCAGCATGCTGATCGTGATGCTGGTGATCGGTATTTTCGGACCGAAAACCCGGGGCATCAATCTGGAAAATATCTGATCGTTTACTATCGTGAACAAACGTAGCGAATTGAACATGGAAAAAACGGGGTTTAATCGCCCCGTTTTTTTCTTTCAAATTGTCAGATTGATTAAATGTATGTAATCAATTTGTGCTTTATTTAATCCGAAAACTCGCCTGTTTGCCTGAATTACCTGCGTTTAAGCACATTTAAGCCTCGACCATTCACAGACAATTATGATGTGATGAGGGTTCTTTAGCGGGATAATACGGTATACTTCACAGACTTTGCTGTTTTATCCAGAACGTTTTTTTTACGGAACGGTTGTTTGTGTTCAAACACTCAGTTTCTGACGAGGATGCTGTAAACGCGCTATGACTCCATACGCCTCCCCGATTTTGACTTCGCTGTTAGATACCGATGCCTACAAGCTTCACATGCAGCAAGCGGTCTACCATCGCTATCGCAACATCAGCGTCGTGGCCGAGTTCCGTTGCCGTGGCGATGAACTGCTGGGCGAATATGTCAGTGAAATCCGTCAGCAAATCCAGATGATGAGTCACCTGGCGCTCACGGACGATGAGTTCATCTACCTTTCCGGCCTGCCATTCTTCACGCAGGATTACCTGAACTGGCTGAAAACTTTCCGCTACAACCCTGAGCATGTCACCGTTTCTGATCGCAACGGGCATTTACACGTGCGTATTGAAGGCCCGTGGCGCGAAGTGATTATGTGGGAAGTACCGTTGCTGGCAGTTATCAGTGAAGTGGTTCATCGCCAGCGTTCGCCGCAGGCTACCGTGCAAATGGCGGTTGACCAGCTGCGCAGGAATCTCGCCCGCTTTAAGGAACAGGCTTCAGATATTGATCTCTCTGCGTTCCGTCTGATGGATTTCGGCACCCGCCGTCGTTTCTCCGGTGCGGTTCAGGAAGCCATCGTCAGCACGCTGAAGAATGAGTTCCCTTATCTCGTCGGTACCAGCAATTATGACTTAGCACATAAACTGCAACTGACGCCGGTCGGCACTCAGGCTCATGAATGGTTCCAGGCGCATCAGCAAATCAGCCCGGTGCTGGCCAACAGTCAGCGCGCCGCCTTACAAGCGTGGCTGGATGAATATCCCGATCAGCTCGGAATAGCCCTCACCGATTGCATTACGATGGATGCGTTCCTGCGTGATTTCGGCAGTAAATTCGCCAATGCCTATCAGGGACTGCGCCACGACTCCGGGGATCCGGTGGAATGGGGTGAAAAAGCCATCGCTCATTATCAGGCGCTGGATATCGATCCGATGACCAAAACGCTGGTGTTCTCCGATAATCTGGATCTGGATAAAGCGCTGCATCTGTATCGCCATTTCCATCAGCGGGTGAACCTGGTATTTGGTATCGGTACGCGCCTGACCTGTAATATTCCGGATGTGAAACCGCTGAATATTGTGATCAAGCTGGTGCAGTGTAATGGCAAACCTGTCGCGAAACTTTCGGACAGTCCGGGCAAAACGATTTGTCAGGATAAAGCCTTTGTCAAAGCGCTGCGCAAAGCCTTCGATCTGCCGCTGGTCAAAAAAGCCTCCTGAGCCATCACGGCGCGCCGGAGAAATCGGGCGCGCTGTGTGCTTTTTCTTTCCTTTATATAGTTATGATCTAATTCTGCTCGGCTTTTATTCACTCTCTCAATATTTCCCCGTGCTCCCGCCATTTACGCCACAATTCTTCTCCGCTGACGACGATTTCTGCTTGTGTCCTGAGAAAGGCTAAGTAACATAGCAAAATCCCTATTTACAGGGTGTCCAATATTTCTTAGTCAACATATATAAAGAAAGAGAGAAATCTATGAGCGTTGTGCCTGTAGTCGACGTACTGCAAGGCCGTGCTGCGGTTGACAGTGAAGTCACCGTACGCGGTTGGGTACGTACCCGGAGAGATTCTAAAGCTGGTATCTCATTCGTCGCCGTTTATGACGGCTCCTGCTTTAATCCATTACAGGCCGTCGTCAATAATTCTCTGCCCAATTATAATGAGGACGTTCTGCGTCTGACGACCGGCTGTTCTGTGGAAATCACCGGGAAAGTTGTCGCGTCGCCAGGCGAAGGTCAGAGTTTTGAACTTCAGGCCACCGTCGTTAACGTGGTGGGCTGGGTGGATGATCCTGATACCTACCCGATGGCGGCAAAACGCCATAGCATCGAATACCTGCGCGAAGTAGCTCACCTGCGCCCGCGTACCAACCTGATCGGTGCCGTTGCCCGTGTGCGCAACACCCTGTCTCAGGCGATCCACCGTTTTTACAACGAAAACGGCTACTTCTGGGTATCGACTCCCCTGATCACTGCTTCCGATACCGAAGGCGCGGGTGAGATGTTCCGTGTTTCCACGCTGGATCTGCAGAACCTGCCACGTACGGACAAAGGCGAGATCGACTTCAGCGAAGACTTCTTCGGTAAAGAGTCCTTCCTGACCGTATCCGGCCAGCTGAACGGCGAGGCTTATGCCTGTGCCCTGTCTAAGGTTTACACCTTCGGCCCGACGTTCCGTGCAGAAAACTCCAACACCAGCCGCCATCTGGCTGAGTTCTGGATGGTTGAACCGGAAGTGGCCTTTGCCACACTGGACGATATCGCCTCACTGGCAGAAAACATGCTGAAATATGTTTTCCAGGCAGTGCTGAACGAACGTGCAGACGACATGGCTTTCTTTGCTGAACGCGTAGACAAAGATGCGGTTGCCCGCCTTGAACGTTTTGTAACCTCTGATTTCGCGCAGGTGGATTACACCGAAGCAGTAGAAATCTTAATGAATTGTGGCCAGAAATTTGAGAACCCGGTTTCCTGGGGTGTGGATCTTTCTTCTGAACACGAACGCTATCTGGCAGAGCAGCATTTCAAAGCGCCGGTCGTGGTGAAAAATTACCCGAAAGATATCAAGTCCTTCTACATGCGTCTTAACGATGACGGCAAAACTGTGGCGGCCATGGATGTTCTGGCGCCGGGGATTGGCGAAATTATCGGTGGCTCGCAGCGTGAAGAACGTCTGGATGTTCTGGACATCCGGATGGAAGAAATGGGTCTGAATAAAGAAGATTATTGGTGGTATCGCGATCTTCGTCGTTACGGCACTGTGCCTCACTCCGGTTTCGGACTGGGCTTTGAACGTTTAGTCGCTTATGTGACCGGTGTTCAAAATGTGCGTGATGTGATCCCGTTCCCGCGTACACCACGTAATGCAACCTTCTAATTAATTAAACTATTTTTAATTAACAGAATAGTTACATAACTAAGGCCAGCATTGCTGGCCTTAGTCATTTTCAAAGATAGATCCCTGTCACAAAGTTCCGTAAAATACACATCTTGAAATACATTTTTTCTAACTGAAACATATTTAGTAATTTAGTAGCATTTTCGCTGTAGATTAAGCTCACCACGGATGGAATAGTGCGTTCAGACACAGGAGACACCAAACTCTCATGAATAGTTCCGCAAAGAATTATTTACGGCAGTGGCAGGTGTCCAAATAAAACCAATGAGGGTAATAATAATGATGAAGCGCAATATTCTTGCAGTGGTAATCCCTGCTCTGTTAGTTGCTGGTGCAGCTAATGCGGCAGAAGTTTATAACAAAGACGGCAACAAACTGGATTTGTACGGTAAAGTTGACGGCCTGCATTACTTCTCTGATGACACCGGCAACGACGGTGACCAGACTTACGTTCGTTTCGGCTTTAAAGGCGAAACTCAGATTACTGACCAACTGACCGGTTACGGCCAGTGGGAATACAACGTTCAGGCTAACCACGCAGAAAGCATGGGCGACGAAGGCAACAAAACCCGTCTGGGCTTTGCTGGTCTGAAATTTGGCGATGCGGGTTCTTTCGACTACGGTCGTAACTACGGCGCCGTCTATGACGTTGAAGCATGGACCGATAACCTGCCAGAATACGGCGGCGACACCTACACCTACACTGATAACTTCATGGTTGGTCGTACTAACGGCGTTGCAACTTACCGTAACACCAACTTCTTCGGTCTGGTTGATGGCCTGAACTTTGCTCTGCAATATCAGGGTAAAAACGAGAACGACGACCGTGGCGTGTCTAAACAAAACGGCGACGGCTATGCAATCTCCACGACTTATGACATCGGCGCAGGCGTAAACCTGGGTGCAGCATACGCGTCTTCTGACCGTACTGATGCGCAGACTGCTGATGGCAACGGCGACAAAGCTGACGTCTGGACTGTTGGTGCTAAATACGACGCTAACGGCGTATACCTGGCAGCAATGTATGCAGAAACCAACAACATGACTCCGTTCGGTAACACTGAAGCGGGTAACGGCGCAGACAACGGTAACCGTGATGGTTTACAGCAATTCGCTAACAAAACTCAGAACTTCGAAGTGGTTGCACAGTACCAGTTCGACTTCGGTCTGCGTCCTTCTGTAGCGTACCTGCAGTCTAAAGGTAAGAGCCTGAACAGCACTTACGGCGACGACCAGGATCTGGTGAAATATGCTGAAGTGGGTGCGACTTACTACTTCAACAAAAACATGTCTACCTATGTTGACTACAAAATCAACCTGCTGGACGAAAATGACTTCACCAAAGCTAACGGCATCGCAACTGACGATATCGTCGCACTGGGTCTGGTTTACCAGTTCTAATATCGCTTAACGATTCGCTTACGGGCGTATCAAAGGGATATCAAGGCAGAGCTTCGGCTCTGCCTTTTGCATTTTTGAACCTCGACGCCTTCGTTTTTCTGCCTTCCCTCATAAAATATTTTAATCTCCCACGCCTTCTCACAACTCTGCTTTCTTTTTGCCGCAAACGGTTGGCAAACGGGGACGCTGGCGTTAACCTGATGCCCTCTTTCGTCATATCAGGCTAATGGACGTTTCCAACATGTTTGAAAAAATCACTGCAGCACCTGCCGACCCGATCCTGGGTCTTTCCGATCTTTTCCGCGCTGATGACCGCTCAAATAAAATCAATCTTGGGATTGGTGTTTATAAAGATGAAACGGGTAAAACGCCGGTTCTGGCCAGCGTGAAGAAAGCCGAACAATTCCTGTTGGAAAATGAAACCACTAAAACCTATCTGAGCATCGACGGATTGCCTGATTTTGCCCGCTGCACGCAGGAACTGCTGTTTGGTAAAGACAGCGCGGTCATCGCTGATAAACGTGCACGTACTGCCCAGACGCCTGGCGGTACCGGTGCCCTGCGCATCGCTGCTGATTTCATCGCGACACAAACCAGCGCCAGACGTGTATGGGTAAGCAATCCGAGCTGGCCAAATCACAAAGGCGTGTTCTCTGCTTCCGGTCTCGAAGTCGCAGAATACAATTATTATGACGCCGCCAGTCATAGTCTGGATTTCGACGGCATGCTGAAAAGTCTGAGCGAAGCCGTTGCCGGCGACGTGGTGTTATTCCACGGTTGCTGCCATAACCCGACCGGTATTGATCCGACGGAAGAACAATGGGCACAGCTGGCAGAACTGTCAGTGGCTAAAGGCTGGTTACCGCTGTTTGATTTCGCTTATCAGGGCTTTGCAAAAGGTCTTGAAGAAGATGCTGCTGGCCTGCGTCTGTTCGTGGCAAACCATAAAGAATTACTGGTCGCCAGTTCTTACTCGAAAAACTTCGGGTTATATAATGAGCGCGTCGGTGCCTGTACGCTGGTGACCGCCGATGCCGAAACGGCAGAACGTGCGTTCAGCCAGATGAAATCGGTTATCCGCGCAAACTACTCCAACCCGCCGTCACACGGCGCAGCGGTAGTGGCGACTATTCTGGGTAATGATGCCCTGCGCACCTTGTGGGAGCAGGAACTGAGCGATATGCGACAGCGTATCCACCGCATGCGCCAGTTATTTGTCAGCACATTGCAGGAAAAAGGCGCGCAGCAAGACTTCAGCTTTATTATTAATCAGAACGGTATGTTTTCATTCAGCGGCCTGACGAAAGATCAGGTGCTGCGTTTGCGTGATGAATTCGGTGTGTATGCGGTAAATTCAGGCCGTATTAACGTCGCGGGTATTACGCTCGAAAACATGGCCCCGCTGTGTGAAGCGATTGTCGCGGTGCTGTAAAAGGTAAGCGTTGTTGCTCGATTAAAAAAGCCCGTCAGGAAACTGACGGGCTTTTTGCTTTTCAGGCATGACCTTTTACCAGACCGGCATTTCATCCTGCAGGAAAGGATTGGTTTTGCGCTCATAGCCAAAATCAGACATCGGGCCATGACCGGGGATAAAGACGATGTCATCGCCGAGTGGCAATAGTTTCGTTTTAATGGAATGGATCAGCGCCTGATGATCGCCACGCGGGAAATCACTGCGCCCCACGCCGCCTTTAAAAATCACATCACCTGAAACAGCGATACGCGCTTTATCATTGATGAAGACAATATGACCCGGCGTATGGCCCGGACAATGCAGCACCGACAGCGTTTCTTCACCCACGCTGACCGTATCGCCCTCTTCCAGCCAGGTATCCGGCGTCAGCGGGTCGCAATGATCAAGACCAAACATCTGGCTCTGCGTTGGCAGCGCATCAAGCAGGAACTGATCTTCTTTCTGAGGCCCGATGACCGGCACCTGATAATGGGCGGCCAGTTCTGCCGCCGCGCCGACGTGATCGAGATGGCCGTGGGTCAGCAAAATTTGCGTGACCAGAACGCCTTTAGCAGACACTTCCTGAATAATTCTTGCGGCTTCACCGCCCGGATCGACAAGCGCGGCCTGATTGGTTTTGGTACACCAAATCAGTGAGCAATTCTGGCTGAACGCCGTGACAGTAATAAGATGGATTTTCATAAGGCTCCACAAAATGGCCTGCATATTTGCAGGCCATTAATAACACACATCACCAGGTCCGGGCGGGGCCGGTATCGATGTGCACAAAGTTACTTCGTGGATAATATCCTACACCACCCATCCGCATTTTTAATGCTGCTTTGCGGATATTACTCAGTTCGATGCCCTGAATATGGAAATCCATTGCCTGCCCGAGGGTGTGATAACTGTGTTTCGCTACCCCGCTTCCCGGTTCACGCATACTGTTATTGGTTGCCAGTGAACGATAGCCGGAAATCAGTTGAACCGGTTTATTGGTTCCGCCCAGCATGACCTGCAAACGGTAAAGGTGATCGAACAAGGCAGGATCGATAGTCTTAACTTTTTCCGCGCGATAGTCCCTGAACAAATGATTCAACCGGGCCAACTCATCCTTGTTGTAACGCTTTCCATCAAAAAACTCGGTTTTGAGGGTTTCGCCGGTATTTATATTATTAACCACTAAAATACGGGGACGAGGCGTGGAAAGAGTGGCGAATGCACGACCTGGAAGCAATGCAATCCCCATAGCGGCACTGCCCAGTGCCAGCCATTTACGGCGATGTTTGTCGATTTCATTCATGTACAGTTTACTATCCGATAAGAGAGTCAAAAATAGGTCACAGAACGGACCGTTTCGAACCTTAACTGGCAAATTTCAGCGAGTCAAGGGACCCCGATATGCAAAACGAGCGTGCCAGTGGCTCACGCTCGTCATATGGCCAAATACTCTGACCGTTATCAGACTAGTTTTACTGCATTTATTGGAGCAAAATTTCTGCCTGAGGCAAAATTTGTGCACCCGATCTCACTGTCGCATCATAATTGTAAATATCTGTGCGGAACTGCGGCTTACCGTCATCCGCCACCCACGCTGTCAGATAAAACAGTTTTACCGGTATATGATGGCGTATCGCCACATAAGTGGTATTGCCGCCCTGTAAGGCAGACGAAATACGGGTGTCATTCCAGCCAGCATCCTGCAACAGCATATTGGCTAATTCCGATGCTTTATTTACCCTCACACACCCTGAACTCAGCGCGCGAATATCCTTGCTGAAAAGATTATGGTTCGGCGTGTCATGCAGGTAGATGGCATCAGAACTTGGCATATTGAATTTATAACGCCCGAGGGAATTATTCGCGCCCGGTGCCTGACGAATGCGATACGGGAAATGGCTCGGTGAAACCATCGCCCAGTCAATCATCGACGGGTCGATCACTTCGGCGTCATTGCTCCAGCCGGACAACACCTGATAACCATGTTGCTGGAAGTACGTCGGATTATTCATGGCCTTCGGCATAATATCTTCACGCACCAGCGTAGTCGGCACATTCCACGGCGGATTCACCACCACGTTATTGAGCGCACTGCTCATTAACGGCGTTTTGCGGCTCGGACGCCCGACAATCACACGCGAAGACAGCACTTCATTGCCATTGAGGTAATAAGTGAGCTGATAGTTCGGGATGTTCACCATGATACCGGTGTTTACATTGCCCGGCAGAATACGCAGACGCTGAATATTCAGCGCCAGCAAGGTGGCCCGCAATTGCGGAGACGCATTCAGCCACTGACGCGTACGCGCGCCGATAACTCCGTCATCCTCCAGCCCCTGCCATTTCTGGAAGCGTTTTACTGCGTCGACTAATTCAGGGGTGTACTGATTATTCGCCACTGCCAACGCAGGGGCTGGCGCAGGCGTTTCAGCATTCTGTACCGACGGCAGGACGTCCTGCACCGAGGTCGCAGACGGGCTGACGGCTGGCGTGGATTGCTGGGCTTTATCCGCCGTTTCATCGACAGATAAATCGTCATTGGCGGCACTACCCGGCGCATTTGGCGCGATCGTTTCGTCCGTCGGTTTTGGTGATTTGTTCTCTTCCGGTGAGGCGACCATCATGCCGGTGCGGGTGAGAATCTCCCGTAACGCAGGCACATCATCGCTGATTTGGTCCGGACGTAAACTGGCCGTTCCGCTCATGACCGGCCACGGACGGTTATCCGCCAGCATGGTTTTCAGCGCATCATGCATTTTGCTGTAATAAGGATGTTGTGGTGCCAGCGTCGATAAATAATGTGCGGTGGTGCCCTGACGCACAGCCAGCTGCCACTGATTCATCACCGTCAGTGAAGGCGTGGTCATTTTGTATGGCGTCGTGCTGTATAACCATTTCTCGCCATTGGCTTCCACGCTGCTGGTAAACTGCAAATAGCCCAGCATCGCATCCGACAACACCACATCGCGCGCCATGCCTTTTACTTCCGGATCTGTCAGCCATTTCACCCATTGCGTGAACTGAGGCTGGATGCCCGAAATCGCCAGCTCAGCTAACTGTTGCTGGAATATCTGCACGGTTTCCCGATCATTCCACATAGGTTGCATATGGTTCGCCGCATAAAGCGATGACAGGGACGACAGATACAGCGGCCGGATCCCTCGCGGCAGCAGTTCCGCCTGAAGCTGACTCATGCTCTGCACGCTGGACAGCGTGGTTTTCCCCAGCGGCATCGTAGGTACCGTCGCCCAGGCTGCAAACCATGGCGACAGGCCGCTCGCCAGCAGACAGCTGGCGACTAAAAACCTGAGAGACCTTTGATTCATCAACATCTTCCCTTGCCTCCCGATAAAGTGCCCAATTTAATCCGCAAAATTGAGCCAGCAGCTCTTGGATTAAGTATATAAAGAGATTTCTTTTTTTGCGTAGGAACTCAATGAAATAGAGTCCGCGTATAACGTAAAGACTCTAAGCCAGCGGCAAGCCGAAATAAAGCCTTCCGTTGAGTGTTTATGTGCTGTTTTTAGACATTCGGTTATAAATTACGCAACGCCTTCGCATTGTGTTGACCGTTATTTAAATCACCAGATATTTTTTATAGAAATATAAGCAAAATGAATGGAAGAAAAATAAAAAGCCCCGGCGTTTATGCCAGGGCTTTTGAATTTCAACCGTCTGATTTATCTGCAAACCATCAGGATACGTCAGCTTCCGTATCTGCCAGTACCGGCAGTTCCGGCGCAAAGCCACGTAACCCGACCACATGCACGTGTTCATTATTACCGAACACTTTACGCACCAGTTTATAGGTCGTGCCTTTTTCAGGGCTGATGTTTTCCGGCGCCGCGATAATCAGCTGCATCTCCAGACGATCGCAAAGCTCAAACAGCGTGGCGATCGATTTGGCATCCAGACGGGCTGCTTCATCGAGGAACAGCAGACGGCAAGGCGAAATGTCTTTGCCCCGCATGCGGCTCGATTCATCTTCCCAGCTCTGTACTACCATCACCAGAATCGACATACCGGTACCGATCGCTTCACCCGTTGACAGCGCGCCACTTTCTGCACGCAACCAGCCATCGGAACCGCGGTTAACTTCCACTTCCATTTCCAGATAGTTTCGGTAGTCCAGCAGTTCTTCACCGATGGTTTGCGGTGTGCGCTGTCCCATATCAATTTGCGGATTAAGACGCTGATACAGTTTCGCCAGCGCTTCCGAGAAGGTCAGGCGGTTGCTGCTGAACAAGTCCTGATGCTGTTCCTGCTGCTCAGAAAGCACATCCAGCAGACCGGCATGCGCTTCACGCACATTCACGTTCAGACGTACGCTTTTCACCTGACCAAACGCCACTGCCTGCAGGCCCTGGTTCAGCTGACGGATACGGTTCTGCTCGCGCTGAATGGTTTTACGGATGATATTCGCCACGCTCTTGGAACTGATCGCCAGTTGTTGTTCACGGGCGGTCAGTTCTTCGGTCAGGCGTCCCAGCTCGATTTCCATCTGTTCGATAGCTTCAACCGGGTCATCAGTACGGATAATATCCTGACGGATACGCTCGCGCAGATGCTGATACACGGCGATGTAGAACTGAATTTTACGCTCAGGACGTTTCGGATCTTCCGACAAACGCAGCACGTCGCGCAGATGTTCATTATCAGATACCGCCAGACGCAGCGCACCGAGGGATTTATCCGACATGGAACGCAGTTCGTCGCCATCCATGTAAGCCAGCTCGCGACGGTGCAGACGACGTTCAACGCCGTTGTCTTTCACCAGACGCATCACCGCACACCAGCCCGCTTTCGAGGTCACTACCTGTTCGCGGCTCTGATGGTAATCACGCTCAAGTTTGCGTAATTTCTTCTGCAGGTTATCCATTTCGGCTTCGCAGAAGGTGATTTGTTTTTCCAGCTGATTGCAGCGCGCACGGTTGGTGCTGAGCGCGGTATGCAATTCGTCACGACGGGTTTTGGCGCGGGCTTCCGCGTTCGGATCAGCCTGAACGCCGATATCCTGCAATTCCTGGCTTAGCTCTTTGAGCATATCGCGCTTGGCATCGAACGAGCTTTTCAGAGACGCCAGAACCTGACTGTATTGGGTCAGTTGTGTCTGATGCTGACGCATCTGTTCACGGGCGCGGGTACGTTCCGCTTCCGCATGTTCCAGACGCTGACGCAGTTTGTCATTCAGGTCGCTGTTTTCATTCAACATACCGGCAGAGTCGGTATAGCTGAAGTGAGCACGGCGCTGAACTACTTCGGTCAGGGCGAAGGCCTGTTGCTTCGCCAGACGTTGTGCATGCTGCGCCTGTGCGTAATCTTCTTTCAGTTGCTCATGCTGTTCCGGGTCGCTTTGCAGCACCGATACCAGCGGTTCCAGTTTGCTCAGTGAGGCGCCGTGTTGCTGAATGAAACGGGCAGAATCCTGCGCCTCTTCCATTTCTTCGCGAATCTCTTCCACGCGGTCGATCAGCGTTTCGTCGCACAACAGACCCACACGCGGCTGCAATTTATTGAGCATGCCGATGGCTTCTTTCGCCTGCTCAAATTGCTGACGCTGCTGCTGATTCTGGCCTTCATGGGCATTCAGCGCACGTTCAAGTTCGCCACGACGGCCGCTCAGGGTACGAATATCCGCTTCAGGATCGGCGTCAAACGCGACGGCTAAATGGCTGCCGATAAAGCGGCTGAATGCCTGATGCGCACGCTGAATTTTCTGCACGTCAAACGACAGTGTCGCGTAACGTTCTGACAGGTTTTCGCGTTCTTTATGCAGGGTTTCCAGACGGTTTTCACGCGCCGCACGGCCAAACAAAGGCACCTGCGGGAAGTGCGAATAACGCCACTGGCGGTCACCTGTCTTGACCAGTACCGCGCCCTGCATTTCATCCACTTCAAACACATTGTCATCAAAGGACTGCGGATCCCCTTCGATGAGGTAGAGATCTTCAGGACAATCGTCCAGCCCTTCCAGCTGATCGCGGATCAGCGACAGATCAGGGACCACAATCGCGTGACGCGATGGACCGTACAGCGCAGAGAAGTAAGGCGCATCGTCGATAGTGACGTCGTCGTAAATCTCAGACAGCAGTACACCACCGAAACGTTCGGCCAGGGCAATCATGCGGGAATCTTCCGCACCACTTGGCTGGCTGAGACGGGTGATCTGCCCTTCAATACGACGTTTACGCGCAGCCACTTCGTCGCGTTCAACCGTAGTTTCGCGTTCCGTTTCCAGCAACTGCTGCATGTATTCGGTGACCTGCTGGCTGCTTTCCAGCGGTTCCTTACTCTGCTCGCTCAGCTGGCTGAGGGCTTCCTGTGCAGCCAGCCAGACCGGCGCACGGGCGGTCAGTTCGCGAATGCGCGACTGAACCTGCTCAAGCTCCTGACGCATTTCCATGCGGCGTTCACCCGCCTGAGAAACGACACCCTGCAACTCTTCGATCTGCACTTCCAGCTCACGCTGCATGTCGTCCAGATCTTCCGGATGCACATCCTGCCCGGTGCGTTTGCAGAATTCCTGCAACTGACGTTCGGCATCCTGCTGTTCACGCAGGCGGCCTTCGAGTTCGGATAAACGCATGCGCAGCGGTTCGACGCGCTCGGCCTGATGTTGCTGAGAAGACCAGTCGCGCAGCAATTCACGCGCCGTCTGCCAGGCTTCACTGCGGCTCACTTCACCGGCGATTTTCACCACCAGCTGATACGCCGTCTCAAACTGACTGTGCGCGGCAGACGCCACACTCATTTTTTGTTCCAGCATCAGCAGGATTTCAGTCGCTTCCTGCTCTTTGCTCTGGAACGTTTCCAGCCATTCCTCACTGTTCTGAATACTCAGATCCGGGATCTGGCACAGATCACGCGCACGCTCGATGGCCTGCAACGCCTGCTGGTACTGGATGGCACGCGTCTGCTGCACATCGAGCGCCTGCTGATAATCTGCCAGCTGGCTTTTCAGCTCATCCACTTCCAGTTCAGCCGCTTCCGCGCGGGCTTCATGTTCGGCATGCAGTTCGCTGGCTTCGGCAACGACTTCGTTTTGTTCTTCCAGACGGTAGGTCAGCTCTTCGAGGTCGCCTTCATAGCGCTCAATTTTTTCCTGCTGACGCATCGCGGTCTGAACCAGACTCAGGTGGTCGCTGGCAGCCTGATAATCGGTTTCCAGATCACTTTGCGAACCGCTTTGCTCGGCCAGCTCACGCGCCATTTCAACATGACGATATTGCTCACCGGACAACTGTTTGCGGCTCGACAGCAACTCATTACGCAACACCAGCGCACCATCCAGATGGATACGTCGTTCATTGGCGTGGCGCATGTAGTCAGCGGCCACGTAAGAGGTTGCTTCAGAAATCAGATGCTTGAACAGGTCACGGTCTGACTGAGTGACGCGAATCGCTTCGAGCGTCATACGGTTTTCACGCAGCGCCGCTTCCATATCCTGGAAAGCCTTACGCACACCGCTATTTTCCGGCAACAGGTAATCGCGCAGGGAACGGGTGATGGCGCTGGAAATACCACCGTACAGTGACGCTTCAATCAGACGGTAGAATTTACTGCGATCAGACGCTGAACGCAGACGACGCGGGATCACACCCAGATCGAACATCAGCGCATGGTAATCGGTAATCGAGTTGAACTGCTTGAACTGCACGCCTTCCATTGCTTCAACGCGCTCTTTCAGTTCATGCAAAGGCAACACACGCGCCTGACGTTCGCCAACGGTTTCCGTCAGCATTTCCGTCGGGTTCACTGCCACCGGCAAGCCCTGAATGGTGAACGGTTTGATGTCCACTTTACGGTCACGCCCGGCAACCTGTTGCAGACGAACGCCAACCACAATGCGCTGATGACGGGAGTTCACCACGTCCAGAACCGAGTAACAGACACCGGCACGCAATTTACCGTGCAGGCCTTTATCACGTGAACCAGAGGTCGCGCCTGCTTCCGTGGTATTACGGAAATGCAGTAAGGTCAGATCGGGGATCAGCGCCGTCACAAAAGCGGCCATGGTGGTGGATTTACCCGCCCCGTTGCCGCCGGAAAGTGTGGTGACCAGTGAGTCGAGGTCAAAAGTACGGGCGAAGAACCCGTTCCAGTTCACCAGCGTCAGTGAGCGAAATTTACCGCGTTCAATCATTCCTGTTCATCCTCTGCGCCCTCATGCCCTTGCGGCCCTGCCAGCGGCTCGCCGTCTTCACTTTCGTCGTTCAATGACAACGCACTGTCGACAGGCATCGCTTCGCCGTCGCGGATCATCCGCAACTGCGCTTCACGCGCGTCATCGCCACTGCGGACATCCGCACCAAAACGAAATACCGCTTCGGTAATACGGAATTTGCTGCTGTCGACGCCCATGAAATAGACCATACCCAGACGACGCAGACGGTTCAGCGACGTTCTGACTTTGTCCTGGAGTTTCTGACGATCCAAATCTGAACCGGTAGAACGCTGGTTGACGTATTTCAGCAATTTGCTTTCGTCTGCCAGGCTCAGTAATTCGTCGTACAATTCCTGCTGGGTAAAAATACCTTCATGCGCCAGACGTTCCGGGCTGAGATACAGATAGCAGAGAATTTTCCCGACCATCATGTCCAGCTCCGATAAGACGGAACGCGGGATAAGCGTGGTGGAACGCGGGCGAAGATAGAAGAAACCTTCCGGCGCCCGGATCAACTCCACGCTGTAGCGGCTGTAAAACAGTTCCATTTCTTCCTGATAATCCATCAGGAAAGCGTGGTTATCCAGTTCATCAATGCCGATATGACGGCCAGAACGCAGCTGGCTGTCGAGAGCAGGAAACACTGAGTTAGCCAGTGCCTGCGCCAGCTTAGCTGGCATTATGTGTTCAATATTTGTCGATGACATGGGCCTGCACCTTGGCTCCGTAATCATTGATTGCCTGCCATTCGGCATGCAACCCTGAAAAATCTGCTTCAGCCACACCGAGGCGTACCGCCTGGTCGACCACAATTCGCGCGACATCAAAATGTCGGGCACGCGGATACTGTTTGAGGTATTCGCGCATTACCATGCCCAGATTGAGCGGCGTTTTTTGTTGCTGATAGACCTGTAATGCCTGTTCAATCAATGCCGCAAGTTGTTCGCGGATTTCGTTAAATTCTTCAAATTCGAGATCAGGCGGAAGCTCGCCGGTCACTTCTTCGCTGCGCAAGGCCAGCTCTTCGTCACGCATATCCAGCAGACGATCGGCATTGGCAAACGTCAGGGTCCACGGCTGATCAAAATAGTTCTGCACCGACTGGCGTAAACGCTGGGCAAATACCCGGTTTTTATCCATGTCGATGGCAGTACGGATAAATTTATGTACATGCCGGTCATAGCCAATCCACAGGTCAATCGCCTGCTGGCCCCAGCTGGTAATACGGTCGAGTTTGCTCTGTAAATCAAAGACCAGCTTATCAACAAAGCTCAGGTCCATCTCCACCATGGTGGCATCCTGAATACGCAACAGGTGCGCCTGCAACAGGTCGCCCGCCGCTTCCAGCGTATCCTGCAATTCACGTAGCGTGCCCGACGTTTCTGACAGCAGGATTTCACAGCTGGAAATCGCCGCACGCCAGTCTTTATTAAGCAGCGCCGCGATATCATCTTTTACGCCCTGCTGCTGTTCGTCCATGATCCGCTGGGTCATGTCGATGCTGTCGAAAATTTCAGCCACAGAATATTTGAGAGGGGCGTACACATTGCGATGCCAGTGGAAATCATCACCGCCTTCGTCGGCCGCATCCGCCGCTCGCTTGAGTTCCTGCGCCACGATCGACAGCTGCATAGACAAGCGCAACGTGGAGAATTCACGCTGACGGATATAATAATCTGAAATGCCGATCGCCAGAGGCGTCAGGCGATAGATAGCATTGCCGTCGGCCAGCTCACTGACAAAACGGTTGAGCAAACGCTGACGCACCATGTCATTGATGGCGTTGTTGGCACGTACGGTGATGGTCTCATTGGTTTGCTCGAAACCCTTGCTGACGTGACGAAACGCATCGACCAGCTCACCCTCACTCATTTCCCCGTCAAGGCGCTCGCTGTTTAACGTGGCAATCGCCAGAAGAAAAGCCAGCCGCTCCGTTGGCAGCGAAATTGAGAAATCATTTTTCCGTGCCCAGGCGACCAGTTCGGGTACAGTCTGGGAAAATTCACTCATAATTCGTCCTTCAGAATGGGTTTGTGCGCCATTACATGGATGTAACGTCCCAAACTAACAAAAGGTTCCTGACGGCAATAACGCTGTTCCAGCGCCAGAAGCTCATCAAAATCCTGTTTATGTTGTTGTCTGTTTCGCAAATAATCGTGGAACACTCTAACACCGGTTTTGCCGCTGATCTGCATCCCCAACTGTTCCAGCCACTGATAAACCTTTGCCGGTTCCAGCGGATGATCGGGTAACAGGGAGCTTTTTTTGATTTTAGGCACACCTGCCTCGACATGAGCAAAATTGCCGAGGATCATATGCCGCATGACCAGACCGTGGATATTGTAAAACATCAGCGATATTGCGCCACCGGGGGCCAGACAATCGACCAGCGCGGCCAGTGCCTGCTGAGGCTCGGCCAGCCATTCAATGACCGCATGGAACAATATCAGATCAACCGGCTGTTCCAAATGTTCGGCGATATGCTGAGCGGGACATTGTACAAATTGCATGTTGTCGCTCACACCTTTTTCCCGCGCGGCCGCTTCGGCGCGCCGGATCATCTCACCGGAGAGATCACACAACAAGACCTTATGTCCTAAAGCGGCCAGTTCACAGGCCATTTGCCCCTCACCGCCGCCCGCATCAAGAATACGAAGTGGCCGCTGTGGCAACATCTGGAGCAAATCATGCAGATCCTGACCCAGCACCGCCTGACGGATACGTCCCTTGGTGGTGCCGTAGATATTGCGCGAAAATTTTTCGGCGATATCGTCGAAATTACGATCCTGCATGAAGTGAACCCTGTTTCTGAAAACAATTTGTCTGATGATGTCTCTGCGGCGATGCCGTGTGAAGTGCTATTTTGGCACAGGCTGGCTTAGAATAAATCATCCTGACTCGGATTCACGCCCGGATGTCGTTTTTTCACTCAAAAGGACCCGTTTTTGATGTTATTTATCCTAAAAAAGACACTCGGCGGGCTGTTATTACCTCTGCCTTTTATTTTGCTTATGATGGCGGTTGCGCTGGTGTTGTTGTGGATGACCCGCTGGCAAAAAACCGGAAAAGTGTTTTTTTCACTGAGTTGGCTGCTTCTGTTGCTGCTCAGCCTGCAACCGGTGGCTGATAAGCTGCTGCGCCCCATTGAATCGGTCTACCCCACTTACCAGACTCAGGGCCATACGCCGGTAAAATATGTCGTGGTGCTGGGTGGCGGTTACACCTATAACCCGGCCTGGGCACCGAGTTCTAATCTGATCAGCAACAGTCTTCCGCGCGTGACGGAAGGGATCCGTATTTATCGCGCAAATCCGGGCGCTAAAATGGTCTTTACCGGTGCGCAGGCCATGAGCAACCCGATGAGCAGTGCGGCAGTGGCGGGAAAGGTGGCAATCAGTTTAGGCGTGCCTGAGAGCGATATTATTTTGCTCGATAAACCGAAGGACACCCATCAGGAAGCCTTGCAGGTTAAAGCGATGATGGGAGAACAACCCTTTGCGCTGGTGACCTCCGCAAACCATCTGCCGCGCGCAATCATCTTCTTCCGCCAACTGGGCCTGAACCCGATTCCGGCACCGGCCAATCAGCTGGCAATAGATTCCCCGCTCAATCCGTGGGAAAAAGCCTTACCTCAGGCGTTGTTCCTCTCTCACAGTGAACGGGCATGGTATGAAACGCTGGGGCGGATATGGCAATGGATAACCCTTCCCGCGCCTGAAGTCAGATAACTCAGTTAAGCCACGGCAGCAACTGTTGCCGTGCAAAATCGAACTGCCTGCGGTCCAGTTTTCCGGTATGGATCATGTGGGCGACGGATTCCCACACCAGATATAACCAGCGGCGGGCAAGGAAGCTTTCTGAAACCGGTGCTTTTTGCAGATAGCTGAACAGCAGCTGCTCACTCATCCCTTTTTCCCACAGCCTGAAGAGGTCAAATTCGCGGGGAGCCCATAACACGGTGCCGGGATTGATCATCGCCAGCAGTTGATCACTGCGCGGATCTTTGAGCATGCCGCGTAATGACACATTACCGTGAACCAGCACCGGCGTATCGTCGAATCCCTCAAACAATGCCGGTATGCACGCCCGCGAGCGGAACAGAAGCGTGCGGTCCTCCGGTGTGAGTTCAGGAGCCTGGAGATTAGACAGCGTCGCCCACAGCACTTCGACGCGCTGCGGATACCAGTTTTCCCAGCGATTTTCCTGCGTGCTGTCGACCGAGCCAACGCATCCGTGGCTGTCAATCCGGTGCCATGCCAGCATCGCCTCAACGATCTGTTCCTGCAGGATTAGCCAGCGTTCAGGCGTTCTTGTCGGGGCTTCCGCCGAAACACCGCGCAGGCGTTCGATCAGCAAAATTTCCTGATAGGGTTTCTGATGGGTCGTGACCATACCGTACACTGTCGGCACCCGCACCACGCCTTCCCGCGCCAGCATCGAGAGCTTATACGCCTCCTGCCCCGCAATCCCCTGACAGACAAAACTTTTCGCCAGCAAAGGCATGGCATAGCCCTGCTCATCATATAAAGAAAAAAGATGGGCATAAGGCTGCTCACTGACGCATTCAAGGCGGGAGAGACGTTCGCCTAATACAATACTGAGTTCGGCTTTTAGCTGTTCCATAACGTGTTCGCAGTGACGAAAAAGTAACGTTTATGATGAAAGCTTCAGCGAAGGATTACCCCGTTTCAGATCAAATAAAACCGGATAATTGGGGCAGAAAAAGGAAGGCATCGCGCAAAACAAAGAGACCACTAAAAATAAACGGAATGCCGGGACATTCCGTTCGGATGACGTTCAGTCAGGCACGTTTATGCCCCAGGATCGCGCGCACACGTTCCAAATCCTCTGGCGTATCAACGCCCACCGAAGGAATCGCTTTCGCGACATCAACATGGATTTTTTCACCGTACCACAGCACCCGGAGTTGTTCGAGCAGTTCGATATGCTCCAGCTTGCTCGGCTCCCACTTAACGTACTGACGGATAAAACCTGCACGATAAGCGTAAATACCGATATGACGAAGGAAGGTATCGCCGATGGTATCTTTTGACACCGCGAAACGTTCACGCTCCCAGGGGATCGCCGCCCGTGAAAAGTACATGGCGTAGCCTCTGGCATCCCGCACCACTTTCACCGCGTTAGGGTTGAACGCTTCTTCTGCCGATTCAATCGGCACGGCCAGTGTTGCCATCCCGGCTTCGCTGTTTGCCAGATTTTCTGCAACCTGACGGACAATCACCGGCGGGATCAAAGGCTCATCGCCCTGCACATTCACGATAATTTCGTCATCGGCGAACTGACACAATTCGATGACTTCCGCGAGGCGCTCAGTACCTGACTGGTGATCAGGCCGGGTCAGACAGACCTCGCCACCTGCGGCTTCCACCGCCTTCACGACATCAGGATGATCGGTTGCGACTATCACGCGTTTTGCACCGGATTCAAGAGCACGTTCCATGACATGCACAACCATCGGCTTGCCGTTGATTTCTGCCAGAGGTTTACCCGGCAGACGGCTCGAGCCATAGCGGGCAGGAATAATGGCGATAAAACTCATGGATGTGTCTCGTCAACAGAAAGCGGGCGTGCCTCGTTTTCTAATAAAACAGGGATCCCGTCACGGACCGGATAAGCCAGACTGTCAGCCTTACACACCAGTTCCTGCGACTCTTTATTAAAGTAAAGCTTCCCGTTACATACAGGGCACGCAACGATTTCAAGTAAACGATGATCCATAAATTCCTCCCGGAAGCGAATACGCCCATTTTCAGCATGGCGTGACGCAAAAAAGCATTGGAAACATAAGATAGCGGTTCCAGAGAATAGCATAACGCCCCGCCCGGGGTTAATCCTCACATCACTCTCTGAGAAGGGCCGCTTAAAGTTACAGCGATGTGAATAAAAAATTTCACTGAAGGGTGATTGCGTTGCAGATTGAGTGGGAGTACAATTTTTTTGTGATGAACATCACACTATCAACTTCAGACAAGAGCACGAAAAATGAAAACCATTAACAAAATCATCGCAATGTTCGCTAACTTCAGCCACTAATGCTGAGTCACACCTGCAATCATCGTGAAATAACGGCTGCCTGATGCAGCCGTTTTATTTTGCGGTATCAAAGCTGCCAGCCCGTACCCCACATCTTTCTCAGAGCCTCAGGCAACTGCCCGCTCATAACCTTCTCCGCACCCTGCCATTGCGCAAAACGACTTATCGCTCCCTGAATATCCCGCGCATGCCGTGATGTCACTGCCACACCCGGTTCAAGATGCAGGCTTTTGAGTTCCAGTATCTTTTCCTTACGATGCATTTTTGCATCCAGCCGGCCAATCAGTTCACCGCGTTGTAAGACCGGTAGCGTGAAATAGCCGTATTGCCGCTTTGCTTCCGGCGTATAACATTCGATGCGGTAATCAAAATTAAACAACGTTGAGGCACGCTTTCGGTCCCAGACGACGGGGTCAAAAGGAGAAAGCAGTGTGGTGACCGTAGAGCGGATCCCGGAATCAATGGCCTGTTGCAGTAAGGAGTACTGCCGGGAATGCACATAATAAACTCCGTCCAGACCGGATACCTCTACCGGCGTAATTTCGTCATCAGACAGCAACTGAGCGATCACGGCTTTGGTGTTGATCCGCTTGAGCCGGTAGTAATCCGCCAGCCACTCCGGTTTGAAAATACCCAGATATTGCGCAGACTGGCGCAGCATCTGGTATTCCGCAGCCGCCTGTTCTAAGGTCTGGCTGGCATCGTCCCAGCCGGGCATCACGCGTTCTGTCAGGTCATATACGCGGTGAAAATTTCGCCGCTCAGACACCATCAGTTTTCCTGCGGTGAACAGCGTTTCCAGATGCTTTTTATGCGGTTTCCAGTCCCACCAGCCGCTGTTAGATTTTTTTTCTGCACTGAAATCAGCGGAACGCACCGGACCGTTTTCTGCAATATGGCCAAGAAGCGCCTGAATATCTGTCTGATGTTCATCAAACCAGGCCTGAGAAAATTTCCATCCCATGCCCTGCGGATTTAACATCCGGTGGCGCAGCAGACCGTAATCCTCAGCAGGAATAAAACAGGCTTCATGCGCCCAGTATTCGAAAATATTGCCAGCGGACAGCGCATCTTCAAGCCACTGCGGCGGATAATTGCCGAGACGGCTGAACAACACCAGATAAGGGCTGCGGGCGACGACGCTGATTGTATCGATTTGCAGTAATCCCATATCGCGGATGGCCTGTACGACATCAGATGCCACAGGTTTTCGGGTGACGGGCTTGAGAAGGTGTTGCGCAGATAAATGCAGGGTGCGGGCTGAAGCGAGAGATATAACCGGGTGAGACATATCGGTATCCGAGGCAGCTAATTAACTGTGGATACCGATAGCATATTTTTACCGGAGCGTAAAATTCAGCTCAACGGCGAACAACAAAAATCAGACTCAGAACGCAATCACATCAGCCGCTGAAGGGCCATGCGCAACACTGCGGTAAGTCGTGAATTCGACTTTCTGACCGGCACTCAGAGATTTATTACCCGTATTTGCAATGGAAGTGCGCTGAACATAAATTTCAGAAGAACCATCGAGCGGACAAATAAAACCATAGCCTTTAGCCTGATTGTACCATTTAACTAAACCCATTTTTAACATCATAATTTCTATCCTTTCTTTTGGGCATCCATGAACACACTTTTTTATTATTGTTCGGATGCGTTTGCCCATTTCTAAGTTATTTTTTTATAAAAAACCTCTAATGAGCGATTTTGTTTTAAAGATTATTTTTACAAATTTCGCGACATTTTATTCACGTCGCTTTACCTTTTCAGGTATGAAAAACCCGCCATCCGGCGGGTTTTACTCTGCTGATATGATTAGCAATTAACGCTTACTCATATCATCACGTCAGCCTCTTCTCAGAGTGCAATAACGTTAGCAGCAGCAGGACCGCGCGGGCTATCCTGAATGGTGTATTCTACACGCTGACCTTCGGCCAGAGTTTTGAAACCATCGGTCGCGATTGCAGAAAAATGTACGAATACATCTTTACCGCCATCAGCTTGCTCAATAAAACCAAAACCTTTGCTTTCATTGAACCACTTAACCTGACCATTTTTCTTAGACATATTTAAAACCTTTTTACGAAATATAAAATCCTGCCATTCGGCAATGTGAGCCAATAGTTCAGACAATTACTTATGGGGAGGACTTAGAAGGTTCGTCTTGGAAGCGGAATCATCGGGAAAGAGATAACGTCTGGGAGGAACTGCTTTACTCTACACTCATACATAAATAGCGCTGCAACACAGGCTGCACGCATTTACTCATAAGCGCAGACCATTAGCAAGCCATGTTACTTCATTATTCCGCAAATAAATGTGAATCGTAAATATAATCCTTTAAAATCAGAGAGCTTCAGGATTTAAATTTACGTAAATTTTTATGAGAACCGCTCATTTCATGAGTTTTTTAGCATTCAGCGGGTCTTTTGCAAAATAAGGTCAGTTATTTTTTGCAGTAATTTTTCAGCCAGAACGCCCGAAATTTTTGCGTCGACCGGTAAATACCACCAGTCCGGTTGAGCAAAAGCACGGCATTTCACCGCATCTTTTTCCGTCATCAGCAGGGATTGATCCGCCTGCAGAATGCCGGAAAGTTGTTCTGGGGAGTATGACTGATGATCTGAAAACGCGACTTCATGTTGCAGCGTCAGGCCGAGCTGTTTCAGCGTGGCAAAGAAACGAGGTGGATGCCCGATCCCGGCCATAGCCACCACATTTCGTAACGATGCGGCATCGCGCTGTTCACCCGTCTTCAGGTTTATCGCCTTGCCGGGTTGCAGGGTCATGGCCAGTTCACCTGCGTGAGGAACGCCGCCATTGGTAATCACCGCATCGACGGAACGCAAACGGGACTCCCGTTCACGCATCGGGCCAGCGGGTAGCCAGTGACCATTACCAAAACGGCGAATACCGTCGACGACCACAATTTCTATATCACGGCTGAGGGCGTAATGCTGCAAGCCATCATCAGTGATAATCACATCCAGTTCGTGAGCCGCGAGCAGTGCCTTTACCGCGTCTGAACGCACGGGAGAGACCGCAACCGGTGCGGCCGTTCTCTGAAATATCAGCACAGGCTCGTCACCCGCCTGCGTGGTTGGCGTCGCCTCCGTCAGTAATAACGGATAGTGCTCAGCCTTACCACCATAACCGCGTGAAACCACGCCAACCCGAAAACCATGCTGCTGAAGTGTTTCAACCAGCCAGATCACCACCGGCGTTTTACCATTACCCCCGGCAGTCAGATTTCCGACCACCACGACGGGCACTGAAGCCCGCCAGCTTTTTTTAAGCCCCGCTTTGTAGCTGTAACGGATCACAGACGAGACTAACCCGTACAGCCACGAAAGAGGCAGGAGTAACAGATAAAGCGGTGACTTGCCTGACCAGATGCGCTCAATCATTGGCCAAACTGCATCCGGTATAGCTGCGAGTAAACACCACGCTCTTCAAGCAAATCAGCATGTGAACCACGTTCAACGACACGACCATCTTCTATAACCAGAATTTCATCGGCTTTTTCGATGGTCGACAAGCGGTGCGCAATCACCAACGAGGTACGGTTTTTCTGCAATTCATCCAGCGCTGCCTGAATGGCACGCTCAGATTCGGTATCAAGTGCAGAGGTCGCTTCATCAAGGATCAGGACCGGCGAATCACGCAGTAAGGCACGAGCAATCGCAATACGCTGACGCTGACCGCCTGAAAGCAGTACGCCGTTCTCACCAATAACCGTATCCAGTCCTTTATCCATCTTGCTGATAAAGTCCATGGCGTAAGCCATAGTCGCTGCTTTTTCGATCTCTTCGCGGGAGTATATATCGGTACGCGCATAAGCGATGTTGTTGGCAATGGTGTCGTTGAACAGGTGAACGTTTTGAGAAACCAGCGCCACCTGATTACGCAGTGATGACAGCGTGTATTCACGCAGATCATGACCATCCATCAGAATAGAGCCTTCCTGGATGTCATAGAAACGCGTCAGCAGGTTCGCAATGGTCGATTTTCCTGAGCCGGAACGACCGACCAGGGCCACCGTTTTGCCTTCTGGCAGGCTGAAGGAAATATCGCGCAGAGCCGGAATATCACGCCCGGGATAAGTGAAGGTCACATTTTTGAACTCGACATCCCCTTTCACGCGTTTGACTTCCAGTTTCCCTTCGTCTTTTTCCTGTTCCATATCCAGAATGGAGAACAGTGTCTGGCAAGCTGCCATCCCGCGCTGGAACTGGGAGTTGACGTTAGTCAGGGATTTCAGCGGACGCATCAGGGCAATCATCGATGAGAACACCACGGTGATGGTACCCGCGCTGAGCGTTTCCATGACGGACGGGAAGCTCGCTGCATACAATACGAATGCCAGCGCCAGAGAGGCAATAAGCTGAATGATCGGGTCTGAAATTGAAGAAGCCGAAACCATACGCATACCTTGCTGGCGCATGCGGTTACTGACTTTATCAAAACGCGCGGTTTCCACTTTCTGACCGCCGAAGATCAGTACTTCTTTATGACCTTTCAGCATCTGCTCGGCGCTGGTGGTAACCTGCCCCATGGTGTTTTGCATTGTCTTACTGATGTTACGGAAGCGTTTTGACACGACACGGATAACAACAGACACAATTGGCGCAATCACAATCAGGATCACCGAAAGCTGCCAGCTGTAATAGAACATCATGACAAACAGACCGATGATGGACGCACCTTCACGCACTACCGTCACCAGCGCGCTGGAAGACGAAGACGCCACCTGCTCTGAATCATAGGTGATACGGGAAAGTAAGGTACCGGTAGACTGCTGATCAAAAAATGCGACAGGCATTCTCATCATGTGACCAAACAGGCGACGACGCATATGCATCACCACTTTGCCCGAAACCCACGAAATACAGTAACTGGATATATAGCCACTGACACCACGTACGATCATCAGACCGATAACGACCAGAGGCATCCACAGTAAAATTGAGCGGTCAGCTTTACCAAAACCATCATCCAGCAACGGTTTCAGCAAAGACAGCATGAAAGTGTCACTGGCGGCGTTAGCGACCAGCGCGATTGCCGCAGCGATCAGCCCGGCTTTAAAAGGTGTGATCATCGGCCACAGGCGACGGAATGTCTGCCACGTAGAGAGATCTTTATCGTTCATCATGCAATATCAACCAGCATCGAAAGAAATAGCGGTCTATTCTACTCATTATCTTCCGATACTCCAAACCGGTGGTGATACCAGCGGGGGATTAATTGCTCGCGTAAGCCTTTAATTGTCCAATAATCGTCATAAATGAAGAGAATAAGCTGACCCGAACGGGACGTTGAACGCCAGTCATAGCGTGCTTTGTTGTATCTGCTAACAACTTTATCAGCCGGAAGACGCCATTTATTAAAGCGGGATGCGGAAGCCAGTGCGATAACCGGCTTAACGGCGCGCAGAAAAGGCGGCGTTGACGAGGTATTACTGCCGTGATGAGGAACCTGAAGCACCGTGGCCTGTAGCTCACTCCGCCATTTCCTGACTAATGCTTTTTCGGTTTCAGCCTCAATATCACCGGTCAGAAGCAAACTGAATGTTCCGTCATCAATGCGGATCACGCAGCTGTCATTATTTCCGACATCCGCTGACATCTTCTCTGGCCATAAGACTTTGAAAGCCAGCCCCTGCCAGTGCCATTGCTCACCCGCCTTACATTTCAGATGATGCTGACCGGACAACGCACTTTCACGTACACTGGCGGCAGGGAACCGGTTTTGTAACAGAGGCAATCCGCCACGATGATCCATATCATCATGACTGATAATGATCAGTTCTGGCTGAATATTCTTCCAGTTTAGGAAAGGGATGATATTTTGCTCAGCGGCGGAACTCCCTTCCCAGCGGTTGCCGGTATCGTAAAGGATCCCCCTGCCGTTTTTACTGATAAGAACAGACAAACCGTGGCCGACATCAATCATATCCACCCGCCAGCGCTCTTCCGGGTTCCTGTTCAGCCAGACGAATGAGATCGCAAAGATCGACAGCAGGAGTGAAACGCAATATCTCCACGGGCAAATCCGCCAGCACAGAAGCATTATCCACCCTGTCAGGCTTGCGACCAGAAATGATTCGCCTAGCGGGATCCAGCCATCCGGTAATGCTTTGACTCCCCACAGCGCCAGCCTTAACGTCGCGTCCGCCAGTTGCCAGAGCAGTGTTTGCGCATTATCCATTAGCACGGATGGCATCAGGTTCATCAGTAAGGCCAGCAATACCAGCGGAACGGTGACCAGCGAAACTACCGGTACTGCCCACATATTTGCCGGAAAGGAAAAAAGGTTTATGCCATGAAAGATCCACACCTGTAAGGGTAACAGGAGAAGTGTCATCCCCAGTTGCAGATGCGCCCAGCGTAACAGCGCCCAATATCTTGCTTGCTGAAACATGGCAGGAAGCGGTGCCCACTGGAACCAGAAAATCAGTGTTCCCACCGCGAAGCATGACAACCAGAAGCTGTCGGATAATAAATTCATCGGGTCAGCGAGAAGAAGAACAGAAACCACCCAAAGCCATATCTGCCACGGATGACAACGGATACGGAAAAGGCGCAATAAAATCCACAAGGATACTGCTAACGCTGCACGTATGGCGGGTGCGTTGCCCCCTGAAAGCCAGGTGTAAACCAGTAAAAATACCGCGCTTACCCATAGCGGAAAACGATAATCGATTAACTTTACCGGCATAAAATATTGTATTCCGCGTGCCAGCCACCATCCGAACAGCGCCGCAATGCCAATATGTAAGCCTGAGATCGCCACCAGATGTGCGATGCCTGAGTGCTGCAACAGCAACTTATCCGCATCCCGGATTAATCCTTTTTCGCCAAACGCCAGTGCGACCAGAATGGCCGTATTTTCCATTGGCGGCATTTTCAGCTGCACTCGTTGAATAAACTGCTGGCGAAGCGAACTTTGCGCCGACAACCTCTGACTACGACGAACAGTGGCTGTCAGCGGGGCATGCTGAGCCAGCGCCCAGCGCTGGGCATCAAATCCGCCTTCATTCAGCAAGCTGTGAACAGGCCGCAAACTAACGGTCATATCCCAGCGCTGACCGGCCAAAAGTGCTTCTCCTCCCGCGTCCCATTTCGTACGGAACATGACCGGTGGAAATACCCTTTTGCCGTCCACTTTTTCAATTTTGAAGAACACTGACGACGTACGGGTGTTTCCGAGATGAGTACTCTCTGCCACCGCAATAACATGGCGCGGGGTACCCTGAAGTGCTGAGATCTGGCGCAGTTGAATGCTGCCCTGAACTGCGGCCCAGCTGAAACTCAGCAGGCAGATAGCCAGCAAGCTGAACAGTTTGTGATGACATCTGACGCAATACCCGGCAGCAATACACAGCATGATCATCTGAAGAGAGGAAGGAAGTTGCGGGAGAAGGAGCAGCGGCATCATGCCGGCTATCACAGCTAAAGAAGCCTCATCCAGTGAGATTTTGATGTTTTACTCCTTTCACATTTATCGGACATATGTTCGTGGCGGAGTATGATTTTCACGCAAGGCAGGGGCAAGCAGGAGAGCAAAAGGCTGCGAGACATTACGCAAACTTTTTGTTTTCAGAACAGAAGTGGGGGGAATTCTTAGATTATGAGGCAAAAAAAACGGCACCCAATGGGTACCGTTTTACGTTCGCTATAGGCAGACATTTACGTTCAGGCGAAAACCTTAACCGTAAATATTCGCGCGATCGCGCAGCTCTTTACCTGGCTTAAAGTGAGGAACGTACTTGCCGTCCAGCTCAACTTTATCGCCCGTTTTAGGGTTGCGCCCAACACGCGGAGCACGGTAGTGAAGAGAAAAACTGCCAAACCCACGGATTTCGATGCGTTCACCATCAGCCAAGGTTGCAGCCATATGCTCAAGCATCTCTTTCACTGCATCCTCAACAGCTTTCGCCGGGATATGAGAGTGCTGGCCAGCAAGTCTTTCAATAAGTTCAGACTTGGTCATAGTACCTCCAAGCTTTGCAGCTAAACTACCGTTTCGGGGCAACAGAGTCGCCCCCCGTCATTACTCGCCTTTTGCCGCTTTGAACGCTTCAGCCATAGCGTTAGAGAAGTTGCTTTCGTCTGGTTTGTTGTTAACAACAGCGATTGCATCTTTCTCGTCTGCTTCATCCTTAGCACGGACGGACAGGCTTACTACGCGGTTCTTACGATCAACACCGGTGAATTTAGCTTCAACTTCATCACCAACGCTCAGAACCAGAGTTGCGTCTTCAATACGGTCGCGAGAAGCTTCTGAAGCGCGCAGGTAACCTTCTACGCCACCAGCTAATTCAACTGTAGCACCTTTGGCGTCAACTGCTGTGACTTTACCAGTAACAATAGTACCTTTCTTGTTAACAGACAGGTAGTTATTGAATGGATCTTCAGCCAGTTGCTTCACGCCCAGGGAGATACGTTCACGTTCTGCGTCAACTTGCAGAACCACAGCTGCGATTTCGTCGCCTTTCTTGTATTCACGTACTGCTTCTTCGCCTGCAACGTTCCAGGAGATGTCAGACAGGTGAACCAGGCCGTCGATGCCGCCGTCCAGACCAATGAAGATACCGAAGTCAGTGATTGACTTGATTTTACCTTCAACACGGTCGTTCTTGTTGTGGGTTTCTGCGAATTGCTGCCATGGGTTGTTTTTGCATTGTTTCAGGCCCAGGGAGATACGACGACGTTCTTCGTCGATATCCAGAACCATAACTTCAACAACATCGCCCACGTTAACAACTTTAGATGGGTGGATGTTTTTGTTAGTCCAATCCATTTCAGAAACGTGAACCAGACCTTCAACGCCTTCTTCGATTTCTACGAAGCAGCCGTAATCAGTCAGGTTGGTAACGCGACCCGTCAGTTTAGTACCTTCTGGGTAACGTTTAGCGATAGCGACCCAAGGATCTTCGCCCAGTTGTTTCAGACCCAGTGACACACGGGTACGCTCGCGGTCAAATTTAAGGACTTTAACAGTGATTTCATCGCCAACATTAACGATTTCGCTTGGGTGTTTAACACGTTTCCAAGCCATGTCAGTGATGTGCAGCAGGCCGTCAACGCCGCCCAGATCAACGAATGCACCGTAGTCAGTGAGGTTCTTAACGATACCTTTAACTTCCATGCCTTCCTGCAGGTTTTCCAGCAGTTGATCGCGCTCTGCGCTGTTCTCAGACTCAATTACTGCACGACGGGAAACAACAACGTTGTTGCGTTTCTGGTCCAGTTTGATGACTTTGAACTCAAGATCTTTGCCTTCGAGATGCAGCGTGTCGCGAACAGGACGAACGTCTACCAGTGAACCTGGCAGGAACGCACGGATACCGTTCAGCTCAACAGTGAAACCGCCTTTCACTTTACCGTTGATAACACCGGTAACAGTTGCAGATTCTTCGTAAGCTTTTTCCAGCGTGATCCAAGCTTCATGACGTTTAGCTTTTTCACGGGACAGCAGAGTTTCACCGAAGCCGTCTTCAACAGCGTCCAGCGCAACATCAACTTCGTCGCCAACCTGGATTTCCAGTTCGCCCTGTGCGTTTTTGAATTGTTCTGCCGGGATTGCAGACTCAGATTTCAGACCGGCGTCAACCAGTACGATATCTTTGTCGATAGACACAACAACACCACGAACGATGGAACCAGGACGGGTTTCGATTGTTTTTAAGGATTCTTCAAAGAGTTGAGCAAAAGATTCAGTCATGTTGATAATCTTTAGGTTCTTAAGTTTAACGTCCATCTGGCTTCCTGCTGGATGGGGTTGTTTCAAATGCCCCGCTACAGATCCTTGCGGCGAGGTTAAAAAAAACTATAGCCAAAACTGGCACTGAATATTCTTCAGCACCAGATTACGGCTCGATTACCGGGTTTGTTTTTGCGGTAATCCTAGAATTTCTGTGGCATATGCCAGCGCTTTTTCGATGACTTCGTCGATGGACATGCTGGTTGAATCCAGCAATAACGCATCGGAAGCAGCCACTAAAGGCGCGATAGCCCTGTTACGATCACGGTCATCACGTTCTTTGATCTCGGCTAAAAGCCGTTCAAAGTTAACACTAAAGCCTTTTTCCTGCAACTGTAGCATTCTTCTGTTTGCACGTTCTTCTGAACTCGCATCAAGAAATATCTTCACAGGCGCATCAGGGAAAACAACCGTGCCCATATCGCGGCCATCTGCAATCAGGCCCGGGGCATCGCGGAATGCGCGCTGACGGCGCAGCAATGCCTCACGGACACGCGGGAATGCCGCCGCCTGTGAAGCCGTATTGCCTACCGTTTCGGTGCGGATTTCATTGGTGACATCCTCACCTTCCAAAATAACCTGTAACTGCCCATCCTGAGCAACAAAACGAACGTCGAGATGTGCGGCAAGCGGAACTAACGCCTCTTCTGAGACAATATCAACCTGGTGATGCAGCGCTGCCAGGGCTAACACGCGGTAAATGGCACCGGAATCCAGCAAGTGCCAGTTAAAGGCTTCGGCCAGCGCTTTACACAACGTACCTTTACCTGCACCACTTGGCCCATCAACGGTGATTACCGGGGTTAAAGCCGTCATTTTTGTCTCCTTTCGGTGGGGTATACCCGCTTCACTCGCCATAGAGGACTCATTCAGGAGCGGCATTATACGCTGCCTTTAAGTCAACTGTTACCCCCCCATTTTTCAGTTGCCTAAAAAGCGGACGGTTCCGAAATCTCAGTAACAAAAAACGGGCATCAATAGATGCCCGTTATCTTTGCAGACACAACGTAAGACTATGCCAGCGTACTGATTGCCGCCAGACGTTCGAAGTAATCAGGGAAGGTTTTCGCTGTGCATTTCGGATCAAGGATCGTGACCGGGGTATCGGACAGCGCCACCAGTGAGAAACACATCGCCATGCGATGATCATTGTAGGTGCCAATTTCGGCAAATTTCAGCGACTGTGGTGGCTCAACGCGGATGTAGTCTTCACCCTCTTCCACCGTCGCCCCGACTTTACGCAGCTCAGTGGCCATGGCTGCCAGTCGGTCGGTTTCTTTGACACGCCAGTTGTAAATGTTGCGCAGCGTTGTCGGGCCCTCCGCAAACAAGGCGGCTGTGGCAATGGTCATGGCAGCATCAGGAATATGGTTCATATCCATGTCGATACCTTTCAGGTCGCCACGGGTACATTCAATATAATCATCAGCCCAGTGAATGGTTGCGCCCATTTTCTCCAGCACATCGGCAAAACGAATATCACCCTGCATGCTGTTTTTACCAATACCGGTCACACGAACCGTACCGCCCTTGATGGCTGCAGCAGCCAGGAAGTAGGACGCAGAAGAAGCATCACCTTCGACCAGATAAGCACCCGGCGACACATAGTGTTGCTGGCCTTTAATGCTGAATTGCTGGTACTGGTGGTTTTCCACTTCAATACCGAAGGTTTTCATCAGGTTCAGGGTGATATCGATATAAGGTTTGGAAACCAGATCACCTTTAATCTGAATGGTGGTGTCATTCATTGCCAGTGGCGCGGTCATCAGCAACGCCGTCAGGAACTGGCTGGATACGCTGCCATCAACGCTGACATTGCCGCCACTAAAGCCGCCGCGCAGACGCAGTGGCGGATAGTTTTCCTGCTCTACATAATCAATCTGCGCGCCGCCCTGCCGTAATGCATCCACCAGATGTCCGATCGGGCGCTCTTTCATGCGTGGCTCACCGGTGAGGACCACATCCTGTTCACCCAGACATAACGCGGCAGCCAGCGGACGCATGGCCGTCCCTGCGTTACCCAGAAACAGTTCCAGACCTTTAGCATTGGAAAAAGCCGTGCCCAGACCGTCGATTTCACACTCGGTACGGGAGGCAGACAAACGATGTGTGACGCCCAGTTGCGTCAGTGCGGTGAGCATATGGCGAACATCGTCGCTGTCGAGCAGATTCGTCAGGCGGGTAGTGCCCTGTGCAAAAGCAGCCAGTAAAAGTGCGCGGTTGGAAACACTTTTTGAGCCAGGTAGATTGATGCTGCCGTTAACCAGTGCAACGGGTTGTAATGTCAGGGATTCCACTCTTTCTCCAATTCTTCTTTTCATAAAATGACCCCGGACAGTGAGCCGGGGTCATTTTTAAGGCTTCTTACTCAAGCATTTTGCTGGCCCGAAAACCAGCACTTAACCGTGGCGCTTTTCGAACTCCGCCATAAAGTCGGTCAGGGCTTTGACGCCTTCAAGGGGCATTGCATTATAAATAGATGCGCGCATACCGCCAGCAACACGGTGACCTTTTAATGCGTGCAGACCGGCTTCCTGCGCCTGATCGAGGAACAGTTTATCCAGAGAAGCATCCGCCATCTGGAAAGGAACGTTCATCCACGAACGGTTGGCTGCCGCAACCGGGTTACGGTAGAAACCGGTACGGTCGATGGCGCCATAGAGCAGCTCGGCTTTTGCACGATTGCGTTTTTCCATCTCGCGCAGACCGCCCTGTTCTTTCAGCCATTTGAACACCATGCCTGACAGATACCATGCAAATGTTGGCGGGGTATTGAACATAGAATCGTTCTCAGCCAGCACGGTATAATCCAGAATAGACGGCAGTTCTGTGCGGGCTTTACCCAGCAGGTCTTCACGAACGATGACCAGCGTCAGACCGGCCGGACCGATATTTTTCTGCGCACCGGCATAGATAACACCAAAACGGCTGACATCGATCGGGCGGGAAAGGATACAAGAGGAATAGTCGGCAACCACGATTTTGTCGCCGAAATCAGGCATTTCATCGATAGCAATACCATCGATCGTTTCATTCGGGCAGTAATGCACGTAGGCGGAATCTGCGCTCAGCTGCCATTCGTTCATCGGCAGAATGCCACGCTTGCCATCAATCGTGGTGGTGACATCAATCACGTTAGGCGAGCAGTATTTTTGGGCTTCTTTTACGGCGCTGTGCGCCCAGTAACCGCCATCAATGTAATCAGCGGAGGATTTGTCGCCCAGCAGGTTCATCGGGACGGCAGCGAATTGCGCGCGCGCGCCACCGTGGCAGAACAGCACCTTGTAGTTCGGGGGAATATTCAGCAGGTCACGGATATCCTTTTCGGATTCTTCAGCAACCTGGATAAATTCCTTACTACGGTGACTGATTTCCATCACCGATGTACCCAGTCCGTGCCAGTTACAAAGTTCCTGTTCCGCACGACGCAACACTTCAGCCGGGATCATTGCCGGGCCTGCACTAAAATTATAAACCTGAGTCATTTCCCCTCACCACTTCTCTGAGACAGCCACATAGTAACCACTAATTTAACGGTTTTATCATCCGAGACAAGCAGTCTGCAACGCTTATTCACCACGACCTGATAAACAGCGATGAGATATAGGTCACAAGGTTCATTCCTCCCTGGAAAGCTGATTTAACAGGATTATCTGTTCACGCCCGTACGGTACTCAGCGCCCTTACCCAGGTGATATTTTGACAACGCGGACAGGCCGCTTTTTCGCCCACTTTGAAAGTTTGAATCAGGCTGCACTGATGGCAGGCATACAGCCCGCTGGTGAGCATCAGGGTCTCGATATCAATGTAATCTTCCGGCAACACAGGCAGGCCCGGTTGGACATCCTCGTCCAGCCGGAAATAAACACTCAGGCCGCCGTTAGCTTCAAGAAACGCCAGCCGCACCTGGCCGAGATGCTCCACCCCTTTCTGCCGCAACTCCATGTAGAATTCGCCTTTGGTGATGTTCTCGCGCGCCATGGTTTCCCATTCAAACATGCCGTCACGAATGATGATCAGCGGTTTGCCTTCCATCCAGTTTTGGAAATGGGGACTTTTATCCATCAGCCAGGTTGAAAGACGGTAAAACAGCAGAATTGAGAAAAAGACCGCAAACACGGGCAACAGCGGGACGTCATCATAAAACGTCACGTCACCGGCGGCAGAACCCAGCGTCAGAATGATCACCACTTCGAACAATGAAAGCTGGTTCACGCCCCGACGCCCGGTCAGTTTCAGAAAGACAAACACCACAACAAAAATGAAAAAGCAGCGGAATGTCACCTCTCCGAGATACTCCAGAGGGAACTTATCCAGCGTCATACGTTTCAGATCAAAAGCCTGCATAGATGCCTCACGGGAAGAGAAAACAGCGGCTTACCTGCCGCGGATTTACAGACAAGCTTAGCGCGTTACACCGCGATTACATTCTTAACACGAATACATGGAGCTCATACGCAAAACCCCGTATCATTGCGCGTTTTTAGCACGCTCAAAAGTGAACTCAATGACGCAAACTTTTATTCCTGGTAAAGACGCGGCGCTGGAAGACTCCATTTCCCGCTTCCAACAAAAACTCACCGATCTCGGCTTTAATATCGAAGAAGCTTCCTGGCTGAATCCGGTTCCCCACGTCTGGTCAGTGCACATTCGCGATCGCGACTGCCCGCTGTGCTTCACCAACGGTAAAGGCGCCAGCAAGAAAGCCGCTCTCGCGTCGGCATTGGGGGAATATTTTGAGCGTCTGTCGACAAACTATTTCTTTGCCGATTTCTATCTGGGCAAAGAGATTGCCAACGGCGACTTCGTGCATTATCCGAATGAAAAGTGGTTCCCGCTGCCTGAAGACGACAGCCTGCCGGCTGGCATTCTGGATGAACGCCTGCATGCCTTTTATGATGCCGATAAAGAACTGGTTGCCAGTGATCTGATCGACCTGCAGTCCGGCAATCCGGATCGCGGTATCTGCGCCCTGCCGTTTACCCGTCAGTCTGACCTGCAAACCGTTTACATTCCGATGAACATCATTGGCAACCTGTACGTCTCTAACGGGATGTCTGCCGGTAACACAGCCAATGAAGCACGTGTGCAGGGGCTGTCAGAAGTCTTCGAGCGTTACGTCAAGAACCGCATTATTGCCGAATCCATCAGCCTGCCGGAAATTCCTGCTGACGTGCTGGCACGTTACCCGGGCGTGGTGGAAGCCATCGCCAAACTGGAAGAAGAAGGTTTCCCTATTCTTTCTTATGACGCTTCTCTGGGTGGAAACTACCCGGTCATTTGCGTGGTGCTGTTCAACCCGGCAAACGGCACCTGTTTCGCCTCCTTTGGCGCACACCCTGATTTTGGTGTCGCACTGGAACGTACCGTGACTGAACTGCTGCAGGGCCGCAGCCTGAAAGATCTGGATGTCTTCACGGCACCAACCTTCGATGACGAAGAAGTGGCGGAACACGCTAACCTTGAAACCCATTTCATCGATTCAAGCGGTCTGATCTCATGGGACATGTTCAAGCAGGACGCCGACTATCCGTTTGCTGACTGGAGTTTCAGCGGCACGACAGAACAAGAATTCGCGACCCTGATGGCTATCTTTGATAAAGAAGATGCCGAAGTGTATATCGCAGATTACGAGCATCTGGACGTGTATGCCTGTCGCATTATTGTCCCTGGTATGTCGGATATCTACCCTGCAGAAGACCTGCTGCTGGCGAATAACAGCATGGGCGCACATCTGCGTGATCAGCTGCTGGCCTTGCCGGACAGTGATCTGCCGAAAGAAACCTATCTTGAGATGATCACTCAGCTCGATGATGAAGGTCTCGATGACTTTACCCGCGTCCGTGAATTACTGGGTATTGCCAGCGGTAAGGACAACGGCTGGTACACCCTGCGTGTGGGCGAACTGAAATCCATGCTGGCGCTGGCGGGTGGCGATTTAGATCAGGCATTGACCTGGGCTGAGTGGGCACACGAGTTCAACTCGTCTGTGTACAGCGATGAGCGCAACAACTACTACCGTTGCCTGCAAACGCTGCTGCAACTGTCTCTGGAAGAAGATCGCGATCCGGCACAATATTACAATGCATTTGTGAAAATGTACGGCCAGAAAGCAGTTGAAGATGCCTCCGCCGCCATCAGTGGCGACGTCCGTTTCCACAGCCTGTTTGCGGTAGATCCGGCGCTTAAAGCCTTACCGGCTCATCAGGCGCTGCTGGGTGCGTATGAGAAGTTGCAGGTGGCGAAACGTCGCCACTGGGCAAAAAGCTGATCTCACTCAGATAAAAACTCTTTCAAACCGGCAGAATTCCTGCCGGTTTTTTTATTCCTGCGTTTACGCTTGCGGTGCGCTATTTGACCTCCGGGGTTTGACTCAGCCTTAAAAATGACGTGTAATTCCGCGCGAAATAAAGCCCGGATGTCTTTTTTACGACAAAAGTATGGCACTTATTTTTTTACGTTAAATGGCGGTGAAATTTACAAAGTCAAATTAACGACATTAATTAACAATGAGTTATTCCCATTAACGCAAAAAGAAAAGTAAATCCTCCTGCCATCAACTTTATTTGTAAAAATTAAAATGTTTTTACACTGTTATTTTCAATAAGTTAACTAAAAAACCACCCCTTCAGTAGTACCCTGAAAACCACCAAAAACCCCCTCGTATGATCCACGTCAATTTTTACGTTATACTGCTTTGCTAGTATCTCGTTGCGCAGTGCATAGCCCTGAATAAGAGAGTTAATGTGAAAGCTGACAACCCCTTCGATCTCATTTTACCCGCCGCTACAGCAAAAGTTGCTGAAGATGCCGGCGTTTATAAAGCCACCAAACAGCCGTTAAAAACATTCTTTTTAGCCATTACTGCTGGCGTCTTTATTTCTATTGCCTTTGCTTTTTATATCACCGCCACTACAGGCACCGGTACCGTACCTTATGGTCTTGCAAAACTCGTCGGGGGCATCTGCTTCTCACTGGGTCTGATGCTGGTCGTGGTGTGTGGCGCTGACCTGTTCACTTCCACTGTGCTTATCGTGATTGCGAAAGCCAGCGGGCGTATTACCTGGGGGCAATTGGCGCGCAACTGGGTCAATGTCTATATTGGTAACCTGATTGGCTGCCTGTTCTTTGTGGCTCTGATTTGGTTCTCAGGTGAATACATGGTTGATAACGGTTTGTGGGGACTGAATGTTCTGCAAACTGCTGACCATAAAATGCATCACACATTTATCGAAGCTGTTTGTCTGGGGATCCTCGCGAACCTGATGGTTTGCCTTGCGGTATGGATGAGTTACTCCGGCCGCAGTCTGATGGATAAAATGTTCGCCATGATTTTACCGGTGGGTATGTTCGTCGCCAGCGGCTTTGAACACAGCATTGCCAACATGTTCATGATCCCTTTAGGCATCGTAGTGAAAAACTTTGCGACTCCCGAATTCTGGCAGGCCGTCGGAGCAACCCCGGCGCAATTCGCAGAACTGAACATCACTAACTTTATCATCGACAATCTTATCCCTGTGACCATCGGTAACATTATCGGGGGCGGTTTGCTGGTAGGGTTAACGTACTGGGTCATATATCTTCGCGATGAGAAACACCACTGATCCAACGTGGCACTCTTGTTACGACAGTTTTACACGTGATTTTTAAAGAAATCCAAATTAGAAGGTAGGTGCAAAATGTCCAAGCTCAATGAAAAATTGACCAACGCATGGCAAGGTTTTAGTGCTGGTGAATGGCAGAATGGCGTAAACGTCCGTGACTTCATTCAGAAGAACTACACACCGTATGAAGGTGATGAGTCCTTCCTGGCTGGCGCTACCCAAGCGACAACCACCCTGTGGGATAAAGTAATGGATGGTATCAAACTGGAGAACCGTACCAAGGCTCCAGTAGATTTCGATACCGACGTTGCCTCTACCATCACTTCGCACGATGCCGGCTACATCAACAAATCATTGGAAACTATCGTTGGTCTGCAAACTGACGCGCCATTGAAACGTGCCCTGATCCCATTCGGCGGCATCAAAATGGTGGAAGGTTCATGTAAAGTTTATGGTCGTGAACTGGATCCGGCACTGAAAAAAGTCTTCACTGATTATCGCAAAACCCACAACCAGGGCGTTTTCGATGTTTACACTAAAGACATCCTGAACTGCCGTAAATCCGGTGTTCTGACCGGTTTGCCAGATGCCTATGGCCGTGGCCGTATCATCGGTGACTACCGTCGCGTTGCACTGTACGGTATCGACTTCCTGATGGCCGACAAATACGCACAATTCCAGTCTCTGCAAGACGATCTGGAAAACGGCGTAAATCTGGAAATGACCATCCAGCTGCGTGAAGAAATCTCAGAACAACACCGTGCTCTGGGTCAGATTAAAGAAATGGCGGCTAAATATGGCTGCGATATCTCTGGTCCTGCGACCAATGCACAAGAAGCTGTACAGTGGACTTACTTCGGCTACCTGGCTGCAGTTAAATCTCAGAACGGCGCTGCAATGTCCTTCGGCCGCGTATCTACCTTCCTTGACGTGTTCATCGAACGTGATATCAAAGCTGGCAAACTGAACGAAGAACAAGCTCAGGAACTGATTGACCACCTGGTCATGAAACTGCGTATGGTACGTTTCCTGCGTACACCTGAATATGATGAATTGTTCTCCGGTGACCCAATCTGGGCGACTGAATCCCTGGCAGGTATGGGCGTTGACGGCCGTACGCTGGTCACCAAAAGCAGCTTCCGCTTCCTGAATACCCTGTACACCATGGGGCCTTCACCAGAGCCGAACATGACCATTCTGTGGTCTGAAAAGCTGCCAATGAACTTCAAAAAGTACGCAGCAAAAGTGTCTATCGATACCTCATCTGTACAGTATGAGAACGATGACCTGATGCGTCCTGACTTCAACAACGATGACTATGCTATCGCGTGTTGTGTGAGCCCAATGGTTGTGGGTAAACAAATGCAGTTCTTCGGCGCTCGTGCAAACCTGGCGAAAACCATGTTGTACGCAATCAACGGCGGCGTTGATGAAAAAATGAAAATCCAGGTTGGCCCTAAAGAAGCGCCAATGATGGATGAAGTGCTGACCTATGACAAAGTCATGGATCGCATGGATCACTTCATGGACTGGTTGGCTAAACAGTACGTGACTGCGCTGAACATCATTCACTACATGCATGACAAATACAGCTACGAAGCATCGCTGATGGCTCTGCATGACCGTGACGTTTATCGCACCATGGCATGTGGTATCGCAGGTCTGTCAGTTGCTGCCGACTCCCTGTCCGCTATCAAATATGCAAAAGTGAGCACCATCCGTGACGAAGACGGCCTGGCTGTAGACTTCAAAATTGAAGGCGAATATCCACAGTTCGGTAACAACGATTCTCGTGTAGATGACATCGCTTGTGACCTGGTAGAACGTTTCATGAAGAAAATTCAGAAACTGCGTACCTACCGTGGCGCTGTGGCTACTCAGTCTGTTCTGACCATCACCTCTAACGTGGTTTATGGTAAGAAAACCGGTAACACCCCTGACGGTCGTCGCGCTGGCGCTCCATTTGGTCCAGGTGCGAACCCAATGCACGGTCGTGACCAGAAAGGTGCGGTTGCCTCTCTGACTTCCGTTGCTAAACTGCCGTTTGCTTACGCGAAAGATGGTATTTCTTATACCTTCTCTATCGTTCCAAATGCGCTGGGTAAAGACGATGATGTGCGTAAAGCCAACCTCGCGGGTCTGATGGATGGTTACTTCCACCACGAAGCGTCCATCGAAGGTGGTCAACACCTGAACGTGAACGTGATGAACCGTGAAATGCTGTTAGACGCGATGGAACATCCTGAAAACTATCCTCAGCTGACCATCCGTGTTTCTGGTTACGCAGTGCGTTTCAACTCACTGACTAAAGAACAGCAACAAGATGTTATTACCCGTACTTTCACCAAGTCCCTGTAATAATTCAGCCTTGTAATCTGGTCTGATATAAAAGGCTCCACAACGTGGAGCCTTTGTTTCATCCCTCCCTGCCCTGCACTGTCTGTACGACAGTCTGTTTTGCCAGAGCGCTATACGTTGTGGACCTCTGGCAAAGCAGTACCGCCATTGCTGACAATCAACCTTATTGATTGTCTGGTATCATAAACCTGTGGTTTCCAGTTTATCTCTGCCAGGCCAGCACCCGCACATGTAGACTGCTATTCATTGGTCAATATGGAGAATAACCCGCAATGTCAGTTCAAGGTCGCATCCACTCATATGAATCCTGTGGCACCGTTGACGGCCCAGGTATCCGTTTCATTGTTTTCTTCCAGGGTTGCCTGATGCGTTGCATGTATTGCCACAACCGCGATACCTGGGACACTCATGGCGGTAAAGAGATCAATGTCGATGATTTAATGAAAGAAGTGGTGACGTATCGCCACTTTATGAATGCTTCCGGCGGCGGTGTGACCGCATCCGGTGGTGAAGCCATTCTTCAGGCTGAATTTGTGCGCGACTGGTTCCGCGCCTGCCAGAAAGAAGGGATTAACACCTGTCTGGACACCAACGGTTTTGTCCGCCGTTATGATCCGGTGATCGACGAGTTACTGGATGTCTCGGATCTGGTCATGCTCGATCTGAAGCAGATGAATGACGATATTCACCAGAATCTGGTGGGCGTATCCAACCACCGCACGCTGGATTTTGCCCGCTATCTGGCGAAACGTAATCAGCGCACCTGGATCCGTTATGTGGTGGTACCGGGCTGGTCAGATGATGATGATTCCGCGCATAAACTGGGCGAGTTCACCAAGGACATGACCAACATCGAGAAAATCGAGCTGCTGCCCTATCATGAGTTGGGCAAACACAAATGGACGGCAATGGGTGAGAAATATGGTCTGGATGGCGTAAACCCACCGACCAAAGAGATCATGGAAAGAGTGAAAAACATTCTCGCCAGCTACGGGCATAAAGTGATTTATTAATCACCCGATTATGCCCATTAAAAAAGACGCCATTTGGCGTCTTTTTTGCTTTATGAGACTAAGATTCTCAATGAAACCTTACCCAAAATAATTGGAGTTGCAACAAAGCGGTAAGTGACGAGATCCCGATGCGCTGACCTAAGTCAGTGATTCGGGTTCGGGAGCGTAGCTAACGCAGTGGCGGCTTCAAGTATGCAGGGTAATCAGGCGGCAGCCACCGGGTTATGCGTATGATCCGCTTTACGCATCAGCATCACCAGATACACCAGTGAGACTACAGCGATCATCACGAACAACAGGCGGTCAGAATAGCTCTGCATCAGCATTGCGGTCATCGTCGGTCCAGCAAGGCTGCCGAGGGTATAACTCATCAGTAACGCCTGATTCATCGCCACCAGCTCATCAGCACTCACTTTCTCACAAGCCCATGACATCGCAACCGGATAAAGTGTGAATCCCGCACATCCCAAAATGAACAGTGTTGGTGCCATCGCATAGCCACTGAGCATCGCAATGCTGCCGAGGATCACACAAAAAATCTGGATACGTAAAACCATCAGGCGACCATAACGGTCTGCCAGACGCCCTACCGGCCACTGACCGATAATCCCGGCACTGACCAGCAAGGCCATCCAGTAACCCACATTCGCATCACTCATTCCCTGATGGGTCAGGAACAGTGGCATCAGCCCGTATAACGACCCCAGAACAATGCCGGAAATAATGCAGCCATTGATCCCCAGACGCGCATTACGGCGTCTGAACATCGGCATCACGGCATGACGCGGCTGCTCGCTGTCCTGATTCTCAATATGCGTCAGCAGCAGCGGCAGCATAGCAATCACAATCAGCGCCGTTACCCACGGCAACACGCTGAAGATAGCTGTTGGCACAGTGCCCACCAGAAGCTGACCGACCACCGTGCCGATGTAATACATGATCATATAAGCGGCCAGCAGCTGCCCCCGGTTCTTCACCGTTCCGCTGCGCAGCAAAGCACTCTCCACCACCACCCAAATCAGTGCGCAGCCGACTCCTGCGACAAAACGAGCACTGACCCAGCCCCAGAAGCTCATCGACAGCGCCAGCCCTGCGGTCGCGACGGCAAACAAAACACAGGAAAGGTAATAACTGCGGTTAAACCCGATACGTTTAATCAGCCCGCCCGCGAGCAACGTCCCCAGCAAATTACCGGTAAAATAGGATGAACTGACCATCCCGACCTGCCAGGTTGGGAGTTGCTCATGGCTTAGCCACAAAGGTACCAGCGTGTTTAAGACGGCGATAGAAATCGTCAGCAGCAGGAGTCCGCACAGCAATAATGCGACGGGTCGGGAATAGGCGGACATAGGGCGATGAAGACCACAAAGAGGAGGAAATTGCGCGCATCATGCCACTGGCGGATTAAAAGTCAATCTGGCAAAAATTGACCTGAGCACAAAGTGGAGAGGAATGATTGAAAACGCTAATCAAGCCTGGCTATGAAGATACATGACGCTTTAATGACAAGTTGATATCGCCATGATAACAAACAAGTTTACATTTACCGCAGCCATTACATTTTGCGTCATCAACAGAAGGTTGATTCTGTTGATTAAAAAATATTGCCGTGCGTGGGCACGCAATTTCGCACATTCTGCACAAGTCATCCATCCGCCCCAGGCACTGTGACAAAACTGTCGGACGTAAGCCGGTATCCATCGGCACGCTCAGATCCAGCGCCCCGCTTTCACAGGCCTGTGTGCAGGCTCCGCAAAAATCACATTCGGCATAATCAATTGCCAGCGAAGCCTTCCCGTCCGGAACACGGATAATGCCGACCGGACAGGCCACTGCACAATGTCCGCACCCGCTGCACTGTTGCAGAAATAAGGGCTCCGCAACGGCCTGCGGCGGGCGGGAAACCCGACGTTCCAGCAAGGTGGCGGAGGGGCCTGCCGACTGTTCCATCGCCTGTTTGCCCGAAGACAGCAAGCCGCGGAATAATCCACGGCGGCTGACTGTTCTGCTGCTCATCCAGGCACGGTAATAACCGGCGTCACGGGAGTCGCTCATCAGAAATACAGATCCACGACCGGTGTCTGCAACCCACGCTGCTGTTTCCAGCCTTGCAACGTGGACCCGGCAAGTAAAGCCACGCCAAGATAAAACGGGTGTTCAGCTCTCTGAATGAGCAGTTCGAAGTAGCGGCCCGCCCACGGCAATACATGCAGCGTCAAAAAATCATCCAGCAATGACGGCGAGTTTTCGGCTAACCACGCAGACATCATCAGCAGCAAGCCAATATGATCTTCCGGCTCCGCCTGCGCCAGATGCGGCTCAATGCCGTTTTCACGCATCCACTGACGAAGCGCCAGGGTGGAATCGCCAAACACTACGGATTCCTTATCCAGATACACCGAGCCCCACGGCGGCGCAGGTAATGCATAAGGCCCCACGAACAGGCGCTGATAAGCGTCATCCAGATTCTCAGGTGCGGCATCAATCTGACTGAACATTTGCCTCGCCTGATTTTTTGCCTCCTCAGAAGCGAAAGGCCACTGTGACATCCAGTCATTCGCTTTAAGTAATGCGACCAGAGGCTGGACTTCTTCGGTTCCCGGCGGATAAAACAATGTCGCGCCTAAAACTTTACCGGTTAAACTGATTGATTCTGCTGACATAATTGACTCATTTGTTGCAGAGGCACATCACCACCGGTGACGTGCCTCCTGATAAACCTGACGACCCGAAATTACCCGCTGACTGCCATACCTACTGTCATATGCAGACCGTAGAAAATCGCCCTGCCAATCAACTCACCGCCAAACACCAGCACGAAAGCCAGAATCATTGACGCCAGTGCCGGACGTTTACGCATGATGAGCGGACAGAACCAGCAGCCCAATCCCAGAACAATCAGCACCAGCCGCCATACTGACAACACGCCGTATTGCGGGATCAGGGTTGAAGCTGCCTGAACAGAGCTGTTAATGCCCGCCAGACTCGCACTCTGCAAGACCACCACGGCCATGCTCACGATCAGCGCCACCAGACTGACGACCGGCAGCAGACGCAGCGCACAGCCATTGATACCGGCACCACGCAGCAGCAAATAGCCCAGAACCGGACCGCCAATCAGCACCGTCAGAGCAAAATGCAACGCGGTGTAGGCATTGTCCCAGGTCGGCACGGTATTGATTTCATAGACACGACACATCGCGAAAACGAACCCAATGCCTGCCAGCATGGTCATGATTAACCAGATTTTAGCCAGTGCGCGCGGCATCTTGTTGAGAGTCGCCAGCAGCCAGTAAATCCCGCCAAGCGCAAAAAACAATGAACCGCTGCCAATTTCGTTGCTCAGCGGCGAAGCGCCCAGACGATTAAGCGAATTGAATGCGCGCAGCGGCGAACCCAGATGCAACACTGAGGCGATAAACGCGATCGCCATCAGCACCCACAGGAAGAACATCGACAGGTGGATCCTGCGGTATTCATCGACAGTGCGTCGCGACAGTAAGGCAATCGCCAGCACGATAAAGGCACCCACTACACATTGCCCCAGAACGGTAAAGACCATTAAAGGCCATTCATGCCATCCGTTTCCCATCTCAAACCTCCTTCGGGTTAGCCAGATAACCCGTGGTATCGCCTACAGGACGGCAATTCGCATTGGGTTTGATGACGATATTTGGGTGAGTGAAGTGTGAAGCCGGCAACGGTGCCACTTCGGCCAGATCACCGTATTTCGCACGCAACTCTTCAATCGGGGCCATATCCAGCGCACGCAGCGGGCAGGATTCCACACAGATCGGTTTTTTACCTTCGGCAATGCGCTCGTAGCAACCGTCACATTTGGTCATGTGACCTTTCGCTTCGTTGTACTGCGGCGCGCCGTACGGGCATGCCATGTGGCAATAGCGGCAACCGATGCACACATCTTCGTTCACCACCACAAAACCGTCTTCACGCTTATGCATTGCGCCACTCGGACAGACTTTGGTACAGGCCGGATCCGCGCAGTGGTTGCATGAAATAGACAGATAATACGCGAACACATTCTGATGCCAGCCGTCCCCGTCTTTCTGCCAGTCACCCCCGGCATATTCATAAATGCGGCGGAAACTGACGTCCGGCGTTAAGTTTTTGAAGTCCTTGCAAGCCAGCTCACAGGTTTTGCACCCGGTGCAGCGGCTTGAGTCAATATAAAAGCCATATTGAGTTGTCATGTTTTACTCCGTTAAACCTTAGCCACTTGCACAAGGTTGGTGTGAGAGGGGTTACCTTTCGCCAGCGGTGAAGGTCTTTGAGAAGTCAGTACGTTGATGCTGCCCGCACGGTCGATTTTTTGGCTGTCCGGTGAATACCAGGCACCTTCGCCCAGTGCGACAACACCCGGCATCATGCGTGGCGTTACTTTTGCAGCAATGTGCACTTCGCCGCGATCGTTAAAGATGCGGATCATGTCGCCATTGGCGATACCACGCTGCGCGGCATCCATCGGGTTGATCCACATTTCCTGACGACAGGCTGCTTTCAGGACATCCACGTTGCCGTAAGTGGAGTGAGTACGCGCTTTGTAGTGGAAACCGGTCATCTGAAGCGGATATTTGCTGGCCAGCGGATCGTCATAGTTCTCGAAACCGGCGGCATACACCGGCAATGGATCAATCACGTCCTCTTTGGAGAGTTCCCATTCAGCGGCAATTTTGGCCAGTTCGGCAGAGTAGATTTCAATTTTGCCAGATGGCGTGCTCAGCGGATTCGCCGCCGGATCTTCACGGAATGCTTTGTAGGCCACGTGATGCTGATCGGGGTCGCGTTTTTTGAACATGCCCTGTTTGCGGAAAGTGTCGAAATCAGGCAGCTCCGGCAGCGCTTCGCGGGATTGCTGGTACAGATGGCGCAACCATTCTTCCTGCGTACGTCCTTCGGTGAACTGCTGCTCAACGCCCAGACGGCGGGACAATTCGCTGGTCATTTCATAAATATTTTTGCACTGGAATCGTGGCGTGATCGCCTGATCGGCAAAAATGATGTAATCCATATTGCCGCACGAGGCATCAAGGCAGAAGTCCATCTGCTCAGAGGCCGTGCAGTCGGGCAGGATAATATCTGCGTATTTCGCTGACGACGTCATGTGGTTATCAATCACCACAATCATCTCGCACTGTTTGTCATCCTGCAGAATATCGTGAGTGCGGTTGATATCAGAATGCTGGTTGATCAGACAGTTACCGGCGTAGTTCCAGATAAACTTGATCGGCACATCCAGTTTTTCCTTGCCGCGCACGCCATCTTTCGTGGCCGTCATTTCCGGACCACGCACAATCGCATCCGTCCACAGGAACATAGAAATGCTGGTCTGAACCGGATTTTCCAGCGTTGGCATACGGACAAACGGAATTTCGTAGGCGCCTTCGCGGGCGCCGGAGTTACCGCCGTGAACGCCGACGTTACCGGTCAGGATCGCCAGCATCGCAATCGCACGGGTGGCAATTTCGCCGTTAGCATGACGTTGCGGACCCCAGCCCTGCGTTATAAACGCCGGTTTCGCCTGCCCGATTTCGCGCCCCAGCTTGACGATTTTATCCACGGAAATGCCAGTGATTTTTGCCGCCCATTCCGGCGTTTTCGCTACGCCATCCGGCCCGTTGCCGAGAATATAGGCTTTGTAATGCGCATTCTCAGGGACACCGGCCGGTAAGGTTTTTTCGTCGTAACCGACGCAATACTTATCGAGGAAGGGCTGATCAACCAGGTTTTCGGTGATCATCACGTGTGCCAGTGCAGCGGCCAGTGCGCCATCCGTCCCCGGACGGATCGGTACCCATTCATCTTCACGACCGGCACCGGTATCGGTATATCGCGGATCGACAATGATCATGCGGGCATTCGAACGCTGACGGGCCTGCTCAAGGTAATAGGTTACCCCGCCGCCACTCATGCGCGTTTCGCCGGGATTGTTACCGAACAACACCACAAGTTTACTGTTTTCGATATCAGACGGACTGTTACCGTCTGCCCAGCCGCCGTAGGTGTAATTCAGGCCAGCCGCGATTTGCGCCGAGCTGTAATCGCCATAATGATTCAGATAACCGCCGCAGCAGTTCATCAGACGGGCGATCAGTGTTTTGCCCGGCGGCCATGAACGGGTCATGGTACCGCCCAGCGTACCGGTACCGTAATTCAGGTAGATCGCTTCATTACCGTAACGGTGAATAATGTCTTTGAGGCTGGCCGCCAGCGTGTCATAGGCTTCATCCCAGCTTATAGGTTTGAATTTGCCTTCACCCCGTTTGCCTACCCGTTTCATCGGATACTTCAGGCGATCGGGGTTATACACGCGACGGCGCATTGAGCGCCCGCGCAGGCAGGCACGTACCTGATGTAACCCTTCATAATTATCGTCACCGGTATTATCGGTTTCGACATAGCGGATTTCGTTATCAACGACATGCATGCGCAGCGGGCAACGGCTACCGCAGTTTACGGTACAGGCACTCCAGACGATTTTCTCATCTGCGGCGCTGACCGGCGCCTTAATCTGCTCAGCACGAATGGATTTGAACGGCAGCGATATTCCGCCGACCGCTGCCGCCATACCGGCGAGCGTGGTTCCCTTAACCAAATCACGGCGGCTGATCCCGCCGCCTGTATCAGGTTTTTGACTGTTTGAATCTGACATTGCTTACTCCGTAACGTCCTTATCATAAGGACAAAATGTAACAACCGTGTCATCGAGCGTGGCTCTTTGTCCGTAGCTTCTTTAGACTTTTTCTATTTGAATCAAATTAGTATGCTGAGGATTCCCCTTCGCCAACGGGGAAGGACGTTGGGTCGTCAGCGTGTTCATGCAGGCGCCATGGTCAATACGATCACCACTCATATTGGCCTGGTGCCATGCGCCCTGCCCCATCGCCACCACGCCGGGCATGATGCGCGGCGTGACTTTCGCCGCCACACGCACTTCGCCGCGATCGTTGAAGACTTTCACTTTGTCGCCGTTTTCAATGCCCCGGCTTTTCGCATCCATCGGATTAATCCACACTTCCTGACGGCAGGCCGCCTGCAGAACATCGATATTGCCGTAGGTTGAATGGGTACGGGCTTTGTAGTGGAAGCCGAACATTTGCAGCGGGAACTGGCTGCGTTTCGGGTCATCCCAGCCTTCAAAGGTTGAGGCATACACCGGCAGCGGACTGATGGTTTCGTCTTTTTGCAGTTCCCATTCGCCGGCAATTTTTGCCAGCGCGGAGGAGTAGATTTCGATTTTACCGGAAGGTGTTTTCAGCGGATTGGCCTGAGGATCCTGACGGAATTTTTTGTAGGCCACGAAATGCCCCGCCGGGTCTTTACGCTTATAAATCCCCATTTCCCGCAGTGCTTCATAGGCAGGTAATGCCGGATCTTTCGCCAGCATTTTGGCATACAGATACTGCAACCATTCCCGCTGGCTGCGGCCCTCGGTGAATTTGCTGTAAACGTCCGGGCCAAGGCGACGCGCCACTTCACTCATCATCTCGTAGATGCCTTTGCGTTCGAACTTAGCGGACGTCGCAGGCTGGATGAAAATCAGGTAGCCCATATTCCCGGCATAATCGTTCGGAATAATGTCTTCCTGTTCGACGGTCATGAGGTCAGGCAGCAGGATATCGGCGTATTTTGCCGAGGAGGTTATGAAGTTTTCCAGCACAACGATCATTTCGCACTGCGCATCGTCCTGCAGAATATCGTGGGTTTTATTGATGTCGGAATGCTGGTTGGTGATGGTGTTACCGGCGTAGTTCCAGATGAACTTAATCGGTACGTCCAGCTTGTCTTTGCCCCGTACACCGTCCGCTTTGGCGGTCATCTGCGGGCCACGGGCAATGGCATCCGTCCAGCTGAAACAGGAGATCTGCGTTTTCACCGGGTTTTCCAGCACCGGCATACGCTCAATGGTGATGGTATAGGTGGACTCACGCGCGCCACTGTTGCCGCCATTTATGCCGACATTGCCGGTTAAAATTGGCAGCATGGCGATAGCGCGCGATGTCAGCTCGCCATTGGCCTGACGCTGCGGTCCCCAGCCCTGTGAAATGTAGGCGGGTTTAGCCTGTCCGATTTCGCGGGCTAGTTTGACAATACGATCGGCCGGAATACCGGTAATACGGGACGCCCATTGCGGAGTTTTCGCCGTCTTATCTTCGCCCTGCCCCAGGATGTACGCTTTATAGTGACTGTTTGCCGGTACATCCGCAGGTAACGTTTTTTCGTCGTAGCCCACGCAATACGCATCAAGGAAAGGCTGATCGACCATGTTCTCGGTGATCAGCACATGCGCAAGACCCGCGACCAGCGCCGCATCGGTTCCCGGGCGGATGGGGATCCACTCATCTTCACGGCCGGCGGCGGTATCGGTATAACGCGGATCAATGACGATCATGCGGGCATTGGAACGCTGGCGCGCCTGTTCGAGATAATAGGTGATCCCGCCGCCGCTCATGCGCGTTTCCGCAGGATTGTTACCGAAAAGCACTACCAGCTTACTGTTTTCAATATCTGACGTGCTGTTGCCGTCATTACTGCCGTAGGTGTACGGCATCGCGCAGGCGATTTGCGCGGTACTGTATGTGCCGTAGTGGCTGAGGAAACCGCCGTAGCAGTTCATCAGACGGGCAACCAGAGAGGCATAAGGCGAGGAACGGGTAATGTTACCGCCCACAACGCCGGAGGTGTAATTGATATACACCGCTTCATTGCCGTAGCGGGCGACGATACGCTTCAGATTACCGGCAATTTCATCGAAGGCTTCTTCCCAGCTGATGCGTTTAAACTTGCCTTCACCCCGCTTGCCGACACGCTTCATCGGATAATTCAGACGTTCCGGATGATTCATGCGGCGGCGGATAGAGCGCCCGCGCAGACAGGCGCGTACCTGATGGTCGCCATAAATATCTTGTCCGGTGTTATCCGTCTCAACCCAGTAAACTTCATCATCGCGCACATGCAAACGTAATGCGCAGCGGCTGCCGCAGTTGACCGAGCAGGCACCCCAGACCACTTTATCTTCAGGCGCTGAAGGTTTCGCATCACTCACCGCCTCAGCCAGCGCTTTACGGCTGAAAGGAAGCGATACCCCACCGGCGGCAATCGCCAGCCCTGCCAGGGTGGATGTTTTCATCAGCGTCCGGCGGCTGATACCACTTTTTGCCGTGGTGATTTCTGGTTTAGTTTCCGACATTTTCCCGCTCCGGTAATGAGGTAGTTACCCACTCAGAATGCAGGGATACTACTAATTAGGAGGTAGGAAACTTTGTCTGCTATCAAAAAAGACAGGGTTGGAGAAGAGAAATACGGAATTCTTAACCCAGCGCACGGTTTTATGCATAAAAAAAGCGCCCTCAGGCGCTTTTTCGTTATTTCATTGAATATACAGCGGGATTAACCGATATATTCCAAACCACCCATGTAAGGACGCAATACTTCCGGCACTTCGATACGACCGTCAGCTTGCTGATAGTTTTCCAGCACAGCCACCAGAGTACGCCCCACCGCCAGACCAGACCCGTTCAGGGTATGTACCAGACGTGGTTTTTTATCTGTCTTGTTACGGCAACGTGCCTGCATACGACGCGCCTGGAAATCACCCATGTTGGAACAGGAAGAGATTTCGCGGTACGTATCTTGCGCTGGCAGCCACACTTCCAGATCGTACGTTTTGCAAGAGCCAAAGCCCATATCACCGGTGCACAGCAGCACTTTACGGTATGGCAGATTCAGCAACTGAAGCACTTTTTCCGCATGACCGGTCAGTTCTTCCAGTGCGTTCATGGAGTCTTCAGGACGAACGATTTGCACCATCTCGACTTTGTCGAACTGATGCATACGGATCAGACCACGGGTGTCACGACCATAAGAACCGGCTTCTGAACGGAAGCAGGGGGTATGCGCCGTCATTTTCAGTGGCAGAGAGTCTTCTTCAAGAATTTCGTCACGGGTCAGGTTGGTCAGCGGCACTTCTGCCGTCGGGATCAGTGCATAGTTGCTGCTGCCCGCTTCTTCACCCAGTGGCTTGGTATGGAACAGATCTTCGCCAAATTTAGGCAACTGACCGGTACCGTACAGGGTTTCCTGGTTGACCAGATACGGAACGTAAGTTTCCAGGTAGCCGTGTTGTTCTGTGTGCAGATCCAGCATGAACTGGGACAGCGCGCGATGCATACGGGCAATCTGCCCTTTCATCACCACAAAACGCGCACCGGTCAGTTTAACGGCAGCCGCAAAATCAAGCCCCCCCGCCATTTCGCCCAGCGATACGTGATCACGCACAGCGAAATCGTACTGGCGAGGCGTACCCCAGCGGCTTACTTCCTGGTTATCGTTCTCGTCTTTACCGGCAGGCACGGAGTCATCAGGCATGTTTGGGATCGCAGAAGCGATATCGCGGATATCATTTTGCAATGCATCCAGCTCAGCTTTCGCTGCATCCAGCTTCTCACCCAGCGTATTCACTTCCAGACGCAGGGGTTCGATGTCTTCGCCACGGGCTTTTGCCTGACCGATAGATTTCGATCGGGAGTTACGTTCAGCCTGTAGAGTTTCCGTTTCTACCTGCAAGACTTTGCGGCGTTCTTCCTGAGAACGCAGCGTTTCCACATCGAGTTTAAAACCTCTGCGAGCGAGTTTTTCTGCAACTGCGTCTAGCTCATTACGCAGCAGATTGGGATCCAGCATGCTAATCCTGTACGTGTCGTTATTGAATGTTAATTTGATGATGCACGCTGTCTGAAACGACAGCGTGTCAAAGAGTTATCACGGGTAACCTTACCGCAACGATAAAGTTAGCGGTAGCGTTTTGTCGGGCTATTTTGATCTTGTCCGGCAAGCCATGCCAGCTTTTCGCCGATCTTGCCTTCAAGCCCGCGTGATGTCGGGTAATAATACTGTGTGCGGGCCATTTCAGGGGGGAAATAATCTTCACCGGCGGCGTATGCATTCGGCTCGTCATGCGCGTAGCGATACTCAGCCCCAAGCCCCATTTCTTTCATCAGTTTTGTAGGCGCGTTGCGCAGATGTTCAGGCACATCGTAATCGGCCATTTCACGTGCATCGCGCATGGCAGATTTAAATGCCGTGTAGACGGCATTACTTTTCGGCGCGCAAGCCAGATAGACGATAGCCTGAGCAATGGCCCGCTCACCTTCCGCCGGACCGACACGGGTGAAGCAATCCCAGGCTGCAATCGCCACCTGCATGCCACGCGGATCAGCGTTACCGACATCTTCAGACGCAATGGCCAGCAGACGACGGGCAACATATAACGGGTCACCACCGGCGGTAATGATTCTGGCGTACCAGTAAAGCGCCGCATCCGGTGAGGAACCGCGCACCGATTTATGCAATGCAGAAATTAAATCGTAAAAACGGTCGCCCTTGTTATCGAATCGCGCGCTGCGCTCACCGGCTATCTCAGTGAGCAGTTCCGGCGTTAATGTCCGGTAACCTTTGGCGTCGATTTCCGCCATATCCGCCATCATTTCGATGCTGTTCAGCGCACGGCGGGCATCGCCATTCACCAGCTCAGACAGCATCCGGCGGGTTTCCGGCGGGACACGAATTTTCTCGTTAGCGTAACCGCGCTCAGCATTGGTCAGCGCCTGGTCGATCACTTTCCCGATATCTTCAGCCGTCAGTGATTTGAGCAAATACACGCGGGCGCGTGACAGTAAGGCGGAGTTAAGTTCAAAAGAAGGGTTTTCGGTCGTCGCACCAATAAACGTGATGGTGCCGTCTTCGATATGCGGCAGGAAGGCATCCTGCTGACTTTTATTAAAGCGATGGACTTCGTCGACAAATAAAATTGTACGACGCGCGGCATCGCGGTTCTGACGGGCGCGTTCAATCGCTTCACGGATATCTTTCACCCCTGATGTGACCGCTGATATGCGCTCAACATCGGCGTTCGCATAGCGGCCAATCAGTTCTGCCAGCGTGGTTTTCCCGGTGCCTGGCGGCCCCCACAAAATCATCGAATGCAATTGCCCTGCTTCAATCGCACGCGGCAAAGGTTTGCCCGGTGCTAACAGATGCTGCTGTCCGATATATTCTGCCAGTGTGACTGGCCGCATACGGGCGGCCAGTGGCTGGAATTCGTTTTGGGAAAAATCGAGTGATAGATTACTCAAACTCACCTCACTGACGCTGGTCATCCACCGTCACACCTTGCGGTGGCGTAAATTTAAATTTGGCATCATCCACAGACGCATTTTGCTCGCCTTTCAGCGTATAAGCACTTTTCTGCCCATCCTGCTCAACAGCGGTGAAGCTTTTGATGGTGCCTGATGGCGTCACATTGATCGCGAATTGTTTCAGATTGCCGGTTGCCGCTTTAGGTGTTAATTCGAAATCATCACCTTTCTGCTTCACGTTATATTTTGCCCAGTCGCTGCTGTCATTACGGGTGATCAGCATGAACGGCGTGTTACCGGTGGCATTTTTCAGCCAGGTCGCCGTGACCTGCTCAACGAACGGGTTGTAGAACCACAGGGTTTTGCCATCGGAAACTAAAATGCTTTCATCCGGCGTCGTCATATGCCAGTTAAACAAGTTCGGACGTTTCACCCACAGCTGACCTTCGCCCTGCTGAACGGCAGCGCCATCATCACTGGTCACGGTTTGCGTGAAACTGGCGTGGAAGGTGTTGAGTTTGCCGAGGCGGGATTTGAGATCACTGCTGGCATCCGCTAATACGGAAGCGGAGGTAAATGCGGTCAGTAAACACCCTACCATCAATAATTTTTTCATTCTTATACTTACCTCAGAAATCCATAAACTTCAGACGATGCCTTTTACACAGGCAAAAGACGTATGGTGCGAACTCTATCCGAGACAACGCCCCGGCGGTAGCTCATTCATCTGAAAAACAATAGTTTTACGCATCTTTGCACAAGGGCCGCATTCGCGACCCTTCTTAACAAAATACAGTCCGTTCAGTATGGTTTTATTCGTGCGACGGCGGAGCCAGCACTTCACGGTTACCGTTATGGCCCGGCGTACTGACAATACCCTGCGCTTCCATTTGTTCAACGATGCGTGCCGCCCGGTTGTATCCGATACGGAACTGACGCTGAACGCCTGAAATGGACGCACGACGTTTATCAACCACGAACGCCACCGCCTGATCAAACAGCGGATCAAGCTCTTCATCACCATCCAGACCTAAACCACCGCCCTCGCCATCTTCACCACCGGAAACAATGCTTTCGATGTATTTTGGACGGCCTCGCGCTTTCCAGTCCTGAACGACCGCATGCACTTCCTGATCGCGGACGAAGGCACCGTGAACACGCACCGGAATCGAGGAGTTAGGTGCCATATACAGCATATCCCCCATCCCCAGCAGCGATTCTGCGCCCCCCTGATCCAGAATGGTACGGGAGTCAATTTTACTCGACACGGTAAAGGCAATACGGGTCGGGATGTTGGCTTTAATCAGGCCGGTAATCACATCGACCGAAGGACGCTGCGTCGCCAGAACCAGGTGAATACCGGCTGCACGGGCTTTCTGGGCCAGACGCGCAATCAGCTCTTCCACTTTTTTACCGACGGTCATCATCAGGTCGGCAAACTCATCGACCATCACCACGATAAACGGTTCTTTCTGCAGATACGGTGGTTCAGCCGCCATACCATCGCCCGGTTTCCAGAATGGATCAGGGATAGGGCGCCCCATCGCTTCCGCTTCCAGAACCCGTTCGTTGTAACCGGCAAGGTTACGTACGCCCAATGCCGACATCAGCTTGTAGCGACGTTCCATTTCACCGACACACCAGCGCAGCGCATTGGCGGCGTCTTTCATATCGGTAACCACTTCGGTCAGGAGATGCGGGATGCCTTCATACACCGACAATTCAAGCATTTTCGGGTCGATCATGATGAAGCGCACATCTTCCGGTTTGGACTTGTACAGCATACTCAGGATCATGGCGTTAACGCCGACGGACTTACCGGAGCCGGTGGTACCGGCCACCAGCAGGTGAGGCATTTTCGCCAGATCGGCGATAACAGGTTCACCCGAAATATCTTTCCCCAACACAATGGTCAGCGGCGACGTACTTTCTTTAAATTTCGCGCAGTCCAGCACTTCCCGCAGATACACGGTCTGGCGCTTCTTGTTCGGCAATTCCAGCCCGACGTACGGTTTGCCCGGGATCACTTCGACAACACGTACCGCCACGGCAGACAGCGAACGCGCAAGGTCACGGGAAAGGTTAGAAATGCGCGCCGCTTTGACGCCCGGTGCCAGATCCAGTTCGAAACGCGTGATGACCGGCCCCGGCAATTTCCCGACGACATCCGCTTTAATGCGGTAATCGTTCAGACGCGCTTCGATCAGATTGCCCATCTGTTCCAGCGCGAACTCGTCTACAGGTTCCGCTTCCGCCGGCGGCGAAGTCAGCAAATCCAGTGACGGCAACGGCGTGGTCGGTTTCACCAGCGGCTGCTCATTACGCATCAGGAACGGGTGGATCAGGCTGTCCATATCCGGCTGAGCCGATGGCGAAGACTGACGTGGCGCTTCATATTCCTGTGCGTGTTGCACGGGTTCAGAAACCGCACGCTGATAAGGCTGCTGAGCAAAGGTCGCAGGTTGCGGTTCTTCTTCCGCTTGTGCCGGCAAGGTAAACAACGGCTCAGAAGGCGTGTCATCCACCAGATCCGCCATCGGCGAGAAGCTGAATGCATCATGCTGGCTGAGTTTCATCGCGGCGGCGGCAAAATTATCAGCCGCCGCAGCAGGCAATTCTGTCTGCTGGTTTTGCGAATGATGATGTTGCACCACACCGCTTTGCGGCTCGACATCCTGCTGATAGCGGGCTTGCTCACGCGCAGCAAACGCATTGCGCAATTCGGCTTCCTGCAAGGCCGCTTCTGCATCCGGCTCATCTTCCGTCACAGCATCGCCATAACGTTCCTGCTGCTGAGCGGCAAACGCCTGCTGCAATGCGGCTTCCTGTCTCGCTTCTTCATCGGCTTGCGCCAGCGGATCGTTATGCCAGACATTTTCTTCCGCATCTTGCTGTGCGGCCGACTGCGCCTGTTCCTGCTGTTCTGCCATACGCTGAGATGGCAACTTGATGCCATAGGAAGCCAGCTCACGACGGGTAGGAATACGCACCGGGTTTGGACGCGGCAATTCAGGGCCGAAGCCTTTTTTCACCTGAGGATTTTCATCGCTCACGGCGCTGAACGCAGGCATAAACGTAGCGCCCGCAGAAGTCGCGGCCGACTGCCCTGCCTGCGCCAGCCCGGTGGCCAGTGCGGCGGTTGCAGCCACGCTGGCAGCCTGCGCAGCATCAGGAACGGCAGCACTGAAATCAAACGGTGAACGCGAATGTTCCACCGCCGTTTGCCAGTTGCCGAGGCTCGGACCGTCTTCATCACGACGTTCAGCAGGTGCCGGAGACGGCGATTGCTGAACGGGTTGCGGATGACGTGGCACCGGCGTTTCTTCCGGAATTTCAAAACTGTACAACGGTGGCGTTGCCGGAGCAGGGGCTGGCGGCGGAGCAATATTCGCGACCGGCGGCTCAGCGGCATAAGGATTGGCCGCCGGTGCAGGTTCGCCGACCGCCGGTGCAGGCTCAGCCACAGGGGCTGTGGCTGCAACAGCCGGAACCGCAGGTTCATTGACGGAAGGAGCAGAAAACAGCACATCATCGTCGTCGGCTTGCGCGGAAGAAACCGCTGCCGTGGCGGTTGCCGCTGCTGCCACCGGTGCCACTTTCGCCACCGGTTGCTGTTCATCGTCTTCCAGTAACGGATCGTCCTGTTCGTCGTAATCATAATCATCATCACGACGGGAGCGGTTAGTCACAATGTTGGTCACGCCCAACACCGCACCGCCAATTTTCTCGGCGATGGTCAGCCATGACCAGCCGGTAAATAAGGTCAGACCGGCGGCCCAGACGCACAGCAGCACCAGCGTAGCGCCGACATTGTTGAAGTACGGCGTCATCGCCGTGCTCAACAGACTGCCGATCACACCGCCCGACGCGAAGTAATACAGGTCGTCCACGTTGACGGCTGCAAGACCACAAGACGTGACGATCAGCGCCAGCGTCCCGATGAGGCGCAGCGAAAGGGCAAAATAATCGACGAAATCCTGTTGATCTCGCTGACGGAAAGCCGCCCAGCAAAGACACAGGATAATAGGTGGGATCGCGTAACCAAATACGCCAAAAATGAAGAACAGCGTGTCGGCCATCCAGGCACCCACACCACCGCCCCAGTTATGAATTGGCCCATGCCAGGCGGTCTGAGACCAGCTTGGATCCGACGGGTTAAAACTCACCAGTGCTGCCATCAAATAAGCAGCAAAAATCGCTACCACAACCAGCAAAGCCTCCAGAAGACGGCGGCCATTGCTCAGTTTTTTCAGGGTAACTTCTTTATCTTCTGTATATTCCTGGCTCAAGAAAGGCTCTCCAGGTTCCTGTGAACTGAGAAAAAGCAACAGCGCCGAGAGTTGACCCCGGCGCCATAGCTGTATAGATACACAGGAGTGTAGCTAAAATGACAAGGTTTTGCACCTGACAATTACCGGGTCTTAATGACCAGGCGATTTGTCTGTTTCACTTCTTCCATCACCACGTAGGTGCGGGTGTCGTTAACGCCCGGAAGACGAAGTAAAGTCTCACCTAACAGCTTACGGTAAGCAGACATATCAGGTACGCGGGTTTTCAACAGGTAGTCGAAATCCCCTGAAACCAAATGACACTCCTGAATATCTTCGAGTTTTTGCACTGCCGCATTGAACTGCTCAAATACATCCGGGGCACCGCGGTTGAGGGTAATCTCAACAAATACCAGCAACGATGCATCCAGATAATGCGGGTTGAGCAATGCGGTATAACCATTGATGAAGCCCTGACGTTCGAGACGACGAACGCGCTCCAGACATGGAGTCGGAGATAATCCCACACGTTTGGAAAGCTCGACGTTTGAAATCCGGCCATCCTTTTGCAATTCGTTGAGGATGTTACGGTCAATACGGTCGAGATCTTTTCCCGGACGTTTTTTGTTGTCTACCATTATTATTGTCTCTCTGCTGTCCTTCCCTGCACCTGCCATACCCCAGCCAACTTCAATGTCTAAGGGTTGTCCCAAGCGAAGACCCGATTATTTAGGTTTACGCATCCAAAAGCCGCGTTGATCCCCTGTCAAAAGGAACACGGCCGTAAAGCGGATACTCAAAAGAAATAACCCTGCGAAATTAATAGGTTGTCAACTACCAACCTGATTCACTAAACCCTGCAGCAACAAAAACAGCAAAAAGCAACACCAGAACGGGTCGGGTAGCAGCCATTTGCATAAATTCAAGTCACAGACAGGCAGTTAATTTCTTCTTCCCCTGATGTTTTCGCAAATGCACAGCGGATTGTCAAAGTAAAAGAAGCAAAATCAGAAGAACGTGCCAGATTGAAAAGCGGACGCCCCCTTTTTAGCTATGTTTTCTCTTTGAACAATAACAACGCATCTCACCCGTTATTTCAGCCAAATCCCTGCTAACCACCGAGATATAGGACTTAATTAACGCGATCTGATGAACAACTTTTACCGCGCACCGTTTCCGATACGCTGCTTTTTCACCCTACCCATCAAACAGTTACCTGCTTCATCGATTCGGACAGGCCCCTTTTTACGCCGGTTGCGCAGTAAAAACTATCAGACAAATCGTTAACAACATCTGAGTTTGCTTTTTTTACTGCGCCGTTTTCCCTACAATCGGTCTATCGCTTGTCGCCATCGCGGAGATGAATTACGCATGAGTACGGTTAAACACAGTAAGTTATTGATTTTGGGTTCCGGTCCGGCGGGTTATACCGCAGCGGTTTACGCAGCGCGCGCAAACTTAAATCCGGTATTGATCACGGGCGTGGAAAAAGGCGGTCAGCTGACTACCACCACCGAAGTGGAAAACTGGCCGGGCGATCCGGAAGGTTTGACCGGTCCGGGCTTAATGGACCGTATGCACGAGCATGCCACCAAATTTAATACTGAGATCATTTTCGACCATATCAACAAAGTCGATTTGCAGAACCGTCCGTTCCGCCTGACCGGCGACAGCGGGGAATACACCTGCGACGCACTGATTATCGCCACCGGCGCGTCAGCTCGTTATATCGGCCTGCCTTCTGAAGAAGCCTTCAAAGGCCGTGGTGTTTCTGCCTGTGCAACCTGCGACGGATTCTTCTACCGTAACCAGAAAGTCGCGGTTGTCGGCGGCGGCAATACCGCTGTTGAAGAAGCCCTTTATCTGGCCAATATCGCCTCTGAAGTGCACCTGATCCACCGCCGTGACAGCTTCCGTGCAGAAAAGATTCTGGTTGACCGTCTGAATGACAAAGTCGCCAGCGGCAATATCGTTCTGCATACCCACAAGACCCTGAACGAAGTGGTCGGTGATCAGATGGGTGTGACCGGCGCGAGCCTGATGGATGTGCGCACTGACGAGAAATCTCAGGTTGATGTGGCGGGGGTGTTCATTGCCATCGGTCACAGCCCGAACACCGGCATTTTCGAAGGTCAGCTGGAACTGAAAGACGGCTACATCAAAGTGCAGTCCGGTTCCCACGGCAATGCGACACAAACCAGCATTCCGGGTGTTTTCGCCGCAGGCGATGTCATGGACCATATTTACCGTCAGGCGATCACCTCAGCCGGTACCGGTTGTATGGCCGCGCTGGATGCCGAACGCTATCTGGACGGTTTATCGCAAGCACCGGATTTGTAAGTATCTCCCCTTCTGTTTGCCCTTAAAAAGAGGCGGCGTAATTGCCGCCTTTTTCATATTTTCAGTTTGCGGTCTGAGCATGTAACATAAGCGCCCTCCCATCCGGATTGCTGCACAGACTGAAGCCTGATGAACAAAACACGACAACAAGAACTTATCCGCTGGTTAAAACAACAAAGTTCCCGCGCCAAAGGCTGGATCCGTCTGTCTATGATGCTGGGTTTACTTTCCGGCCTGCTGATTCTGGCTCAGGCCTGGCTGATGGCCGGATTACTGCACAGCCTGATCATCGAACACACCTCCCGTGATGCCCTGCTGCAAAGCTTCCTGTTAATGGCGCTGACCTTTGTGCTGCGTGCCGTCGTGACCTGGCTGCGGGAACAGGTGGGCTTTATTTGCGGACGCATTATCCGCCAGGAAATGCGCAAACTGGTGCTGGATCGTCTGGAAAAACTGGGGCCTGCATGGATCCGGGGCAAACCGGCGGGCAGCTGGGCCAGCATCATTCTTGAACAAATCGAAGATATGCAGGATTACTATTCCCGCTATCTGCCGCAGATTGCGCTGGCGGGCATTATTCCGCTGCTGATCCTGGTCAGCGTCTTCCCGATCAACTGGGCTGCCGGTCTGATTTTGCTGGTGACCGCTCCGCTGATCCCGCTGTTTATGGCGCTGGTCGGGATGGGTGCCGCGGATGCCAACCGTCGTAACTTTGTGGCGCTGGCGCGTCTCAGCGGCAATTTCCTCGACAGCCTGCGCGGTCTCGATACGCTTCGTCTTTTCCATCGCGGTACTGCGGAAATCGACCAGATTACACGTTCCACTGAACATTTCCGCGCCCGCACGATGGATGTCCTGCGTCTGGCGTTTTTATCTTCCGCCGTGCTGGAGTTCTTCGCATCTATCTCCATTGCGGTAGTCGCGGTGTATTTCGGTTTCTCTTATCTCGGCGAACTGAATTTTGGCAGCTACGGTACCCCTGTGACGTTGTTTGCCGGTTTTCTGGTGCTGATACTGGCTCCTGAGTTTTTCCAGCCTCTGCGCGATCTGGGCGCGTTTTATCACGCTAAAGCGCAGGCGGTCGGCGCCGCAGAAAGCCTGGTCACGTTCCTGAGTGCCGAAACTGCCGATATGGGCGAAGGTGAACAGCACTGGCCTGCCGGAAAGGCGGTGGAACTGCAAGCCCGCGACCTGATTATTCAGTCGCCGCAGGGCAAAACACTGGCCGGTCCGTTAACGTTTGATGTGCAGACCGGACAACGTATCGCGATTGTCGGCCTGAGCGGTGCGGGAAAAAGCTCTCTGCTCAACGCCCTGCTCGGCTTCCTGCCTTATCAGGGTTCTCTCACCGCCAGCGGCACAGATCTGAAATCATTGCGCAATAACGAATGGCGAAAGCAACTGAGCTGGGTCGGTCAGAACCCGCATCTGCCCGAACAAACCCTGCGCGCCAATATTCTGCTGAATCAGCCGGATGTCAGTGAGGAACAACTTCAGTCCGCCATCGACCGCGCCTATGTGAATGAATTTCTGCCGCTGTTACCACAGGGGCTGGAAACGGAAGTCGGCGACAGCGCCGCACGGTTATCCATCGGTCAGGCGCAACGCGTCGCCGTTGCCCGTGCCCTGCTCTCGCCGTGCAGTCTGTTACTGCTCGATGAGCCTACCGCCAGCCTTGATGCTCACAGCGAAAAACGCGTGATGAGCGCGCTGAATGAAGCCTCAAAAGCACAGACTTCGTTGCTGGTGACGCATCAGCTGGAAGATACGCGGGACTACGACGAAATCTGGGTGATGGATAAGGGGCTGATCGCTGAGCGTGGCACATTTGCGCAACTGGTGGCTCAGAACGGGTTATTCACCAGCCTGCTTTCCCAGCGGAATAAGGAGCTGTAATCATGAAAACGCTTTTGCCTTATCTCGCCCTGTACCGCCGCCACTGGTTCCGTCTCTCACTGGGCGTCATTCTGGCCATCGTCACCTTGATGGCGAGCATCGGCCTGCTGACACTTTCCGGCTGGTTCCTGGCGGCCTCTGCCGTGGCCGGTATCGCCGGTTTATACAGTTTCAACTACATGCTGCCCGCTGCCGGTGTGCGCGGCGCGGCGATTTTCCGTACCGCAGGCCGTTACGCCGAGCGTCTGGTCAGCCACGATGCAACATTCCGCGTGCTGGCACATTTGCGGGTCTTCACGTTCACCAAAATCATGCCGCTGTCGCCGGGGGGCATTGCACGTTTCCGTCAGGCGGATCTGCTAAACCGTCTGGTTGCCGACGTCGATACGCTGGATCACTTGTATCTGCGGGTTATTTCTCCGCTGGTCAGTGCGCTGGTGGTGATCCTTCTGGTGACGTTTGGCCTGAGTTTCCTGGATGTCACCCTCGCCCTGACGCTGGGCGCCATCATGCTGGTACTGATGCTGCTTCTGCCGGTGATTTTCTACCGCGCCGGAAAACCGGCAGGTCGTGAACTGACGACGCTGCGCAGCGATTACCGGATGCAACTGACATCCTGGCTGCAAGGCCAGTCTGAGCTGGTGGTGTTCGGCGCTCAGCCACGCTTTCGCCAGCAACTCGACGATATCGAACGGCGCTGGATGCTGCGTCAGCAGCAGCAGGCCAAACTGACCGGTTTGTCGCAGGCGATGGTGATTGCCGCGGCGGGTCTGACCGTTACGCTGATGCTGTGGCTGTCCGCCGGGGGGATCAGCCAGTTCCCGCAACCGGGTGCGCTTATCGCTTTATTCGTCTTCACCCCGCTGGCTGCCTTTGAAGCACTGGGGCCGGTAGCCGCCGCCTTCCAGCATCTCGGGCAGGTTATCGCTTCTGCTCAGCGCGTCAGTCAGATCATCGACCAGCCCGCCGATGTGACGTTCCCGTCTCAGGGACCGGTGGCCGGTGAGCAGGTCAGCCTGTCGCTGAAAAAGGTGAATTTCACCTATCCGGGGCAGCCTTTGCCTGTGCTGAAAGACATTAATCTGGAGGTCCGTGCCGGTGAACATATCGCCCTGCTCGGTCAGACCGGTTGTGGCAAATCCACCCTGCTGCAACTGCTGACCCGGGGCTGGGATATCAGCAACGGTGCGCTGGAAATCAATGGCCATCCGGTGGCGGATTACGATGAAGCCACGCTGCGTAAGATGATCACCGTCGTCAGCCAGCGCGCGCATGTGTTTAACACCACGTTGCGGGAAAACCTGCGCATGGCCTCGCCGCACAGCAGCGATGAACAGCTGGCGCAGGCATTACGGGACGTTGATTTGCATGTGCTGTTAGAAAACGAAGGGCTGAATGCCTGGCTCGGTGAAGGCGGACGTCAGCTTTCCGGCGGCGAGCAACGCCGTATCGGGCTGGCGCGTGCGTTATTACATGATGCGCCGCTGTGGTTGCTTGATGAGCCGACAGAAGGGCTGGATGCGGAAACGGAACAACATATTTTGGCACTCCTGCACAAGCATTGTCAGAATAAGACGCTACTCTTAGTGACGCACCGTTTGCACGGTCTGGAAGCCCTCGACAGGATATGCATCATGGAAGAGGGGCAGATTGTGGAACAAGGCGATCACCAGACGTTAGCCGCGACACAGAGCCGTTATGCAAGGTTTCTCGCCCGCGCCTGATGTTGTTGTTCTGAGTTAACGGCGGACATGTGCCGCCGGATAAGGAGATCTATGCGGTTAGTGAAGCTTGAGGCCAATTCAGTCAATTTTCCGGATCCTGACACTGCATTGCAGGAGCCGAATGGCCTGCTGGCTATTGGTGGCGATCTCACGGCTCCCCGCCTGCTTTCCGCGTATCAGCACGGTGTTTTTCCCTGGTTCGAACCGGGCGAAATGATCCTCTGGTGGTCACCTGACCCGCGTGCCATTTTGGTTCCCGGGGAGCGACACGCCAGCCGCAGTCTTAAACGTTTCATGCGTAAGATGCCGTTTCGTTTCACCCTCAATCAGCAATTTGAGCAGGTGATCCGCGCCTGCGCCATGCAACGTGAAGATGGCACCTGGATCGGCCCGCTGGTTCAGCGGGGTTATCAGGAATTGCATGAGGCCGGACGGGCGCACTCGGTCGAAGTGTGGGAAGGGAATGAACTGGTCGGCGGATTATACGGTGTGTCTGTCGGTCAGTTATTTTGCGGCGAGTCGATGTTCAGCCGCCGGGAGAATGCGTCAAAGTGCGCGCTTATGCTTTTTTGCCAACATTTTTCCCGCAATGGTGGAGAACTGATTGACTGTCAGGTGCTCAACCCTCACACTGCGTCGCTGGGTGCGAGAGAGATCCCCCGCCGCCAATTTTTGCAGCAGTTATCCGAACTTTCGCAACGCGCGTTAGCACCGGATTGCTGGTTGCCACAAGACTTATCCCCACATGATGAAGACCTGCCGGTGTTCCCGAAGGATAGGGAATAGGTGCGGTCATGGACCATACTTCTTTACATAATGTGGGTTTTTCGGCATTATCTTGCCGGTTAAAAACTATGGTAGTTAGACCTAGAGGATTCGATGGCCAAAGAAGACAACATTGAAATGCAAGGCACCGTACTTGATACGCTGCCAAACACTATGTTCCGCGTAGAGTTAGAAAACGGACACGTAGTTACCGCTCACATCTCCGGTAAAATGCGTAAGAACTACATCCGCATCCTGACGGGCGACAAAGTCACTGTAGAGCTGACCCCGTACGACCTGAGCAAAGGCCGCATTGTCTTCCGTAGCCGTTAATAAGCGGCTCACTCATCGCTGATTTTCCGGCGATACCTGAGGATACCCTCTTCGCCCTTCCTGCTGTTGCAAGGGCGTTTTGTGGTATCCGCAATCCGGCGTTTGTTCCATTATTTGTTCCACTATCCTTTCTGAAATCCCCCACTAATTACTGCAATTAAATAAAGAATTTCGGAAAGAAAAAAGGCGATGTTTTCACATCGCCTTTTGTTTTTTCATGCTTTATGAAAAATTAATGCACCGCACCTTCCGGTTTTTTCTTCTGCGCACTCATGAAGTGATAAGTGAGCTTGTCAGCCGCCTTATCGAGCGCCACAGAAACGGAACCGCCATCCACCAGTGAACCAAACAGCAGCTCGTTGGCGAGAGGTTTTTTCAGGTTTTCCTGAACGGTACGGGTCATCGGACGCGCACCCATCGCACGGTCATAACCTTTCACGGTCAGCCAGTCACGGGCTTCGTCGCTGACTTCCAGAGACACGCCTTTCGCATCCAGCTGCGCCTGCAGTTCGACGATAAATTTGTCGACAACCTGCTGGATAACTTCCGTAGACAGATGGTTGAACCAGATAACATTGTCCAGACGGTTACGGAATTCCGGCGTAAAGGTACGCTTGATCTCTTCCATCGCATCCGGGCTGTTATCCTGATGCACCAGACCAATCGATTTACGTTCCGTTTCACGCACACCGGCGTTGGTGGTCATCACCAGAATCACGTTACGGAAATCAGCTTTGCGGCCATTGTTATCGGTCAGCGTACCGTTATCCATCACCTGCAACAGCAGGTTAAAGACATCCGGATGCGCCTTCTCGATTTCATCAAGCAGCACCACGGCGTGAGGATGTTTAATTACCGCATCCGTCAGCAAACCGCCCTGATCAAAACCGACGTATCCCGGAGGCGCACCGATCAAACGGCTGACCGTATGACGCTCCATGTATTCCGACATATCAAAGCGCAGCAGTTCGATATCCAGTGCTTTCGCCAGCTGAACCGTCACTTCGGTTTTACCGACACCGGTAGGCCCGGCGAACAGGAATGAACCGACAGGCTTGTGATCCTGGCCCAGACCGGCGCGGCTCATTTTGATCGCTTCGGTCAGTGCTTCGATAGCCGGATCCTGTCCGAAGACCAGCATTTTCAGGCGATCGCCCAGATTTTTCAGCACATCGCGGTCTGTCGCAGACACGGTTTTTTCCGGAATGCGGGCAATACGCGCGACCACGCTTTCGATATCGCTGACGTTAACGGTTTTCTTGCGTTTGCTCACCGGCATCAACCGGCTGCGCGCGCCCGCTTCGTCAATCACATCGATGGCTTTGTCCGGCAGATGACGGTCATTAATGTATTTGACCGACAGCTCAACCGCCGCACGTACCGCTTTCGCGGTGTAACGCACATCGTGATGCGCTTCGTATTTGGTTTTCAGGCCGTTGATGATCTGAACCGTTTCTTCAACGCTTGGCTCAGTAATATCAATTTTCTGGAAACGACGTGCCAGGGCACGGTCTTTTTCAAAGATATTGCTGAATTCCTGATACGTCGTCGAACCGATCACGCGGATTTTCCCGCTCGACAGCAATGGCTTGATCAGGTTTGCCGCGTCCACCTGACCACCTGATGCCGCACCGGCACCGATAATCGTGTGGATTTCATCAATAAACAGGATGCTGTTCTTATCCTGTTCCAGCTGTTTAAGCAGGGATTTGAAACGTTTTTCGAAATCACCGCGGTATTTGGTGCCCGCCAGCAACGAACCGATATCCAGAGAATACAGGGTGCAGTCTGCCATCACTTCCGGCACGTCGCCCTGCTCGATTCGCCATGCCAGACCTTCAGCAATCGCGGTTTTACCTACGCCGGATTCACCCACCAGCAGCGGGTTATTCTTACGACGACGGCAGAGCACCTGAATGGCGCGCTCCAGTTCTTTGTCACGGCCAATCAGCGGATCGATGCCACCTACACGCGCTAACTGGTTAAGATTAGTGGTGAAGTTCTCCATACGATCTTCCCCCGCCGACTGTTCTTCGTTAACTGGGTTTTCCGCATTGTTTTGCGCCTGGCCGCCGGATTCGTCTTTCCGGGTGCCGTGCGAGATAAAGTTCACCACATCAAGGCGGCTGACATCATGTTTGCGCAGCAGATAGGCGGCCTGAGATTCCTGTTCGCTGAAAATCGCGACCAGAACATTGGCGCCGGACACTTCGCTGCGGCCAGAAGATTGCACGTGGAATACCGCACGTTGCAGAACGCGCTGGAAACTCAGCGTAGGCTGGGTGTCACGTTCTTCTTCACTGGCAGGTAAGGTGGGTGTGGTTTGCTCGATGAAGGCTTCCAGTTCCTGGCGCAGGGCCACTAAATCCACTGTACAAGCTTCAAGCGCTTCACGGGCAGCAGGGTTGCTGAGCAACGCCAGCAACAGGTGCTCCACGGTCATAAACTCATGCCGGTGCTCACGGGCTCTTGCGAAAGCCATGTTGAGACTGAGTTCAAGTTCTTGATTGAGCATAGGCACCTCCCAAATAGATTGCCTTAATCAGGCTTTTTCCAGCGTACACAGCAACGGATGCTCATTCTCCTTGGCGTACTCATTTACGTGTGCGACCTTGGTTTCCGCGACTTCGGCGGTATAAACGCCGCATATCGCTTTGCCTCTATAGTGCACCTGGAGCATCAGTTGCGTTGCACGTTCAATATCATAAGAAAAGAACTTTTGCAGAACGTCAATCACAAATTCCATTGGAGTGTAATCGTCGTTGTTTAATATAACTTTATACATAGATGGCGGTTTTACCTCATCCTTTTGCTTATCCGCCGCCAAATGTTCAAAATTTAGCCAGTCTTGATTATTGCCCATTGCCTGCTCGTCACCTGTGAAGATCGTTTGGATGCTAAATACGCAACGTGAACACTTTCTGCTTAGCCTCACATCATTATGACCGTATTTTACCATCTCTTGCGTCGCCGCGCCGCTGCACAAAATGTTCTCCCTGCCATCCGCCCCGCTACGAAAATTTAACAAAATATGTCAATAGCGTTACCTGCTTCAAAGTTTGGTTATCTGCCCCCTCGGGACAAATGCCGATTCCTTGACGTCCAACTCTATTCCACTAGAGTGTAAATTCGTGAGCTGAACGGAGTTTAAACAGGCTCGAACAGGCGCTGATCCGCTGCGTTCCGGCCTTCGTGCTCACTCAACTGGCTTTATCTATTTACTACCAGACTAGTCATGAGAGGGATGTAGAAGCATGCAGACGGGTACTGTTAAATGGTTCAATAATGCTAAAGGCTTTGGCTTCATTTGCCCGCAAAATGGCGGTGAAGACATCTTCGCTCACTACTCCACAATTCAGATGGAGGGTTACCGGACATTAAAAGCCGGCCAGCAGGTCAATTTCGACGTTCATGAAGGCCCAAAGGGGAATCATGCCAGTCTCATTATTCCAGTGGAAAGTGAAGCGGTCGCCTGACCGGTTCAGCATTACGCAACACATCACGCTTCAACTGCAAATGCCGGTCACTCACTGACTGGCATTTTTATTTATGGGGGAGAATGACGCTGGCTTCAAGCCCTTCGCACGAAAAAAAGTACATTTTTTAAACACCGATTGCTAAGACAGGATATAAAAGGAATTAAAACTAAACACAATCTCAACAAATCACCTTCAATTTCCTCATAATTTCCGCCGTTGTACGCCTGTTTATTTTGCGCCTGTTGAAATAGCCACTACAGAAATCTGGCTAACAATAACAGGTAATTTCATGACCACTTTCAGCTACCCTGCCGAAGAAAAGGCGCCGCTTTCAGGCTTTCAGTTGATGAAGGCATTGCTCTCACGCCGCATCACGCCGGGGCCTTCATGGACATTGCCACGTTATCGCTTCAAATTCCTTTATCGCGCTTTGCTGCATCCGCGCAGAACGTTCGGCATGCTTGATTATCTGTCGCATCACCCGCAACGCGACGAAATCCTCGCCGCCATGCCCAGCCTGCCCTGCAAACTGCACCGCACCTACCAGGCGGCCAATATCACGCCGGAACAGGCGATGAAGCGCATCACCGACCATTACGACATGATCGGCCACTGCCTGCCGGAGGCGATTAATCACGGTTATCTGAGCAAAAAACCGATGGCGATTGCCACGCTGACGGGAAAAGATGAACAGCGTTTTGCTATCACCTTTAATGCCATCAGCCGTCTGGATAAAGAAGGGGAAGCCACCCTGACATTTACCACGCCGCAGGGCGAGCCGATTGCGATCGTGACGTTCTCCTTTATTGAATATCTGGGACGTCCGACATTGTTCATCGGCGCATTACAGGGGCCACGCGCGCATGTGGATCATCAGGAAATCCAGACCGCAACCAAAGCCTGCCACGGATTATTTCCCAAACGTCTGGTGATTGAAGCGCTGACGACTCTCGCGGACGTAACCGGCATGAAACAGATTGTGGCGGTGGGTAACCACACGCATATTTATGAAAATCCGCGCTACAAAAAACGCAAAGGCATGGTATTTGCCGATTACGACAGTTTCTGGGAAACCATGGAAGCGAAGCAGGCCGAAGACGGTTATTTCCATTTACCGTTGCAGATTGCTCACCGCCCGCTGGAAGAAATCGCCAGTAAACGGCGCTCGGAATACCGCCGCCGTTACCAGCTGTTAGACGATCTGGAAACGCAGATCCGCCAGACCTTTAGCCGGGGTCATGGCAATCCGCTGATGACGGATAACAGCCGCGCCGCTTAATCCGCCCGGCCGCGTGCCAGCCATGCCACGCGGGAAAACATTTGCCGCAGCAAAGGCGGAATCGACGAGGTTCCGCGCAGCGAGGCGGCCAGGGCCACGTCGATGGCCAGATCCGGCTTTGAGCTGCGGTGAATGGCTTTATCAATAATGCGTCGCGGCGACATCGGGACATTGTCCGGTATAGCAGCGTTCTTGCGGTAAACGTCCTCGAACCCGTCGCGATACAGAAAATGTTCGATATCCTGCGACGGCAATGCCGTCAGGCGATAACGCAGCGTATCGTCGTGGTTTTCCACATTGGCAATCACCGTCGCCGCATATTTGCGTCCGGCTTCATCACCATCGACCAGCGCATGCCATTCGATGCCCATTTGCCGGGCAAAACGCAGCAGTGGCTTCAGGCCACATTGTGCGAACTCAATCACCTTGATCCCTTCCGATTCAAAATGATAGCCACACTGACGCGCCAGCTGGTTCAGCAGCCAGACTTCGGTTTCCCCCTCCACCAGCAGCCAGCAGCGGGCGAACAGCGACGAGGGGCGGTTAAAGCGGATATGAAAAGCGATACGGCGGCTGTCTTCCATGCTCAGCCCTTCAGGGCCAATGGCGTAAGCCGCGACGCGGCCGGATTCACGCACCAGACGGCAGATCTGTTCAACCGGCACCAGCGAGAGTAAATCACCGGAATTCGTGGTGGTAATGCGTTGCAGAGGCAGCTGATCCAGCAACCCCCAGGCCACCGACAGCATGATCGGATGCAGGCGCGTTTCGGGGTCTTCGATGAGCAGCAGCGGCCGCGCATCCGGGTGCAGCACCACCGAACCTTTGGCCTGTAACAAGGTGGAAAACATGCCCAGCAGCATCACCCGCATACTGCGGCTGTTCGGTTCGGCAATCATGCGGTTGATATTATCCAGCGAACGCCATGCCCGGCGGCTCTCTGCCCGGCCATGACGCTTTTGCTGCCACGGCACGCTGTTCGATGTCCCCTGCTCGGCAAAATAATGTTCCAGCAACTGCTGCATCGCCAAAAGCCCGCTGCGCAGTTCGCTGTTTTTCAGCGTTTGCGGGCTGTGGACCAGCTCCCGCGTCAGTTCATCCAGCTGTCTGGCCAGTTCTTTATTATTGGCCGCCAGACGCGGGGCCAGCGTCTCACTGCGCAGACGGCGGATAAAGCGCGCATCGCGCAAACGCAATACCGGATTCAGGCGGATCAGCGCCTGTGCCAGCGGATCTATGGTCGTCAGGTTTAAAGGCTGGCCGTTGGAGGACAGGAAACTGCGCAGCGTCATCACGCTGCCATCGTCGTCCAGTTCCCCTTCCAGCCGGTAATAAATCCGGTTCAGCTTGTCGGCGCATTTCACCCAAAGTGGTGAGAGCGGATTAAAACGCGGCGACATATGATGTCCTGCCTGATTCTCGCAAAACGTAAACACCACATGCAGATACTGCGATTTGGACTCCTCTTCTCCCGCCGGGAAATAGAAATCCTCCTCTTTAAAGCAGTAAAGTTTGGGTTCCGGTGAAAGCAGCAGGGTTAAGGCATCAAGCAGGCTGGATTTGCCCCAGGCGTTTTCGCCGATCAACACGGTGTTGGTCAGAGAGGATTCTGTCTGCCCCTGATGGACAGAAGCGGTAATGGATGCCCCACGTTGTACTGGCTGGTTCAGCGTCAAAGACAGGCGGTTAATTCCGCGAAAACCGACAATATCAATATGTTCCAGATACATCAGACGCCTCCTGTGCGCTCAGAGCTTTCCCGAGCATGGCGTTAAAAATCGGTTCAGGTCAAGCACCCGGAGATATCTCTGCGTGCCGAAGCTGCTTTACAGTCAGATAACTTTTCGTTAGCGTGGCGGGCGGCATTTTCTGTGCCGCGCACCATTCATGGGATCTCACTTTTCAGGGACTTTTGCATCATGTATTCCGGGCTGTTAATTATTCTCCTGCCGCTGATTGCCGGCTATCTCATTCCGCTCAAAAGCCGTTCCCTGCTGCATCTCGTGAACCAGTTACTGAGCTGGATGGTGTATGTCATCCTGTTCATTATGGGCATCAGTCTGGCTTTTCTCGACAATCTCAGCACCAATTTACTGCTGATATTCAAATACGCGGCCGTCTGCTTCCTGTGTATTTTCGTGATGAACTACGCCGCGCTGTGGCTGCTGGAACGCCGCAAACCCTGGAAAACGCAATACAAACAAGAAAAACTGCCGTCGCGTATTCACATGGCACTGGAATCCCTGAAACTGTGTGGCGTGGTGGTCGGCGGTTTTGCACTCGGCCTGACCCAATGGCACTGGCTGACGTTCGCCTCGCAGGCCAGCGAAATCGCGCTGTTATTCCTGCTGGCGCTGGTCGGTCTGCAACTGCGCAACAGCAGCATGACCCTGCGCCAGATTATCCTCAACCGTCGCGGCATGATGGTGGCGGTGGTGGTGGCGCTCAGCGCCCTGATTGGCGGTGCGCTGGCTGCCGTGCTGCTCGGTCTGCCGCTGAAAACCGGCCTGGCGATGGCGTCCGGTTACGGCTGGTATTCGCTTTCCGGTATCGTGCTGACCGATTCCTTCGGGCCGGTGATTGGCAGCGCCGCCTTCTTTAACGATCTGGCGCGCGAACTGTGCGCCATCATGCTGATCCCGACGCTGGTACGCAGCAGCCGCTCGACGGCACTTGGTCTGTGCGGCGCGACGTCGATGGACTTCACCCTCCCGGTTTTACAGCGCAGTGGCGGGCTGGATATGGTGCCGCCCGCCGTGGTGCACGGCTTTATCCTCAGCCTGATCGCCCCGGTGTTAATGGCCTTTTTCTCCGCCTGATCACCGCCCTTCCCGCTGCCATCCGGCAGCGGGTGCCTCCCAGCAAAACTTGCGATAAATCAACTTCGCGTCACTTTGTCTTAAAAACTCCTTCATTTCTGTTCCTGCCGGTTCTAGGCTTGCATTAAAACAAGCATTTCAAATGCAACTTTAAAAAGGACCTCATCATGTTTTGTGTGCAATGTGAACAAACAGTCCGTACCCCGGCGGGCAATGGCTGCGCTTATGCGCAGGGTATGTGTGGTAAAACGGCAGAAACCTCTGATTTACAAGACTTACTGGTGGCCGTGCTGGAAGGATTATCCGCCTGGGCGCTCACCGCCCGCGGCTACGGCATCACTGATGCCGGGATCGACAGCTTCGCGCCCCGCGCCTTTTTCTCCACCCTGACCAACGTCAACTTCGATTCTGACCGTATCGTGGGTTATGCCCGCGAGGCCATTATTCACCGCGAGGCGCTGGCCGTCCGTTGCCGTCTGATGGATCCTGATGTCATCGTCAGCCACCCGCTGGCCGCACTGGAACTGGTGAGCGATAACCTCAGCGAGCTGCAACAGCAGGCGCAGCAGTTTGCCCTCAACAGTGACAAAGCGCAGATCGGCGATGACATTCATGGTCTGCGGATGCTCTGTCTGTACGGCCTGAAAGGGGCGGCGGCCTATATGGAACACGCCCATGTGCTGGGCCAGTCTGACACCGCCATTTATGCCGAATACCACCGCCTGATGGCCTGGCTGGGCACGCAGCCGTCAGACATGGGCGAACTGCTCAGCAACGCGATGGCGATCGGCAAAATGAACTTTGGCGTGATGGCGATCCTGGATAAAGGCGAAACCGACGCCTACGGGCACCCGCAACCGACGGCGGTGAATGTCCGTCCGCTGGCAGGCAAAGCGATCCTGATCTCCGGTCACGACCTGAAAGATTTGCAGATGCTGCTTGAGCAAACCGCCGGTACCGGCATCAACATCTACACCCACGGCGAAATGCTGCCTGCACACGGTTACCCTGAGCTGAAGAAATTTCCGCATCTGGCCGGTAACTACGGCAGCGGCTGGCAGAATCAGCAGGTGGAATTCGCCCGATTCCCCGGTCCGGTGGTCATGACATCGAACTGCATTATTGATCCGAACGTCGGCAATTATGGCGACCGCATCTGGACACGCAGCATCGTCGGCTGGCCGGGCGTACAGCATCTGGAAGGCGAAGATTTTGCGCCGGTCATCGCCCAGGCGTTGCAGCTTCCGGGCTTCCGTTACAGCGAGATTGAGCAGGAAATCACCGTCGGATTTGGCCGTCAGACCTTGCTCAGCGCGGCAGATACCGTGATTGATCTGGTCGCTGCCAAAAAACTGCGTCATATCTTCCTGATCGGCGGCTGTGACGGCAGCCGTGGCGAACGCAGCTACTTCACCGATCTGGCCCTCAGCGTGCCGCAGGATTGCCTGATCATGACGCTGGCCTGCGGTAAATACCGTTTCAACAAACTGGATTTCGGTACGCTCGAAGGGTTGCCGCGCCTGCTGGACGTCGGTCAGTGTAACGACGCTTATTCCGCCATTATTCTTGCTGTGAATCTGGCTGAGAAATTAGGCTGTGGCGTGAATGATTTGCCGCTGAGTCTGGTGCTGTCGTGGTTTGAACAGAAAGCCATTGTGATCCTGCTGACCCTGCTGTCGCTCGGGGTGAAAAACATCGCCACCGGCCCGACGGCGCCAGCCTTCCTCACCGATAACCTGCTGGCGATCCTGAATGAAAAATTTGGCCTGCGCGCAATCACCTCGGTGGAGCAGGATCTGAAAACCATGCTGCCGGAGTAAGCTGAAATGAAATTTCCTTTATTTCCCGATCAGCCGACCGCGCTATGCCAGAATCGCATGCAGGTCTGTTCCGTTACGCAGGAAACACCGGATGTACGCACGCTGTCGCTGATGACTCACGATGTCTATCCGTATCGTCCCGGACAGTTTGCGCTGGTCAATATCGGCCAGAGTGGCGATGTGCAGCGCGCGTATACGCTCTCCTCCACGCCGGGAAAAAGCCGTTTTATTCAGCTGACGGTGCGCCGCATCGACGGTGGCACAGGTTCATCCTGGCTGACGGAGCAGGTGAAACCCGGTGATTATGTCTGGCTGAGTGATGCACAAGGGGAATTCACCTGCGACACCGAACAGCCGCTGTTATTGCTGGCGGCAGGCTGTGGTGTGACGCCGGTGATGTCGATCACGCGGGATGTGCTGGCACATCATCCGGCGCAAAGTGTGCAGGTGTTTTACAGTGTGCGCAGCCCGCAGGACATCATTTTTGCCGATGAATGGCAGCAACTGGCGGCCCAATATCCGCAACTGAACCTGACCATTCTGGCGGAAAAGGATGCCGCGCCGGGGCACATCGCCGGGCGTCTGAGCCAGGATTTACTGCAAAGTCAGGTCCCGGATATGCGTCAACGACGGGTGATGATTTGCGGCCCGGCGCCGTATATGCAACTGGCGGGAGACTGGGCGAAGGCGCTGGGCGCGGCGCAGGAGAATATCGTCAAAGAACAGTTTCAGGCAGCGGAGGCGGAAGTGTCTGCTGATCAGCAACTGACGCTGACCCGCCTGACACCGTTACAGCATTACCGCGTGCCGGTCGGTTCGACCCTGCTGGCCGCCATGGAGCAACACAAGCTACCGGTCACCGCGGCCTGCCGTGCGGGCGTCTGCGGCAGCTGTAAAACCCGGATACTTTCCGGTGATTATCAGACCACCAGCCGCATGACGCTGACCGACGAAGAGGTCGCTCAGGGTTATGTACTGGCCTGTAGCTGTCAGCTTCAGGGCGACGTCACCCTCGCCTGATCCCCGCCTTAACGCCCTGCCCGCACATGACTTTTTACAGTCTGCGCGGGCAGATTTACAAATCTTCACCTCCCTCACTCGCGTATTTTTGTATGGTTTAAGGCTGAACATTCAAGGATGTAATCAGTGGACTATGCTTAACGCAGTTATTTTTCAGCATCAGTGGAGGGATTCAGTAATGAAACAACAAAGCGTAGCAGCATATCTGGCGAAAACTCTCGAGGCAGCAGGCGTAAAAAGGATCTGGGGCGTCACCGGCGACTCCCTGAACGGGCTGAGCGACAGCCTGAACCGCATGGGCACCATCGAATGGCTGGGTACGCGCCATGAAGAAGTGGCTGCGTTTGCCGCCGGTGCCGAAGCGCAAATCACCGGTGAGCTGGCGGTCTGCGCCGGTTCCTGTGGTCCCGGCAACCTGCATCTGATCAACGGCCTGTTCGATTGCCATCGCAATCACGTGCCGGTTGTGGCGATTGCCGCCCATATTCCGTCGAGTGAAATCGGCAGCGGTTATTTTCAGGAAACCCATCCGACCGAATTATTCCGCGAATGCAGCCATTACTGCGAACTGATCAGCAATCCCGAGCAACTGCCGCAGGTGCTGGCGATCGCCATGCGCAAAGCCATTCTCAATCGTGGCGTGTCGGTGATTGTGCTGCCGGGCGATGTGGCGCTCAGGCCAGCGCCGGAAGACGCCAAAGTCAGCTGGTATCCGCCGGTGCTGCCGAAAGTCACCCCACAGCCCACGGAACTGGCGAAGCTGGCCGAACTGCTGAACGGCGCGACCAATATCACAATGATGTGTGGCAGCGGCTGCGCGGGCGCGCATGACGAAGTGATTAAGCTGGCTGAAACCCTGAAAGCGCCGGTCGTCCATGCCCTGCGCGGGAAAGAACATATCGAGTGGGACAATCCGTACAGCGTCGGCATGACCGGGCTGATCGGTTTTTCTTCCGGCTATCACGCCATGCTCAATGCCGACACCCTGATCCTGCTCGGTACGCAATTCCCGTATCGCGCCTTCTATCCGACCGATGCCAAAATCATTCAGATCGACATTAATCCGGGCAGCATCGGCGCGCATTGCCATGTGGATATGGCGCTGGTCGGCGACATCAAATCCACCCTGACCGCCCTTCTGCCGCAATTGCAGGTGAAAAATGAACGCAAGTTCCTCGACAAGGCGCTGAAGCATTACGAAGAAGCGCGCAAAGATCTCGACGGGCTGGCGACGCCGAACGACAAGCAGCCGATCCATCCGCAATATCTGGCGCAGCAGATCAGCCGCTTTGCCGCCGCCGATGCGATTTTCACCTGCGACGTCGGCACGCCGACCGTCTGGGCCTGCCGTTATCTGCAAATGAACGGTCAGCGCCGTCTGCTCGGCTCGTTTAACCACGGCTCAATGGCGAATGCCATGCCGCAGGCGATTGGCGCGCAAGCCATTGACCGCACGCGGCAGGTGGTCGCCCTGTGCGGTGACGGCGGATTCGCCATGCTGATGGGGGATTTCCTGACGCTGGCGCAGCAAAAGCTGCCGGTGAAAATCATCATTTTCAACAACAGTGTGCTGGGATTTGTGGCGATGGAAATGAAATCCGGCGGCTATCTCACGGACGGTACCGAGTTGAAAAACCCGGATTTCGCCGCCATTGCTGAAGCCGCAGGCATCAAAGGCATCCGCGTTGAAAAAGCCTCGGATATTGACACCGCCCTTCAGGATGCCTTCGCCTACGAAGGTCCGGTGCTGATCGATGCGATCACCGCCACCGAAGAACTGGCGATGCCGCCGCAGATCAAATTCGAGCAAGCCAAAGGCTTCAGCCTGTACATGCTGCGCGCAGTGATCAGCGGTCGTGGCGACGAAGTGGTTGAACTGGCAAAAACCAACTGGCTGCGATAACCCTGACAGGGCTATAGTGCATGATTAGGCGGGTAATTCTGTCTAATCATGCATTCACAACTACAACCCGAGAAGAGGAAGCCACGTTGATCGACTTACGCAGTGATACCGTAACCCGCCCCAGTGAAGCGATGCGTCAGGCCATGGCCCGCGCTGAAGTCGGCGATGATGTCTACGGCGATGACCCAACGGTAAATGCTTTGCAGGACATGGCCGCAAAGCTGTGCGGTAAAGAAGCAGCGCTGTTTTTACCGACCGGCACACAGGCCAACCTGGTGGCGTTGCTGACGCACTGCCAGCGTGGCGAAGAATATATTGTCGGCCAGAAAGCCCACAATTATATGTACGAAGCAGGCGGTGCGGCGGTCCTCGGCAGCATTCAGCCGCAGCCGCTGGATATGGACGCTGACGGTTCGATTCCGCTGGATAAAGTCGCCGCCGCCATCAAACCGGATGACATTCACTTCGCCCGTACCCGCCTGCTGAGTCTGGAAAATACCCACAGCGGCAAGGTGCTGCCGCTGGAATATCTGCAAAAGGCGTTTGCCTTCACCCGCGAAAAAGGGCTGGCGCTGCATATCGACGGTGCCCGCATTATGAATGCGGCCGTGGCACAGAACGTGGAACTGCGCGAGATCACGCAGTATTGCGACACGCTGACGATCTGCCTGTCGAAAGGTCTGGGCGCGCCGATTGGCTCCCTGCTGGTCGGCAGCAAAGAGTACATCCAGCGCGCGAACCGCTGGCGCAAAATGACCGGCGGCGGTATGCGCCAGTCCGGGATTCTGGCCGCAGCGGCAATTTACGCGCTGGAAAACAACGTGGCACGTCTGAAAGATGACCACGACAATGCGCAGTGGCTGGCGGAAGAACTGAGCAAGATCGGCGTCGAAATTGCCGCGCCGGGTGCTCAGACCAACGTGCTGTACATCAAACAGAGCGCAGAGCTGGCGGCTAAAATGGGGCCGTGGATGCTGGAGCGCGGTGTGATCATCAGCGCCGGTCCCCTGACCCGTGTGCTGACGCACATCAATATCAGCCGCGAAGATCTGCAAAAAGTCGTGGCGCTGTGGCAGGAATTCCTGCACCAGCACGCCTGACAGGCCGTCCGGTTCACGGCGATAACCTGCGGGCTATCGCCGTATTTTCTGCTTTATCTCCCTCACACTGACCGAGCAAATGGAAATGCCAATCACGACACACACTGGCCGGATCGTCGTTCTCGGCGCCAGCGGATATATCGGACAACATCTTACCGCGCATCTCAGCCAGCAAGGCTTTCAGGTGACAGCCGCCGCACGCCGGATCGAATGGTTACAGCAACAAAAATGGCCGAACGTCCGCTGCTGTTTCGCCGATGTGTATCAGAGTAAAACGCTGGCTGCCGCCTTTGAAGGCGCGGATGTGCTGGTGTATCTGGTTCACGCGATGGCCGAAGATGATGACTTGCTGGAAAAGGAACGGCAGGCCGCGCAACACACCCTGCTGGCGCTGAAAGAGTCCTCCATTAAGCACATTGTGTATCTCGGCTCGATGCAGCCGGAAGACAACCATTCGCCGCATTTGCAGGCGAGAAAACTGACCGGCGATTTGCTGCGCATGAGTGCCATCCCGGTGACAGAACTGCGCACCGGCATTGTGATTGGCGCGGGTTCTGCCGCGTTCGAAGTGATGCGTGACATGGTCTATAACCTGCCGGTGCTGACGCCGCCGCGCTGGGTCCGCTCAAAGTCCTCCCCCATTGCGCTGGAAAACCTGCTGAATTATTTGCAGGGGCTGGTGACACTGCCTGCCAGCGAAAATCAGATCCTGGAGGCCGCAGGACCGGAGTACATCAGCTATCAGACCCTGTTTGAACGCTTTATCGCCATGAGCGGCAAACGCCGCTGGCTGATCCCGGTTCCCCTGCCGACCTCCTTTGTTTCGGTGTATTTCCTCAGCCTGATCACCTCCGTGCCGACGTCGCTGGCGAAGGCGCTGATTCAGGGGCTGAATCACGATTTACCGGCTGACAGTGAGAAACTGCAAAGGCTGATCCCGCAGACCCTGATCCCTGTTGATGAGGCGATCCGCACGACACTGGAAAAAGAACAGCAGCAAATTATGGATTCACCGGACTGGGGCTACGATGCGGATGCCCGTGCGCGCTGGCGCCCCGGCTACGGTTATTACCCGAAACAAGCCGGTTTTACGCTGGAAACTTCAGCCACCAAAGCCTCACTCTGGAAAGTCATTCAGCAGCTGGGCGGCGCGGAGGGGTATTTCTATGCCAACGGCTTATGGAAAACGCGGGCGCGCATCGATGATTTACTTGGCGGCGGCGTAAAATACGGCCGGCCTGATCGCGACTTTCTGAAACCCGGCGATAAAATCGATGGCTGGAAAGTCATCGGGCTGAAACCGCAGCGAGAACTGGCGCTGTTATTCGGCATGAAAGCGCCGGGGCTGGGGCGCTTAACGTTCACCATTACCGATCATGGCGAGAGCCGCAGTCTGGATGTGCGCGCGTGGTGGCATCCCGCCGGGTTCAGCGGGCTGCTGTACTGGTTCAGTATGATGCCCGCTCATCAGTTTATTTTTCGTGGCATGGCAAAACGCATCGCCAGCCTTGCCCGGCAGAAAGACCGTTGCGGACGCTAGAAAGGGTCATTTAATCCGCTTTCGGACACAGCTTTCCCCCTTTCCCATTGCAACCCGCACAATTTCACGAAAGAATGGCACCCTTATTGCTGAGGGGTGCCAGAACTCTGACGCTGACAATATTTTTTCTCTATTTATGAAGGCATTGGCCTGTATATGAAGGTTTTGGTTACCGGTGCGAGTGGCGGCCCTGGACGTAACGCCGTTGAGTTTCTGCGAAATAAAGGCATCAAAGTCCGGGCGACAGGCCGTAACGCCGCCATGGGATCGCTTTTGCAGAAAATGGGCGCGGAATTTATTCACGCCGATCTCACCACGCTGGTCTCAGCACAGGCAAAAGCGTTGCTGGCAGATATCGACACCGTCTGGCACTGTTCGGGGCTGATGTCGCCGTGGGGCAGCGAACAGGAATTTGAACTGGCCAACGTGCGCGCCACGCGGCGTCTGGGCGAATGGTCGGCAGCTTATGGTGTCGAAAACTTCGTGCATATCTCCTCACCGGCCATCTATTTCGATTTCCACCATCACCGCGATATACAGGAAGATTTTCGTCCGCACCGTTTCGCTAACTCGTTTGCGCGCAGTAAAGCCGCCGGTGAGCAGGTGATCCACACGCTGGCACTGTCCAATCCGCAAACCCATTTCACCATCCTGCGGCCGCAGGGTATTTTCGGCCCGCACGATAACGTGCTGCTGCCGCGCCTGTTACAGATGCTGAAATACGGCGGCACGCTGATGTTGCCACGCGGCGGCGAAGCACTGGTCGATATGACGTACGTCGAGAACGCCGTACATGCAATGTGGCTGGCGACGCATTCTCAGTCCACCGAGTCCGGTCGCGCCTTCAACATTACCAATCAGCAGCCGCGCCCGCTGCGTACGCTGGTGCAGCAGCTGATGGAAAATCTGGATATCAAATACCGCATCCGCTCGGTGCCTTATCCGTTGCTGGATATGATGGCGCGGGGCATGGAGCGTATCAGCAAAAGCTCGCATAAAGAGCCGGTGCTGACGCATTACAGCGTGGCGAAACTGAATTTTGATCTCACGCTCGATACGCAGCGTGCGCAGAAAGAACTGGGCTATGTGCCAGTGATTTCGCTCGATCAGGGGATTATCCGCACCGCCGACTGGCTGCGCGATCACGGTAAACTTCAGGGGCTGCACGGTATCGGTCCGAAACGCGACTGACCGCCAGGGTCAGCCGCTGATTTCAGTCATTCTTATCCGGATACTGCACTAATAACGCCTGCGCGATGGCCTGCGTCTGGGCATCCGCATGACCGCGGTAATCACTCTGACGGAAATGCATCTGGAACGCGGCGATCACCCGCCGCTGCTGTTCCGGCGTCATGTCATCACTCACCGGATAGCCGTAGTCTTTCAGCAGCCCCAGTAATTGTGTCTGATCGACCGGTTGCTGCGGATTACGTCCCGCCAGAGAGTGATTCACCCGCGCCGTATCCGGCCACGCCCCAATCCCGCGTTCAGCCATTTCCTGCCACGGAAACAGCGGGCCGGGGTCATCCTTGCGCTGCGGGGCGATATCACTGTGTCCCACCACATTGCGCGGTTCAATCTGATATCGCGTGACAATCTCCTGACTCAGATTTGCCAGCAAATCGATTTGCGCAGGCGGGAACGGATAGAATTTTTTGCCGAGCAGATGCCTGCTGTAGCCTTTATTTTCCAGCTCAATGCCGACCGACGTGTCGTTGAGATTGGTGCGCCCGCGCCAGCCGCTGGCACCCGCATGCCAGGCGCGCCTATTTTCCGGCACCAGTTGCCACGCCACCGGTTTACCGTCTTCAAAGGGCGGTTGCGCCGGAATGAGGTAATGCGCGCTGACGTGTTCATCTGTAAGCGTATTTAATGCGTTGTTGAAATCTTCGGCGGTGTAATGGATCACCAGAAAACGGATCCGCTGATCCGCGCCCTGCGCCTGCCGTGCCGTTTCCAACCGGAACGGCGCGTCTTTGGCTTTTTCGCTGGCACCCTGACACCCCGCCAGCAACAGCAAGGCGGCGGCCAGTAAGCCGCATGACAGACGGCGGCACATCATTTGCGGTGTACGATCACTGCGGTGCCGGACACGCTGACCATCAGCATGCTGCTGTCTTTACCCACGGTTTCGTAATCGATGTCGATGCCGACAACCGCGTTGGCTCCGCGTTCTTTCGCCTGTTCTTCCAGCTCACGGAAAGCAATCTCACGCGCCTTGCGCAGCTCTTTTTCATAAGCGCCGGAACGTCCGCCGACGATATCGCGCACACCCGCGAAAAAATCACGGAAAATATTCGCGCCTAAAATCGCTTCGCCTGTCACCACGCCACAATATTCAGCAATGGTGAAACCTTCGAGGGTCGGGGTGGTTGAAATTTGCATGAGTATTCCTTATCAGTTGTCGTCCACGTTGAAGCGCAGCGTTCATCCACAGCATAAACCATGCGTGAGAGATCAAGGTATTGCCGGTGACTGTTTTTCTCTGCGCCATGCATTAAGCCAAATCGGTTTTATACTGTATGGTAAAGAAAGTCATGGTGAAAACGTTCAATCTTTCAGTAAGGAATACGATGAAAAAGAAAACTCTGCTCGCCGCAATCCCGTTTGTATTGATGTTAAATGCCTGCACCACGGTAGAACCTGCGTATAAGGATATCGGCAGCCGTACCGCACCGTGTGTCGACGGCGGCCCTGACAGCGTGGCTCAGCAATTCTATGATTTGCGCATTAAACAAGGCGGCAGCGGAATACCGAATGCCAGCCAGCTTGCGGCGTACCGTCCTTATCTGAGCACCGCGTTATATGACGCCCTGCTGAAAGCACGGTCACAACCGAAAGTGGATATTGCGGCTTCACCCAACGAAAAAACCGGTGCCGGCTCCGGCGATGGTGACATTTTCTCCAGCCTGTTTGACGGCCCGACGTCCGCCTCCGTTGACGACGCCTCCACCATTCCAAATACCGACGCCCGCAACATTCCTCTGCGCGTGACCTTCACGCATGAGAAAGACAAAGGCGCGTCAACCCGCTGGAAAGATGAAGTGCTGATGGTGCGGGAAGGCACATGCTGGACGGTCGATGACGTGCGGTATATGGCCAATCTCGATTTCGCTTCCAGCGGCACGCTGCGTCAGGTTTTAGAAAACCAGTAACCCGTTCAGCTTTCTAAAAACCCCACACGAAAATGTTGGTCAATGATGAATAACGCCATTGACCAACACCCCCGTCACAGTTAGTTAACAATATGTTGTGCTACACTTTGGCATTCCTGCGGCAACACATAATTTTTAAGCCGCGATCGTTGCATAACTATGCTGTGGAAGTTACCATCTGCGGCATCAATGGCTATTCACTATTTGCGCATGAGTATTCAACTTAATAGCATCAACTGCTTCTACGGCGTGCATCAGGCGCTTTTTGACATCCAGCTCGACTGCCCTGCCGGTGAAACTTTGGTTTTACTCGGGCCAAGTGGTGCAGGCAAAAGCTCCCTGTTACGTGTTCTGAACCTGCTGGAAATGCCGCGTTCAGGCACATTGCATATCGCCGGTAACACCTTCGATTTCACCCGCAAGCCGGATGAAAAAGCCGTTCGCGAACTGCGTCAGAACGTCGGCATGGTATTCCAGCAATACAACCTGTGGCCGCACCGCACCGTACTCGACAACTTACTGGAAGCCCCGATCCGTGTTCTGGGACTGACCAAAGATGTCGCGATGCAACGTGCCCAGAAACTGCTGACCCGTCTGCGCCTGACCGATTACGCCGATCGCTTTCCTTTACACCTTTCCGGTGGTCAGCAACAGCGTGTGGCGATTGCCCGTGCGCTGATGATGGAGCCTCAGGTTCTGCTGTTTGATGAACCGACCGCCGCGCTTGACCCGGAAATCACTGCCCAGATCGTCAGTATTATCCGCGAACTGGCGGGTACCGGGATTACACAGGTTATCGTGACCCACGAAGTGGAAGTGGCGCGTAAAACCGCCAGCCGCGTGGTGTACATGGAAAATGGCCGCATTGTTGAGCAAGGCGATGCCTCCATTTTCGCTCAGCCGCAAACCAAAGAGTTTGCCAGCTACCTTTCCCACTAAACTGTATTCTTATCAATACATTGATTGATGTTTCTACGGAGTTTGCGATGAAAAAATTAGTAATTGCCGCGGTTCTGGCCACCGTCAGTTTGTCAGCCAGCGCGGCTGATACCATCCGTTTCGCGATGGAAGCGTCTTATCCTCCGTTTGAGTTTGTCGACTCCAGCAACAAGATCCAGGGCTTCGACGTCGATCTGGCGAACGCCATGTGTAAAGAGATGCAGGCCACCTGTACCTTCACCAACCAGGCGTTTGACAGCCTGATCCCAAGCCTGAAATTCCGTCGTTTTGACGCGGTGATTTCCGGTATGGACATCACGCCGGAACGTCTCAAGCAAGTCGCTTTCACCAACCCGTACTACGACAACTCCGCTATTTTCATCGCCCATTCCGGTCAGTTCACTGACGTTGCGGCGCTGAAAGGCAAACGTGTCGGTATGCAGAACGGCACCACCCATCAGAAATACCTGATGGATAAGCACCCTGAAATCACTGCCGTGCCGTATGACAGCTATCAGAACGCCGTGCTGGATCTGAAAAATGGTCGTCTGGACGCGGTCTTCGGTGACACCGCCGTGGTGAACGAATGGCTGAAACAGAACAAAAATCTGGCCGCTGTCGGCGACAAAGTCACTGACCCGACGTATTTCGGTACCGGTCTGGGTGTTGCTGTTCGTCAGAACAACACTGAATTGCTGACTAAACTGAATGATGCGCTGGCAAAAGTGAAAGCTGACGGCACTTACAAGACGCTGTATTCAAAATGGTTCCAGCAATAAGTTTGCCTATCAATGACTGAATTCCAACCTTTAGCAAGCGCCGCCGGGATGACCGTCGGCCTTGCCGTTTGTGCGCTGATCCTCGGCCTGGTGCTGGCGATGATTTTCGCTGTCTGGGAATCCGCGCCGTGGAAGCCGCTTAGCTGGCTGGGCACCGCGTGGGTCACCGTGCTGCGCGGTCTGCCGGAAATTCTGGTGGTGCTGTTCATCTATTTTGGTTCCTCACAGCTGCTGATGGTGCTGGCCGATGGCTTCAGCATCAACCTCGGCCTGTTCGCCATCCCGATCAAGCTGCCGATTGAGAACTTCGAAGTCAGCCCGTTTGTGTGTGGTGTGATCGCCCTTTCCCTGCTGTATTCGGCTTACGCATCGCAGACCTTGCGCGGCGCACTGAAAGCCGTGCCGCAAGGCCAATGGGAATCCGGTCAGGTGCTGGGCATGAAAAAGTCGGCGATTTTCTTCCGTCTGATTATGCCGCAGATGTGGCGTCATGCATTACCGGGTCTGAGCAATCAGTGGCTGGTGCTGCTGAAAGACACCGCGCTGGTGTCGCTGATCAGTGTGAATGACCTGATGCTGCAAACCAAAAGCATCGCCACCCGTACGCAGGAACCCTTTACCTGGTATGTGATTGCGGCGGCTATTTATCTGCTTGTCACCCTGTTCAGCCAGTTCGTGATTAAACGCATCGAACTGCGTACTACCCGCTTTGAACGGAGTGCTTCCTGATGTGGGAATATTTACCTGAAGTCCTGAAAGGATTGCACACCAGCCTGACACTGACCGTGGCGGCGCTGATTGTCGCGCTGCTGCTGGCGATGATTTTCACCGTGATCCTCACGCTGAAAGTGCCGGTGGCCAGCCAGATCGTCAAAGGTTATATCACGCTGTTTACCGGCACGCCGTTGCTGGTACAAATCTTCCTGATTTACTACGGTCCGGGTCAGTTTCCGTCGATCCGTGAAATTCCGTGGTTATGGGAAGTGTTGTCTCAGCCGTGGCTTTGCGCGATGTTTGCGCTGGCACTGAACAGCGCGGCCTATACCACGCAGCTGTTTACCGGTGCGGTGCGCGCGATCCCGTCGGGCCAGTGGCAGTCGTGTAACGCGCTCGGCATGTCGAAACCGCAAACCCTGCGCATTTTGCTGCCGTATGCCTTTAAACGCGCGCTGTCGTCGTATTCCAACGAAGTGGTGCTGGTGTTCAAAAGTACTTCGCTGGCGTACACCATTACGTTGATGGACGTGATGGGTCACAGCCAGCTGATGTATGGCCGTACCTATGACGTCATGGTGTTTGGCGCGGCCGGTCTGGTTTATCTGTGCGTGAACGGCTTGCTGACCCTGATGATGCGTCTGATAGAACGTCGTGCGCTGGCGTTTGAACGTCGCAACTGATTCTCAGAGTCGAAACTGAAGGGACGAGAAATCGTCCCTTTTTTTATGCCGGTGAAAAACCTCCCCACTCACCTTCGTAATTTTTTAATCAAATTTATTGCATACAAATTCATTTAATGGCAACTTAACCGACAGGTTTCACTTCCTGCCAGTTACCCGATTACATCAATGAAATCAGTAAACTGAATCGCGAAGGGAATGTCATTTTTTGAACAGGAATGTATTGCATGAAAAAGCTCATCCTCGCTGCTCTCTTGTCTGCCACTGCGTTTGCTGCCACCGCCGCAGATACCATCCGTTTCGGCACTTCCGCCACTTATCCGCCGTTTGAATCCATCGGTGCTGATAACCAGATTATTGGTTTTGATATCGATCTGGCGAACGCCTTATGCAAGCAGATGCAGGAAACCTGTACCTTCACCAACCAGCCGTTTGACGGCCTGATCCCGGCACTGAAATTCCGTCGTTTCGACGTGATTATTTCCGGAATGGATATCACCGAAGAGCGCAGCAAACAGGTGACATTCACCCAGCCTTACTACGCCAATACCGCGATGATCATCGGGCCGAAAGGCAAATTCTCGTCGGTTGCGGATCTGAAAGGGAAACGTGTTGGTCTGGAAAACGGCACCACGCATCAGAAATACCTGATGGAAAAGCATCCTGAAATCACCACCGTCGGCTACGACAGCTACCAGAACGCGATTCTGGATCTGAAAAGTGGTCGTCTGGACGGGCTGTTAGGTGACACCGCCGTGCTGAATGGCTGGCTGAAATCCAACCCGAATCTCGGTGAAGTGGGCGAAGTGATTAAAGATCCGCAATACTTTGGTACCGGCGTCGGCATGGCAGTACGTCCTGATAATACGGCACTGCTGTCCAGGCTGAATGCGGCACTGGAAGGGATCAAAGCCAACGGCGAGTTTCAGAAGATCAATGACAAGTGGTTCCCGGCTCACTGATTCCGCGTCATCCTTTTTTGACAGCCGTCTGAAAAGGCGGCGTTTATGCGTGACATCTCCCAAATATGCAACGAAGCAGAACTTATTACATCGAAAAAGTGACATTCGTCACACTACGTTCATGTAATGACTTTTACACTGTTCAACCGTAATCACTGCGAGATCGAATGTTTATGCACGCACGTTTTCACACCGCCTTTGCGGCACTCCCTGAAAATTTATCCTCCGCGCTTGAGCCGTTTCTGCGTCATGATGACTTCCCGGCAATGCTCACCGCGGCTGACGTTGCGCAGGTAAAACAGGCGACCGGGCTGGACGATGACGCGCTGGCATTTGCCCTGTTGCCTCTGGCTGCGGCCTGTTCCGTTACGCCAATTTCTCATTTCAACGTCGGTGCAGTTGCACGCGGAATTTCCGGCAACCTTTATTTCGGTGCCAATATGGAATTCGCCGGTGCGCCGATGCAGCAAACCGTTCATGCCGAACAGTCCGCCGTGACTCACGCCTGGCTGCGCGGGGAAACCCGTCTGGCTTCCATCACCGTGAATTACACCCCGTGCGGACATTGTCGTCAGTTTATGAATGAACTGACCAGCGGCACCGCGCTGGATATCCATCTGCCCGATCGTGACGTGGCTACGCTGGGCGATTACCTGCCCCACTCCTTCGGCCCGAAGGATCTGGACATCACCACCCTGCTGATGGACAAAGTAGACCATGGCTACACACTGGAAAACGCAGACCCGCTGGCCCTGCTGGCGCTGGATGCCTGCAACCAGAGCCATGCGCCTTACAGTAAATCTCACAGCGGTGTGGCGCTGGAAACATCCAGTGGCAAACAGTTTGCTGGCCGTTATGCGGAAAACGCCGCGTTCAACCCGAGCCTGCCTCCGCTGCAGGCGGCGTTAATTCTGCTGAACATGTCCGGGGAAGATTGCCTGAACGTTCGCCGCGCCGTGCTGGTCGAGCAAACGGATGCGCTGATCACCCAAAACGATGCCACACGCGCCACCTTAAACGCGCTGGGCTGTGAAGATATCACCACGCTGACCTGCTGAAAACGTGAGCGGGTTAACACTAAAGACTTCGTTTCCGGAGTCTTTAGTTACATAACATTGTCATTACGTTTGTCATTTGAAATCCTTATTTCCTCTCTGTTACCCTTCAACGCGCCGAAATATAAAAAACACATTCTGAAAACCGGAAGAGTAAAACGATGGAACTTGAATACGAAAGTAAACGTCCCCTGTACATCCCGCATGCTGGTCCGATTCTGTTAGAGTTTCCGTTACTGAACAAAGGCAGTGCTTTTACTGAAGAAGAGCGCAGCAACTTTAACCTTCACGGTTTACTGCCGGAAGCGGTGGAAACCATTGAAGAGCAGGCCGACCGCGCCTACCGCCAGTTTCAAAATTTCAAAAACGACATCGATAAACACGTCTATCTGAGAAACATTCAGGATACCAACGAAACGCTGTTTTACCGTCTGCTGGACAGCCATCTCAGCGAAATGATGCCGGTGATTTATACGCCGACCGTCGGCGAAGCCTGTGAACACTTTTCTGATATTTATCGCCGCGCCCGTGGCCTGTTTATCTCCTACCCGAACCGCGCTCATATCGATGACATGCTGCAAAACGCCACCAAACAACACGTCAAAGTGGTGGTGGTGACCGACGGCGAACGCATCCTCGGCCTGGGCGATCAGGGCATCGGCGGCATGGGGATCCCGATTGGTAAACTTTCGCTGTATACCGCCTGTGGCGGCATCAGCCCGGCGTATACCCTGCCGGTGGTGCTGGATGCCGGTACCAACAATCCGCAATTACTGAATGACCCGCTGTACATGGGCTGGCGTCATCCGCGCATCACCGGCGAAGAATACGAAGCCTTCGTCGATCAGTTTATTCAGGCAGTGAAAATCCGCTGGCCGAATGTGCTGTTGCAATTTGAAGATTTCGCGCAGAAGAACGCCATGCCGATCCTCGAACGTTACCGTGATGAGCTGTGCTGCTTTAACGATGATATTCAGGGCACCGCGTCCGTGGCGCTGGGCAGCCTGATTGCCGCCAGCAAAGCCGCCGGTGGCAAGCTGAGTGATCAGACCGTCGCCTTCCTCGGTGCGGGTTCTGCCGGTTGTGGTATCGCCGAACAGATCGTGGCGCAGATGAAGTCTGAAGGTCTGAGCGAAGAAGAAGCCCGCGCCAAAGTCTTTATGGTGGATCGTTTTGGTCTGCTGACCGACAAACTGCCTAACCTGCTGGATTTCCAGAGCAAACTGGTGCAGAAAAGCAGCGCACTGGCAAGCTGGGGAATGGAAAGCGACAGCGTTTCCCTGCTGGATGTGGTGCGTAACGCCAAACCGACCGTGCTGATCGGTGTTTCCGGCCAGCCGGGCCTGTTCACCGAAGAAATCATCCGCGAGATGCACAAACACTGTGCGCGTCCGGTGGTGATGCCGCTGAGCAACCCGACATCCCGCGTGGAAGCGACACCTGCCGATATCCTTAACTGGACGGATGGCGCGGCGCTGGTGGCCACCGGCAGCCCGTTTGCACCGGTCAGCCACAAAGGCACGCTGTACCCTATCGCACAGTGCAATAACTCCTTCATCTTCCCGGGTATCGGGCTGGGGGTGATTGCCTCCGGTGCGACACGCGTGACCGACGGTATGCTGATGGCCGCGAGCCGGACGCTGGCAGAATGTTCCCCGCTGGCGACGGAAGGTAAAGGTTCATTGTTACCGGATGTGGACGACATTCAGGGCGTGTCCAAATGCATCGCGATGGCCGTCGGTAAAGCCGCGCAGTTGCAGGGCGTCGCCATGGTGACATCAGAAGACTCGCTGTCGAAAGCGATTGAGCACAACTTCTGGGCACCGCAATACCGCAGCTATAAGCGCACGTCTTTCTGATAATCGCCGGAAAAACAGTCAGACACTGATCGGGACCAATGCCTTGTGCATTGGTCTTTTTTTTCACTCAAATTGCAGCGCGTCGCGCAGATTCAAAAGTAATTCGCTGAAAAGTGCTGAAAAAACCCGCGAAACCGGTGGGTGCGGACGCCAACGTATTGCGAAGCCCGGAGAGGTAAAGTAGCCTTGGATCCGATTTCCATCTGGTCATAACAGGGATACCTATGATTAAGCGACTCATCGCTGGCGTTTTCGGCATCATTATTCTGATGCTGGCGGTCGCTATTGGGCTTGATCAGTGGATAAGCATACGCACCCAGCCTTACATTTATGACGAGGTGCAGACCCTGCCACACCGTCAGGTCGGCGTGGTGCTCGGCACCGCGAAGTATTACCGCACCGGCGTGATCAACCAGTATTACCTGTACCGCATTCAGGGTGCGATCAATGCCTACAACAGCGGTAAGGTGAAATACCTGCTGCTGAGTGGCGACAACGCGCAGCAAAGTTATAACGAGCCAAGCACCATGCGCCGCGACCTGATTGCCGCCGGTATCCCCGCCAGCGATATCGTGCTCGACTACGCCGGATTCCGCACGCTCGATTCCATCGTCAGAACCCGCAAAGTTTTCGACACCAACGATTTCATCATCATCACCCAGCGTTTCCACTGTGAGCGGGCGTTGTTTATCGCGCTGCATATGGGGATTCAGGCGCAATGTTTCGCCGTCCCTTCCCCGAAAAATATGCTCAGCGTGCGCAGCCGCGAGATCTTCGCCCGTCTGGGTGCGCTGACCGATTTGTACCTGCTCAAACGCGAACCCCGCTTCCTCGGCCCGCTGATCCCGATTCCTGCGGTACATACCATTCCTGACGATGCGCAGGGCTATCCGGCCGTCACGCCGGAACAACTGCTGGCGTTACAACAGCAACTGGAAGCCGAGAAGAAAGCCGCCATCGCCAAAGCCGCCGCTGAAAAAGCGGCAGCCGATAAAGCCGCTGCGGACAAAGCAGCCGCAGACGAAGCCGCCAGACTGAAAGCAGAACAGGAAGCCAACGACGCGGCACAGGATGAAACAGAAGATGTGGAACCTACCGCCAAACCCGAACCGGCGAAACCGGCAGGCAGAAATCCCTTCCAGCAGTGAAAACCCGATTGCTCCCTCCCCTGCGAAGGGGAGGGCTGGGGTGGGGTATTAAGGTCAAAAACAAGATTTAAAGTGTGCTTTGACAAAGCGT
>NZ_SJOJ01000015.1 GCF_004330295.1 Rahnella victoriana
GCCTGCCGCCAGCGTTCAATCTGAGCCATGATCAAACTCTTCAATTAAAAGTTCGATTTGCTTCAACAAGTGAAGCGATGCTCAAAAATTAACTTTCGTAATAATTCAACTAAATGAATTACTGCTTGGTCACTCTTTAAGACTTGATATTTTTTGCCACCGAAGTGGCTGATATCGTCTTGTGAGTGCCCACACAGATTGTCTGATAAATTGTTAAAGAGCATGCCGCGGTTCGCAAGGAATCTTATGCGGCGCGGGAGGCGTATATTACGTTTTCCCGCTGAAGAGTCAAGAGATTATTCATTCGAACATTCTACTTTTTCTCTTCCTGTCCGGGCGACTTGTCAGTCGTTGTTCCCGGTCAGTGGAGGCGCATTATAGGGAGTTCTCAGAAGGCCGCAACCCCTAATTTCACTTTTTTTATCAACCGTTCACAAAAACATCATTTTTGCCCAAAGTGAGTAAATAGACACCGTTTTGCGCTCAATACACGCCAGTTTTCCGCCAGAGGCTGGAGTAAACTCTGCTTATATAATAAGAGAAAGACATTCAGGAATACCTTACATGCTACTTAATGCGCATCAACAAGCGGCTCAGCGGAACCTTTCTTATCTGCTGGCAGAGAAAATTGCACAACGCGTTTTATCTGGTGAGTACCCGGAAGGCGCCATTCTTCCGGGAGAGAATGAGTTAGGGGAGATTTTTGGGGTCAGCCGGACCGCCGTCCGTGAAGCCGTCAAGACGCTGGCAGCTAAAGGGATGCTCTTACCGCGCCCGCGCATCGGCACACGGGTAATGCCACAATCGAGCTGGAACTTTCTTGATCAGGAATTGCTGACCTGGTGGATGACCCGTGAAAACTTCGATCAGGTGATGGCGCATTTTATTGTGCTGCGCCGGGCGCTCGAACCTCAGGCTTGTGCGTTGGCTGCGCTTTCTGCCAGTAAAGAGCAAAAGCATCAGCTCTCTCTCTATATGTATGAAATGCGCCAGCTGCATAACAACTTTGACCGGGAACGCTGGATAACGGTCGATACCCAGTTTCATCAGCTTATCTATGAAGCGGGGAAAAACCCTTTCCTGACATCGTTCTCGAATTTATTCAGTTCGGTCTATCAGAGTTACTTCCGGGCAATTACCGGTAATGAAGTGATCAAGCTGGAACATCATCAGCGGCTGACCGATGCGATTCTTGCCCGTGATGCGAATGCCGCAATGCTGGAATGCCAGAGCCTGTTACTTGCCGACGAATGATCCCACCGACTGACGCACCACCAGTTCCGGTGTCAGCACCAGAACCTGCGGTTCTGAATCCGGGTCCTGCAGACGATGCAATAAGGCATCCACTGCCAATTCTCCCAGCGAGTCTTTGGGCTGATGGATAGTGGTCAGCGGCGGCATCATATATTGCGCCAGCTGGATATCGTCATACCCCATCACGGCAACATCATCAGGAACAGACAATCCACGCTGATAAAGTGCCTGATAAACCCCCACGGCCATGGCGTCGTTACCGGCAAACACCGCATGAGGCGGTTCGGGCAGCGCCAGCAACTGTTCCATCGCGGCTAATCCACCCTCGAATTCGAAATCGCCGCTGACTTCATAACCGGGCAAAATCTTCAGACCGGCTTTTTCCATCGCCTGCCGATAACCGCTCAGCCGTTCCTGCGCGGTGGTTTTATCAAGAGGCCCGGTGATGCAGGCAATACGCTGATAGCCTTGCCGGATTAAAAATGTCGTCGCCATTTCGCCACCCAGCAACGCGTTATCCTGAATAATATCTATCGCGCCATCAAAGGGTGACCAGTCCATCATCACTATCGGCAGTGACGGATAGCGGCTGATAGCTTCTTTCGAAGGCCGGTGGTTTTCCGTACACATGATCAGCAGCCCGTCGACCCGTTTCTGTAACAGGGTTTCCAGACTCCGGTTCATGCGCTCCGCATCATTATCGGTGTTGCACAAGATGAGGCTGTATCCGCGCTCATAGCAGCTGCGCTCGACGCCACGGACCACTTCCGAATAGAAAGGGTTGCTGCTGGCCGTCAGTAACATACCAAGCGTGCGGGTCTGGTTCAGTTTCAGGCTGCGGGCTAACGCGGAAGGGGCATAGTTGAGCTGCTCAACGGCGGCATTCACTTTCTCAGCAATGGATTCACTGACAAAACGATTTTTGTTGATGACATGAGAAACGGTGGAGGTTGAAACGCCCGCCAGGCGGGCGACATCTTTCATGGTGGCCAATCAGGCCTCCTGTTGTGCGAGGAAATCGTCTATTTCATTGCGCCACGGAACAGAAGGCTGAGCGCCAGGACGTGTCACGGCGATCGCCGCCGCTGCATGCGCGAACCGGACTGCGCTGTCCATCGGCTTGCCTTCCAGTAATGCCGTGACGAGTGCGCCGTTGAAGGTGTCCCCGGCCGCAATGGTATCGACGGCTTTCACCCGGAATCCCGCCACCAACTTTCCTTCACCGTTCTGGCTCAGCCAGACACCCTTACTGCCTAATGTAATGATGACCGTTGCGATGCCTTTGTCATGCAGAGCATTAGCGGCACGCGCGGCATCCTCATTATTATCCACTTTAATTCCCGTCAGCTTTTCAGCTTCGGTTTCGTTCGGGGTGATCATATCCACCCGCGCCAGCAATTCATCGGGCAATTCGCATGCCGGTGCCGGATTGAGGATCACCTGCGTGTCGTTGTCTTTGGCGATCTTCGCTGCCGCAATCACTGTTTCGAGCGGCGATTCCAGCTGCATTAATAAAGCAGAAGCAGCAATGACCTGCTGTTTATAGCGATCCAGATATGCCGGAGTCACCGCTTTATTCGCCCCCGCATCAATACCAATAACGTTCTCACCTTCCGCATTCACGAAAATCAGCGCGACACCGGTGGTGGTGTCTTTAATGGCTTCGACAGGGTACGTATCGATATGGTCACTTGCCAGTTGCTTACGCACCCGCTCGCCAATATCGTCATCCCCCACACAGGCAATAAAAGAAATATCAGCACCACTGCGACCGGCAGCAACCGCCTGGTTCGCACCTTTACCGCCAAAGGCGACGGTGTATTGCTTACCGATAACCGTTTCGCCCGGTTGCGGGAAGTGGTTGATATTCAGAATGTGGTCGGCATTGATACTGCCAAGCACTACCAGTTTGCCTGTCTTCATGTGGAGATCCCTGCGTTAAATAGCGCCTCCGGAAAGAGGCGCGGTGACATCTGGAGAAAGAGGGTATTACGGCTGAGCAACCAGTTTCAAATCAACAGGGATAACAGCGGGTACTTTTTCGCCTTTCAGGACTTTATCTGCCGTCTGAACGCCGATCACGCCGATTTGCTCAGGACGTTGTGCCACGGTCGCGCCCATCTTGCCACTGTTAACCGCTTTGATACCGTCTTCGGTGCCGTCAAAGCCGACGACCAGCACATCCGTTTTACCGGCAGTCTGCAGGGCACGCAATGCGCCGAGCGCCATTTCGTCATTCTGAGCAAATACCGCCTGCACATCCTGATGCGCAGTCAGCAGGTTTTGCATGACGTTCAGACCTTTGGTGCGGTCAAAATCAGCTGGCTGGCTGGCGAGGATCTGGAAGTGGTGTTTTTCAGCCGCCTGGGCGAAACCTTTACCACGTTCGCGGGCAACGGATGTCCCGGCGATACCTTCCAGTTCGATCACTTTGGCATTTTCGCCCAGTTTCTTCGCAATGTAATCGCCGGCCATTTTACCGCCGAAGGCGTTATCGGATGCAACGTGGCTGGCAACCACACCTTTGGTCGCCTGACGGTCAAGGGTGATCACCGGGATCTTCGCCTGGTTTGCCATGGCGACGGCATTGCCGACTGCGTCAGAATCGGTTGGGTTGATCAGCACCAGTTTGGTGCCGCGAACCGTCAGGTCCTGCACGTTTGCCAGCTCTTTGGCCGGGTTGTTCTGAGAATCGAGAACAATCAGGTTATAGCCCAGTTTGTCCGCTTCTTTTTGCGCGCCGTCTTTCATGGAAACGAAGAATGGGTTGTTCAGTGTGGAAACGACCAGCGCAATGGTGTCTTTCGCCAGAACGTTAGCACTGAAAGAAGCGGTGATCGCTGCGGCGGAAACCCAGACAGCCAGTTTTTTCATATTCATGGTCATAAGTCCTGTAGGAGAGTTTATTTGTTGCTTTTGTTATCCACCAGAACCGCCAGCAGAATGACGACTGCTTTTACGATCATCTGGTAGTAGGAAGAAACACCTAATAAGTTCAAACCGTTATTCAGGAAGCCAAGGATCAGTGCACCGATCAGCGTTCCAACAATGCGTCCTTTACCCCCGGACAGGCTGGTTCCCCCTAATACCACTGCGGCAATCGCATCCAGCTCATATCCTGTACCAGCGTTAGGCTGCGCAGAAGACAGGCGCGCCACTTCGATGATACTGGCCAGAGCCGCTAACAAACCACACAGGGAGTAGACGATAATTTTAACTTTATCGACGCTGATACCTGACAGCCGCGTCGCGGATTCGTTACCGCCCAGCGCGTAGATATAACGTCCTAAGCGGGTGTGATGCAGCATGTACCACGCCGCAATAAACACCACCGCCATCAGCCAGACCGGTGTCGGGATGCCCAGTGGGCGGCCGATACCAAACCAGCCAAATACATCGGCCACATCATTAAAACCGGTGCTGATCGGGCTGCCATTGGTGTACACCATCGTGATGCCACGCAGCAGCAACATCATGACCAGCGTGGCGATAAACGCCTGCACTTTGCCTTTGGCGACAATCACCCCGGTCACACCGCCCACGGCAGCGCCCAGCGCCAGTGCGGCACCCACGGCGACAAAGGCGTTCACTTCCAGCCCGACAATTGAGGCAGCGACGGCACCCGTCAGCGCCAGCAGCGAACCGACGGACAAATCGATACCGGAGGTCAGGATCACCAGCGTCATGCCGACCGCCATAATGGCGTTGACCGACGTTTGCTGGAGGATGTTAAACAGGTTATTAACGGTAAAGAAGTTCGGGCTCATGGAAGAGACCACGGCAATCAACACCAGCAGCGCAATCAGAGACTTTTGCTCCAACAACCACTCTTTACTGATCCAGCGCTTTTTGGCTGGCAATGTCTGAGAACTCATATCTGATTACTCCTGCGTCACGCCGTATTGCTTGCCGACAGCGGCTGCCATCAACACTTCCTGCGTAGCCTGTTCTATCGGGAATTCACCGCTTAAATGACCTTCGTGCATCACCAAAACCCGGTCACTCATGCCGATCACTTCCGGCATTTCTGAGGAAACCAAAATGATGCTCAGCCCTTCGCGCTTGAACTGGTTTATAAGCTGGTAAATCTCTTTTTTGGCACCGACGTCAACGCCGCGCGTCGGTTCGTCGAGGATCAGGACTTTCGGCCGCGTCATTAACCCGCGGGCAATCGCCACTTTTTGCTGATTGCCGCCGGAAAGCAGGCCGATGGTCTGCATCATCGACGGCGTTTTAATATTGAACAGGCGGATGAAATCACCGACAGCCTGCTGTTCGTCGGCATGCTTCAGGCGACCGCCGCCGTGGCTGAAATAGCGCAGCGCGGTCAGCGACATATTTTCTTTCACCGACATGCCGAGCACTAACCCATCGCGCTTACGGTCTTCGGAGATATACACAATGCCGTTTGCCAGCCCGTCCTGCGGTGAGTGTGTCACCACTTCGCGGCCATCCAGCGCCACATAACCACTTTTACGCGGCAGTGCGCCGTAGAGTATTTTCATCAGTTCGGTGCGGCCTGCGCCCATCAAACCGGAAATCCCGAGGATTTCGCCACTGTGCAAATCAAAGCTGACGTTATCGACGCCCGGCCCGCTGACATCGCGAACCTGTAAACGCAGCGCGCCACGCTCATGATTAATACGCGGATACTGTTCCTCGAGGCGGCGACCGACCATCATTTCAATCAGCGTGTCTTCTTCCAGCTCGCTGACCGGACGTTCTGCGATGAACTGTCCGTCACGGAACACCGTCACGTCATCGCAGATTTCGAAGATTTCTTTCATGCGGTGGGAGATATACACCACACCGCAACCTGCGGCTTTCAGTTCGCGGATCACGCTAAATAAAGAAGCCGTCTCGGTATCGGTCAGGGCATCCGTCGGTTCATCCATAATGATGACTTTGGATTCGAAGCTCAGTACTTTGGCAATCTCGACCATCTGCTGGTCGCCAATCGATAATTCACCGACCAGACGATCGCTTTTGTAACGCAGATTCAGACGCGCCAGGAGTTTGTCGGCTTCGGCATACATCTTTTTCCAGTTGATGCAGCCAAAACCGTTCACAAACTCACGGCCGAGAAAGATGTTTTCAGCAATCGTCAGTTGAGGGATCAGGTTTAATTCCTGATGGATGATGCCAATCCCGGCTTCCTGAGACGCTTTCGGTCCATTGAACGCCGCTTCCTTACCGAGGAAATGGACTGAACCGGCATCTTTCTGGTAGATGCCGGTCAGCACTTTCATCATGGTGGACTTGCCCGCGCCGTTTTCTCCCACCAGCGCCATCACACGTCCCGGATAGACGCTGAGCGCCGCGCCGGAAAGTGCTTTAACGCCGGGAAAGGCTTTATCAATGCCTGTCAGTTGCAGCAAAGGTTGCATAAAGGCCTCAGAAGGTTACGCCGGCACACAGAATAACGTTCGCGTAAGGCGAACATTCCCCGCTGCGGATCACAGCCCGACTTTTTTCGCTTTGTGCTTTGAATGCCTCATGACTGACGTAATCCAAAGCAATGGTGTTTCCCTGGTGTTGTTCGAGTTGTGTCAATTGGGCGAGCAACGCTTCATGGAGTTGAGGATTTTTAGTGAGGATTTCCTCGGCGAGGATAGCCCGCTCAACCTGCATCTCATGTGTCACTACCTCTAAGACTTGTAAAAAGGTGGGGACTCCCTGGGTCAGAGCCAGATCGATGCGTTGGCAAGCTGCTGGCACCGGAAGACCGGCATCGCCAATAACCAGCTGATCGGTGTGACCTAACCGGGCAATAACATGTGAGATTTCGGCATTTAATAGCGGTGACTTCTTCATTGTGAACTCCTACAGCGAAACGTTTCGCTCACGGAGGAGTTTATAAAGTTAACCGTACATGGCAACGGGGTTGTGATGAAATTGTGATCAACGTCGAAACGTTTCGCTGAATGATTCAGAAACCGCAGAGAAATTTGAGTTAGTCGTTTCAGAAAGGGGAAAGCAGAAATAAAACAGGGCACCCGAAGGTGCCCTGTGACCGGCAGAAATGAGGATCAGATTTCTACCTGCGTGCCGAGTTCGATCACCCTGTTCGGCGGGATTTCAAACTGATCCGGCGCGCGCAGGGCGTTACGGCTGAGCGCCATAAAGAGTTTGCCACGGAAATAGAGATACCACGGACGTTTGGTCAGGATCAGCGATTCGTGCGACATAAAGAACGACGTTTCCATCATCCGGCACGGCAGGCCTTCCAGACCACAACGGTGGAACACTTCTTCCACATTCGGGGTTTCTTTAAATCCGTAACTGGCGACCACACGCCAGAACGTCGGCGAAAGCTGCTCGATGGTGACGCGCCGGACGTTATGCACATAAGGCGCATCTTCCGTACGTAACGTCAGCAGCACCACGCGCTCATGCAACACTTTGTTGTGTTTGAGGTTATGCAGTAAGGCAAACGGAATAACGTTGATGGCGCGCGACATATACACCGCAGTTCCCGGCACGCGAACCGGCGGGGATTTCTCCAGTGAAGCAATCATCGCTTCCAGGGAATTCCCGTGCTCGTTCATGCGGCGCATAAGGCGGAAACGTTCGCTTTTCCAGGTAGTCATGACGATAAACATGCACAGACCCAGCGTCAGCGGCAACCAGCCGCCGGAGAACAGTTTCGTGGCATTCGCCGCAAACAGCGGAATATCCATAAACAGCAGGCCGATCAGCAAAAACCCGACCAGGAAAGGTTTCCAGTGCCAGTTCTTGAGCGCAACCGTACACGACAGAATGCTGGTCAGCACCATCGTACCGGTCACGGCAATACCGTAAGCCGCCGCCAGATTGCTTGAATGCTCGAAGCTGGCGATAACGATAACCACCGCAAAATACAGCAGCCAGTTAATCGCCGGGATGTAAATCTGACCGGCTTCCATTTCTGACGTATGGATAATGCGCATTGGCGGTAAATAGCCCAGACGCACAGCCTGACGCGTCAGGGAGAACACACCGGAGATAACAGCCTGAGAGGCGATAATGGTCGCCAGCGTCGCCAGCACAAGAAGCGGAATCAATGCCCAGTCAGGCGCCAGCAGGAAGAACGGGTTCTTAATCGACTCAGGGTCTTTCAGCAGTAACGCACCCTGCCCGAAGTAGTTCAGCACCAGAGAAGGCAGCACGACGGTGAACCAGGCCAGACGGATCGGGAATTTCCCGAAGTGGCCCATATCGGCATATAACGCTTCCACGCCGGTGATCGACAACACCACGGCGCCGAGTGCCAGGAAGGAGAACGACTTGTGCTCAATAAAGAAGTTAACCGCCCACATGGGATTCATGGCGCGCAGCACTTCAGGATTCTGCATGATGCTGTTCACACCGAGAACCGCCAGCGTCAGGAACCACAACAACATCACCGGCGCAAAGAGTTTGCCCACGATGCCGGTGCCGTGTTTCTGAATAATGAAAAGCAGCGTCAGAACAGTAATGGACAGGGGGACGATATAAGGATCGAGTGAAGGAGCTGCGATTTCGAGACCTTCCATCGCGGAAAGGACGGAAATTGCCGGTGTGATGACCACTTCACCATAGAAGAAACTTCCGCCGATCAGGCCAAGAATGACCAGAACCGCAGTGGTACGAGCCGACGTATTCCTGCCCGCCAGAGACATCAGCGTCAGAATACCGCCTTCGCCTGCGTTGTCCGCCCGCATCACGTAAGTGAGGTACTTGAGCGAAACAATGAGGATTAGCATCCAGAAAATCAGAGAAAGAAAACCAAAAACGACGCTGGGTTCAACGTTGAAACCATAGTGACCAGAAAAACACTCTCTTAAGGTATAGAGAGGACTGGTACCAATGTCGCCATAGACCACACCAATGGCGGCCAGGGTTACTGCTGGGAGTGACCGTTTATGTTCAGTGCTCATATTTCGTTTCTTTTTTGCTCGAACATCCGCAAGCGATGCGTGCGCTCAGACTTATGATGCCCACTAAAAGGCGCACAGTATGCACGAATAAATGGGATTGCCTACCCTTAAATGTGCAGCTAAACCGGCGTTCCTATGAACGAGGTCACATTTTTGATCATAGAAAATTTTTAGTAATCAACAAGCTATAACGATAAAAATAAACGTGGCATATCGTTACCAGCCAGTACACTATTCAACAACTAAATGGAAACCGGAAGAGACAGTATGGCGCAATCTCCCCTTCTGGCAGAACGGATCGCCCGTCTTGCTAACGCATTAGAACATGGCCTGTACGAGCGGCAGGATGCCATACGACTTTGCCTGCTGGCAGCCCTTTGTGGCGAAAGCGTTTTTTTGCTCGGCCCGCCGGGTATCGCAAAAAGTCTGATTGCCCGTCGCCTTAAATTTGCTTTCCGCCATGCCCGCGCATTTGAATATCTTATGACGCGCTTTTCCACACCGGAAGAGGTCTTTGGTCCGTTGTCGATTCAGGCCCTGAAAGATGAAGGCCGGTATCTGCGTCTGACCGAAGGTTATCTGCCGGAAGCTGAAATTGTTTTCCTGGATGAAATCTGGAAAGCAGGCCCTGCCATCCTCAATACGTTGCTGACCGCCATCAACGAACGCCGGTTCCGTAATGGCGAGCGCGAAGAAGCGATCCCGATGCGTCTGCTGGTCAGCGCCTCCAACGAATTGCCCGAAGCCGATGGCGGCCTGGAAGCGCTCTACGACCGCATGCTGATCCGTCTGTGGCTGGATAAAGTGCAGGATAAGCAGAATTTCCGCTCCCTGCTGACCAGCCGTAATAATGAAAGCAGCAATCCGGTGTCGGAATCCCTGAGCATCAGCGATGAAGAATACCAGCAATGGCAGCCGGAGATCGACAAAGTCACTCTTCCGGACAGCAGCTTCGAGCTGATTTTCCAGTTGCGCCAGCGTCTTGATGCTCTCGATACCGCGCCTTATGTTTCCGACCGGCGCTGGAAAAAAGCCCTGCGCCTGTTGCAGGCCTGTGCCTTCTTCAGCGGGAGAACCTCTGTCATGCAGGTCGACCTGATCCTGCTGAAAGACTGTTTATGGCATGACCTCAACACGTATAACCTCTTGCATACCCAGATTGAACAGCTGATCACCGAACAGGCTTATCAGCAGCAGACGCTGTTGATGAAAATCCAGCAACTCAATCAGCAATGGATGCAGCATCAGCAACAACAGAGTTCACGTCAGTCGATTAAGCTTGGCAAAAAAGCCGGGATCTTCAGCCGTAAGCCGCAATACAGCCTGCCGGATACCCTGACAGCCAGCAGCCTGACGTTACTCTTACAGACACCTTTGCATCTGCATGAAATCAAAGTCACCCATCTGCTGTTCGAACGTCACATTCTCGAGGAATGGCTTAATAAAGGCGGTGTCCTGAAAGCCAAACTCAATGGCATCGGCTTTGCCCAGACCGTGGATTTGGAAATCGATGACAAACAGCAACTGCTGGCGCTGGATGTCAGTCGTTTGAGCACGCCGCTGACCCTGCCGGGCAATGAACATATCGCCGTTCCCGATGAGATGAAAAATACGCTCAGTGATCTGACGGCGAAACTGGCGCAACAGAGACATGAATTCAGCCAGCAGCAACACTGTCTGTTTGTTCCGGCAGAATGGATGGCCAAAATCGAAGCCAGCCTGCTGCAGGTGGCCGAGCAGTTGCGCCATCAGCAACAGACATTCAGCGGTCACTGATCATGTTCAGCCTGGAATCTTTGGATCTTCTGCTGGCGATCAGCGAAGCCGAACTGATCGAAGAACTGATCGTCGGCTTGCTGGCGGCGCCGGCACTCGCCGTTTTCTTCGAGAAATTCCCCCGTCTGAAGCGCGCACTGACCAAAGATCTTCCGGAGTGGAAATTACGCCTGCGCCAGAGGATCCACGAAACCCCCGTGCCGCCGGATCTGGCGAAAGAATTCTATCTCTATCAGCATTGCCAGCAGATCGACGCCGTGGCTTTCCAGGCCGGTCTGCCTTCCCTTATTGATGAACTGGTGCAACTCAACTCTCCTTTTGTCACAGAAGCCCGCACGCTGCTGGAAAACAATGAAACCTCGCGGACGGCGAAAACCGGTGGCAGCTTTCATACCTTGTTCCTTCAGCGCTGGCGCCTTAACCTGACTTTCCAGACGGTGAACGTTCATCAGCAGTTACTTGAGCAGGAACAGGAGCAGTTGCAGGAAGAATTGCTGCAACGTCTGGAGCTGAGCAGCGAGTTGTCTCCTTTATTAGCCGAGAACGACACGGCCGCAGGCCGTTTGTGGGATATGAGTAAAGGAAAGCGGATGCGGGGCGATATTCAGTCGCTGGCGCGCTTTGGTGCTTTTCTGCAACAGCAGCCCGAGCTGATGCATCTGGCCGAACAACTGGGCCGCAGCCAGACGGTCAAAACCAGTCCGCATGAAGATGCCAAAATGGAAACGCACCGGCTAATGGTGCGTGAACCCGCGACGGTGCCGGAAGAAGTGAATGGCATACACCAGAGCGATGATATTTTGCGCCTGATGCCGACCGAGCTGGTGACGCTGGGGTTGCCTGAGCTGGAATACGAATTTTACCGCCGCCTGCTGGAAAAGCGGCTGATGACCTATCGCCTGCAAGGGGACGTGTGGCGGGAAAAAGTGGTCAAACGGCCGGTGGTTTATCAGCAACAGGAACCGCAACCGCGCGGGCCGTTTGTGGTATGCGTCGATACGTCCGGTTCTATGGGCGGCTTTAACGAACAATGCGCCAAAGCTTTCTGTCTGGCATTGCTGAAAATCGCCCTGGCGGATAACCGGCGCTGTTACATCATGCTGTTCGCCAGTGAAGTGATCCATTATGAGCTGACCTCAAATGGCGGTCTGGATCAGGCATTGCGCTTTCTGGGTCAGCATTTTCGTGGCGGTACCGATCTCGCAGCCTGTCTGAATGCCACACTGGATAAACTCGCGTCTCCGCAGTGGGAAGATGCCGATGCCGTGGTGATCTCGGACTTTATCGCCCAGCGGTTACCGGATGAGGTACAAAAGAAGGTCAGAGCGCTGCAAAAGGAAAAACACCACCGCTTTCATGCCCTGGCGATGTCACACTATGGCAAACCCGGTATTCTGCGCATCTTCGATCACATCTGGCGCTTTGATACCGGAATTAAAAGCCGTGCTCAGCGACGCTGGCAGAGAAACTAAGCTTAAAGAGACAGGTAACCATGACTGAAATTTATCAGCTCGATGAGCTGGATCGCGGGATCCTCAATGCGTTGATGGAAAATGCCCGTACGCCTTATGCTGAACTGGCAAAAGTCTTCACCGTCAGTCCGGGGACGATCCATGTCCGGGTAGAGAAAATGAAGCAGGCGGGCATCATCACCGGCGCGCATATCACCGTGAATCCAAAACAACTGGGTTATGACGTGTGCTGTTTTATTGGCATCATTTTAAAAAGTGCCAAAGATTATCCGTCAGCGCTGAAAAAGCTCGAAAGCATAGAAGAAGTGGTCGAAGCCTATTACACCACCGGACATTACAGTATTTTCATTAAGATCATGTGCCGCTCAATAGATTCCCTTCAGCACGTACTTATCAACAAGATCCAGACAATTGATGAGATCCAGTCAACGGAGACCCTGATCTCCCTGCAAAACCCCATCACACGCACCATCCAGCCCTGACGCCTGATTTCTATACCCCTATTATCCACAGGTAGATCCCAGCTGATTCACAGCGTACAATAGCCTCCTTTTCCCGGGTGAGAGCATTATGTCTGACATTACCCTGATCAGTGGCAGTACGCTTGGCAGCGCCGAATATGTAGCAGAACACGTGGCAGAGAAACTGGAAGAAGCCGGTTTTTCCACCCAGATGTTTCATGGCCCGGAGCTGTATGAAGTCCCGCAGGAAGGGATCTGGCTGGTTGTGTGTTCTACACACGGTGCAGGTGAATTGCCCGACAACCTGCAACCTTTTATGGAGCAGCTGGAAGAACAGCAACCTGATCTGTCGAAAGTGCGCTTTGGTGCATTAGGTTTAGGCAGCAGTGAATATGACACCTTCTGTGGCGCGATCAGTTCTCTGGATCAAAAACTGACGTCATTAGGGGCAAAACGGATCGGTGATCGTCTTGAGATCGACGTGACTCAACACGAAATTCCTGAGGATCCCGCTGAGGTTTGGGTGATCAACTGGATTAATTTGATCAAATAAGTGTAAATTTCAGGCGATCAGATGTGGATAACTAAGCTTATAAGCAGGGTAAAACCCGTAGTTATCCCTATAACAACCCCTGTACGCTTTTCATGCTGTGCATAACTCTCCATTCTGATCCCAGCTTATACTGGCCAGGATCACCGATCATTCACAGCATTCGATCCTTCTTAGCATCTTGATCTTCATGAACAAAAAAGACTTATGCACAGAGGATCGCGATCCTAATAGAAGTATTAATAAGAGATCTTTAAATAAAAAAGATCTTCTTTTAATTAGTGAAGATCCCCGGGGACTTGTGGAAGCTCTAAACTTGAGTAGAATCCCTCCTCCCAACGCCATACAAAGAAAGTTCGCTTGAACGCCGAGGTGCAGTCGCATGTTTTATCCGGATCAATTTGACGTCATCATCATAGGTGGTGGTCATGCAGGTACTGAAGCCGCAATGGCTTCTGCACGCATGGGACGTCAGACCTTATTATTAACCCACAATATCGACACGCTGGGACAGATGTCGTGTAACCCGGCTATTGGCGGGATCGGGAAAGGACATCTGGTAAAAGAAGTGGACGCTCTGGGCGGTCTGATGGCAACAGCTATCGATCATGCGGGCATTCAGTTTAGGATACTAAACGCAAGCAAAGGACCTGCTGTCAGGGCTACCCGTGCACAGGCTGACCGCGTTCTCTATCGCCAGGCCGTTCGTACCGCACTGGAAAACCAGCCAAACCTGATGATCTTCCAGCAACCTGTAGAAGATCTGATCGTGGAAAACGATCGCGTCGTGGGTGCTGTGACCAAAATGGGGCTGAAATTCCGCGCCAAAGCGGTAGTACTGACCGTGGGCACCTTCCTTGATGGAAAGATCCACATCGGTCTGGAAAACTACAGCGGTGGCCGTGCTGGCGATCCTCCGGCGATCTCCTTGTCTCAGAGACTGCGCGAATTACCTTTACGCGTTAACCGTCTTAAAACCGGGACACCTCCGCGTATCGATGCACGCACCATTGATTTCAGCGTGCTGGCACAACAACACGGTGATAATCCGGCACCGGTATTCTCATTCATGGGCAATGCGTCGCAACATCCGCGCCAGATCCCGTGTTACATGACCTATACCAACGAAAAAACCCATGACGTGATCCGTAATAATCTGGATCGCAGCCCGATGTATGCCGGGATCATCGAAGGGATCGGCCCGCGTTACTGCCCGTCGATCGAAGATAAAGTCATGCGTTTTGCCGATCGTAATTCTCATCAGATCTTCCTTGAACCTGAAGGCCTGACCAGCAACGAAGTTTATCCGAACGGTATTTCAACCAGCCTGCCATTCGATGTACAGATGCAGATCGTCCGCTCAATGCAGGGGATGGAAAATGCGGTGATCGTTCGCCCTGGTTATGCCATCGAATACGATTTCTTCGATCCGCGTGATTTGAAACCTACGCTGGAAAGCAAATTTATCGCCGGTTTGTTCTTTGCAGGACAAATCAACGGCACAACAGGATACGAAGAAGCGGCCGCACAGGGCTTACTGGCCGGGCTGAATGCCGCCCGTAGCGCCAGCGAAGAAGAGGGCTGGGCGCCACGTCGCGATCAGGCTTATCTCGGCGTACTGGTCGACGACCTGTGTACCCTGGGGACCAAAGAACCGTACCGTATGTTCACCTCGCGTGCCGAATATCGACTGATGCTGCGTGAAGATAACGCCGACTTGCGTCTGACTGAAAAAGGCCGTGAGTTAGGTCTGGTTGACGATGCCCGCTGGGCACGTTTCAACGAAAAGCTGGAAATGATCGAGCAGGAACGTCAGCGTCTGCGTGGCATCTGGGTCAATCCTCACCACGCCCAGGTGGACGAAATCAACGCGCATCTTTCTGCTCCACTTTCCAAAGAAGCCAGTGCGGAAGAGTTACTGCGTCGTCCTGAAATGACTTATGAGCTGATCACCCGCCTTTCACCGTTTGCGCCTGCCGTACCGGATGTGCAGGCGGCAGAACAGGTTGAAATCCAGATCAAATACGAAGGGTATATCGCCCGTCAGCAGGAAGAAATTGAAAAACAACAGCGTAACGAAAACACCGTGTTACCTGTTGATCTCGACTACCGCCAGGTCAATGGCCTGTCAAACGAAGTGATCGCCAAACTCAATGATCACAAGCCGACATCCATTGGTCAGGCATCGCGGATCTCCGGGATTACCCCGGCGGCGATCTCAATTTTGCTGATCTGGCTTAAAAAACAAGGTTTACTGCGCCGCAGCGCATAAACCGCCTGTCTGATGACCGCCCTTTGCTTCCAAAGCGGCGGTCAATTCTTACTTTTCCCGTCTTTCTGAGTGTTTTATCATTTCCCCTCCGGGCTGTTCCCGGAATACCGACTCTGTCTGAGGATTCACTGTGCAAAAGAAACTGGACTCGCTGCTTGCTGCGGCAGGAATAGCGTTACCCGATCAGCAAAAACAGCAACTGATTGGCTATGTTGAACTGCTGCATAAGTGGAACAAGGCTTATAACCTGACGTCTGTGCGTGACCCGATGCAAATGCTGGTGCGTCATATCATGGACAGCATCGTGGTGAATGAGCATTTGCAAGGCAGCCGTTTCATTGATGTCGGTACCGGACCGGGCCTGCCGGGCATTCCTCTTGCCATTGTTCGCCCCGAATCACACTTCACGCTGCTGGACAGCCTGGGGAAGCGGGTACGCTTCCTGCGTCAGGTCCAGCACGAACTGGGTCTGAAAAATATCGAGCCGGTACAAAGCCGTGTGGAGGAGTTTCAGCCGGAGCCACCGTTTGATGGCGTGATCAGCCGTGCCTTTGCCTCAATGCAGGACATGTTGTCCTGGTGTCATCATTTGCCGGAGAAAGGGCAGGGGCGTTTTTATGCCCTGAAGGGTGTGCGTCCTGATGATGAACTGGCTGTGTTGCCGGAAGGTATCACTCTGGAATCCGTGATTAAGTTGCAGGTACCGGAACTTGACGGGGAACGTCATTTGATCATTCTCAGCGCAAACTAAAGTTGAGATTTATCAAATAATATTTAAAAAATGCATGTGTTATCGGGGTTAAAATGAGCAGGCTAATTATATAACTGTGAGAACGTCCTCATCACCGCATTTTTACAGACTGATAGCATTTTGGAGATGTTTTTATTTTAATCCTGACTGTAATAGTCACTTTTGAAATTGAAGCCCCGTCAAGCCGGTGATATTCAACTTGTAATGAAAATGTTGTTATTTGTTGGGTTGTTGTGTAAATAAATCGAGTCTATTTTTAAATAAGTTGGATATTCGAACAATATTCCATTAACAATTTGATTTATATAGCTTTTAAAAGGCCTGATTAGCTAAAGACATTCAAACCGCGCTGGGTATATAAAGGGACCCGAGTTAATTATGTGATCCAGTGCACGCTTCCTTGTCGGGTGATGAAATAACCGAATCAAAGTAAAAAGGGCAAATTCAGCTATAGTTTGGTTGTCAAAATAGTGATGAAGAGGAAAATTTAAATAATTGTTCACCTTTTCGCTACTTATCCATTGAATTCGTTCCTGTGCCCCGTATAATTTGCTCGGTTTTTGCTGCTTGACTCAAAACAGTAAAGGCAGTGATATACGGCATTCAGTATACCTCCAGCTAGGTACTCGATACGGAGAGAACAAACGTCATGTCTGTATCCGGTATTTTACACAGTACACATAGTGTGAAGGTTGCCAGAAAGCTGTTGATACTGCAGTTATTGACCTTTGTTCTGCTCAGTGCAGTATTTGGCTTCAAAAGCCTGGAATGGACCACATCGGCTCTTATGGGTGGGTTGGCCGCCTGGGTGCCAAATGTACTGTTCATGCTGTTTGCATGGCGCCATCAGGCGCAAACAACGGTCTCTGGACGGGTTGCCTGGTCCTTTGCAATCGGGGAAGCGCTGAAGGTGCTGGTTACGGTGATCTTAATGGTTATCGCACTTGGCCTGTTTAAGGCGGCTTTTGCTCCGTTGGGGTTGGCCTATTTATCGGTGTTGATGACTCAGATTTTGGCACCGGCCGTCATTAACAGTTACCGTACTTAACTACTAAAGGGTAAGAGGCATCATGTCTGCATCAGGAGAAATCTCTACTCCACAAGAGTATATCGGTCACCATCTGACTCAGCTTCAGATCGGGACGGGATTCTGGTCGATTAACATCGATTCGATGTTTTTCTCCGTGTTCCTCGGAGTACTCTTTCTGGTTATTTTCCATCGCGTAGCCAAAAACGCCACCAGCGGTGTACCGGGTAAACTGCAAACTGCAGTTGAACTGGTCGTTGGTTTCGTCGACAGCAGCGTGCGTGACATGTATCACGGCAAAAGCAAAGTGATTGCACCTCTCGCGCTGACCGTCTTCGTCTGGGTGTTTATGATGAACCTGATGGATTTGCTGCCAATCGATTTGCTGCCATTCATTGGCGAGCACATCTTTGGTCTGCCAGCGTTGCGTGTGGTTCCTACGGCTGACGTGAACATCACGTTGTCCATGGCACTTGGCGTATTCATTCTGATTCTTTTCTATAGCATTAAGATGAAAGGCTTTGGCGGTTTCATTAAAGAACTGACAATGCAGCCATTCAATCATCCGGTTTTCATTCCGATTAACCTGATTCTTGAAGGTGTCAGCCTGCTGTCTAAACCAGTTTCACTGGGTCTGCGACTGTTTGGCAATATGTATGCGGGTGAGTTGATCTTCATCCTTATTGCTGGCCTGTTGCCGTGGTGGTCACAGTGGGTTCTGAATGTGCCTTGGGCCATTTTCCACATCCTGATCATTACGCTACAAGCCTTTATTTTCATGGTTCTGACGATCGTCTATCTCTCGATGGCATCTGAAAAACACTGATTTTCTTTCAACACTACTGCGTTTTAACTGAAACAAACTGGAGACTGTCATGGAAAACCTGAGTATGGATCTGCTGTACATGGCTGCCGCTGTGATGATGGGCCTGGCGGCAATCGGTGCTGCGATCGGTATCGGCATCTTGGGTGGTAAATTCTTGGAAGGTGCTGCACGTCAGCCTGACCTGATCCCTCTGTTGCGTACACAGTTCTTTATCGTTATGGGTCTGGTCGATGCAATCCCAATGATTGCGGTTGGTCTGGGTCTGTACGTGATGTTTGCTGTCGCCTAACACTGAGTTCGCTCAGCGTTAATCGAACTACATCAAATAATTCACTTTGAAAGAGGCATTGTGCTGTGAATCTTAACGCAACAATCCTCGGCCAGGCTATCGCGTTCGTCCTGTTTGTCTGGTTCTGCATGAAGTACGTATGGCCGCCAATTATGGCTGCCATCGAAAAACGTCAGAAAGAAATTTCTGAAGGTTTATCTTCCGCAGAACGTGCCAAAAAAGAGCTGGACTTAGCGCAAGCCGATGCGACCGACCAACTGAAGAAAGCCAAAGCTGAAGCTCAGGTAATCATCGATCAGGCGAACAAGCGTAAAGCTCAAATCGTCGACGAAGCAAAAGCTGAAGCCGAGCAGGAACGTAACAAGATCGTGACGCAAGCCAAGGCAGAGATCGACGCCGAACGCCAACGCGCCCGTGAAGAGTTGCGTAAGCAAGTCGGGATTTTGGCCATTGCTGGCGCCGAGAAGATCATCGAACGTTCCGTGGATGAAGCTGCTAACAGCGACATCGTTGATAAACTGGTCGCTGAACTGTAAGGAGGGAGGGGCTGATGTCTGAATTTGTAACTGTAGCTCGCCCCTACGCCAAAGCAGCTTTTGACTTTGCCGTTGAGCACCAAAGCTTAGACCGCTGGCAGTCCATGTTAGCGTTCACGGCTGAAGTCACGCGCAATGAACAAATTGAAGAACTGCTTTCCGGTGCTAGCGCGCCAGAAACTTTGTCTAACACGTTTATTGCCGTATGTGGTGAACAACTCGACGACGCAGGCCAAAACCTGATTAAGGTAATGGCCGAAAATGGACGTTTACGCGTTCTTCCGGAAGTGCTGGAGCAGTTTATTGAACTGCGCGCCTCTCTCGAGGCTGTTGCTGAGGTTGAAGTAACCTCAGCCAATCCGCTTTCGGAAGAACAGCAGGCAAAAATTGCTGCTGCGATGGAAAAACGTCTGTCTCGCAAAGTTAAGCTGAATTGCAAAATTGACAAGTCTGTTCTTGCCGGTGTCGTAATCCGTGCAGGTGATATGGTGATTGATGGCAGCGTTCGCAGTCGTCTTGAACGCCTGGCAGACGTCTTGCAGTCTTAAGGGGACTGGAGCATGCAACTGAATTCCACCGAAATCAGCGAACTGATCAAGCAGCGCATTGCTCAGTTCAATGTGGTGAGCGAAGCTCACAATGAAGGTACTATCGTTTCCGTCAGTGACGGGATCATCCGCGTGCACGGCTTAGCCGATGTCATGCAAGGCGAAATGATTGCGCTGCCGGGTAACCGCTACGCTATCGCCCTGAACCTGGAGCGCGACTCCGTAGGTGCCGTTGTCATGGGCCCTTACGCTGACCTCGCCGAAGGTATGAAAGTAAAATGTACTGGCCGTATCCTGGAAGTTCCAGTTGGCCGTGGCCTGCTGGGCCGCGTTGTTAACACCCTGGGTGCGCCAATTGACGGTAAAGGTCCGGTAGAGCACGACGGCTTCTCAGCTGTTGAAGCAATCGCACCTGGCGTTATCGAACGTCAGTCCGTCGATGAACCTGTGCAGACAGGTTATAAGTCCGTTGATGCCATGATCCCAATCGGTCGTGGTCAGCGTGAACTGGTCATCGGCGACCGTCAAACCGGTAAAACAGCTCTGGCGATCGATGCGATCATCAACCAGCGCGATTCCGGCATCAAATGTATCTATGTGGCTATCGGCCAGAAAGCGTCCACCATTTCTAACGTGGTTCGTAAACTGGAAGAGCACGGCGCACTGGCAAACACCATCGTTGTTGTTGCAACTGCATCAGAATCTGCTGCACTGCAATACCTGGCACCGTACTCCGGTTGCGCAATGGGTGAATACTTCCGTGACCGCGGCGAAGACGCACTGATCGTTTATGATGACCTGTCTAAACAGGCTGTTGCTTACCGTCAGATTTCCCTGCTGCTTCGTCGTCCACCAGGTCGTGAAGCTTACCCAGGCGACGTTTTCTATCTCCACTCCCGTCTGCTGGAACGTGCTGCGCGTGTTAACGCCGAGTATGTTGAAGCATTCACCAAGGGTGAAGTGAAAGGCAAAACCGGTTCCCTGACTGCGCTTCCGATCATCGAAACGCAAGCGGGTGACGTTTCCGCGTTCGTTCCGACCAACGTAATCTCGATTACCGATGGTCAGATCTTCCTGGAATCCAACCTGTTCAACGCCGGTATTCGTCCTGCGGTTAACCCGGGTATTTCGGTATCCCGTGTTGGTGGTGCTGCTCAGACTAAGATCATGAAGAAACTGTCCGGTGGTATTCGTACCGCTCTGGCACAGTATCGTGAGCTGGCTGCGTTCTCGCAGTTCGCTTCTGATCTGGATGAGGCAACCCGTAAACAGCTGAACCACGGTCAGAAAGTGACTGAGCTGCTGAAACAGAAACAATACGCTCCGATGTCAATCGTTGCGCAGTCTCTGATCATCTTCGCAGCAGAACGTGGTTATCTGGAAGACGTTGAGTTGTCTAAAGTCGGTAGCTTCGAAGCGGCACTGTTGGCTTACGCCGACCGTGAGCACGGCGAGCTTCTGCAGCAAATCAACCAAACTGGTGCGTATAACGATGAGATCGAGGGTAAATTCAAAAATATCCTCGATACCTTCAAAGCAACCCAGTCCTGGTAATACCTGGCGGCCTTGCTGCCCTGCCTCTGGCAGATAAGCAGCAGGCCGTTTGGTCATGAGGAGAAGCAGAGATGGCCGGCGGAAAAGAGATACGTAGTAAGATCAGCAGCGTGCAAAACACGCAAAAGATCACTAAAGCGATGGAAATGGTCGCCGCCTCCAAAATGCGTAAAACGCAGGATCGCATGGCGGCCAGCCGTCCTTATGCAGAAACCATCCGTGAAGTGATTGGTCACCTTGCGCTTGGGAATCTGGAATACAAGCACCCGTACCTGGATGAGCGCGAAATTAAGCGCGTCGGGTATCTGGTGGTGTCTACCGACCGTGGTCTTTGTGGTGGTCTGAACATTAACCTGTTCAAAAAACTGCTGTCAGAGATGAAAGGCTGGTCCGAAAAAGGTGTTGAAGTTGATCTCGCCCTGATCGGTTCCAAAGCAGCCTCTTTCTTCGGCTCCGTTGGGGGCAACGTTGTTGCTCAGGTGACTGGCATGGGGGATAACCCTTCTCTGTCAGAACTGATCGGACCGGTGAAAGTGATGTTGCAGGCTTTCGACGAAGGTCGTTTAGACAAGTTATGCGTTGTTAGCAATAAATTCGTCAATACCATGTCTCAGGAACCACGCATCGTTCAGTTGTTGCCTCTGCCACCGGCAGAAGACGGCGAACTGGCGAAAAAATCCTGGGATTACCTGTATGAGCCGGACCCTAAAGCACTGCTGGATACCCTCCTGCGTCGCTATGTGGAATCTCAGGTTTATCAGGGCGTCGTAGAAAACCTGGCCAGCGAACAGGCCGCGCGAATGGTAGCGATGAAAGCCGCAACCGATAACGGCGGCAGCCTGATCAAAGAGCTGCAGTTGGTATACAACAAAGCTCGTCAGGCCAGCATCACTCAGGAACTCACCGAGATCGTCGGGGGAGCCTCCGCGGTTTAAGCTAGGTTTACGAATTACGTAGAGGATTCAAGATGGCTACTGGAAAGATTATCCAGGTAATCGGCGCCGTGGTGGACGTCGAGTTCCCTCAGGATGCAGTACCGAACGTGTACAATGCTCTTGAGGTAGAAAACGGTACCTCCAAACTGGTGCTGGAAGTACAGCAACAGTTAGGCGGCGGCGTTGTTCGTTGTATCGCAATGGGTACCTCAGACGGCCTGCGTCGCGGTCTGAAAGTGAACAACCTGGAACACCCAATCGAAGTACCGGTGGGTGTTGCAACACTGGGCCGTATCATGAACGTATTGGGTGAACCAATCGACATGAAAGGTGCAATCGGCGAAGAAGAACGTCGTGCGATTCACCGTGCTGCGCCTTCTTATGAAGAGCTGGCAAACTCCCAGGAACTGCTGGAAACCGGCATCAAAGTTATGGACCTGATGTGTCCGTTCGCTAAGGGCGGTAAAGTCGGTCTGTTCGGTGGTGCGGGTGTTGGTAAAACTGTAAACATGATGGAGCTGATCCGTAATATCGCGATCGAGCACTCCGGTTATTCTGTGTTTGCAGGCGTGGGTGAGCGTACTCGTGAGGGTAACGACTTCTACCACGAAATGACCGAATCCAACGTTATCGACAAAGTTTCCCTGGTGTATGGCCAGATGAATGAGCCACCAGGTAACCGTCTGCGCGTTGCACTGACCGGCCTGACCATGGCGGAGAAATTCCGTGATGAAGGTCGTGACGTACTGCTGTTCGTTGACAACATTTACCGTTATACCCTGGCCGGTACCGAAGTGTCCGCACTTCTGGGCCGTATGCCATCGGCGGTAGGTTATCAGCCAACGCTGGCGGAAGAGATGGGCGCTCTGCAAGAACGTATCACCTCAACCAAAAGTGGTTCTATCACCTCCGTACAGGCCGTTTATGTCCCTGCGGATGACTTGACTGACCCATCCCCAGCCACCACCTTCGCTCACTTAGATGCGACCGTGGTACTGAGCCGTCAGATCGCGTCACTGGGTATCTACCCGGCGGTTGACCCACTGGATTCTACCAGCCGTCAGCTGGATCCACTGGTTGTTGGTCAGGAACACTATGATGTGGCTCGTGGCGTGCAGTCTATTCTGCAACGTTACAAGGAACTGAAAGATATCATCGCGATCCTCGGTATGGATGAGCTGTCAGAAGATGACAAGCTGGCTGTATCCCGTGCGCGTAAGATCGAACGTTTCCTTTCCCAGCCATTCTTCGTGGCCGAAGTCTTCACCGGTTCTCCGGGCAAGTTCGTATCGCTGAAAGATACCATTCGTGGTTTCAAAGGCATTATGGACGGCGACTACGATCACCTGCCGGAACAAGCGTTCTACATGGTTGGCACCATTGATGAAGCAGTGGAAAAAGCCAAGAAACTGTAACGCTAGCTTGTTGTGAGAGAGGATGACATGGCTGAAAAAGCTTACCATCTGGATGTTGTCAGTGCCGAAAAACGTATGTTTGAAGGCATGGTACAAAAGATCCAGGTGACGGGTAGCGAAGGCGAACTGGGTATTTTCCCGGGGCATGCTCCGCTGCTCACCGCCATCAAGCCTGGCATGGTGCGCATTGTTAAAGAACACGGTGAAGAAGAGTATATCTATCTTTCCGGTGGCATCCTTGAGGTGCAACCGAATGCAACGACCGTGTTGGCTGATACTGCAATCCGTGGGCAAGACCTCGACGAAGCGCGCGCGCTTGAAGCTAAGCGCAAAGCGGAAGAACACATTAGTGGTTCTCACGGCGACGTTGATTACGCTCAGGCGTCAGCGGAACTGGCTAAGGCGATCGCGAAACTTCGCGTTATCGAACTGACCAGAAAAGCGATGTAACGACATCAGTTTAAAAAGCGACCTTCGGGTCGCTTTTTTTTTGCTTTTAAAAAAGCCGTTTTTCAGTGTTTTTCCCAAGGCTAATTTCTGTTTTTAATGGAATACTTGGGTGATTACCGGACACTTTACCCTCAGATTTTTTGGTGTAGTCTATACCTTGTTCAACCCTTGCAGGCTGCGGCTTGCCGGTGGTTTTAGAAGCGAAATATGTAGTAATCCGTGCAGCGAACGGGTTACTTTTGTCACTCAAATTGGATTTGTCAGGTTACCTATGTCGAACAGCACACTGAGTGTGGTGATCCTTGCCGCGGGCAAGGGAACACGCATGTACTCCAACCTTCCTAAAGTTCTTCATCCCCTGGCGGGCAAGCCAATGGTTCAGCACGTCATTGATGCGGCCACGCAGGTGGGCGCCCGCAACGTGCATCTGGTCTATGGTCACGGTGGTGATTTGCTGAAGAAAAATCTGGCAGGCAGTGATCTGAACTGGGTATTGCAGGCGGAGCAACTGGGTACCGGTCATGCGATGCAGCAGGCGGCACCTTACTTTGCCGATGACGAAGATGTGCTGATGCTGTACGGCGATGTTCCGCTGATTTCCGTCGATACGCTGAATAATTTACTGCAAGCCAAACCGGAAGGTGGCATTGGTTTGCTGACTGTCGTACTCGATGATCCCACCGGTTATGGCCGTATTGTCCGCGAGAACGGTATTGTTACCGGCATCATTGAGCAGAAAGACGCCAGCGAAGAACAGCTGAAAATTCGCGAAATTAACACCGGAATTCTGGTGGCCAATGGCGCGTCATTCAAACGGTGGCTGAGCCAGCTGAATAACAACAATGCGCAGGGTGAATATTACATCACCGATATCATTGCGATGGCGCATGCCGAAGGGCATGTCATCGCCACGGTTCATCCGGCGCGTAACAGTGAAGTGGATGGCGTGAATAACCGTCTGCAACTGTCCCGTCTTGAGCGCGTATACCAGAGTGAGCAGGCAGAGCGCCTGTTACTCGAAGGCGTCATGCTGATGGATCCTGCCCGGTTTGATTTGCGTGGTGAACTGGCCCACGGTATCGATGTGCTGATCGACACGAATGTCATTATCGAAGGTCACGTCAAACTGGGTGATCGCGTCAAAATCGGCACCGGCTGTGTTCTGAAAAACTGCGTGATTGGCGATGACTGTGAAGTCAGCCCGTACAGCGTTTTCGAAGATGCCGTGCTGGAAAGCGGCTGCACTGTCGGTCCTTTCGCCCGTCTGCGTCCCGGCGCGGAACTGGCGGAAGGCGCACATGTCGGCAATTTTGTTGAAATCAAAAAAGCGCGTCTGGGCAAAGGCTCCAAAGCCGGCCATCTTTCCTACCTCGGCGATGCTGAGATCGGGGATAACGTGAACATCGGCGCAGGCACCATCACCTGCAACTATGATGGTGTGAACAAGCATAAAACCATCATCGGTCACGATGTCTTTGTCGGTTCAGATTCACAACTGGTTGCGCCTGTCACCGTGGGTAATAACGTGACGATCGCTGCCGGTACTACGGTCACGCGCGACGTGCCGGACAATGGTTTACTGTTAAGCCGGGTGCCGCAGGTGCATAAACCTGACTGGCAGAAACCGGTAAAGAAAAAATAAGCTGTTCATAATAATCCCCAACTCTCTACAAGGCTCGGGGAACCGCAAGTACACCGGAAAACGGGGCTTGCGGATAAATCAGGTCAGGCATCAAAAAAGGTCCCGAAAGACCGTCAATAGGAATAAAACTGATGTGTGGAATTGTAGGCGCAGTAGCGCAACGCGATATTGCTGAAATTCTGTTAGAAGGTTTACGCCGTCTCGAATACCGCGGGTATGACTCTGCCGGTCTGGCTGTCATCGATGCTGACGGGAAAATGGGGCGCTTGCGTCGTCTGGGTAAAGTCCAGATGCTGGCTGATGCACTGGATCAACATCCTTTGCATGGCGGCACCGGGATTGCTCACACCCGCTGGGCAACACACGGCGAACCTTCTGAAGCGAACGCTCATCCGCATGTATCTGATTACATTGCCGTGGTGCATAACGGCATTATCGAAAACCACGAACCTCTGCGTGAATTACTGATTGAACGCGGCTACCGTTTTGATTCCGAAACGGATACCGAAGTGATCGCGCATCTGGTGCATTGGGAACAACTTCAGGGCGGCACGCTGCTGGAAGTGGTTCAGCGGGTGATCCCGCAACTGCGTGGCGCCTACGGCACCGTAGTGATGGACCGGCGTGATCCGTCCGTTCTGGTCGCCGCCCGTTCCGGCAGCCCGCTGGTGATTGGCCGTGGCGTCGGAGAAAACTTCATTGCTTCCGATCAGCTGGCGCTGCTGCCGGTGACCCGTCGCTTCCTGTTCCTGGAAGAAGGCGATGTGGCCGAAGTGAAACGTCGTTCCGTCAGCGTATATGACAAAAATGGTCATGCCGTTGAGCGTGTGGAAATCGAATCCAAAGTGCAGTACGACGCCGGTGATAAAGGCGTTTACCGCCACTACATGCAAAAAGAGATTTACGAACAACCGCTGGCGATCAAAAACACTCTGGAAGGGCGTTTCAGTCACGGCGAAGTCAACCTGAGCGAGCTGGGTGAAAAAGCTGACGAAATTCTCTCCCGTGTTCAGCACGTGCAGATTATCGCCTGTGGCACCTCATACAACTCCGGTATGGTGGCGCGTTACTGGTTCGAGTCGCTGGCGGGGATGCCGTGTGACGTCGAAATCGCCTCAGAATTCCGCTATCGCAAATCCGCCGTGCGTCCGGGCAGCCTGATCATCACGCTGTCTCAGTCTGGCGAAACGGCTGATACGCTGGCAGCGTTGCGTCTGTCGAAAGAACTGGGTTATCTCGGTTCTCTGGCAGTGTGTAACGTGGCCGGTTCTTCTCTGGTGCGTGAATCCGATCTGGCGCTGATGACCAAAGCCGGTACCGAAATCGGTGTGGCCTCAACCAAAGCGTTCACCACGCAGCTGACCGTTCTGCTGATGCTGGTGGCGCGTATGGGCCGCCTGAAAGGTATGGATCCTCAGGTCGAGCACGACATCGTTCACGCGCTTCAGGCGTTACCTGCGCGTATTGAACAAATGTTGTCGCTGGATAAAACCATCGAAACGCTGGCAGAAGGTTTCTCTGACAAGCATCACGCCCTGTTCCTTGGCCGTGGCGATCAGTACCCGATCGCGATGGAAGGTGCGCTGAAGCTGAAAGAGATTTCGTACATTCATGCGGAAGCCTATGCGGCGGGCGAGCTGAAACATGGCCCGCTGGCGCTGATCGATGCAGATATGCCGGTGATCGTCGTTGCGCCGAACAATGAGCTGCTGGAAAAACTGAAATCGAATATCGAAGAAGTGCGCGCCCGTGGCGGGTTGTTGTACGTCTTTGCCGATCAGGACGCCGGTTTCACCGACAGCGAAGGCATGAAGATTATCCAGTTGCCACACGTTGAAGAGATCGTCGCACCGATTTTCTACACCGTGCCGTTACAGCTGCTGTCTTACTATGTTGCCCTGATTAAAGGGACTGACGTGGATCAGCCGCGTAACCTGGCGAAATCTGTGACCGTCGAATAAAACCGACCGGTTTCAGTCATGTAATGTCTAAGCGCCTCCCGGGGCGCTTTTTTTTCATTACCGGCTTTTTTCTTTGTCAGCCGCGGTCACGATTCTGTGTCACGGACTTCGTAACCCGCGCCGGATAAGGTATAGTTCGCGTTTTTTACGAAGGTGCTTTGCTGAATGCTGAACAACTCCTCCATTCGTCTTAACAAATACATTAGCGAGAGCGGTATCTGCTCGCGCCGCGATGCCGATCGTTACATCGAACAGGGAAATGTTTTTATCAACGGCAGGCGTGCCGCGGTAGGTGCTCAGGTATTTGCCGGCGATGTGGTGAAAGTTAACGGTCAGCTTATCGAGCCGCGTGATGAAGAAGATCTGGTGCTTATCGCGCTGAACAAGCCGGTCGGTATTATCACGACGATGGAAGAAGGTGAACGGGACAACATCCGCGATTTCGTTAACCACAGCAAACGTGTCTTCCCGATTGGCCGTCTGGACAAAGATTCGCAGGGACTGATTTTACTGACCAACCACGGTGATCTGGTCAACAAAATCCTGCGCGCCGGTAACGACCACGAAAAAGAATACGTCGTGACCGTCAACAAACCGATCACTGATGAGTTTATTGCCGGTATGGGCGCGGGCGTGCCGATGCTCGGAACCGTGACCAAAAAATGCAAAGTGAAGAAAGAAGCACCGATGGTGTTTCGTATTACGCTGGTGCAGGGGCTTAACCGCCAGATCCGCCGTATGACCAAGCATTTCGGTTACGAAGTCACTAAGCTTGAGCGCGTGCGTATCATGAACATCAATCTGAAAGGATTGCCGCTGGGCGAATGGCGCGACCTGACCGATGATGAACTGATTGAGTTATTTAAACTGATTGAAAATTCGTCGTCTGAAGATAAACCGGCGAAAAAAGCGCAGGCAAAAACTGCTCAGGCTAAGAAACCCACTGCTGCAAAACCCGCTGTCACAAAACCGAAAAATACGGAAAAGCCAGACGCTAACGCTGCGTCCCGTAAGCGTTTTGCACAGCCGGGACGGAAGAAGAAAGGGCGATAATCTGACCGTTTTTTGTCTTCAGCCGGTGTCAAAACCGGCATTTCCCTCCTAAAATCCCCGCTTTTTGCCCGTAACGTTCGAATTGTGACCAGTGTCATAAAACTGTCATATAACGTACATTTTACTGTCACTAAACTGTCCTATTTTCCTCCTGTGCCAAACACTTTAATTAACGTCGACATCAGTCGGGAAGTTTAAAACCACCAGGAGTGGAACATGAAATTGATGCGTAACACCGTCGCCGGTCTTGTAGCAGCGACTTTCTCCCTCACAGCAATGTCTGCTTTCGCTGCCACTAACCTGACTGGCGCTGGCGGTACTTTCCCTGCCCCTGTCTACGCGAAATGGGCAGACGCTTATCAGAAAGCCACCGGTACTCAGGTTAACTATCAGGGCATCGGTTCTTCCGGCGGCGTGAAACAAATCATCGCCAAAACGGTGGATTTCGGCGCATCTGATGCACCGATGAAACAAGAAGATCTCGACAAAAATGGCCTGTTCCAGTTCCCTACCGTGATCGGTGGCGTGGTACTGGCGGTGAACATCCCGGGCATCAAATCTGGTCAGCTGACGCTGGATGGCGCGACGCTGGGTGACATCTACCTCGGCAAAATTAAAAAGTGGAACGACGCGGCGATCACTAAGCTGAACCCGGGCGTGACACTGCCAGACACCAATATCGCGGTGGTTCGCCGTGCGGATGGTTCTGGTACTTCCTTCGTGTTCACCAGCTATCTGGCGAAAGTGAACAGCGAGTGGAAAGACAAAATCGGTTCAGGTTCTACGGTTAACTGGCCTACCGGTCTGGGCGGCAAAGGTAACGACGGCGTGGCCGCTTTCGTACAGCGTCTGCCGGGTTCAATCGGTTACGTAGAATATGCTTACGCCAAGCAAAACAACCTGGCTTACACCAAACTGGTGGATGCCGATGGTAAAGCGATCAGCCCGACAGAAGAGTCCTTCAGTGCAGCCGCCAAAGGCGCTGACTGGAGCAAAACCTTCGCTCAGGACCTGACCAATCAGAAAGGTGATAACGCGTGGCCAATCAGTTCCACCACCTTTATCCTGATTTACAAAGACCAGCAAAATGCAGAGAAAGGCACTGAAGTGCTGAAGTTCTTCGACTGGGCTTACAAAAACGGCAACAAACTGACCACCGATTTGGATTACGCCGCACTGCCTGATTCTGTTGTTGAGCAGATCCGCGCAGCCTGGAAAACCAATATCAAAGACAGCAGCGGTAAAGCACTTTACTAGGATCTGGCCTCGGGTCTGATATAGAGTACAAGTCTTCTGCTTCATTCCCTCTCCGGCCGGGGAGGGAATTAAATCTGAATTAAAAGAGAGTGGTATGGCTGAATACAAGCCGGCTATTAAGGCACCCAGCAAAAACGGTGACATCCTCTTCGGCGCGCTGGTCAAACTGGCTGCGCTGATTGTGCTATTTATGCTGGGCGGTATTATCGTCTCGCTGTTTATCGCGTCGTTACCCAGCATTGAAAAGTTCGGACTGTCTTTCCTGTGGACGAAAACCTGGGATGCGCCGAACGAGCAATTCGGTGCGCTGGTGCCGATTTACGGCACGGTCGTGACCTCCGTGATTGCCCTGCTGATTGCGGTTCCGGTCAGCTTTGGTATCGCATTATTCCTCACCGAGCTGGCGCCGAACTGGATGAAACGCCCGCTTGGTATCGCGATTGAACTGCTGGCGGCCATCCCCAGTATTGTTTACGGCATGTGGGGCCTGTTCGTTTTCGCCCCGCTGTTTGCGCAGTACTTCCAGACACCGGTGGGCGACGTCCTTTCCGGTATCCCGATTGTCGGCGCACTGTTCGCCGGGCCGGGGTTTGGTATCGGCATTCTGGCAGCAGGCGTCATTCTTGCCATCATGATCATCCCGTACATTGCCTCCGTCATGCGCGACGTGTTCGAGCAAACGCCGGTGATGATGAAAGAATCCGCTTACGGTATTGGCTGCACCACGTGGGAAGTGATCTGGCGCATCGTGCTGCCGTTCACCAAAAACGGCGTGATTGGCGGCGTTATGCTTGGCCTTGGCCGCGCGCTGGGCGAAACCATGGCGGTGACCTTTATCATTGGTAACACCTACCAGCTCGACAGCGTCTCACTGTACGCGCCGGGCAACAGTATCACTTCGGCGCTGGCCAACGAATTCGCCGAAGCGGAAGCCGGTCTGCACACCGCCGCACTGATGGAACTGGGCCTGATCCTGTTCGTCATCACCTTTATTGTTCTGGCGCTGTCAAAAGTCATGATCCTGCGTCTGGCTAAGAAAGAGGGCCGTTAAGATGACGACACTCGAAATGCAAAGTAACGCAGCATTACTGGAATCACGTCGTAAACGTCAGGCATGGCGTCGTCAGAAAAACCGCCTGGCGCTGATGGTCTCCATGATGACCATGGCGTTTGGCCTGTTCTGGCTGGTGTGGATCCTGTTTACCACCGTTGTTAAAGGCGTTGATGGCATGTCGCTGGCGCTGTTCACGCAAAATACGCCGCCACCGAATACCGCAGGCGGCGGTCTGGCGAACGCCATTGCGGGCAGCGGACTACTGATTTTGTGGGCCACGGTGATTGGTACGCCACTGGGCGTCATGGCGGGGATTTATCTCGCCGAATATGGCCGTAAGTCCTGGCTGGCGGAATTCATTCGTTTCATTAACGACATTCTGCTTTCCGCACCTTCCATCGTTGTTGGCCTGTTTGTGTACACCATTATGGTGGCAAAAATGGGGCACTTCTCTGGCTGGGCGGGCGTGCTGGCGCTGGCGTTGTTACAGATCCCGATTGTTATCCGTACCACGGAAAACATGCTGAAACTGGTGCCGGACAGCCTGCGTGAAGCGGCTTATGCGCTGGGGACGCCAAAATGGAAAATGATTTCGGCCATCACCCTGAAAGCCTCGGTTTCCGGCATCATCACCGGCATCCTGCTGGCCATTGCCCGTATTGCCGGTGAAACCGCACCGCTGCTGTTTACGTCGCTCTCCAACCAGTTCTGGAGCACAGACATGATGCAGCCGATTGCCAACCTGCCGGTCACTATCTTTAAGTTTGCGATGAGCCCGTTTGGCGAATGGCAACAACTGGCCTGGGCGGGCGTGCTGCTGATTACGGTGTGCGTACTGTTGCTCAATATTCTGGCGCGTGTGATTTTCGCCCCGAAAAAGCAATAAGTTGATTCATTATTGATGGCAGACGATATCGCCTGCCGTCACTGTTTACCCGGCGTCGCCACGCGGCGCGCGAATAAGAGAGATGTCTGAGAATGACTGACGCATCCAACAGCAAAATTCAGGTTCGCGATCTGAACTTTTATTACGGCAAATTCCACGCGCTGAAAAATATTTCCCTGGATATCGCTAAGAACGAAGTCACGGCATTCATCGGCCCGTCTGGTTGTGGCAAATCCACGCTGCTGCGTACGTTTAACAAAATGTACCAGCTGTATCCGGAACAGCACGCGGAAGGCGAGATCCTGCTCGATGGCGAAAACATTCTGGTCGATAAACAGGATATCGCGCTGCTGCGCGCCAAAGTCGGCATGGTCTTCCAGAAACCGACGCCATTCCCGATGTCGATTTACGACAACATCGCTTTCGGTGTCCGTCTGTTTGAAAAACTTTCCCGCACCGATATGGATGAGCGTGTGCAATGGGCGCTGACCAAAGCCGCGTTGTGGAATGAATCCAAAGACAAGCTGCACCAGAGCGGTTACAGCCTGTCCGGCGGTCAGCAACAGCGTCTGTGTATCGCACGGGGTATTGCGATCCGCCCTGACGTTCTGCTGCTCGATGAACCGTGCTCCGCGCTGGATCCGATCTCTACCGGCCGTATCGAAGAGCTGATCACCGAGCTAAAATCTGATTACACCGTGGTGATCGTGACTCACAACATGCAGCAGGCTGCGCGTTGTTCAGATCGCACTGCGTTTATGTATCTGGGCGAACTGATCGAATACAGCGACACTGACTCGCTGTTCACGTCACCAGCGCGCAAACAGACTGAAGATTACATTACTGGCCGCTACGGTTGAGGTAAGAACAATGGACAACCTGAACTTAAACAAACATATATCCGGCCAGTTCAATGCCGAGCTGGAGCATATCCGTACGCAGGTTCTGGCGATGGGTGGCCTGGTTGAGCAGCAACTGACAGATGCCATCACCGCCATGCACAATCAGGATGCGGAACTGGCACAGCAGGTCATTCAGGGCGATGACAAAGTGAACATGATGGAAGTGGCGATCGACGAAGCCTGCGTGCGCATTATTGCCAAGCGCCAGCCGACCGCCAGCGACCTGCGTTTAGTCATGGCGATCATCAAAACCATTTCTGAGCTGGAACGTATCGGCGACGTGGCGGATAAAATCTGCCGTACGGCGCTGGAAAAATTCTCGCACCTGCACCAGCCTTTGCTGGTGAGTCTGGAGTCGCTTGGCCGCCACACCGTGCAGATGCTGCATGATGTGCTGGATGCCTTTGCGCGTATGGATCTTGACGAAGCGGTACGTATTTACCGTGAAGACAAGAAAGTGGATCAGGAATATGAAGGCATTGTGCGCCAGCTGATGACCTACATGATGGAAGATCCGCGCACCATTCCCAGCGTGCTGACCGCGTTGTTCTGCGCGCGTTCTATCGAGCGTATCGGCGACCGTTGCCAGAATATTTGCGAATTCATTTTCTACTTCGTCAAAGGCCAGGATTTCCGTCATGTGGGCGGCGATGCGCTGGACAAATTGCTGACCGACGGCAAAGGCGACGCGGATAAAGAATAAAAAATCTTTGATATTCAGCGACAAAAAAGGCCTCTTACGAGGCCTTTTTGCTATCCGCTCTATAACAGCGTCCGGTCAACACCCTTACTTCATGACATAGCGCAGTGCGACCTGTACCGCCAACTGGCGGTAATGTGCGACCTGTAAATCCACTTCATCCGGATTTTCAAACAATGCGCCAAACGTATACTGGTTGGCGACCTGATGCACACACAGACTGCTGATCAGCCGGTGCACGTCACGCGCCTGCGCGTCATCCTTAAACAGATGGCTTTGCTTACCGCGCGCGAGAATGTCTTCCAGCAGCGTTAAGGCCGTTTTGTTAATTTCACGGATGCTGGTGGACTGACGGATAAAGCGGCCGCGCAGCATGTTTTCCGTCGAGACAATCCGGATAAATTCCGGATGCGAGACGTGAAAATCAAAACTGGCTTCCACCAGTTTGACGATCGCTTCGGCGGGCGGGAATGAAGACAAGTCCAGCTCCAGCTCGTGCTGACGAATACCGCGATAAACGTGCTCCAGAACCAGCATGTACAGGGCTTCTTTGGTCTTATAGTGATAGACCACCATACGTTTCGTGGTGCTGGCATTGGAGGCGATGTTTTCCATGCGCGCGCCCATCAGGCCGGATTCAGCGAATTCAGCCAGCGCGCTGTCGAAAATGCGTTGTTTGAGCCCTATCGGATCATTTTTACGTCCCGGCGCCGGGGAACTTTGGCTGCTCAGCGTCTTATCCTCATCATTAACCTCATTCACGCCACAGAGAGTAACCATTGATTCGCTCAGTTACAATCTGTGCATATCCGTAAGCCTACAACACTTGACGAACGCTCTGCCAGAGTCCACTACTGTTAGTATCGAAACCTGACGAAAAGGACGCTATTTTGCCTGACACCACCCGGTTACGTTCGATTGCGACAGTTTCAGTACCAGGAACCTTGCCCGAAAAACTCACAGCGATAGCCGCTGCGGGATTTGATGGCGTGGAAATATTCGAAGATGATTTGCTTAAAAGTCCGGTCAAACCGACGGCTATCCGTAATCTGGCCGATTCCCTCGGCTTACGTATTTTTCTGCTGCAACCTTTCCGGGATGTCGAAGGGGTGCCCCCTCCGCGGCGGGTTGAGAAACTGGCCCGCGCCCGTCGCCAGTTTGATCTGATGAGTGAACTGGGTTGCGACCATTTGCTGGTGTGCAGTAACACCGATCCCGACAGTTCGCCGGAGCGGGATGTGCAGATTGCCGATCTCGCGGCGCTGGCCGACATGGCGCAGCCCTATGACATCCGCATCGGTTTTGAAGCGCTGGCGTGGGGGAAACACATCAACCGTTACCGGCAGGCGTGGGATCGCGTAAGGGAGGTCAACAGCCCGGCGCTGGGTATCGTGCTCGACAGCTTTCATATTCTGGCGGTGGGCGATAACCTCGACCGGCTGGATGAGGTGCCTCTGGAGAAAATCAGCTTCCTGCAACTGGCTGATGCGCCGTTTAAAGACATGAATGTGCAGCAGTGGAGCCGCAGCTACCGCTGTTATCCGGGGCAGGGCGATTTACCGCTGGTGGATTTCGTCAGCACGCTGAACCGTAAAGGATTCACCGGCCCGTGGTCACTGGAAATCTTCAACGATAAAACCCTGCCGCTGGCGGATGGCCTGCGCTCCCTGACGGAACTGGAAAAGCGGATGCAGGCGTACGAAAAAACCCTTAACCCGTGATCTGATACCCCATCTCCCGCCAGATCCCCGGCAGTTCACGCAGGTCGTGGAACGTCGTGACCAGCGGGTGATCCAGCGGGGGATTGTGCGGATCGGCGCAATAGTAAAAGACCGGGATGCCTGCGGTGATCCCGGCCTGTGCGCCCGCCACGGAATCTTCCACCAGAATGCAGTTTTCCACCGGCACGTTCATGACCTCGGCGGCTTTATACAACACGGCGGGATCGGGCTTCCAGCGCTGCAAATCGTAGCCACTGAATAACTTATCGCCCATAAAGGGCAGCAACCCGGTCAGTCCGAGGGAATGCTGCATTTTGGTGACCGGGCCGTTAGAGACCACGCACATCGGCACGGTGATTTGTTCCAGTAATTCGCGTGCGCCGTCAATCGGCTCAAGTTTGCTGTCAAACAACCGTGCGACGTGCTGGCGGAACACCCCTTCCATGTCTTCTTTCGGCACGTCGATCCCCTGCTCTTTATTGATGATGGCGATAATTTCGTACAGCTTTACGCCTTTGTATTTTTTGTACATTTCATCGAAAGAGACCGTCACACCAAAATGGGCAAACATCTCGACATAGGCTTCGCAACACAACAATTCACTGTCCACCAGCGTACCGTCGCAATCAAAAAAGACACATTTTACCTGTGACATACTTCCTCCGTGTGAGTGGTTCATCTATTGGTGTGCGTTATGGCACTGTACCCGAACGATAGATTTAATCCCATACATCCAGTGCTGGCGCTTTCCGGCTAAAATCCTTAGGATACCCCCCGATTGTTTTTCCCCCATTTTGGAACTCACCAATGAGCACACCACAGAGCAATGCGACTGCGGGTAAAGGTCTGGCCGAACGTCTGTTTAAACTGACGCAGCATGGCACCACCGTCCGCACAGAAACTATCGCCGGTTTAACCACCTTCCTGACCATGGTCTACATCGTCTTCGTGAACCCGCAGATTCTGGGTGTCGCAGGCATGGATAAACAGGCCGTCTTTGTGACTACCTGTCTGATTGCCGCGTTCGGCAGCATTCTGATGGGCGTGATCGCCAACCTGCCGGTCGCTCTGGCACCGGCGATGGGCCTGAATGCGTTCTTTGCGTTTGTGGTCGTGGGCGCGATGGGTGTTTCATGGCAGATCGGGATGGGCGCGATATTTTGGGGTGCCGTGGGTTTGCTGCTGCTGACCATTTTCCGTATCCGCTACTGGATGATTGCCAATATTCCGGTCAGCCTGCGTGTGGGCATCACCGCCGGTATCGGGCTGTTTATCGGCATGATGGGGCTGAAAAACGCCGGCATTATTGTCCCGAACCCTGACACCATCGTCACTATCGGTAACCTGACCTCGCACAATGTGCTGCTGGGCGTGCTCGGCTTCTTCATTATTGCCGTTCTGGCGTCGCGTAACTTCCACGCCTCTGTGCTGGTGTCGATTATTGTCACCACTGTGATTGGCCTGATGATTGGTGACGTGCATTACACCGGTTTCTGGTCGATGCCGCCGAGCATCACCACGGTTGTCGGTCAGGTGGATTTGAAAGGCGCGCTGAACATCGGTCTGGCGGGCGTTATTTTCTCCTTCATGCTGGTGAACCTGTTTGACTCCTCCGGCACGCTGATTGGTGTGACCGATAAAGCCGGTCTGGCTGATGCCCAGGGCAAGTTCCCGCAGATGAAACAGGCGCTGTACGTTGACAGCGTGTCTTCCGTAGCGGGGGCATTTATCGGCACTTCATCGGTGGGCGCGTACATTGAAAGCACCTCCGGCGTTTCCGTGGGCGGTCGTACCGGCCTGACGGCGGTAGTAACCGGTTTGCTGTTCCTGCTGGTGATCTTCATTTCCCCGCTGGCGGGGATGGTGCCGGAATACGCGGCGGCCGGTGCGCTGATTTATGTCGGCGTGCTGATGACTTCCAGTCTGGCGCGAGTTTCCTGGGATGACCTGACCGAAGCGGTTCCGGCGTTCGTGACTGCGGTAATGATGCCGTTCAGCTTCTCGATCACCGAAGGTATCGCGCTGGGTTTCATTTCTTACGTGGTGATGAAACTGGGTACCGGCCGCTGGAAAGAAATCAGCCCGTGCGTGGTGGTGGTTGCCCTGTTGTTTGTGCTAAAAATCGCATTTGTTGACGGGCACTAACCGGTCATCAAAATACCAAAAAAACAGCCCGCATTTGCGGGCTGTTTGCTTTTCTGACGGGCTGAATTACGGGGTGACGCGGCGGGTGTAGTCCGCAAAGGCGGTCAGCTGCCCACGCAGGAAATCGAGCGTGCCCTGGTCGATCACTTCGCCGATTTGGTCATCCACTTTATTCTGGATCACGCCGCCCATAAATTCAGGTTTGTTCATTACCATCGCATCAAGGAACACCAGGATCTGACGCAGATGGTACTGACAGCGCGCGCCGCCGACCGGCCCCATGGAACTGGTCTGGATCAACACCGGTTTACCGGCCAGAGGCTGATCAGGCAGGCGGGAAATCCAGTCGATCGCATTTTTCAGGCCGCCCGGAACGGAGTAGTTATATTCCGGTGTCACGATAATCACGCCGTCTGCCTGACGGATCTGCTCCGCGATAGCCTCGATATCGGCCGGAAAGCCCTCTTCCTGCTGAATATCCGCATCGTACAGGGGCAATGTACCGATGGAAGGCAGCGCGTCAATGCTGACGCCTTCCGGTGCCACTTTCGGCAAGGTGCGGGCGACCATCCCGTTGTACGACGCTTTACGAAGACTACCTAACAGTGTGACAAACTTCAGTGGTTGAGCTGACATGAATAACTCCTGTTATGGATGAGATGTTCGTGATTTATTTGGCTGGCGGCAGGCTGACGAACTTCATGAAGTGAGGCGATTCAGATTGCTGGTCGGTGGACAGGGTTTGCGTGCGGGTGAAGCCATTTTCGGGTTCGTAGCGCCAGCACTGCAAACGGATAATCGACGGCGATTGCGCACATGCCCAGGTAATCGACCCTTCAATGTCGCTCATCACCTGCGCCTCCGGTGTGACGGTGGATCGCAAACGGCCTGAGGCCGGATTCAGGCTGAGCGTCAGCGGGCCGGGATCGTTCAGGCCGGACATTTTCAGCATGCTCTGGCGGATACACCACAGTTGCAGCGAGGATTCCACCGGATCGGATTGCATGGCAATCCAGGTTTTTTCTACCGCAGAAAGCTGTAACTGTTGTTGCGGATTGATCAGCGCACTGCGGGCATGAATGATTTCGAGATCCAGACCGACTTTCCCTTCACTGCTGATCAATACCCCAACGGTGCTTCCCGCATACGCAAGGCTGAAATCAGGCAGATCGGGCGATTCAAAACTCGGGCGACCACTGGGTAAAGTGATCACGTTCGGCAGCTCGGCAATGCCGTACAGGTAGAAAATCATTTCTGCCAGCAGGACACGGCCGTTGAGAAAACGTCGTCGCTGTTTTTCGGAAAGGTGTCTCGCGGAAATGACGATATCTCCGGGCAACCGGTGGGTATCCGGTTCGGCATCCGTCAAAGCCCATCTTGCAAAATGGCACGCCATTGTTCACTCCATGATTAATGGTTCGTACATATTCTCTCTGTTGTCAGAAAGAATAACATTAAGAGAAATCATTAAAAACCGCTTAAAACCCGCATCACAGCACACTTTTTTCACTTTTCAGAAAGTTTTTCATAACCATAAAGTGAAAGTAATCACAGTCTTAATCCCTTGTTGAGAAAAAATCTCATCGGCATGATGTTCTGGTTTTTCACTCATATGATCTGCACACCAGATATATCTACTATAGCAACATAAAGAAACGTCAGAATATGCCGTTACTAGTTAAGCAGCGATCTCGCTGCTTTGCCTGTGAGTACCCTAAAATGTTAAAAACAACGCAATCCCGCTTTATCGCATTGATCAGCTTGTTTTTTATTGTGCTGGTCATCGTTACGCTTATCGTGATCCAGGTGTATATCGCCCCCCAACTGAAACAGACAGAAAGCAATCTGGTTGCCAATCAGGTGGATGATGTGGCGGTCGCGATTAATGACCGTCTGAATAAAGTCGAGTCTCAGGTCCGTACCATCACCCAGACTGTCGCACAAATGGACAGCGACAGTATCGATCGTTTGCTTCCGGCGCTGGTCGATCAGTACGGGGATGCGGCGGTGTTCGGTGGGGGGATCTGGCCGCTGCCCAACCAGCGTGATCCGGCCAAAATTAAATTCAGTACCTTCTTTGCCCGTAATAATAACAATCAGCTGACGGTCAATACGTTCTGGAACAGCGCTGAATCGCCAAACTATTTCGATCAGTCCTGGTATATGGCGGCGTCAAAAGGGGAAAAGGGCCAGTGTGTCTGGGCTCCGGCCTATTTCGATGACGCCAGCACCCAGCCACGCACCAACTGTGCGATGCCGATTTATAAAGGCGACAAACAATGGGGCGTCGCCACCATCGATGTCACGCTGGGGTTCTTTAACCAGCTGGTGACGGAAATGGAGAAAAAGGTTAACGCGAAAATTTATATCGTGGAGAAAGACGGCACCATCGTCGGCACCAGCCATTCCGGTGATGAAAAACTGCCGAAGCTGGCTTCACTGGGCGAAACCTCCCCGCTGGCCATACAAATCCGTAAAAGTCTGGATCAGATCAACGGTCAGGCCAGTCTGGTGGCGGATTACGATAACGACGGCACGTCGCACACGATGTTTATGAGCAACATTCAGGGGCCATGGTTCATCGCCACGGATATGCCCACCAGCCAGTTGCTGGCGCGCAGTCACAGCATCCTTGCGAGTCTGGGGCTGGTGCAGATCCCGATGGTCTTGCTGCTGCTGATCGTCCTGATTGCGGCAATCAAAATTTTCATGCGTCAGCTGGCGGCACTGAACAAAAACATCGCGCAGCTTTCAGCTGGCGGCGCGGATTTAACCCAGCGTCTGCCGGAAAGCCGCAGTCCCGAGTTCAATCAGATCAACCAGAGCTTCAACAGTTTCCTGTCATTCCTGCAATCCATTCTCCGTCAGGTCGGCGACAGCAGTCTGGCAATCACCTCGGCTTCACGCCAGATTGCCAGCGGTAATCTGGATCTCTCGGCGCGTACCGAGGAACAGGCCAGTTCGATTGTGGAAACGGCGGCGTCAATGGAACAGCTGACCAGCACCGTGAAACAGAACGCCGCCAATGCGGAGGGGGCCAATCAGCTGGCGCGCGATGCCTCGGCTGTGGCCGAGAAAGGCTCGGAAGTGGTGAAACAGGTCGTGGATACCATGGGCTCTATCACCCGTTCTTCGCATAAGATTGTCGATATTATCAGTGTGATCGACGGCATCGCTTTCCAGACCAACATTCTGGCGCTGAATGCGGCGGTTGAAGCGGCCCGTGCAGGCGAGCAGGGGCGCGGTTTCGCCGTGGTGGCCTCCGAAGTGCGCAGTCTGGCGCAGCGTTCGGCTACCTCCGCGCGGGAAATCAAAAAGCTGATTGAGGATTCCGTCGCGGATATTTCCACCGGCAGCGAGCTGGTGGCGACGGCGGGAACGACAATGGATGAAGTCATGGGCGGCGTAAATAACGTGGCGACGCTGATGAACGAGATCATGTCTTCCAGCCAGGAGCAAAGTCTGGGTATCGAGCAGGTCAACGTTGCGATCACTCAGCTGGATAACGCCACCCAGCAGAATGCCGCGCTGGTCGAACAGGTGTCTGCTGCCGCGCAGGCGATGCAGGATCAGACCGTTCAGCTGGAAACCGTGGTCGCCGGATTTAAACTCTGATCATGTCCGACTAAATTTGATTTAATTGAACGGTAAGTGAGCGATCACTTACCGCTTTTCATTTTGCGGCATAACTCAGTAAAAGGCGTGTTCAGTCATGAAGTTAATCAGGCTGTTGAGCTTGGCGCGCGGCCTGAAATCAGGCAGATACACCAGATGCACGGCCCGTGGTTGAGGAATAAAAGGTTCAAGCACCGGGATCAGCTTCCCGCTGGCGATGTCTTGTGCCAGCAATACTTTGGGCTGCAATAACAAACCGGCGCCTTCCAGTGCGGCGGCACGCAACGCATGGCCGTCGTTGGAGACATACCGGCTGTTCACCGGCCACGCCGACGTGGTGCGTTCTGCATTCGCCAGTTGCCAGCCTTCGCTCTGATTCCAGACGGTATGCACCAGACACGGGTGCGTTTTCAGATCGTCCGGTGAAACGGGCGTGCCAAACTGTTGCAAATAGGACGGAGACGCACAGATCACCATTTCATAAGGCTTCAGCGGCTTTGCGACCAGCCGGTCATCGCCGATCTCACCGATACGGATCGCCGCGTCAAAACCTTCGCCGATCAAATCGACCCGGGCGTTACTCAGTATCAGTTCCACGTTCACTTCAGGATGTTTTTGCAGGTAACGGGCCAGCATCGGTGCCACGACGCTGGAACCCAGCGATACCGGCGCGCTGACCCGCAGCAGCCCGGTCGGCACGCTTTGCAGGCTTTCCATTGCGCTTTCGGTGAATTTCATCTGATCCAGCACCCGTTTGCCGTTTTCATAAAGCACTTCGCCGGCATCGGTCAGGCTTTGCCTGCGGGTGGTGCGCTGCAACAGGCGAGCATTCAGATGCTTTTCCAGTTGCTGAATGTGTTTACCGACCATCACCGCCGAGATCCCCAGTTTTTCTGCCGCAGCACTGAAATTTCCGGTTTCGACTACGCTGACAAAGACTTCGATATTCCGCAGCTTATCCACATTACAAACCCTGAGTTAGAACAGAACGAAGAATATGAGTCTATATCTAACCCTCAGTTTGGTGAAAGATGATCTGACAAACCAACGTTGAGGGATCTGTGATGAAAATTTTAGTGATTGGCGGTACAGGCACATTAGGTCAGGCGGTGATTCGGGAGTTTGGCGCAGACCATGAAATCATCACCGCAGGCAAAAACCGGGGCGATTTTCAGGTCGATATCACTGACGAAAACAGCGTGAAAACGCTTTTCCGCAACACGGGAAATGTCGATGCGATTATCGCCACCACCGGCAGCCTGCACTTTGGCCCGCTGACTGAAATGACGGCAGAACAGTTCAACAGCGGATTACAGGACAAATTACTGGGGCAGGTACGCATTGCGCTGATCGGTCAGTCATTCCTGAACGACGGCGGGTCGATCACGCTGACCAGCGGCATTATTGCGGATGAACCTATCCGTCAGGGAGCAAACGCCACCACAGTGAACGCGGCAGTGGAAGGTTTTGTCCGTGGCGCGGCGATTGAACTGCCCCGGGGGATTCGCATCAACGTGGTCAGCCCGACCGTGGTGGAAGAGTCACTGAAAGCTTACGGCCCGTTCTTCCCCGGCTTTGAGGCGGCACCGGCAGCGCGTGTGGCAAAAGCCTATCGTCGCAGTGTGGAAGGTGCGCAAACCGGGCGCGTTTATAAAGTCTGGTAAGGCGTAATCTGTTGAATCCAATAAAAAACCCACATTGGGTAATGTGGGTTTTGTTGGTGGCGAAGGGCTGATTATTTACCGATACAGAAGCTGGAGAAAATCCGCCCCAGCAAATCATCAGACGTAAATTCGCCGGTGATTTCGCTCAGCGATTGCTGTGCCAGGCGCAATTCTTCTGCCAGCAATTCACCTGCCCATGCACCCAGCAACTGATCTTTGCCCTGAACCAGATGCTGTGCGGCCTGTTCCAGCGCCTGCAGGTGACGGCGACGGGCGAGGAATCCGCCTTCCATATTATGGTTGAAGCCCATCACCTGTTTCAGATGATCGCGCAGCAGATCCACGCCATCGCCCGTACGGGCAGACAGACGAATAAGTGAGTGACCATTCACTTCCGTTTGTCCCAGGGCTTCGCCGGTGATATCGGCTTTATTCCGCACAACGACAATCGGCAACGTCGCAGGCAGGCGGGCCATAAATTCTGGCCAGATGTCTGCCGGCTCGGTGGCCGCCGTGGTGGTGCCGTCGACCATAAACAGCACTAAATCCGCCTGTTCGATCTCATTCCACGCACGTTCGATACCAATACGCTCTACTTCGTCGCTGGCTTCACGTAACCCAGCGGTGTCGATGATGTGCAACGGCATGCCGTCGAGATGGATGTGTTCGCGTAAAACGTCGCGCGTGGTGCCCGCAATATCGGTGACGATTGCCGCTTCACGGCCTGCCAGCGCGTTCAGCAGGCTCGATTTACCGGCGTTCGGACGACCGGCAATCACCACTTTCATCCCTTCGCGCAGCAGGCTGCCCTGACGTGCTTCGGCACGTACGGCGTCGAGATCGCCCATCACGGTATTCAGTTGCGCTTCGATTTTGCCGTCGGACAGGAAGTCGATTTCCTCATCGGGGAAGTCGATTGCCGCTTCGACGAAGATCCGCAGGTGAGTGAGTGCTTCCACCAGATGATGAATACGGTTCGAGAAAGCGCCCTGTAAGGAGTTAACCGCAGACCGTGCGGCTTGCTCGGAACTGGCGTCGATAAGGTCAGCAATCGCTTCAGCCTGTGCCAGATCGAGTTTGTCGTTGAGGAATGCCCGTTCAGAGAATTCGCCCGGACGCGCAATACGCACGTTTTCCAGCGCGATAATGCGTTTGAGCAGTAAATCCAGGATCACCGGCCCGCCGTGGCCCTGCAACTCAAGCACGTCTTCACCGGTAAAGGAATTCGGGCCGGGGAACCACAGCGCGATGCCCTGATCCAGCGTGCTGCCATCGGCATCCTGAAATGGCAGATAATCGGCATAACGTGGTTTCGGCAGTTTACCTAAGACAGCCTGTGCCACATCACGCGCCGCCCGGCCGGAAATGCGCAAAATGCCCACACCACCGCGGCCGGGTGGGGTTGCCTGGGCAATAATGGTATCTGAGGTGCTCATAGCAATGATCTCTGTTGGTCTTTTTACGGATATGCAAAAGGCGGTCAAATGACCGCCTTTGTCTTTAATCATCAAGTTTAGCGGTCAGGACGAAAGCCGCCCTGACATTCACTTATGACTTTTTCTTGTCGCGGCTATGCAGGCCACGTTTTTCCAGCCCGCGATAAATCAGCTGCTGCTGGAGAATGGTGACCAGGTTACTGACGATGTAGTACACCACCAGACCGGACGGGAACCACAGGAAGAACACGGTGAAGATGACCGGCATGAAGGTCATGATCTTCTGTTGCATCGGGTCAGTGACGGTGGTCGGCGACATCTTCTGGATGAAGAACATCGTGATACCCATCAGAACCGGCAGAATGTAGTACGGGTCTTGCGCTGACAGGTCATGGATCCACAGGATAAATGGCGCATGGCGCAATTCAATGGAACCAGACAGCATGTAATACAGTGCCAGGAAGATTGGCATCTGAATAACCAGCGGCAGACAACCCCCCAACGGGTTCACTTTCTCAGACTTATACAGCGCCATCATTTCCTGACTCATGCGCTGTTTGTCATCACCGATACGTTCACGCATGGCGGCCAGTTTCGGCTGCAGCATACGCATTTTCGCCATCGACGTGTACTGTGCGCGGGTCAGTGGGTACATGATACCGCGGACAATAAAGGTGATTACGATGATCGAGAAGCCCCAGTTACCGACAAACCCTTGAATGAATTTCAACAGTTTGAACAGTGGCTGAGAGATGAACCACAACCAACCGTAGTCAACCGTCAGATCCAGGTGAGGCGCGATAGCGGCCATCTTGTCCTGAATTTCCGGGCCAACCCACAGGATAGACGCAACTTGTTGCTGCGCACCTGGTGCAACGGTAAACGGCGTGCCTTTAAAGCCAATCGTTGAGATACCGTTATTGGTGGTCGTGAAGAAGGTATTGGTGTCTTTCGCAGACGGGATCCACGCGGTAGCAAAGTACTGCTGCAACATCGCAACCCAACCGCCCTGAGTGGTGACATTCAGCGCTTCGCTCTTATCGAACGCGTACTTCTGATATTTATCATCACTTGAGGAGTATGCCGCGCCGCGGAACGTGTGCAGAGCAAAGTTATTGCTGCCGGTATCACGGTGCTTAGGCAATTCGGTGGTTTGTTTCAGCTGGCCAAACATGGTCAGTTCAAGCGGGGCTGCCGTGGTGTTGTTGATGTTGTATTCAACGTTTACCGCGTAAGAGCCACGTTTGATCACGAAGGTTTTGGTGTAAATCGCACCGTTTGCCGCCGTGTAAGTCATCGGAATGCGCAGTTCAGACTGGCCTTCAGCCATTGTGAAGGTATCGGAGCTCGCCTGGAACAGAGGGCGTTCGCCGTTAGCCGGATTGTCTGGACCGTTTTTGCCTGTCAGGCCGCTTTGCGCCTGATAGAGGAAATTAGGAGTGGTTTCCAGTAACTGGAAAGGCTGGTCAGAGCCTAAAGTCGTCGGGTACGCCTTCAGCAGAGCCTGCTCAATGTCGCCACCACGGGTGTTGATCGTTAATGACAGCACATCACTGTTAACTGTAATTAATTTGCCCTGTCCGCTATCAGGAACAGCCTGATTAGCAGCATCACCGTTTGCAGTGTTCGCAGTCTGTTGCGTGGTCTGGTTGGCCGGTTGCGGAGCGTGGTCCGTTTGCCATGCCTGCCAGATCATGAAAGACACGAACAGCAGAGCGATGAGGAAAAGATTGCGTTGCGAATCCATCGTTAGTGTTCTCTGTTATTGTCGGTTTTCGGCGGTACGGGGTCATCACCACCTGGGTTCAAAGGATGGCATTTTAATACGCGTTTCAAAGTCAACCAACTGCCTTTTAACATGCCAAAACGACCAATTGCTTCAATACCGTATTGAGAGCAGGTTGGTCGAAAGCGGCAATGTGGCCCGAGCAACGGACTGATGAATAACTGATAACCACGTATCAGCTTTATCAGGATGCGGGAGCCTGTCGGCAATGTCGACGCCATAATTTCTCCAACGCTTCCGTCAGCGCGCGATTATCTAAATCGGCGACACCCTTCTTGGCGACCACCACAAAATCCATCGACGGCAGCGTGTGCTGATTCAACCGGAAACTTTCGCGGGTTAGGCGTTTAATCCGATTGCGTTCATGTGCGCGTTTGACGTGTTTTTTTGCGACGGTGAGACCGATGCGGGGATGCCCCAGCTCGTTCAGGCGGCCGAGTATCGTGATTTGCGGCGTGCCAGCCCGTTGTGGCTGCTGGAAGACGAAAGTGAAATGACGGGGAGTTAACAAACGTAACTCCCTGGGAAAAGCGAGCTTAACCACTAAATAGGTTAGCTTTTATTACTTAGAAGCTGACAGACGGGTACGGCCTTTCGCACGACGGCGAGCCAGAACCTGACGACCATTTTTGGTGGCCATACGAGCACGGAAGCCGTGGCTACGGTTGCGCTTCAATACGGACGGTTGGAAAGTGCGTTTCATGGCGATTTCTACCTAAACTTAAATTATTACTGATCAGTAAACGCGAAGACATTTCGGCGAAAAAACGACCGGTGCCTTTGTCGCAACATATAAAGAAGCGGGATTGTAATAACTGTACAGTCCTGAGTCAATTTACATTGCCAGAAATGGTTCAAGTGTTTACCAGAATTGCCCGTGGTCACACCGCAATATCCATCTGGTTATGACCATCAGGAACACAGGCTTCACACGTAGGGCTGAGGATTATACGGACTCCGCCATAAATCGCAAGGATCCTCGACTGATCCTTATCCACAGGCATGAGATCTTTCTCGCAATGTGATGAAATTTAGCTCAGCGGACTCCTATTTTTTCACCAGAGTGATGATTACATCGCCTAATTTAAAAAGGATCGGCTAAGCTTACCCACTTGCCGATCGCTGCCTGTGGATAAAAAGGATCTAAACTGTCAGGAAGGGGAGGATCTCTGTGCCGGATTGCGTTATGATCCGCCATTCCGATCGCGATCCCAGCAGGGAAGTGATCGACACAAACCGTAAAAAGCGGTTCGCACGTGACTTTACGCCACTGACAGGGTGGTGAGAGAAATTTCCCCCATTGCCGGGCGGAACGTGTGCCAAAAATCATGATTTAAAAAATATCCTGATCCTTTTCTTTTTTGATACTTGTTCGAGTGGAGTCCGCCGTGTCACTTTCGCTTTGGCAGCAATGTCTTGCCCGTTTGCAGGATGAACTACCTGCCACAGAATTCAGTATGTGGATACGCCCCCTGCAGGCGGAACTCAACGACAATACGCTGGCGCTGTACGCCCCGAATCGTTTTGTCCTGGATTGGGTTCGTGACAAATACCTAAACAATATTAACGGCTTGCTTAACGATTTCTGCGGCACGGATGCACCGTTGCTGCGATTTGAAGTCGGCAGCAAGCCGGTGATCCAACGCGTCAGCCAGCCTGTCGCGGCCAGTGTCAGTTCACAGGCTGCGCCTGCGATCCCACGTCTGGCGCCTTCCCGTCCAAGCTGGGACAGCTCACCGGTTCAGCCCGAGCTGTCTTATCGCTCTAACGTCAACCCGAAACATACCTTTGATAACTTCGTAGAAGGTAAATCCAACCAGCTGGCCCGCGCGGCGGCGCGTCAGGTGGCGGATAATCCGGGTGGCGCATACAACCCGCTCTTCCTTTATGGTGGCACCGGCCTGGGTAAAACCCACTTATTGCATGCGGTCGGTAACGGCATCATGGCGCGCAAAGCCAATGCCAAAGTGGTGTACATGCACTCCGAGCGTTTTGTTCAGGACATGGTCAAAGCCCTGCAAAACAACGCCATTGAAGAGTTCAAACGCTATTACCGTTCTGTCGATGCGTTGCTCATCGATGACATCCAGTTCTTTGCCAATAAAGAGCGTTCACAGGAAGAGTTCTTCCACACCTTTAATGCCCTGCTGGAAGGCAATCAGCAGATCATCCTGACCTCGGATCGTTATCCAAAAGAGATCAACGGTGTAGAAGATCGTCTGAAATCGCGTTTCGGCTGGGGTTTAACGGTGGCGATCGAGCCGCCTGAATTAGAAACCCGCGTAGCGATCCTGATGAAAAAGGCCGACGAGAACGATATCCGTCTGCCGGGCGAAGTGGCCTTCTTTATTGCTAAACGTCTGCGTTCCAATGTGCGTGAGCTTGAAGGCGCACTGAACCGCGTGATCGCCAATGCCAACTTTACCGGCCGTGCGATCACCATCGACTTCGTTCGTGAAGCGTTGCGCGATTTGTTAGCGCTTCAGGAGAAGCTGGTCACTATTGATAATATTCAGAAAACAGTGGCCGAATATTATAAAATCAAGGTCGCTGACCTGCTTTCCAAACGGCGCTCCCGTTCGGTAGCCCGCCCACGCCAGATGGCGATGGCGCTGGCGAAAGAGCTGACCAACCACAGCCTGCCAGAAATCGGCGATGCGTTCGGTGGTCGGGACCATACCACGGTGTTGCACGCCTGCCGTAAAATCGAGCAGTTGCGTGAAGAAAGTCACGACATCAAAGAAGATTTCTCCAACTTAATCAGAACATTATCTTCCTAGCGCTATGAAATTTATTGTTGAACGTGAGCATTTGCTGAAACCACTGCAACAGGTCAGTAGCCCGCTGGGTGGACGACCTACGTTGCCTATTCTGGGTAACCTGTTATTACAGGTGACGGATGGCGCGCTGTCGCTGACCGGGACGGATTTGGAAATGGAGATGGTGGCGAAAGTCGCGCTGTCTCAGCCACATGAAGCGGGTGCCACCACGGTACCGGCGCGTAAATTCTTTGATATCTGCCGTGGATTGCCCGAAGGCGCGGAAATTTCCGTCGCTCTCGACGGCGACCGCATGCTGGTAAAATCAGGCCGCAGCCGTTTCTCGCTGTCGACCCTGCCGGCGACAGATTTCCCTAATCTCGACGACTGGCAAAGCGAAGTAGAATTCACCCTGCCGCAAGCCACGTTGAAACGTCTGATCGAAGCCACGCAGTTCTCGATGGCACATCAGGACGTGCGTTATTATTTAAACGGCATGCTGTTCGAAACCGAAGGTGAAGAACTGCGTACTGTTGCCACTGACGGCCACCGTCTGGCGGTATGTTCTATGCCGATCGGCCAGTCGCTGCCTTCGCATTCGGTCATCGTGCCGCGTAAAGGCGTGATGGAACTGGTGCGTCTGCTGGATGGCGGTGACACCACATTGCAGCTGCAAATCGGCAGCAACAATATCCGTGCTCACGTCGGCGACTTTATCTTTACGTCCAAACTGGTTGACGGTCGTTTCCCTGATTATCGCCGCGTATTGCCGAAAAATCCGGATAAAACGCTGCAGGCCGGGTGCGATTTGCTGAAACAGGCGTTTGCCCGTGCAGCGATCCTGTCCAATGAAAAATTCCGTGGCGTACGTTTGTATGTCAGCCATAACCAGCTGAAAATCACCGCGAATAACCCGGAACAGGAAGAAGCAGAAGAAATTCTGGACGTCGGCTACGAAGGCACCGAAATGGAAATCGGCTTTAACGTCAGTTACGTGCTGGATGTGCTCAATGCGCTCAAGTGCGAAGACGTGAATCTGCTGCTGACCGACTCTGTTTCCAGCGTGCAGATCGAAGACGCGGCCAGTCAGTCGGCGGCGTACGTCGTCATGCCGATGAGGCTCTGATCGGGCGATCTTACTTGTCATTTTGCGATTGGGCAGTGCCCGCAATGTCACGTACCTGAGTACGCTCCGCTTGCTGTGCGCTGTCTGCACGCAAACTGGCTGCGACGATGACGCCCTGGAATGGATGTAGATGGCCTTAACGCGCTTACTGATAAAAGATTTCCGCAACATCGAGGCGGCGGATTTAGATCCGTCGCCCGGTTTTAACTTTCTGGTCGGTCCCAATGGCAGCGGTAAAACCAGCGTGCTCGAAGCGGTCTATACGCTGGGGCATGGCCGCGCTTTTCGCAGTTTGCAGGCCGGACGCGTTATCCGTCACGATCAGCCGGAGTTTGTTCTCCATGCGCGTGTGGATGACGGCGGTGATCGTGAGTTGTCGATTGGCCTGAGCAAAAGCCGTCAGGGCGACAGTAAAGTGCGCATTGATGGCAGTGACGGACACAAAGTGTCTGAGCTGGCACAGATGCTGCCGATGCAATTGATCACACCCGAAGGCTTCACCCTGCTTAATGGCGGGCCGAAGTACCGGCGGGCATTTATTGACTGGGGTTGTTTTCATCACGACCCCGGTTTTTTTATCGCCTGGAGCAACCTGCGACGGTTACTCAAGCAGCGCAACGCCGCGCTGCGACAGGTGAGTCGTTATGCGCAAATTCGCGCCTGGGATCAGGAGCTGATCCCGTTAGCCGAGCGCATTAGCGAATGGCGGGCAGCATACAGCGACGCGATCGCGGCTGATATCAGTGCGACCTGCGCGCAATTCCTGCCTGAATTCGCCCTCAGTTTTTCTTTCCAGCGTGGATGGGACAAGGAAACGGAGTACGGCGAGTTGCTGGAGCGTAATTTTGAGCGCGACAGAGCCTTAACTTATACCGCATCAGGCCCGCATAAAGCGGATTTCCGCATTCGTGCCGACGGCACGCCGGTGGAAGATTTACTGTCCCGCGGGCAGTTGAAGTTACTGATGTGCGCGCTGAGACTGGCGCAGGGTGAGTTTCTCACCCGACAGAGCGGGCGGCGTTGCCTGTATCTTCTTGACGATTTTGCCTCTGAGCTGGACGCCGACCGACGTCGGTTGCTGGCCGATCGCCTGAAAGCCACCCAGGCACAGGTTTTTGTCAGTGCGATAAGCGCTGAGCAAGTGACCGACATGATGGGTGAAAAGGGCAAGATGTTCCGCGTGGAACAAGGTAAAATAGCCGTTCTATCACAGGACTAAAAATGAGCGAGAAACGTTGATGTCGAATTCTTATGACTCCTCAAGTATCAAGGTATTAAAAGGGCTGGACGCGGTGCGTAAGCGCCCCGGCATGTATATCGGCGATACCGATGACGGCACTGGTCTGCACCACATGGTATTCGAGGTTGTGGACAACGCTATCGACGAAGCCCTCGCGGGCCACTGTAAAGAGATTCAGGTCACGATCCATGCGGATAACTCTGTGTCCGTACAGGATGATGGTCGTGGCATTCCGACCGGTATTCATGAAGAAGAGGGCGTTTCTGCTGCTCAGGTCATCATGACCGTTCTTCACGCCGGCGGTAAATTTGACGATAACTCGTATAAAGTCTCCGGCGGTCTGCATGGCGTGGGTGTTTCCGTCGTTAACGCCCTGTCAGAAAAACTGGAACTGGTTATCCGCCGCGAAGGCAAAGTGCACACCCAGACTTACGTGCATGGCGAACCTCAGGATCCGCTGAAAGTGATTGGCGATACTGACGTGACCGGTACCACGGTACGTTTCTGGCCAAGCTTCAACACCTTCACCAATCACACTGAATTCGAGTATGACATTCTGGCGAAACGCCTGCGTGAACTGTCATTCCTGAACTCCGGCGTGGCCATCCGCCTGCTGGATAAACGTGATGGTAAAAACGATCACTTCCATTATGAAGGCGGTATCAAAGCTTTCGTGGAATATCTGAACAAAAACAAAACCCCAATCCATCCGACCGTGTTCTATTTCTCCACGGTGAAAGATGACATTGGCGTTGAAGTGGCGTTGCAGTGGAACGACGGTTTCCAGGAAAACATTTACTGCTTCACCAACAACATTCCACAGCGCGATGGCGGGACTCACTTAGCCGGTTTCCGTTCGGCAATGACCCGTACCCTGAACGCGTACATGGATAAAGAAGGCTACAGCAAAAAATCTAAAATCAGCGCCACCGGTGACGATGCCCGTGAAGGCCTGATTGCTGTGGTGTCTGTGAAGGTGCCGGATCCTAAGTTCTCTTCCCAGACCAAAGACAAACTGGTGTCTTCTGAAGTGAAAACAGCGGTTGAAACGCTGATGAACGAGAAGCTGGTGGATTACCTGATGGAAAACCCGTCAGACGCCAAAATCGTTGTTGGTAAAATCATCGACGCAGCGCGTGCCCGTGAAGCAGCACGTAAAGCCCGTGAAATGACCCGTCGTAAAGGCGCGCTGGACCTGGCTGGCTTGCCAGGCAAACTGGCGGACTGTCAGGAACGCGACCCGGCTCACTCCGAACTGTACTTAGTGGAAGGGGACTCAGCGGGCGGCTCTGCAAAACAAGGCCGTAACCGTAAGAACCAGGCGATTCTGCCGTTGAAAGGTAAAATCCTCAACGTTGAGAAAGCGCGCTTCGACAAAATGCTCTCTTCTCAGGAAGTGGCAACGCTGATTACAGCACTCGGTTGCGGCATTGGCCGTGACGAATACAACCCGGACAAACTGCGCTATCACAGCATCATCATCATGACCGATGCCGACGTCGATGGTTCGCACATCCGTACCCTGTTGCTGACATTCTTCTACCGTCAGATGCCTGAAATTGTAGAACGTGGCCACGTGTTTATCGCACAGCCGCCATTGTACAAAGTGAAAAAAGGCAAGCAGGAACAGTACATTAAAGATGACGAAGCGATGGATCAGTATCAGATTTCCATTGCGATGGACGGGGCAACGTTACACGCCAACGCCCATGCGCCAGCCCTGGCGGGTGAACCGCTGGAGAAACTGGTCGCTGAACATCACAGCGTGCAGAAAATGATTGGCCGCATGGAACGTCGTTATCCGCGTGCGCTGCTGAATAACCTGATCTATCAGCCGACCCTGCCGGGTGCAGATCTGGCCGATCAGGCGAAAGTGCAGGCCTGGATGGAATCGCTGGTGGCGCGTCTCAACGAGAAAGAGCAGCACGGCAGTTCTTACAGCGCGATCGTGCGTGAAAACCGCGAACATCAGCTGTTCGAACCGGTTCTGCGTATCCGCACCCACGGTGTTGATACTGATTACGATCTGGATGCCGACTTCATCAAAGGCGGCGAATACCGCAAAATCTGTGCGCTGGGCGAACAGCTGCGCGGCCTGATCGAAGAAGATGCCTTCATCGAACGTGGCGAACGCCGTCAGCCCGTGACCAGCTTCGAACAGGCGCTGGAATGGCTGGTGAAAGAGTCCCGTCGTGGTCTGTCGATTCAGCGATACAAAGGTCTGGGTGAAATGAACCCTGAACAGCTGTGGGAAACCACCATGGATCCTGAGCAACGTCGCATGTTACGTGTGACCGTGAAGGATGCCATCGCCGCTGACCAGTTGTTCACGACGCTGATGGGCGATGCGGTTGAACCGCGCCGCGCCTTTATCGAAGAGAACGCCCTGAAAGCCGCCAATATCGATATCTGATAAGGGTCTGAGCTGATAAAGAGTCCGAACCGGGAAACCGTTTCGGACTTTTTTTTCGTCTGACGCGACCCGCATTCCGGCTGGCTTTACAGCGGCTAATCGCGTTAGCATTGAAGCAGGTTATTTAAACTCTGAGGATGCTATGGCTATTGAATTAATTGCAATTGATATGGACGGGACGTTGCTCAATCCGCAACATGAAGTCACTCCTGCCGTTAAAAAAGCGTTGTCAGAAGCACGGGCAAAGGGTGTGCAAATCGTTCTGGCGACTGGCCGTCCTTTTATTGGCGTACAGCGTTATCTGATGGAACTGGATTTACAGCAGGAAGGGTGTTACTGCATCACCAACAACGGTGCGCTGGTGCATAATGCCAAAGATGGCAGCGTGATCGCCGAAATAGCCCTCAGAATTGAAGATTATCACTACTTTGAACAACTGGCCCGTCAGCTCGGTGTTCACTTCCACGCACTGACCAAAACAGACCTGTTTACCGCCAACCGTCATATCAGCAAATACAGCGTGCATGAATCTTTCACCACCGGTATTCCGCTGCAATTCTGCCCTGCTGAAGAAATGGATCCGGCGCTGACCTTCCCGAAAGTGATGATGATTGATGATCCGGAACTGCTGGATCGCGCTATCAGCCAGCTTCCGGCAGAAGCGAAAGAACGCTACACCATCATGAAAAGTTCGCCGTATTTCCTCGAAATCCTGGATAAACGCGTGAATAAAGGCGAAGGCGTGAAAACCCTGACCGAAAAACTGGGTATCGCGCGTGAAAGCGTGATGACGCTCGGCGATCAGGAAAACGACATTGCGATGCTTGAATACGCCGGAACGGGTGTGGCGATGGGCAATGCGCTCGACAGCGTCAAAGCCGTCAGCCAGTTCGTGACCAAAACCAACATGGAAGACGGCGTGGCGTTTGCCATTGAGAAATTCGTACTCAACGTCTGATCCTGCCCTGAAGGAGCCTCGCGGCCATGGAAAAACAGCTTACCGCTGATGCCCGCGGGCACCAGCTGACCAACATTAACGTCTGGACGCCGGACAGCCAGTGGCTGGTGTATGACGTCCGTCCGCACGGCGGTTCTTTTACCGGCTTAACCATTGAGCGTGTGAATATTGAAAGCGGTGAGACGGAAGTGCTTTATCAGGCGAAGGATGGCGCGCACGTCGGCGTGGTAACGGTCAGCCTGCAACATCCCGCGCGTTATGTGTTTATTCATGGCCCGGAAAATCCGGATGAAAGCTGGCAGTACGATTTTCATCACCGGCGCGGCGTGATGGTCTCGGAGCCGCAGCGCGCCGGTGCCGTCACGCTGGATGCGATGGATATCACCGCCCCCTTTACCCCCGGTGCGTTGCGGGGTGGCACACATGTGCACGTTTTCAGTCCGGACAGTTCACGCCTGAGTTTTACCTACAACGACCATGTCTTACATGAGCGGGATCCGGCGCTCGACCTGCGCAATGTCGGTGTGGCGATTTCAGGGCATCCGGTCACCCCCCCAAAACATCACCCCCGTGAATATGATGGCAGCCATTTCAGCGTCCTGGTCAGCGAAACGACGGCCACGCCGCAGCCCGGCAGTGATGAGATTAACCGGGCTTATGAAGAGGGCTGGATTGGCCGCGAAGGCTATATAAAACCGGATGGCAGCCGTCAGCGCTGGGCGCTGGCCTTTATCGGCGATACCCTTTCTGCTGATGGCGAAAAGCATCCGGAAATCTTCGTAGTGGATTTACCTGAGAACGATGCGGATTACCGACAGGCGGGAGCAAAACCTTTGCAAGGCACGGCGGAAACACTGCCTGCGCCACCCGACGGCGTGAAACAGCGGCGGATCACGTTCACTGAAAAAGGCGTGGCGAGCCAGCCGCGTCACTGGCTGCGGGTTTCACCGGATGGCGCCCGGATTGCGTTTCTGATGAAAGATCACAACGATATCGTTCAGTTGTGGACGGTTTCGCCGAACGGCGGCGCGCCGGTACAAATCAGCCATTGTGAGCACGGCATTCAGTCCGCATTCAGCTGGAGTCCGGACGGACAGTCGCTGGCGCTGGTCTGCGACAACAGCGTGATGCGTCTGGATGTGCAAAGCGGAGAGATGCAGCGGTTAACGCCACGGTCAGATATTGCGCCCTGTGCGGATGCGGTGGTGTATTCGCCAGATGGCAGCAGGGTCGCGTTTATGCGTCAGTGCGGGGAGTTTGCCCAGATTTTCGTGACGGACAGTCAGTAACCGGATGATCAAACCGGCCTGCTGAGGCCGGCTTCACTTTATTTTTTATGCGCTGATGATTTTTGCGCACGCGGCGAAGTGGTCATTGGCGGAACATGATCGATATCGACCCCGTTACTCAGCGCAATATTGTGTTCCTCGCTGGCCTTAACGCGATCGCGGGTGGTCACTGTCCCGCTGCGGTAGTAATCGTATGGCAGTAATACCGTATCCAGCAGGGCACTGAACGGTAAATCGATTAACAGCAGTGGCGTCATCGCCCAACTGGTGTCATCGCTTTTCATCATATTCACATCCGCGCGTGCGCCCGAATAATACCCTGTATCGCCCCCGGTATGGCTCATCACGCTGGAACATCCGCTCGTCGCTAAAAAAACACATCCTGTCATCAGCGGCGTTAATGCAAATTTCTTCATGTTAGAACTCATCTTATGCTGTCAGGCTGAGCTTTTAAGTCAAAAGGACTTATACCACTCAGCACAAAAAATTAACAAAGCAAGCTGTAGCTCTGTGGCTGCGATCCCATTAAGTGTAATTACTATTTGAAATCTTGCAGGAATCCGCCTGCTCTCCCTGGTTTTTCACCCTGACCTGTCATGTATTTTGGCTGTCAGTCTATAAACAGCAGCCAAATTTTTTTGTTTTTACCGGCTTGAAAAAATCCCTTTCGTCTCCATTTTTACTGTACGACGCAGGAGGAGGAACGCCGGAAGGGTTCTCCTGTCATCACTGCGACGCTGGCCTGTCCGACTGGAAGGCTATTTAAAAATACTCGCTGAATATCAGGAGAAGTTGGCATGCGTAATTTTGATTTATCCCCGCTATACCGTTCTGCCATTGGTTTTGACCGTTTATTTAATCTCATCGAATCGGGTCAGAATCAGGGCGGCGGCTATCCCCCTTATAATGTCGAGCTGGTTGACGAAAACCATTACCGGATTGCGATCGCGGTAGCCGGTTTCGCCGAATCTGAGCTGGACATTACCGCGCACGACAACATGCTGCTGATCAAAGGTGCACATGCACCCGGCGACACTGAGCGGACGTATTTATATCAGGGCATTGCGGAACGTAATTTCGAGCGCAAATTCCAGCTGGCTGAGCATATCCAGATAAAAGCGGCCAATTTGTCGAACGGTTTGCTGTATATCGATCTGGAACGTGTCGTTCCTGAATCGTCCAAACCGCGGCGTATCGAAATCCGCTGATTTACCGGCAATAAATCCCTTGCGGCCATCGTTATTGACCGCCAGAAATTGAAAAAGTTTAGGCTCGCCGTCAGGGAGCTGCACCGTCACAGCCAAAAGGGTGGCGGAATTAACCAACTTGCTTCATAGAAGGAGTGACATTATGCGTAACTACGATATTTCCCCATTACTGCGTCAGTGGATTGGATTCGATAAATTAGCCAGTTCAATGCAGGGCGCGGATCAGGCTTTTCCGCCATACAATATTGAAAAATACGACGATAACCATTACCGGATTTCACTGGCGCTGGCGGGTTTCCAGCAAAGCGAACTGAATATTGAAGTCGAAGGGCCGCGTTTGACGGTCAGCGGCACGCCTGCACAGCCGGAAACCAAAGTGGAATATCTGCATCAGGGGTTAGTGATTAAGCCTTTCACCCTGAGCTTCACGCTGGCAGAACATATGCATGTGTCGGCGGCTGAGTTTACCCATGGCCTGCTGCATATCAATCTGGTGCGGGATGTGCCGGAAGCGTTGCAGCCGCAAAAAATTGCGATTGGTACAGAGAAACCGGCGCTGGAAAATCAATCTGAATAAACGTGATCTGTTTATGTTCCCCCGATGAGGGGGAACATAAAGCAGGATGTGATGAGAAGTGTATGATGTTAATCAGTAAGTAAAACGAGAGATAATTATGTTGTTATACTCTCTATAAAATTCGTAAAATAAAAAATAAAGAGCAGACTTAAAATACTCTCGTCCTGTTTTTGTGTCAGGATAGGATATTTCACCGTAATTAGGATCAAAAAACTTTATCCTTTTTTGTCCGGTGGTGAGACTTACTGCGTGTCCGCTACCCCCGCCTCTTATGTTTAACAGGTAACCGAAGTTTGAATCAATATGCTTCATTAAGGTTTCTATTCTTTCCTCGATGTCTTCAATCGGTGATAATTCAACTCTACTGATAAAGTTAATCTTTCCCTGAACCTTTACCAACAAATTAATAGCATCGGCAGTCGTGACGTATTCTATCTGTTTGGGCGTAGTTATCTTTTTTATATTGCTGACTGCTGCTGCACCATTTTGGGCCGCTGCCTGGGATTTTGCCTGTTCAGCGGCAATCTTTCTCGCCAGACTGATCTCACCAAATTGTTCCTGATAATTCATGATGCCCAGTGTGAGCCGATGGCACTCAGGGGAATCAAGATATTGTTTGAATGAGCTCCAGTTACGTCCTTTTACCAGATAGGCCGCAGACAGGCCAAGACACACACCTCGTAAACCATATAATTCTTTATTCATTCCCGGAAGTCGGAAGCTACCAATCCAGGCTCCTGCCAGGTTTCTGGGGTTATCGCTTACCCAGCGATTTTTCCGCATATAAGCATTTTGATCAAAAGGAGAGTATTGACCATGAGTTTGAGAGGCAAATAGCGCTAATTTATTTTCTATAGACATGGGTGATTTTTCTAAGAGTTAATTTGTGAATGAATGTCTTACGAAAAAGTAGGGTTTCATATTAAGGTTTTTTCATGAGCGAAATGCTTAATGATAAATTAAGTATTTGTTTAATTACGGGGTTATACAGGGTTTGTTTTAAATAAAGGATGCTTTCTGGAAATAAAAAGGCCAGGGTAATTAAGCTGTTACTCCGGCCTTAAATAATAAACTCTCAACCTTCCGCGTGCGCTTTTTCCACTTCTTCCGCCAGAATCTTCACACCGCGCTCGATCTGCTCAGCGTCTGGTACGTAGTTCATGCGCATACACTGATGGGTGTGCGGCCACGGATGTTCGAGACCCGGGAAGAAATAATCGCCCGGTACCATCAGCACCCCGCGCTGTTTCAGCCGCTGATACAGCACTTCGGTAGTGATCGGCAAATCTTTGAACCACAGCCAGAGGAAAATTGCGCCTTCGGGTTTGTGGATCAGGCAACGTTCTTCCGGCAGATAACGGCGCAGCGTGGCGATGGTTTCCTGCACGCGCTGGTAATAGAAAGGTTTGATCACTTCTTCGGAAAGCCGCAGCAGATCGCCACGTGCAATCATTTCATTGGCGATGGCCGGGCCGACACTGCCCGGCGACAGGCTGATAATCCCGTTCATATTACTGATCGCTTTGATGATTTTCTCATCGGCAATCACGATACCGCAGCGCGAACCCGGCAGGCCGAGTTTCGACAAACTCATGCACAGAATAATATTCGGATTCCACAACGGCGTGGCCTCGGTGAATACGATGCCGGGGAACGGCACGCCGTAAGCGTTATCGATGAGTAACGGAATATCTTTCTGCTGCGCCAGCGCATCAAGGCGGATCAGCTCTTCGTCAGTAATCACGTTACCGGTCGGGTTGGTCGGGCGTGAGACGCAGATCAGGCCGATGTCATCGGTAATGTTCAGATGATCGAAATCGACGTGATACTTGAACTGGCCTTCCGGCAGTAATTCTATGTTTGGCTTAGCCGAAACAAACAGATTTTCGTCCAGACCGGCGTCGGCGTAACCGAGGTATTCCGGTGCGAGCGGGAACAACACTTTGGACATGCTGCCATCAGCGCGACGTCCGGCGAACAGATTGAATAAATAGAAGAAGGCGCTCTGGCTGCCATTGGTCAGCGCGATATTTTGCGCATCAAGTTGCCAGCCCAGTTCTTTCTGCAACATTTCTGCCAGAGCATGACGCAACACGTCTTTGCCCTGCGGGCCGTCATAATTGCACAGTGCTTCGGTCAGCTTGCCTGCGGCCAGCATTTCCGCCAGCAGTGTCTGGAAGTAATCCTGCATCTCAGGAATTTGAGCCGGATTGCCCCCGCCCAGCATCACCGCGCCGGGCGTGCGTAAACCGTCATTCATGTCGCCCATCAGGCGTGTGATGCCTGAAAAACGGGTAAATTTGTCACCGAAAGCAGAAAACGTCATAGAAAGCTTTGTATGTTATCGAAATGTGATGTCCACCATAACGCCTGCCGCAAGGCAGTGCAATCGGACCAGCGGGTTTTGGCGTGGAGAAGTATTAAAAAAGATGAACACGGAAAATCATTCACTGTATTTCTCAAATATCCCTGCGCGGATCCCTTTATGCTTAATGACAGAGTAATAAAAACCGTCTTGTTATATTTGTTTCCCCCTTGGCATAATTATTTTTCGAAACATATAAACAAGGTTGATAAAATGAAAAGAAGCATAATTATAATGAATCTCTTCACGGCAGGCGGAGGAGACCATGCGCTGGGGAAGAAAATAAAAGACATCGCGCGGAGCACCGGGGCTGAGGGGGAATTAATTACGGTGAATGCTAAAACAAGACATATTAATGTTCAGGGAAAGGAGTTATTCAATCCGGGTAAAGAATTGAATTATGATGACCCGATAGTTATTGTAACGCCCCACAGTCTCTTGTCTCCCGATGTATTATCGACAGTGCTGGCTGATTTTTTCTATCAGCTGGACATCATAACGTGCAATACCGTTATTCTGATTGATGAAATGGACGTGAGCCGTGACGTCGGTTCATCCGATCGGGACTATGAGGTCGCCCTGTTGAGCTGGTGTGTGGAAAATATCATTATCCATAGCCTGGGATTCTCTAAGAAATCGCTGGGTTATTTGCCCATGCCTGAGCGGGAAGTGATCAATATAAAAAAATCATCCAAACAAGACATCATTAAATTGCTGGACAGTTACAATTTATCTTTACCGAAAAGTTGTAGTTTATATTTTGCCTATTTAAGTTCGGATACCGTAGTAGCCTGTTCTCAAATTTTCATTATTAATACGCTGATCGAAGACAGAGAGTTGCAGAATAATTCAGTGTATGTCCTGGTGTGCAGGGAAAAAGAGAACATGGCGCGTTTGTTGAAAAGCCTTAAAGAGTGCTTTGCAGGGACACCTTATGAAGATTTATTTTCTGAATGTCATTACTCAATGATGAAAGACGAAAATAAAATCCAGCGTCACGGCTTTTCCCGCGGTACGGGGAAGAAAAAAATACATATCTTTATTACCCACACGATTCCCGGCACCACATTCAAAAACCTGACCAGTATCAGCAAGTCCGGCATGATGTCGGGCGATCAAAGCCTTTCCGACTATTTGTCACTGAAAAAGCGTTTACCTTATTACGACAAGCAAACCTGGAAAGATCCTCTTATTGACGGATTGAATGCCCGTGCTCATGAACTGGGGGGCGAAGAATTGCTCAACAAATTTCAGTCGATGGTCGCGGGAAGAGAAGGCTATACCCGCAGCATCGTCCTTAAACTTTTGGCACCCGAGGATGTCCCGACACCGGCACTGAAAAACAGCCTTCAGGCGTTTAACCTGGAAATGTATGCAAGAAAAGCAGACAGAAAAATCAGAGAGATATTACTGAAATACCTCTGACTTTTTTCAATACCGACAGGGAGACCGGCCGCAGGCCGTGCCCGGACCGGTCCCTGAAAACCCCTGTCGCTTATTTCTTCAGGACTTCCGGGTTAACGCAGAACTGTTTCACGTCACCCTTGAGTGCTGCGATCAGATTGTCCACGGCACAGGCTGCCATGTCGTAACGGGTTTCATGGGTCGCAGAACCGATATGCGGCAGGGCCACCACGTTCGGCAGGCTCAGCAGCGGAGAATCTTTCGGTAGTGGCTCGGTTTCAAACACATCCATGCCAGCGCCATAAATGGTGCCGTTTTTCAGCGCCTCAATCAGGGCCGGTTCATCAATCACCGGACCACGTCCGGCGCTGACCAGAATGGCGCTGGATTTCATTTTCGCCAGTTGCTCTTTGCCAATCAGATGGAACGTTTGTTCGGTCATTGGCAGCAAGATACAGACGAAATCAGACTCTTTCAGCAGTTCATCCAGCTCGCATTTACGCGCGCCAAACTTCTCTTCCGCTTCTTTATGCTGGCTGCGTGCATTGTACAAAATCGGCATGTCGAAGCCGAAATGCGCGCGTTGTGCCAGCGCCAGACCGATACGTCCCATGCCGACGATGCCCATGGTTTTATGGTGAACATCAGTGCCGAACCAGTCCGCACCAATGTTATCGTTCCATTCACCGGCTTTTACACGCCCGGCCACATTCACCACCCGACGCGCGGTGGACAGCACCAGCGCCATCACGGTATCGGCGACGGTATCGGTCAGCGCCGTCGGCGTGTGCATCATCGGGATTTCGCGGCGGGTCAGTTCTGCCACGTCAAAGTTATCGTAGCCGACGGAAATGGTCGAAACGGCGCGCAGACGTGGCGCATGGTCAAACAGTTCCTTATCCACTTTTCCGCCCGAACCCAGCAACCCTTCCGCATTTTGCAGTGCATCAAACACCTGAGCGCGGTTTTTATCCGTGATGCCATCAAATTCAGTGATGGTGAAATGCTCTTCGAGACGCTGATGCAGATCTGCGGGTAATTTTTTATATAAAACAATAGACGGCTTCATGACTTACTCCCTTGGGTTAAGGAAACTTCTTTCGGCTGAATGTTGGCCTTTCGCGGTCTCACCAGCAGGGTTAAGCCTGCGGAAACCAGTAACGACACGGCCATGAAAATGAAGGAGGCTGCCGGGCTGCCTGTGTTGCCGTTGAGATAACCGACAAACCAGGAACCAAAAAACGAGCCCAGCGCGCCCAGACTGTTGATCAATGCCATTGCGCCACCGGAGACATTTTTCGGCAGCATTTCAGGAATGATGGCAAAAAACGGCCCGTACGGGGCATACATTGCCGCAGCGGCAATGACCAGTAAACTGTACGAAAGCCAGAAATTGTTTGTGCCAGCGGCCCATGAACCAAAGAATGCCAGCGCGCCGACCAGCAATAACGGCCAGACAAACAACTTACGGTTTTGCATTTTGTCCGATGCCCAGGACACCAGGATCATGGCGATAGTGGCGGCCAGATAAGGGGCGGAAGATAACCAGCCCGCTTCGACCATGCCCATTGATTTTCCGTCGCGCAAAATCGACGGCAGCCAGAGCACGAAGCCATACACGCCAATGCTCCAGAAGAAATATTGCAGGCAAAGCATCACCACATTGCGCGAGCGGAAGGCTTCCCGGTAACCGCCCACCGCCTGAATGTCTTTCTGCTCTTTTTCCAGCTGTGCGGCCAGCGCCTGTTTCTCCTGATCGCTCAGCCAGCCGACCTGTTCCGGCTTATCCTTGACGGTGAACCACCAGATAACGGCCCAGATCACCGCCGGAATGCCTTCGAAGATAAACATCTCGCGCCAGCCAAAAGATTTGATCAGATAGCCGGAAAGCACCGACATCCACAACACCGTCACCGGATTGCCGAGGATCAGAAAGGTATTGGCGCGCGAGCGTTCGGATTTGGTGAACCAGTTACTGATGTACACCAGCATGGCGGGCATCACCGCGGCTTCCACCACGCCGAGCGCAAAGCGGATCGCCGCCAGCATCGGAATGTTCGTCACCACGCCGGTCAGCGAGGCGAATCCGCCCCACAATAACAAACACCAGAAAATCAGTTTCCTGACACTGCGGCGTTCGGCGTAAATTGTGCCGGGGATCTGGAAGAAGAAATACCCTAAGAAAAACAGCGCGCCCAGCAGGGACGACATGCCTTTGGTGATATGAAGATCATCGTTGATACCGGCCGCCGAAGCGAAACTGAAGTTTGAGCGGTCGACATACGCCAGACTGTAAGTGATGAACACGATCGGCATGATGTACCACCAGCGGCGGGTGGCGATCCTGGACTGGCTCATAACTGTTTCTCCTGATAGTGCATCAGCACGGTCCCGACGGCGCTTACTGACGTAACAGTTCGACGTAATGGCGCGTCACCGCGGTCAGATCATCACCCTCAAGCGGGAATTCGATACCGCGTGGAACATCCTGAGGCAGGCTTTTCAATAAAGGTTCCCAGCTGCCATCGCTGTTATCGAGTGCGACGGCATGCCATTTCCCGGCCCGTTGTTCCGCTGCTTTAACATGCACATACCCTACATGTCGCGCCAGGCGCTCAGCGGCCACTGCCGGATCCTGTCCGACCCACAGCCAGTTGGCCATGTCGAACGTCATGCTCAGTGGCAGATGCAGTGATTCTGCGGCAAACATAAACGCATTAATGCGCGACAGAATGCCGTATTCCGGCGTCTGGTCATTCTCAACCACCAGCTTTACCGGACTGGATGCCAGCAAGACTTTCAGCGGCGTCAGGTCTTCGCCCGGCTCAAATTCGCCAAGGGAAAACTTGATGGTGCGGGCATTCAGCCTGCGCGCCTCTTCGAAATAGTGTGGTGCATCAGGATTAAGCTTGCCACCCGGCGCAAACAGGGCAAAAGGCACGGAGTACACGGCAAATAAACCGTTCTGCTGAATTTTTTCGGCCAGCGCAGGCAGGGAATCCAGATCGGCGGGAGAGAACAATTCACGGCGGATTTCCACACCGTCGGCCTTCGCTTCTGCGATGATCGGCAGGACTTCCGCCTGTCCGCCAAGGGCGTTGACGACGCTGTTTCCGTAAGCGGCGGTGACAATGACGACTTCTCTTTTCATGAACGTTTATCCTGTGAGGGCGCTGCGTAAAATGCGGCGCGGGCGATCATTTCCGAAACCTCATTTTAGTGGAACAAATGACGGGCCGTGCCGTTGTTAACGTTTTGTTTCGTTTTATACACGCTAATTGGAACCGGTTCCATGTGACAGGACAAAAGCACAAAAATATGATCCCGCTCACGAAGAACGGGGAGATAACAGGAAGGAAAAGGCTCAGCGGGCAGCCGTGGAACCGCGCGCCATCAGCTCGCCGGAAAACTCCAGATCGGTGACCGGTTCGGTATTGCCCTGGATCCGCGTCACCAGCTGACGCAGTGCCGCCACGCCCATCTCGTAGGTCGGTTGCCTGAGCGTGGTGATCCCGACGCCCGCCAGATCCGCCCACACCAGTTCGTCGAAACCGGATAAACCGATATCCGGCCCCCAGCGCAGATTCAGCCGCTGCATGGCGCGCGCTACCTGTAACGTCAGCGCACCGTTCACGCACATCACGGCTTTATGCTTATCCGCATGGCGCGCGACAAAATCCTTCAGCAGCGTATCCAGCCCTTCGGTATTGCTCAGCTCGATTTCGCCTTGTTCGGCAATATGTTGCGGGGACTGCTGCATACATTTCAGGAAGGCGTGTAAGCGGTCGAAACGGGTATTGATGGTGGCGGGTTCGCTGATGAACAGCAGGGCTTCAAAACCCTGTTGCAGAAGATGACCGGTCATCATCTGCGTGGCTTCGGCGTTATTCAACCCGATGACGTCACAGGCGAAATTCGCCACTTTGCGGTCGATCAGCACCATCGGTAAATTGGCCTGTTGCAGCGTGGAAATCGCCGCTTCGCGCATGCCCACGGCGTTCACCACCATGCCATCCACGCGATAACTGCTGAGCAGTTGCAGGTAATGCTTTTCCTGATCCAGCTCGTTGTTGGTGTTACACACCAGCAGGGTCAGCCCTTCCTGACGGCAGGCGGCTTCAACGCCGCGCATCACATCGACAGAATAGGGGTTGGTGATATCAGCGAGGATCAGCCCGATCAGACGCGTCTGGCCGCTTTTCAGGCTGCGCGCCATCTGGCTCGGCTGATAATCCAGCAGGGAGATGGCCCGTCCGATGCGCTCTTTCAGGTCATCGGACAGCAGGTGTTTTTCACCGTTGAGATAGCGTGACACGCTGGTTTTACCGGTTTTCGCGGCGCTGGCAACGTCACGTATCGTGGCGCGGACAGCCGCGCCCGGTTCCTGTTTTTTGCTCACAGCCTTTCTCCCCTCATGCTTGTCCCACGGAGACTAGCACAGAGTGCCGAAAGGCTGCATCCCGTAAGTCAGCGCAATCCTTCTGCCGTTTGCACCACCGGGACCACCTCTACCTTCGGCCTGCTGCTCAGGGTAAACGCCGAAATGATCGTCACGCCAAAGGCAATACCGCCGAGGATCAGATAGGTATCGCTGAAGCCGATACGGTCATACAAATTGCCCGCGAACGCCGAGAGGAAAATCGCAGCCAGCTGTTTGGCAAAGTTAAATCCGATCAGATAAATGGTCGCCGAGAACCGGACATCAAAAATCTGCGTGATGTATTTGAACACGCCGACCAGCAGGAATGGCACTTCCAGCGCGTGCAGCATTTTCAGCAGAATGACTTCAATCGCCGTGGTGGCAAAGGACGAGCCGACGATACGGATCGACATAATGGTGCCCGCCAGCAGCAGCGTATTTTTCGCGCCGATGCGGTTAATGATCCACGGCGAACAGAACATGATCAGCGCGTTACACAGCTCGCCCGCCGTGGTGACATAACCGAACATTTCCGTGCCCTGCTGCGGAGACGCGAAGAAGGTTTTGAAGAATGTCGCGAATTGCTGATCAAACACGTCATACACACAGGCCACGCCGATCACATACAAAATCAGCATCCACAGTTTGCGTTCTTTCAGTAACAAAGCCGCCGTTTTCAGCGAGAATTGCGGCTGATTGGCACCGAGTTTATCCAGAACCTGCGCATTTTTATTTTCCTGCGGACGGGCAATCAGCAGCAAAATCATCAAAATGATCGCCGCGCCGGACCCCATCCAGAACACGATGTCCGGATTGATGTTAAACAGCACGCCCGCCGTCGAGGCGCAAATTCCCCAGCCGAAGCAGCCGAACATCCGCGCCTTGCCGTATTCAAACGAACTGTTACGGCTGACCCTTTCGATATACGCCTCCGTGGCGCCTGAACCGCCCGCAAACACGAACCCGATATACGCGCCGCCAAGAATGGCGCCGAGCACGATATTGAGTTTTAACAACGGGGCGAAAACGTAAATGAAGAACGGCGCAAACAGGAACAGCAGCACCGCGATGATCCACAGCAGGTGTTTCTTCAGGCCGAGTTTGTCGGAAATGATGCCGAAAATCGGCTGAAACAGAATGGCAAACAGCGACATGCTGGAAAACACGATGCCGGTTTCCGTTTTACTAAGGCCGATCACGTCAGAAAGCCAGATCGGTAAAAACGGATAACAGGTCGCCATAATGAAGAAATAGAGGAAGAAGTAGCTGCCAAATATCCAGAAGTTAGTATTTTTTTTATAGAAGCAACGATCGGAAGTTTGTGTAGGGTTCATAGTGATTTCCTTGCCGAAACCATGAAAACCGGCACTGTCGCACCGGCGTTTTTTTGTTGTTATCTGATTTCTTCGAAGCCCAGCAGCAGGGCACTTTCCGGATCCAGTACCGGCAGGGTCAGCCCGGCATTGGCCAGCCATTCGCCGCTCAGCACCGGAGATTCATGCAGCCATGCCGGTTGCACCCGCATGGTGTGACCGCTGCCGCCGCCGGCCAGCAATGGCGGTTCATCCAGCACCGTCACGCGATAACGCGCATCAGGTTTCAGCCCCGGCACCCGTAACACACCGGGTAACGACCAGGTCGGCATCGCCAGCTGACTGACCAGAAATACTGCGCTGTCGGCGTTTTCACTGACCACGCCGTTAATCAGCACCGTCCCGTCATGGGTATCCACGCGGTAAACATCGCCGCTGTGCAATAAAGGGCGTAACTGCTGATGCAGGCGGGTGTATTTGGCGAAACCGGCGCGTTCCGCATCGCCTTCTTTCACCGGATCCAGTTCAATGCCCATGTGGCCGAACAGGGCGGTCAGGCCACGGAATTCGATGCTGTGCTGGCGCGAGGTGGCGTGGCACAACTTGTTGCCGATGTGCGATCCCATCACTTCCGGCGGGAAGAAATAGCTCATGCCGCGCTGAATTTTCTGCCGCTCCAGCGCGTCGTTATTGTCCGACGTCCAGAACCGGTGACTGCGTTTGAGCACCTCGAAATCAATACGGCCGCCGCCGGAGGCGCAGGATTCAAACTCGATCTGCGGGAAGCGTTCGCCCAGCACATCGAGCAAACGGTAAAACTGCTGCGTTTGCGCTGTCAGCGCCGCGCGGCCTTGGTGTCCCGGCTGAACGATTTCGCGGTTCATGTCCCATTTCACATAATCCACATCGTGCTCGCCGAGCAGCCAGCTCATGCGTTCCACCAGATAATCAAACACCTGCGGATTGTTCAGATCGAGCACAAACTGATGACGCCCGCTCGGTTGCTGATAGCCCGGCAATGCCAGCAGCCAGTCCGGGTGCGCGCGGTATAAATCAGAATCCGGGTTAATCATTTCCGGTTCGACCCAGATACCGAATTCCATGCCGAGTTTTTTGACGTGGTCGATCACCGGTTTCAGGCCATTCGGGTATTTCTTCTCGTCGAGATACCAGTCACCGAGTGCGGCGCGGTCATGGTCGCGACCCCGGAACCAGCCGTCGTCGATAATGAAGCGTTCCACGCCTAACGCGGCAGATTCAGTCGCCATCTGCATGATGTAGCCGGGATCGTGATCGAAATAAATCCCTTCCCAGGTATTGAGATGCACTGGTCGTGGTTTTTCTGTCGGGAAACGCAAAATCTGTTCACGCACAAAGCGGTGGAATTGCTGACTCATGCGGTTCAGGCCGCTGGCGGAATAACTGGCGTACAGCCACGGTGTTTCCAGCGTTTCGCCTTGCTCAAGACGTTGTTCGCCGGGGAAATACAGGGCTTCGGCCTGCACCAGACGGCGGCCATCCACTTTGATGTCGGCGCGCAGGCGGTGGTTGCCGCTCCAGCCCAGATGCAGGCCCCAGACTTCACCCTGTTCCTCACTGAAACCCGGATGACCGATCATCATCGCAGGGAAATATTCGGAAGAGGTTTTGCCACGGCGGTTTTCCTGAATGATGCCGCCGTGATCAAGCTGCGTGCGGTGCGGCTGGAATTCTTTGATCCAGCGGCCATGAAACGCCATCACTTCACCGGCACGCTCCGGCAGCGGCAGCGTGACGGCCAGCCGCGTTACCTGATAGGACCCGGGTTTGAGGTTGGTCAGGCTGTTGCGCGCCTGCAACACGCCGCTGTCGTCGAGGCGCAATTCACTGCGAAATTGCAGCCCGGCAATCGCGTCTTCGGTGGTGATGATGAGCTGATTTCCCTCGTGCTTCACCTGCGTGGTATTGAACACCGGCGACCAGTCCAGCCCGTCGCGATGGCCTTCCATGCCCGGCGTGCCAAAAGAGCCGCGCCCGGTATCGGCACTGACATTCACCGGCGCGTCGACATCAATGCGGCCGTTCGGTACCGCGCGGCTCAGGGAAATCAGGTCATCTGCTGAAAACTGGCTGAGGCGCTTTCCCCAGTAAAGGATTTCGGCGAACGGCGTGCAGCGGACGATCAGGCTGGTGTGCGCGGCGGTTAAATGGACGATCTGGTTTTCCATAGTTTCACGACTCCGTCAGAAGAAACGCGCCTGCAAAAAACGCGATTTGATGGTGTAACTATTGATCCGAAACGTTTCGGATGGGAAATGTGAATCGTCAGATTTGTGATATAGGGTGGAAAAATAACCGGAAGGGGAAATATCAGCGTGGTGGATGTACGGTGACGCCTGCCTGTAATTCCGGCTGCCAGAGCACCTGTAAATCCGTCAGCGGTTCATTGCGGATCAGCGCGAGAGTCATGGTGGCAATTTGCAGCCCGACCGCTTCGCGGGTGCCCTGCCGGACGGCGGTCACGGCGACATCGGGCACGCTGTCGGACGGCAATCCGTCAAAAATAATCAGCGACACGCCGCCGCTGAGCAACAGACCGGCTTCGTGCAACGCCAGCGCCGCGCCTTCGCCGTGCATATTGCAGTCGCAGACTATCGCCGTAGGCGGCACCGGTAAAGCCAGCAACGCCTGCGTGGTCTGATATCCGGCGCGACGGCTGGGGCTGATTTTGTGAATGTAATCCGGAACTTGCGTCAGACCGTTTGCCTGCAATCCGTCGAGATAACCCTGATAACGCTGTCCGATAAAGGACTGCTGATTGTTCTCGCCGAGAAACGCGATGCGCTGATGGCCGAGTGCGGCAAGATGATCGACTGCCATCTGCATACCGGCGCGGTTATCGAAATCAAACCAGGCGTAATCCTGCGTCAGACAGCCGCTGCGACCGAGCGCCAGAAACGGGAAATGACGCTGCTGCAAATCCAGCAGGCGCGGATCGTTATCCAGCGTATGCGCCACCAGCATGGCATCGACGCGTTTGCTTTCGATAAGACGCCGCCAGGAAAAGGTGCCTAATTCATCCGGTACCAGCAGTAAATCGATTTCATATTTGGCCAGTTCGCGGGTGATGCAGCCGACCATTTCGATAAACGCAGAGTTGCTTAACGGATGGGAAGTGAAGGGGAAAATGAGACCAACGGCGTCGATCTTACCCATTTTTAACCGGCGGGCGAGGGTATTCGGGCGATAACCGCGAAGCCGGGCGGCGGCCTGAACCCGTGCGCGGGTGTCTGCTGAAACGTCATCGTAACCGTTCAGCGCACGGCTGACGGTGGTCACGGAAATACCGAGATCTTTCGCGATAGCTTTCAGAGACATACTGACACCCGTAACGCAGTTGAGAAGACACGTTGCGGGAGAATATCACAAGCCAAACAAAACGGGGCCATGTGGCCCCGCTGTTATCAGGGGTATTACAGCGTTTCAGATTTTTACTGCAACGGACTCAGCGTGATTTCCACGCGGCGGTTCTGCGCTTTACCGGCTTCCGTGCTGTTGCTGGCGATCGGATTATCCGGGCCTGCACCGGTGGTATGAACACGGCTGCCTTCAACACCCTGAGTGATCAGTGCGCTGCCCACGCCGTCCGCACGTTGCTGTGACAGTTTCATGTTCAGCGCGCGGGTGCCGGTGCTGTCGGTGTAACCGACCACGTTAACGGCGGTTTTCGGATACTCTTTCAGCACCATCGCCACGCCGGTCAGCGTGTTCGCGCCTGCCGGTTTCAGCGTGCTGCTGTTGGTGTCGAAGGTCACGTTGTTTGGCATGTTCAGCACGATGTTATCGCCCTGACGGGTCACGCTGACGCCGGTGCCTTTCATTTTGTCGCGCAGTTTAGATTCCTGCACATCCATGTAATAGCCCGCACCGCCACCCAGTGCAGCGCCTGCCGCCGCGCCGATCAGCGCGCCTTTGCCGCGATCGTGTTTAGAAGAAGACAGCATACCGACGCCTGCGCCGAGCGCGGCACCAATACCGGCGCCAATGCCGGATTTCCCTGCTTCTGATTCGCCGGTGTAAGGGTTAGTGGTACAGGCAGACAGGCCAATCGTGACGCAAAGTACGCCCGCAACCACAAGTAATCTTTTGCTCATCTTATTTCCTTCAGGATGTTTATTATTCAGAACTTCACCGCTGCATTATGACTGTGCGCTTTCCGACAAGTTGCACAGAAAAAGGTGTCAAAACATAAACAAATGCAACGGGAGGACATCAGTCCTGCGGCGTTCCGGCGCTCTTTATGCGCAATTTCGGGGCGTTAAGCAGTAGGAGAATTCCGGATATCCGTTTTTGTCTTTTTACGGATTTTCAGAACTTATTCAGAAAGGGGACGATACCAGCGCAGAATATACGTGGGCATGTCAGTGCCGGGATGGCGGGTGCTGGCAGTGACTTCAAACTTTTCCTTGCGATAGAACGCCACCGCGCGGTCGTTTTGCTGATACACCTCCAGCAACAGCACCGGATATTCCTCTTTGGCCGCCGCCATCAGGCGCTGCGCGGTGCCGTCACCGTAATGCGAGGCTTCCACAAACAGCGCGCCGATAAACTGCTGATTCAGCACGCTGATAAAGCCACAAACCTGATCATTTTCGTCGCAATCAACCCAGGTTCTGGCTTTGGGCAGAAATTCTTCCCTGACCATTTGCAGGCTTTCAATCCAGTAGGATTCAGCAATAAAAGCATGGGAAAGTAATGAACTGCGCAGCCAGAGCATAAGAATGGCGTCGGTATCGCCGGGCCGCGCAGCGCGGATCATGACGGCTGATTCGCCGGATGGCAGAAGCAATAAGACTGATGATCGTTCACCAGCCCTGCGGCCTGCATAAAGGCATAACAAATCGTCGAGCCGATAAATTTAAACCCTTTCTTCTTCAGCGCCTTCGACATGGCATCGGACACCGCAGTGGTCGCCGGAACGCCTTCCGGGCCGAGCGGAGTATTGATGACCGGTTGATGCCCGACAAAGCTCCAGATGAATTCTGCAAAGTCTTCGCCGCTGGCCTGCATCGCCAGATACGCCTGCGCGTTGCCGATAATGGCTTTGATTTTGCCACGGTGACGGATGATGCCCGCATCGAGCACCAGACGCTCGACATCGTCATCGGTCATTTTCGCGATGCGCACCGGGTCAAAGTGGTGGAAATTCTGGCGATAGCTGTCGCGTTTTCTCAACACGGTGATCCACGACAGACCGGCCTGCTGGCCTTCCAGGCACAACATTTCAAACAGCGTGCGGCCATCTTTGATGGGGACGCCCCATTCCTTATCGTGGTACTCGAGATAAATCGGTTCTTTCGAAACCCAGCTGCATCGGGTGGTCGCCATGGGGTTGTCCTTGTAAACGGCTTAACTGCGCGGGCCTCAGTGTGTGGGTTCTCGGATAACTCTGCAACGTCGCAATTTACACACCCCCGCCTTGACGCTGGTCGGATCTGAACAATATTTAAAGCCAATCATTACGCATTCCTTACGTTTAATCATAGCGTTGAAACGTCCATATTTTAGGGAAATCACATTTATGGCAGGCAGAAAGAGTTCCGTTTTGCGCCTCACGAAAGGCGCTTTTGCTGTGGCGTTGTGTCTGGGGTTACAGGCTCCCGCACAGGCTTTTGATCAGCTTTATGTTTTCGGCGACAGCCTGAGTGACACCGGCAATATTGGCCGCTGGACGTTCGACAGCAGTTCGCATCAGCTCTATGACGAAATCCTCGCGGGCAATATCGGCACAACCTTAACCCCTTCCTCAAAAGGCGGCCTGAACTATGCCGAAGGCGGCGGCGTCGCGGTACCGGGGCTGGATTCCGACTACACCACGCAGGCGCAGGTACAAGCTTATCTGGCTTCGACCGGCGGCAAAGCCGATCCAAACGGGCTGTATATTCACTGGATTGGCGGCAATGATCTGGCGGCGGCGGCGCTGAGCCTTAACCCGATCACCGCGGTGGAAATCGCCACCAACAGCGCGACGCAGGCCGCCTCGCAGGTGAATGATTTACTGAAAGCCGGGGCAGGCACGGTCGTCGTGCCGACAGTGCCGAATATCGGCCTGACGCCGGTGCTGATGGAAGGCGTGATCCAGGTCGGATTGTTGCCGGTGCAGCAACAGGCGCTGGAAGCGGCCTACCAGTATCTGAATGCGCAAAATACGCCGGACGCCGATGCGCGTACCGAAGCCATCCATAATGCGCTGGCGGCGGCCGCCACGGAAGGTTCAAACATCCCGCTGATTCAGGAGACCCTCGCCAAAGGGCTGGCGGCGGCGTATGACGCCCTGAAAGGCGTCGCGGGCGGCCTGACGGACACTTACAACACCACCGAAGATATCGCGCTGGCCAGAACCGGCGGCAATATTGCGCGTGTGGACATTAACGGATTGTTCAACGAGGTGGTGGCCGATCCGGCGCTGTACGGTTTCGCCAATACCGCCGGTATCGCCTGTCCGGTCGGCACATCCGCCTCGGAATGTACCTCGGATCTGCCGGGCTTCGACGCCAGCAAAGCCTTCCTGTTTTCCGACCATTTCCACCCGACACCTCAGGCGCACGCGCTGATTGCGCAATATATGCAGTCAGTACTTGATGGCCCGCTGGAAGTTTCCGCGCTGAGTCAGGGTTCGCTGGCACTGGCGCGGAATACACAAGGGTTGCTCGACAGCCGTTACCAGCAATTGCGCACGCAGGACAACGACGCCGGAACCTTCGGCATGTTCGGGGGATATGCCGGACAAAGTTCGGACAGCAAATTCAATCCGTCACTCGGTCTGGGCGATGGCGATCTGACGTCTAACTCACTGAATATCGGTATGGATTACCAGTTTGCCGATCGCTGGATGATGGGGCTGATGCTTTCCGGATCTGATGATAAGGATGATCCGAGCGACCATTACAGCTACCGCACGCGCGGCAAAATGGCGACGGTGTTCACCGGCATCAAAATCGCCGAAAACGGCTGGATCAACGGCGATATGCACTACGGTTCGCTTAATTATGATGATATCAAACGCAGCATCACCCTCGGCCCCGCTACCCGCACCGAGCGCGGTGAAACGGACGGTAAACAGATGGGCTGGCGCGTGACCGCAGGCTGGGATTTCCCGGTTTTACCGGTGCTGAAAACCGGGCCGGTGGCGCAGTACAGCTGGGATTACAGCAGCGTGGAAGCCTACAGTGAAAAAGGCAACAACAGCACCTCGATGCGTTTTGGTGATCAGACTTCCCATTCACAAATCGGCGCGCTGGGCTGGCGTCTGAATGCCGAACTGGGCATCGTCAATCCGTATGCGCAGGTGACCTATGACCGTCAGTTTGGCGATAAAACTTACAGCACCACCGGCGCGATCAAATCCACCCGCACCCGCTTCAGCCGTACCACCGGCGAGCAGGACGACGACTGGGTTGATATGACCGCTGGCCTCAACGTGCAGATCACCCACAGTATTTCGGCTTTTGCTGCGATCTCGCAAACCACCGGGCTGGATTCCGGTGAACAAACCTCTTATAACGCCGGGCTGAGCGCACGGTTTTAAAGGCTAAAGGGGCGTTCAGCCCCTTTGTCATCAGATTTTGTCTCCATTCTATTATCCCGTTCTGTATTTTTTGGAATGCAAACTGACTTCAATGACTCCAATCTTAGTCATTCTGGCTGATTATCTTCCGTTCAGCGGGTATACTGTCGCACTCTCTTTAAACCCACTTTCTCGCGTGCGAATCCAACATGCAAAAGTTTGATACCAAGACATTTCAGGGCCTGATCCTGACACTGCAAGATTATTGGGCGCAGCAGGGCTGCACCATTGTTCAACCGCTGGATATGGAAGTCGGCGCAGGCACCTCGCACCCGATGACCAGCCTGCGCGCACTCGGCCCTGAGCCTTTTGCGGCAGCCTATGTTCAGCCATCACGTCGTCCGACTGACGGCCGCTACGGCGAGAACCCGAACCGCCTGCAGCACTATTATCAGTTCCAGGTGATGATCAAACCGTCACCGGAAAACATTCAGGAGCTGTACCTCGGCTCTCTGAAAGAGCTGGGCCTCGACCCGCTTATCCACGACATTCGCTTCGTAGAAGATAACTGGGAAAACCCGACGCTCGGCGCCTGGGGCCTCGGCTGGGAAGTGTGGCTGAACGGCATGGAAGTGACGCAGTTCACTTACTTCCAGCAGGTTGGCGGTCTGGAATGTAAACCCGTGACCGGTGAAATCACCTACGGTCTGGAACGTCTGGCGATGTACATTCAGGGCGTGGACAGCGTTTACGATCTGGTGTGGAGCAACGGTCCGCTGGGCAAAACCACCTACGGCGACGTGTTCCATCAGAACGAAGTGGAGCAATCCACCTATAACTTCGAATACGCCGATGTCGATTTCCTGTTCACTTGTTTTGAACAGCACGAGAAAGAAGCGCAAACCCTGCTGGCACTCGAAAAGCCACTGGCCTTGCCTGCTTACGAGCGCATCCTGAAAGCGGCCCATTGCTTCAACCTGCTCGACGCGCGTAAAGCGATTTCTGTGACTGAACGTCAGCGCTACATTCTGCGCATCCGTACCCTGACTAAAGCGGTAGCTGAGGCGTATTACGCTTCCCGCGAAGTGCTGGGCTTCCCGATGTGCAAAAAGAACGAGAAGTGAGATAAGTCAATGACTGAAAAAACATTTCTGGTGGAAATCGGCACGGAAGAACTGCCACCGAAGGCTCTGCGCAGCCTTGCTGAATCTTTTGCAGCTAACCTGACTGCGGAGCTGGATGCGGCGAATCTGCCACACGGCGACGTAAAATGGTTTGCCGCACCGCGCCGTCTGGCGCTGAAAGTCTCCGGTCTGCATGAATCCCAGGCTGACCGCGAAGTTGAAAAACGCGGCCCGGCTGTGGCGCAGGCATTTGATGCCGAAGGCAAACCAAGCAAAGCCGCTGAAGGCTGGGCTCGCGGTTGCGGTATCACCGTCGATCAGGCCGATCGTCTGGTCACCGACAAAGGTGAATGGCTGGTTTACCGTGCGCACGTCAAAGGCGAAAGCGCGCAACAGCTGTTGCCGGCGATGATCGCCACCTCACTGTCTAAACTGCCAATCCCTAAACTGATGCGCTGGGGCGATTCCGACGTGCAGTTCGTGCGTCCGGTTCACACTGTGACCCTGTTGTTAGGCGATGAGCTGATCCCGGCGAAAATCCTCGGTATCGAGTCTGCGCGCACTGTTCGCGGTCACCGTTTCATGGGCGAGCCTGAATTCACGATTGATAATGCCGATCAGTATCCACAGATTCTGCTGGAACGCGGCAAAGTCATTGCGGATTACGAACAGCGTAAAGCGATTATCAAACAGGATGCCGAGAAAGCCGCGAAAGAGATTGGCGGTATCGCCGATCTGAGCGAAAGCCTGCTGGAAGAAGTCGCGTCTCTGGTCGAATGGCCGGTGGTGCTGACCGCGAAATTCGAAGAGAAATTCCTGGCGGTTCCGGCGGAAGCGCTGGTTTACACCATGAAAGGCGACCAGAAGTATTTCCCGGTGTACGACGCTGCGGGCAAACTTCTGCCGAACTTCATCTTCGTAGCCAACATCGAATCGAAAGATCCGCAGCAAATCATTTCCGGTAACGAGAAAGTGGTGCGTCCGCGTCTGGCCGATGCCGAGTTCTTCTTCAATACCGACCGTAAAAAACGTCTCGAAGATAACCTGCCGCGTCTGGAAACCGTATTGTTCCAGAAGCAGCTGGGTACACTGCGTGACAAAACCGACCGTATTCAGGCGCTGTCTGGCTGGATCGCTGAGAAAATCGGTGCCAACGTCGAGAACGCCAAACGCGCCGGTCTGCTGTCAAAATGCGACCTGATGACCAACATGGTCTTCGAGTTCACCGACACGCAGGGCGTGATGGGCATGCACTATGCGCGTCACGACGGCGAGCAGGAAGACGTCGCGGTTGCACTGAACGAACAGTATCAGCCACGCTTTGCGGGCGACGAGTTACCGGCTTCGCTGGTAGCGTGCGCGCTGGCAATCGCTGACAAGATGGACACCCTGGCCGGTATCTTCGGCATCGGTCAGCATCCGAAAGGCGATAAAGACCCGTTCGCATTGCGTCGTGCCGCGCTCGGTGTTCTGCGTATCATCGTTGAGAAAAACCTGCCGCTTGATCTGCAAACCCTGACCGAAGAAGCCGTGCGCCTGTACGGCGACAAGCTGACTAACGGCAAGGTTGTCGATGAAGTGGTTGATTTCATGCTCGGTCGTTTCCGCGCGTGGTATCAGGAAGAAGGTCACGCGGTCGATACCATTCAGGCTGTGCTGGCACGTCGTCCGACCAAACCGGCAGATTTCGATGCCCGTGTGAAAGCGGTGAGCTACTTCCGTACGCTCGATGAAGCGGCAACGCTGGCAGCGGCCAACAAGCGCGTGTCCAACATCCTGGCGAAATCCACGGACGTTCTGCTGGATCACGTTCACGCTTCCGTACTGAAAGAGCCTGCTGAGCTGAAACTGGCGACGCATCTGGTGGTTCTGCGCGACAAACTGGAACCGCTGTTTGCCGCCGGTCAGTACAAAGAAGCGCTGGTGGAACTGGCTGCGCTGCGCGAAACCGTCGATACCTTCTTCGACACCGTCATGGTAATGGATGAGAACGAAGCGATTCGTATCAACCGCCTGACGCTGCTGTCTAAACTGCGGGAGCTGTTCCTGCAGGTGGCGGATATTTCGCTGCTTCAGTAAATTTAGCTTTTGCGCCCTCCCCTGCGAAGGGGAGGGTTGGGGTGGGGTATTACAGCAACATCAAAAGTTGAGGTATGCGTTGACCCTTGTTTTGTCATTAAAACCCCCTCCCGACCTCCCCCTTCGCAGGGGGAGGAGCAAGGCACCTTATCGGATGCCAATTTCTACGCTTTTTTAAAAAGCGTTCTCCCCCCAATTGTTCTATTCTATAACCCGCATGGAATGCACAGCATCGGCAGGGAACTGGCCGGTAAAAGAACATTGAAATCAGGAGTCAGGACTCATGGCTGTAGGGATCAGAAGCGGTGCATTTTCTCGCTGGCTGGCGCCGTTTATCGCACTGCTGGTGGTGTTTCAGCTCACTGCATGCGGCGATAAAGAACCGGAGCAACGCAAAGCCTTTATCGATTATTTGCAAAATACCGTGATGCGCAGCGGGCAAAATCTGCCGTCGCTGAGTGAAGATCAGAAACAACGTTTTGGTAATTACGCGAATGACTACGGCATCATTCTGTCATTCTCCCGCCAGATGAAAGGTGCCGTTGAAGGCAGCCTGGTGCCAGTGGTCAGCGCGATTGGTCAGGTGCGTACGCCGCAGGATTACATGACTCAGCGCAGCGCGTTGCAACAGGCGGCAAGCACGCTGAGCTTGCTGAATGCGCAGTTGCGTGACTCAAAAGTGAAAGCCGACACCGCGATGGCGGCATTGAAACAACCGGACGATCTGAAAGCCGTTTACGGTCAGGTGTATAACAACGTGGTGACCCAGCCTGCAAACGTGCTGACGCCGCTGGTGCCTGCACTGCAAAGCTTCACGCAGGATATCGCGTCTGTGGGTGATTTCCTGCAACAGCAGGGCACTCAGGTTGCTTTCGCCAACGGCGGCGTGCAGTTCCCGACGCAGCAACAGGCCACGCAGTACAACACCATGATGTCGAATCTGGTGGGTAAACAGCAGACATTGCTTCAGGCGCAAAAAGTGGCGCAGGGCGATTTCGGCAACTAAGCCACAATGATCTTCGCCAATGAGCCACGTCATCTTGTCGTGGCTTTTTTATTGCCTCTGATCCTGCCCGCCTGTTTATAAAAAATGACAATTTTTTTCCTGCAAACGTGGCTGAATTCCTCTACTTTTGAAGGCAACTGTCCGTTTTTCCCCGTATTTCACTTTAAGGATTTTTGATGAAACGTCAGACGATGACTCTGTTGGCTTCCCTGGTGCTGGCACCGACGCTGGCTTTTGCTGCCGACAGCGCAACCGCAGATTTCACCCCGGCGCAGCAGGAAGCCATTGGTAAAATTGCGGCGGATTACATGTTGCAGCACCCGGAAATTCTGGTGCAGGTCAGTCAGAAACTGCAGGCGCAGCAGGCTGATCAGCAACAACAGCAAACCCTGAGCGCAGTGCTGGCCAATACCAAAGCGCTGGTGAATGATCCGGCCACCCCGAGCTACGGCCCGAAAGACGCCAAAGTGGCATTCGTGGAATTCTTCGATTACCAGTGCCTGTATTGCAGCCACATGGCGCCGCTGGTTGAGCAAACCGTGAAAGCGAACCCGAACGTGCGTTTCGTCTTCAAAGAATGGCCAATCTTCGGTGATCGCTGGAAAGCATCCATCACCGCCGCAGAAACCGGCATGGCGATCTGGAAAGAGAAGGGCGCGCAGGCGTATTTCGACTATCACAACAGCATTTACCGCACTGGTCACGATGAAGGCAAGCTGACCGATGCGGATATCGCAGGTGCAGTGAAAGCCGCCAAAGCCACAGCACCAACCGACGCACAGCGTAAAGCCACGCACGAAGCCATCGCCGCAAACGACGAGCTGGCGCGTACATTGGGCTTCAGCGGCACGCCTGGTTTCGTGGTGATGCCAACCAGCGGTGCCACTGCAGAAAACACCACCGTGCTGCCGGGCGCTGTCTCCGCAGAAGAATTGCAGGCAGCCATTGTGAAGGCGCAGGGCGGGAAGTAATTTTTGCTTCAATCCGGCAGCCTGTGCTGTCGGATTTTCTTCTCAGGTATAGTTTGGAAAGCACTTCTCAGTATTGAATGTAACGGCTGAAACTGAGTAAATTTTTACTCACTTCGTGGGTTTTGACGTGGTAACCTTCTTTTCTTCATGGATATTCATCCAATGAAACAATCTCTGATTCTGGGGTCTGCCAGCGGAGTTTACTTAATTTTTACTGATTACATGGATAGCTTATGATTGTTCAATTCGCTGATTATGCTGCGTTGAAAACGGATGAACAGCATTCCGAATTCTCAGCAGTGGAGAGCTCGGGATCAGAGCACATTATTGATCTTTCGGCCCGGCGTCAGTCTGCTGCATATAAAAAGGCCATGGCTCAGGTTTTGGAAGAAGCAGCCAAGCTAGACTGGTAACATTCAGGCTGTCCAGTCATTGGAGTGTCTATGGCTGAACCGGCAAAAAAAATCATTTCATTACCTGCATCAAATCAATCATTCGGCAACAATAACAGCATTGATGATATTCGTGAGCGCCGCTCACAGGAACTGGTCATCGGACTTTGTGGGGCGAGTGGATCAGGGGTTAAAACCCTTAAAGAAAAAATCATCACTAAACTTAAAGCCTGTAATTATCATGTTGTGCATATAAGAATTAGCGATTTAATGGCAGACACCCTGTCAGCTGCTGAAGCCGCAGAGTTAAAGAAACTTGAAGGCTATGAGCATTTTATCCAGTTGCAAAATCTCGGTAATACTCTGCGTGAAAAACATGGCAATATCATTAACTCCGAATTGGTTATCCGGAAAATAAAAGTTATCAGGACGGCAAATTTAAATACGGGAGATTTTAAAGGAGCATCAGGAAAATCAACCAGTAAAATAGCTTACATTGTCGATCAATTAAAACATCCTGAAGAAGTTGATCTCTTTCGTGAGGTGTATCGTAATAATTTTTATCTGATCGGCTTAGTGAGAACGATTAATGAAAGAGTTATTAATTTGAAAAAGGATTTTCTTAACGATTATCAGATTGCCGAAATAATCAGGCGCGACAGGCGTTCCGAGTACCCTTATGGTCAACATGTCGAGGACACATTGCAGTGTGCCGATTATTTTATCAGGAACATAAATAATGATCAGATTAAAAAATCGATAGCCCGATTTATCGACCTTGTACATGGCGCAAATAATGTGAGTCCCAGCCAGGATGAAACCGGCATGTTCACCGCGAATTCAGCCGCATTACGTTCTGCCTGCTTATCGCGTCAGGTGGGGGCTGCTATTATGGATGATAATTGCAATATCCTCTCCACTGGCTGCAACGATGTACCTGCTGCAGGTGGTGGTCTCTATTCCTGTGAAAGCAAGAGCGATAAACGCTGTTATAATAACGATGGCTGCCATAATGATATGCACAAGGATTTAGTCAGGCGTGAGGTCGAAGCAGTGATCGCCCGAAGTGATCCGTCACGGGCGCATGAACTTGCAATACAGATTATGAAGACCCCAAAAATAAAGTCCCTGATTGAATACTCTCGTGCTATTCATGCTGAAATGGATGCAATTACAACGATGGCGCGTCTTGCGAATGCAACTACGTGTGGTAAGACACTTTATTGCACGACTTATCCTTGCCACAACTGCGCGCGACATATTGTTGCCGCTGGCTTGAAGAGGGTGGTTTATATCGAACCTTATGCCAAGAGTCTGGCTGAAGACCTTCACGGTGACTCGATAGCGCACGCCGACAGTACGGATAAAACTAAAAAGGTTATTTTCGAGAATTTTGAGGGAACGGCACCGAGGCGGTATTCAAAATTTTTCGGTTATAGCCGTCCAAGAAAAGATGACAGAGGCAAGCCAATTTCTTATGAAATCCCTGCTTCCCATCACGTTGATCCACAATATCTGGATAGCTATGGTGATTCTGAATCAAAAGTGATTTTGAATGTTACTCATAAGCTTCGTGATGAACCTGTCCCCGATTAATGAAGACGCGGGTATTCCGGATACCCGCTCCCCCTGTAATTTTATTTCAACATCCCCTCTGTAAACTCACTTTTCCTTTCCTCTGACACGTCTGAATGCTTTTTAAGCGAAATACGCAAGTCCGGCCAAAAATACTTTGTGATGAATATCACGTTTTTATGATAAAGACTCGTTAACAAATAGTGACTTAAGTCACATTTTTTGCGGTGTCACGCTTAATTTATCGTCAGTGTAGCTGGGTTACAACCTGTTTTTGTGATGGTGATCACCAAAATGCAGGGGGTAATGACCGTATACATGTGATCTCCATCACGGGCAGCCGGGTGGCTACGCGAGGCCTATAATCACGTGGTAGAGTCCGCCTCGCAGACAGCAATTCGACGGACGGATTTTTAAAGCAGTGGCACAAAAACCGAAATAACCGTCACCGATAATTAACTGATATCACGCGCTCTATTGTCAGCGCGTATCAATAGGGGTGCGTTTTATGTTTTCACCAGACGTTAAGATCAAAGTTCAAAACTTTGGTCGCTTCCTGAGTAACATGGTAATGCCCAACATCGGCGCGTTTATCGCCTGGGGTATCATTACCGCTCTGTTCATTCCTACCGGCTGGATCCCTAATGAAACATTAGCGAAGCTGGTTGGCCCGATGATCACTTATCTGCTGCCATTGCTCATCGGTTATACCGGTGGTCGTCTGGTCGGTGGTGACCGTGGTGGTGTGGTGGGTGCAATCACGGTAATGGGTGTGATCGTGGGTGCGGATATGCCAATGTTCCTCGGCGCCATGATTGCAGGTCCGCTGGGCGGCTGGTGCATCAAGCGTTTCGACCGCTGGGTTGACGGTAAAATCAAAAGCGGCTTTGAGATGCTGGTTAACAACTTCTCAGCCGGTATTATCGGTATGTTGCTGGCGATCCTGGCCTTCCTGGCGATTGGTCCGCTGGTAGAAGCGCTGTCTAAAGTGCTGGCGGCAGGTGTGCACATCATGGTTATTCATAACCTGTTGCCACTGGCTTCTATCTTTGTTGAACCGGCGAAAATCCTGTTCCTCAACAACGCCATCAACCACGGTATCTTCTCTCCGCTGGGTATCCAGCAGGCGACTGAAACCGGTAAATCAATCTTCTTCCTGATCGAAGCGAACCCGGGTCCGGGTATGGGCGTCCTGATGGCGTACATGTTCTTCGGTCGCGGCAGCGCCAAGCAATCTGCGGGCGGCGCGGCAATCATCCACTTCCTGGGTGGTATCCACGAAATTTATTTCCCATACGTTCTGATGAACCCGCGTCTGTTGCTGGCGGTGATTCTGGGCGGTATGACGGGCGTGTTCACCCTGACCCTGCTGAACGGCGGTCTGGTGTCTCCGGCATCTCCGGGTTCTATCCTGGCAGTCCTGGCGATGACGCCAAAAGGCGCGTATTTCGCTAACATTGCCGCCATCGTGGCAGCCTTTGCGGTCTCCTTCGTGATTTCTGCTTTGCTGCTGAAAACCACTAAAGCGAAAGACGGCGACGATCTGGACGAAGCCACCCGTCGTATGCAGGATATGAAAGCCGAGTCTAAAGGCGGCAAACCTGCTGCTGCTGCGGGCGTAGCGGGCGACCTGTCTACCGTACGTAAAATCATCGTTGCCTGTGACGCCGGTATGGGTTCAAGCGCAATGGGTGCCGGTGTTCTGCGCAAAAAAGTGCAGGATGCGGGGCTGACCAATATCAGCGTGACCAACAGCGCCATCAACAACCTGCCTGATGACGTGGATCTGGTGATTACGCACCGTGACCTGACTGAACGCGCGATGCGTCAGGTGCCACATGCACAGCACATTTCGCTGACTAACTTCCTCGACAGCGGCCTGTACACTGACCTGACGTCACGTCTGGTGGAAGTGAACAAAGCCAGCCAGTACAAAGAGAAAGTGACCACAACGCTGGGTGACAGCATCGTGGCGGACAGCGAAAACGAAAACCTGTTCCGTATCAGCGAAAGCAACATCTTCCTGAACCTGCAGGCGAATACCAAAGAAGAAGCTATCCGTTTTGCCGGTGAACAACTGGTGAAAGGCGGTTATGTTCAGGCAGAATATGTGGACGCGATGCTGGCACGTGAGCAACTGACCTCCACGTATCTGGGCGAATCCATCGCCGTGCCACACGGCACCATTGAAGCGAAAGATCGCGTTCTGAAAACCGGTATCGTCTTCTGCCAGTATCCGGCGGGTATCCGCTGGGGCGAGGATGAAGATGACCGCGCACGTCTGGTCGTCGGTATCGCAGCGCGCAATAATGAGCACATCAACGTGATCACCAAACTGACCACCGCGCTGGATGAAGACGGTGTGATCGAACTGCTGGCGAATACCCACAGTGTGGAAGAAGTGCTGAACATTCTTCGCGGTTAACAGTGAACGTTTAATCGAAAAGTAATTACTAAGCGGGTCTTGCGAGACCCGCTTGTTGATTCGGAGCCGGGTGCTCCTCACGATTTGAAGGAATAAATATGAAAGCATTACATTTTGGTGCAGGTAACATTGGTCGCGGTTTTATCGGTAAATTACTTGCTGATGCCGGGATTGAACTGACGTTTGCGGATGTCAGCCCTGCCTTACTGGATGCGCTGAACAGCCGTAAAGGTTATGACGTGCACGTTGTCGGTGAACAGGCCACCGTTGAGCCTGTCAGTAATGTGAATGCCGTGAACAGCGCCGGTCAGGAGGCCATCAACCTGATCGCGGAAGTCGATCTGGTGACCACCGCCGTCGGCCCGACCGTACTGGAAAAAATCGCGCCAAACGTGGCTAAAGGTCTGGTGCTGCGTCATCAGCAGGGCAACGAAAAGCCCCTGAATATTATCGCCTGTGAAAACATGGTGCGCGGCACCAGCCAGTTCAAACAGCACGTATTCAATGCGCTGCCGGAAGAAGAAAAAGCCTGGGTTGACGCCCATATCGGCTTTGTCGATTCCGCCGTGGACCGCATTGTGCCTCCTGCCGCCGCAGGCACCACCGATCCGCTGGAAGTGACGGTTGAAACCTTCAGCGAATGGATTGTGGATAAAACCCAGTTCAAAGGCGAATTGCCGGACATCGCTGGCATGGAACTGACCGATAACCTGATGGCGTTCGTCGAGCGCAAACTGTTCACCCTCAATACCGGCCATGCGATCACCGCATATCTCGGCCAGCAGGCGGGTCACGCGACCATCCGTGATGCCATTCTTGATGAGAAAGTGCGTCTGGTGGTTCGCGGAGCGATGGAAGAAAGCGGTGAAGTGCTGATCCGTCGTTACGGTTTTGACCCGGAAAAACATGCTGCCTACATCGAAAAAATTCTGTCCCGTTTCGAAAACCCTTACCTGCATGACGATGTCGAGCGCGTTGGCCGCCAGCCGCTGCGTAAACTGAGCGCAGGCGATCGTCTGATCAAACCGTTGCTGGGTACGCAGGAATATCGCCTGCCGAACGACAATCTGGTGAGAGGCATTGCCGCCGCCATGCGTTACCGCAGCGAGCAGGATCCGCAAGCGAAAGAACTGGCAGAACTGCTGGAGAAAGTCGGGCCAAAAGCCGCCCTCGCCCAGATTTCAGGTCTGCCGGAAGAAGGCGAAGTTGTGGCGAAAGCCGTCGCTCTCTACGAATCGATGCACTGATACTGCGTTTATTTTGATTTCGCCAACACCAGGCAAAGAAAGCCCTGTCGGGCAGGATGTTTCTGCCCGACATGCGCGCATCATGGATGACGCCAGGGGCGCTGTCAGCATCGGCTCTTTACTGCAAGTAAGCCCTATGGAAAAAGCTCAGGCGTTTGAAAACCGGGTACTTGAAAAGCTCAATGCGGGTAAAACCGTGCGCAGCTTTTTGATGACCGCCGTGGAATTGCTGGCCGAAGCGCTGGATATTCTGGTAGTGCAGGTTTTTCGCAAAGACGATTACGCAGTGAAATATGCTGTCGAACCCTTACTGACCGGCACCGGTCCGCTCGGGGATTTGTCGGTGCGTCTCAAACTGATTTACGCGCTGGGCGTGATCAGCCGTCATGAATACGAAGACGCCGAATTACTGATGGCGCTGCGTGAAGAGCTGAATTACGACGGTGAAGAGTATCGTTTTACTGATGATGAAATTCTCGGCCCGTTCGGTGAACTGCATTGTGTGACGGAACTGCCTCCGGCACCGACATTCCTGAAACCGGGAGAAGCCGACGAATCGCTGATCGCCATGCAACGCCAGCGTTACCAGCAAATCGTCCGCTCCACGATGGTCCTTTCCGTGACCGGGCTGATCGCCCATATCAGTAATCAGCAGCCTTCCAGGCTCTCTCCCGTTCAAAAATAAATCCCCCGTCATACTTCGAGCCGCAGATGCATTGGCTGCGATCTGTCACCTGAGTAAGCTCATCGGGACGCCATCACTTGCCGCCTTTCTGCAACCCGAGCTATTTTGGGGATTCATTTTAGTTAAGCGCATGGCGCACTTCGCCGACCAGCAGCCACAGCGCGGTTAACGCCATCATGCCGCCCATGATCGTGTTGAACATCTTCAGTTTCCATTCCACTCGTAACGCCTGACGTAACCTGTCACCCATTACCACCCAGACCAGAATGCACGGCAGATTGATCAGCGCGAAGCCGAGACAAATCAGCAGCGTGTGATGCAGCATATTGCCGTCCGGCGGGGTAAAAAGAATCGCCACGTTGGTCGCCATCAGCCAGGCTTTCGGGTTCACGGCCTGAAAAAGTGCGCCGCTGAACAGGTTCATCGGCTGCTGCTTTTCGCCTTCTTTCGGCGTGCCGGAACGGTAGATTTTCCACGACAGCCAGAACAGATAGGCGCAACCCAGCACGGCCATCGGCAGACGCACCACATTCATCCAGCTGAGTAAAATCGCCAGCATCGAGGTCATCAGCGCGCACTGCACCACGCAGCCCAGCGTGATGCCAATCATCATGGGCACGCTGCGGCGTAAGCCGAAGTTCACCCCGGACGCCGCCAGCAACAGATTGTTCGGGCCGGGCGTAATGGACATCACGGTGACGTAACTGACAAAAGCGGTATCGATCATTTTAGTTTTCCTGCATCCCCTGTTTTCCAGATAACCAGAGTAAACAGGGAACAGGAAAGGTAACAGAACCAGAAATACGCTATTGTCATGGTTACAGATTGCATAACGAAAAACTGTACCCCTCACTTTTCACGGAACTGACACCATGACTGACACCGCGGATTTCAGCGATACCCGATATAACCAGCTGGCGGAACAACTGGCGGACGCCATCCGTCGCGGCACACTGGCTCCCGGCAGCCGTTTGCCCTCGGTCCGGCGCAGCGCGCAAACCTGGTCAGTCAGCATCAATACCGTGGTGGCGGCTTACCGGCGGCTGGAAGATCGCGGGTTTATTGAGGCGCGTCCGCAGTCAGGATTTTATGTCCGGGCCGCGCTGCCTGCGCTGACTCATCAGCCGCAGGAACAGCCACAGACGCCAGCCGCAGAACCGGCGGACGAAGTGCTGGATCTGATCGACAAAGTGTTCGCCTCGCAAATCGACCCGACATATACCAATCTTTCGCTGGCCTGTCCGCAGTCGAACGACTTTTACCCGACCGGCAAACTGGGACGGATTATGTCGTCTTTGCTGCGCCGTCAGCCGAATCTGATCGGCCAATATGCGCTGCCGCCGGGCAGCCCGGCGTTACGTCAGCAAATCGCCCGCCGTGCGCTGACGCTGGGCATGATTTTAGAACCCGCCGACATCACGATTACTCACGGTTGTATGGAAGCGTTACAGCTGGCGCTGCGCGTCACCACCCAACCGGGCGACAGCGTCGGGCTGGAAACGCCGACTTACTTTTATCTGCTGCCGATGCTGGCGAGCCTCGGTCTGAAAGCGGTGGAAATACCGACCGATCCGCAAACCGGCCTGTCGCTGGATGTGCTGGAAATGCTGCTGAATGAGAAGCGGCTGAATGCGGTGATCGCCATGCCGACGGCGCAAAATCCGCTCGGCTTTACCATGCCGCTGGCGGCGAAAAAACGGCTGGCTCGCCTGATGAACGATCACCAGGTACCGCTGATTGAAGACGGGCTATACGCAGAAATCCAGTTTGGCGCGACGCTGTCTCCGGCGGTAAAAGCCTTTGACCGCGACGGCTGGATCCTGTTTTGCACCAGCTTTACCAAAACGCTGGCGCCTGATTTTCGCATCGGCTGGGTAGAGGGCGGGCGCTTCGCCGATAAGCTGCATAAACTGAAAGCGGTGTCGTCGATGGCGGAATCCGCGTTGCTTTCGCAAACGCTGACGGTGTTTCTGGAATCGGGCGGTTATGACCATCATCTGCGGGCGCTGCGCAAACGCTACGCGTCGCAGGTCGAGCAGGCACGCGCGCTGATCGCCCGGCACTTCCCGCAAGGCACCCGCGCCACACAACCGGCAGGCGGGTTTGTGATTTGGGTGGATTTTCCGCCGGGCGTCGATTGCGTCACGCTGTTCCGCCAGTTGCTGAAAGATAAAATCTGCATGACGCCGGGGCAACTGTACTCACCCAGCGGCCGCTACAGTAACGGCCTGCGGTTGTCGTGCTGTTATGTTTTCGATACCCGCTATATTTCCGCGATGATCCGTATCGGCGAGCGCGCGTGTGAGATGTGTGGTTTGCCGCCGGGGCTGGCAGTTACAGGAACGGATTCTTACCCTGATAAATAATGTTAATTTTTGAGAAAGAGAGGTTTCCGGGATGGATCAGTTCTTCAACCGTACTGCCTGCTGAGATCAAATTCCCGGTTAAATGCGGATCGTTGTTGAAAGTAAAGAGAAAGCAATATCTTGCGCTGTCACGGTATTTGGGTTCCCCCAGAAACAGTTGGGTAAAGGCGCGTTTAGCGTTGAACGCATGCATTCCCCTGACCAGATAGATCCCTGATTTTGCAGCGGATCCGCGTCTTTCATAATCGGGCCGGGCCATAAAACAGCGACTGGCGATAATTTTAGGGAAGGTGTCAGCAGACGTATAGTGAATGTACAGTGGCTTTCCGTTGAACATGCCGTGGTTTAAATGCATTTCCAGACGATGGTCGTGACTGAATGTCGGGTTCATGATGCCTCTTTCCATGAGTGAAGAATGTTGGCGGTTACCCTAATCTGATTTTTTGATGCAAACATCCTGAAAGTCTTCAGAATAAAATGTATGCCGCACAAATCGAGCATCTCGCGCATCGGGCTGTTACACTTACCCCAATTGTTCACTACACGAATTGGTCATCATGAAAGAAGTCGAAAAAGTCGAGATCAAACGCCTCAGCGATATGCTGGATGCACTCAATCACAAAGATGCGACCGTGATTCAGGCGGGTAATGCTGAGTTAATCGCTAAGCATGAAGAAGAGAAAGAAAAACTGGCTGCCGAGATCGCGCGTCTGAAAGATGTGCGTGTGAAAAAACTCAGCACCGAAGCGCAGAAGCTGGAAAAGCTGTTCAGCCGTGAAATCACCAAGAAAGAACAGGCTGATATGGGCACGCTGAAAAAAACCGTTCGTGGCATCGTGGTGGTTCACCCGATGACCGCACTGGGCCGCGAAATGGGCCTGAAAGTCGTGACCGGCTACGCGAAAAAAGAATTCTGATGAAATACTCCCTCCCATACGAAGGGGAGGAGCAAAACCAAAATCAGTTCAGGTTTTATTGCAGCTGAGCGCGAAACACGATTAGCTCCCTCCCCTGCGAAGGGGAGGGTTGGGGTGGGGTATTAAAGCAAAATCAAAGAGTTGAAGTGTGCTTTGACTCGGGTTTTGCAAGTAAAACCCCCTCCCAGCCTCCCCCTTCGCAGGGGGAGGAGCGAAGAAACCCCTCCCGCTACACCCGATCAGTTTCTTACTTCCCAAACAATCTCCGGCCAAAATCCTCGATCTTGCGATTTACCAGCCGCATCTGCATGGTTTTACTCCAGCTTGCTGAAATCCCCGCAGCAGACATCAGACGGCGATATTGTTCCTCATCAAACGGCATGTTAAACGCGATAGAAATCGCTTCGGCCACCGATACGTCACTGTTACGCGTCAGCAACTCCAGCGGCCGGTCGCCACTGACATTCCCCGGACTCACCACCCGATATAACCACCCGCAGCGCCCGCTTTGTTGTAACAGCGGTGACAGATTCTGACAGTCGAGAAAATGGTTGAGCTTGTAACAGGGCGCACGCGGCTGTGTGACCTGAATCAGGGCGTCGCCCCAGCGGAAGATATCGCCGATAAACACGTTATCTTCGGTCATGCCGAGCGTTGAAAGGTTTTCGCCAAACGCTGGCGGATGGAAACGGTCTTCTTCTTCGGGAAACTGCTGACGCAGCCAGGCGTAATGCTCGCGGGGGAAATGACACAGCGCGCGGTCAGCGCCGCCGTGATAAGCCTTCTCGGCCTGCTGATCGCCTTCCAGCCCGCAAGGCGTTAAGGCGACGCCGCCATCAACCTGACGTTTGGCAATCGCACTGGGTGAAAAATCGGGATACTGCTCGATAGTACCGATGTACACGTCGGGATAATGCATACGCTCTCCGCTGCTGAAATGTCACTGATACCAGCATAACCTGCATTGGACAGCGGGAGTAGAAGGAATCCCTGCGCACAGAGGGTGTGCGCAGGCTTCTCAGCAAATCAGAACGTTTCCCAGTTATCCTGACTGGTTTTGCCTTGTACCGGCGGGGCGAGAGTCGGGCGGCGCAGGGCGGCGGAGGCTGGCGCATTCAGCGTGTTGCCGTTGTCGGCCAGACGGAATACCGAGACCGCCTGCGTCAGCGTCGCGGCCTGATCTTCCAGAGAATCGGCGGCAGCAGAGGATTGCTCGACCAGCGCGGCGTTTTGCTGCGTGGTGCTGTCCATTTCGACAATCGCCTGTGAAATCTGACTGATGCCACGGCTTTGCTCGTCGGATGCAGACGCGATTTCCCCCATGATATCGCGCACATGCGAGACGGACTTCACGATGTCCTGCATGGTACGGCCAGTGTTTTCCACCAGCTTCGCGCCGGTGTTAACGCGCTCCACCGACTCGGCAATCAGCCCTTCGATCTCTTTTGCGGCCTGCGCACTGCGCTGGGCCAGTGTCCGCACTTCAGAAGCGACGACGGAGAATCCGCGTCCCTGTTCTCCGGCACGCGCGGCTTCCACCGCGGCGTTCAGCGCCAGAATGTTGGTCTGGAAGGCGATGCCGTTGATGACGGAGGTAATTTCGGCGATACGTTTTGAACTGCCGGAAATCTGCTGCATGGTATCGACCACCTCGCCGACCTGCTTGCCGCCGAGCGTGGCGGTGCCGGACGCTTCGCTGGCCAGTTTGCTGGCGTGATGAGCGTTATCGGCATTCTGTTTCACCGTCGCGCTTAACTCTTCCATGCTGGCGGCGGTTTCTTCAACGGCCGCAGCCTGCTGTTCGGTGCGTGAGGAGAGGTCAGTATTCCCGGCGGCGATTTCGGCTGCCGCGTGGGAAACCTGCGAAACGCCGGAGCGGATTTCATAAATCATGGTACTGAGATTCTGACTCATCGCGGAAACCGCATTCATCAGCATACCCAGCTCATCGCGACGGGTGGTCGGATGCGCAACGGTCAGATCGCCTTGTGCAATCGCCTCCGCCGTTTTCAGCGTATCACGCAGTGGCTGGGCAATCTGGCGGGTGATACGCCAGGCAATAATGATCCCCACCAGCATCACGATCAGCGTAATCACCATCATGATCATCTGCGCATTGCTGATGTCTTTATGGGTGTTAGCCAGTTCGTTTTTGAAGATTTTCGCCACCAGCGTGTTCATCTCTGTGGCTTTCACCGACAGCAGTTGCGAGTTCTTCTGCTCATCTTCATAGGCGGGCATATACGCGACAACGTGGCTTTTATAGGTCGCGAGCGCCGACATCAGCGGAGCCAGCGTCGCCTGCTGGTTCGGCAGTAACAGGGCATTCAGTTTTTGAGCGTTGGCCTGCGTGTCGTCAATAGACTTCAGCAGTTTGGCTTCGGATTCTTTGTTGATGCTCAGCAACAGGCCACGCACGTTGTAACGCACGCTGATCAGTTTCTGAATCACTTCGGCCAGTGACAGGCGAATGGAAGGCTCAGCATCTTCCACGCGCAACTGATCCTGCAAACGCGTTACCACGGCTTCGGTTTCGGAAAGATTCCAGCTGGCCCGCACCGCATCTTTGCGATCGACCGCTTTTTTAAATGCGGCCTGCGCCTGCTGATATTCATGAATTTTTACCGGCACCTGATCAAGATTCGCCTGACTGGCGGCGTCCCATTCCAGTTTGTCTTTGGATTGAGCGATCAGCTGCGACAGTTCGGTAATTTTGTCCTGATTCTGTTTGAGATACGCCGGGTCATAATTAAGCTGATACAGCGTCCGGCTGAGACGGGCATCGTTGAGTAACGCATTCATCTGATTACTGAAATCGACTTTTTCAGCACGCTGGCTGATGTCGTTAAATTTAATCATTCCCGCCGCAGTGATGATGGCGGCGATGATCAGCACCAGTCCGAAACCCAGACCCAGTTTGGTACCGACCTTAAGATTATTCATCCACTGCGAAAGACCCGATCCGTTGCTCATAATCATTCTCCGTCAAACATCCCTTTTAAATAGACATGCGGTTTTGTGACGCCTTTGTGAACAATCTATCGGTAGGCTGTTTCATAAACTTTATAGGATGTGTGGCGTATTTTTGATTAATGCGAGCGGGGTCTGAAAATGATGAAAATCGGGAGGATAATTCTCTTTATAACAGTGATCAGGCGAACAAATTCAGGACATAAAAAAGGCGGGTCACCGACCCGCCATACGCGAAAACATCTTGCCCGTTACGGGCGGCAGCGCGAAATTATTTCGCTTCAGCCAGACGTTTTGCTGCTTCGTCCCAGTTTACAACGGCCCAGAAGGCTTTGATGTAGTCAGGGCGTTTGTTCTGATATTTCAGGTAGTAAGCGTGTTCCCACACATCCAGACCCAGCAGCGGGTAACCGGAAGCGCCAGAAATCGCTTCGCCCATCAGCGGGCTGTCCTGGTTAGCGGTAGAAACAACGGCCAGTTTGCCATCTTTCAGTACCAGCCATGCCCAGCCTGAACCGAAACGGGTTGCAGCTGCTTTCTCAAACGCTTCTTTGAAAGCGTCAACGCTGCCGAAATCGCGTTCAATCGCAGATTTCAGTTCGCCCTGCAGGGTGGTGCCGGTTTTCAGGCCTTTCCAGAACAGGCTGTGGTTAGCGTGGCCGCCTGCGTTGTTACGCAGAACAACTTTCTTGTCTGAAGGAACCTGATCCAGTTTGGTGATCAGTTCTTCAACCGGCAGTGCAGCCAGTTCCGGCAGGCTTTCCAGCGCAGCGTTCGCGTTGTTCACGTAAGTCTGGTGGTGTTTAGTGTGATGGATTTCCATCGTTTCTTTGTCGAAATGCGGTTCGAGTGCGTCGTATGCGTAAGGCAGTGATGGCAGTGAATAACTCATGTTCATCGTCTCCATAGTGTAGGGCGGCACTTTCATTGTGAGCACCGCGTAATCAGTCGGATCATTATAGTTAATTAAATGATATTGAAAATGATTATCTATGCTCCACGCTTTCTGCCATGCCCTGTAAGCCTCTGTTATACGGGGCTTAGAACCAGATAATCACAAACAATCCTAAATTGTCTAAAGGCACGCGGTGCTTAGCCGGTCAGCGCAACCGCTGCGGATGCGTATACACCGTTGCCCGTCCCGGTTTGCTGAAACCGACCAGCGTCAGGTTACATTTTTCGGCGACGTCTACCGCGAGCGTGGTGGCGGCGGAGACGGCGAACAGGATTTCGATGCCGCACATCGCGGCTTTCTGCACCATTTCATAGCTGGCGCGGCTCGAGACCAGCGCGGCACCGGCTTTCCAGTCGTGTTGTTTTGCCCGCACACCCAGCATTTTATCCAGCGCCACGTGACGGCCCACGTCTTCGCAGCCGCCAGTCAGTTCACCTTCCGGCGTGATCCACGCGGCGGCGTGCGTGCAGCCGGTGAGCTGGCCGATTTCCTGCACGGATTTCAGCTGATGCAGCGCCTTATCCAGATTCGCCAGTTCAAAAGTCTGGGTGAACGGCAGCGGCGCAAGCGGGCGGAACAGATCACCTAACTGCTCGATACCGCAGACGCCGCAACCGGTGCGGCCAGCCATGGCGCGGCGGCGCTCTTTCAGCCCGGCGAAACGGCGGCTCGACAGCTCGATATTAACTTCAATCCCGTTACAGTTTGGTGTCACTTCCATCCCGTAAATATCACTGGCGGATTCAATAATCCCTTCTGACAGCGAAAAGCCCAGCGCAAAGGCTTGCAGATCCTTCGGGGACGCCATCATTACCACATGCGAAATCCCGTTATAGACCAGCGCAACGGGGACTTCCTGAGCAATCCAGTCATCTTCAGGCTCATTGAGATGAGCGCGCTGCATCACCGGTTTTTGGCTCGCTCCGATGATCTGAGTCACTTTTTTGTCATCTTTTTCGCCCAGTTCTTTTACTTGATGGACATCCATTGGCAATAACCTTATAAACATTCCGGCTACATAAGCCGTACAAACTGTCAGGACTTTAGGCCTTAATTTTACCGCTTCCGGGTTTGTTCGTGAAAGCGGCAATTTGAAAAGCAATGTGTTAACAAATGATGGGAAGGAGTCTTTCATGCAAGTCAGCAGAAGACAATTATTCAAAATATGTGCTGGCGGTATGGCCGGCACCACAGCGGCATTATTAGGATTCACTCCGACAATGGCGCTGGCGGAAACCCGCCAATACAAACTGCTTCGCTCCCGTGAAACCCGCAACAACTGCACGTACTGTTCCGTCGGGTGCGGCATGCTGATTTACAGCCAGGGCGACGGCGCGAAAAACGTCACTGAAAATATCTTCCACGTAGAGGGTGACGCCGATCATCCGGTCAGTCGTGGCTCGTTGTGCCCGAAAGGCGCAGGCGTGCTGGATTACATCCACAGTGAAGGCCGTCTGAGATATCCGGAATACCGCGCGCCCGGCTCTGACAAATGGCAGCGTATCTCCTGGGATGAGGCGATTTCCCGTATCGCCCGCCTGATGAAAGATGACCGCGACGCCAATTTTGTCGAGAAAAATGAAAACAACGTCACCGTAAACCGCTGGCTGACCACCGGCATGCTGTGCTCGTCGGCGGCCAGCAACGAAACCGGTCTGCTGGATCAGAAATTTACCCGCGCACTGGGCATGGTGGCGATCGACTGTCAGGCGCGGCTGTGTCACGGCCCGACCGTGGCGGCACTGGCTCCGACGTTTGGTCGCGGCGCGATGACCAACAACTGGGTCGATATTAAAAACGCCAACGTCATTTTAATTATGGGCGGAAATGCGGCAGAAGCGCATCCGGTCGGATTCAAATGGGTGATTGAGGCCAAAACCAAAAATAACGCCAAAGTCATCGTCGTCGATCCGCGTTTCAACCGCAGCGCCGCCGTGGCCGATATCTATGCGCCAATCCGCGCCGGTTCGGACACTGCCTTCCTGCTCGGCATGATCAACTACCTGATCACCCACAATAAAATTCAAACCGAATACGTCCGGGAATACACTAACGCCAGCCTGCTGGTGCGTGAAGACTACGAATTTAATGACGGATTGTTCAGCGGTTTTGATGCGGCGAAAAAATCCTACAACAAAGAAAGCTGGCACTATCAGCTCGATGAAAAAGGCTTCGCGAAACAGGATAAAACCTTACAGGACCCGCGCTGTGTGTGGAATCTGCTGAAAGAGCATGTTTCCCGTTACACGCCGGAACTGGTAGAGCGCCTGTGCGGCACCTCGAAAGAAGATTTTCTGCTGATAAGCTCGATTCTGGCGGAAACCTGCGCGCGCGATAAAACCTCGACCATCCTCTATGCGCTGGGCTGGACGCACCACACCGGCGGCGCGCAAATCATCCGCTGTGCGGCGATGATCCAGTTGCTGCTCGGCAACGTCGGAATGCCGGGCGGCGGCGTCAATGCACTGCGCGGTCACTCCAATATTCAGGGTTACACCGACCTCGGTTTGCTGTCGCTGAACCTGCCGGGCTATATGCCGTTGCCATCGGAAAAACAGACGAATTTCGCCGATTATCTGCAACAGATCACGCCGACACCGCTGGTGGACGGGCAGGTCAATTTCTGGAAAAACACGCCGAATTTCTTCGTCAGTATGATGAAAAGCTTCTGGGGCGATCACGCCACGGCGGAAAACGACTGGGGCTTTGACTGGCTGCCAAAATGGGATAAAAGCTACGACGTGCTGCAACAGGCCGAGCTGATGACCGAAGGCAAACTGAACGGGTATATCGTGCAGGGCTTCAACCCGCTGGCGGCTTTCCCGGACAAAAACAAATCCTCGCGCGCGCTTTCGAAACTCAAATACATGGTGGTGATCGACCCGCTGGTGACCGAATCCTCGAACTTCTGGCAGAACCACGGCGCGATGAACGACGTGCAGACCGCGGATATTCAGACCGAAGTGTTCCGCCTGCCGTCTTCCTGTTTTGCGGAAGAAAATGGTTCGATTGTGAACTCCGGCCGCTGGCTGCAATGGCACTTCCAGGCGTCTGAGCCGCCGGGTGAGGCGCTGCACGACGGCAAAATCATCGCCCGTTTGTTTATGAAACTGCGCGAGCTGTATCAGCAGGAAGGCGGTGCCAATCCGCTGCCGGTAATGAACATGGCGTGGGATTATCAGGATCCGCTCGACCCGCTGCCGGAAGAAATTGCCCGCGAAGCCAACGGTAAAGCCCTGGCCGACATTCATGACGATCAGGGCAATCTGCTGGCGAAAAAAGGTCAGCAGTTGTCGACCTTTGCCCATCTGAAAAACGACGGCACCACCGCCAGTTTCTGCTGGATTTACGCCGGTAGCTGGACCGAAGCCGGTAACCAGATGGCGCGCCGCGATAACGCCGATCCGTCCGGTCTGGGCTGTACATCCGGCTGGGCATGGTGCTGGCCGCTCAACCGCCGCATTCTGTATAACCGCGCCTCCGCCGACCCGCAGGGTCAGCCGTGGGATCCAAAACGTGAAATCATCCGCTGGGATGGCGCGAAATGGATTGGTTTTGATGTCCCGGATTACAGCACCGCTGCGCCGGGTTCCGGCGTCGGACCGTTCATCATGCAACAGGAAGGCGTCGGGCGTTTATTCGCGACCGACAAAATGGCGGACGGCCCGTTCCCTGAGCATTACGAACCGATCGAATCGCCGATTGGCACCAACCCGCTGCACCCGGCGGTGATTTCCAATCCGGTCGCCCGTATTTTTGCCAGCGATGTGCCGAATATGGGCACTGCCAAAGATTTCCCGTATGTGGCGACCACCTATTCGATCACCGAACTGTTCCGCCACTGGACCAAACATGCGTTGCTGAATGCCATCGCGCAGCCTGAACAGTTTATCGAGATCGGCGAAGGTCTGGCCGCCTCGAAGGGCATTGCGCAGGGCGATGAGGTGAAAATCTCTTCGAAGCGCGGATTCATCGTGGCGAAAGCCGTGGTGACCAAACGCATCCGGCCGCTGACCATCGACGGTAAGCACGTCGACACCATTGGCATCCCGTGCCACTGGGGTTTTGAAGGCGCGACGCGTAAGGGCTATTTAGCCAACACGCTGACGCCGTCAGTCGGTGACGCTAACTCGCAGACGCCGGAATTCAAGGCGTTCCTGGTTAACGTGGAAAAGGTCTAACGGAGGCGAATTATGGCAATGCAATCTCAGGACATACTTCGTAAGTCCGCAACCAACGGGTTCACGCCTGCACCGCGTGCCCGTGACCATCAGCAGGAAGTGGCGAAACTGATCGACGTTACCACCTGCATCGGCTGTAAAGGCTGTCAGGTCGCCTGTTCCGAATGGAACGACCTGCGCGATGAAGTGGGTATCAATAGCGGCGTGTACGACAACCCGATGGATCTCAGCGCGAAATCCTGGACGGTGATGCGTTTCTCGGAAGTGGAACAAAACGGCAAGCTGGAGTGGCTGATCCGCAAAGACGGCTGCATGCACTGCGCCGATCCGGGCTGCCTGAAAGCCTGTCCGGCGGAAGGCGCGATTTTGCAGTACGCCAACGGCATCGTCGATTTTCAGTCAGAACATTGCATCGGCTGCGGTTACTGCATCGCCGGTTGTCCGTTCAACGTTCCGCGCATCAACAAACAGGATAACCGTGCCTACAAATGCACGCTGTGCGTTGACCGCGTGAGCGTCGGCCAGGAACCGGCTTGTGTGAAAACCTGCCCGACCGGCGCGATCCATTTCGGTACTAAAACTGCCATGCAGGACCTCGCCGCAGAGCGCGTCAGCGAACTGAAAGGCCGCGGGTTTGAGCACGCCGGTTTGTACGATCCGCAGGGCGTCGGCGGCACGCACGTGATGTACGTGCTGCATCACGCTGACAACCCTGAGCTGTATCACGGCCTGCCGAAAGATCCGGCCATCAGCGCCGCAGTCACTTTGTGGAAAGGTGTCTGGAAACCGCTGGCGGCGGTCGGCTTCGCCGTCACCTTTGCGGCGGCAGCCTTCCATTTCCTTGGTGTCGGGCCGAACTATGTGAAAGAGGAAGAGCACGCAGAAGAAGGCGAAAAACATGACGATGAGGAGAAACGGCCATGAAAAAAGAGAAGTTAATCCAGCGCTATAACCTGGCAGAACGCCTCAATCACTGGATTGTTGCCTTTTGCTTTGTGACGCTGGCGCTCAGCGGCATCGGCTTTTTCTTCCCGTCGTTTAACTGGCTGATGAACGTGTACGGTACGCCGCAACTGGCGCGTATCCTGCACCCGTTCTTTGGCGTGGTGATGTTTGTTTCTTTCCTCGGCATGTTCTTCCGTTACTGGAAGCACAATTTGCCGGAAAAAGACGACATCGTGTGGGCGAAAAATATCGGCAAAGTGCTGACCAACCATGAAGTCGGCGACACCGGACGCTATAACTTCGGCCAGAAATGCGTGTTCTGGGCGGCGATCAGTTGCCTTATGTTGCTGATGGCCAGCGGCGTCATTATCTGGCGTCCGTGGTTTGCGGATTTCTTCCCCATCCCGCTGATCCGTCTGGCGCTGCTGGTGCATTCACTGGCCGGTATCGGGCTGATTCTGGTGATCATCATGCACGTCTACGCGGCGACCTGGGCGAAAGGGTCGATCGCGGCGATGACCGGCGGCAAAGTCCCGGCGTCCTGGGCGAAATATCACCATCCGCGCTGGTACCGTCAGGTGCGTGAGGAAGAGCAGAAAAAAGAACACGACGAGAGGAAAGCCGGATGAGTATCCAGATGGTTCCACAGGACGAACTGGCAGACGGTAAAACCACGGCGGGAAACATCCCGCCGGTATTGTTCGCCAACCTGAAAACGCTCTATCAGCGCCGTGCCGATCGTCTGCGCGCGCTGGCAGAAGACAGCCCGCTGGACGGGTATCTCAACTTTGCTGCGGCGATTTGTGATGCCCAGCAGCGCGTGCTGAAAGAATTTCCGCTCAGTATCGATCTGAGTCAGGAATTAGAGAAAGCCGCCGGTAAACCACCGCTCGACTGCCGTCTGTTTCCGCGCACGGCGCACTGGCTGACCTTGCTGGATGCGCTGATCGCCGTGCTGAAACCGGAAGCCTCTGAACCGGTGCGCGCGGTGCTGGAACGCCTTGAACATTCTCCGGGGCTGCAACGGGAAATGATGGCGACGCAGTTGCTGAATCAGGATTTCAAACACGTTCCTGCCGACAAAGCGCCCTTTATCTGGGCCGCGTTGTCGCTGTACTGGGCGCAGATGGCGGCGCAACTGCGTGGCGTCGGGCGGGCGGATTACGGCGAAAATCGCCAGTTCTGTCCGGTGTGCGGCAGCGTGCCTGTTTCTGCGGTGATTTCGTTGGGTGCCCAAAGCGGCCTGCGCTATCTGCACTGCAATCTGTGCGAAAGCGAATGGCATGTGGTGCGCGCCAAATGCAGCAACTGCGATGAAATGGAACATCTGAATCTGTGGTCGATCGATGACGAGCAGGCGACGGTGAAAGCCGAAGCCTGTGACGATTGCGGCGCTTACCTGAAAGTAATTTATCAGGAAAAAGACCCGCAGGCAGAGGCCGTGGCAGACGATCTCGCCACGCTGTTGCTGGATGACCGGATGGAAGACAAAGGTTTTTCCGGCAGCGGCATCAACCCGTTCCTGTTTCCCGCGGAATAATCTGTAAATCTGGCAGCCTGCGTCGCTTCATGGCGAAGAAGGCGCAGGGCTGCTAGCTTTAAAACAGGTTCCGGCGAAACGAGGAGGGTCTGATGAAGTTGATCGGCAGTTATACCAGCCCGTATGTGCGAAAGATTTCGGTGATGTTGCTGGAAAAGGGCATCCCGTTTGATTTCATTAACGACACGCCCCACGAACCGGACTGCAAAATTACCCGCTTCAATCCTCTCGGAAAAGTCCCCGCGCTGGTCACCGACGACGGCGAAGTTTTCTATGATTCCCCGATCATTGTGCAGTTCATCGAGCTGATGAATGTCGCGCCGACGCTGTTGCCGTGGCAGCCGCTGGACGCCCTGCGCGTGAAGCAAATCGAAGCCCTGGCCGATGGCGTCACCGATGCCGCTGTGGCGCTGGTGATGGAAGGGCGGCGCGATGCCGACAAGCGTAACGAAGCCTGGATTTTGCGTCAGCGGGAAAAACTGCTGCGCGGGCTGGATGCGCTGGAAAGCCATGCCGCAAAGCGCACGTTGCTTAACGGCGAAAGCCTCAACGTGGCTGATATCGCCGTCGCCTGCTGTCTGGGCTACCTCAACTTCCGGCGTATCGCGCCGGGCTGGTGTGTCGGGCATCCTGAGCTGATCAAACTGGTCGAGCGCCTGTTCCAGCGCGAGAGTTTTGCGCGCACCACACCACCGGGGAGTGGTAACGTCAGCGTTGCAGCAAAAAAGGTGTGAAGCTGCTCGAAGAGTTCTCTTTACATCCCGCCTGAGAGACACCCACCGCCTACGCTTTATGCAGCGTTCTGCTAAAACCTGCTGCATAAAGGAGTTCCATCATGGCTTATGATAAAAATCCTCATGCCGTCAAACCGGAAGAATACGGTTTCCCGCTCAAACTCAAAAAACAATACGACAATTTCATTGGCGGTGAATGGGTCGCGCCGGTGAAAAATGAATATTACGACAACCTGACGCCGGTAACCGGCGAAGTGCTGTGCAAAGTTGCCAGCTCCGGCACTGAAGACGTCGATCTGGCGCTGGATGCCGCCCATAAAGCCAAAGACGAATGGGGCAAAATGCCGGTGCAGCAGCGGGCAAACCTGTTGCTGAAAGTCGCCGATCGCATGGAACAAAACATCGAACTGCTGGCAAATGCTGAAACCTGGGATAACGGTAAACCGATCCGCGAAACCAGCGGCGCTGACGTGCCGTTAGCCATCGACCACTTCCGTTATTTCGCCTCCTGCGTGCGTGCTCAGGAAGGCGGGATCAGCGAAATCGACAGCGAAACTGTCGCCTATCATTTCCACGAACCGCTGGGCGTGGTGGCGCAAATCATCCCGTGGAACTTCCCGCTGCTGATGGCCTGCTGGAAAATGGCACCGGCGCTGGCGGCAGGTAACTGCATCGTGCTCAAACCGGCCAAACTGACGCCGCTTTCCGTTCTGCTGCTGATGGAGCTGGTGCAGGATATTCTGCCTGCCGGGGTCATCAACGTGGTCAACGGCGCGGGCGGGGAAATCGGCGAATATCTGGCGACGTCCAAACGCATCGCGAAAGTGGCGTTTACCGGTTCGACGGAAGTCGGCCAGCAAATTGCCGGTTATGCCGCACAAAACCTGATCCCGGCGACGCTGGAACTGGGCGGCAAATCGCCGAATATCTTCTTTGCGGATGTCATGGATAAAGAGGACGAATTCTTCGACAAAGCGCTGGAAGGCTTTGCGCTGTTCGCCTTCAATCAGGGCGAAGTCTGTACCTGTCCGAGCCGCGCGCTGGTGCAGGAGTCGATCTACGAACGCTTTATGGAACGCGCCATCAAACGCGTCGAAGCCATCAAAACCGGTAACCCGCTGGATATCGAAACCCAGATGGGCGCGCAGGTATCTGCCGGACAGATGAAAACCATTCTGGATTACATCGAAATCGGGAAGCAGGAGGGCGCGGAAGTGCTGACCGGCGGCGCGAAGAAAAAACTCGAAGGCTCGCTGAACGAGGGTTATTACCTGCAACCGACAATTTTGCTGGGTAAAAACAACATGCGTGTTTTCCAGGAAGAAATTTTCGGACCGGTGCTGGCGGTAACCACCTTCAAAGACATGGATGAGGCGCTGCAAATCGCCAACGATACGGCGTACGGATTAGGGGCGGGCGTCTGGAGCCGTGACGGCAACGTGGCGTATCACATGGGGCGTAACATTCAGGCAGGCCGTGTCTGGACCAACTGCTACCACGCCTATCCGGCGCACGCGGCATTCGGTGGCTACAAACAGTCCGGTATCGGGCGTGAAACCCACAAGATGATGCTGGATCACTATCAGCAAACCAAGTGCCTGCTGGTGAGTTATTCGAGTAAACCGATGGGGCTTTTCTGATTCTGAGTTGCCATTAATACCCCACCCCAGCCCTCCCCTTCGCAGGGGAGGGAGCAGGTCGGTGCTTTTACTCCTCCCCCTGCGAAGGGGGAGGCGGGGAGGGGGTTTTGCAGACGACTCAGATCGAATCACACCACGCTGTTCGGCGGCAGAACCACCTGACGGCTGCGCAGGAACACCGCGACCAGCGCCAGCCAGGCGAGGCCGCTTAACAGGTTGAACATGTTGAACATCCCCGCGCCGCCTTCGACGTAAGCCACTTTTGCCAGCTCAATGCCCAGCGTGAAGATCAACATACTGATGACGCCCATCGCGGCGGAGACTGTGCCTTTGCTCATGTCGCTGGAGAACAGCGTCAGGCGGTACAAACCGGCATTCGCCACACCAATCCCGAAGGCATACAGGCTCAGACCGGCAGTCATCCACAAATACGCATGGGCGGAAACCAGCGTGGCCGCCGCGGCGATCAGCAGACCGGCCACCATCGGGCCTGCACCCAGCTTAATCAGGTATTCGACGGTGCGTTTGCCGGACAGGCGCGCCAGCGTCACGTTACCGATGATCAGCGCGCCGAAAATCGGCACCTGCAACAGGCCGTAATCGTAGGCCGCTAAGCCTTCGCCACTGATTAAAATCACCGGCGACTGCGCAATCCATGTCAGCAGCGGCAGGCTGGCAAAACCAATCGCCAGTGCGCCGCACAGGAACTGGCGGTTTTTCAGCACGTGTTTGTAATCGCGCAGCAGACTCGGCATGGAGAAGGGTTCGCCCAGACGGGAAGCGGTCTCCGGCATCGATTTCCATAAGCCCCACAACGCAATCGCGGCGAGCACGGCGAAAATCACAAACATCGACTGCCACGGCGCAACGTGGATCAGCGCCGCACCGGCCAGCGGACCGAGCAGTGGCGCAATCAGGGCGACGTTGGCCATCATGGCGGTGATTTTGATACACACCGATTCCTCGAAGGATTCCTGTATCGCGGCATAGCCGACGGCGCCAATAAAGCACAGGCTGATGCCCTGCAGGAAACGCATCACCATAAACTGCTCGATGTTTTGTGCGAACAAAATCGCCAGACAGGTGATGATGAAAAAGCTGACGCCCGCCAGCATCACCGGACGACGCCCACGCCGGTCGGACAGCGGTCCGAGCAGCCATTGCAGGAACATGCCGCCTGCCAGATACGCGGTCATGGATGTCGGCACCCACTCTTCCCCGGCATTAAAATTAGCCACGACGGCCAGCATGCCGGGTTGGATCATATCGTTGCCGATATAGGTCGCAAACTCGAACAGCACCAGGCACAGAGGGAACAAAAGCGCCTGCCGCCCCAGAAGGGACGCAGTATTTGGAGAATTATGCATTTTTAGTTATTCACAGACGTAAGGCTAATCGGTTGAAAATTAGCAGAAAATAAGAGACTGTCCGGGCGGGTTTCGCAGGCGAGGCAGTAATGCTGGCTATTTTGCCGATTATTTGAGCGCAACGCAATCTTCCGATTCACCTTCAGCACAATCTGAGATCGGCACTTTTACCTTGTTTGCCGTTCAAAAGCTGGCTAGGCTGCAAACACCCCATCGATAAGAAGGAAATTGCCGGGAATGAGCCAAAAAATCAGCTGGATTGACAACCTGCGCGCGCTCGCCTGCATGATGGTGGTGATGATCCACGCCAGCACGTCGCTGGTGGTCAATTTCGCGGCGGTGCATACGGCTGAATGGACGGTGGCAAACCTGCTTAATTCTGCGTCACGGGTCTGTGTGCCGCTGTTCTTTATGATTTCCGGCGCGTTGTTCTTTGGCGAAAAGAGCGCGCAAAAAAGGCATTTCCTGCGCGTCACGTTATGCCTGCTGTTCTACAGCGCCGTCTCGCTTCTCTATATCCTCACGATGACAAAAATCGGATTTTGGCCGTCTTTGCGTCTGATGCTGGAAAAACCGGTGTTTTATCATCTTTGGTTCTTCTACGCGATCATCGTGATTTACCTGCTTTCCCCGCTGATTAACGTTAAGGCCGTCCCGGGAAAATACGTGCTGATCGCGGGAATGTTGCTCGGTGTGCTGGCGAATCCGCAGCTTCCTGAGGTGACATGGCAGAAAATCCACCTTCTGCCACTGGATTTGTACATCAGCGGCGATACCTTCTACTACGTCCTTTATGCCCTGATGGGGCGCGCCATCAGCCAGCTTAATACCGGGAGAACGGCGGTCACGCTGGCGGCTGGCGGCCTGTTTATCCTCAGCACCCTGGCGATTGCCACGGGCACCTACCGGCAGATGCAGATTAACCAGAATTTCGCCGACACCTTCTACGTCTACAGCGGGCCGCTGGTGTTTATCTCCGCCACATCGCTATTTGTGGCGTTCAAAAATGCGCTGACACAGCGCATTCTGCCGGGATTTGCGCTGATCTCACGTCATTCACTGGCGATCTACGGATTTCATGCGTTAATCATCATCGGCCTGCGCAGCCAGCATCTCGACTTCCCGCAATTCCCGCTGCTGAACATCATCTGGCTGTTTATATGCGGACTGGGCGGCGGTTTATTACTGGCAATGGCGCTGGGGAAAATAGACCGAAGGAACTGGGTGAGCTGACACCGCTAACGCCACCGCTCCTGCGCCCGTCTGAACTGCCTTGCTGACGAGAATCCGGCGGCGAGTGCGGCTTTTTCGATCCCCGCGCCTTGTTGCAGGCGTTGTTGTGCGACGGCGATGCGCAGTTGTTCGTGGTAGTCACGCACACTGATCCCCAGATGCTGGCGGAACAAACGGGTGAGGTGGCGGCCGCTGATGTGCGCTTTGGCGGCGACATCTTCCACCTGCCAGGCGGATTCCGGTTCGGCGGCCATCAGGTTTTGCGCGCGGTGCACGGCAGGGTGCAGGTGATTGCGGTAACGCAGCCACGGAGAAAGCTGCGGGTCATCACCGCCACGGCGGAAATACACCACCATTTCGCGGGCGACATCCAGCGCGGCCTGCGCGCCCAGATGTGTGGCGATCAGATGCAGCGCCAGATCGATACCCGCACTGATACCGGCGCTGGTCAGCACTGAGCGGTCTTCGACAAATATCCGGTTATCTTTGACCTGCGCGGCGGGCAACTGCTGGCGTAAACGGTCGATCACGTCGTGGTGCGTGGTGCACTGATAGCCATCGAGCAGCCCGGCTTTTCCGGCCAGCAGGCTGCCGGAACAGATGCAGACTAACGTTAAACTCCCCGCCTCAATGGCGCTTTTCTGCTGACGCAGCCAGTCGCAGGCGGTCAGCGCCACCGGCGAGGTAAAGTTTTCGGCGGATTCGGCGACGCCGGGCATGATCAGAATACTGCCTGCGGGCAGACCTTGCGGGAGTGGCTGCAAATGGCTGACCGTCAGGCCTGTCGACATCATCACTTCCGGCTGCGGCCCGATGTAGTGCAGCCGGAACTGACCGCTCAGGCGCAGCGCTTCAGCCGGACCGGTCAGATCCAGCGACATCACGCCGGGGAGCGTCACAAAGTAGACATTTCGCTGCATCGTGTTTCATCCGTCCGCAGGGGAAAACGCTATCTTCACACAGCGCGGTCGAGTTCCGCCAGCGCACCGCTCACGTCGGTCACGGTGGCAAAGCGGTCGGCGAGCACCAGTTCGGTACGCAATTTGATCTCCTGCGCGCTCAGTGTGACGCCGCTGGCGTGGGTCATCGGGAAGGTCAGTGTCGCTTCGGTCACGAAAGTCACTGTGTAGCCCAGGTCGGAGGCCACGCGTGCCGTGGTTTCGCAGCACTGTTCGGTGCGTGTTCCGGCGATGATCAGATGCGTGATGCCTTTTTCACGCAGCCAGCCGTCGAGGCCGGATTCTGTCAGGGCGTTATGCACGTGTTTATGCACGACATGTTGCGGCTGATGGGTGAGGAAAGACATCGGTGTCACCAGGCCGGAATCCAGCGAAAACACGCCATCCGGATTGACGTGAAATACGTCGATGACCGGCACGTTGCGGGTCTGACAGCCGTCGATCAGGCGGGTTAACGCGTCGCTGAACGCCGGTAAATCTTCCTGCTGCCAGAAGTCTTTATGTTCGAAGGAACGCTGAACGTCGATATTTAACAGGGCGCTGTGTGTCATTTCCGGACTCCATCTGTTGAGTGTGAAGTCAGTGTGCGCCTGAATTAAGATGAGATGAATGCCAAAAACGGACAGGATACTGACCGGGGCGGACGACCTGCGCCATCCGCCATCGGTTCTGTTTTTTGATCAAAGTTTCTGATCGGCGCGCCAGTGGTGATAATCGATATGATCGGCCTGGAAATTGGTGGCTTCGGCATTGCCGGTCAGGCGGTAAGCCAGCTGGAATGCGAAATCAAACGCCAGCCCCAGCCCTTTGCCGCTGAGCAAATTGCCGTCTTCCACAAAGGACTGATTGACGTAAACGCCGTCTTTCACGTCTTTGTATAAATCGCCGGAGCAGACATAGCGGCGGCCTTTCAGCAGGCTATTTCCGCCCAGCACGCGGGCGGCAGCGGAGCACAGCGGGCAAATCAGTTTACCGGCCTCGTCGTGACGGCGGACAAACTCTGCCACTTCTTTGCTGGCCGCCAGCGCCACGGATCCTTCCGGTCCGCCGGGCATCACCACGGCATCGAATAAACGGTCGCCCTGCGCAGACAGCAATTCGTTGGCCTGCATCTGAATGCCGTGATAGGTGCGCAGCGTCTGACTTTTCTGGCAGGCCAGCGTGGTGACCTGAATCTCCAGCCGCTCGAGAATATCGAGCACAATCACCGCTTCGCCTTCTTCAAATCCGTCGGCCAGCAGCAGGGCGACCTGTTTCTTCGCGTTGTCCTTTACCATAATGCAAAAGTCCTCTGAGGATAAAAATCAGAGGACATCATAAAATGAAACGTTGTTTTGATATTGTGAGTGGCGTTGCAGAGTGAACTAGAAAACCAGCTGCACTTTCGACGCTTTGGATTTATCCATCGCGTAGTCCAGTGCTTCCACCAGACTTTCCTGCGGGAATTCCGCCGACAGCAATGGCATCGGATCCACGGTTTTATTCGCCAGCCATTCCACCGCAGTGTTAAATTCTGCCGTGAAGCGGAAGCTGCCGACCCAGTTAATTTCTTTAGCAATCAGCATCATCAGCGGGAATTCATTCACCACCGGCCCCATACCGACCTGCACCAGCGTGCCGCGCGCACGGGTCACTTCCAGACAGCGGCGGATGGAAGACGGATGGCCGGAGGCGTCAAAGGCCACATCGAAAAAGCCTTTCTCCGCCTGATATTCGCTGAAATCACCCTGTGCGGCATCCAGCGCTTTGCTTGCGCCTACCGCCAGTGCCAGCGTGCGGCAACGTTCGCTCGGGTCTGTCACCACGATTTGCGCTGCGCCTTTGGCTTTCGCCGCCAGCACGATCAGGCAGCCAATCGGGCCGACGCCGGAAACAAACACGGTTTTGCCATGAATATCACCCGCCTGATTCACTGCATGAATGGCGACAGCCAGCGGCTCGGCGAACACCATCAGACGGTCGCTGACCTGATTGTCGTAAGGAATGCACTGGTCGCTGTCGACAATTTTATATTGTGTGAACGCGCCGTTGATGTGCGGAAAGTACATCGCGCTGCCGAAGAATTTCATGGTGGTGCACTGGTTTTCGTCGCCGGACAGGCAATATTTGCAGGCCTTGCATGGCTTACTCGGATTCAGCGCCACTTTCTGACCGGGCTGCAAACGCGGGTTGTCGGATTTCTCCACTACACCCACCACTTCATGGCCCAGCACCATTGCCTCGCGCACTTTGAAATCACCGACGGCACCGTGTTCGTAATAATGCAGATCGGAACCACAGATGCCGCCACGGGTGATTTTCACCAGCGTGCCCTGGCCGGTGTAGTCGAGGGTCTGGTTGATCACTGAAACGTCTTTTTTCCCGGTCACGACACAAGATTGCGTGCTGATAGTCATGGAATTCTCGCTCTTTAAAGGGCCTGATTGCGCCCAGTAAAGAGGGTTTACTCGCCGGAAAATGTGACCGTCGTCACTTTGTGCCGTGTTACGAAAACCTGTTACCCATAACTTGAACGCACTCAACCTTTCCCGGCGGAGTTATCACGGTTTCGCGCCGGAATGCTGAGGATCAGATGCGTGATCACACCGCCCGCCAGCCCCCAAAATGCTGAGCCGACGCCCAGCAGCGTGACGCCGGACGCGGTGATCAGAAATGTAATGATCGCCGCATCGCGCTGTTTTTCGTTTTCCAGAGCGCGGTACAGGCTGCCCGCAATGGTGCCGAGTAACGCCAGCCCGGCGATGGTGTGGATCAGCGCCTCCGGCAGCGCGGTAAAGACCATGCCGATCGAGCCACCAAACACGCCCGCGATCAGATAGAAAATGCCTGCCGCGACGGCAGCCATATAGCGTTTTTTCGGATCAGGATGAATATCTTCACCCATGCAGATCGCGGCGGTAATGGCGGCGATACAGACGGTAAAACCGCCGAACGGCGCTAAAACTAACGCCGTCAGCGCGGTCCAGGAAATCAGCGGGGAAACGGGCAGGTGATAGCCGTGGGCTTTCAGCGTGGCGATCCCCGGCGCATTTTGCGAGGCCATGGTGACGACAAAAAACGGAATACCGATGCCGATAATCGAGGAAAGCGTGAAATGCGGCATCACAAACGCCGGCGCCGCGAAGGTCAGCGTCTGGCCGTGCAGCGCAATATCGCCCTGTAAACCGGCGACAATCAACCCGGCAGCCAGCGCGAGCACCACCGCATAGCGCGGGAGGGCACGTTTCGCCAGCAGATACACCAGACACATGCTGCCCGCGAGGGCGAAATTGCTTTGCAATGAAGTAAACGCGTTCAGCCCGAAACGCAGCAGAATGCCGCCGAGCATGGCGGCAGAAAGTGCCTGCGGAATGTAATGCATCAGCCGGGCAAACAGGCCGGTCACGCCGCACAGCAGAATCAGCCCGGTGGCAAACACAAACACACCAATGGCGTCATTCAGCGAGGTGCCGGGCAGGCTGGTGACCAGCAACGCCGCGCCGGGCGTGGACCAGGCGGTCACTACCGGCGTGCGGTAATACAGCGAAAGACCGATGCTGGTGACGCCCATGCCCAGCCCCAGCATACTCAGCCAGCCGCCAATCTGTGCGACGCTGGCACCCGCCGCTTCCGCCGCCTGAAAGATAATCGCCGCCGAGCTGGTATATCCGACTAAAACCGCCACAAATCCGGCGATCACCGCCGAAAAGGTGACATCCTGCACACTGAAACGCGAAGCCATGGGTGAAAATCCTTCTGGTTACCGGCCACTGGCGGTATGCTGTTGTGCGTTATAGCGCACATTCGATGCGCTCAAGATATCACTGTGCGTTATAACGCACAATCGCGATGAACGATCATCGTCGCAGAGGAGACACAATGCAGGAACTCACCCGCCATATTGGCAGCCAGCTGAAGGCCGTGCGCAGCGAGCGCGGCTGGAGCCTCAGCCAGACGGCTGAACACACCGGTGTCAGCAAGGCGATGCTCGGACAAATTGAGCGTGGCGAATCCAGCCCGACGGTGGCAACGCTGTGGAAAATCGCCAGCGGGCTGAATGTCTCGTTTTCAGAATTTCTCGAAACCCCGCCCGCGCAGTCGGCGGCGTTGCATCGGCATGGCCTGCTGACCACGTTCGACAGCGCGACCTCGGGGATGCGCGTGGTGCCGCTGTTTCCTTATGACGCCACGCTGCGGATGGACATGTTTGTTATCGATCTCGAGCCGGGCGGATGCAGCGAATCCACACCGCATGAAGCGGGCGTGATTGAGCATGTGATTGTGATCGACGGGGAACTGACGCTGACCGTTGATGGCGTGACGCGCCTTCTCCGCGCCGGTGAGGCGCTACGTTTTGCGGCCGATTGTCCGCATGGATACTGCAACGACAGCGGCCATTCCGTGCGTTTCCACGACCTGATACATTATCCGCAGTCACGCCCGTAACCTTTTCATTTCCTGAGGAGAATGACCCGATGAGCCAGCCGCACGATGTGGTGATCCGTCCGTTAACCCCCGCTGATCGCGACAGCTGGGAAGTGTTATGGCGCGATTATCTGGATTTTTATCAGTCAACGCTCGATCCGGCGCAGTTTGATTACACCTTCCGGCGGTTATCGCAGCCTGATTATGCCGACATGTTTGGCTATGTGGCGGAACATCAGGGAAAGCTGGTGGGGCTGGTGAACTGTATCAATCACGATCACGGCTGGCATATGCAGCAGGTGGTGTATTTGCAGGATTTATACGTCGATGACGCCGCGCGGAAACTGGGGATCGGGCAAAAACTGATTGAAGCGGTGTACGCTTACGCCGACGACAATCAGAAAGCCAATGTCTACTGGACGACGAAAACCACCAACCATACGGCCCGTAAATTGTATGACCGTATTGGTACGCTGACTGACTTTATTAAGTATCAGCGCTAAAGCGGTTTGCGCATATTCATTTTGGTGGTGACGTAACCCAGGCTGGCGTACAACGCCTGCGCTCCGGGGTTGCTGGCGAACACATTCAGCTCAATCGCCACACTCCCGAGATCGCGCAGGCGGTCTTCCATCAACCGAAATGCCGCAGCGGCATGGCCCTGACGGCGAAATTGCGGGAAGACCGTCAGCTCATACACAAACGCGCTGCGCACGCCGTAGCGTTCCACGTTCGCGAACCACAGATAGCCTGCCGTTTCGCTGTGTTCTTCTGCGCGGATTTCATAAAGATAATGGTCCGGCGTATCGATGCCCTGTGGCAACGCGCTTTGCGTCGAACTTCGCGCGCGTTCCAGCGCGGTATCTGCCCGCCACAGACCGGCGGTCACGTTCTCTTCGGCATAATCCTTCGCCAGTTGTTCGGCAAATTCTGCATAAAATCCGGCACTCATGGGCACTAAAACGGTCATCATTTCCCTCTGATTTACTGACTGGTTTCCGCCTTTTTATACGGCGTGACATAGCATTCGCTGATGGTGGTTGAATGGCTTTCAACCTGCGTGATGATGTAGCCCTTATCGGTCAGCGCGACGGAGCTGTAAGGGGTTTCATTGTGCTTATCGGCGATCACCTCTTCGAAAGACTGAATGATTTTGGCTTTCTCATTCGCCCGCGCCGGATCATCCAGCCCGTCGACCTTGATCATCGCCTGCTTGAACTGGTTACTGAACGCGGTTTTTCCCGCCCGGCTTTCGATCACCGCTTTGATATTGACTGTGATGTCATTGCCGAGCAAAAACAGCGTATTGCTCTGGTAAACCAGCACATTTTTACGCTTCGCGACCACAAAGCCGTTTTCAATGACTTTCATCTTGCTGTTGTTGGCGTACGTCACGTCATCAAGGCAGATGGTTTTATCCCCGATCTTAAACTGGCTGAAACGCGCTTTGATTTCTTTCGGCGTGGAAGCAGCCTGCGAACAGAGCGGCGCGAGCAGCAGAAGTGGTAAGAACCATGACTTCATAGGAGTTTCCTGAACAGGTGCTGAATCAGCCGACATAACAGCAGTATAGGGAGAGCGGCGCAGGATGCGAACGTTTATCTTTACGGGACGGTTTTTTACCGTTTTGGCTAAAGCATCTCCGCCTGTTGCCGATAATTCAGACGATAACGGAATTCCCGCTTCTGCCGGGCCAGCATCAGGGACAGATTATCCGCGTTATTTCATCGTGAGTTTTCACTGTACGTTTTTCTGTTCCGGGGTAGTTTTATGAGTCAGATGCAGGCGCTTTCACCGGCGGCCAGAGTTGAGGCTGCAACAAAGAAAAATGCCCCTAAGAAGGCGATGCGTACCCGTACGCTGATGCTGATTGTCGGGCTGATCACTATCAGCCTGGGTTACATCATTACGGTCGGATTGCTCAGCTGGCAGTCGGCTAATCAGCAGCGCGAGATAGCCCGCCGTTATCTGCAACAAACCGCCAGCACCGACGGCTATCTGGCCCGTCAGAAACTCGATACCGCATTACAAGCCGCCCGCGACCTGGGTCAGAGCATGATAAGCCTGCGTGAAGCCGGACATGCTGACCGCAAGCTGGCCGATACCCTTTTGCAAAATGCCCTGAAAAGTCATCCGGATTTTCTCTCTATGTCGCTGGCCTGGGAACCGGACGCTTTTGATGGCAAAGATGAAGACCTCGCCGCGAAAGAAGGACAGGATCCGGATGGCCGCTACGTCCGTTATGTTGACCGGGATACCAGTGGCAACGTCGTTTTGCATAACCTCACAGATTACGAAACGCCAGGCAGTGGTGATTATTATCTGCTGCCGCGCAAGCTGCAAAAAGAGGTGATCCTCGAGCCTTACAGCTATCCGTATAACGGCGTGGATACCTTGCTGACGTCAATTGCCGTGCCGATTATGGTGGATGGCAAATTCCTCGGTTCGGTCACGGCGGACTTCTCCCTGCAAACCCTGCAGACGCTGGTCAATAGCATCAAACCTTATCAGGGCACCGGCTATGCGATGTTGTTTTCGCAGTCAGGTAATTACATTTCTTCGCCGAAAAAAGACTTGGTCACGCATAAGCTGGAAAATGACCCGTCATTGCTGAAAAGCATTCAAACCGGACAGATGACCAGCCGCGAACAGCAGGATCCGGTGCTGGGTGAAAAAGCGTTTTCCGAATTTGTGCCGATTCAGATTGGTAATACGGGCACGCCGTGGATGCTGGGTATCGTGGCGCCTGTCAACGCGGTGATGAAAGAAAGCACCCGGCAGCTTTATTACGCGCTGGCGCTGATGGTACTGAGCATCATCGTGGTCTTCGCGGTGCTGAGCGTTATCTTTACCCGCAAAGTGTTACGCCCTGTGGGCGGCGAACCTTCCGATGCGGCAAAAATTGCACTGACGGTAGCGGATGGCGATCTGACACATCCGATTGTGACGCAGAAAAACGACCAGTCGAGCATCTTCTTTGCGCTGCAAACCATGCAATCGCAGCTGCGCCATGTGGTGAATGACATCATTTCCACCAGCCATGCCGTCGGCAGCGGCGCGTCGCAGATTGCGGCGGGCAATATCGATCTGGCCTCGCGAACGGAACAACAGGCGGCAGCGCTGGAAGAAACGGCGGCCAGCATGGAGCAACTGACGGCGACCGTAAAACAAAACGCCGATAACGCCCATGTGGCGACAGAGCTGACCGCCAACGCCACCAAAATTGCCGGTAAGGGTGACAGCATCATGACGGATGTTGTCGGCATTATGGGCGAAATTGACGACAGTTCGCGGCGTATTTCTGAGATCACGTCCGTGATTAATGGCATTGCATTCCAGACTAACATTCTGGCGCTGAATGCCGCGGTTGAAGCCGCGCGTGCAGGCGAGCAGGGGCGCGGATTTGCGGTAGTGGCCTCGGAAGTGCGCAGTCTGGCGCAGCGCAGCGCCGATGCGGTGAAAGAGATTTCCGCCCTGATTGAGGAATCGACAAGTCGTGTGGATCACGGTGTCGGGCTGGTTAAAAATGCCGGCGAAACGATGAAAGAAATCATGAAAGCTGTCACGGATGTGCGCGATATCATGAGCGACATCGTCTCGGCGTCTGATGAGCAATCACGTGGGATCAGTCAGGTAACACAGGCGGTTCATGAAATGGATGGCGTCACGCAACAGAACTCCGCGCTGGTTCAGGAAGCCTCAGCCGCTTCGGCTTCTCTGGAAGATCAGGCGCGTCGGCTGAATGAAATTGTTCAGGTGTTCCGGCTGAAATAATAGCAACTCAGATGCCATTAATACCCCACCCCAACCCTCCCCTTCGCAGGGGAGGGAGCTGACCGCGTTTTTGCTCCTCTCCCTGCGAAGGGGGAGGCTGGGAGGGGGTATTAAAGCGTTCTCTGAACGAGTTTTTAACGACACCCCCCGCTTTCTGCGCTATGTTTTTCTTCCTTTTGCTTTATTTTTTCAGGAGATTTCCATGAGCCAGCCCTCGCTGATTTTGTATTCTGATGCTGATTTTTTCAGTCCTTACGTGATGTCTGCTTTTGTGGCGCTGACTGAAAAGGGCATTCCGTTTGAACTGGAAACGGTCAGCCTGGCAGATGCGGAGAACCTGAAAGAAACCTATTCGGCGCTGTCCATGACCCGTCGCGTGCCTACGCTGACCAACGGCACCTTTGTGTTATCCGAATCGTCGGCGATTGATGAGTACGTTGAAGCGCTTTTTCCTGCGCCGACGTTTCCGGCTATCTATCCGGCCGATCCGGAAAATCGCGCTAAAGCGCGTGAAGTGCAGGCGTGGCTGCGCAGTGATCTGATACCGATCCGTGAGGAGCGTTCGACAGAAGTGGTGTTTGCCGGCGCAAAACGCCCGGCACTCAGTGAAAAAGGGCAACAGGCAGCCGAAAAACTGTATGCCGCCGCAGAGCGTTTGCTGGGGGATAAAGAACATTTATTTGGCGAATGGAGTATTGCGGATGTCGATCTGGCGCTGATGCTCAACCGTCTGCATCTGAACGGCGATGTGATGCCGGAAAAACTGGCCGCTTACGCAGAAGCGCAATGGCAGCGGCCATCTGTTAAGGAATGGCTGGCGCTTTCAGCCTAAGGTTTTGGTCAGAAAAAACCGGGTATGCGTCGAGGGCGCATCGTCCGGCGCGCGGGTATCGGCGATGTAATCTTCCAGCGCCATCTGCATGTGATAGCCCATAAGTTCGTAGAACGGCCGCGCCTGAAAACTGAATGTATCGACCAGCGAATACCGGCAGCCCCGCGCTTTGGCTTCTTCTTCCGCTTCTGTTATCAGCTGCGTGCCGACATCCTGTCCACGCAGCGATTCATCCACCCACAGCATCTGAATGTACATCCACTTGCCGACCGTTTCCGCCACAATGCCCGCCTGTTTGTTACCCTGTTCATCTTCCACAAAAATACCTAATGCGCGGAATTTCGATTGCGGGACAAAGTTTCTGTTGAAATTACGCAGTGCCGTTTTGATCTCCTCGAGATCGTTTTCGGTCGGGGCATGGCTGAGACGGGTCTTCATGACAGGATTCCTTTTATCGTTAACGTTTTGTCGTGGCGAGTCGTACTGCAAAGGCAAGAAAAACGGTGCCAGTTAAGCGATCAAGCGTTCTGACCACTGCGGGGCGGCGCAACCAGCGCGATAACGGCCGCGTGGCGGAAATCATGGTGATGGACCAGAGTGTGCCGATCACGGCGTGCATGGCGGCGAGTCCAAAAATATAAGGCCCGACCGGATAGCCGGTAGCGACAAACTGCGGCAGGAAAGAAACATAAAATACGCCGACTTTCGGGTTCAGCACATTGCCAAACAATCCCCTTATGAACGGAGAATTGCCGATGCGCAACACTTTCCCGCTGCCCTCCGGCGCGGACATGTTCATTTCGCTCCGCGGTTTGAGCAGCATCTGCAAACCGAGCCAGGCCAGATAAGCTGCGCCGGTCCACTTAAGCAGTGTAAATGCCATTTCAGACGCCGCAAGAACCGCGCCTAAGCCGAGCGCCACCATCGCGCCCCAGATAAGACAGCCGGTACTGATGCCAAATGCTGACAATAATGCTTTTTTGCTGCCCTGACTGGCCGCCGTGCGCAGAACCAATGCGGTATCCAGGCCCGGTGTCAGCGTTAAAATTCCGGCAGCAAGTGCATAAGAAAGGAGAGATTCGGTAACGGTCATGGCTTTTCCTGATGAGCGAAAAAACCAGAATAGTGAACAGGATGGGAGAGTTGCAATCGCGAATTTAAACGAAATTCGGCATAAAAATACTGGCAAATAAAAAAGCCTGTGGAAGTCGGGCTTCCACAGGCTTTTCAGAGGGTTTTTCGCAGGCGATTATTTGTAGATTTCAGCGTCAGCGTGCAGTTTGTTGTTACCGGTCACGGAGATGATGCGGTAAGAAGAGGCACCCGCTTCTTTCGCTTGTTGAGACAGTTTCGCTTCCAGGCCGCCGAGGGTGGTGGAGTTGGCTGCGGAAATCACACCGATTTTTTGCATGTCGCCGGAAGGCTGAGTGATCTGCTCTGCTGCGAAGCTACCGAAAGAAATCAGGGAAAGTGTGGCAGCTACAGCAAAAATTTTGACGTTTTTCATGATGATTCATCCATTCAGGTTATGAGAGTGAAAGGTGGTTGCCTTTCGATGAATGTATAATAGGCCTGTCTGGCGGAGATGAAAAACGGATTGATTTGAGTATCTCATTCAAAATATTTGGTCTACTTTTTACGCAATTTTACGTCGCCGTGCGGGCGGCTGACGAAACCGCAATTCTGCTGACACAGCCTGAAACTGCCTTAGATTTCTCTGCGTTTGTTCCCTTCCTGCTGATTTTGGGCGGTTTTGTATAAAGAGTGCTAGACTTTACTCGCAGTGCACGAAGAGGGTCATTGGTGCCACGCGCATGGATGGCTCGCAGAACCTGAAATGTTCTGCGTTTGTTTGGCTGACTTGGCTGAACAATATTCACGGTAACGGAAATTCATTCGGAGGAGTCGAAAAATGGGAATTTTATCCTGGATTATCTTTGGTCTTATCGCAGGTATTCTGGCTAAGTGGATCATGCCGGGCAAAGATGGCGGCGGATTCATTCTGACCGTTGTTCTGGGTGTCGTTGGTGCCGTCGTGGGCGGGTACATCAGTACGTTCTTCGGTTTTGGCCGCGTAGACGGATTCAACTTCGGCAGCTTCGTTGTCGCCGTGATCGGTGCGATTGTCGTGCTGTTTATCTACCGAAAAATCAGAAGCTAAGGTGTCAACCTTAGGTTGAGATGTGAAAAGCCGCGCAGGTCGCGGCTTTTTTGTGTCTGTGAATCACTCCACCGGCGACGTCGGCAGCCGCACGATGTCCTGATTTTCATTGCCCATCCAGTACACGCCTTCCTTCGCCCAGAACGGACCTTCGATAAAATCGAGCAGGTCAGAATACTCCTCGTAAAACTGTTTGCCGTCGCGGTTATACACACGCATATAGCCGGAGTAATGTCCGCCGTCGCCCGGCATGGTCATGCGCGGGATAAATTCAAACGTTTTGTACTCGCGCACCACATACTCTTTATTCGGACTCCACTGCTCCGAAACCAGCTTCCCCTGTTTCCACCACTGATGGCCTGCGGCGATCACCGCCATCAGCACCGCCAGCACGACCCAGCGTTTACGCTGACGCACCAGGGCTTCCTGACTTTTGATTTTCATAATTTGTGTTCTTTTCAGCGTGAGTTGAGAAAAGGGCTGTCAATGTGGCTGAAAAGTATCGGCTTGTCTTGCAAAAAGCCAGTATCGGCTAAATCGCCACCAGCCCCCGCACGCCTTCGGCTTCCATTTCGTCGCCACGGCCGCGTTTGACGATGCTGCCGCGTGACATCACCAGATAGCTGTCGGCCAGTTCGGCGGCGAAATCGTAGAATTGTTCGACCAGCAGGATCGCCATATCGCCCCGTGCGGCGAGCTGTTTGATCACCGCGCCGATTTCCTTAATCACCGACGGCTGAATGCCTTCGGTCGGTTCGTCGAGGATCAGCAGGCTGGGTTTACAGGCCAGCGCGCGGCCAATGGCCAGTTGTTGTTGCTGGCCGCCGGACAAATCCCCGCCCCGGCGATGTTTCATTTCCAGCAGGATCGGGAACAGGTGGTAGATTTCATCCGGCACCTGCTTTGCGTGGCTGCCGGAAAATCGCGACAGACCCATCAGCAGATTTTCTTCGACGGTCAGGCGCGGAAAAATTTCGCGACCCTGCGGGACATAGGCGATGCCCGCCTGCACGCGCTGATGCGGTTTGCGGGAATTGATCACCTGATCCTGCCAGCGGATGGTGCCGGATTTGGCCGGGATCAGCCCCATCAGGCATTTCAGCAGTGTGGTTTTTCCCACGCCGTTGCGCCCGAGCAGGCAGGTCACTTCACCGATTTTCGCCTCAAAAGACAGGCCGCGCAGAATGTGGCTGCCGCCGTAAAACTGATTTAGTTCATTTACCTGCAACATAATGCGATTCCTCAGCGCCCTAAATACACGTCGATAACCTGCTCGTTGGCCTGCACGTCACGCAGCGACCCTTCGGCCAGAACCTGACCCTGATGCAGTACCGTGACGTGGTCGGCGATGGTTTCCACAAAGCCCATATCGTGTTCGACCACCATCAGTGAATGTTTGCCCGCCAGTTGTTTGAACAGCTCGGCGGTGTATTCGGTTTCGGCGTCGGTCATGCCCGCTGCCGGTTCGTCGAGCAGTAATAAATGCGGCTCCTGTACCAGCAACATGCCGATCTCCAGAAACTGTTTCTGCCCATGCGAAAGCAGGCCCGCCGGCCGATGCCGTTCCGCCGCCAGACGCAGCGTGCCGAGCATGTCATCAATGCGGTCGCGCTGCTCGCTGTTCATTTTGGCGCGCAGACAGGCCCATACGGATTTATTGGTTTTCTGCGCGATTTCCAGATTCTCGAACACGGTCAGCGCCTCAAACACCGTCGGTTTCTGGAATTTGCGCCCGATGCCGGACTGCGCGATGCGCACCGGATCCAGTTTGGTCAGATCGGTGCGCTGATCGTAAAAAACGCGCCCGCTTTGCGGTTTGGTTTTGCCGGTGATCACGTCCATCAGCGTGGTTTTCCCCGCGCCGTTCGGGCCGATGACGCAGCGTAATTCGCCGACGCCGATGTTCAGCGACAAATTGGTCAGCGCCTTAAATCCGTCAAAGCTGACGTTAATGTTTTCCAGCTGCAAAATCGGATCGGTTTGTTCACGGTGCCTGTCCGCCAGATGTGGCTGGGTAAACAGGTCTTCGGTCATGGTCATCGGACTCATCAGGATTTCCTCTTGCGCAGCAGGCCAATCACGCCTTGCGGCAGGAACAGCGTCACCAGAATAAACATGCCGCCGAGCACAAACTGCCAGTATTCGGGAATGGCGACCGTGAACCAGCTTTTCGCGCCGTTGACGATGCCTGCGCCAATAATCGGGCCGATCAGCGTGCCGCGCCCGCCGAGCGCCACCCAGATGGCGGCTTCGATGGAGTTGGTCGGCGACATTTCGCCCGGGTTGATAATCCCGACCTGCGGCACGTACAACGCGCCCGCCAGGCCGCACAACATGGCGGAAATCGTCCAGACAAACAGCTTGAAACCTTTCGGGTCGTAGCCGCAGAAAATCAGCCGGTTTTCAGCGTCGCGAACGGCGGTCAGCACGCGGCCATATTTACTGCGCGCCAGCGCAAAGCCGAGCGCCAGGCTGGCGACCAGCACCAGAACCGTGGCTAAAAACAGTCCCACGCGGGTGCCGGTGGCGGTGACCGGAAAGCCGAGCAGGGTGGTGAAACCGGTGAAGCCGTTGTTGCCGCCGAAGCCGGTTTCATTGCGGAAAAACAGCAACATACCGGCGTAGGTCAGCGCCTGCGTCATGATGGAGAAATAGACGCCTTTGATTTTTGAGCGGAAGGCGAAATAACCGAACACAAACGCCAGTGCGCCCGGCACCAGCACGATCAGGCACAGCGCCCAGGCAAAATGCTGCGTGCCTGCCCAGAACCACGGCAGTTCAGTCCATGAGAGGAACGACATAAAATCCGGCAGCCCGCTGCCTGCCGCCTGCCGCATTAAATACATGCCCATCGCATAACCGCCGAGGGCGAAAAACAGCCCGTGGCCGAGCGACAGCAAACCGGCGTAGCCCCACACCAGATCGAGTGCGATCGCGACGATCGCATAACAGAGGATCTTACCGATCAATGTCAGCGTGTAGGTGGAGATCGCCAGCGGATTTGTGGCGGGCAATAACGCCAGAAACGGCATCACAATCAGCATGATGAGCACCAGCGTGCCCACCGAAATCGCAATCTTCGGCGCTTTTTGTACGCCGGTAATCGTCAGAGGCTGGCTCATCAGTCAATCACCCTGCCTTTGAAGGCGAAGAGTCCCTGAGGACGTTTCTGGATAAACAGGATAATCAGCGCGAGGATCAGGATTTTCCCCAGTACCGCGCCGATTTCCGGCTCAAGAATTTTGTTCACAATGCCCAGACCAAAGGCCGCCACCACGGTGCCCGCCAGTTGTCCGACGCCGCCGAGTACCACCACCAGGAAGGAGTCGATGATGTAACCCTGACCGAGTTCCGGGCCGACATTGCTTAGCTGCGACAGCGCGACGCCGCCCAGACCGGCAATGCCGGAACCGAGGCCGAACGCCAGCATATCGACGCGACCGGTCGGCACGCCGCAACAGGCCGCCATCGCGCGGTTTTGCGTCACGGCACGGACGTTCATGCCAAGGCGCGTTTTATTGAGCAGCAGCCAGGTCAGGCCGAGCACCAGCAGTACGAAGATGATCACCGCGATGCGGTTGTACGGCAGCACCAGATTCGGCAACAGCTGAATGCCGCCGGAGAGCCAGCCGGGGTTCGCCACTTCAACGTTCTGCGCACCAAACAGCACGCGCACGCCCTGGATCAGGATCAGGCTGATGCCCCAGGTTGCCAGCAGGGTTTCCAGCGGACGCCCGTATAAATGGCGGATCACCGTGCGCTCCAGCGCCATGCCGATCCCGGCGGTAATGAAAAAGGCCACCGGCAGCGCGACCAGCGGATACAGCGCCAGCAACCCCGGCGCGTAGTTCTGAAACAGCGACTGCACCATGTAGGTGGAGTAAGAGCCGAGCATGAGCATTTCGCCGTGCGCCATGTTAATCACGCCCAGCAAACCGTAAGTGATCGCCAGCCCCAGCGCGGCCAGCAGCAGAATCGAGCCGAGGGATAAACCGGTAAAAGCCTGTCCGAGCAGATCGCCGATTAACAGGCGATGTTGTATCGCTTTCAGGCTGGCGAGCGCGGCATTGCGCACCGTGGCATCGGCTTCCGTTTGCGGATCAGTCAGACTTTGCAGACGGCCTTGCGTGTCCGGGTCGCCCGACGTGCCGAGCAGTTCAACAGCTTTCAGGCGTACCTGCGGGCTGGCATCGGCCAGCTGTAAATTCGCCAGCGCGATGGAAAGGGCGTCGTGCACTGTGCTGTCTTTTTCCAGTTCAAGACGATGGGTCAGCAGCGGCAACTGATCGGCCTGCGCTTCACGCTGTAAAGCTCTGGCGGCCTGCAAACGGACGGCGCTGTCGGTGCTCACCAGACGGTGCGCGGAAAGCGCATTGGCAATCAGAATGCGCAGGCGGTTGTTCAGCCAGACTTTTTTGGTGTCACCCTGCGGTTTGACGTCGCCTTCCAGCGGCGTCAGCTGATCGCCATTGCGGATGAATGCGTGTTTCGCTTCATCGATGACGACGTTTTCCTGCTTCAGCGCCTCAAGCAGCGGCAACCTTTCCGGCTGCGGATCCGCCGCCCATTGCTGTAATAACATGGCCTGCTGGCTGCGGCTGGCGGCAGCAAAGTCATTCGCCGCCCCCGCCTCGGCCAGCAACGGAAGGCAACAAAGCAGGAAAAGCAGTGATCGGATGAGGATTCTCATAATGTTCTCGCCGCATAAAGTTGATGCTGGTTTGCTCCTCCCCCTGCGAAGGGGGAGGAGTGAAAGGCGCCGATCTGCTCCCTCCCCTGCGAAGGGGAGGGCTGGGGTGGGGTATGAATGGCGACTCAGTGTCAAAAAAACCACACCCCATCCCAGCCTTCCCCTCGTGAGAGGGGAGGGCGCTTAATCAGTTACTGGCTGTTTTCACCGGGGTATCTGGCTTTTTATCGTTACCCGCGATGTACGGGCTCCACGGCTGGGCGCGGATCGGTTTGTCGGTCTGCCAGACCACGTTGAACTGACCGTTGGATTCGATTTCGCCGATCATCACTGGTTTGTGCAGGTGATGGTTGGTCTTATCCATGGTCAGCGTGAAGCCGGACGGCGCAGCGAAGGTCTGCCCGGCCATGGCGGCGCGGACTTTATCCACATCCGTCGTGCCCGCTTTTTCCACCGCCTGCGCCCACATATGGATGCCGACATAGGTCGCTTCCATCGGGTCGTTGGTGACGGCGGTATCGGCATTTGGCAGTTTGTGTGCCTTAGCGTAAGCCTTCCATTCGGCGACGAAGTTCTTGTTAGTCGGGTTATCGACAGACTGGAAGTAGTTCCACGCCGCGAGGTCACCGACCAGCGGTTTGGTGTCGATACCGCGCAGTTCTTCTTCGCCGACGGAGAACGCCACCACCGGCACATCCGTCGCTTTCACGCCCTGATTAGCCAGTTCTTTGTAGAACGGCACGTTGGAATCGCCGTTGATGGTGGAGATCACGGCGGTTTTGCCGCCTGCGGAGAATTTCTTAATGTTGGAAACGATGGTCTGATAATCGCTGTAACCGAATGGCGTATAGACTTCTTCGATGTCGCTGTCTTTCACGCCTTTCGAATGCAGGAAGGCGCGCAGGATTTTGTTGGTGGTGCGCGGATAGACGTAGTCAGTGCCGAGCAGGAAGAAGCGTTTGGCCGCGCCACCGTCTTCGCTCATCAGATATTCCACCGCCGGAATGGCCTGCTGGTTAGGCGCGGCACCGGTATAAAACACGTTTGGCGACATCTCTTCGCCTTCGTACTGCACCGGATAGAACAGCAGGCCGTTCAGTTCTTCAAACACCGGCAGCACGGATTTACGCGACACCGACGTCCAGCAGCCGAACACCACCGCGACTTTATCCTGGGTCAGCAACTGACGGGCTTTCTCGGCGAACAGCGGCCAGTTTGAGGCCGGATCGACCACCACCGGCTCCAGCTTTTTACCCAGTACGCCGCCTTTGGCGTTGATGTCGTCAATGGTCATCAGCGCGATGTCTTTCAGCGGGGTTTCTGAAATGGCCATGGTGCCGGAAAGCGAATGCATGATACCGACTTTGATGGTGTCGGCCGCCTGCGCGCTCCAGGCTAAACCCATGCTGACTACGGTGGCGGAAAGAGCAAAGGCTTTAATAAAACGTCGACGTTGCATAGATGAATCCTCTGTAAAATTGCTGTGATGTAAATAGGTTAAGAGAACGCTGTTATGGTGAAAGTCGAAAAAACATTTAAAAAAGTCATGACGGGTGGCCCTCGTCACTCTCCGCCCGCGCCCGGTGCAGCATATGCAAAGTAATTTTGCGCACCTCGGCTTTACTGACGGCAATGTGGTCGTGTAACTGGCGCTGCGCCTCCTCAGTGTGTTGTTGGATGATGGCGAGCAAAATGCTCGCGTGTTCTTTATAGGTGGCGTTCACGCGCTCACCTTTGGTGAAATCCAGCCGCCGGATGATGCGGATTTTCTCCGTCAGCTCACGGTGGATACGCGCCATTTCGGCGTTTCCGGCCGCCGCCACCAGCGTCATGTGAAACTCTTCGTCATAACGCGACACCAGCTGACCCTCCGCCAGTTGCGGCTGATCGACCCAGAAGGCTTTCAGTTCCGCCAGTTGCAGCGGCTGAGCGGCAGGCGGCAGCGCACACAGACGCTTTACCGCTTCCAGTTCCAGCACGATGCGCAGGTCATACAGTTGCTCGAAAAAATCGAAATCGAACGGGCGAACCTGCCAGCCGCTGCGGAAAAACACTTCGACGTAGCCTTCGTGCTCCAGCCAGAACAGCGCCTGACGCACCGGGGTGCGGCTGACGTCCATGCGGTCGGCGATGTCGTTTTCGCTGAACCGGTCGCCGGGCAGCAGGCGGAAACTGAAAATGTCGTCTTTCAGCTGCTGATAAATCCGTTCCGCCAGCCCTTCCGGACGGTTTTTACTGCGTGAAGATTTCGGGTCCGTCAGTTGCATAAAATATTCCCCTGGATGTTTTAAACGGCGCTGACCAGCATTAAACGGCGGTATCCAGCCACAGCAGCGCATCACCTGGCCCGACCGGACGGCCTTGCTGGCAACTGATTTTCAGTACGGTACCGGCGCATGGCGCGTTGACCGACAGCTCCATTTTCATCGCTTCCACCACGATCAGCGGCTGGCCTGCTTCGACCTGCTGACCCGGTGCCACCAGAATTTTCCAGATATTGCCGTTGAGATCGGCGCTGACTAAATGACCGTCCTGATCCGCGTCGTCCTCCACTGACGGCACGGCATTGGCGGCGGCTTCCACGGCGGCGCTTTCGGCCTCATGCCAGTGCGCCACCTCGCGGGTAAAGGCTGCGGTTTGTCTGGCGCGGAAATCAGCAATATCGGCGGCGTTGTCGGCAAGAAATTGGGTGTATTGCGCAAAATCGAACTCAGTTTCTTCAATGGTGATCTGCGCGCGCCCTTCGCGGAACGCCTCGCGCTGGATCTCCAGTTCGGCTTCGGTCACTTCATAGAACCGCACCTGATCGAAGAAGTGCAGCAGCCACGGCTCGCCGTTTTTAAACTGCTCATTCTTAAGAAATTTGTTCCAGATCGGCAACGTGCGGCCGACCAGCTGATAGCCGCCCGGCGAATCCATGCCATAAATGCACATGTACATGCCGCCGATGCCGACCGTGCCTTCTGCGGTGAAGGTGCGCGCCGGGTTGTATTTGGAACTCAGCAGGCGATGGCGCGGATCGACCGGCACCGCGCACGGCGCGCCGAGGTAGACATCGCCCAGCCCGAGGATCAGGTAGCTGGCGTCGAAAATGATGTTTTTCACCTCGTCGCGGCTCGCCAGCCCGTTGGTGCGCTGGATGAAATCGACGTTATTTGGCAGCCACGGCGCATCGGCACGCACGGTTTGCTGATAGCGTTCGACCGCGCCAAGCGTGGCGGAATCTTCAAAGGCCATCGGCATATGCACGATGCGCGTCGGGATTTTCAGCTGGCTGACATCGGCCAGATTGTGTTCCAGCGTCAGCAAATGTTGCAGCAGCGCGGTCTGATGCAGCACGCGGCTGTCGTAGCGGATTTGCAGCGAGCGCACGCCCGGCGACAGTTCTTCTATCCCTTGCTGACCGGCGGCCCTGATGGCGTTCATCAGCAGGTAAATGCGCATACGCACCGCCAGATCCAGCACGTTATCGCCGTACTCAATCAGCACATAGCCGTCACCGGCCTGACGGTATTCCACCGACGGGCGTTCTGCCGTGGCCGGAAGCGCCGCGAGAATGGTGGCGGAAGCCGTGGTATCCGGCAGCAACGACGGCACCGGCAGCGCCATTGCGTTGACCGGCAGCAGCGAATCGATCGTGCCTTGCTGCGCCCGTTCCAGCGCCTGCGCCTGCTCAAAACTGATCGGGTGGAAACGGATTTTATCGCCCGGTTTGACCTGGCCGACTTTCCACAATTCCGCGCTGGCGATGGTCACCGGACAGACGAAACCGCCGAGGCTTGGCCCGTCGCGGGTCAGAATGACCGGGAAGTCGCCGGTGAAATTGATCGCGCCAATGGCGTATTCGCAGTCATGCACGTTCGACGGATGCAGACCCGCTTCGCCGCCGTCCTGCCGCGCCCATTGCGGTTTCGGGCCGACCAGCCGCACGCCGAGGCGGTTGGAGTTGTAATGCACCTGCCATTCGGCGGCGAAGAAAGTGTCGATAGATTCCTGAGTAAAGAAATCCGGTGCGCCGTGCGGCCCGTAAAGCACGCCGATATTCCAGATATCGCCATACACCGGCACGAGAGTGTCTGCCGCCGCCTGCGGCACACTGACCGGTGCGGGCGTGGTGCAGGCCGCGAGTTCCGGCTGTGAAATGCTCAGCATGTCGGCGACGCGCAGCGTCCGGCCCGCGTGACCGCCAAACTGCCCGAGCGCGAAGGTCGAACGGCTGCCGAGATACACCGGCACGTCGAAGCCATTACGTACCGCGAGACAGGTGCGGCAGCCCCGGGTGGCGCGGCCAAGCGTCAGCGTCTGACCGGCTTTTACGTTCACCGGCTGCCAGTACGCCACTGTTTCGCCGTCGAGATCGGCCGGACAGCTCGCGCCGGTCAGCGCGATCACCGCATCGCAATGAAAGCGCAGGGTTGGCCCCTGCAACGTAAATTCCAGACCGGCGGCATCAGGATTATTACCGACAATGCGGTTGGCGAGACGGAAGGCAAAATCGTCCATCGGGCCGGAAGGCGGCACGCCGATATCCCAGTAGCCGAGGCGTCCCGGATAATCCTGCACGCTGCTGTAGGTGCCGGGCGCGATCACTTCGATGACGTTGGGCGCATAAGCAAAACTGTCGAGCATGCGCGTCCACATTTCGCCGTCGCGGAACACCGGCGTGGCAACCACCTGACGCAGATAATCGATGTTGGTGGCGATGCCGTGCAGACGGGTGGCGGCCAGCGCAGCCGACATTTTCGCCAGTGCGTCCTGACGGTCGGTGCCGTGAACAATCAGTTTGGCGATCATCGGGTCGTAAAAGGCCGACACTTCACTGCCGGTAGACACCCAGCCGTCAACGCGCACGTCTTCGGGGAAAAAGACCTCGGTCAGCACGCCCGGACTCGGCTGGAAATTTTTCAGCGGATCTTCGGCGTAAATACGCACTTCCATCGACGCACCCTGCGGGGCTTTTTCCATCGACGGCCAGTCCAGCGGTTGGTCTGCGGCGACGTTCAGCATGCAGTCAATCAGGTCCAGACCGGTGACCATTTCGGTGACCGGATGCTCAACCTGCAAGCGGGTATTCACTTCGAGGAAATAAAATTCGTCGCGCGCGGCGTCATAGATAAATTCAACGGTACCGGCGCTGCGGTAATTCACCGATTCACCGAGCTGCACGGCGGCGCGATGTAACGCCTCGCGGCTGGCCTGCGGCAGATTCGGCGCAGGGGTTTCCTCCACCACTTTCTGATTGCGGCGCTGCAACGAACAGTCGCGTTCGCCCAGCGCCACCACGCGGCCTTTGCCGTCGCCGAAAATCTGCACTTCGACGTGACGGGCGCGATCGACAAAGCGTTCGAGAAACACACCGGCGTCGCGGAAAAACTGTTCGCCGAGACGCTTTACGCTGTCCCACGCGGCGCGCAGTCCCGCTTCGTCGTCGCAGCGTGTCAGCCCGATGCCTCCGCCGCCTGCGGTACTTTTCAGCATCACCGGATAGCCGATGCCGGCCGCCGCCGTGACGGCCTCTTCAATGTTGCCGAGCAAACCGGTGCCCGGCGTCATCGGCACATTCGCGGCACCGGCCAGTTCACGGGCGCGGTGCTTGAGGCCAAACTCGCGGATTTGTCCGGCCGTCGGGCCGATAAACGCTATCCCCGCCGCCTCGCAGGCATCGGCAAACTCTGCGCTTTCGGATAAAAAGCCGTATCCCGGATAAATCGCCTGCGCGCCGGTTTCTTTCGCGGCGGCCAGAATTTTGTCGATCATCAGGTAGCTTTCGCTGGCCTTGTCACCGCCCAGCGCGATGGCAATATCGGCCTGCGCGACGTGCGGCGCGTTGCGGTCGGCATCGGAATAGACCGCCACGCTGGTGACGCCCAGACGTTTCAGCGTGCGGATCGCGCGGCAGGCAATTTCGCCACGGTTAGCAATCAATACGGTGTTGAACATCATCGTGGCTCCTCAGAGTTTTACCGGTGCAGTCAGGCTGTGGATGTAACTTCTCCAGCCACCAAAGGCGGTGATATCGGTGGCCTCGCTGATCGCCCACGGCTCGCAGATAAAGCCTTTCACCGTGCGGCCATCGGCCAGTTCCAGCGTCCCGATCCCCAGCGGCGCCGGGATCTCTGCAACGAACTCACCAAAGCGCGCCAGCGGGATATCCCACAGTTCGACGATAATGGCGCTGCCGCCTTCCGCCCGCACCAGCCCCGGTTTTGGCGGCGTGGTATTGGCGAGGGCATAAAGCTTGTAGGCTGCGGCGGTGGTGGTCTGTTCGACGCGCACCGCATGGCGGCTGGTGAGCTGAACGTTCAGCGGCATGCCGGTCAGATGGGCGCCGACCACGGCGACGCGCACGCTGGCGGCACTGACCGGTGCGGGTGTCATGAATTCTTCGGATTTCACCGGCAGCCCGGTCGCGCCGAGCGGCAGGCTCAGACTGCGCTGCCACTGACGGCCAAAACTGGCCAGCACATCGTCGTGCCACGCGGGCGCAATCAGCGTGATCCCGGCAGGCAGACCATCGGCGCGCAGGCTGGAAGGCAGCGCCAGCGCGGACAAATCCGCCAGATTGGTGAAGTTGGTGTAAATACCGAACTGCGAGTTGTAGAGCACCGGCTCCTGCGCCATCTCCTGCTGCGTGCGGATGGTCGGCGACGTCGGCACCACCAGCGCATCGAACCCTTCCAGCGTCTGATTGATTTTGCGGGCCAGTTCCGCCCGTAAATACTCGGCGCGCCAGGCATCGCAGGCACTGTAATCCAGACCGCTGGCGACAATGCCGCGCACCACCGGATCCATCGCGTCGGGGTTGTCTTCAAAAATTTCGCCGACCGCCACGGTGCGTTCGGCGACCCACGCGCCGGAATACAGCTGTCCGGCCAGTTCGCGGAACGGCGTGAAATCCACGGGTACAAGGGTGATGCCGCTGCTGTTCAGCCGTTCCAGCGCCTGATCGAACTCAAACTCCGCCAGTGCATCGCCGAAAAATTCCAGACTGTCCGGCACGGCAAAGCGCGGATGCGGAGACATGGCGACGGGCGCGGTAAGCGGATTTTTACGCGAATAGGCGTCGGCGGCGTCATAACCGCCCGCCGCGTGAGCGACGGTCTGGGCATCGGCGACGGTCAGGGCGAAAACCGAGACGGCGTCATTCAGGCGGCAGGCGGGCACCACGCCGGTATTCGACAGCCAGCCTTTGGTCGGTTTCAGCCCGACGACGTTGTTAAAGCCTGCCGGAACGCGCCCGGAACCGGCGGTGTCTGTGCCGAGCGAGAACGCCACCAGCCCGCGGGCCAGCACCGAGGCCGATCCGGAGCTGGAGCCGCCGCTGACAAAGTCGGGGTTGAAGGTATTGTTTACCGCGCCGTACGGTGAGCGGGTGCCCACCAGGCCGGTAGCAAACTGATCCAGATTGGTTTTACCGACCAGCACCGCGCCTTTGGCTTTCAGATTGGCGACGACGGTGGCATCCGCTTCCGCGGTATAGGCAAACGCCGGACAGGCCGCCGTGGTCGGCCAGCCTGCGACATCAATATTGTCTTTAACGGCGAACGGCACGCCAAACAGCGGCAGGGCGCTGAGCGATCCCCCTGCCTCTGCGCGCAGGCTTTCCAGATGATGAATTTGTGCTTCAAGCTGTTCCGCCGTGGCGAGATAAAGCCAGGCGTTATCGGTCTCACTCAGACTGCCGCGCACCAGCGAAAGCGTGGTACGAAGACTGTCCGGCGCGCTGCGATAATGTTGCTGCCACTCCCGCAAGGTAAAACCGCGATAGGGCGATGTGACGGTATCTGAAGTCAAAGCCATAGTGTGAATTCCATCTGGTATACAAGATTGAATTCATCTAAGCAAAGCCTGTGCCAGATTATTATCCCTTGATATTGCTGGGTTTACGGTTGGTTGCATGACCGGCCTGTATAATTGTTGCACCACGCAAGTCATGCAACTGAACAAAAATGGGGCGAAAATTTGCGCTTTGTGCAGCTACCGTTCAAGGTAATTGCATTATGATTATTTCCAATAATGCTCAGGAAGGGCATATCTTTTAAATGCTGTCTTTCTCCGAAACTGTCTTTAGGAAACCCCTATTTAATGCAACTTCGTCATCTCTCTGAACGCCTGAAAAAGCTGTTGCTGGCGCTGATTCTGGTGATTATTACGCTGCTGGCTGTGCGGACTTATGACGCGTTGCAGGGACCGCCGCTTGAGCCATGGCATAAGCTGGTACCGGACGAACTGAGTACGGAGCAGCTGGATAAGAGCGACTGGCCCGCGTATTTGCGTGCCGAGCAGCAGGCGTTTGTGGAAGTGAAGCAGCAGGTGACGGATAAGCTGGATCGCGAGGAGCGGATCCCGCTCAACCGTTATTACGATCGCAGCCCGATTTATCCGGAGCATTTTGCGCAGGACTGGAACCGCTCTTATGAGCTGATGCCCGACGGTAAGCCGGTCGGTGCGGTGGTGCTGTTGCATGGGCTGACGGATTCCCCGTACAGCCTGCGGCATATCGCAGAAGATTACCGTCGCCGTGGGTTTGTGGCGGTCGGTATCCGCCTGCCCGGTCATGGAACGGTACCCGGCGGTCTGACGCGGGTGGACTGGGAACAGTGGCTGGCGGCGACGCGGCTGGCGGTGCGTGAGGCGCGGCGTGTGGCAGGGACGGAGGTGCCGCTGCAACTGGTCGGTTTCTCAAATGGTGGCGCGCTGGCAATGAAATACACGCTGGATTCGCTCGATGATCCTGCACTGGCGCGTCCTTCCCGCGTGGTGCTGATCTCCCCGATGATTGGCGTGACGAGTTTTGCACGCTTCGCCGGATATGCGGGCTGGCCGGCTATTTTTCCGGCCTTCGCCAAAACTGCCTGGCTGAACCTGATGCCGGAATTTAACCCGTTTAAATACAATTCCTTCCCGGTGAAAGCCGCCCGGCAATCCTATCTGCTGACCCATGTTTTACAGCAGCAGATCAGCCGGGACGCGGCATCCGGCAAGCTGGCACAGTTACCGCCGTTGCTGGCTTTCCAGTCTGTTGTCGATTCCACCGTCAGCGCCCGTGCGGTGGTGACGGCGCTGTTTAATCAGCTCCCCGCCAACGGCAGTCAGCTGGTGTTGTTTGATATTAACCGCAGTGCGTACGTCGGCCCGTTGCTGCGTCCGGCGTCAGAAACCGCCGTGGAGCGTTTGCTGCCTGCACCGCCACGCGCTTATCAGACGACGGTGATCACCAATGCCTCGCCGGATGATGCGGCGGCTGTGGCGAAAACCACGGCGGCGGGGCAGGGTGCGGTCACGGTCAGTCCGCTGGGGCTGAATTACCCGTCTGAATTCTATTCGTTATCGCACGTCGCGCTGCCTTTCCCGACGGACGATTCGCTGTACGGGCGCAATCCGCAGGGGCCTGCGCAGTTTGGTATCCGTCTGGGGACGCTGGCCGCCCGGGGTGAAAATGGCGCGCTGGTGGTGAGTATGGACCAGCTGATGCGGGTTTCGTCCAACCCGTTTTATCCCTATATGTTGCAGCGGATCACGGGCTTCTGATCAAGGCCGCTGAGAGTTTTTTTAAAAGTGCTTGCGATAATATCGCGCGCTATATATATTGGCGACATGAACATGAAAACAGACACCGGCTCCACACAAAACGGCATGCTGCATCTGGATCAACAGATGTGTTTCGCGCTGTACTCCGCGAATCTGGCGCTGCATAAGGTTTACCGAAAATTGCTCGGCCAGCTCGACCTCACGTATCCGCAATATCTGGTGATGCTGGTGCTGTGGCAACGCGATGAAGTCACGGTGTCTGACATCGGCGAAAAACTGTTTCTGGATTCGGCGACGTTAACGCCGTTGCTCAAACGTCTCGAAGCCGCCGGTTTGCTGGTACGTCAGCGCGCCAAAGCCGACGAACGTCAGGTGATCATTTCCCTGACGGAGGCGGGCAAAACGTTACGCGACAAAGCGCAGGGCATTCCCGAAGCCATTCTGTGTGCCACGGAATGTGATGTCGGCGAAATCGTGGCACTGAAACAGCAGCTGGAAGTCTTACGGGCTAAACTTCAGGATAAAGCCTGAGTCTGAAGACGTTGAATCAGGTAAACAGACGAGTCTGAAAGCATTTTTAGCGTCGTCTGGTAGTATCAAATAAGTAGTGTGCGATTAAATCGTTTAAAATTTACTAATCTCTTTCACTGATAAGGAACGAAATATGTCTATTGAAAAAGTTGTGTATCGTGCTCATGCATCCGCTACCGGTGGCCGTGATGGCCGTGCGACTTCCGATGACGGCGTTCTTGACGTCAAACTGGGCGTACCTAAAGAAATGGGCGGCATGGGTGGCGGTACCAACCCTGAGCAGCTGTTTGCTGCCGGTTATTCCGCCTGTTTCCTCGGCGCACTGAAAGCCGTGGCCGCGCAGGAAAAAATTAAAATCCCTGCTGACGCTAAAATCGAAGGCGCGGTAGGTATTGGTGCGATTCCGGGCGGTTACGGTATCGAAGTGCAGCTGGATATCACCCTGCCGGGCTTTGAACGCAGCGAAGCCGAAGCACTGGTGGCAAAAGCGCATCAGGTTTGCCCGTACTCCAACGCGACCCGTGGCAATATCGACGTCACGCTGAACGTGAAATAACGCATCTGAAATAACGTGCTGTTCCGCAACGCCTGCACCAGGGATTGTTGTGACATAAAAAATGCAAAAATGTCAGGGAGGCTTCGGCCTCCTTTTTGCTTTTTAACGCCTTTTCTCATGGAAACGGAAAAGATTCAGAAAGAAAACACGACGCCGCTGTTCATGCGGAACAATTCTGAAAGCCGCATAAAACCTCATTCTCAGCATAATCTGTGAACCAGTCCGGCATAAACATGTCACAATGATTCCAGATTTTTCAAAATACGTTAGGAAAGTGACTTTTCATGAATAGAGTGAAGACTCTATCGCAGCAAAATATTTCTTTATTGTTAGCGATTTACATTGGCATCTTCCTGAATGTCTCTGTGTTCCAGCGCCGCTTTGCCGCATTGGTCAATCATTTCACGTCGGCAGAACTGGTTCAGGCTGTCACAGAAGTCTGTGCCATCGTCTTATTTACCTTTTTTGTTCTGCGTTTGCTCTCGCTGGGAGGACGGCTGTTTTTCCGCATTATCGCCAGTTTGCTGGTACTGATTTCCGTGGCGGCCAGCTACTACATGGTGATGTTCAATGTGGTGATCGGCTACGGCATTGTGGTGTCGGTCATGACCACCGACATCGATCTGAGCAAAGAGATCATTGGCTATCACCTGTTTATCTGGATGGCACTGGTCAGCGCGATACCGCTGTTCCTTATCTGGAAAAACAACCTGCGCCTGACGCTGATCGAACAGATAAAAACGCCGGGGCAGCGCCTCATACCGTTAGGCGTATTGCTGGCGGCGGTGCTGCTGGTCTGGCTGCCATTGCGGTCCCTTGATCACGCGCAGAGCGTGAATGAGAAAAAAACCAACGTGGATTTGCCGAGTTATGGCGGTGTGGTCGCGCACTCCTATCTGCCGTCTAACTGGCTGGCCGCGCTGGGTTTGTATGCGTATACGCAGGTGGATGAAAGCCGGGATGCGGGTAATTACTTTGATCCGGCGAAGAACTTCACCTACGTGGCGCCTGCTGACATTGATGACACTTATGTCGTGTTTATCATCGGTGAAACCACCCGCTGGGATCACATGGGCATTTTAGGTTACGAGCGCGATACCACGCCGCGGCTGTCTAAAGAGAAGAATCTGGTGGCGTTTCGCGGGACGTCCTGCGATACGGCCACTAAGCTCTCTCTGCGCTGTATGTTCGTGCGCGAAGGCGGTACGGCAGATAACCCGCAGCGTACCCTGAAAGAGCAGAATATCTTTGCCGTGATGAAGTCGCTGGGATTCACCTCCGAACTGTTCGCCATGCAAAGCGAGTTGTGGTTCTACAACAATGCCGACACCAATAATTTCTCCTTCCGCGAAATTATTGCCTCGGAAAAGCGCAACGACGGTAAGCCGGTCGATGACATGTTGCTGGTCAATGAGTTACAGGAATCCCTGAGAACGCATCCGAAAGGTAAGCATCTGGTGATCCTGCACACCAAAGGCTCGCACTATCTCTATTCCCAGCGTTATCCGCGCAGTTACGCCCGTTATACGCCGGAATGTAAGAGCAACACCTGCACCAAAGCGGAACTGATCAATGCTTTCGATAACAGCGTGCTGTACACCGATACCTTTATCGATAACGTGATTGATCAGCTGCGCGATAAGAAAGCGCTGGTGTTTTACGCATCTGACCACGGTGAATCTATTGATGAGAACTCGCATCTGCACGGTACGCCGCGCGAGATGGCGCCGCCGGAGCAGTTCCGCGTGCCGATGATGGTGTGGGCTTCCGACAGTTTCCTCGAGCAGCCGGATCATAAACTGGCGTTTGAGCAATTGCAGGCGCAGCAGCGTATCGGCGCGAAGAAACGCCATGTTGAGTTATTCGACTCGATTCTGGGTTGTCTGGGTTACACCTCGCCAGATGGAGGTATTAATCCGGCGAATAACTGGTGTGCCAAACCTCAGGCAGAACAGAAGCTATAGGTCATTTTGGCAACGCATCGGATAATTTCTGGTCAGTCAGTCCGGATGTTTTAAAAAGCCATTGACGCTCTGAGGGGGTCGCAGTAAGATGCGCCCCATTCGGCGAGTAGCGCAGCTTGGTAGCGCAACTGGTTTGGGACCAGTGGGTCGGAGGTTCGAATCCTCTCTCGCCGACCACATTTGAAAAACCTGCTTTTAAAGCAGGTTTTTTTTCGCCTGTAGTTTGCCCGACTACGGCTGTTCTTCCTGAGCCATCATTTTCCCTGACGCCTCGAAAAGTGCCTGCCAGTTGTCTGGCGGTTCACCGCTTTTCAACATCTTGCGAAACATCCGGTATGCGTCTGTTTTGCTTTCGTAAGCGCGTAATTCTTTATCATCATTCACCCAGGCGTAAATAATGATCCGGCTTTTCAGGTTGTAACGGAAAAACAAACGGTACTGCTGGAAGAATTTTGCCCTGAACCAGTGTGAGAATTCCCCGCCTAACGTATCGCCCTGACGGAATTCAACACGCGCCGGATCCTGCGGGATAACGTCAAACATCAGCTTATTGATCGCAGCCAGCCGTTTGGTGGCATTTTTACTTTTATAGCCCGCCGGATCTTTGCGGCGCAGTAAAACAACCTGATCAGTGAGTGCCTGTATTTGTTGCAGGATCAGAGGATGAGCGAGAAGGGTCCATCCGTTAATCTCCATGGCCTGATTGTGCATAATCCTTTACTCGTCATCGTCAGAAAGCGGGCTCTCAAGATCGATAGCCATCCCGGCGGTCAGTACATTGATTTTTTCATGCAGGGATAATGTTACCGGCTGCATATTTTCCGGGTTATTGAGCATATCTTTTGCCACAAAACCGAGAAAGGCACTGATAACAGGGTCTTCCGCTTCTTCGAGTTGCCTCGAAATAACCACCTGCCCGTCTGGCAAAATCTTGTACTGGATCCGATCATTTTCGGTGAGATTTAATGCCTTACGGATAGTGGCCGGAATGGTGGTCTGGAAGCGGCGGGTGACTTTGGATTCGGCTTCGAATTTTATTCCCCATAGTGCCGAGGCTGACATAATGAGACTCCATAATGATGCTTATTTGAGCAATTTTGTCAGCGTAATGCATTTGCATTGCCAATGCAAATGCATTGCTTTTCACTTCATCATCTTCAAATCGCCTTTGCGGTGATTTTTATGATCCTGATAGAAATTCTCATGCGAATCCAGGCTGAGCAGATACAGTTCAATTTTTTCTTCGCGCCAGCAATAACCCAGCAAAGCCTGCTGCTTTTCCAGCGGAAATTTATGCACCCTCAGGTCACTGAGATCGCCTTTCTTGAGTTCCCTGAGCCGCGAGAATAGGCGTTGCCCCACACGTAAGAAAGGGGCATTTTCGCCGGATTTTCATCCCTGCGAGGCATCACGTAAAAATGCCCGGCACGCCGTTTTTCTTGCACTCAACCTTGCGCGCCATCGCGCAAAGGCTCGTCAAACAATGCGGCTAAAAATTCCAGATCTTCCTGTTCTTCCAGCCGGTTAAGCTGGCGGAAAAGGCCGCTGGCATTGCTCATCGTCGCGCAGCAGTCGGTGAATTTTCGCAGTCTGTCAGCGTCGCTGAACGGCTCGCGGTTGCTGCCTTTCGCCAGCTTGCGGCCCGCCTGTAAGGTGCGGCCATCGCGCAACGTCAGCGTGACCTCATGGGTCAGGCGCTCCTCCGGCGGCAGCCCGGCTTCCTGTTCCGGCGTATAGCAGCGCATGGAAATGCGGGCCAGACGCGCCGGTTCAGCGAGTTCTGCGACCCGCGCAGGGGTGAAATCACTGACGCCCAGCGAGCCGTGGCGCAGCCAGGTATCGACGCAGTACTGCATCGAGAAACGTGCCTGCATTTCGTTGACCGGCTGCGGATACGCCAGATTGCGCAGATTGGCGATGCCGACCAGCGTATCAACGGCCAGCACGTCGTCGTCGCTGAAATCATGCTGCGCACGCAGATCATCCAGCGCATCGATAATCATGTGCGTCGAGCCGCAGCACGGATGACGTTTCGGCATCACGCCGGTGGTTTCAATGACATGCAGATGAGTGCCCAAAATGGCCGGAATATCCCAGCCCGGCGGTGTCTGGCCGCCAAACATTTCCAGAAAGCCTTGTGGCGCTTCCAGAATATCAATGCGCCCCAGCATCTGCTGGCGGGCGAAATTCGCTGCGTCCACCGCATTGCGGGCCGCCCATCCGGCGTGCAGCGGTTTGACCGGCGTGCCGAACTGCCCTTTGGTGCCGGAAGCAAAACTGACGGCATTGCTCAACGCGCGCGCGATACCGGCCTGATCCAACCCCATCAGCCAGGCGACCCCGGCTGCGCTGCCGATGCAGCCGACGGTCGAGGTGCCGTGCCAGCCTGCAGTGTAATGCGAAGGCGCGACGCCGGACCCGACAAACGCCTGCGCCTGTAGCCCGATCAGATACGCCAGTACCAGTTGTTCGCCACTGGCGCGGATGTCATCGGCGACCGCCAGCAGCGCCGGAACCAGCACCGCAGACGCATGGCTCATGCCCGGCGCGAAGTTGTCGTCATAATCGATGGCGTGCGCGGCCGTGCCGTTGACCAGCGCCGCGATGGCCGCCGGGGCACGTCCGCCGCCAGCTAACCGTGAACTGGCGTGCGGGGTGAAATACGTTTCGCTGGCAGCACGCACCGCCCGGCTGGAAAAATCATCCTGTCCGGCGTACAGGCAGGCCAGCGTATCGGTGATCGCCTCGCGGGCTTTGCGGCGGGCCGTCGCGCTGAAATCGGGCTGGCTGCAACACCAGCGGGCAATGGCTTCAATCACATTCATGGTATTTCCTTCAACGGCGTCAGTGGCGGCTGGCGGCAAGAAATTGTTGGGTATAAGGTTCGCGGGCGTCACCGCTGCGGATTTCACCGGCAGTCAGTTCTTCCAGCAATTTTCCCTGATGCATGATGGCGACGCGGTCGCACAGGTGCGCGACCACGGCCAGATCGTGCGTCACCATCAGGTAAGTCAGGTTGCGTTCACGGCGCAGTTTTTTCAGCAGATTGAGGATCTCCGCCTGCACTGACACGTCCAGCGCCGAAGTCGGTTCGTCGAGCAGCAACACCTGCGGTTCGATGATCAGCGCCCGTGCCAGCGCCACGCGCTGACGCTGGCCACCGGAAAGCTGATGCGGATAGCGGTAACGGAAGGCGTCGCTCAGGCCGAGGGCATTGAGCACGTCGCTGATGCGTTCTTCACGGCGGTCCATGCCGTGGATCACCAGCGGTTCCAGCAGCGTGTGATACACCATTTTGCGCGGATGCAGCGAGGCATACGGATCCTGAAACACCATCTGCACCTGCCGGTAATAGTCTTTATCGCGCACCGGATGTTGCTCACGGTTCTGATACAAAATCGCGCCGTTGTACTGCGTATTCTGACCGGTCAGCGTGCGCAGAATGGTCGATTTTCCGCAGCCGGATTCGCCGATCAGTCCGTAACTTTCACCGCGTGCGATGTGCAGGGTCACGCCATCGACCACCGTCTTGCGGTGATGGCCTTTGCCGAAGGTAATGCTCAGATCGACGGTCTCGATCATCCGGTCGGCGGTGAGCGGTGGCGGGATGATGAATGTGGTCATCAGCAGGCTTCTCCGTAGCGGTATACCGGGCCGGTCAGCCACGCAGGGTCGCGTGCCGGAATGGCGAGCATGTCTACCGGATGCTGTAAATCCGGCTGGCTGGCGAGCAGGGCGCGGGTGTAAGGATGTCTGGCGTTATGCAGCTGATCGGCTGAGATTTCTTCGAGAATACGCCCGGCGTACATCACCAGGGCGCGGTCGCAGAAACTCGAGACCAGACTCAGGTCGTGAGTGATAAACAGCAGGCCGGTTTTGCGCCGTGCCAGTAAATCATTCAGCACGCTGAGCACCTGCTGACGCACCGTGACATCCAGCGCCGACGTGGGTTCGTCGGCAATAATCAGATCAGGTTCCGGGATCAGCATCATGGCGATCATGATGCGCTGGCCCATGCCGCCGGAAATCTCGTGCGGATAGAGATCAAAGACCCGCTCCGGGTCACGGATATTCACCGCTTCCAGCATCGCCAGCGCTTTCATGCGGGCTTCTTTTTCGCTGACATTGAAGTGAATGCGATACGCCTCGTTAATCTGATGACCGACGCGCATCAGCGGATTCAGCGAGAATTTCGGATCCTGCATAATCATCGAAATGCGTTTGCCGCGGATTTTCCGCATCTGGCGCTCGCCGGTGCTGAGCAGGTCGATATCACCAAACTGCATGCGGTCGGCGCTGACGCTGGCACCCTGCGGCGTCAGTTTCAGCAGCGACCGGCCGGTGAGCGATTTGCCGGAACCGGATTCGCCAACAATCGCCACTTTTTCGCGTCCCACCGAGAAGGAGATCCCGCGCACCGCGTGGTTTTCCTGCCGGTGGCCTTTGAAGCGGATATTCAGGTTTTGTACATCAAGCAATGTCTCAGTCATGGCGCAGATCCAGTACGTCGCGCAAGCCGTCACCGAACAGGTTAAACGCCAGGCTGGTGAAAAGAATCGACAGGCCGGGAATGGCCGCAATCGTCCAGTGAGTCATCATGAACTGGCGGCCGGAAGAGAGCATCGCGCCCCATTCCGGGCTGGGTGCCTGTGCGCCGAGGCCGAGAAAACCGAGGCCGGAAGCGGTCAGGATAATCCCCGCCATGTTGAGCGTCAGACGTACCACCACCGACGGCAGACACATCGGAATGATGTGGCGCAGGATGATGCGCATCTGCGACGCACCCTGTAACCGCACGGCGGCGACGTAATCCATTTTGCGGATAGACAAGGCTTCGGCGCGTGCCAGCCGGGCAATCGGCGGCCAGGCGGAAAGCGAAATCGCGATAATCGCATTTTCGATGCCGGGGCCGAGGGCGGCGACAAAACCCAGCGCCAGGATCAGGCTCGGGAACGCCAGAAAGATATCGACGATGCGCATCAGAATGGTGTCCGTCCAGCCGCCGACGGTGCCCGCCAGCGTGCCGACCAGCAAACCGAGCGGACCGACAATCAGCGCCGTCAGGCCGGTGATATAAAGCGTGATGCGTGCGCCATAAATCAGACGGCTGTAAATATCGCGTCCGAGTTCGTCGGTTCCCAGCCAGTATTCCCGGTCCGGCGGTGCCAGCCGCAGGTGCAGGTTTTGGGCATAAATATCGTGCGTCGCCAGCCACGGCGCGAAAATGGCGACCGCGACGATAAACAGGATGACGATCAGCCCGAACAGCGCCGACGTATTCCGGCGAAAGCGCCGCCACTGGTTCAGGCTTTGCTGGACACGCGCCTGCCACGGCGTGGCCGGAACCGGGGCATCGAGCCACGCCCGCAGGGAAAACGCCGGACGGGCAGTGAGATGAGGTTTAGCGGAGTCGGTCATGATTGCTCCTGACGGGTTCGCGGATCAAAGATGCGGTAAAGCAGGTCGCAGATAAGGTTCAGCGCCACAAAAATCACGCCGATCAGTAACGAGCAGCCGACCACGGCGTTCATGTCGCCCGCCAGCATGGCGTTGGTGAGGTAGCGGCCAAAACCCGGCCAGGCGAACACGGTTTCGGTCAGCACCGCGCCTTCGAGTAAAAAGGCGTAAGACAGCGCGACGACCGTCACCACCTGCACCGCGACGTTGCGAAAGGCGTGGATCCACACACTGCGCGCCCACGACAGCCCTTTGACGCGCGCGGTGATCACATATTCCTGCCCGAGTTGTTCAATCATAAAACTGCGGGTCATGCGGCTGATGTACGACAGCCCGCTGAGGCCAAGAATTGACGCCGGTAAAATCAGGTGGCTGAAGACGTTGCGGAAGGCTTCCCAGTTGCCGGTCAGCGCGGTGTCGATCAGATAAAACCCGGTGACTTTTTGCACGTCAAATTCATACATAAAGTCGATACGCCCCGGCCCGCCGATCCAGCCGAGTCCGGCGTAAAACAGCACCAGCCCCATCAGCCCCAGCCAGAAATTCGGCGCGGAATGTCCCAGCAGGCCGATAAAGCGGATGCAGTGATCAAACCAGGTATTGCGGTACATCGCCGACAACACGCCCGCCGGAATGCCCAGACAGGTGGCGATCAGCGCCGCCAGCGTCGCCAGCTCCAGCGTGGCCGGAAACACGCGGGCGATATCGGTGGTGACCGGATTGCCGGTGGTCAGCGCGTTTCCGAAATCCAGCATCGCGACGTTTTTCAGGTAGAGAGCAAATTGTTCCCACAGCGGTTTGTCCAGCCCGAGCAGGTGATACATCTTCTGATAGGCTTCCTGACTGGCGTTATCGCCGAGCACTGACACCACCGGATCAATCGGCAGCAGGCGGCCAATAAAAAAGGTCAGCGCCGCCAGCCCCAGTAATGTGCAGAACACGGAAACCAGCAATTTACCCAGCCGGGCGGCGCTTTCGCGCAGCCGCAGCCAGAGAGGTTCAGCGGGTGACATTCCCGCCGCGGTCGGATCGAGTTGCGACATCGGGCGCTCCCTGATGAGTGTGTAATGCTTATTTAGACGCCAGCGCGTAATACACGCGGAAGCCGTTCCACGTCCAGTCCTTGACCTGTTTGGTCAGACCGGCGGTGTTGTACATCTGGAACATGATCGCCATCGGGCCTTGCTGCATCTGCTCTTCCTGTAAGGTGTGGTAGAGCGCGATACGTTTTTGCTCGTCCGGTTCGAGCAGGGCTTCGGTGACTTTTTTGTTCATCGCCGGATCGAAATACGAGGCGCGCCAGCTCGGGTACTGGGTTTTCTTGGCTTCCTTGCTGTTGTCCGGGTTGTAGACCAGACGCGAGGCGTTGCCGTGCGCGTCCGGCACCGAGGTCTGCCACGCCATCATGGCGCTCTGGAATTCACGTCCGCGCACGCGGCTGAATAACTGGGCATTGGCCATACTTTCGATCGAGAGTTTTACGCCGATTTTCGAGGCATTTTCCTGCGTACTTTGGGCGATAGGCGCGGAGTGCGGCAGGGTGCCGATGATCAGTTTGGCGGAGAATCCGTCGGGATAACCGGCTTCGGTCAGCAACTGTTTGGCTTTCGCCAGATCCAGTTTGAACGGCTGTCCGGCGTCTTTATCCAGCGCTCCAAAAGCGCCGAGCTGGGCGAAACTGGCGCGCGGCACACCGAGATACGGCATCACGGTGGAAGCCAGCCCCTGATAATCAATCAGATAACGCATCGCGAGGCGCACTTTCGGGTTTTTGAAAATCGGGTCTTCACTGTTAAAGGTCCAGAAAAACAGCTGCGGCTTGAGGACTTTCTCCACGTTGACCTGACCGCCTTTATCCAGATCACGTAAATCGTCCGGTGCCAGATCACGGGCGATATCCACATCCCCCTGCGTCAGCAGCAGGCGCTGCGTACCGGTTTCCGCGACGTGGCGGATCAGGATGCGTTGCAGTTTCGGCTTCGCGCCCCAGTAATCTTTATTCGCCTGCAGCACCACGCCTTCACCGGCGTTCCAGCGCATCAGCTGATAGGCTCCGACGCAGGCGGTGTGCGTGGTCAGGTATTTGTTGCCCATGTCGTCACCGACGGCATTTTTCTCCACCAGCGCCTTATCCAGCGTGGTCGAGACGTTGTTAGCGGCGATGGCCTGCAACACCAGATTGGTCGGGTACGGCTGGTCGAAAGTCATCACCAGCGTGTTGTCATCCGGCGCGGTAATGCGCTGTCTGACGTTATCTTTGGTAAAGCCGTATTCGGTCAGGGTGGCGGAGTTACCGAAACCGAGCAGCACCACGCGCTGCAACGACCAAGCGACGTCATTCGCCGTGGCCTTATTGCCGGACGGGAAGGTCATGCCGGTATTGAGGTGGAAGGTGATTTGTTTGCGATCCGGTGAGATATCCCAGCTTTTCGCCAGACGGGGGATCACTTTGGATTCGTCTTGCGGATCAAAATCCACCAGTGTATCGCAGGTGTTTTTGATGATTTCATTGGTCACCACTTCGCCGATCTGCGCCGGGTCAAAGGTGCTGATCGCGTCAATATTCCATGCCATCACCAGCGAATCAGCCGGTGTCGCCGCCTGCGCTGCCGTGCTTCCCAATGTGAGGCCAATCAGTGTGGCGAGCATTTTTGTTCTGGTGTTGAGCATAAATCGGGTTCCTTTGATTAAATTTTTTCTCATCCCCTTCGCAGAAGAAGACGTTTTCGGCCAGCTCCCGCCCCTTCACAGGGGGAGGAGTAAAAGCGCCGGTCGGCTCCCTCCCCTGCGAAGGGGAGGGTTGGGGTGGGGTATTAATGGCATCTCCGGAGTCGCCTGCTAAACCC
>NZ_SJOJ01000016.1 GCF_004330295.1 Rahnella victoriana
GTGTTAAGGTCAAAAACTACATTCAAAGTATGCTTTAACTTATTGTTTTGTATTTAAAACCCCCTCCCAGCCTCCCCCTTCGCAGGGGGAGGAGCAAAAGCCAAACCTTTAATGGTTCCCCTTTTGTGAAGGGGAGGAGCAAGCTCAATGAATCACCTGTGACAAGAACTCCCGCGTCCTGGCGGATTTCGGATTGGCAAAGAATTCCAGCGGCGGCGCCTGCTCGACGATTTCCCCGCGATCCATAAAGATCACCCGGTCGGCGACGGTTCTCGCAAAGCCCATTTCATGCGTTACACACAACATGGTCATGCCTTCTTCCGCCAGCGTGATCATGGTGTCCAGCACCTCTTTCACCATTTCCGGATCCAGCGCAGAAGTCGGTTCGTCGAACAGCATGATTTTCGGCTTCATACACAGCGAGCGGGCGATCGCCACACGCTGTTGCTGACCGCCGGAAAGCTGTCCGGGAAATTTATGCGCATGTTCGGCGATACGGACGCGTTTCAGATAATGCATCGCCAGTTCTTCTGCCTCTTTCTTCGGCATCTTGCGCACCCAGCACGGGGCCAGGGTGCAGTTCTGCAACACGGTCAGATGCGGGAACAGATTGAAGTGCTGGAACACCATGCCGACTTCAGTTCGCACGCGTTCGATGTTACGCAGATCGTCGTTCAGTTCGGTGCCGTCCACCACGATGCGCCCTTGCTGGTGCTCTTCAAGATGGTTGATGCAACGAATGGTCGTTGATTTCCCTGAGCCGGAAGGGCCGCACAGCACGATGCGCTCGCGCGGTTTGACGCTCAGATTAATGTCTTTCAATACGTGGAATTGTCCGTACCACTTATTCACGTTTTCCAGCGTGATCATCATATTTTGGTTTTCAGTGACTTGATGGTCGCTCATGGTTTACCTCAGTGTGCGGAACGTCCGGTGTGAAAGCGTCTTTCCAAATGCTGGCTATAACGCGACATGCTAAAACAGAAAATCCAGTAGACGGCGGCGGCGAAGACGTAGCCTTCGGTCGACATACCGAGCCATTCAGGATCGACGGTGGCTTGCTGGACGCTGCTGAACAGGTCGAACAGGCCGATGATGATCACCAGACTGGTGTCCTTGAACAGCGCGATGATGGTGTTCACCAGACCCGGTATCACCATTTTCAGCGCCTGCGGCAGAATGACTAATCCCTGCGTTTTCCAGTAACCGAGTGCCAGTGATTCGGCAGCTTCGGTCTGGCCCTTCGGCAGCGCCTGTAATCCGCCGCGCACCACTTCCGCAACATACGCTGACTGGAACAGCACCACCCCCACCAGCGCACGCACCAGTTTGTCGATACTTGTCCCTTCGGTCATAAACAGCGGCAGCATCACCGACGACATGAACAGCACGGTGATCAACGGCACGCCGCGCCAGAACTCGATGAAAATCACCGAGAGAATGCGCACGACAGGCAGACGTGAACGACGTGCCAGCGCCAGCATAATGCCCAGCGGTAACGCACCTGCGATGCCGACCGCAGCGATAATCAGGGTCAGCGTCAGGCCGCCCCACTGGCGGGTTTCGACACGGCTCAGACCGAAGAATCCACCGTACAACATGAACCAGGTGAAAATCGGGAAGAGCACCATCCAGCAGGCGATATAACGTCCGCGGTGTGGCGTGGCTTTAAAGAAGATCGGCGCAAGAGTCAGCAGGCCGACAATCAGCGTGACGTTGATGCGCCAGCGTTGATCGAACGGATACAACCCGTACATGAACTGGCCGAAACGTGCGTGGATAAACACCCAGCAGGCCCCGGCTTTGGTGCAGTCAGTGCGTGCGGTGCCTACCCAGTTGGCCTGAAAAATCACCCAGTTCAGCAGCGGAGGAATAATCAGCCACATCAGCCATACACAGAACAGCGTCAGCAGGCTGTTAAACCAGCTCGAGAACAGATTTTTACGCGCCCACAGCACGGCGGTACCCAGTGGCGTTCCGGGCTTCACGGCTCTGACTCCCGGAGGAAGTGTTGTCATTGTCATGGGGTTCCCTTAACGCTCGACCAGCGCAATACGCCGGTTGTAAATGTTCATCAGGAACGAAATGCCCAGGCTGATGATCAGGTAAACCGACATGGTGATGGCAATGGTTTCAATCGCCTGACCGGTCTGATTCAGCACCGTACCGGCGAACAGCGAAACCATATCCGGATAACCAATTGCGGCAGCCAGAGAGGAGTTTTTAACGATATTGAGATACTGACTGGTCAGCGGCGGAATGATCACCCGCATCGCCTGCGGCAAAATCACCTGACGCAGCGTGACCGGATTCGGCAAGCCTAACGAACGGGCGGCTTCATGCTGACCGTGCGAAACAGACTGAATACCGGAGCGGATCACTTCGGCGATAAACGTCGAGGTATACACCGATAACGCCAGCGTTAACGCCGCCAGTTCCGGGATCAGCACCATGCCGCCACGGAAGTTAAATCCACGCAATGCCGGTACATCCCAGTGCAGCGCTGGCCCGAAGAACAGATGCGCTATGGCCGGAAAGACCACCAGCATGGCAATCGCCCACGGCCAGATATGCCAGACGCGTCCGGTGTGGATCTGACGGAAATGGTTGTAGCGTTGCAGTGCGATGATGCCAAAAATCGCCAGCAGAACGGCGATAAATCCCGCCAGACTGCCCGGTGACAGTTCCGGCGACGGCAGATACAGACCACGGTTACTGACGAACGCCAGATCAAACGCATTCAGGCTCTGACGCGGTCCCGGCAGGTTGCGCAGTACGGCGAAGTACCAGAAAAAGATTTGCAGCAGCGGAGGAATATTACGGAACGTCTCGATATACACCGTCGAGACTTTACGGATCAGCCAGTTATCGGAGAGACGTCCTAAGCCGATAATGAAACCGAGAATGGAGGCAAAAACGATACACAGCGCGGAAACCAGCAGTGTATTCAGCAAACCGATAACAAATACGCGGGCGTAAGTGTCGCCTTCCTGGTAGTCGATAAGATGCTGAACAATGCCGAAACCGGCACCTTTCTCAAGAAACGCAAATCCCGAGGTGATCCCTCGTGTAGTCAGATTGGTAATGGTGTTGTGGAGCAGGTAACCCAGACAGGCTACCAGCAACACCACCGCGACAATTTGGTAAATCCAGGCGCGTACCGCTGGGTTGGTCAGCGAGAACGAAGCCTTTACGGTTGGGCGTTGCGACATAGTAATGACCTCGAAATCCCCGTCGTACTTGACGCCGCAGCTGCGTTGGCTGCACGTGCTCACCCGAATCACTTACCTGAGTAAGCTCATCGGGATTCACTTGTTTGCCGCCTTGCTGCAACGCCAATTACTTTGGGGATTTTGTATGCAATTTCTTAAACAAATCTTATTTTAAAAAACTGGATCAACGGACGGGTGGTGCGTACTGGATCCCGCCTTTATTCCACAATGCGTTCTGACCCCGTTTGATTTTCAATTCGCTGCCCTGACCGACGTTACGTTCGAAGCTTTCGCCGTAGTTGCCGACTTGTTTAACGATTTTAACCACCCAGTCGTTAGGCACTTTCAGGTCAGCACCGTAGGTACCGGTTTTGCCCAGCAGGTTGCTCATATCCGGTGTGGTCGGGCTGGCGGCCAGCTGATCGACGTTGGCAGAGGTCACGCCCATTTCTTCGGCGTTCAGCATGGCGAACAGTGACCAGCGGACGATCGCCAGCCAGTCTTCATCACCACGGCGAACCACCGGACCCAGAGGCTCTTTAGAGATCACTTCTGGCAGTACGATGAATTCGTTTGGTTTGCCCAGTTTGATACGCAGGGCATACAGCTGAGACTGGTCAGACGCCAGCGTATCGCAACGGCCTGAGTCCAGGGCTTTGGCACTTTCGTCTGAACGGTCGAAGGTCACCGGGGTGTAAGTCATTTTGTTGGCTTTGAAGTAGTCAGCGACGTTCAGCTCGGTATCCGTACCGGCCTGCAGACAGACGGTGGCGCCATCAAGTTCTTTGGCGCTTTTCAGGCCCGCTTTCTGGTGAGTCAGGAAGCCGATACCGTCGTAGTAGTTTACGCCGGCGAAAATCATCCCCATGCCTGCGTCGCGGGAAGAGGTCCAGGTGGTGTTACGGGACAGGATATCCACTTCGCCAGACTGCAGCGCGGTGAAACGCTCTTTCGCCGTCAGCGGGGTGTATTTCACTTTTTCAGAATCACCAAACACGGCTGCTGCCACCGCGCGGCAGACGTCAACGTCGATACCGGTGAATTTGCCTTTGGAGTCAGCGTAAGAGAAGCCCGGCAGGCCGTCGCTGATACCGCATTGAACAAATCCTTTCTTTTTAACTGCATCCAGAGTGGTACCTGCATGAGCCTGACCAGCCAGTGTCACGAAGCTTGCTGCGGCAATCAGCGTTGAGAGCAATATTTTTTTCATAAAGCGTCCTGTGAGACAAAACTGAAAATTATTATTGTATGAGTGCCGGAGCACCCTGTCTGTTTATGGGGCAACGCCCTCTGCACCTGTCTTTGCAAAGGGAGTGCCAACATCGAAAACGCCCCGTCAATCAAGTCACGTAGAGGAATTGCACAGTAACATTGACGGGGCTTATAAAATTTATTGCCCCGTTTCAGTGCGCGGTCAATGTGGCTGCTTTAAAAGAGTGCGGAATATTTCAATATTGGAGTGCAGATCGCGCAGTTTGCAGCGAAGTGAAATGTACGGTCATATTTGGAAAAAAATTGAGGCGAAACGATGAGTAAATCTCTCAGACCGGCGGGTCTGAGAGAGATATCGGTATGACGGGATCGGGAACAGGGACGTTATCAGTGCAGCGGGGCGACTTATTTGGTCTGGTCTTTACTGCCCTGGATCAGTTTGCGGGCGGCAGCAATCTGGTCGTTGTCCGGCGCTTTCGGTTTGGCTTTATTGAGTGCCGTGCTGAGGCCGGAACGGCCCCAAAGGTCAAAGCCGTCATCTTCTTTCAGATGATCAAAGATGGAAGGGGTCGCATCGGTTTTTTTAGCCATGAGGATTACCGGTCTCTTAGTGGAGGTTATGAAAAGAAAAAGCCCGACGCGGTGGCATCGGGCTGGGTGTTTTATCACATCGGGCGCTTATCGATAAAGCGAAGGCGCACCCGCCGGGCGGGTTTTAAAGCGGCGGTGCAGCCAGAGGTACTGATCCGGCGCGCGCATGATCTCTTTTTCGATCACGCGGTTCATGTAGGCCGCTGCGGCCATTTCGTCATCGATAGGGTAATCCTGCAATTGCGGCTGAATGACCAGCTCGTAACCTTTACCGCAGGCTTTACGCACCAGCACCACAGTCACCAGCGCCGGTTTTGCCAGACGGGCCAGCATGAACGTGCCGCTGGTGGTGGCGGCCTGATCAACGGCAAACAGCGGCGCAAAGACGCTGCCGCGCGGGCCGTAATCCTGATCCGGTGCAAACCAGACGGCTTCGCCCTTTTTCAGCGCGTGAACCATGCCGCGTAAATCTTTGCGATCCAGCATCGCTTTGTTGGAACGCATACGGCCCCAGGTCTGCACGAATTCCATCGCTTTATTGTTGTGCGGACGGTACATCGCCATCATCGGCTGGCACAGACCCATCGCGCGGCCTCCCAGTTCGAGAGACATAAAGTGCACGCCAATCACCAGCACGCCTTTATTGTTTTCCTGCGCCTTTTTCAGGTTGTGCAGGCCGCTGACATCAAACCAGCGTTTTACCCGGGCGTCCGACCAGAACCAGGCCATGCCGGTTTCCAGCAGACCCATACCGAGGGATTCAAAGTTGCTGATAATACGGGCTTCAACCTGATCGGCGCTCAGATCCGGGAAGCACAGTTGCAGGTTGCGACGTGTAATAGACACGCGGCGTTTCAGAAAACGCATCGACGTGCGGCCGAGCCAGTTCCCCAGACGGTATAACACCGGATAAGGAAGCTGAACCAGCAGGAACAAGACGCCAAGGCCAAACCAGGTCAGCCAGTAACGTGGATGTAAAAATGATGCGCGAAAACGAGGAGAGGTCATAAAAGCCTAATCATCTGCATTTAAAAAAACCGGGGTAACGCGTCAGGAGTTGGCTCAGTCGCGATACGGATTGTCTGTCAAAGAGTGGGACAACAGGGGTGTGTAAACGTTTTCGGTAACACACAAATTGACTCACTTTTACCTTATCGAGACACAATTAAAAGGCGGGATCGCGAAGCTGAAGGGCTGTCCGTAGGCGTTGAGCGAGGCGAATACGACTCTTGTCACAAGTATAACATGCAGCGTGATCGAACCGCAGAGGGTAATTGTCCGATAAACGCACTATTTACTGTTTATTTACGTGTGGGTTTGCACAAAAAAACGAAAAGGTTACGGAAAGAAGGGATTAGCTTTTGGAACCCGAAACCTCCCCAGTATGATATTTCAGCATGCTCCTTTCGCAAAGCATGCTGAACAGGCATATCAGCGGTAGAGCGGGTTGCTCATCACGGAATAGCGGCCACTGCCATACAGCGCAATCACGACGGCTGCCATAAAGTAGTAGATGATATCTTCAATCGCCCACGCCCCGACCGGAGACAGCGCGAAGGTATGATGAATACCCACCATCAGCCAGGCGACGATCATGGTCGCGGCCGCCGAAAGTGCCGCGAGACGGGTGAAAATGCCCAGCATCATCATAACCGGGGCGATGACTTCGCCGATAATCACGCCATAAGCGACAAACGCCGGAATGCCATAACCTGCCAGCATGCCCTGAATACCGCCCAGCCCGTCATGCAGTTTATGCCAGCCATGAAAAATCAGCAGGCCGTAGGTGAGCCGCAGCAGCAAAATGGCCAGATCCGGTTTGTTCAGCGCCGCGGTAAAACGGAGATAAAGTTGCTTCATCAGTGTGACTCCAGGAGACGTATTATTGTCTCTATAAGGTAATTCTTAATCACTGAATGCGGCGGATAATTATTCTCATTTGGGTTGATCTGCGTTAGGTTTTGCGCAAATTTTCGGCTAAAGGTTTGCGGGTAAAGCAGAAAACAAAAAGGCGCTCCCCTTGCGGAAAAGCGCCTTTTTAAGACATCGACTGATTAGTATCAGTTCATGCCGTATTTTTTCAATTTCTTACGCAGCGTACCGCGGTTGATACCCATCATCAGGGCCGCACGAGTCTGGTTGCCACGGGTGTACTGCATCACCATGTCTAACAGTGGCTGTTCAACTTCAGCCAATACCAACTCATACAGGTCATTCACGTCCTGACCATTCAATTGAGCAAAATAGCCCTTAAGTGCTTGTTTTACCGAGTCACGCAGGGGTTTTTGGGTTACCTGATCCTGAGAATTAACGGTAGAAACGGTCAGTACGTCAGAATTCACGCGTTGTTCGAACATAGTTCTGTCAGCTCTTTTTTGTTACGCAAGATTTTCGAAATATGCTTCCAACGCCTCCAGCTGTTCGCTGGCATCCTCTATGGCGTTGAAGGAGCGCCGAAACTGGTCATTTGGGGCATGCTCCTGGAGATACCAGGAAACGTGCTTACGGGCGATACGGAATCCCTTGCCTTGACCGTAAAAGTCGTGCAATTCCCGTACGTGCCCTAGTAACAAGCGCTGAACCTCACCCATAGGAGGTGGAGGTAACAGCTCCCCTGTGTCCAGATAATGCTGGATTTCCCGGAAGATCCAGGGTCTCCCCTGAGCGGCACGTCCTATCATCAGAGCATCAGCTCCGGTGTAGTCGAGCACCGCTCTGGCTTTATGCGGGTCAGTTATGTCGCCATTCGCGATAATCGGAATGGAAACACTCTGCTTAACTGTCCGAATACTGTCGTACTCTGCTTCTCCATTGAAGAGGCAGGCACGGGTTCGGCCATGAATCGTCAGGGCCTGAATTCCACAGTCTTCAGCCAATTGGGCAATTTGTACACAGTTACGGTGTTCCGGTGCCCATCCAGTACGAATTTTCAACGTGACTGGCACATCTACCGCATTCACAACGGTAGTCAGGATTTGTTTCACCAAATCCGGATACTGCAATAATGCAGAACCTGCCAGTTTGCGGTTCACTTTCTTGGCCGGGCAGCCCATATTGATATCAATGATTTGCGCACCGCTTTCCACGTTAATTCGTGCAGCAGCCGCCATATCGTCGGGGTCACAACCGGCAATTTGCACGGCGCGGATCCCCGGTTCATCGTTATGTACCATGCGCAAACGTGACTTATCCGTCCGCCACACCTCCGGATTGGAGGAGAGCATTTCAGATACTGCCATTCCAGCCCCCATCGCATGACATAAGGCACGAAATGGTCGGTCTGTGATACCGGCCATCGGGGCCGCAATCAGGCAATTTGTAAGCTGGTGGTGTCCGATGCGCATGAACTAGGAATGACCATACTGATGTCCGCAAGGGCGCGTATATTACGCATTTTCGCCACGATATGAAAGGCCAAACTTTGAGCAATTCATGAAGAAAAACCCTTGCCAGGGGTGAAATACAGCGGGATTTGTTTTTTTATCGAGGTTTTACATTGAGTTATGTGATGGCGGTCAAATTGTGCGCTTCAGCAAATTCCTAATATCTCTCTGAAACATCCTGTTATATCAGTTGATTCTAAGGGTAGATTTGTCGTTTTAAGCAGCAACAACCACAAAAATCCGTGATGCGGATCTCTTTTTGTTCAAAAAGTGACTCATTTTCAGAAAGCTTAACAAGCGGCAGAAAGAAGCGCAGAAAGGGTATCTGCGCCTCTTCACTCAGAGCAGATTATTCGGCGACAACCACGCGACCGTGCAGACCCTGTACAGGGCGGTTATTTGCATGATGCATCGCATGCCGGAATTTCTCCAGTTGCGCTTCAGACAGCGTCTGAGGCTGTTTAACGACCAGCCAGCGAACGCCTTCCGTGCAGGGAGGCGTGGTCAGCGAACCGCTGAACCGGTAATGGGTCAGATCTTTTGGCAGCAGGCCATCAAGACTGACTTTTTGTTTCAGCGCGACAGGCTCGCCCGCCTTTTCCGGCATCTGCTGCCAGATTTTTTCCAGTTCAGCATTGGCCTTGCCGGTTTCAAACATCACGGCAATCACCGCAATTTCACCGTCCGCATCCATATGAACAAAGTGCGCTTCCATCGGGAAGGATTTCCCGTTGAGGGTATTTTCGCTCGGGGAATGGAAGTGGAATTGCTGAAGGACGAATTTTTCGCCGTCGAGGGTGACGAAATCTCCCTCCCGGACGTTCACCTGCACGCTGTGGCCGTTATTGATGACGCCGACCGGCGGCAGCTGATAGCTGAGGTTCAGCGGGCGAGGGTGCACTTCCAGTGCATCTTTGATATCGATAGGTGACTGCGCTTTGCCTTGCTCACACAGATGGAAGTCGGGGCTGAGTTTCGACCAGTTTTGCGGGGCAGCCTCGCCATCATAGGACCAGTGTGGCGCTTCATTTGCGAAGACGGGCAGGGCGGTCACTGACAGCGTGAGGGCGGCCAGCGCGGCAGAGAGAATTGTTCCTTTCACGAGATATCCCTTTCATTTAATGAGTAATAAAACCTCGCGAAGTGTAAGGGTTTTGTGCGACAGGAGAAATATGAGAAAAGGCCGGAATTGGACTTTAGGGGAAAACCCGCTCTTTCTGCACAAGCAGAAAAAGCGGGAGACGATAAATCAGGCTTTTTTAACCCCGGTAATGCGGCACCATTCTTCTTTCTCGGCCACCGCATCCAGTTCAAATTTATCGTTGTAGGCATCCGCCACGCTTTGCGCCTGGCTGGCCAGTACGCCGGAAAGCCCCAGATGGCCGCCCGCGACCGGCAATACGCTGATAAGCGGTGCCAGTTCACGCAGAGGACCGGCCAGAATGTTAGCGACGACCACGTCGGCTGACAGGTTCTCTGGCTGATCTTTCGGCAGATACAGCGACAGACGCTCTGAAACGCCATTACGCTCTGCGTTATCACGGCTGGCCTGAATCGCCTGCGGATCGATGTCGATCCCGACCACGTGTTTTGCGCCGAGCTTCAGGGCCGCGATCGCCAGAATGCCGGAGCCGCAACCGAAGTCGATCACCGTTTTATCGGTCAGATCCAGACTGTCGAGCCATTGCAGGCACATCGCGGTGGTCGGATGGGTGCCGGTACCAAACGCCAGACCCGGATCCAGCATCACGTTCACCGCATCCGGATCCGGCACATCGCGCCAGCTCGGGCAAATCCACAGACGTTCGCCAAAACGCATCGGGTGGAAGTTATCCATCCATTCGCGTTCCCAGTCTTTGTCTTCGAGTTGCTCAATTTTGTGCACAAACCCTTTACCCAGCAGCGGTTCGTTTTCCAGCATGGCGACCACTTCGGCCATGTCGGTTTCTGCATCGTAAAGGCCGATAGCATCGGTATCGCCCCACAGCAGGGTTTCGCCCGGCAGGGGTTCGAAGACCGGATTATCGTGTGTGTCCTGGAAAGTCACGGACACGGCGCCACTTTCGATAAGCGCGTCGCTCAGCGTTTCCGCGTCGTTACCGGTGGTATTAATTTTCAGTTGGATCCAAGGCATAGCCATTCTCTTCTTAACAATCTGTAAAATCAGTGCCGCCCGGTCAGGACGGCTTGAATGCGGTTTCGCGTGGCGGTTTGCCAAAGGTATTGCCGACATAAAACGCCAGCAGACTCAGCAACAGCGACGGCACAATCGGGTGCAGACCGGCAATATGCAGGTCGATGCTGGCGAGCAGGGTATAACAAACCGCGCCAACAATCATTGAGCTGAGCGCGCCCGTGGCATTGGCCCGTTCCCAGTACAGACCGAGCACCAGCGGCCACAGGAACACCGCTTCCAGCCCGCCGAACGCCAGCAGGTTAAGCCAGATAATCATTTCCGGCGGGCGCCATGCGGCCAGCAGCACCAGTAAACCCAGCACAAAGGTTGCCCAGCTTGAGAAGCGTTTTAACTTGCGCTCGTTGGTCAGCTGTTCCGGTTTCACGCCGAGGTATAAGTCTTTAACGATAGTCGCAGATGACTGCAAAAGCTGTGCATTGATGGTCGACATAATGGCGGCCATCGGCGCGGCAAGGAAGATACCGGCGGCGTAAGGCGGCAGCACGGTGATCATCAGCGTCGGGATCACCTGATCGGGAATTTTCAGATCAGGCAAAACCGCGCGCCCGAGTGCCCCCGCCAGATGCATACCGAACATCAGCACCGCGACCACCAGCGTGCCGAGCACAATGCCCCGGTGCACAGCCTTGCTGTCTTTGTAGGAGATACAGCGCACGGCGGTATGCGGCAGGCCAATCACGCCAAAGCAAACCAATACCCAGAAAGACGCCATAAACGGCAGCGAAAGGACGTCACCTCCGCCATGCACGGACACCAGTTTAGGGTCGATTTGCTGGAGTTTATTCACTGCGCTGTGCAGGCCACCGGCGGCGTGGATCACCGCTACCAGCAGCAAAATGGTGCCCAGAAGCATCACCAGCCCCTGCATGGCGTCGTTCAGCACGCTGGCACGGAAGCCGCCAAACGCGGTATACAGCGCAATGCTGACACCGAAAATCAGCAGACCGGTGTCGTAAGGAATCCCCGCAGCGGTTTCCAGCAGGCGTGCGCCACCGATGAACTGTACGGTCATCGCCCCCAGAAACGCCACCAGCAGGCTCAGGCTGGCCAGCCAGACCAGCAGACGGCTCTGATAGCGGGCAAACAGCATGTCATTCAATGTGACCGCGTTGTAGCGGCGCGCCAGAATAGCGAATTTTTTACCCAGTACGCCCAGCGAAAGCCAGACAGCAGGCAGCTGGATCATCGCCAGTAATACCCAGCCCAGCCCAAATTTGTACGCTGCGCCGGGGCCGCCAATAAACGAGCTGGCGCTGATATAGGTTGCGGTCAGGGTCATGGCCAGCACGAAACCGCCCATCGACCGGTTACCGAGGAAATATTCGGTCAGGAAGTTGCCCTGTTCGCGGCGGGTATAGGCATAAACCGACAGCCCGAATACCAGCAGCAGATAGGCGATCAACGGTAATAAGACTTCAGTCTGCATCACTGTCCTCCAGCGGAATTTCGCGGTAAATCACGCGAACCATCAGCCAGCTTAAAAGAACGAATATCAGCGGAACCAGCAGGCAGGCCATTTCAAACCAGTGCGGCAGGCCGGTGATGCCCTGTTTATCGTCAGGAATATAAGCCGCACAGCCCCAGGCCAGCAGATAGGCGATTGTCAGCCCAAATGCCCAGCGGGCCTCGCGGTTAGCCTGTAAGAAACGTGTATCCAACGCCATTTACTTGTCTCCCCTCTGAACGTAAAAAAGGCCGGAATATCCGGCCTTGATAAGAGAGTACGCAACGGTACGGTCTTTTTATTTTTCCTGCAAACCGAGTTTTTTCTCGAGATAGTGGATGTTAGTCCCACCGTGCTCGAAGTTCTCGTCGTTCATAATGCGCATTTGCAGGTCAATGTTGGTTTTGATGCCGTCGATGATCAGTTCTGCCAGCGCATTTTTCATGCGGGCGATGGCCACTTCACGGGTTTCACCGTAAGTGATCAGTTTACCGATCATGGAATCGTAGTACGGAGGCACCGTGTAGCCTGCGTAAATGTGCGATTCCCAACGAACACCGAAGCCGCCAGGTGCGTGGAAGCGGGTGATTTTGCCCGGGCTTGGCAGGAAGGTGTTTGGGTCTTCCGCGTTAATACGGCATTCCACCGCGTGGCCTTTGACTTTCACTTCGCTTTGTTTGATCGACAGAGGCTGGCCGGACGCAATGCGCAGCTGTTCTTTGATCAAATCCACACCGGTGATCATCTCGGTAACCGGATGCTCAACCTGGATACGGGTGTTCATTTCGATGAAGAAGAACTCACCGTTTTCATACAGGAACTCGAAAGTCCCTGCACCACGGTAGCCGATATCCACACAGGCTTTGGCGCAACGTTCGCCGATGAAACGACGAAGTTCTTCCGTAATGCCCGGTGCCGGCGCTTCTTCCACGACTTTCTGGTGACGACGCTGCATGGAGCAGTCACGTTCTGCCAGATAAACCGCGTTGCCCTGACCATCGGCCAGTACCTGAATTTCCACGTGACGTGGGTTTTCCAGGTATTTTTCCATATAAACCATGTCGTTGTTGAAGGCCGCTTTGGCTTCAGCACGGGTCATGTTGATGGACTGCTCGAGATCTTTGTCGCTGCGCACCACACGCATACCACGACCACCGCCGCCGCCAGAGGCTTTGATGATGACCGGATAGCCGATGCGTTTTGCGAAGCCACGGTTTTGATCCATGTCGTCGCCCAGCGGGCCGTCAGAGCCAGGTACACAAGGTACGCCAGCCGCTTTCATCGCGTGGATCGCAGAAACTTTATCGCCCATCAGACGGATAGTTTCCGCTTTCGGGCCGATGAAGATAAAACCAGAACGCTCAACCTGCTCTGCAAAATCCGCATTCTCGGACAGGAAACCGTAGCCCGGGTGGATAGCCACCGCGCCAGTGATTTCCGCCGCAGCGATAATGGCAGGGATGTTCAGATAGCTTTTTACTGAAGGTGCAGGGCCGATACAGACGGTTTCGTCTGCCAGCAGCACGTGTTTCAGGTCACGGTCAGCGGTGGAGTGCACAGCAACGGTTTTGATGCCCATTTCTTTACAGGCACGCAAAATACGCAGGGCAATCTCGCCGCGGTTCGCGATAACAATTTTATCTACCATGGTACGCCTCGTTATTCGATGACGACCAGCGGCTCGTCGAATTCAACCGGTTGGCCGCTTTCTACCAGAATTGCTTTAACAACACCGGATTTGTCTGCTTCGATTTGGTTCATCATTTTCATCGCTTCAACGATACACAGGGTATCGCCGGCGTTCACTTTCTGACCCACTTCGATGAAGGCTTTTGCGTCCGGGCTTGGCGTACGGTAGAAGGTCCCTACCATCGGTGAACGGACGATATGACCGCTGATGGCAGCCGGTGCAGCTTCTGCGGGTGCAGCCGCTGGCGCAACCGCAGCAGCCAGACCTGGCTGTTGGACAGGCATAGCATAAGCCTGTTGCATCATAGGATAAGCCTGCGCAGGTGCAGCACGGCTGATACGAACTGACTCTTCACCTTCAGAAATTTCCAGTTCAGAAATACCTGATTCTTCAACCAGTTCGATCAGTTTTTTGATTTTACGAATATCCATGGGTGTGATTCCGTACTCTTTTTGCGTAGAAATTAGTGGGTTTTTGACAAGCGGTTAACCGCTGCCTGTAATGCAAAGTGGTAGCCATCTGCGCCAAGTCCGCAAATAACGCCCACTGCGATGTCGGAAAGATAAGAATGGTGCCGGAACGCTTCGCGGGCATGTACATTCGACAGATGGATCTCGATAAACGGAATCGATACCCCCAGTAATGCATCGCGCAGCGCCACGCTGGTATGGGTAAAGGCCGCGGGATTGATCAGAATAAAATCGACGTTTCCGCGTGCCTGATGAATACGTTCAATCAGGACATGTTCTGCGTTGGATTGCAGATGGCTCAGTGCCACACCGGCAGCGGCAGCCTGAACTTCCAAACCTTTAACAATATCGTTGAGCGTGGTGTGTCCGTACGTTTCAGGCTCACGGGTACCTAACAAATTCAGGTTAGGACCGTTCAGTAGCAAAATGTCAAACTTATGCGCCATTGTGAGCCTATCTCCGGCAATTAGACAAAGATTGTAGAAAATACCCTGATGTCACCGATTTGTCACCTATTTCGCGGCAAATCGACCCGTCTCTTCGGCATGAGGTCGGGCATTATAATGATATCGTGGCAATTCGCAGCTAAATACTGGTCTTATCAGCGAAGATAATCAACCCTCGGCCGGTGAATGCGCGCGCAATTGGCACTATTCTGAGAGGCAACGCCCGCCTGTTTCCCCCGGTTTATCGCAGCCACTGGCGGAATTTTTTATAGCGAAAGGCCAGCAGGATCACGGCAAGTGTTGCGTAGATGATCGGTTGCGGTGACAACACTTTGACCGACCAAAGGTAGTGGATCGGTGCCAGTATGGCGATCAGATAGATGAGATTATGTAACTTTTGCCAGCCAGCGCCCATTTTCCGCTGCGCCCACAATGTCGAGGTGCAGGCCAGCGCCAGCAGCAGGATCCAGCAAATAATGCCGAGCGTCAGATACGGGCGGGAAATCAGTTCATTGCCCAGCAGGCGAAGGTTGCTGATACCCAGTTCGAGGAACGAATAGCTGAGAAGATGCAGGGTTCCCCACGCAAAACACCATAAACCCAGCAGACGGCGGGTGCGGATCAGCAGCGGTTGTTTGCCATAGCGCGCAACCGGCGTCACCAGCAGCGTGACCAGCAGGAATTTCAGCGTCATCCGGCCGGTAAAATGCTGAATATCTTTTGCCGGATCGGCGCTGAACCAGCCCTGATCGACGGAAAGTATCAGCCAGAAGAAGGGCAGAATGGCGGCAAGGTAAATGATCACCTTCAGCCAGGTAATGTTGGCAGGGCTTAAACGACGCATAGCTGAGCGGCCTCTTCCTTAATAGAACTTACGTAAATCCATACCGTGATACAGCGAGGCCACCTGTTCCGCGTAGCCGTTGAACAGCAGTGTCGGCTGGCGTTGCACATCCAGCAAACCGCCGGAACCAATAAAGCGTTCCGTGGCCTGTGACCAGCGCGGGTGATCGACGTGCGGATTCACATTGGCGTAAAACCCGTATTCGTTGGCGGCAATCTGGTTCCAGGTGGTCGGCGGCTCATCATGGGTGAATTTAATGTTCACGATCGACTTGATGCCTTTGAAACCGTATTTCCACGGGATCGTCAGACGAATGGGCGCGCCGTTTTGCGGCGGCAGTGCTTTGCCATAAACACCGACCGTCAGCATCGCCAGCGGGTTCATCGCTTCATCTATACGCAGCCCTTCGACATAGGGATAATCCAGCCCGCCGCCGATAAACCGGTCTTTTTGCCCCGGCATATGTTCAGGGTCATATAAGGTGGTAAACGCCACATATCGCGCATTACTGGTCGGTTCGGCCAGTTTCAGGATTTCACTGAGCTGGAATCCGACCCACGGCACCACCATTGACCAGGCTTCAACGCATCGCATGCGGTAGATCCGCTGTTCGAGCGGGAAACGCTTCATGATGTCGTCCATATCCAGCGTCATCGGTTTAGCGACTTCGCCTTCTATTTTTAACTTCCACGGAGACGTCACCAGTTGCCCGGCGTTCGCAGCGGGATCGGCTTTATCCAGCCCGAATTCATAGAAATTGTTATAGCCGGAGACTTTGTCTTCCGGCGTCAGCGGCAGATCATTTTGATAAGCGGGGGGTTTGGTGAAATCCAGGGGTTTACCGGCGGGCGCAGGGGCGCGGTCGTGGCCTTTAAACCAGGAAAGCAGATCCGCCTGCGCGTTTTGCGGCAGGGCGAGTGCGGCGGCGCTGATCCCCAGCGCCTGCAACACTTTGCGCCGGTCATGGAAAAGACTTTCGGGAGTGACATCGGCTTCGGTCAGTTTGCGGGGTTTGAACATAGCATTCTCCGGCATTCTCATTTTATGGTTCATTATTATGGTTATAGACAGAGCATGGCGTGAAACTGACCGCTTTGCGAGACGTAGTCTTAAAATACCGCGTTTTGTGGCAGAGAAGGGCGGCCGCGTTTATCGTTTGTATAAGAATTCTGAATTGATGGGCTGTTGGATTGCTATGCTATGAATGTAAGCAAAGGTCTCTTTGGTAAATTTCTCCTTTCAGCGTGTTTTTCTGTTTTATAGTAGCGGCGCATTTTCGTAACAGGCCCAGAGAACGGGTTTGTTTCCACCCCACCGTAGCGAGTAAGGCACAGGGATGCGATTTACTACCAGACTCTCGGCACTGATGACGATGTTAGTCGCGCTGGCAATGTTACTGATGTTGCTCGGCGTCACTTTCAGCTTTATCTACCTGAACAAACAAGACACTGAACAACATCTTCAGGCACTTGCCACGACCTATGATCAGGCATTGCTGACCCATACGCCTGCCGAAGCCCGGCGCTGGATGCCGCAGGCGATGCGCATGCTCGACATCACGGATATCGACGTCAAACTCGATAACGCCACCATTTATGAATACCACGAGCGTCCGGATTTACACCGTTCGTGGGACAGCGTGATGCCGGAATATGACACCGCCATTATCCCGCTGATGCAAAACCACGCCATGACGCTGCATATTTCCTATGTCGATCCGGTCAGCAGCTATATCCGCTCCCTGCGTTCTACCTTCACGATTGGTCTCGCCATTCTGGCCATGCTCGCCATGCTGCTGCTCAGTTTCCGTTGGCTGAGAAAAGAAACGGACGGCGTGGAAAAACTGGAAGACCGTGCAGTGCGGATTTTGCGCGGTGAACGTGAAGGTTTAACCGGCGATGTGGGCGAATGGCCGCATTCTGCCAGCAGCGCGATCGACCGTCTGCTGGGGGATCTGAATGAAGCGCGCGAACAGCGCAGCCGGGTGGATACCCTGATCCGCGCGTACGCCCAGCAGGATGCCCAAACCGGACTGAGCAACCGCCTGTTCTTTGATAATCAGCTGGCGACGCAACTGGAAGAAAAGGGCGCGCACGGCGTGCTGATGTTATTACGCCTGCCTGATTTCGACACCATGCGCGAAACGCACGGTCAGACGATCGTCGAGGAACTGCGTTCGGCGATGGTCAATCTGTTATCCACCTTTGTCATGCGTCATGTTGATGCCTTGCTGGCGCGCTATTTCCACAGTGATTTTGCCGTGCTGTTACCCCACCGCACATTAAAAGAAGCGGAAGTGATGGCCGGTCAGCTGGTCAATGCGCTTGGTGTTTTGCCCACGTCTTCGCTGATCGACCGTGAAGCTCTGATGTACATCGGGATCAGTGCTTATCGTTTTGGCCAGACGCCGGATCAGGTGATGGACATGGCGGAACAGGCCACGCGGCATGCGGCTTTCCAGGGCAGCAACAGCTGGTTTATCTACGACAAAAATGTGCCGGAAAAAGGCCGCGGCAGTGTGCGCTGGCGGACCTTGCTGGAAAATACCCTGGCGCGCGGCGGCCCGCGCCTTTATCAGAAACCGGCCTTCACCCGCGATCACAAACAAGATCACCGTGAGATCCAGCGACGCGTCTTCGACGGTGAGCAGGAGCTGCTGGCCGCCGAGTTTATTCCGCTGGTGGTGCAGTTCGGCTTATCGCAAAGTTTCGACCGGGTGATGTTAAGTCAGATTATTCCGTTACTTAACCGCTGGCCGGACGAAACGTTGGCATTTCACCTGACGGTTGATTCATTATTGCAGCGCTCATTTGTACGCTGGTTACGCGATACCTTGCTGCAATGCGAAAGAACTCAACGAAATCGAATATTGATTGAACTTGCAGAGGCGGATCTCTGTCAACATACCGACCGGCTGCGTCCTGCGATCAGATTGCTGCAGGGTTTAGGCTGTCGTCTGGCGGTTTCACAGGCCGGACTGACGGTGGTCAGCACCTCTTATCTGAAAACTTTCCCGGTGGAGAGAGTCAAACTTCACCCCGGCTTAGTGCGCGATATTGATAAAAGGGTAGAGAATCAACTTTTTGTCCAAAGCCTGCTCAGTGCATGCGAAGGGACTCAGGCGCTGGTATTTGCCTCCGGCGTGCGGACAAAAGAGGAGTGGGCCGTCCTGCTGAAAAGCGGGATCCACGGCGGTCAGGGCGATTTCTTTGCCGGTCCGGAGCCTGTTGAACCGGTCGGTAAAAAATATTCACACAACCGCGATGTTTAAGTGACCGTTAATGCATTATTTAACGTAGAATGAGCCAGCTTTTGACCTACGCCCTTGTCTGGTAACCGGTGCTTGTGCTCTGACCGCAGATAGACGGAAAATGTCGGTAAAAGTGTAAGAATTTATGTGCGGTGTTGCTACTTCGCCTGGGTGCCTGCCCGAGGTAAACCGAGCCTGCGAGACAGATTTTCTCACAGTGCCATCAGCCTCAAAAAGACACAGCAAGTGAATGGCGACATCGCGGACAATTTTCACGGAAGCAGGACGTTTTTGCGCCTTGTCGCTGCTTCGCGTGGTTGGTAAAGTAGGCGGATTTTATTTTCCGCCCCCAGCTAGCAGGATTATCCCTTCGTTATGTTTAAGAAATTTCGTGGCATGTTTTCCAACGACTTGTCCATCGACCTGGGTACCGCCAATACCCTCATCTATGTAAAAGGACAAGGCATCGTGCTGAATGAGCCATCAGTTGTGGCTATTCGTCAGGATCGTGCTGGTTCACCTAAAAGCGTTGCTGCTGTTGGTCACGACGCGAAACAGATGCTGGGTCGTACTCCTGGCAATATCGCAGCCATTCGTCCAATGAAAGACGGCGTTATCGCTGACTTCTTCGTGACTGAAAAAATGCTGCAACACTTCATCAAGCAAGTTCACAGCAACAGCTTCATGCGCCCAAGTCCGCGCGTGCTGGTGTGTGTGCCGGTCGGCGCAACGCAGGTTGAACGCCGCGCGATCCGTGAATCTGCACAAGGTGCAGGCGCGCGTGAAGTGTTCCTGATTGAAGAACCGATGGCTGCGGCGATCGGTGCAGGTCTGCCCGTCTCCGAAGCAACCGGTTCAATGGTGGTGGATATCGGTGGTGGTACCACAGAAGTGGCCGTGATTTCCCTGAACGGCGTGGTGTACTCCTCTTCTGTACGTATTGGTGGTGACCGTTTCGACGAAGCGATCATTAACTACGTTCGTCGTAACTACGGTTCACTGATCGGTGAAGCGACTGCTGAGCGTATCAAGCACAGCATCGGTTCTGCGTATCCGGGCGATGAAGTGCACGAAATTGAAGTGCGTGGCCGTAACCTGGCTGAAGGCGTTCCGCGTGGTTTCACGCTGAATTCCAACGAAATTCTGGAAGCCCTGCAAGAGCCGCTGACCGGTATTGTCAGCGCGGTCATGGTCGCACTGGAACAGTGTCCGCCAGAGCTGGCTTCCGACATTTCCGAGCGCGGTATGGTGCTGACCGGCGGTGGCGCATTGCTGCGTAACCTCGATCGTCTGCTGATGGAAGAAACCGGTATTCCGGTGGTTGTCGCAGAAGATCCGCTGACCTGCGTTGCACGCGGCGGCGGTAAAGCATTAGAAATGATCGACATGCACGGCGGCGACTTATTCAGCGAAGAGTAATCCCAGCGAAGACGTGTGGTTTTGAATAAGGCTTGTTTGAAGCAAGCCTTATTGCTGTAAACGACATCAGTCTGTCCGGGAAGGTGGTTGTCCGTCAGGTAAAACCTGCAACGTGAAGTGTGCAGTGTTCAATGTGGATCCGCGCAAACACTGGCTGAGCGATGATGCTTTGCCGGTGCTTTGGCTATCCCATGAGATTGCCGCCTTTTCTGTCAGGTGAAGTCTTTACTTCGACTGGCTGAAACCTTCTGTTGCCGAGGAACTCGCATATTTTATGAAGCCAATTTTTAGCAGGGGACCTTCCCTGCAGCTGCGACTTTTTTTGGCTATTCTCACGGCCATTGTCCTGATTGTTGCCGACAGTAAAATAGGTACGTTTGTTAAAATTCGCACCTATATGGATACTGCCGTCAGTCCCTTCTATTTTTTGTCGAATGCCCCGCGTGAATTTTTAGATCAGGTCTCCTCGACCTTTGCCACACGTGGTCAGCTGGAACTGGAAAACCGTGCCCTGCGCCAGGAATTGTTGCTGAAAAACAGCGACCTGATGCTGCTCGGCCAGTACAAACAGGAAAATGCCCGTTTGCGTGAACTGCTGGGATCACCGCTGCGTCAGGATGAGCACAAAATGGTGACGCAGGTTCTGTCGACCAGCAATGACCCGTACAGCGATCAGGTGGTGATCGACAAAGGCAGCAATAACGGCGTGTATATCGGGCAACCGGTGATCAGCGACAAAGGCGTTGTCGGTCAGGTGGTGGCTGTGGCCGCGCTGACCAGCCGTGTTTTGCTGATTTGTGATGCGTCACATGCGCTGCCGATTCAGGTACTGCGTAACGACATTCGCGTTATCGCGGCCGGCAGCGGTTGTGCTGATGATCTGCAACTCGAGCATCTGCCAAGCAATACCGATATTCGTGTCGGCGATGTGCTGGTGACCTCAGGTCTGGGCGGACGTTTCCCGGAAGGTTATCCGGTGGGCGTGGTGTCTTCGGTGAAAGTCGATAACCAGCGTGCTTACACCGTGATTCAGGCGCGTCCGACCGCCGGTCTGCAACGTCTGCGTTATCTGTTGTTGCTGTGGGGTTCTGACCGTAACGGCGAGCATCCGCTGCCGCCGGATGAAGTCCATCGCGTGGCGAACGAACGCCTGATGCAGATGATGCCGCAGGTATTGCCGCCTCCGGGCGATATGGGGCCGCCTGCGCCGGTTCCTCCTCCGGCAACCGGCACCGTGACGGCGCCAGTCAGCGCTCCGGCAGTACAGGGAGCGACGCAATGAACAGTTACCGGAGCCACGGACGTTGGATTATTTGGCTATCCTTCTTAATAGCCATGCTGCTGCAGGTGATGCCGTGGCCCGAACAGCTCTATATGTTCAGGCCGTCATGGCTGATGCTGATCCTGATTTACTGGGTGATGGCGTTACCGCATCGCGTCAACGTGGGTACCGGTTTTATTGTCGGTTTCATTATGGATCTGATCCTGGGATCGACTCTGGGCATCCGGGCATTGGCGTTTGCCATCACGGCCTATCTGGTCGCGTTCAAATTCCAGTTATTCCGTAATCTGGCGCTGTGGCAACAAGCACTGATTGTCATGGTGCTTTCGCTGGCGGTGGACGTCATGGTGTTCTGGGGTGAATTTCTGGTGGTCAACGTGTCGTTCCGCCCGGAAGTTTTCTGGAGCAGTGTGGTTGATGGCGTTCTCTGGCCGTGGCTGTTCCTGCTGATGCGTAAAATTCGCCGTCAGTTTGCTGTGCAATGAGGATGTTATGACCGCACTTTATCTGGCTTCCGGTTCGCCGCGCCGCCGTGAATTACTGGCCCTGCTGGAGCAGCCTTTTGAACGTCTGGTCACCGACGTTGCCGAAGAGCGCCAGCCTGATGAAGCGCCGCAAGCTTACGTATTACGGCTGGCGAAAGAGAAAGCGCAGGCCGGTGTGGCGGTAGCAACAGAGGATCTGCCGGTGCTCGGCGCCGATACGATTGTGGTCCTCGACGGTAAAGTGTTGGAAAAGCCGCGTGACGAAGCGCAAGCCGCTGTTATGCTTAACTCATTGTCCGGCAGACAGCATCAGGTGATGACCGCCATTGCGTTTGCCGACAGGCGGGATTGCCTCAATACGTTGGTTGTGACCGATGTCACCTTCCGTTCACTATCCCCGGATGACATTGCACATTATATTCTGAGCGGTGAGCCCATGGATAAAGCGGGCGCTTATGGTATTCAGGGAAAGGGCGGTTGTTTCGTCCGTGAAATTCGCGGCAGTTACTATGCAGTGGTGGGTCTTCCTCTGGTGGAAACCCAGGAACTGCTAAATGAATTTTCTGCCTTACGCGAGCTTAGGAGAAAACATGACAGCTGAATTACTGGTCAATGTCACCCCGTCTGAAACCCGCGTGGCCTACATTGACGGTGGCATTCTGCAGGAAATCCATATTGAGCGTGAGACCAAGCGCGGGATTGCCGGCAACATTTATAAAGGACGTATCAGCCGGGTTTTGCCTGGCATGCAGGCCGCTTTTGTCGATATCGGCCTTGAAAAAGCGGCGTTTTTGCACGCGTCCGACATCATGCCGCACACCGAATGCGTGGCGCGTGATGAGCAGAAAAATTTCCATGTGCGTGATATCGCCGAGCTGGTGCATCAGGGACAGGATCTGATGGTGCAGGTGGTGAAAGATCCGCTCGGCACCAAAGGCGCACGCCTGACCACTGACATTACGCTGCCTTCCCGCTATCTGGTGTTTATGCCCGGCGCGTCACACGTGGGTGTGTCGCAGCGTATAGAAAGCGAAGCGGAGCGCGACCGCCTTAAACGTATCGTCTCGGAATATTGTGATGAGCACGGCGGCTATATTATCCGCACGGCGGCCGAAGGCGTGGGCGAAGAAGAACTTAAGCAGGATGCGGCCTACCTGAAACGCTTGTGGACCAAGGTGATGGAGCGCAAACGTCGCAACAAAACCAAGTGCAAGCTGTATGGCGAACTGGCGCTGGCGCACCGTGTGCTGCGTGATTTTGCCGGTGAAGCACTGGATCGTATCCGCGTGGACTCCCGCCTGACCTATGAATTGCTGGTGGAGTTCACCAGCGAATACATGCCTGAAATGACCAGTAAGCTGGAGCATTACAGCGGCAAGCAGCCCATTTTCGATTTGTTCGATGTGGAGAACGAGATCCAGCGCGCGCTCGAGCGCAAGGTGGAACTCAAGTCCGGCGGTTATCTGATTATCGACCAGACCGAAGCCATGACCACCGTGGATATCAACACCGGTGCGTTTGTCGGCCATCGCAATCTGGAAGACACCATTTTTAACACCAACACCGAAGCGACACAGGCTATTGCCCGTCAGCTGCGACTGCGCAATCTCGGCGGCATCATCATCATCGACTTCATTGATATGTCGAATGAAGATCACCGCCGTCGCGTGTTGCACAGCCTTGAGCAGGCGCTGTCGAAAGACCGCGTGAAAACCGGCATTCATGGTTTCTCGGCGCTCGGTCTGGTGGAAATGACCCGTAAACGCACCCGTGAAAGCGTCGAACATGTGTTGTGCAGCGATTGCCCGACCTGTCATGCGCGCGGCACGGTGAAAACCGTGGAAACCGTCTGCTATGAAATTCTGCGTGAAATCGTGCGTGTGCATCATGCGTATGATTCCGACCGTTTCCTGGTCTATGCGTCTGCGGCCGTCGGTGAGGCGCTCAAGGGAGAGGAATCCCATGCACTGGCCGAAGTGGAAATCTTCGTCGGTAAGCAGGTCAAAGTGCAGATTGAGCCGCTCTACAGTCAGGAACAGTTCGACGTCGTCATGATGTGATCAGATGGCTATTCGCCTGAAGCATCAGGAAGTTAAAGGTTTCCATTGCCGTCTGTGCGGGTGAAAACCGGCATGGAATGGAAAACAAGGAGAGAGGTTTGAGGCGACTGCCCGGTATCTTATTAACCACCAGCGCAACCCTTGTCGTGATAGTGGCTTTGGTGATCAGTGGCCTGCGTCTGGCATTGCCTCAGCTGACCCGCTTTCAGGATCAGCTGGTCGGGAAAGTCGAGGCGGTCACCGGCGTACCGATCGAATTGTCGCAAGTCAGCGCGAGCTGGAAAACCTTTGGCCCGGTTATGGAGATCCGTGGCCTGCAGGTGACCTTACCGGACGCCAAATGGCAGGTTCAGCGCATCACCATGGCGCTGGACGTCTGGCAATCGCTGCTGCACCTGCGCTGGCAGTTCCGCGATCTCACCTTCTACAATCTGCAACTCGATCTCAACACCCCGCTGGGTGGCGATGCCAATAAAGGCAGCGGCATCAAGCCGGGGCGTGTCAGCGATATTTTCCTGCGGCAGGTCGACCATTTCGATCTGCGCAACAGCCGCATTTCTTTCCCGACGCCTTCCGGCCCGCGTGCAGAATTTGATATTCCGCAGCTCACCTGGCTGAACAGTCACAACCGTCACCGTGCCGAAGGGCAGCTTAGCCTGTCGAGTTTCAACGGGCAGCACGGTGTTGTGCAATTGCGTATGGATCTCAATGACACCAACGGTCTGCTCAATAACGGTAAAATTTACCTGCAGGCGGACGACATTGATATGAAGCCGTGGTTCAGCCGCTGGCTGCGCAGCAATACCGGTCTGGAGAATGCCAACTTCAGCCTGGCGGCGTGGCTGACCGTGCGCAACGGCGAGATTTTTGCCGGAGACGCCTTGCTGAAAAACGGTTCCGCCATCTGGAAAACCGGCACGGATGAACACCGGCTGGATGTGGATAATCTGACGCTGCACGGTAATCGTCAGGGTAATGGCTGGCAGGTCGGTACGCAGCAGCTGAACCTGAAAACCGATGGCGTGGCCTGGCCGAAAGGTCGCCTTGAGGCGCTCTATCTGCCGGAAAATACAGATTTTCTCGGGCCGACGCAGGGTGAAGAGTTACGTATCCGCGGCACGAATTTGCAGCTGGAACGTTTAGGGCCGGTGATCCCGACGTTTTCCTTCCTGACACCGGCGCTGCTGGAACGCTGGCAGGATTTAAAACCCGCCGGTAACGTCAATCGCCTCGCGCTGGATATTCCGCTCAAACAATTGGATCAGACCCGCTTTGATGTGAACTGGCACGATGTCAGCTGGCAGCGCTGGAAACTGCTGCCGGGCATCAACCATTTCAGCGGTGGCCTGAAAGGCAGTGTGGCAGGCGGTCAGATGACCGTGAAATTGCAGGACAGCCTGCTGCCGTACGGCGAAATGTTCCGCGCACCGCTGGATGTCAGCGCCGCGACCGGAACCTTTAACTGGACCAACGGCAAGGATGGCTGGATGCTGTCGGGCAAAGACGTGGATATACAGGCCAATGCGCTGTGGGCCAAAGGGGATTTCCGCTACAACCAGCCAGTCAAAGGCGAACCCTGGCTGAATATTCTGGCCGGTATCCGCCTGTATGATGCGGGGCAGGCGTGGCGCTATTTCCCTGAACCGCTGATGGGCAAACATCTGGTGGATTATCTGAGCGGCGCCATTCAGGGCGGTCAGGTGGATAATGCCACGCTGACCTTTAACGGCAATCCGCATCATTTCCCGTTCAAAAAGAATGAAGGGCAGTTTGAAGTCTGGGTGCCGCTGCGCCATTCGACCTTCCAGTACCAGCCAAAATGGCCTGCGCTGACCGATCTGGATATCGATCTCGATTTCCTTAACGACGGCCTGTTTATGAAAGCCGCGCATACCAAACTGGGCAACGTTGATGGCAATAACGTGGTCGCCAATATCCCTGACTACCTGAAAGAAAAACTGTTTATCGATGCCGATCTGCACGGCTCAGGTAAAGATATCGGCGATTACTTCATGAATACGCCGCTGCACGACTCGCTGGGTTCGGCTTTACAGGAACTGCAAATCGGCGGCGATGTGAATGGTCGCTTACATCTGGATATCCCGCTGGATGGCGAGCTGGTGCGCGCCTCCGGGGGCGTCACGCTCAATGACAACAGCCTGTTTATCAAACCGCTGAACAGCAAAATCAACAATCTCAGCGGCCAGTTCAGTTATGACAATGGCAACCTGCAAAGTAACCGGCTCACCGGCAACTGGTTCGGGCAACCGGTTAACGTGATGTTCAGTACGCAGGAACTGCCGGATGATTTCAGGGTTCAGGTCGGGCTGGATGCCAACTGGCAATTGTCCAAAATTCCGGGTCTGCCTGCGGCGGCAGCCAGCAAGATTTCCGGCGGTACGCCGTGGAAAGGCGACGTCAATATTACCCTGCCGCACAAAGGCACGCCGACATACACCGTCGATGTGAACGCCGATCTGAAAGATGTAAGCAGTCACTTACCTGATCCACTGAGTAAGAAAGCCGGGCAAGCGATGCCGCTGGTGGTGAATGTCAAAGGCGATCTTCACAGCTTTACCCTGCAAGGCGTGCTGGCGGGCAAGGACCATTTCAACAGCCGCTGGCTGCTGGGTAAACAGCTGAAACTGGACCGTGCGGCATGGCAGGCAAACAGCAAAAAAACGCCGCCGTTGCCGGAGGACAGCAGCCTGACGCTGCATCTGCCTGCGCTGGATGGCGAGAACTGGCTGGGCCTGCTGTCGCCGGAAAAAGCGACACAGGATACCAAAAGCAAAGTGGCCGGTTTCAGCTTCCCGCACCAGATTATCCTGACCACACCGGCACTGACGCTGGCCGGACAGGTCTGGAACGATCTGACCCTCACCTCGGTTCAGGGGCATCAGGGCATGGAAGTGACGGCCAAAGGGAAGGAAATCGACGGCAAGCTGAACATGAATGACAACGGCCCGTGGCTGGCGAATCTGAAATATGTCTATTTCAATCCGCAATGGACCGTGGCGGATGTCGCCAGCAGCGACCAGCCGGCGGGCAATCCGCTGGCAGGCGATAAGATTTCGTTCTCGGGCTGGCCTGCATTGCAGCTGCGTTGTGAAGCCTGCTGGTTCCTCGGACAGAACTTCCGCAAAGTGAACGCTGACCTGACGCCGCAGGGCGATAAGCTGATGTTGCGTAACGGTCTGATTGATACCGGCGTGGCGCGCCTTGATGTGCAGGGTGACTGGACGCAGAACGGACAGGGCGAGAATACCGGCCTGAAAGGCAAAGTTGCCGGTAAAGATATTGAGCAGGCCATGTCATTCTTTGGCGTGACCACGCCACTGAAAGGCGCGCCGTTTGACGTCAACTTTGACCTGCACTGGAAATCCTTGCCGTGGAAACCGGATATCAGCACGCTGAACGGCACGCTGAAAAACACGCTGGGCAAAGGCGAAATTGCGGATGTCGGCACCGGCCGCGCCGGACAATTACTGCGTCTGGTCAGCTTCGATGCCTTACTGCGTAAATTGCGCCTCGATTTCAGCGATACCTTTGGTCAGGGCTTCTACTTTGACTCGATCAAATCGACCGCCTGGATTAAAGACGGTGTGATGCACACGGACGACCTGCTGATAGATGGTCTGGAAGCGGATATCGCCATCACCGGCAAGGTCAACTTCGTGAATCAGCAGCTGGATCTGGAAGCGGTGATTGCACCGGAAATTTCCGCCACGGTTGGCGTGGCGACCGCCTTCGTCATCAACCCGGTGGTCGGCGTCGCCGTCTTTGCCGCCAGTAAAGTGCTGGCGCCGCTGTGGAATAAAATCTCGCTGATCCGTTATCAGATCAGCGGCACCATTGCGGATCCGCACATCAACGAAATTCTGCGCAAACCCGTGGAGCATCCGAAAGCCGCCGCGGCACAGTAATCTCAGCGGCGAAGGTGGCAGGAAACCTCGTGCGGGCTGTGTTAGGCTGTAAATAACCTTGTCACAATGGATTGTCTGGCAGGCTGACCGTTTTTATCACGGTCAGCCCGCCGGATTGTCGTCTAAAAAGAGAGTGAACATCTATGAGTCTGGCCTTAGTCAGTGAGCAGTTACTAACTGCCAATAATCTGAGTCATCAGGATCTGTTTTCGGTGTTGGGCCAGTTGTCTGAACGTCGTCTTGATTATGCCGATCTCTTTTTCCAGTCCAGTTTCCATGAAGCCTGGGTGATCGAAGACAGCATCATCAAAGATGGTTCTTACAATATCGATCAGGGTGTGGGCGTCCGTGCGATAAGCGGCGAAAAGACCGGTTTTGCTTACGCCGACCAGATCACCCTGAATGCCCTGAACCAGAGCGCGACAGCCGCCCGCAGCATTGTCCGTGAACAGGGCAATGGCAAAGCGCATACGCTGGGCGAAATTGCCTATAAATCTCTTTATTCTCCGCTGGATCCGCTGCAAAGCCTGCCCCGCGAAGCGAAAATCGAACTGTTGCACCGCGTCGACAAAATTGCCCGTGCGGCAGATAAACGCGTGCAGGAAGTCAGCGCCAGCATTACCGGCGTGTATGAAACCGTGCTGGTGGCGGCGACCGACGGGACGCTGGCGGCGGATATCCGTCCGCTGGTGCGTTTGTCTGTCAGCGTGCTGGTCGAGCAGGATGGTCGTCGTGAGCGTGGCTCAAGCGGCGGCGGCGGTCGTGTCGGTTATGACTATTTCCTCGAAACGGTTAACGGTGAAGTCCGTGCTGAAGCCTTTGCCCGTGATGCGGTGCGGATGGCATTACTGAATCTGACCGCAGTGGCGGCGCCTGCGGGCGGCATGCCGGTGGTTCTGGGCGCGGGCTGGCCGGGCGTGCTGTTGCACGAAGCGGTCGGACACGGTCTGGAAGGCGACTTCAACCGTCGCGGCACCTCGGTCTTCAGCGGTCAGATGGGCAAGCTGGTGGCGTCTGAACTCTGCACAGTGGTGGATGACGGTACGATCCCGAATCTGCGCGGTTCGCTGGCGATTGATGATGAAGGTGTGCCGGGTCAGTACAACATGCTGATCGAAAATGGCGTGCTGAAAGGCTATATGCAGGACAAACTGAATGCGCGCCTGATGGGTGTTGCGCCGACCGGCAACGGCCGCCGTGAATCCTATGCCCATCTGCCGATGCCGCGTATGACCAACACCTATATGCTCGGCGGCAAATCCACGCCGGAAGAGATCATCAGCAGCGTGGAGTATGGCCTGTATGCGCCAAACTTCGGCGGCGGCCAGGTGGATATCACGTCCGGTAAATTCGTGTTCTCCACCTCTGAAGCGTACCTGATCGAAAAAGGCCGGATCACCAAACCGGTGAAAGGCGCGACGCTGATCGGCTCCGGTATTGAAGCGATGCAGCAGATTTCCATGGTCGGTAACGATCTGGCGCTCGATAAAGGCGTCGGCGTATGCGGTAAAGAAGGCCAGAGCCTGCCGGTCGGGGTCGGTCAGCCAACCCTGAAACTGGATAATCTGACCGTCGGCGGTACTGCGTAACAGAAGATGATTTCGGTGTTTTCCCTCCTCTTTGATAAGGGGAGGGTTAATTCCACTGCGTGACTTTTTTGCCCTGCCTGTAGCCCTGATATACCTTGCTCACCCGTTTGAAATAATCCGTCAGATAATCAATGCACACCTGCACTTTCAGCGGCAGCTTGTCCTTTTCGGTATACAGCGCGTAGACCGGACGGGGATCCGACTGATAGCTCCTGAACAGGATTTCCACCTCACCGTTATTGATCTCCTCAATCACCCACATCAGCGGCACATAGGCGATACCGACCCCGGCTTTCAGCCAGCGGATCATGGTCTGCGAATCGTTGGTGACGAAACGGCCCTGCGGCGTAATGCGTGTCGAAATACCCTCGGGGGCGATCAGCTCAAATTCGCTGTCGGGACGGACGCTGTATTCCAGCCACGAGAAATTCACCATATCGGCGGGTTTTTCCGGGGTACCGTGTTGCGCCAGATAACTGCGCGCCGCGCACACCACCATCGGCATCGATCCTAAGCGGGTGCAGAACAGGCTGGAATCCTGCAACGCACCGACGCGGATCACCACGTCCAGCCCGTCGGCGATCAAATCCGGTGCCGGAATGCCGGTGACCAGATTGACGGTCAGTCCGGGGTATTCGGAGAGCATTTCCGCCGTCATCGCAGCAAGAACATTTTGTGCCATTGTGGAGGAGCTGCCGATGCGTAATGTACCGGTCGGGGTGTTATTGAAGGCATACAATTGTTCATGCACTTCACGCACGTCATGCAGCATTTTCCGGCAGCCCTGATAGTACAGTTTACCGGCTTCGGTCAGGCCGATACTGCGGGTGCTTCGGTTTAATAATTTGATTTGTAAATCATTTTCCAGTTTTGAGACAGTCTGGCTGATGGCGGAAACGCTCATGTCGAGACGTCGTGCGGCCGCAGTGAAGGAGCCGCTTTCCACCACCTGAGCAAAGATCGACATGCGTTTTAATCGGTCCATTGTTAACTCTGGCTTAAAAGTGATTTAGATCACAGAACGTTGATTACTTGATAATAAGCACGCTAATATACCCTTCCGGGTGATAAACCTCAGGTTTCAGTATTCCTGACTGACTGCTTACCTTCGCACACTTCCCTGGCAACCCCATGGTTTTACCGTTCACTTCCGCTGAATTTATTTTTCAACGGGGTCGCGTGCCGTTGCCTAAAATAATGAATAATGCGTGCGCGGGACGATACTGGTTTGTCCGTCGTAATAATGTAAGGAATTTTTGATGAGTTTGCTTCCGGTAATGGTGATTTTCGGATTGTCGTTTCCTCCGGTGTTTTTTGAAATACTGCTGGCGCTGGTGGTGTTTTTCCTGCTGCGGCGCGTATTGCAACCTACCGGGATCTACGACTTTGTCTGGCACCCGGCGTTGTTCAACACAGCGTTGTACTGCTGTCTTTTTTACCTGATCTCCTGCATGTTCGTCTGAGGGCGTTGTGAAAAATTTCTCCATAAAAATAATACGTTATGCAATAACGTTGATTCTTGTCGTGCTGGCTGTCATCGCAATCTTCAAAGCCTGGGCGTTCTATACCGAATCTCCGTGGACCCGTGATGCCAAATTTACCGCAGATGTCGTGTCTATCGCGCCCGACGTCACCGGTCTTATCACCGATGTGCCGGTGATTGATAACCAACTGGTGAAGAAAGGCCAGGTGCTGTTCAAAATCGACCAGCCGCGCTACCAGCAGGCGCTGGACGAAGCGAGTGCTGACGTCGCCTATTACCAGGCGCTGGCAGCCGAGAAAAAACGCGAAGCCGGACGTCGTGTGAAACTGGGCGTGCAGGCCATGTCACAGGAAGAGATCGACCAGGCCAATAACGTGCTGCAAACCGCCCAACATCAGCTGGCGAAAGCGCAGGCTGCGCGGGATCTGGCGGTGCTGGATCTGGAACGTACCGTGGTGGTTGCGCCTGCCGATGGCTGGGTGACGAACCTCACCGTGCATCCGGGCAACTACATCAACCGTGGCTCTACCGCCGTGGCGCTGGTGAAGAAAAATTCTTTCTACATTCTGGCTTATCTGGAAGAAACCAAATTGCCTGGGCTGAAAAAAGGTGACCGTGCGGAAATCACGCCGCTGGGCAGCAACCGCATCATGCACGGTACGGTTGACAGTGTGGCAGCCGCAGTGACCAACAGCTCTTCCTCTGCGGCGACCAACGGTCTGGCGACCATCGACAGTAACCTGGAATGGGTGCGTCTGGCGCAGCGTGTGCCGGTGAAAATCGTGCTCGACGATGAAGATCAGCAACATCCGTATCCGGCAGGCACCACGGCCACCGTGGTTATCACGGGTCAGCATGACCGTAAACAAGATGAAGGATCTCCGTTCCTCCGCCTCCTGCATCGCCTGAGAGAGTTTGGTTAAGGCCGGAAAATGAATAGCGTACTTATCCCGCGCGTCCGTTTTGCCTGCAAGCTGACATTCGCCATCCTCGGCGCGCTGGTTCTCGGGTTCTATTTGCAACTCGAAACCCCGCGCTGGTCAGCCATGACCGCCGCCATTGTCACCTCCGGCCCTGCGCTGGTGGCGGGTGGCGAACCCTTTGCCGGGGCTATTCGTCACCGTGGTTTCCTGCGCGTGATCGGCACTTTTATCGGCTGTATCGCGGCGCTGGTGATTGTTATCGCCACCGCCCGCGCGCCGGTGGTGATGTTGCTGTTGTGCTGTATCTGGGCCGGTGTCTGCACCTGGTGGTCTTCACTGGTGCGCGTTGAGAATTCCTATGCACTGGGGCTGGCCGGTTATACCGCGCTGATTATTGTGGTGACCTCCGCCAGTGCGCCGTTACAGACACCGCAGTTTGCGGTGGAACGTTGCAGTGAAATCGTTATCGGGATTTGCTGCGCCATTGTCGCCGACCTGCTGTTTTCTCCCCGTTCCATCAAAAAAGATATCGACCGTGCGGTCAGTCAGCTGGTGCTGGATCAGTTTGCGCTGATGCGGATTTGCGTGAATGTCGGCACCCGCGAAGAAATTGATAAGTCGTGGAATAATCTGGTGAAAAGCACCACGGCGCTGAACGGCATGCGTGGCAGCCTGATGATGGAATCCTCGCGCTGGCAGCGGGTCAACCGTCGTCTGAAAGCGCTGCACAGCACGTCGCTGAGTATGATTACTCAGGCGTGCGAAACCTACCTGATCATGCAAAACACGCCGGAACGGCTGTCTCCTGAGCTGAAAGCGATGTTTGCGGAACCGGCTGAAAACGTGGCGGATGTGCATCGCAGGCTGAAACAGTTGCGTCAGATCATCACCGGCACGCACAGCGACAACGTGCTGATGACCCTCAGCGCGTGGACCGGCGCCGGTACCCGTGCGCTGTTGCTGATGAAAGGCATCCATACCAACAGCAGCATTAACAATGTTGAAAGCGGTGTGCTCGACGGTGAAGTGGTGGTGCGTCCTGTTTCTGCGGAACGCCATCATGCGCTGGTCAACGGCCTGCGTACCTTTACGGCGACCGCCATCGGCTGCCTGATGTGGTTGTGGACCGGCTGGACGTCGGCCAGCGGCTGCGTGATTATCATCGCCGTCGTGACCTCGCTGGCGATGCGTACGCCGAACCCGAAAGGCATGGCGATGGACTTTATCGTCGGCATGTTGCTGGCGATCCCGGTCGGCTCGATGATGTTTATGCTGATCATGCCCGCGACGCAGCAAAGCCTGTTTTTGCTCTGTCTGATGCTGGGGATTTTCACCTTCTTTATCGGTATCGAAGTCACCAAGCGCCGCCTCGGCATGCTTGGCCTGCTGGCGGGCACCATCAACATTCTGGTGCTCAGCAACCCGATGGTCTTTAACGTGACGTCGTTTCTCGACAACGCGCTGGGGCAGGCGATTGGTACGGTGATCGCCATGGCGGTGTTGCTGATTATTCGCGATAAATCCCGCGAGAAAACCGGTCGTACGCTGCTAAACCGCTTCATGAGCAGCGCGGTGTCGGCGCTGACCACCAAAGCGTACCGTCGTCGGGAAAACCATCTTCCGGCGCTGTACCATCAGTTGAACCAGTTGCTGGTGATGTTCCCGAATGACATCGGTAAGTACCGTCTGGCGCTGTTGTTGATCATCGCCCATCAGCGCATGAAACTGGCCGAAGTGCCGGTGAATGACGAGCTGTCAGCGTTCCACAAGAAAATCCGTAACACCGCCGATCATGTGGTGTCGTCCTCAGGCGAAGGCAAACGCACCTATTACTATCAGCGTTTACTGAAAGAGCTGGGCGAATATCAGGAAAAACTGGTTGAGTACGACGCACCGCTGAAAGTGACCGAGCCGGTGCGGCGTCTGACTGACATGCTGCACCGTTATCAGCATGCGTTCCTTGCCTGACCGGCGGCTATTTCAGGAAAGCCTCACGGTCGCTGGCGGTGATCGGACGTAATACGCGGCAGGGTACACCTGCCGCGACCACATCCGGGGGAATGGATTTGGTCACCACACTGCCAGCTCCAATCACGCTGTTACGCCCAATCGTCACCCCCGGATTGACTATCACGCCGGTGCCCAGCCAGACATTATCTTCAATGACGATAGGCAGCGAGAATTGCTGACCGGTGATGCGGATGTCAGGATCGATGGGATGTCCGGCGGTGGCGAGGGTGACGTTCGGTGCGAACATCACGTTATCGCCAATGGTCACGGTGGCGTCATCCACCACCGTGAGATTGAAGTTAGCGTAGAAGTGATTGCCGATATGAATATGCGTGCCGTAGGCGACACGCAGCGGCGGCTCTATCCAGCAGGACTCCCCCAGACTGCCCATAATACTTTTGAGCAATTGCAGGCGCTTTGCCTCTTCATAAGGGCGCGTGAGATTGAAATCATACACCCGCTCTTTTCCGGCACAGCGTTCCTCCGGCAATCCTTCGCCCATGTCCGTATACAGCTCACCCTTATTCATCTTTTCGCGCGTCGACATTGCGTGTTCCTTTGTCAGAGAATGGCGGAGTAAAACCCGCAGTCTACTGACAAAGAAACGCAATGTGAACGTACGACAATTTCATTACATCAACTATGCGACACGGGTCTCGCGGCGCGGGCTGACCGGTGTGTCGTCTTCCTCGTCATCCTGCGGGATTTCCAGTTTTTCATGCCCGGAAGCCACGCCCCAATAATAGCAAACCAGCGTCACGACCACGACCAGCACCATGTCCAGCGGGCTGGAAATCGCACCCGTTCCGCCGTAGGTGCCGAAGTAAGAGAGAATGAAAATCGCGATGTAATAAGCCAGCAACCACCACGCGCTCTGCACATCACGTTTGAAATGCTGATCTTTCTTGCCGAACAAAACGTACGCCACCCACGCAATGACCAGGATCGGGATCAGCAATTCGTTCACCGACCAGCCGCTCCAGTAAATCAGCAGGGTACTGGCGACAAACGCCAGCGGGCTGAGCAGGCCAAACACCGGCAACCGGAACGGACGTGGCAGATTTGGTAACCGTGAGCGCATAACACCGGCGTTGACCGGACCGGGCATATAGGTGAACACGGTCGCGGACGTCACTGCACCGATCAGCCCGCCCCAGACCTGAAATTCAGACGGCAGCGTCCAGGCAATGGCCAGAATCAGCGACAGCCAGAGTGCGCCGCGCGGTACGCCGGATTTCGGATCGACTTTGGCGAAAATCGAGAACAGATGGCCGTTCTTCGCCCAGGCAAACAGCACGCGGGAAGCCCCGGCGAGATAGATATTCCCGGTCCCTGCCGGAGAAATGACGGCGTCGATCAGGATCAGGTTAATCAGCCACGTAATGCCCAGACTGCGCGCCAGATCGGCATATGGGGACTGGAAGATCGTTTTCAGCCCGACCCAGCCATGTGCGCTGAGGATGTCGGCGGGCACTGCGCCCATAAAGGCGAACTGCAACAGAATGTAGATCACGAAGCTGATGCCAATGGCCAGCATGATGGCGATCGGGATATTGCGCTGCGGGTTTTTCGCCTCGCTGGCGAAATCTACCGCCTGACGGAAACCGAGATACGCAAACACAATGCCAGCGCCGGTCAGCGACGAGAAGATACCGTGCACGCCGCCCGGTGCAGTGCCCGGTACGCTCAGGTTACCGCCGTGGAAATAGCCGAACAGCGTCACAATTACCATCAGCGGGACGATGAATTTGAAGGTCGTAATAATGGTATTGATGCGCCCGAAGAAACTGACGCTCCAGTAGTTCAGCAGGAAGAAACCCACCAGCAGAACGATTTGCATCACAAAGCCGAGACCGGTCGGGCTGCCGTCGGTCTGGCCCAGCGCGGGCCACCAGTACATCGCATACTGACGCACGGCTTCCACTTCCACGCCAGCAGTACTGGTGTACGCCAGCAGCGAACTCACGCCGATAACAAAACCCACCACATTACCGTGCGTGTAATTCGGATAGCGGACAAAACCCCCGGCACGCGGAATGGCGGCGGCAAGCTCGGCGAACACCAGCCCAATCAGCAGCACCATCACTGCGCCGAGCAGCCACGCCCAGCCGGTTAATCCGCCCGCATAGCCGGAACTGGTGAGTGCCGCATAAAGCCATCCGGAACCGATCATGGAGCCGACACCAAGTAATGTCAGATCCACCAGTCCTAATTTCTTTTTCAACGTCCCCTGAGTCATAGGATCCTCTTTAGGGTTGAAGAGTTGGGAAGACGGCAGAAACCTTCACTGCCAAAAAGGGAATTTGCACCGGCGCAGGAATTGCGCGGTCGGAAGGTATTGAGCAGGAACCATGCCAGTCATGTGATTTGCATCACATTCTGTCCCTGACGGCGCAAATCACACTCTGCTTATGGTTTGCATGCTATCTGATGGCGCAAAAAGACACCGGGAAGGTCACGTCATGCACCTGCGGGGTGCAGCTGACGCCTCATGGTTATGCGGAGGTTTTGGCTAATCTCAGCAGAAAAGCCTGGTGTAACTGAATGTTACAAGCACAGAACGCTAAATGTCCTGTGCCTTCGCCTTCCTTTTTAGAGTCTATACTTACTGCCATATCCCGTGTTGAACGGCATAAATCAGGAGGATCCCCTATGTCTGCCCAATCAGAAAAGCTGTCTGCGCATCCTTTATTCAAGACCGGTTACTTTGCCGGGGGTAAATGGCATGAGGCCAGAGAAACGTTTGATGTGCTGAATCCGGCCACCGGCGAGGTGGTGGCTAAAGTGGCAAAAGCCGGTAAAGCAGAGACGGAAGCTGCGGTGAAGGCGGCCAGCGACGCGTTCCCTGAATGGCGCAAAACCACGGCAAAAGCCCGTTCTGAAATTCTGCATCGCTGGTATGAGCTGATGCTGGAAAACAAACAATTCCTCGGCGAGCTGATGGTGGCCGAACAGGGCAAGCCGCTGAAAGAGGCGCTGGGCGAAGTCGATTACGCCGCCAGCTATCTGCAATGGTTCAGCGAAGAAGCCAAACGCGCCAACGGCGAAATCATCCCTCCGGCCAAAGCCGGCTCGCGCATTCTGGCGACCCGCGAACCGGTCGGGGTTGTCGCGGCAATCACGCCATGGAATTTCCCCCTGGCGATGCTGACCCGCAAACTGGGTCCGGCGCTGGCGGCAGGCTGTACCGGCCTGATCAAACCGGCCAGTAACACGCCGTTGTCGGCCTTTGCCTTGTTGCAACTGGCGCAGGACGCCGGTGTACCGGATGGCGTGATCAACGGCGTGGCCGGGGACACGGCGGCGATCAGCGACGTGATCATGGCGAGCGACGCGGTGCGCAAAGTCTCCTTTACCGGATCGACCGCCATCGGTAAAACGCTGGTGCGTAACAGCGCCGACACCATGAAAAAAGTGTCGATGGAACTGGGCGGCAACGCGCCGTACATCGTGTTTGACGATGCCGATATTGAGGCGGCGGTGCAGGGCGCGATCACCTGTAAATTCCGCAACAGCGGACAGGTTTGCGTGTGCATCAACCGGATTTACGTGCAGGACGGCGTGTACGAGGCATTCACCTCGCGTCTGGTGGAAGAGGTGCGCAAGCTTAAAGTCGGCAACGGCATGGACGAGGGTGTGATTGTCGGGCCGCTGATCAATATTCAGGGGCTTGAGAAAGTCGAAGAGCACGTCAAAGACGCGCTGGAGAAAGGCGGACGGCTGATGGAAGGCGGCCAGCGTCATAAACTCGGCGGTAACTTCTTCCAGCCGACGGTCATTATCGATGCGACGGATGACATGAAAGTGGCGCACGAAGAAACCTTCGGCCCGCTGGCAGCCTGTTTCCGTTTCAGCACGGAAGAAGAGGTGATTAAACGCGCCAATGACACGCCTTTCGGGCTGGCGGCGTATTTCTACAGCCAGAACCTGAAACGCATTTTCCGCGTCGCGGACGCCATCGAAAGCGGCATGATCGGCGTTAACGAATGTGCGATTTCCAATGAAGCCGCGCCGTTCGGCGGGGTGAAAGAATCCGGCCTGGGACGCGAAGGCTCGGTGCTGGGGCTGGAAGAGTATTTGCAGGTGAAAACGCTGCATTTAGGAAATCTTTAAGTCAGCTTTCCAGATACGGCGTTTTAAGAAACAATAAACAGGAACAGATCGATGCGGGCTAAACACAAAGGACGCCAATGACGGTATTTAACGGGCTACGGCCGCGCAAACTGATGATGGCGGTCGCCGTGATCGCGGGACTGTGTGGCATCGCAGGGCCGATTGTCGCGAAAACGACACACAACCCGGGCACTATCGTGACGGGGACGGAAGAGAAAACGGTGATCAGCTATTTGCGCCAGAATCATCAATTGCCGGAAAACTACATCACCAAGAAAAAGGCGCGGGAAGCCGGATGGGATGCACGCGCCGGGAATCTGTGTGATGTCTTGCCGGGCAAAGCCATCGGCGGCGACCGTTTCTCTAACCGGGAAGGGCGGCTGCCTTCGGCCTCAAAACGGGTCTGGCGTGAAGCGGATATCAACTATCGCTGCGGACGCCGCGGCGCTGACCGCGTGCTGTTTGCCAGCGACGGGCTGATTTACGTCAGTAAAGATCATTATCAAAATTTCGTTCGGGTGGAGTAACGTCGATGAATAAAGTGAGCTTCGATTTTAATCACATCCCGGATTTACCCGCATTCTACCGCGAGTTTGCCCGTCAGTTTGCGCTGACCGACAGCTTCGGCGCGAATCTGGACGCACTCTGGGACGAGGTAACGGGCGGAATTGCACTGCCGGTTGAGATAAATTTCATGAACCTGAATGCCAGCCGTAAACGACGTTTCGGCGCATTAATTTTGCTGTTTGAAGAAGCGGAAGAAGAACTGGAAGGCGCGCTGCGTCTTAACCTGCCGGAGAAACCGGCGGCGAAGGCCAAAGGCTGAAAAGAAAAAACCCGCCATCAAAGCGGGTTTTTGTTTTTTAGTCCTGACCTTCAGCCAGTTCGCGCAGATACTGGAAGATCTGGCGGTAAGATTTTGGCGGCTTGTTGGCGGCTTTCTCTTTCTGTGCGTTGCGGATCAGCGCACGCAGCTGCTGGCGGTCGGCTTCCGGATACAGTTCCAGCACCGGCGGGATCGCATCGTCACCTTCTTCCACCAGACGGTCACGCAGCATTTCCAGTTTATGGAACAGCGACACCTGCTGGTTGTGGCGGTTTTTCAGCTTATCCAGCGCAGTCTGGATTGGCTCGACATCGCGGGAACGCAGCATTTTACCGATCAGCTGAAGCTGACGGCGGCGGCCTTCTTTCTTGATCTTCTGCGCTAAGTCGATCGCCGCGCGCAGATCGTCGTCCAGCGGCAGTTTGTCCAGCGAGTTTTTACCCAGCTCAACCATTTCTGCACCGAGATCTTTCAGCGCCTCGGCGTCACGTTTGATTTCACTTTTACTGACCCAGATGATTTCATCATCATCGTCGTTCTCGTTGGTGTCGGGAACGTCGTCGTGCCAGTCGTCAATTTTCTTTGTCATGGGCGCTTCCTCTTAACGAGGTAATCCTGTCAGTTTGATTGTGCTTTATTGCTTCGGCGGCATTATGCAGGGTTATGCCGCATACATCCATGTTCTGTTGCAACTTTGGGCATAACAACGCCGGAGTGAATGCGAAATTGTGGCGAGTCTCTGTTAGACTCAAAGGTAAGCGTTTCTGTATATCAGTGTAGAACAAACCCTTTAATCTCATAAGCGATGGCATGCCGATGAACGTAGTGAATCAAGTAGCGCAACAGCGTAAAACCCTGGAACAGGCCGTATCTCAGGCGCTGGAACTGGCGAAAGCCGGTTCAGATGCTGCCGAAGTGGCGGTCAGCAAAACCACCGGTATCGGCGTCAGTACCCGTTTTGGCGAAGTGGAAAACGTTGAATTCAACAGCGACGGCGCGCTGGGCATTACCGTTTATTATCAGAACCGTAAGGGCAGCGCCTCTTCTACCGATTTAAGCCCGGACGCCATTTCCCGCACCGTGCAGGCGGCGCTGGATATCGCCCGTTACACCTCGCCGGATCCGTTCGCGGGCGTGGCTGACAAAGAGATGCTGGCATTCGACGCGCCGGATCTGGACCTCTTCCACCCGGAAGAACTCGATGCCGATCGCAGTATCGAACTGGCCGCCCGTGCTGAACAGGCGGCGCTGAAAGCCGATAAGCGCATCACCAACACCGAAGGCGGCAGTTTCAACAGCCATTATGGCATCCGCGTGTTCGGCAACAGCCACGGCATGTTGCAGAGCTATTGCTCGACGCGCCATTCGATTTCCGCCTCGGTTATCGCGGAACACCAGGGCGACATGGAACGCGACTACGCTTATTCCATCGCGCGTAAAATCAGCGACCTGAAAGATCCGGAATGGGTCGGCGCAGAATGTGCACGCCGCACCTTATCGCGTCTGGCTCCGCGTAAATTACCGACCATGCAGGCTCCGGTGTTGTTCGCTTCCGAAGTGGCGACCGGCCTGTTCGGGCATCTGGTCGGGGCGATCAGCGGCGGCAGCATTTACCGTAAATCGTCCTTCCTGCTCGACAGCCTCGGCAAGCAGATCCTGCCGGAGTGGCTGACCATCGAAGAGCATCCGCATCTGTTACAGGGGCTGGCATCCACGCCGTTCGACAGCGAAGGTGTGCGCACTGAGCGTCGCGATATCGTTAAAGACGGCATCCTGCAAAGCTGGCTGATGACCTGTTATTCCGCACGTAAACTCGGTCTGCAAACCACCGGTCACGCGGGCGGCATCCATAACTGGCGCATCGCCGGTCAGGGTGATGATTTCGCCGGTATGCTGCGTAAGCTCGATAAAGGTCTGGTCGTGACGGAACTGATGGGTCAGGGCGTCAGCGGCGTCACCGGTGACTACTCACGCGGCGCGGCCGGTTTCTGGGTCGAGAATGGCGAAATCCAGTATCCGGTCAGTGAAATCACCATCGCCGGAAACCTGAAAGACATGTGGCGCAACATGGTCGCCATCGGCAGCGATATCGAAACCCGCAGTAATATCCAGTGCGGTTCCGTGCTGTTACCGGCAATGAAAATCGCCGGCGAGTAATTTTCCTGCAAAGCAGCGGTCGCCCGATCGCTGCTTCTCACCTGCCACCCTTCTTTACAAAAAATTCATCCCGTTTTCCTCTCTCTCAGCCTATTTTTATAAAGCCTTACAAGCAATGTCGTTTTATCTAACAAATAAATAACAATAGAGAGAAAGATCATGCGTAAAAAACTGATGGCGTTAGCGGTAGTCGCAATGCTGGGAAGCAGCACGGTGGCACTGGCAGCAGATTTAGAAACGGACATGGACACCATTTCTGATAATTACAGCAAGGTGCTGAAAACCAACGATCAGGCCGAACTGACCACCGGTCTGGCGAACATGAAAGCCGCAGCGGAAGACGCGAAAAAAGCCACGCCACCGAAACTGGAAGGCAAAGCCCCTGACAGCCCGGAAATGCAGGATTACCACAAAGGGCTGGATACGCTGATCGGCCAGATTGATAAAGCTTCTGCTTTAGCGAAAGCGGGTAAAGTGGATGAAGCGAAGAAAGAAGCCGAAGGGTTCAAGGCGACAAGGAATGAGAACCACAAGAAGTTTAAGTAAGCAGATGGCGGGTGTCTTGCTCCTCCCCCTGCGAAGGGTAGGGAGTAAACCCCACATTATTTCATGGTGAGAAATAGCCGGAATTGATCGCTGTCCTGCTCCTCCCCCTGCGAAGGGGGAGGCGGGGAGGGGGTTTTAAAGGCAAAACCAATGTCAGTGCAAACTTCAACTTATTGATTCGCCATTAATACCCCACCCCAACCCTCCCCTTCGCAGGGGAGGGAGCCGTTCAGCGCGTTGCCTCCCACCTTCGCAGAAAAAGGAGTTAACTGCCTTAACGTCTCAACTCCCCCGCCGCCTCCGGCTGAAACAACAACTCCAGCACGGTGATGTGGCTTTCCTCGCCATTGGGCATTTCCCACGTGATACTTGCGCCCACGCGCAGCCCCAGCAGGGCAGCGCCCAGCGGGGCCATCACCGACAGTTGCTCGTTGCTGTCTTTCAGCGCCGCCGGATAGACCAGCGTGCGGATGTGTTCTTCGCCGTCTTTACCTTCAGTAAAGCGAACCTTGCTGTTCATCGTCACTACGTCGGCAGGGATTTCCTCGGGCGGCAAAATCTCGGCGCGATCTAACTCGTCATTCAGTGCGTCGGCGACCGGGCTGCTGGCAAACGCCGGTTGCGCCAGCAGTGTGTCCAGGCGTTCTGCGTCAAGTTCATTGATGATCAGTGTCGGTTTACTCATAACATTCTCCATGGTTCCTTTTGCATCACCCGCTTCATGCGAGTGGGGTGCCGGTCGGCAAAAAATAACACCCCTGCGGGTAAGCGCAGGGGTGTCGGTAATTTGCATGTGTTCTTTGATACTAGGCACTCTTAAGCGGAAATGAAAGCGTTGTGAGGGAATTAATCCGCATTGCGAAAAATCCGATTACCAGTGTAATACGCTGCTACACCCTGCAATATTCAGTGATATGGCGACTTAACTTTTCGTTTTGCGAATTGGATCTGCTCAGCGCATCGTATTTCCACTTCGAACTGGAAAAAGACCCTCTACACAGGAAATCTTACCGGGGTTAGGGTAAAGACAGACGAAATACACGGCTGAAAATAGTGGGCCGGGCAAGGAGAGAGGTAACCGCGAGTGAATAACGCAAGCGCATCTGTGAATGGGACCGGGCGGATTGAATTGAAAGATGCTGCGGCGATAACAGAGCAAGTATTAAAAGATATTCAGACAATGCAAAGTGCGAAGAATATCTACACCACCGATGTTCAGTTGCAGATGTTAACGTCACACGTTAAAGCCATGGTATTACGCTCGATTACCGGTGAGCCGTTGCCTGAAGTCGAAAAAGAGTTATTTGATGAAATCTCTGCCGACTCCATGCAAATGGCAGAGGACGTGGTGAGCTGGTTCGGGAATTTACCGATTGAGGAAGCGTATTTGCTCTCGGTACATTTTGAAGTGGCCAGAGACAACGAGCAGAAATAATTTTTATTGAAATTTTAATACATTAATTAATGTGGAGATGTGAATCATGGGACAAGTATTAGTTGTGATCGGCGACCGTTTAGGTAAAGGCCAGAAAGTGGCAGCAGGCGTGGAAGCGGCTGGCGGAAAAGCCATTGTTGTCCCCGGTATGGCGGCAGACATGAAACTCGGCGACGTGATGAAAGCAGAAGGCGCGACCTTTGGTATTTCTTTCTGCGGCAGTGGCGGTGCAGGTGCGATTACCGCACAAAACAAATACGGATATAAAGCGAAGTACGGGATGCGTTCAGTTGATGAAGGTGTCACGGCGATTAACGAAGGCTGTTTAGTATTAGGGTTCGGATTTATGGATAAAGAAGAACTGGGTCAGCGTCTGGTTGAAGCTTATAACAAGAAGTATGGTCAGGCGTAATGAAGCAACAATTAACCACAACAGTCCGGGTTGAAGGAAAGGGCGAAAATAAGGCTGCCGCCTTTTCTTCCGCACTGAGTCAGGTTCAGAGAACGGTTCTCAAATCGTCTGCTAATAATGTCTTGCTGCGCATTGAACCGCAGGACGTCAAGGTAATAAAGGCAGAGGAGTCGGTTAAAAGAGAAAAGTTTCTGTTCTTTTTTCTGGCCAGGGAAAGAAAGAGTTATTACGTGGCGTTAGACATTACCGTCAACCTGACTGTTATTAATACGGAACAGGTAGTTTTTGTCACGAAATAAAAACGTTAGCTATAAATGACAAGGATATACTGATGTTTTTAATTATTTTATTTAAGTCGCTTATTATCGGCGGACTGGTTGGGGTGGGCGTAGGTGCGGGTGCCGCACGTATGTTCCATGCGCCAACCGTGCAAGGAATGGGGGCTTTTCGTACGCTTGGGGAATTAAACTCCTGTGAAGGCGATCCGGCTTCGCATTTCTCATTCGGTCTGGGCTTCTTCTTTAACGCCTGGGCATCTTCCGTGGCGGCAGGTTCTTTCACTCAGGACGTTGACCACCGCATCATTCCTCACTGGGCCACCGCTGCCCTGATGTTCAAAAACCGCAATGTCACTGAAACCCTGCACGACCCGCGCAAGATGGCGATTGCGGGCGGCATCATCGGCATGATTGTGGTGGCCTTCCTCAACACCACCGCGTCTGCCGTGCCTGCGGCGTTGCAGGTCACGGCCATTAAAGTGCTGGTGCCTGCGGCTAACCTGCTGGTGAACACCGTCATGCCGGTGATTTTCTGGCTGGCGGCGATCGATGCAGGACGTCGTTCCGGTTTCTGGGCCACCATTTTTGGCGGTCTGGCGCAGATGATCATGGGGAACGCCGTGCCGGGTCTGGTACTGGGTATCCTGATCGGTAAAGGCGTCGAAGAGAGCGGCTGGAACCACGTCACCAAAGTGATGATGGCGGCGATTATCGCGCTGTTCGTTCTCAGCGGTTTCTTCCGTGGTTTCGACGTCAAGCTGTTGCAATCCTTCATGCTGGACGTCCCGACATGGCTGAACGGCATTCACAACTCACTCAGCGGTAAGTAAGGGGAACATGACAATGGAAGAACAAGCCAAACGTGGTTTCTGGTACGCCGAGTGGTCGTTCCCGATTTTTGTCGGACTGCTGTCTTCCGGCGTTTTCGCCGGGACACACATGTATTACCTGTACGGCATCGGTGCATTTAACGAAGTGGCCTTTGTGTCGATGCTGCGTTCCGGCATGGATACCGGCGTGTACGGCGCAGTGGCGGCCTTTGGTGCCAGCTTCCTGTTTGCCCGCATCATCGAAGGTTCGCTGGTCGGTATTCTCGATATCGGCGGCGCGATCCAGACCGGTATCGGCCTGGGCGTTCCTGCAATGCTGCTGGGCGCCGGGATTATCTTCCCGGTGGCGAACTTTGCCGCCTCGCTGGTGACCGGCCTGATCCTCGGGTTAGCCGTCGGTTACATCATCATTCTGGCGCGTAAATTCACCATCAATCAGAGCAACTCCACCTACGGCGCTGACGTGATGATGGGCGCGGGTAATGCCTCCGGCCGCTTCCTCGGGCCGTTGATTATCCTCTCCGCAATGGCCGCATCGATTCCAATCGGTCTTGGCTCGCTGATTGGCGCACTGGGTTTCTATCTGTGGCAGAAGCCGATTACCGGTGGTGCCATTCTCGGTGCGATGGTGCTGGGCGCCATCTTCCCGGTTTCACTGTAAGAAGCAGTACATAAGCAGTAAACGGGCGTCAGGAACACTCCTGACGCCCGAGATTATGGAGAACGTCGTATGTATGACTTAATCATCCGCCAGGCATTACGCGCAGACGGCAGCCTGACTGATATTGCAATTCGCGACGGCAAATTCGCCGCCATTGGCACGCTGGCTTCCGATGCCACCGCCCGCCAGACCCTCGATCTTCAGGGCAAGGTTTACGCCAGCGCAGGCTGGATCGACTCCCATGTTCACTGTTATCCCAAATCGCCGATTTATCATGACGATGCTGACCTGATTGGCGTCGCCTGCGGTGTCACCACCGTGGCGGATGCCGGCAGCACCGGTGCCAATGATGTCGACGATTTTTATCAGCTCACCCGTGCGGCGAAAACCAACGTTTACGCGTTTCTGAATATCGCGCGTACCGGCATTGTCACGCAGAACGAACTGGCGGACATGACGCAGATCGACAAGGTCGGCGTGCGTGACGCCATCGCGCGAAATCCCGGTTTTATTATCGGTATCAAGGCGCGGATGAGCAGCAGCGTGGTCGGCCAGAACGGCATCAAACCGCTGGTGCGCGCCAAAGAAATTCAGCACGAAAACAACGACCTGCCGCTGATGGTGCATATCGGCAATAATCCGCCGAACCTCGATGAAATCGCGGATTTACTGACCTCCGGCGACATTATTACTCACTGCTATAACGGTAAACCGAACCGCATTCTTTCGCCGGAAGGCGTGCTGCGCGATGCCATCAAACGTGCGCTGAGCCGCGGCGTGTTGCTGGATGTCGGTCACGGCACCGCGAGTTTTAGCTTCGACGTGGCGGAACGGGCGATTAAGCAGGGCATTTTGCCGCACACCATCAGCTCCGATATTTATTGCCGCAACCGCATGAACGGGCCGGTGCACAGCCTGGCGACCGTGATGTCGAAATTCTTCAGCGTCGGCATGACCCTGCCGCAGGTGATTGACTGCGTCACCTCGCACGCCGCCGACGCGCTGCGCCTGCCTGCCAAAGGCCGTCTGGAAGTCGGTGCTGACGCCGACCTGACCCTGTTTGAATGCCGTCAGACGCCGCAGGTGTTTGTCGATTCCGAAGGACAGTCCGTGAAGGGCGAAAGTTTGCTGGTGCCTCTGGCCGCTGTGGTCGCGGGCGTCACCCTGTTAACCGAAGAAGGGAAATCTGCTCATGTCTTCTGAACACTCTTTATATGAAAAATATGATTTAAAACAGGTTATTAACGCCTCAGGTCGCATGACGGCGCTGGGTGTGTCCACGCCGCGTGAAGAAGTGGCGGCAGTGGTGAATACCGGCCTGAATCATTACTTCGAGATGAAAGATCTGGTGAACAAAACCGGCGCTTATATCGCGAAACTGCTTAACGTCGAAAATGCCGTGGTGGTGTCCTGCGCCTCTGCCGGGATCGCGCAGTCCGTTGCGGCGGTGATCGTCAAAGATGACGCCTGGCTGCTGGAAAACCTGCACGCTGCGCCGCTGGAGATCCCGCACGATATCGTGCTGCCAAAAGGCCATAACGTGAACTTCGGCGCGCCGGTCGCCACCATGGTCACGATGGGCGGCGGCAAAGTGGTGGAAGCCGGTTACGCCAACGAATGTTCTGCCGCGCAACTCGCCGCCTGCATCACGCCGCGTACGGCCGCCATTCTGTACATCAAATCGCATCACAGCGTGCAGAAAAGTATTTTGTCGGTGGCCGAAGCCGCAGAAGTGGCGCGTGCGCATAACCTGCCGCTGATTGTTGATGCCGCCGCAGAAGAAGATCTGACCTGCTATTACGAGATGGGCGCGGATCTGGTGATTTACAGCGGCGCAAAAGCCATCGAAGGGCCGACCAGCGGTCTGGTGCTCGGCAAGAAACAGTACGTTGAATGGGTAAAACTGCAATCCGGCGGCATTGGCCGTGCGATGAAAGTCGGCAAGGAAGGCATTCTCGGCCTGACGCAGGCGATCGAAAGCTATCTCACTTTGCCGAAAACCACCGGGCAGGAAATGGTCGACAAGATGACGCCATTCATCGCCAGCCTGAATGAGATCAACGGCGTGACCGGTCGTGTGGTCTGGGACAGTGCCGGACGCGATATTGCCCGCACGGAAATTACTTTCGATGAAGCGGTGCTCGGCTGGAAAACCAAAGACATTGTGGATGCCATGAAGAACGGCGATATCGCCATTTACTTCCGTGGCTACCGCGCCAACGAAGGCAAGATTGAAGTCGATGTGCGCAGCGTGACGCCGCCGCAGCTCGCCATCGTCGCACAACGTTTTAAACACCTTTTCAGCGGAGATAAAGCATGAAGCTGACCCCGAATTTCTACCGTGACCGCGTGTGCCTGAATGTGCTGGCCGGTTCTAAAGACAATGCCCGTGACATTTACGCCGCCGCAGAGGGCCACGTGCTGGTCGGCGTGCTGTCGAAAAATTACGCCGATGTGACGAGCGCGGTCGCGGACATGAAGGAATACGCGGCGCTGATTGAAAACGCCTTGTCCGTCGGCTTAGGCGCGGGCGATCCGCGGCAGTCGCTGATGGTCAGCCAGATTTCTGCACAGGTTCAGCCGCAGCACGTCAATCAGGTGTTTACCGGCGTCGGCACCAGCCGTGCGCTGCTCGGGCAAAACGACAGCGTGGTCAACGGTCTGATTTCTCCGACCGGCAAAGTGGGCTTTGTGAAGATCAATACCGGGCCGCTGAGTTCTGCGGCCAGCGATGCGATTGTGCCGGTGGAAACGGCGATTGCGCTGCTGAAAGACATGGGCGGCAGCTCGGTGAAATATTTCCCGATGGGCGGCCTGAAAACCCGTGACGAATTCGCCGCCGTGGCGCGTGCCTGTGCGGAGCAGGATTTCTGGCTGGAGCCAACCGGCGGAATCGATCTGGAAAACTTTGAGCCGATTATGGAAATCGCGCTGGCGGCAGGTGTCACCAAAATCATCCCGCATATCTACAGTTCGATTATCGACAGCGCGTCGGGCAACACCCGTCCTGACGATGTGAGAACGCTGCTGGCCAGTGTTAAAAAACTGGTGGGCTGAAGGTTCTGACCTTTCCTGCGCGGTAAGCCGTCTGCGCGGTTAAACACTCTGCATCCCTCAACCTTCGGGCGGATGCAGAGTTATCTTGTTTGTCTGACAGCCCCCAAATTTTGAGGAAATGTATGAGAAACTGGTTTCTGATTTCAGGTTTAACCTCCGCGATGCTGGCCGTGACCGCCGCGCCGCTTTATGCAGCAGAAAAAACAATGACCTCCACGACTCCGCAGTTTGCTTACGTCGGCACCTACAACCCGAACGGGGAAGGTGTCTACCGCTTTAAATTCGATCCGAAAACCGGCGCACTGAGCGATAAAACCCTCGCCAGCCAGTTGCCCAATCAGGCGCAGATGGTGCTCAGCCACGACGGCAAAACGCTGTTCATCGGCAGTGAAACTGATGATTACAACGGCGGCAAACACGGTGCCGTGGCCGCTTACCGTATTGCGCCGGAAGACGGCAGCCTGACGCTGATCAATCAGGTGGATTCGCAGGGCGCAGGGCCGGTGTATTTGTCGCTGACGCCAAAAGGCGACCATCTGCTGGTGGCGAATTATATCAGCGGCGTGGTGGCGGTATTCCCGGTGGATGCCAGCGGAAAACTGAGTGAGGCCAGCAACAGCCAGCAGGATTCCGGGCCGGCGGGCGCAGGTAAACCGGCGGCGGCGGCAGAAGGCAGCTTTGCCATCAGCGACCATAACGGGCCGCACGCTCACATGATCGCCACCGATCCTTCCGGTAAATTCGTGTTCTCCACGGATCTCGGTCTGGACAGGATTTATCAGTGGAAACTCAACAGCGAAACCGGCGTGCTGGAAGCCAACGATCCGCCGTTTATCAACGCGTCTTCAGAAGGTGCAGGGCCGCGCCATTTTGTGTTTCATCCGAACGGCAAAGTGGTTTTCCTGATCAACGAGGAAGCCTCGACGCTGACCAGTTATCGCCTTGATGCGGCAAAAGGCACGCTGACGCAACTGCACAGCCTTTCATCGCTGCCGGCCGGTTTCAAAGGCACTAACTTTGCCGCAGGCATTGTGCTGAGCAGGGACGGCAAACATCTGTATGTGGCGAACCGTCTGCATAACAGCATTGCGCAGATCAACGTGACCGGCGAAGGCACGATGACCTGGCACGATGACGTCTGGACGCGCGGCGACTACCCGCGCACGCTGACATTGTCACCGGATGGCAAATATATTTACGCAATGAATCAACGAAGCGATAACATCACCCGATTCAAGGTATCTGCTGAAAACGGCACACTGACGTTCGTCGATGGCTATGTTGCGGTCGGCAGTCCGTCGCAAATGGTGATCGCGCCGTCGCCGGAATAATATGGAAAAACAATGGTGAGATTTCCCAATCAACGGCTGGCGCAATTGTTTGATGCGCTGCAAACCGAAACGCTGCCTCAGGATGAACTGGCGAAACGTCTGTCCGTCTCGACGCGGACGGTGCGTGCAGACATCACGGCGCTGAATGAAATCATCGCAGACTATGGCGCGACGTTCGTACACAGCCGTGGCAGCGGTTATCAGTTGCGGATTGACGATCACACCTTGTTCTCCTCATTACAGCAGCCGGTGCAGCGTAAACCGAACCCGACGCCGCGCACGGCGGCTGAGCGGGTAAAGACGTTGCTGATCCGCTTTCTGACCTCGGCCTTTTCTTTGAAGCTGGAAGATCTGGCCGATGAATGGTTTGTCAGCCGGGGCACGCTGCAAAATGATATGGCCGACGTACGCGAGCATCTGGCGCGTTATCACCTGAATATCGAAACCAAACCGCGCTATGGCATGAAGTTGTTTGGCGCGGAGCTGGCGATCCGCGCCTGTCTGACCGATCTCTTGTTCCAGCTTGATGCCGAGGAGCAGGCCAATCCGCTGCTGAAAGCGGAAAGTCTGGAACCTGAGGCGCTGGTGCCGCTGACGCGCTTTATGCATCAGCTGCTGGCGCAGTCTGCCATTCAGCTGACCGACGAAGGCGAGCAGTATTTAATTCTGTATTGCGCGGTGGCGATCAAGCGTATTACCGGCGGTTATCCGCTGACGGATTTCGATGCCGAAGACGGCGATCCGGCGGTGAAGCAGGTGTCCGTGCGTCTGGCGGCGGAACTGAAAAATCTGGTGGGTAAGGAAATCCCGGCCTCCGAAGAAGCCTATCTGCGGGTCAATATCGCCGCCCGCCGGGTGCAGCAGATTTTGCCGACGGATATTAACGCCGACGATGACGAGTCGCTGGTCGATTACATTCTCTCGTATATCAATTCGCACTATAACTATGATTTGCAGGGCGATAAGCAGCTGCGCGCCGACCTGCTGACCCACATCAAGACCATGATTACGCGGGTGAAATACCAGATTAATATCCCCAATCCGCTGCTGAACAACATCAAACAGCATTACCCGATGGCGTATGACGTTACGCTGGCGGCGGTGTCGAGCTGGGGGAAATACACGCCGTACACCCTGAGCGAAAACGAGATCGGTTTTCTGGTGCTGCATATCGGCGTCGGACTGGAGCGGCATTACAACATCGGCTATCAGCGCCATCCGCAGGTGATGCTGGTGTGCGATACCGGTAATTCGACCATCCGCATGATCCAGGCGCAGATTAACCGTAAGTATCCGCAACTGGTGATGAAGCAGATTGTGACGCTGCGCGATTACGAGCAACTGGAACATATCGACGAAGATTTTATTATTTCTAACGCCCGCATCAGCGAGAAGAACAAGCCGGTAGTGGTGTTGTCGCCTTTCCCGACGGAATACCAGATGGAACAGCTCGGCAAGCTGGTGCTGGTCGACCGCACGCGGCCTTATATGCTGGAAAAATTCTTCGACGAAAAACACTTTATGATCGTCAACCAGCCGATGACGCAGGCGGAGTTATTCCGCCATGTGTGCTCACAGCTGGAAGAAGAAGGCTACGTCGATCAGGCGTTTTACCCGTCAGTGGTCGAGCGCGAAGAGATTGTCTCCACCATGCTCGGCGAAGGCATTGCGCTGCCGCACTCGCTGGGGTTGCTGGCGAAGAAAACCGTGGTGATCACCTTGCTTTCGCCGCAGGGCATTGCGTGGGGAGAAGGGGAAACCGCGCACGTGATTTTCCTGCTGGCGATCAGCAAGGCAGATTATGAAGAGGCGATGGCGATTTACGATTTGTTCGTGACGTTTGTGCGGGAACGCTCAATGAGCCGTTTGCTGAGCAGTGAGAACTTTGAAAGCTTTAAGGCCATTGCTATCGACTGTTTAAGCCGTATTTAGCCTGCGTCCCTGACGCCGCAGCGGCGTTAGAGGCGTGCGTTCACCCGAATCACTGACTGATGTCAGCTCATCGGGAGTGAGGCGTATTAGTCTTCGTCAAATCCTGAATTGATCAGATTTACCACTGCCGTCAGTGCCTGTTCTTCGTCGGGGCCGGTGGCCTCGATTTCAATCTGCTGACCTTTCGGCGAATCGAGCATCAGCAGCGCAATCACGCTGCTGGCTTCTGCTTCAATGCCTGTGCCGTTGCGCAGCATCACTTCTGATTCAAAGCTCTGCACCAGTTCAAACAACTTCATCGCCGGACGGGCATGCATGCCTAACCGGTTTTTGATTTCTACCGTTTGTTTCACCGTCATTTGCGTTTTTCCAGCGTGCGATGGCGGGACTGAACATTCTTCCCACGGGAACGGAAATAGTCGGCCAGTTGTTCTGCGATATACACCGAACGGTGTTTACCGCCGGTACAGCCAATGGCGACGGTCAGATAGCTGCGGTTGTTGGTTTCCAGCATCGGCAGCCATTGTTCGAGATAGCTTCGGGTCTGGTAGATAAAGTTGTGTACTTCGGTATGACGGTCAAGGAACGCCGCCACCGGCTTATCAAGGCCGGTCATCGGACGCAGTTTCGGATCCCAGTGCGGGTTCGGCAGGAAACGCACGTCGAAGACGTAATCCGCATCAATCGGAATGCCGTGTTTGAAACCGAAGGACTCGAACACCATCGTCAGTTCGCGCTCGCGTTTCCCCAGCAGGCGGGTACGCAGCATTTCTGCCAGCTCATGTACGGACATTTCGGAGGTGTCGATGATCAGATCCGCCGACGAACGCAGCGGTTCGAGCAGATCGGCTTCTTCATCAATGGCACTTTCGAGGGATAAATTTTTGCTGGAAAGCGGGTGCAGACGACGCGTGTCGCTGTAGCGGCGGATCAGGGTATTGCGGTCAGCATCAAGGAACAACAGCTGCGGTGAGAAGCTCTCCGGCAGTTGTGACATCGCATGCTCATAAACTTCCGGTGTTTCTGGCATGTTACGGACGTCAATGCTGACGGCCGCAGACGTATTGCGTTCAACAAGGGTCTGGGCGAGCTGCGGCAGTAACACCACCGGCAGGTTGTCCACACAGTAAAAACCCATGTCTTCGAGTGCCCTCAGGGCAACCGACTTCCCGGAACCGGAACGGCCGCTGACAATCATCAGCACCATGGTGTCACTCCCCTGGCATTCAGTGTTCAGCATTCATTTTCCCGGCACGAAAACCGGGATCAGACGCTATTCGTTTTCAGTCATTATCTGGAACAGTTCTTCGTCGCTTTGCGCTCCGCGCAGACGGCGACACACTGTTTTATCAGCCAATTTCTTAGCAACTAACGATAAGGTGTGTAAGTGGGTTTTACATTGATCTGCCGGAACCAGCAAGGCAAAAAGTAAATCTACCGGCTGATTATCGATGGCGTCAAAAGCGATCGGCTGTTCCAGCTGAATGAACACCCCGACGGCACGTAAAGTATCTTCTTCCAGCTTTCCGTGCGGGATGGCGATCCCGGCACCGATCCCGGTGCTGCCCATACGTTCACGGGTCAAAATGGCGTCGAAAATCACCTGTGGCGATAAATTTAATTGCTTAGCGGCCAGTTCGCTGATGATTTCCAGTGCGCGTTTCTTGCTGGCGCAATGAACGCCACTTTTGGTGCATTCGGCATTGAGCACCGACGTTAATTGCATTGCAGTATCGTTAATCATGTCATCTTTCACTTTTGCGCTGTTTCACCCTTAAAGCTATATCGGCTCGTTTCCCGAAGGTCACAAGCCGATGCCCGAAGGTTTGTAGCACAGGGTTGGCTACATGAATGTCAGTGCTGTTTCAGTTTGTCTTTATGTTTATTCAGCTGGCGGGCCAGTTTATCAACCAGTCCGTCAATCGCTGCGTACATATCCTGATGTTCCGAGGTGGCATGTAATTCGCCTCCATTCACATGCAAAGTCGCTTCCGCAACTTTTTGCACCTTTTCCACGCTCAACACCACATACACCTGATTAATCCTGTCGAAATACTGCTCGAGCTTGGCCAGCTTCGACGTGATGAATTCTCTCAGGGGATCCGTGATCTCAATGTGATGTCCGGTAATGTTGAGCTGCATAATGTCTTCCTTCTCTGTTGAGGTCAAACTAACTGTTTACGTTGGTTTGAGGGCGGGATGGACAAAGACTCTCGGTATTTGGCGACGGTCCGTCGTGCGACCATGATCCCCTGATCGGAAAGCAGGGTCGCTAACTTACTGTCGCTGAGCGGTTTTACAGGATTCTCCGCTGCGATTAATTTCTTCACCAGCGCCCGGATGGCGGTTGACGATGCCTCGCCGCCGCTGTCTGTACTGACATGGCTGGAGAAGAAATACTTCAGTTCGAAAATGCCACGCGGACTGTGCAGGAACTTCTGCGTCGTCACACGTGAAATTGTCGATTCGTGCATTTCTACGGCACTGGCGATATCGGCCAGCACCATAGGTTTCATAAATTCTTCACCCAGTTCAAAGAACGCCTGCTGCTGCTCAACGATGCAGCGCGTCACTTTTAACAGCGTGTCGTTACGGCTTTCCAGACTTTTGATTAACCACTTGGCTTCCTGCAGATTGCTGCGGATAAACTGGCCGTCGCTGTCGCTGCGTGCGGAATTGCCCATTGCGGCGTACTGCTGGTTAATCTTCAGTCGCGGAATGCTGTCGGAATTCAGTTCGACCGTCCAGACACCTGACACTTTACGCACCAGCACATCCGGGATCACGTATTCGGATTCACCGGTATTGATCGACTGGCCCGGACGCGGATCAAGAGACTGGATCAGGAGCATCGCTCCTTTCAGTGTATCTTCTTTTAACCGGGTTGATCGCATAAGTGCACGGAAATCATGGTTCGCCAGCAAATCGAGATGTTCGCTGATGATCAGACGGGCTTCGGTGATAAACGGGGTGTCAGTAACATATTGAGAAAGCTGGATCAGCAGACAGTCGCGCAGATCACGCGCCGCCACGCCCACCGGGTCAAAGCGTTGAACGCGCTTAAGCACGGCTTCAACTTCGTCCATGGTGATGTTTTCGTCACCCACGCTTTCAAGAATATCTTCAAGGGAAACGGTGAGGTAACCGGTGTCATCCACCGCATCGACGATGGAGGTGGCAATCGCGGCATCGGTATCGGAAAACGGCGTCAGTTCCACCTGCCACATCAGGTAATCCTGCAGGGTCTGGGTGGTTTCGCCCTGGTAAATCGGCAATTCGTCGTCGCTGTAATCATTGCCGGTACCGGACGGCGTGCCTGCGGTGTAAATCTCATCCCAGGTCGCATCCAGCGGCAGCTCTTCGGGCATGTCTTTTTGCTCGAGGGCTTCGCGGGTATCTAATCCTTCGTTGTCGGTGGCTTCCACCGCATCGATTTCATCATGAAGGTCGGTTTGTTCCAGCAGAGGGTTGCTCTCCAGCGCGAGTTGGATCTCCTGCTGGAGCTCGAGCGTGGACAATTGCAACAGGCGGATGGCCTGTTGTAACTGAGGAGTCATTGCCAGTTGTTGGCTGAGTCTGAGTTGCAAACCTTGCTTCATATCTTGGCTTAATTCCGTTGATGAGTGAGAACGGCAACACTTCTGTCAGAGACGGCCTGTTTCAGTTTAAGTTGAAACAGGCACGGTTCCGGCGGCACAGATCACAGACGGAATTCTTCACCAAGATAAACACGTTTAACTTGTTCATCAGCAAGAATGTCGGCTGGCGTGCCGTGGGCGATCAATTTCCCCTGACTGACGATATACGCGCGTTCACACACATCGAGTGTTTCGCGCACGTTATGGTCAGTGATCAGTACGCCGAGGCCGCTGTCACGTAAATGCTCAATGATTTTTTTGATGTCGATAACTGAAATCGGGTCAACCCCGGCGAACGGTTCATCCAGCAGGATGAATTTCGGGTTCGCTGCCAGCGCACGGGCAATTTCTACACGACGGCGTTCACCCCCGGACAGTGACTGACCGAGGTTATCGCGCAAATGAGAAATATGGAACTCTTCCATCAGTTCATTGGCGCGATCGTTACGCTGTTCTTTGTTCAGATCATCACGGATCTGCAACACCGCCATCAGGTTATCAAACACGCTGAGACGACGGAAAATGGACGCTTCCTGCGGAAGGTAGCCAATACCGCGACGGGCGCGGGTATGCAGCGGAAGCAGGCTGATGTCTTCTTCATCGACGACAATACGCCCCGCATCGCGCTGAACGATACCCACCACCATGTAAAAAGTGGTGGTTTTACCGGCACCGTTTGGCCCTAATAATCCGACGATTTCACCTGAGTTGACCATCAGGCTGACATCTTCAACGACCTTGCGGCCTTTGTATGCCTTGGCCAGATTCTCTGCGATTAATTTTGCCATAAAATATCAGTTACTCTTTTTGGTCGGCTGGCCGCCTGCTGCAGGCGTTTTCTGTTGCAGCTGCGAAGGAACCAGTACGGTCGTCACACGGTTACCTTTATCACTAAAAGCTTCCATTTGCTGTTTTTGCACCAGATAGGTGATGCGGTCGCCTTTGACATTGCTGTCCAGCTGTTCAAGGTAAGCATTGCCGGTCAGGGTCACCAGATCGTTTTCCACTTCGTAGCGGACTTTCTGGGCGTGGCCTTTAACCGGTTTACCGTTGTCCTGCATCTGATAGAACGTCACCGGGTTGCCGTAACCTTCCACCACTTCTTTACCGGAAACACCCTGAGGGCGGATCACGACAACTCTATCGGCTTTCACCTGGATCGTCCCCTGATTCACCACCACGTTGCCGGTGAAGGTCGCGGTATTGGTGTTCACATCCAGCGCCTGATTTTGCGAATCAATGGTGATCGGCTTCGTCGTGTCATCTTTTAATGCAAAGGCCGGAATGCTGACGGCTAACAATGAGCTGACGATCAGGAGATCACGGAATTTATTTTTTGCTTTGAATTTCATAAGAGGTCGTTACCTTTTCGATCAGCTCTGCTGTTTTATCACGCAGATTACCACGCATTTTCATGCCATTAGATGTAAAACCTGTGCCATAAAGCGTTACTTCATCGTCTGAGGCAACGTCCTGTGTCGTCAGGTTAACCCGTGCATTGTCCGTTTTGATTCTTTGCAGCTGTGATGTTTCAGGGGTCAGGCTGTCGGCCTGCACATGCCCGTAAAGATAGAGCATCTTATCCTGAGTCAGTTTCGCTTTATCAGAACGCAATACCCAGGTGGCGACTTTGTTCTTGTCATACATGGTGGCTACCGGATTGGTAAACCATGTCACCTGATCAGCGGTGTAATATTTTACCTGATCTGACACCAGTTTATACGTCAGGCTGCCCAGCGGGTCATACACCATCGTGACGGTGTGGGCGCTCTGATAGGTCGGATCCTGATCGTTGACGGCCTGCGGGGCATCATCGCTGTTGTCAGACAGCGACCAGCCAATCAGTATCAGAACAATGGCCGTCAGAGCCAGAATAACCCAAAGTCTTGTTTTACTCATATCGACAGCCCTTTGGCGTCCTCCAGCTTACCCTGCGCCAGCAGAATCAAATCACACAATTCACGCACTGCGCCGCGTCCACCCGCAATTCGGGTCACATAATCTGCTTTCGGCAACAGGATAGGATGCGCATCCTGAACCGCGACAGAAAGGCCCACTTCGGCCATCACCGGCCAGTCAATCAGGTCATCACCGATGTAAGCCACTTCGCTGGCCTGTAAAGACAGTGTATCTAACAGTTCGCGGAAGGCCAAAAGCTTATCCGATTGCCCCTGATACAAGTGGCGTATGCCGAGGGTTTTGGCGCGATCTTCCAGCAATTTTGCATTGCGGCCTGTAATAATCGCGACCTCAATGTCAGATGTCAGCAGGCAGCGGATACCGTAACCGTCGCGAACGTTAAAACTTTTCAGCTCTTCTCCCTGATTTCCCATATAGATCAGGCCATCAGACATGACGCCGTCCACATCGCAAATCAGCAGGCGGACCGCTTTCGCCCGCTCCAGCACGTCTGTGCTGACCGGGCCGTAGCAGGTGTCCACCAGGGCTGCGCTATTACTCATTCAGGGCATTCCTCAATTAAACTACGCCAGCGCGCAGCATATCGTGCATATGTAACACACCCAGCAACTGGTCACCATCAGCGACCATGACGCAGGTAATGTGTTTTTCCTGCATTAAATTCAGTGCATCCACCGCCAGAAGAGAAGGGCGGACGCGGATACCGCCGGTGGTCATCACATCGGCAATCGATGCCGTGTTGATGTTAACGCCCATATCAAAGATGCGGCGTAAATCCCCGTCGGTAAAGATGCCTTCGATTTTCATCAAATCATTGCAAATCACCGTCATACCAAGGTTTTTGCGGGTGATTTCCAGAAGGGCATCCCGCAGGGAGGCGTCGCGGGTGACATGCGGGATGTCATCGCCGGTGTGCATAATATCGCTGACACGCAGCAACAGCTTGCGACCCAGTGCTCCGCCCGGATGCGACAGCGCGAAATCTTCCGGCGTAAAGCCACGGGCTTCCAGCAGCGCAACCGCCAGTGCATCGCCCATCACCAGTACCGCCGTCGTGCTGCTGGTCGGTGCCAGACCCAGCGGACAGGCTTCTTTCGGCACTTTCACGCAAAGGTGGACATCAGCGGCTTTGCCCATCGTGCTTTCCGGATTGGACGTCATGCAGATGAGCGTGATGTTCAGGCGCTTCAGGACCGGGATCAGCCCCAGAATTTCATGGGCCTCGCCGGAGTTGGAGATCAAAATCACCACATCCTGCTTCGACACCATGCCCAGATCGCCGTGGCTGGCTTCGCCCGGATGGACAAAGAATGCCGGTGTGCCGGTGCTGGCAAAGGTGGCGGCCATTTTGCGGCCGATATGCCCGGATTTGCCCATCCCCATCACCACGACTTTGCCTGTGCAGGCAAAGATTTTTTCGCAGGCGCGGGTGAAATCACCGTTAATGTATTGATCTAACTGCTCAAGTCCTTCACGTTCTGTTTTCAGCACATCGCGACCGACGGCCTGGAAATCAAAGTCGGCGGCGAAGGTAAAGTTAGCCATAGTCAGTTCCTGACAGAGTTCAGAAGGCAATGCTGTCCGGTTGCAGGAACAGCAGCGCCATATAGGCGATAAATCCACACAGCAACAATGCACCGGCTAAATGACCGATACGGTGTTTACGCATCAGACACAGGCCGGAAAGCACCACACTGACCGCCAGCATCACCCAGTAATCGCGATGGAATGCGTCCGGGTTGAACGAACCGGGTGCCACCAGCGCGGGTAATCCCAGCACCAGGCAGGTGTTAAAAATATTGGCACCGATGATATTGCCCAGCGCGATATCATCCTCACCCTTAATCGCCCCGGCGATAAATGTCGCCAGTTCCGGCAAACTGGTGCCGATAGCAATGACTGTCAGACCAATGACCAGTTCACTGACGCCGAAATAGCGGGCAATCACTGTACTGTTGTCGACAATCATCCCGGACGCCAGCGGCATGATGATAAAGCCCAGCGCCAGCCACAGAAACGCCACGGTGTTGCTGCTGTCCTGCGGAAGTTCGGACATCTGCTCGTAGGTCAGCGTATCCAGTCCTTCTTTCTCGGCGGCGCGGGCGATTTTTATCACCAGCATCATAAACACGGCGGCACTGGCCAGCAGCAACACACCATCAATGCGGCTGAGTTCGCCGTCGCTGAGCAGAAAACCGCACAGCGCAGTGACCAGTAACAATAGAGGGAGTTCGCGGCGTAATATATCAGAACGAACGGAAAGTGGATGAATCAGGGCGGCACCGCCCAAAATCAGAAGAATATTAATGATATTCGAACCAATTGCGTTTCCGACGGCCAAATCCATCTGATCGTTGATGGCGGCCGTGGTGGACACCACCAGCTCCGGCAGGGAGATCCCGACGCCGACGACGGTCATGCCAATCACCAGCGGAGGAATGCCCATTGAGCGTGCCAACACTGCGGCTCCGTACACCAGACGATCGGCGGCGTAAACTAACAGTAACAAGCCGACAATCATCAGTACGATAGCGAGAAGCATGAAACATCCTTTATTGGGTATAATGCGAGGTTCGTTGCCTTTGCAGGCAGGCGATTCCTTCGTCAACATGAGCTGAAGCAACATTTTCTCTGAAAACGACGCCGTCAGCAGGTTCCTGTATGTTAGACGATGAAGGCTTTTAATTTAACATGGTAATTCGTCGATTTTGACCGTCTGTGGTGGAAAAGTAAATCGATGGCAAGTTTGGTAACGAAACCGGGGTAAGTTTTTGTAAAAATACCAAAGTTATACGACTCCCGGTGCGGGTCAGACGTATTCTTAGCGAAAGCATTCCGAAGGGATAAACTGAATGAGTCAAAGCGAATCGAATCTGGTAGAGATCAAAGGCATGAGTTTCGTGCGCGGCGATCGTCCCATTTTCGAAGAGATAAACATGACAGTGCCACGGGGCAAGGTTACCGCCATTATGGGGCCTTCGGGGATCGGCAAAACCACCTTGCTGCGCCTGATCGGCGGGCAACTTGCGCCGGACAGCGGCGAAATCTGGTTTGACGGCGATAACATTCCGACGCTGTCGCGCCGCAAACTGTACGAATCGCGCAAAAAAATGAGCATGCTGTTTCAGTCCGGTGCCTTGTTTACCGACCTGACTGTGTTCGAAAATGTGGCATTTCCGCTGCGTGAGCACAGTAAATTGCCAGAAGCGTTATTGCGCAGCACCGTGACCATGAAGCTGGAAGCGGTCGGTCTGCGCGGTGCCGGTGATCTGATGCCTGCCGAATTATCAGGCGGGATGGCGCGTCGTGTGGCGCTGGCGCGGGCTATCGCGCTGGATCCGGAGCTGATCATGTTCGATGAACCTTTCGTCGGACAGGATCCCATCACCATGGGCGTGCTGGTCAAACTTATCGACGAACTGAACCATGCGCTGGGCGTGACCTGTATTGTGGTGTCTCATGATGTGCCTGAAGTGCTGAGCATCGCGGATTACGCCTATATTGTGGCGGCGCAGCGGGTGATTGCAGAAGGAACGCCGGAGGCATTGCAAAACAATCCTGATCCGCGGGTTCGCCAGTTCCTCGACGGTATTGCCGACGGACCGGTGCCTTTCCGATTCCCGGCCGGTGATTACAAAACCGAGTTGCTCGGATGATGGAGTTATCTGCTTATGTTAACTAAGGCACTCGCCTCAGTCGGACGTCGCGGGATAAATACCTGTGCGTCTTTTGGCCGTGCCGGTCTGATGCTCTTCCGGGCATTGATCGGTAAGCCGCAATTTGCCAAACAATGGCCGCTGCTGGTTAAGCAGCTCTACAGTGTTGGCGTGCTTTCCCTGTTAATCATCCTGGTGTCCGGTTTGTTTATCGGCATGGTGCTTGGCTTGCAGGGCTATCTGATTTTAACCACCTACAGTGCGGAAGCCAGTCTGGGCATGATGGTGGCGCTCTCTTTACTGCGCGAACTCGGTCCGGTGGTCACAGCACTGTTGTTTGCCGGTCGCGCGGGATCTGCGCTGACCGCTGAACTGGGGCTGATGAAAGCCACCGAGCAAATCTCAAGTCTGGAAATGATGGCAATCGATCCGCTGCGCCGCGTTGTGGCACCGCGTTTCTGGGCCGGTCTGATTTCCATGCCTCTGCTGACGGCGATTTTTGTCGCCGTCGGGATCTGGGGCGGTTCGCTGGTTGGCGTGGACTGGAAAGGGATCGACAGCGGTTTCTTCTGGTCTGCGATGCAAACTGCCGTAGACTGGCGGACTGACCTGCTTAACTGTCTGATAAAAAGCCTTGTTTTCGCTATCACTGTGACCTGGATTGCGTTGTTCAATGGCTATGATGCGATACCGACGTCCGAAGGGATCAGCCGGGCAACGACACGTACTGTGGTGCATTCGTCACTGGCGGTGCTGGGATTGGATTTTGTGCTGACAGCACTGATGTTTGGAAATTAAACCATGCAAACGAAAAAGAGTGAGATCTGGGTAGGCGCGTTTTTAATCATCGCATTGATCGCGGTGTTATTCCTGTGTCTGAAAGTGGCGGATATCCGTTCCATTGGTTCTGATCCGACTTACCGTATTTCTGCCGACTTCGATAATATCGGCGGCCTGAAAAGTGGTTCTCCGGTGAAAGTCGGCGGCGTAGTGATCGGCCGCGTCAGCAGCATCACGCTGGATAAAAACTATTCCCCACGCGTAGAAATGGACATCGACCAGAAGTATAACCAGATCCCGAGCACCAGTACGCTGGCGATCCGTACCTCGGGTTTATTGGGCGAACAGTTCCTGGCCCTGAACATTGGATTTGAAGACCCTGACATGGGAACGACTATCCTTAAAGAGGGTGGCGTCATTCAGGACACCAAATCAGCGCTGGTTCTTGAAGACCTGATTGGTCAGTTCCTTTACAAGAGTGGCGACGGCAAAGCTGACCCGGATGCGACTGCGGCGCCTGCTGCGCCGGAAGGGAATACCGCGCCTGACGCGAATACGGCACCCCAACCGGCTGCCCATTAAGAATTTGCTATCACGGATTCTCCAAAAAAGAGGAAATGAGTATGTTTAAACGTTTAATGATCGCTGCCCTGCTGGTGGTTATGGCTCCGCTGGCGAATGCCGCGGTGGATAAAACCAATCCTTACAGCGTGATGAATGAAGCGGCGAACAAAACCTTCACCCGCCTCAAAACCGAACAGCCGAAGATTAAGCAGGATCCTAATTATCTGCGTCAGATCGTCCGCGAAGAACTGCTGCCGTACGTGCAAATCAAATACGCCGGTGCGCTGGTGTTAGGTCGCTATTACCAGCAGGCAACGCCGGCACAGCGCGACGCCTATTTCGCCGCGTTCTCTGACTATCTGCAACAGGCTTACGGTCAGGCGCTGGCGATGTACAACGGCCAGAGCTATACCGTACAACCGGAGCAGTCTTATGCCGGTAAAGACATCATTGCGATCCGTGTGACCATTACCGATCCGAATGGCCGTCCGCCGGTTCGTCTGGATTTCCAGTGGCGTAAAAACAGCCGCACCGGTGAGTGGCAGGCGTATGACATGATTGCCGAAGGCGTCAGCATGATTTCCACCAAGCAGAACGAATGGGCGGATATCCTGCGTCAGAAAGGCATTGATGGTCTGACTGCCCGTCTGAAACAAGCGGCGGCTCAGCCGATCACGCTGGATAAACAACAATGAGTGAAGCCCTGCGCTGGGAATCGCAGCCGCCGCGACTGAGGTTGCACGGTGAACTTGATCGCGAAACGCTGGTGGCATTCTGGGATGTGCGTAAAACGCTGATGGCCGGCGTGACCTGTCTGGATGTGTCCGGGCTGGCGCGTGTGGATTCTTCCGGGCTGGCGCTGCTGGTGCATTTGCGCGAAGAAGCCAGCCAGCAGGGAACGTCGCTGACCATCGCGGGGATCACCGACCGTCTGCGTACACTGATTGCATTGTATAACCTTCAGGACATCATTCCGTCTGACACCACGGCCTGCGCTGTTGAGTAAATATGTCAGCAGTTCCCGTGAGTTAGGCCGCGGGAGACGGATCACCGCCTGAATGTCCCCAAAGCCCCTGTGCGAAACTCTTCGTCAGGGGCTTTTTCGTGGTTTAAGAATTGCGCCGATCCCTATAAGATATCGGGCTGTTATGATTCTCAGAAGAATAGATCCCTATGGAAACAAGTGAAATTAAAGACGTGCTGATGAATGCATTGGCACTGGACGAAGCCCACATTACTGGCGATGGCAGTCATTTTCAGGCCATAGTCGTTGGTGCGATGTTTGATGGCATGAGCCGCGTGAAAAAACAGCAGACCGTTTACGCCCCGCTGATGGAATACATCGCCGACAATCGAATCCACGCCCTGTCTATCAAGGCTTATACCCCGGAAGAATGGGCGCGTGACCGTAAACTGAGCGGTTTATAAGACTGCCGGCGTCCCGGCAGCTTCCTCGTATCTGACCTGTCGTTTTAATGAATAGAGAGCAGTCATAATGGATAAATTTCGTGTACAGGGTGGGACTCGCCTGAGCGGTGAAGTCACTATCTCTGGTGCAAAAAATGCAGCACTTCCTATTTTGTTTGCCGCACTGCTTGCTGAAGAACCGGTTGAACTCCAGAACGTTCCTCACCTGAAAGATATCGATACCACCATCAAACTCCTGAGCCAGCTGGGCACCAAAATCGAACGCAACGGTTCTGTGTTCGTGGACGCCAGCGCAGTTAACGAGTTTTGTGCGCCGTATGATCTGGTGAAAACCATGCGTGCTTCCATCTGGGCGCTTGGCCCGCTGGTGGCGCGTTTTGGCCGTGGTGAAGTGTCCCTGCCGGGCGGTTGCGCCATTGGCGCGCGTCCTGTCGACCTGCACATTACCGGTCTGGAACAACTGGGCGCGACCATCGTGCTGGAAGAAGGCTATGTGAAAGCGTCTGTCGATGGCCGTCTGAAAGGCGCGCACATCGTGATGGATAAAGTCAGCGTTGGCGCGACCGTCACCATCATGAGTGCCGCGACACTGGCCGAAGGCACCACCATCATTGAAAACGCCGCGCGTGAGCCGGAAATCGTCGATACCGCGAATTTCCTGAATACGCTGGGTGCGAAAATCACCGGCGCAGGCACCGACAAAATCACCATCGAAGGCGTTGCGCGTCTGGGCGGCGGTGTTTACCGCGTGGTGCCGGACCGTATCGAAACCGGGACTTTCCTGGTGGCGGCGGCGATCTCCGGTGGCAAAATCACCTGTCGCGAAGCCCGTCCTGATACGCTGGATGCCGTGCTGGCAAAACTGCGTGAAGCCGGTGCGGATATCGAAGTGGGCGAAGACTGGATCAGTCTCGACATGCACGGTAACCGCGCGAAAGCCGTCACCTTCCGCACTGCACCACATCCGGGGTTCCCGACCGATATGCAGGCGCAGTTCAGCTTGCTGAACCTGGTGGCGGAAGGGACCGGTGTGATCACCGAAACCATCTTCGAAAACCGTTTCATGCACATTCCTGAACTGATCCGTATGGGCGCACATGCTGAAATCGAAGGCAGCACCCTGATTTGTCACGGCGTTGAAAAACTGTCTGGCGCTCAGGTCATGGCGACGGATTTACGTGCGTCTGCGAGTCTGGTTCTGGCGGGGTGTATTGCGGAAGGCGTGACCGTGGTTGACCGTATTTATCACATCGATCGTGGTTACGAGCGTATCGAAGATAAACTGCGTCAGCTGGGTGCGAAAATCGAGCGCTTCAAAGGCGAGTGATAAACTCAGCCTGATGCCATAAAAAAAGCCGGAAGGGGAAACCTTTCCGGCTTTTTCGTTTCTGGAATCTGCGGCGGTCAGTGCGAAGGGTATTCCTGCACGGTCACCTGCAAGGTCAGCTTCTGGCCGTTGCGCATAATCTCCACCGGGATCACCGTGCCCGGCCGTACCTCTGCCACCTGATCCATGGTTTCGATTGCCGAAATCGCCGGTTTATTGTTGACGTTAACAATCACGTCCCGGACCTGCATACCGGCATTGGCCGCCGGGCCGTTTGGCGTGACTTCGTTAACCACAATCCCCTGAATATGATCCAGCCCGCTGTTTGGCCCGTGCAGAGGCGATACCTCGCGCCCGCCGATGCCGATATAACCCCTGATCACGCGGCCATCACGAATCAGCTTGCCCATGACTTTTGTCGCCAGCGCGGTCGGGATGGCGAAACCAATGCCTTCCGGCGTGGCACCATCGTTGCTCTGGTCAAAGGACAGGGTATTAATCCCCATCAGCTCACCCAATGAGTTCACCAGCGCACCACCGGAGTTGCCCTGGTTAATCGAGGCATCGGTTTGCAGGAAGTTCTGGCGACCTGACGGGCTGAGGCCGATACGGCCTGTCGCGCTGATAATGCCCTGCGTGACGGTCTGACCGAGGTTATACGGGTTACCAATCGCCATCACGACATCACCGACATGCGGCGTGCGGTGTGGATTAATCGGGATCACCGGCAAATTTCCGGCATTGATTTTCAGCACGGCTAAGTCTGTCAGGCTGTCTGAGCCGACCAGCAGGGCTTCGAATACGCGTCCATCCTGCAATGCCACGATGATCTGATCGGCATTATTGATCACGTGTTTATTGGTCAGGATGTAACCGTTGTCGTTCATGATCACACCGGAACCCAGTGTGCGGATGGCCAGTTCGTTTTGCGAACTGTTGCCCATGTTGCGGTTATAAACGTTCACCACCGCCGGTGCGGCATGGCGGACGCCTGAGTTATAGCTGACGGGTTCTTCGCTGTTCTGCACAAAATTACGGTCAAACAACGGTTCTGTGATGTTTTTACGCAACATAGGCACCGCCGCCAGCAAAATGCCGGCAACAATCAGGCCGATAACAGCAGATCTCAATAGCTTAACAAACATGGGTGTATGGGGTGCGAGATGAAAAGTGAGGGAAGAATAGCATGAGTTAATCGGACGCAGCAGCACCTGCGTCCGATTTTCAACGCTTTACGGCATGAATAAATAGATATTTTGGCCTTTACGCTGAATGCTCAGGGCAATCAGGTCCGGTTTGCTTTCCAGAATTTTGCGGAAAGCCGCCAGATTTTCGAGAGGCTCGCGGTTAACGCCGATGATGACATCGTCTTTCTCAAGGCCAATCTGCTCAGCCGGTGATCCTTTTTTCACGTCATCGACATGTACGCCTTTGGCGTTTTTATCCGCCGGATCGCTGAGCGTCACGCCCTGGAGCGCCGGATTCAGCTTCTCGATGCTGACTTCCACTGCCGGACTTTTATCCAGCGTGACATTGACGGTCATCGGTTTGCCGTCGCGCAGCAGACCAATCTGCATGGTGACGCCCGGACCGGCCGTGCCGACTTTCGCGCGTAATTCGGCAAAGCTGCTCAGCGTTTTGCCCTGAAGGGTAATCAGCACGTCGCCGGATTTGATACCTGCTTTGGCGGCGGCGGAATCCGGTAACACTTCATTGACGAACGCACCACGCTGGCTGTCGAGCTTAAATGCCTGCGCCAGTTCCGGCGTCATTTCACTGCCTCTGATCCCCAGCAGGCCGCGTTTTACTTCACCGAACTCAATCAGCTGGTGGCTGAGGTTTTTCGCCATATTCACCGGGATAGCAAAACCGATACCGACGCTGCCACCTTGTGAAGAGATAATGGCGGTATTGATACCGATCAGTTCACCTTTCAGATCGAGCAACGCGCCGCCGGAGTTGCCGCGGTTAATTGAGGCATCGGTCTGAATAAAGTTTTCCAGCCCTTCAAGATTCAGGCCGCTGCGACCAAGTGCTGAGACAATGCCGGACGTCACGGTCTGACCGAGTCCGAACGGATTACCGACGGCAACCGCAAAATCCCCCACGCGCAGGTTATCGGAATCGGCCATCGCAATTTGTGTCAGGTTTTTGGCGTCAATCAGCTGGATCACGGCGATATCAGACTGATCGTCTTTGCCGATCAGCTTGGCTTTATATTCACGACCGTCATTGAGCTGGACGTTAATTTTATCCGCGTTGTTCACCACGTGATTGTTGGTGAGCACGTAGCCTTTGGCGGCATCAATAATCACACCGGAACCCAGACCTTCAAAAGGTTGCGGGCCGGGATTCGGTTCCGGATCTTGCTGGCCGAAGAAGAACTTGTATTCCGGTGGCACATCCGCACTTGGCGGCTGGGTGCCGGACACCTGTACGCCCACCACCGCCGGTAAGACTTTTTCCAGCATCGGAGCCAGGCTGGGTAAAGGTTGTCCCTGAACTTCCGTAGGCAAAGCAGCATTCGCCATAGGCGCAGAAGCGAAAGTTAATCCAAGGCTAACAGCTAACACACTGAGCAAAAATGACTTTTTCTTCATCACGATAACTCTCTCGCTTTCTGTAATGGACGTCAGTTATGGACAATAGAACGGTGATTCACAGCACGGGAAGGATCCGGAGAACGGCACATGCACGGAACATGTGCCGCATATTGACCGGCATGAGGATGTCATACCGGTCAGGCGCGTCAGTTATTTACGGACAGGACGCTCGCCGCGCAGCAGACCAGACGCACCGTCAGAGTAATCGCGTGGCATCTGCACCGGCACCTGATCGTTATCGGCTTCAGAACCGGTCAGACGGTAGTTGAACGGATTATCCTGCTCTGGCATATCAGGCAGCAAATTGTTGGAGCTTTTCGCCATGTGTTGATAAAGCTGGCGGTAATCGGTCGCCATATTATCGAGTAACTCTGCGCTGCGGGCAAAATGGCCCACCAGCTCCTGACGGTATTCGTCGAGTTCGGCTTTACTTTTCTCCAGCTCGTTTTTCATGACTTGTTGATCACGTAATTTACGATTACCAAAGCGCATCGCTACCGCACCAATCGCGATACCGACCACTAATCCAATGAGTGCATACTCCCAGGTCATAATGACTCCTATTTTGACTTCGTTGTCCCGCAGGGCTTTTTCACGTAACTTTTATGACTTAACTTTTTTACACAATGGTTTTAACGTAATTGTCACACGCATGCGTCATGCAATAGCTCCACTATAACCGTTAACCTTGTCAGAGTGGAATCCTGCCGGGAAAATCACTGCGGTCTGTTGGTTTTTTCACACACAGACAGCCGGGAAATGCGGCGAATCCACAGCAAAAAAGCGGCTAAACGACGTGAAAAACATAAAATTTTTTTCTCAGGGACGTTAACGAAGATGCAATCTCAATCACCCCTTTTCCTGTATCAGAACGCTGTTGATGCCGGTGAGTTCCAGGCGGATGCCGTTCAGAAACAGGCTGTCGCGCAGCTTGATGCCATCTATCAGGCGCTGTCCGCCCGGCCTGCCGCATCGCCACCGGCCGCCAGCCGTGGCCTGCTGGGACGCTTATTTGCCAAAAGTCCGCCGAAAACCACGACGCGCCCCGTCCAGGGCTTATATATGTGGGGCGGAGTGGGGCGGGGCAAAACCTGGCTGATGGATCTGTTTTTCCACAGCCTGCCCGGCGAACGTAAGCTTCGTCTGCATTTCCACCGCTTTATGTTGCGCGTCCATGAAGAACTGACGCAGCTGCAGGGGCAGGAAGATCCGCTGGAAGTGATCGCTGACCGGTTCAAGGCAGAAACCGACGTGCTGTGTTTCGATGAGTTTTTTGTTTCGGATATTACCGATGCGATGCTGCTGGCCACATTATTGCAGGCGCTGTTTGCCCGTGGCATCACGCTGATTGCCACCTCAAACATTCCACCGGACTTGCTGTACCGTAACGGTCTGCAACGTGCGCGTTTCCTGCCCGCGATTGATCTGATCAAAGAATATTGCGATGTGCTGAATGTGGATGCCGGGATTGATTACCGTCTGCGTACACTGACACAAGCCAATTTATGGCTGACGCCGGCCGGTCCGGAAACGGCGGATGCGATGCATGCCATGCTGGGGAAACTGACCGGCAATCACAGCGGCGCGGACGCAGGCGGCAAACCGCTGCTGGAAGTGAACCACCGTCCATTGCAGGCGATTGCCGCCGTGGATGGCGTGCTGGCGGTAGAATTCCATACCTTATGCGAAGAGGCGCGCAGCCAGCTCGACTACATTGCGCTGTCAAAAATCTATCACAGCGTGTTGCTGCATAATGTGCCGGTGATGGGCGCAGACAGTGAGAATGCTGCACGCCGTTTTCTGGCGCTGGTGGATGAATTCTATGAGCGCCATGTCAAACTGGTGATTTCCGCTGCCGCGCCGATGTTTGACATCTATCAGGGCGAACGGCTGAAATTCGAATACCAGCGTTGCCTGTCGCGTTTACAGGAGATGCAGAGCGAAGAATACCTCAAGCGCCCGCATCTGCCATGATGATGGGTTGGTTATTCTTTGTTCGTTTTGTGGTATAAAAAGAGTCAGTAAAGCCTGCCTGCCGAACCCTCAGACGATGTTGAGGGAAATCTTCCTTTTTGTCGAAAAAGGGTTCGATCTTTGCAGGAGACTTCTCTATAATCTTGCGACCCCACGTTACTACAAAGTTTTTTTCCCGAAACTTTATAAGTGCCAGCATTGGCTATTCGAAGGGGTAGGTTTGCTGGACGATGGTCGTGTGAACCTCAAATACTTATTTTATAAACAAGTAAGCGTTCGGGTGTTCGCCAACGTGTAACTTTAATTGGGTAAGCTTTTAATGAAAACTTTTACAGCTAAACCGGAAACCGTACAACGTGACTGGTTCGTAGTTGACGCTACCGGCAAGACCTTAGGTCGCCTGGCCACTGAACTGGCTCGCCGTCTGCGTGGCAAACATAAAGCGGAATACACTCCGCACGTTGATACTGGTGATTACATCATCGTTCTGAACGCAGAAAAAGTTGCTGTAACCGGCAACAAGCGTAACGACAAGATTTATTACCATCACACCGGCCACATCGGTGGTATCAAGCAAGCGACCTTTGAAGAGATGATCGCTCGCCGTCCTGAACGCGTGATCGAGCTCGCGGTTAAAGGCATGTTGCCAAAGGGCCCGTTGGGTCGTGCAATGTACCGTAAAATGAAAGTTTACGCGGGTAACGAGCACACTCATGCGGCGCAACAACCGCAAGTTCTTGACATTTAATTCGGGATTATAGGCAATGGCTGAAAATCAATACTACGGCACTGGTCGCCGCAAAAGCTCCGCCGCTCGTGTTTTCATCAAACCGGGTAGTGGTAACATCGTAATTAACCAGCGTAGCCTGGAACAGTACTTTGGTCGTGAAACTGCCCGCATGGTAGTTCGTCAACCACTGGAACTGGTCGACATGGTTGAGAAATTCGACCTGTACATCACTGTTAAAGGTGGTGGTATCTCCGGTCAAGCTGGTGCTATCCGTCACGGTATTACCCGTGCACTGATGGAATATGACGAAAATCTTCGTGGCGAACTGCGTAAAGCTGGCTTCGTTACTCGTGATGCTCGTCAGGTTGAACGTAAGAAAGTCGGTCTGCGTAAAGCACGTCGTCGTCCTCAGTTCTCCAAACGTTAATTTTCTGCTGCTTTGCAGCACAGTGCTTCGGCACGGAAATCAGCGTCAAAAACCCGGTGTTTCACCGGGTTTTTTTATACCTGTTTTTCAGTAATCGCAGGGGAAATGATCTCCTGACACACAATTCCCCATGAAATCGTCTCACCGTCGCCCACAGCCTGCGTAAAATCTGGTAAACTATCACACACTTTTGTGCCTGTTCGCCGAGCAGTTGACGTTGCCGCGCTTCCTGGCTGGGTTCGCCTTGCCGATGGTTGTCTATGAAACTACGGGACAAAAACTGCAGGCTGGCGATAACTCGCTGTAATATTCTAGATAAACTTGGAGGTTTTCATGGCTGTCGCTGCCAACAAACGTTCGGTAATGACGCTGTTTTCCGGCCCGACCGACATTTTTAGCCATCAGGTACGTATCGTACTGGCGGAAAAAGGTGTCAGTGTCGAGATCGAGCAGGTTGAGATGGATCACCTGCCGCAGGATCTTATTGACCTCAACCCTTACCGCACTGTACCGACGCTGGTTGATCGTGAGCTGACCCTGTTCGAATCCCGTATCATCATGGAATATCTTGATGAGCGTTTCCCGCATCCACCGCTGATGCCGGTTTATCCGGTTGCCCGTGGTGAGAGCCGTCTGATGATGCACCGCATCGAAAATGACTGGTATTCGCTGATGCGCCAAATCGAACAAGGTTCTGCGACCGAAGCCGATGCTGCGCGTAAACAACTGCGTGAAGAGCTGCTGGCGATTGCGCCAATCTTCTCTTACATGCCTTACTTCAAAAGCGAAGAGTTCAGCCTGGTCGATTGCTACCTGGCTCCGCTGCTGTGGCGTTTGCCGGAGTTGGGCATTGAGCTGGCGGGTGCCGGTTCTAAAGAGCTGAAAGGCTACATGACCCGCGTCTTCGAACGTGATGCCTTCCTGGCTTCCCTGACCGAAGCAGAGCGCGAAATGCGTTTGCATACCCGAGGTTAAGGTATGGAGATGACCGACATGTCTCCGCGTCGCCCCTATCTGTTGCGGGCTTTTTATGACTGGTTGCTCGACAACCAGTTAACCCCGCATCTGGTGGTTGACGTGACGATGCCTGGCGTGATGGTGCCGATGGAGTTTGCGCGTGACGGACAAATTGTTCTGAACGTCGCGCCGCGTGCTGTCGGCAATCTCGAACTGGGTAACGATGACGTACGCTTCAATGCCCGTTTTGGTGGCGTACCGCGTAACGTATTTGTACCGATTGCTGCCGTACTGGCGATTTATGCCCGTGAAAACGGTGCCGGTACCATGTTCGAACCTGAACCTGCTTATGAAGCGGAAGGCGCCTTTGACGGCGACCTGAGCGTGGATGAGCCGACAGAACCGACCATGTCAGTCATTGACGGCGATTTGCCGGACGTGGCTGAAGAAGATCCGGACGATGAGCCTCCGACCCCGCCACGCGGTGGTCGCCCGGCACTGCGCGTTGTGAAATAACACTCCGCCTCAGACCGGCTTCGCCTCTAAACCCTGCGTAATACTACGCGGGGTTTTTTATGCCCGTATTCCGCCTGCCTCTCCTTTCGCCAGTGCAGATGTGCTGTGTTATCATTCAAAAATTCCTTCGTATCCCATTCATTAAACAGGGTCTGATCCTGAGTTATGAGCACATTCGACGAACAACCGGCAGATATCAACGACACCTTCGGGCATGCAATGCGCCGCCGTCCTCTGGCGCGCAAGAAGCTTTCAGAAATGGTGGAAGAAGAGCTGGAGCAGATGATCCGCAGGCGCGAATTCGCCGAAGGGGAGCAACTGCCGTCAGAACGTGAGCTGATGACATTCTTCAACGTTGGCCGGCCTTCCGTACGCGAAGCACTGGCGGCGCTCAAACGTAAAGGGCTGGTGCAGATCAGTAACGGGGAGCGCGCCCGCGTCTCCCGTCCGTCGGCAGAAACCATCATCAGTGAGTTGTCCGGTGTGGCGACAGACTTTCTCGCCCGGCCTGAAGGGATTGCCCATTTCGAGCAACTGCGGATGTTTTTCGAATCCAGCCTGGTGCGCTACGCCGCCGAATTCGCCACCGACGAGCAGATTGAACGTCTTGGCAAAGCGCTGGAAATGAACAGCCAGTCACTGGACGACAACGATTTGTTCATCCGCTCTGACATCGAATTTCACCGCGAACTGGCAGAAATCCCGGCCAACCCGATCTTCATGGTCGTGCATGTGGCCCTGCTGGACTGGCTGATTGCGGCGCGTCCTTCCGTGCCACAGGAAGAGCTGCACGCCCACAACAACGTCAGTTATCAGCAGCACATCGAAATCTTCAACGCTATCCGGGCGCGTGATCCGGATGCCGCCGATGCGGCGCTGAAAGCGCATCTGAAAAGCGTATTCGCGGCGTATTACGCGGCAAAGCCTGATCGTGGTGCGAAGCTGTAACCCACCCTGAACTGCGATCTTCCCCGCATTCTTTTTGATCGTCTCTGATCACCCATAACTATTTCATATGGTGCAGATCACATCCTGAACCTTCAGGTGTATTGTGTTTGTTTTTTGGTCTGGTATAACAGGTATAAAGGTATATCGAATTGCCTGAAAACCCAACAACCAAGAGGCGTTTATGACACAGAATCTGCGGGGCGTGATGCCGGCATTGCTCACTCCTTTCAATCAGCAACAACAAGTGGATACCGACAGCCTGCGCCGTCTGGTGCGTTTCAATATTGAACAGGGGATCGATGGCCTGTACGTCGGCGGTTCTACCGGCGAAGCCTTCCTTCAAAGTCCGCTGGAGCGCGAACAGGTGCTGGAAATCGTGGCGGAAGAAGCGAAAGGGAAGGTGACGTTAATCGCGCATGTCGGCGCAATCAGCACCCGTGAAAGTCAGACACTCGCCGCGGCGGCAAACCGTTACGGGTTTGATGCCGTCTCTGCGGTGACGCCGTTCTATTACCCTTTCAGCTTTAATGAACATTGCGATCACTACCGTGCTGTCACAGATGCCGCCGAAGGCTTACCGATGGTGGTTTACAACATTCCGGCGCTCAGCGGCGTGAAACTGACGCTGGATCAGATCGACACCCTGATCAAACTGCCGGGCGTGGGCGCGTTGAAACAAACGTCCGGTGACCTGTATGAGATGGAAAAAATCCGCCGCGCGCATCCCGATCTGGTGCTCTACAACGGGTACGACGAAATCTTTGCCTCCGGCCTGCTGGCAGGCGCCGATGGCGGGATCGGCAGTACCTATAACGTCATGGGCTGGCGATACATGGCAATTAAAACTGCCGTGCAGGAAGGAGACGTTCAGCGTGCGATGCATCTGCAAAGCGAGTGCAACAAGGTCATCGATCTGCTGATCAAAACGGGTGTCTTCCGCGGGCTGAAAACGATTTTGCATTACATGGATATCGTCGCCGTACCGCTTTGCCGCAAACCTTTTGCGCCGGTGGATGAGCAATACCTGCCTGAGCTTAAAGCACTGGCCGCGCAATTACAGACAGAACGCAGCGCGTTCTGAATCCGGATGCCGGATTGCCCGGCATCAACAATACTCTATCAGTCCTAACCAAGGGCGGATCCCTACTCATCCGCCCCGGGGGTGATTTATGCGTAACAATGCCCGACAGATCTCATGGTTTCGCCATTTGACTAAACCGCAATGGAAAGCATTTTCGGCCGCCTGGATTGGCTACCTTTTAGATGGTTTTGATTTTGTCCTGATCGCCTTAGTACTGACAGAAATTAAAAGCGAGTTCGACCTGACAGGTGTTCAGGCCGCGAGTCTGATTTCTGCGGCGTTTATCTCCCGCTGGTTTGGCGGCTTGCTGCTCGGCGCCATGGGCGACCGGTATGGCAGAAAGCTGGCGATGATCACCAGTATCGCGCTGTTTTCCGTGGGGACGCTGGCCTGCGGTTTTGCCCCCGGTTTCACGGTGATGTTCTTCGCCCGTCTGATTATCGGCATGGGCATGGCGGGGGAGTACGGCTCGAGTGCGACCTACGTCATTGAAAGCTGGCCAAAGAATTTACGTAACAAGGCCAGCGGATTTTTGATTTCCGGCTTCTCGGTGGGTGCCGTGATTGCCGCTCAGGTTTACAGCGTGGTGGTACCGGTCTGGGGCTGGCGCGCACTGTTTTTCATCGGCATCTTACCGATTATTTTCGCCCTGTGGCTGCGTAAAAATATCCCGGAAGCAGAAGACTGGCAGGCGAAATTTGCCCATAAGAAACCGGTCAAAACCATGGTGGATGTTCTTTATCGGGGCAAACATCGCGTCATCAACGTTGGCATGACCGTCGTGGCCGCCACCGCGCTCTATTTCTGTTTTGCCGGAGATGTGGGCAGCGCCGCCGTCATTGCCATTCTGGGGCTGGTATGTGCGGCGATATTCATCAGTTTTATGGTGCAGGGCAGCGGTAAACGCTGGCCGACCGGCGTCACGCTGATGGTCGTTGTCTTCTTTGCTTTCCTCTACTCGTGGCCTATTCAGGCGTTATTACCGACGTACTTAAAAACGGAACTGGCCTATTCCCCGACACTGGTGGCGCATGTGTTGTTCTTCAGCGGATTTGGTGCGGCGGTCGGCTGCTGCGTGGGCGGTTTCCTCGGCGACTGGCTGGGCACGCGCAAAGCGTACGTGTGCAGTTTACTGGCCTCGCAACTGCTGATTATTCCGGTCTTTGCGATCGGCGGCGGAAATATCTGGGTATTGGGATTACTGTTATTCCTGCAACAAATGTTGGGACAGGGCATCTCCGGCATTCTGCCTAAACTGATTGGCGGTTATTTCGATACCGAACAACGTGCGGCAGGGCTGGGCTTTACCTACAACGTCGGCGCGCTGGGCGGGGCACTGGCTCCGGTCATCGGGGTGGCGATTGCCCAGCGTCTGGATCTCGGTACCGCGCTGGCATCCCTGTCCTTCGGGTTGACGTTCGTGGTGATCTTGCTGATCGGTCTGGATATGCCGTCCCGTATTCAGCGTTGGGTACATCCTGACGCCTTGCGCACGCACGATACGATTGATGGCAAACCTTTCAGCGGTGCATTGAAGAAAGCGAAGCCGGAAAATCCGAAAAACGGATTGATCAGAAACTGAATGTAGCAGGGAGTGTTTATGTCATTGCTTGAAAAACTGGATGCGAAGATTGCACAAGCGGGCGGACTGATTGTGTCCTGCCAGCCGGTACCCGGCAGCCCGCTGGATAAGCCTGAAATCGTGGCCGCAATGGCGCTGGCTGCGGAGCAGGCCGGTGCCGTGGCGCTGCGCATCGAAGGCATTGAGAATCTCAGGGCGACGCATGCGCGGGTGTCGGTACCGGTCATCGGCATTATTAAACGTGACCTTACGGATTCTCCGGTGCGTATCACGCCGTATCTGCAGGATGTGGACGCGCTGGCGCAGGCGGGTGCCAGCATTATTGCTTTCGATGGCACGGACCGGGAACGGCCGGTGCCGGTGGCGGAACTGCTGGCGCGTATCCACCAGCATCATTTGCTGGCCATGGCGGATTGTTCCTCGTTGCAGGACGGGCTGGATTGTCAGCGGCTGGGGGCGGATATTATCGGCACAACGTTATCAGGCTATATCAGCGGGCCGGTGCCGGAAGAACCTGATGTTGCCTTAGTGAAAGCACTCAGTGCTGAAGGATGCCGGGTCATTGCTGAAGGACGCTATAACTCGCCGCACCTGGCGGCGCAGGCGATGCAGCAGGGTGCCTGGGCGGTCACGGTCGGTTCGGCCATTACCCGTCTGGAGCATGTATGTCAGTGGTTCCGGGATGAGATCGTGAAGGTCGCCAAATGACGACGCTGGTCATCGATATCGGCGGCACCAAACTGGCGGCGGCGCTGGCAGACAGCGCCTCAAATCTCACCGGCCGCCGTGAAATCCCGACACCGGCCAGCCGCACGCCACAAGCCTTGCAGGCGGCGCTGGCAACACTCGTCGCGCCGCTGGTCTCACAGGCGCAACGGGTGGCGGTGGCCTCAACCGGCATCATTAAACAGGGCGTTCTGACGGCACTAAATCCGGATAATCTCGGAGGCCTTAGCCATTTTCCATTGGTGGATGTCCTGTCCCGTCTGACGAACCTGCCGTGCATGGCGGTCAATGACGCTCAGGCGGCTGCCTGGGCGGAGTATCACGCACTTTCAGCTGATACGACGGACATGGTGTTTCTCACCGTCTCGACCGGTGTAGGCGGCGGAATGGTCACCGGTGGCAAACTGCTGACCGGGACCGAAGGGCTGGCGGGGCATTTCGGCCATACGCTGGCCGATCCGCACGGTCCGCGCTGCGGTTGTGGCCGGACGGGGTGCGTTGAGGCGATGGCCTCCGGGCGCGGCATTGCCCGCGCCGCAAACGGTGATTTAGCCGGTTGCACAGCGAAACAGATTTTTGCTCATGCGGCGGCGGGGCATCCGCAAGCGGAGGAATTGATCCAGCGTTCAGCCCGTGTGCTGGCACGGTTGATTGCGGATATCAAAGTCGCGACCGATTGTCAGTGCGTGGTATTGGGCGGAAGTGTGGGTCTGGCCGACGGATATTTAGCGCGGGTGAAAGCATGGCTTGAGGAAGAGCCGGAGATTTGTCGCGTGCCGCTTTTCAGGGCGAAACATCAGCATGACGCAGGCTTGCTGGGTGCCGCGTTGCTGGCGCAGAACAGAATGTTGTGACGGTTGCGAAGCATAAAAAAAAGGGTCTGCCATGGCTGGCGGACCCTTTTTTATGAGGCGACGGATCAGACTTCGAGGAAGTTCATGATGCCTTCTGCCGCTTTACGGCCTTCAGCAATCGCGGTCACCACCAGATCGGAACCGCGAACCGCATCGCCACCGGCGAAGATTTTCGGGTTGCTGGTCTGGAAGGCGTTGTCGCTGCCTTCAGGGGCAACGATACGTCCCTGGGTGTCCAGCTCAACGTCATGGGCTGCCAGCCATTCCATTTTGTGAGGGCGGAAACCAAACGCCATCACCACGGCATCGGCTTCCATCACATGTTCGGAACCGGCCACAATCTCGGCACGACGACGCCCGTGAGCATCCGGCGCGCCGAGTTCAGTACGCGCCATACGCACGCCACATACGCGGCCTGAATCGTTCAGTTCGATGCTCAGTGGTTGCAGGTTGAATTTGAAATCCACCCCTTCTTCGCGCGCATTCTTCACTTCACGACGCGAGCCCGGCATGTTTTCCTCATCACGACGGTACGCACAGGTCACGTGAGTCGCGCCCTGACGGATTGACGTACGCACGCAGTCCATCGCGGTATCACCACCGCCCAGCACCACGACACGTTTCTTGTCCATCGTCACGTAAGGCTCTTCCTGACTGTCATCGTAACCCATCAGCTGCTTGGTGTTGGCGATCAGGAACGGCAGGGCATCGTACACGCCCGGTGCATCTTCGTTCGCCAGACCACCGCGCATGGACTGATAAGTGCCGACGCCGAGGAACACAGAATCGTATTCCGCCAGCAGCGCATCAATGGTGATGTCTTTGCCAACTTCAGTGTTGAGCTGGAATTCGATACCCATCTCCGTGAAGATTTCGCGACGTTTGGTCATCACCGATTTTTCCAGCTTGAAGGCCGGAATACCGAAAGTCAGCAGGCCGCCGATTTCCGGATGGCGATCGTAAACCACCGCTTTCACACCGTTACGGGTCAGCACATCGGCACACGCCAGACCTGCCGGACCGGCACCGATGATCGCCACACGTTTGCCGGTTGGCTGCACGTGAGACATATCCGGACGCCAGCCCATTTCGATAGCTTTATCGTTGATATAGCGTTCGATGTTACCGATGGTCACTGCGCCGAACTCATCGTTCAGAGTACAGGAACCTTCGCACAGGCGATCCTGCGGGCAAACGCGCCCGCAGACTTCCGGCAGACTGTTGGTCTGGTGCGCGAGGTCGGCGGCTTCCATGATGCGACCTTCGTTCGCCAGCTTCAGCCAGTTCGGAATGTAGTTATGAACCGGACATTTCCATTCGCAGTAAGGGTTACCACAGGACAGACAGCGGTCTGCCTGCGACGCAGCCTGAGTTGCTGAGAACGGCTCGTAAATTTCCACAAACTCAATTTTACGGATCTTCAGCGCTTTTTTCGGCGGATCAACACGCTGTAAGTCGACAAATTGATAAACGTTTTGACTCATCTTAACCTCTTACTGCGCTTGTACCCGCAGCTCAGCTGCGGAACGACTACGGTGACCCAACAATGCTTTGACATCACTGGACTTCGGTTTTACCAGGGCAAATTTAGGCGCCCATTCCGGCCAGTTCGCCAAAATCTCTTCACCACGGGTCGATGCGGTCAACTGTACGTGTTCGATGATCAAACCGCGCAGATGCTCTTCATGGATCGCCAGATCGGCCACTTCCAGGACTTCAACCAGTTCCGGGTTAACACGTTTGCGGAATTCGCCGTCTTCATCAAGAACGTAAGCGAAGCCGCCGGTCATGCCTGCGCCGAAGTTGACGCCGGTACGGCCCAGCACACACACAATGCCGCCGGTCATATATTCACAACCGTTATCGCCGATACCTTCAACAACGGTGATGGCACCGGAGTTACGCACTGCGAAGCGTTCACCCGCACGACCCGCTGCAAACAACTTGCCGCCGGTTGCGCCGTACAGACAGGTGTTACCGATGATGCTGGCTTCGTGGCTGCGGAACGCTGAACCGATTGGCGGACGGATGGCAATGCGGCCACCGGCCATGCCTTTGCCCACGTAGTCGTTCGCGTCGCCGGTCAGCATTAAATCGACGCCGCCTGCGTTCCAGACGCCGAAGCTCTGGCCCGCGGTACCGTTGAAGTTAATACGCACCGGATCAGCCGCCATGCCTTGATCGCCATGTTTCTCAGCAATTGCACCTGACAACATTGCACCCACAGAGCGGTCAGTGTTGCGGATATCAAAGTAGAACGCTTTGCTCTGCTTAGAATCGATGTGCGGCGCGGCCTGTTCCAGAATGTCTTTGTTAAGCTGACCCTTGTCGAACGCCGGGTTGCTTTCGGTGCAGTACACCGCTTTGCCTTCATGCGGCGTGGCAGTTGCCAGCATCGCAGAAAGGTCGAGATTGTTTTGCTTGGCGGTGAAACCGTCCAGCTCAGTCAGCAAATCGGTGCGACCAATCAGATCCACCAGCTGGCTGACGCCCAGTTCGGCCATGATTTCACGGGTTTCCTGCGTGATGAACCTGAAGTAATTCACTACGCGTTCCGGCAGGCCGTGATAATGGTTGCGACGCAGTTTGTCATCCTGAGTTGCCACGCCCGTTGCGCAGTTGTTCAGGTGGCAAATACGCAGGTATTTACAACCCAGCGCCACCATCGGGCCGGTACCGAAGCCGAAGCTTTCTGCGCCCAGAATCGCCGCCTTGATGATGTCGAGGCCAGTTTTCAGGCCGCCATCCACCTGCAAGCGGATCTTGTGACGCAGGCCGTTGGCCACCAGCGCCTGTTGGGTTTCCACCAGACCCAGTTCCCACGGACAACCGGCGTATTTCACCGAAGACAGCGGGCTTGCGCCGGTGCCGCCGTCGTAGCCAGCGATAGTGATGAGATCTGCATAAGCTTTTGCCACGCCGACCGCGATCGTGCCGACGCCCGGTTCAGACACCAGTTTCACCGAAATCATGGCTTTCGGGTTGACCTGTTTCAGGTCGAAAATCAGCTGCGCCAGATCCTCGATGGAATAAATATCGTGGTGCGGCGGTGGAGAAATCAGGGTCACGCCCGGCACGGAGTAACGCAGTTTCGCGATATACGGCGTCACTTTGTCACCCGGCAACTGGCCGCCTTCGCCTGGTTTTGCACCCTGCGCCACTTTGATCTGAATAACGTCGGCATTCACCAGATACGCCGGTGTGACACCGAAACGACCGGAAGCCACCTGCTTGATACGGGACACTTTATTGGTGCCGTAACGCGCCGGATCTTCGCCGCCTTCGCCGGAGTTCGAACGTCCGCCGATGCTGTTCATCGCTTCTGCCAGCGACTCATGCGCTTCCGGGCTTAACGCACCGATAGACATCGCGGCGGTATCGAAGCGGGTATACAGCCCTTCCGCCGGTTCAACCTGATCAACAGGGATCGGCTGGCCTTTTGGTGTCACTTTCAGCAGGTCACGCAGTGTGGCGACCGGACGCTCATTAACCAGTCGGGCGTACTTTTTATAATCGTCGTAATCACCGCTGTTCACTGCCGCTTGCAGGGTGGTGACCACGTCCGGGTTATAGGAGTGATATTCGCCGCCGTGGACAAATTTCAGCAGACCGCCCTGATCCAGCGTCTTGCGTTTCAGCCACGCGCGTTTGGACAGGTTCAGCAAATCCTGTTCGAAATCGCTGTAACCGGCACCGCCGATGCGGCTGACCACGCCGTTGAAGCAGGTGTTGCACAGATCCTTCGCCAGACCGACCGCTTCAAACAGTTTGGAACAACGGTAAGAGGCGACGGTTGAAATGCCCATTTTGGACATGATCTTGTACAGGCCTTTATTGATGCCGTTACGGTAGTTCAGCATCACTTCACGGTATTTCTTCTCGATAACCTGAGAGTCGACCAGTTTTGCCAGCGTTTCGTAGGCCAGATACGGATACACCGCAGTGGCACCGAAACCAATCAGCACGGCGAAATGGTGCGGGTCACGGGCGCTGGCGGTTTCAACAATGATGTTGGCATCGCAACGCAGGCTTTTTTCCACAAGACGTAATTGCAGTGCGCCGACGGCCATTGGCGCAGGCAGAGGCAGACGGTTCGGGGCAATATTGCGGTCAGACAGCACCAGCAGAACCGCGCCGTTACGCACTTTCTGTTCGCCTTCGTCACAGAGTTTCTGGACGAACTGCTCCATGTTTTGTTCGCTCGGATCGTAGGTCAGATCCAGCGTTTCAGCGCGATAGTGTTTACTGTCGAGCGTGGTGAGCTGTTTAAAGTCAGACCACAGCAGGATTGGCGATTTGAAGCTCAGACGGTGAGCCTGACCTTCTGCTTCACAGAACACGTTCATCTCGCGGCCAATGCTGGTCGCCAGAGACATTACGTGGGCTTCACGCAGCGGATCGATTGGCGGGTTGGTGACCTGCGCAAACTGCTGACGGAAGTAGTCATACACGATACGCGGACGGCTGGAGAGCACGGCAAATGGGGTATCGTCGCCCATGGAACCGACGGCTTCCTGACCGTTTTCACCCAGTACGCGGATGATCTGATCGAGTTCTTCGCTGCTGTAGCCGAACTGCTTCTGGAAGGTTTCCAGCAAGGTGTCTTCCAGCTCGCGGCTGCCGACCTGGTCTTCCGGCAGGTCTTCGAACGGCACCAGACGCTGAACGTTTTTCTCCATCCATTGCTTATAAGGATGGCGGCCTTTCAGGTCGTTGTCGGTTTCCGCGGAGTGGTGGATCTTGCCGCTGCGGGTGTCAATCACCATCAGTTCGCCCGGTCCGACGCGGCCTTTTTCGACCACTTCGTCCGGCTGATAATCCCAGATGCCAACTTCAGACGCACAGGTGATCAGCTTATCTTTGGTGATGACATAACGCGCCGGGCGCAGACCGTTACGGTCGAGGTTACAGGCGGCGTAACGACCGTCTGACATCACGATACCGGCCGGGCCATCCCACGGCTCCATGTGCATGGAGTTAAAGTCGAAGAACGCGCGCAGGTCATCGTCCATGTCCGGGTTTTGCTGCCAGGCAGGCGGCACCAGCAAACGCATGGCGCGCAGCAAATCCATCCCGCCCGCCAGGAACAGTTCCAGCATGTTATCCAGCGAACTGGAGTCCGAACCGGTTTCGTTGACGAAAGGCGACGCGTCCTGCAAATCGGGGATCAGCGGCGTTTTGAATTTATACGCACGGGCACGCGCCCACTGGCGGTTACCGGTGATGGTGTTGATTTCACCGTTGTGCGCCAGATAGCGGAAAGGCTGAGCCAGCTGCCAGCGCGGCACGGTGTTGGTCGAGAAACGCTGGTGGAACAGGCAGATGGCCGATTCCAGACGCAGGTCGGCCAGATCTAAATAGAAGCGTGGCAGATCCGCAGGCATACACAGGCCTTTGTAGATCGTGACCACGTTGGAGAAACTGCACACATAGAAGTCTTTATCCTGAATGCGTTTCTCAATGCGGCGGCGCGCCATATACAGGCGACGCTCCATGTCACGCGGACGCCAGCCGGCAGGCGCGTTGACAAAAATTTGTTCGATACGAGGCAGGGAGGAAAGCGCGATTTCACCGAGTACGTCCGGATTGGTCGGAACGTCACGCCAGCCCACCACGGACAGCGTCTCGTTTTGCAATTCTTCTTCTACAATGCGGCGGCTCGCCTCAGCTTCTTTTTCATCTTTGCTGAGGAACAGCATGCCCACGGCGTAGTTTTTCGCCAGACGCCAGCCACGTTCTTCGGCAATCATGCGGAAGAAGCGGTCAGGTTTCTGTAAATGAAGGCCACAGCCGTCGCCGGTCTTGCCGTCAGCAAGGATCGCGCCACGGTGTTGCATGCGGGCCAGTGCGTGAATTGCAGTACGCACGACCTTATGGCTAGGTTCGCCTTCTATATGGGCGATCAGGCCGAAACCACAGTTGTCCCTCTCTTGGGATTTATCGTACAACATAACGTGAACCTCCCCAGGCTCTGCGAGACTCTCACACCAACCGCGAGCGGTCTTATAGACGGAGGTTTGTCCGCAATTTCGCGCACTCTTGCGGTGCGTTGATTGCCCGGGCATCTCCGTCAAAGGCCTCTCGTGATGGTTCTCACAAGTGGTGGTTGACTTGTTTTAATGAGGGAGTCTTCAATTACTGCATAAATATGACGAGTTGCTCACCCGTCGAGATTGCTTCCAGCGGACTCCCAACTTAGCGAGAAAGCACAGACAGGTCAAATGGCGATTTAAGTTATATTAAAAGTGATATAAAGGACTTTAATTATTTGAAATATATATGAATTATGGCGTTTTTATTGGCATATTTTCGATGGGGTCATGCGCATAAAGTGTGAGCTGACTCACTATGGGGAAAGCGTAAGATCTCCGCACCGTGCTGGCAGGGGCGTAATTACCAGTATTTTATACTGGAAAACACTGTGCACATGCGGTTTGTCACTGTTTTTAACCTGACCGTAATAATGTGTCAGACCGGTGTTTGTAATAAGAATTATTCATACAGGCACGAATGACTTTATTTGCAGTAATAATGAATAGTTATGCCTGCGCGAAATGCGCCGAGAGGGAAGGTATTCGGAGGATAAAAGGAAAAAATGTTAGCCGGACGGCAGTTGGCAACGCGGTCAGCCTGATAAAGCCGGCCGATATTAATAATATCCCCGCCGATAATAGTCAATAACTCTGCCCTTATTTCCTGCATTGCACCATGACAAGCCCCTGCAAGGTGCATCTCACAAACTTCATGGGCAATCTCTACCCCGCCATCACGCCGGGGAGGTTTTGCGGTATGATTCAGATGACTTCGTTTTAAGGGAACCGTTATGAAGCAAATCCGGGTTTTAGCGCAGTATTATGTCGATCTGATGGTCAAGCTGGGGCTGGTGAGATTCTCGCTGCTGCTGGCGTCTGCGCTGGTGGTGCTGGCGATGATTGTCCAGATGGCGGTCACCATGCTCCTGCGCGGGCAGGTGGAAAGTATCGACGTCGTTCGTTCTATCTTCTTTGGTTTGCTGATCACACCCTGGGCGGTTTACTTCCTGTCAGTGGTGGTGGAGCAGTTAGAAGAGTCACGCCAGCGTTTAGCCCGTCTGGTCGATAAACTGGAAGAAATGCGCCACCGCGATCTCGAACTGAATCAGCAACTCAAAGACAACATTACCCAGCTGAATCAGGAAATCGCCGACCGAGTGAAAGCGGAAGAAGCGCGTCTGGCGGTGGTCGATAAGCTGAAACTCGAAATGCAGCACCGCGAGCAGGCGCAGATCGAACTGAGTCAGCAATCTGCATTATTACGCTCTTTCCTCGATGCCTCACCGGACCTGGTGTATTACCGAAACGAAGACAAAGAATTCTCCGGTTGTAACCGGGCGATGGAACTGCTGACCGGCAAAAGCGAAAAGCAGCTGATCGGCCTGACCCCGGACGATGTCTACACTCCGGACATCGCCGAGAAAGTGGTGGAAACCGACGAGAAGGTGTTCCGTCACAACGTGTCCCTGACCTACGAACAATGGCTGGTTTATCCCGACGGGCGTAAAGCCTGCTTCGAATTGCGTAAAGTGCCGTTCTACGACCGTATCGGTAAACGACACGGACTGATGGGCTTCGGACGCGATATTACCGAGCGTAAGCGTTATCAGGACGCGTTAGAGAACGCCAGCCGTGAGAAGACCACGTTTATTTCTACGATCAGCCACGAGTTGCGTACGCCGCTTAACGGCATTGTCGGCCTGAGCCGCATTCTGCTCGATACCGAGCTGGACAAAGAACAGCACAGCTATCTGAAAACGATTCACGTCAGCGCCATCACCCTCGGCAATATCTTCAACGACATTATTGAAATGGATAAAATTGAGCGCCGTAAAGTGCAGCTCGATAACCAGCCTGTCGATTTCACCGAATTCCTGACCGACCTTGAAAACCTCTCCGGCCTGCTGGCGCAGCCGAAAGGGCTGAAATTTATCATGGAGCCGGATCTGCCGTTGCCACGCAGCATTACGACAGACGGCACGCGCCTGCGGCAGATTCTATGGAACCTGATCGGCAACGCCGTCAAATTCACCCGCGAAGGGGAAATTGTGCTGAGCGTGCATTATGAGCCGAACGATATGCTGCGGTTTGTGGTGCGCGACTCTGGTCTGGGCATTCCGCAGGATGAGCAGGACAAAATCTTTGCCATGTATTATCAGGTGAAAGATCAGAACGGCGGCAAACCGGCGACCGGTACGGGCATCGGGCTGGCGGTGTCAAAACGTCTGGCGCAGGCGATGGGCGGCGATATTTCCGTCAGCAGCGTGCCGGGTCAGGGTTCCTGCTTTACGCTTACTGTACGGGCGCCAACGCTGGATGCGCCGGCTGCACTGACTGATGACGACGATGATATGCCGTTACCGGCGCTGCACGTGCTGCTGGTGGAAGATATCGAGCTGAACGTCATTGTGGCGCGTTCGGTGCTGGAGAAGTTGGGTAACAGCGTGGAGGTGGCAATGAACGGCCATGATGCGCTGGAGATGTTTGATCCGGACGAATTCGATCTGGTCCTGCTGGATATCCAGTTGCCGGACATGACCGGGCTGGATATCGCCCGTAAGCTGCGCACCGATTACGCCGGACAGCATCTGCCGCCACTGATTGCCCTGACGGCCAACGTGCTGAAAGACAAAAAAGAGTATCTCGATGCCGGAATGGACGATGTGCTGAGCAAGCCGCTGTCTGTTTCTGCGCTGACCGCGATGATCCAACAATTCTGGGATCATCAGCCAGACGTTCGTGAACCGGAACTGGAGCCCGTAGTGATGAAAGACAGTGAATCGTTGCTTGATACCGCCATGCTTGAGCAGTACATCGACCTGGTTGGCGCGAAACTGATTTATCAGAGTGCAGATATGTTTGAAAAAATGATGCCGGGCTATCTGGCCGTTCTCGATTCCAACATGACGGCGCGCGATCAGAAAGGCATTGCCGAAGAAGGTCACAAAATCAAAGGGGCAGCGGGTTCGGTTGGCCTGAAACATTTGCAGCAACTGGCCCAGCAGATCCAGACGCCGACATTGCCAGCCTGGTGGGATAACGTGCAGGAATGGATTGATGAGCTGAAGGCAGAATGGCGCAATGACATTCAGGTGTTACGCGACTGGACGGCAAACGCTGAAAAAAAATAACCCCAGCCGAGGCCGGGGTGCGCGAATACTGCGCCAACACCAGGGAAAGAGGTAACCCACGATAGTTTTTAGGGTTCGGTTTTCGCAGGTCTTGGAATTCAGTCTTAAAGTCTAATACATCCTGTAGCAATCAACATAACAAATATAAGCAGAACTGTTACAACATTCATTAAAAACTGTGATGTAGATTAGTCTTTGTCTATACAAAACATCAAGCCTTTATCGCAGGATTTTTGACAGAATACAAATGAAGCATGCTGATGTTGTATTGGTCACATGCAATTTTACTTATGGAAGTGAACAATCACAGGCTGTTTTACCGCTGATTTTGCGACATATCCGGCTATGAAACCGGTTGTATAAAACCCAAAATCACTGGCAAGTCTCTGTAATGCATCGTATAAGTCTTTTTTTTGACGACGGGAGAATACCGGAGCCAAAAAAGAGGTGAATTTTATTTCAAATGAAAAAATTTCACTTAGGGTGGTGTGTTTTTTGTCCGACAAAAAGACGTACACCCTGCTGATTTTTTACGGTTTACAGGTAGCAGATTTGACTTAGTCAGGTCGCTCATTGCGGAATAACCGGCGAGAATTTATTCATTTCCGCAGTAACGAAGCATAAGCGTGGCTAATGTATTTTTTGTTGATTTGTTCACAAGGATTTTACTTTTTTGGCGAAAAAAGCATCTTATTGAAAAAAATGATAATTTTAGGCTGAGTGTTGGAACCCGTTGATGGAAATGATCAAATCAGAATTTTCTTTCCCAAATGTAAGTAAAAGTTTCATCATTATTGCCTGATTGTTAGCAATCTTGCGAAGCATTTCGCTAGCCTGATTTTACAGGTTCTTCATGAGAATGATTAGATGGTCAGATGTGTTGTGGAAAGAGGCAAATGAATAAAATTACCCGAAAAGGGCTGCTGCGTACGCCGCTGTTATGGATCAAACGCGCATTAATACTGTTACTCTGCTTATGGGTAGGAGGCATTCTTCTTTTTTCTTTTTTACCCGTGCCTTTCTCTGCGGTGATGGTGGAACGCCAGGTTTCAGCATGGCTGACCGGCGATTTTGGCTACGTGGCTCATTCAGACTGGGTGCCGATGAGTGAGATTTCCTCACCGATGGCGCTGGCGGTGATGGCGGCAGAAGATCAGAAATTCCCTGAGCACTGGGGATTTGACGTTGCAGCCATTCAGTCTGTATTGGATAAAGACGGCGGAAAAATGCGCGGAGCGTCAACGCTGTCTCAGCAAACGGCTAAAAACCTGTTCCTGTGGGACGGGCGCAGCTGGGTGAGAAAAGGGCTGGAAGCCGGGCTGACCGTGGGGATTGAAACCGTCTGGACGAAACGTCGCATCCTGACGGTGTACCTGAACATCGTGGAATTTGGTGACGGCGTGTTTGGCGTCGAGCAGGCTGCGCAGCATTTCTTCCATAAACCGGCCAGCCGCCTGACTGCGTCTCAGGCCGCGTTACTGGCCGCAGTGTTGCCGAATCCGCATCTGTTCAAAGTGAACGCCCCTTCGGCGTATGTGTTGCGTCGGCAGCAATGGATCCTGCGTCAGATGAGCCAGCTCGGCGGCGAATCCTTCCTGCGCGAGCATAAACTGCATTAGAGCGGGTGATGTTTACAGTAAAAAAAAGGACAGCCTGATGGCTGTCCTTTTTCGTGATGACCGGCGGATTATTTAACGTAAGTAAACGCCGTGGTGACGTGTTTCACACCGCTCACGCCTGCCGCAATCCCTGCCGCTGATTTACCTTCTTCCTGCGTGACCAGACCCAGCAGGAACACTTCGCCGTTTTCGGTGGTGACTTTCACGTTAGACGATTTGACCGAGTCGCTGGTCAGCAACTGCGAACGGACTTTGGTGGTGATCCAGGTGTCCATTGACGCGGTGCCCATGCTCACCGGCTTACCGGTGCGGATTTCGTTATACACTTCCGTTGCGCCGTCGACACCCAATGCGATTTGTTTCGCGCGGGCGGCCATATCCGCAGTCGGTGCCTGGCCGGTTAACAGGACTTTGCCCTGATACGCGGTAGCCACGATACGGGCTTCATCTTTCAGTTGTTTATCTTTGCTTACCGCGTTGGAAACACGGGCTTCCAGCGTGCTGTCATCAACCTGAGTACCGACCGTACGCGGGTCAGTCGTTGTTTTTGTGGCAACGCCAGCTGCACCAACAACTGCAGCGGCGACACAGCCTTGTAACAGAAGGGCGCTTAACAATACAGCAAAGAGAGGACTCGCCTTCATTGGATCTCCTTAATCGTCCTGGTGTGGGAACAGCGTATTATCTATCAGGTCACAGAGACAGTTGACTGTGAGCATATGCATTTCCTGAATGCGGGCGCTGCGATGGGAAGGGATACGGATCTCCACATCATGTGGCCCCAGTAAACCCGCCAGCTCGCCGCCGTCATAACCTGTTAATGCCACAATGGTCATATCACGGGTTACCGCTGCTTCAACGGCTTTGACAATATCACGGCTGTTGCCGCGGGTAGAAATGGCCAGCAGAACGTCGCCCGCCTGACCTAAGGCGCGCACCTGTTTGGCATAAATTTCTTCATGCAGACGATCGTTAGCAATCGCCGTCAGCACAATGTTATCTGCACATAATGAGATTGCAGGAAGGCTCGGACGTTCAGTTTCAAAACGATTAATCAGACTGGCGGAAAAATGCTGAGCATTTGCCGCAGAGGTGCCGTTGCCGCAGCACAGAATTTTATTGCCGTTGAGCAGCGATTGCACCAGCGTCATCGCGGCGCGGGAAATCGCGTCTGGCAAGGCTTCTGCCGCCGCAATCTGAGTTTGGATACTTTCTGTAAAGCAGACTTTGATTCTATCCAGCACGGGTTTTCGTCCAGTCAGTCGTCGTAATATTTATTCCGCATTGAAGGCATCACGCAGCCATTCTATCTGGCTGCCGGTGATGGCAAAAACATCAAAACGGCAAGATGATGTGTCAAAGCTTGCGTTGTGTCCTGCAAGCCAGAAGGACGCAGCGCGTAACAGGCGCTGCTGTTTTTGAACCGTTACGCTGGCCGCCGCGCCACCAAAACTGTCGTTGCGCCGGTAACGGACTTCAACAAACACCCAGGTTTGCTGGTCACGCATGATCAGGTCAATTTCACCGGTACGGCAGGCCACATTGGCCGCCACAAAGGTTAACCCGGCTTTTTCGAGATAACGTCGTGCAAACGTTTCATACTTATCGCCGCATGCCCGCGTTTTTGACAAAAAAGACTTCATCAGTACGTCCTTGTACCTGTAATGGCTGAGAATTCCGATCCCGGCGCGGCTGTTTCAGTTTTCTCTTAGGAAGAAACCGGCACCAGCGAACCCTGACGGTATTGCAGCCACGGCAATTTACGGTGGATCACACAGTTGCTATTGGCGCTCAGATCGCCGGTGCTGCCGGATACCTGGAAGCCAGGCAATGTGCGCATCTGGGAGAAATGATTCGCCAGACTCCAGGCATCAATCCCCATCGCGTAAAGGCGAACCAGCGAGTAGTCGTTACCAAATTTCGCAGTGGCTTGCTGCATCAGTGCCGGATTGCCGCCCGCCAGCAACGGAATATCGCTGAACTGCACGCCTTCCATTTCAAGACGATAATCCGGGCCTGCACCTGCCTGATAGCTGCGGGAGCTGGCGTAGACAGCCGGATGCGCGCGGCCATTCACGGCCAGATCCAGCATCGGTTTAATCAGCGTCAGTTCACTTTGCGTCGCCACCACGTAAACGGAATCCACGCTGCCACCGGTGCTGCCTTGTGTAATCTGGGCATCTGTCGGCGGAGCCGGGATGGTAATGCCACCAATCGTCACGCCCTGTGCTTGTGCCGGCGCGGCGGCATCAGTGGCGATGACCGGTGTACCGGTCAGACGGATACCGCTGCCGATAGAAGAACGCAATTCGCTGCCTGAACCGAGACCTTGTTTCAGAACGGTGCCGCCGCCCAGTTTCTGCCATTCGTTAGCAAAAGCCTGCGCGATACGGTCGCCGAAGTTGCCACGCGGAACCAGTAACAGCGGCATACGTTTCTGCTCAGACCACATGTGGCGCGCAGCATCCTGTGCCTCGTCTTCCGGCGAGAGCGCAAAGTAACAGATATTCGGGCTGTTTTTCTCAGTTTCTGGCTGATTGAGCGCTAAAACATTCAGCGGGGTCTGGTCAGAAGAGAGTTCGTTGACCTGATCTTTCAGCAGCGGACCGACAACCAGCGTCGCGCCATCCTGCTGCGCCTGCGTCAGCAGCGCGGCCAGAGGCTGACCGTTGGTGTCATACACTTTCACCTGCGCGTTGCTGCTGGCTACGGGCGCAGCGGCAGGGGTTGCCGCAGGCTGAGCCTGAGCAGGATCGGTTTGTGGCTGCGTGTCCTGCGCTGCGGCTTCTGGCGCAGATGTGCTGACCGCCGCGTTCGGGTCGGTCTGATCCTGCGGTTGGGCGTTAGGATCAACCGCTGCCGCCTGTGGTGCTGGCTGGCTGACCTGACCGTTCATGGCAGCGGTAAAGCCCTGCTGAATGGCGTTACCGTAAACCTGTGCCGGACCGCTCATCGGCAGGAACAGCGCAATTTTACCGGTCGAGGCAGGCTGGAAGCTCAGCACATTATTGAGCTGCGTCGGCAGGGTTTTCGCTGCCGGGTTCACCGGATAACGGCGCTGCCAGTCTTTGATACCGGCTTTCAGCAGATCAGGATCCTGCTTGTTGCTTTGCCAGACGCTGAGTAAATCCAGCCATCCCTGCAAGGTATTTTCATCGGCATTGATCACGATGCTGTTGACATCCTGCGCGGACATCTGGGTCAGCGCCATCCACGTTTGATCAATGTTGTCCTGATGGGGTTTGCCCTGCAACAGCGGTTCCTGCGCGATATAAGCGCGGATCAGGCCGAGGCTGGTGCGGCCCTGACTGGCATCGATTTGCGCCTGATAGTAACGCGCTTTCTGATCGTTGGTCAGGTTTGACGGGTCTATCTGGCTGAGTGTGGTTGCGGCGGCCTGCGCATTTTTCTGCGCCACCTGCACTTCTGCGCTGGTCAGTTTCTGCTCAACGCTTTGTGCGTCCGTCAGATTTTGCGGCACTTTCGCCAGTTGCTCAGCCGCCTGAGGCACTTTGCCTTCACGTATCAGGGCACGCACCGCAAGCAATTGCCAGTCAGCCTTGTTATCATCACCGCTTTGCTGCGCCTGCTGCAGATAATAGTCAGAGCTGCCGGATGCTGCACCCTGGACACTTTCAGTCGGTGCCTGTGGCGCCTGACCGGTACAGCTGGCAAGAAGCATCGCCACGATAATGGCAGGGAGTAAACGTCCCGAACGGGTACGAAAGGTCATTGAGGAAGGCATTCAGTTTCCAGTGATGTTTTTTCAAGATGCTCAATATTAAATCGGCAATCCGGATGAAACAATGAATCAAGACGATCAAGCAGATATTTCTGCGTCAACGCTGTACATCGTACCCACGCCAATTGGCAATTTAAGGGATATTACCCAACGCGCGCTGGCCGTTCTGAACAGTGTCGATTTGATTGCCGCAGAAGATACCCGCCATACCGGATTGCTGCTGCAACATTTCGCCATCAGCGCAAAAATGTATCCGCTGCATGACCACAACGAACAGCAGAAAGCCGAGCATTTACTGGCAAAATTGCAGGAAGGCCAGACCATTGCGCTGGTGTCGGATGCCGGTACACCGCTGATCAATGACCCCGGCTATCACCTTGTGCGTCGCTGCCGCGAAGCCGGGATCCGCGTGGTGCCGTTGCCCGGTGCCTGTGCGGCGATCACCGCGTTGTGTGCCGCCGGTTTACCTTCGGACCGTTTCTGTTACGAAGGGTTTCTGCCCGCCAAAACCAAATCCCGCAAGGATACGTTGCAGGCACTGATCGAAGAACCGCGCACGCTGATTTTCTACGAATCTACCCACCGCCTGTTGGACAGTTTGCAGGACATGGTGGAGGTCTGGGGGCCTGAGCGTTATGTGGTGCTGGCGCGGGAACTGACCAAAACCTGGGAAAATATTCACGGCGCGCCGGTGGGCGAACTGCTGGCGTGGGTGCAGGAAGTCGAAACGCGCCGTCGCGGCGAAATGGTGCTGATCGTTGAAGGCCATAAGGTGGATACCGAAGCCTTACCGGCGGAAGCCCTGCGCACGCTGGCGTTGCTGCAAAAAGAACTGCCGCTGAAAAAAGCCGCCGCGCTGGCCGCCGAAATCCACGGCGTGAAAAAGAATGCGTTGTATAAATATGCGCTTGATGAGCAAGAGGGTGACAAATAGGGCGTAATACCCTATTATCCGCCGCGGAGTTGACCAGACAGTCGCCGCTTCTTTGCCGTCCCTTTCGGGGGAGACAGAAGGAGGGGAGGAAAGTCCGGGCTCCATAGGGCAGGGTGCCAGGTAACGCCTGGGAAGCGCGAGCTTACGACAAGTGCAACAGAGAGCAAACCGCCGATGGCCCGCGCAAGCGGGATCAGGTAAGGGTGAAAGGGTGCGGTAAGAGCGCACCGCGCGGCTGGCAACAGTTCGTGGCAAGGTAAACTCCACCCGGAGCAAGGCCAAATAGGGGTTCACATGGTACGGCCCGTACTGAACCCGGGTAGGCTGCTTGAGCCAGTGAGCGATTGCTGGCCTAGACGAATGACTGTCCACGACAGAACCCGGCTTAACGGTCAACTCCCTCGTCAAAAAGAAAGCCCGCGCAGAGCAATCTGCGCGGGCTTTCGTCTTTTTCCCGTCACCCTTCAAACTGCTGGTGCGCTGGCTGCCCTTACTCACCCGAATCACTGACTTCAGTAAGTTCATCGGGATTCATTCGTTTGCCGCCTTCCTGCAATTTGAATGATTTAGGGGACGTTCTACACCGGCATATCAATCAGCAGCGCCCGTAATGGCGTGCTGGCAGAAACGGTCAGGCTGTTTTCCTGATGGATAAACGCGCCGTCGCCGCAGGCCAGTTTTTGTGATTCGTGGCTGACCGAACCCTGCGCGTTAATCTGCCCGTGAATGGACTGCAAATAGGCGCGGGGTCCGCGAACGGGCAAGGTTATCTCTTCCCCCGCCGCCAGTGTCAGCTGGTGGATCCAGACATTTTGCCGCAATTGCAGGCTGCCCGTTTCGCCGTCCGGCGAGGCCAGCAGGAAATGCGCGGCTTCCGGCAGCACCATTTTCTGGGTTAACGGATTCTCATGTTCCGGGCAGGCATCCAGCCACAATTGCATGCGCGTCAGCGGCTGGCTGGCGCTGGTATTGAGTTCGCTGTACGTGACATTCGCCTGTGTCGACAGCAACGCCGCTTCACCGGCGCTGACCCGGATACTGTTCCCTTCGCTGTCGCGGTATTCCGCCGACCCCTGTAACACCAGATTCAGCACATCCACACGCGGATAGGTGCGTGGCTGGAAACTGGCACCGGGCGCCAGCACTTCCTGATTCAGGACGCGCAGGGACGCATAGCCCATCAGTTTGGGATCAAAGTAATGGCCGAAGGAAAATGTATACCGCGCCTGGAGCCAGCCAAAGTCAGCGGTACCGCACTCTTTTGCCGTTCTGCTGGTAATCATGGCGGTCGCCTCTCTTAAAAATTTCGATGTATAAATGGTAAGCGTCTGGACGTGTGATTGTTAGCCAGTTAATCTGGTCGCTATATTCAAATTTCCTGAAAGAGAAGAGAATGGCTAAGGATCGCGCACTCACACTGGAAGCCTTAAGGGTCATGGATGCGATTGACCGCAGAGGGAGTTTTGCCGCCGCCGCTGATGAGCTGGGCCGCGTCCCGTCTGCACTGAGCTACACCATGCAGAAACTGGAAGAAGAGCTGGACGTGGTGTTGTTTGACCGTTCAGGTCATCGGACAAAATTCACCAATGTTGGCCGGATGCTGCTCGAACGCGGGCGTGTGTTGCTGGAAGCCGCTGACAAACTGACGGTGGATGCCGAAGCGTTAGCTCGCGGCTGGGAAACGCACATCACCATCGTTTGTGAAGCCTTATCGCCTGCCGCGCAGCTGTTCCCGCTGATTGAAAAACTGGCGCTGAAAGCCAATACGCAGGTTTCGCTGATCACCGAAGTGCTGGCCGGTGCGTGGGAGCGCCTCGAGCAGGGCCGCGCGGATATCGTGATCGCGCCGGATATGCATTTCCGTTCCTCGACTGAAATCAACAGCCGCAAACTGTATAAGCTGGTCAGCGTGTATGTGGCCGCGCCGGATCATCCGATCCATCTCGAAGCCGAGCCGTTGTCTGAAGTCAGCCGGGTGAAATACCGCGGGATTGCGGTGGCGGATACTGCCCGTGAGCGTCCGGTCTTAACCGTGCAGTTGCTGGATAAACAGCAGCGTCTGACCGTCAGTACCATTGAAGAGAAGCGCAAAGCCTTGCTGGCGGGATTAGGCGTGGCGACGATGCCTTATCCGATGGTGGAAAAAGACATCGAGGAAGGGCGTCTGCGGGTGGTGAGTGCGGAATATAACCGCGAAACTGACATTATCATGGCGTGGCGTCGTGACAGCATGGGCGAGGCAAAAGCCTGGTTCCTGCGGGAAATTCCCCGGTTACTGGCGACGCGGGAAGCGAAGTCATAGAGCAAGCCCCTACCCACGCCTTCCCCCTGTGAAAGGGGAAGGCGAGGTACGAAATCAGAAACGGGTATCGCGGCCGTGCTCAGAGTCTAAATCCTGCGCCGGTCCGGTGGAAATGATGCCGTACGGATTGATGGTGGCGTGACTGCGGAAATAGTGATGACGGATGTGCGCGAAGTTCACCGTGTCGCGGATCCCCGGCATCTGGTAGATATCCCGCAGGAAACCGTACAGATTCGGGTAATCGCTGATGCGGTAGCGGTCGCATTTAAAGTGCGTGACGTACACCGGATCAAACCGTACCAGCGTGGTCCATAAACGCAGATCGGCTTCGGTCAGATGATTGCCGGTCAGATAGCGGTGCTTGCCCAGTAACTCCTCGGCGCGTTCCAGCGCTGCAAACACGCCATCAACCGCCTCATCATAGGCTTCCTGAGACGTCGCAAACCCTGCCTTGTACACGCCGTTGTTGATCTGCGGATACACCCATTCATTAATTGCATCAATCTCTGAGCGCAACGCCTGCGGATAATAATCCCCGGCTTTGGCACCCGTGGCATCAAATGCACTGTTGAACATGCGGATGATATCGGCGGATTCATTGCTGACAATGGTCTGCTGTTTTTTATCCCAAAGGATCGGCACAGTGACGCGGCCGGTGTAATCGTTCTGCGCCCGCAGATAGATTTCATAGGCGTAATTCAGATGATACAAATCATCACCAGTGGCAGCCGGGAAGTCGGTACCAAATGTCCAGCCGTGTTCCAGCATCAGTGGATGTACCACAGACACCGGAATAATGTCTTCCAGACCTTTCAGGGTACGCATCAGTAAAGTGCGGTGCGCCCACGGACAGGCCAGCGAAACATACAAATGATAACGGTCGCGTTCAGCGGCAAAGCCCCCGACGCCATGCTCGCCCGGCGCGCCATCCGGTGTGATCCAGTTGCGGAACTGCGCTGCTGAACGTTTGAAATGACCGCCGGTCGATTTGGTGTCGTACCAGGTGTCCTGCCAAACGCCATTCACGAGTTGTCCCATGTTTCCTCCTTTCCCATCCTCCTTTGAGCCGCTTTGATGCAACCCGAATGATTCAGGGGAGATGTGCAGATACGTCATAAAAAAGGGCGAGGTGATAAATCACATCGCCCTGCAGGTATTCTTGTCTTATTTCATTATAGTCTGGTTACTGCGCCCTGGTGTCGGAGCAATTACCAGTTTTTCTTGATCAGGCGGTCGATGCTGAATGCGCCAGGACCGGAAGCAAACAGGACGAAGAAACCACCCGCGATGGACAGGTTTTTCATGAACATCATCTGGTTCACGCCCTGTGCAAAATCAGTGTGGAAGATCAGGGCGGTCAGGATAGTAAAGATGGCCGTGATCAGCGCAGTAGTACGGGTAAAGAAACCAAACAGAATCGCCAGACCGCCGCCGAATTCAAGCAGGATAGTCAGTGGCAGGAAGAAGCTTGGCACGCCCATGGATGTCATGTAACCCGCCGTTGCGGTGTAACCGTTAATTTTTCCCCAGCCTGCAACAATAAACAGAATTGGCATCAAAATACGGGCAACCAGTAAAGCTGTGTCGTTTAACTTGTTCATCATCATTCCTGTAGCCCAAATCAGGCTCAATTATTTAAGTATTACCGGTACGGTCGGAAAATGTTTCCTGCCGTTACCGCATCAGTTGATGACGAGATAATAAGTCGGATGAATAAGTTATGTTAGCAAGTAAATCTGTCTGAATGATTCAAATAAATTGAACAGCCACCAGATTGTTATTCAAAAAGAAAAGGGCTGCCTGTTTCCAGTCAGCCCTTTTTACAGGAAGGAGGTTGCGCTATTTGTTGCCGATGGTTTTACGGAACAATTTGACCGTACCCCAGATGCCGAAAGCACGCCGGGACCAGCGGATAACGGCACTGGGATGACGGATACCGTAAACCGCCAGCAGGCTTGAGCCTACGACCAGATATTTACGCATATCCACCAGTTTTACCCAGTAGTGATCCACTTTGGCAGTGGCCTCCAGCCAGTCTGAACCGGCCTGAGAAAGCTCGCCGCGCTGACGTTCAATCTTGCGCAGCAACCTGACTTTTTCGACAGCACGGTTCGGAATACTCATTGCTCGTCATCCTTTTCCAGCAGGGCACGATCGACGTCCAGTTGCTTACGGGTGAGGCTCAGCAGGGTTGAACGTTTGGCTTTCGCCAGCGTCATCGCGCCGAGGATCACGGCCAGAAGCAGTAAAACGCCGGTTGTCGTGGCTATCGCCGTCAGACGATAGGCCGGGTCAATGGCCCAGAATAAAACAACCAGCAGACTCATAAGACCAAAGGCAGTAAAGATCAGGGTAATGCCAGCCATGAGCAGCAATTGGAAAATATTGGCCTTTTCCTCTTCCAGCTCAACCACGGCCAGACGGACACGCGTTTCAACAATGCTCACCACCACGGTGGCGATGCGGGAAACGATGTCAAACAGCCCTTTACCCGGACCTTGCGGTGAAGGTTTGATCGGTTCAGGCATAATCAGCGACGGGCTAACAGAACGCCAATCACAACACCGACCGCGGCACCAATACCGACGCCCGTCCAGGGTTTTTCATGCACGTAATCGTCAGCTTTGCCGGCAATTTCTTTAGTCTGATAGGCAATTTTATCGCCTGTATCGCTCAGACGTTCGCGGGTATCTTTCAGCAGGGATTCTGCTTTGCCACGCAGTTTGTCGAGTTCAGCTTTCGGCTTGTCGGTAGAGGTCTGGAGAACTTCTTCCAGGGTGTCCGCCAATGACTTGAGTTCAGCGCGCAGTTGTTCTGATGTATTACTAGCCATGTGTAAGTCACTCCATACGTTAACTGATTCGAACTTTTAACATAGCGGATATTCAGGTGATCGCAAATGCGAATTGTCTGTTTCAAAAGGCAAGTTCACTGAAAAATCCGCTATGGCGTGAGACAAAATCTGTCAGGCTGACAAGCGATTAACGGCTTTCAGCCTCTTTCAGTTCAGACCTGGCTTCTTCCAGTTTTTGCTGTTTCTTGCTGATTTTCTCGTGATCACCGTTCGCCTGAGCTTCTTTCAGCTCCTGCTCACGTTCGGCAACTTTTTCACGTTTCTCTTCAACACGTTTCTGGTTTTCCGCTTTCAGACCCGCATCGGTGCAATGCGCCTGATTTTCGCGCAAGGCTTTCTCCAGACCGTCAACGCGGTTCTGGTTTTTATGCGCACGGGCTTCGTCGATCTGTTTCTGGATTTCCTGTTGCTTGGTGACGCAGCTTTCATGCTGAGGTGCGGCCAGAGCAGCGGTGGTGAACAGTAAGGCAGGGACAAGCGTGAGGGCAGATAAAGTGAATTTCATCGTCGGGCTTCCTTTTGACCATTAAGTGAGTGTGGCACTTAATTCCATTTGTTGATGTGTTTTTTGAATAACTAGCCGCTCAATCATATCACCACTGAATATATGGTGATATGAGACAAATCCTGAGCGCTGGCTTATCCGAACTTGAGGCGGTCACGATCCAGTTTCGCCACCCAGGCTTTGGCGTGCGGCGGTTCGCAGTACTGGATCACGAACCCGGCAGGTAAAATATCCTGCAACACGGTTTCGGCCATTTTGCGTTGTGAGGCGGAATCCAGCTGTACCACCAGACCGTCGTTAAGCGGGGTGATGCTTTTGATATGAATGCCGCGCTGACTCAGGCCCTGATAGACATAAAAACCGTCGGGTAGCGCGACGCCTGCTCTGGCAGGACGGATTTGCAGGGCGCTGGCCGGCGCCGGAAGACGGGACACCGCCAGCCCGAGCACCGCGGCCGTGGCCAGCAGCATCAGCACCACAGGCCAGATAAATGAACGTTTGAGAAATCTGCGGCTCATTATGCGTTTTTGCCTTTGTTCTGGCGGTCAGCGTGTTTTTTACGCCACAGCACCACAATCGAACCGACCAGTCCGCCGATCAACAACAGCACCGGCAGCAGCATCAGGCAGTTCATCACCTGATCTTCATATTTCAGGAACAGCGGCGTTTTTCCGAGGAAATAGCCCAGCGACGTCAGGATCAGGATCCACAGCAATCCGCTGACCCAGTTGAAAAACTGAAAGCGGCTGTTGCTCAGGCCAGACAGACCGGCAATCGTGGGCAGCAGGGTGCGCACAAAGGCCAGAAAACGGCCCACTAACAGCGCGGAAAGCCCGTGTTTATGGAAAAGCGCATGGGCGCGTTCGTGATAATGCACCGGTAAATGTGCCAGCCAGCTCTGAACCAGCCTGGTGTTGCCGAGCCATTTCCCCTGTGCGTAACTCAGCCAGCAGCCCAGACTGGCGGCGCTGGTGAGCAGGAAAATCGTCAGCGGGAAATTCATCGCGTCTTTGGCAATCAGTACGCCAACCAAAATCAGCAGGCTGTCGCCCGGCAAAAACGCAGCGGGCAGCAAACCATTTTCCAGGAAAATAATCATGAATAAAATCAGGTACAACGCCCAGACCAACTGCGGATTAGCCAGGGTTTTATAATCTTGTTGCCACAAGGCATCGATAAGCGAACTGATAATTTCCATCTGTGTCGTAAAACTCCATCATTTGCAGTGGGTCAGCGAAAAAAACATCAGCGGAGAATGTGTCTCGACGCAGCCTGTTTTGCTGATAAGGTCGCCTCTTCCCTGGCGGGCTTTCTGGTCAAACGCGGTTCGGGGGTTTACACGTTTTACGGCGTGTTACACACGGCCTGAACGGGTAAAAAAAGTGGTCTAACTGTAACAAAATAACAATACCTCAGACAGGTAAATATAGCGCGTTGCGACGGATCATTTAAGTCCGCAGCACGTTATGGAAAAGGGTTTTACATTGACTGACACTACCCGACAGTATCTGACAGGTGAGGGGGAGAAGGGCACAGAGGGAGAAAAAAGGCAGGTTGGGGAAGAAAACCTGCCTTAAGTGGAATTTATTTGCTGTTCAGCAAAGGCGGATCGAGATGAACGACCGGGTTTTCTGAATAAAGATAACGGTCTACGTTAAACTCGAAATCATCACTGGTGGCGCGGAAAAGCATTTGTTTGGTGTTTTCCAGATGCTGCCACATCGCCAGCTTGGCGGCGTGCGGATCACGACGGATCAACGCCTTGAGGATCAGATCGTGTTCCTCACACCAGCTTTCGATCGACTTCTCGTCGATGTGTTCATGCAGCTTGCGCCAGTAAGGGTTATGCAAACGCTGACTCCACATCTTCTCGACGATGGTGGCCAGTGCGTTGTTTTGCGTAGCCTGCGCGACCTGCACATGGAATTTCAAATCCCACTCAGAATCACGGAAGCGGTCTTCCTGCCGGGCGTGCTCCTGAATTTCCATCAGACGCATGATGTCCTGCTTGGTCACCTGCGTGGCGGCGAATTCAGCGATATTACTTTCGATTAACTGGCGTGCCTGCAACAACTCAAACGGACCGGCGGTGCCAAACTCGCTGCCGCAATCGGGCACGACAAGATGACGCTGCTGGTTTGACATCACATGAATTCCCGACCCTTTACGCACTTCTACATAACCTTCCACTTCCAGCATGATGATCGCTTCGCGCACCACGGTGCGGCTGACATCCATTTCATCCGAAATCAGACGTTCGGCAGGCAGCTTCTCGCCAACCGGATATAAACCTGTTTCGATGCGTTCCTTGAGCGTGGCAGCCAGTTGTTGATATAGGCGTCTGGTGTCTGTGGATTCCATATGAGTGCTCTTTAAAGTAGTGAAACCTGTAAGAAGTGAGTGTCGGACAGACCTGTGAACTTATTATACAAGTACCAGTATACGTTTTACGAAAGGTTGATGCACCGTGCATTAGCCAGAAAGGAGTGGGAGAAATGTCAGAAAAAAGCAAAGCCCGGTAAAGGATCTTACCGGGCTGATAACCGTGGATCAGGCTTTCGCAGCGTGCAGCGTAGCCGGTTGAGGTTCGACGGCTGAGCGGTTTTGCAACACAGTCCAGATGATGATGGCACCGAGCAGGTCGAAGACCGCAAGGGCTGCAAACAGCGGGCTGAAGCCGATGGTATCGGCCAGCGCACCCACCACCAGAGCGAACATGGTACTGGCCATCCAGGCCGCCATACCGGTCAGACCGTTGGCAGTCGCCACTTCGTTACGTCCGAACACGTCAGAGGAAAGCGTGATCAGCGCGCCGGACAGTGACTGGTGAGCAAAACCACCGACACACAGTAAAGCGATAGCGGCGTACGGGCTGGTGAACAGGCCGATCATGCCAGGGCCGATCATCAGTACCGCACCCAGCGTCACCACCATTTTACGGGAGACGATCAGGTTCACTTTGAAGTATTTCTGGAACAAGGGTGGCATATAACCGCCGAGGATACAGCCGAGGTCAGCAAACAGCATCGGCATCCAGGCAAACATCGCGATTTCTTTCAGGTTAAAGCCATACACCTTGAACATGAACAGCGGGATCCAGGCGTTGAATGTCCCCCAGGCTGGTTCAGCCAGAAAACGTGGCAGCGCAATGCCCCAGAACTGACGGTTACGCAGGATCTGCCAGGCAGACATTTTCTTGCCGTTGTCGGTCTGATGCTGTGCTTCCTGACCTTCCAGAATGTATTCACGCTCTTCAGGGCTGAGTTTCTTTTGATCTTTAGGATGCTTGTAGAAGACCAGCCAGCTCAGTGCCCAGATCAGGCTCAGCGCACCGGTAATGATGAAGGCTAACTGCCAGCTGTGCATCACGATACACCAGACGACCAGCGGCGGCGCAATCATCCCGCCGATAGAGGAACCGACGTTGAAGTAGCCGACGGCAATAGAACGTTCTTTTGCCGGGAACCATTCGCTGCTGGCTTTCAGACCGGCAGGGATCATTGCGGCTTCCGCCATACCGACCGCACCGCGGGCGATGGCCAGGCCACCCCAGCTGCTTGCCAGCGCGGTCGCCATACAGAAGACGGCCCACATCACGGCGAACATGGCGTAACCGACTTTGGTGCCCATGACGTCAAGGACATAACCGGCCACCGGCTGCATCAGGGTATAGCAGGCGGAATAGGCGGCTATAATATAAGAATATTGCTGTGTGGTGATGTTCAGCTGGCTCATCAGCGTTGGCGCTGCGGCGGCAATGGCGTTACGTGTTAAATAACCTAATACAGTGCCGCATGTGACCAGTGCGATCATGTACCAGCGTAACCCTTTAATCTTACCCATTTAACTCTCTCCCAGTAAATAATCCGGCGATGACAGCGTCAGGCTGTCAGGGCGTATTTCTCACCACCTGTACAAGCATGGGGTTCTGGCTTTCCTTAACGTGTTTTCCGGGAATGTCGCCGCCAGATGATTTCACTGGGAGCTGCCCGTGCTATTACGCACTGCGTTATTGTTATCTGTGCGTAAGTGTCCGATGAACGTCCTGAACACCAGAATTACTGCTTCGCCATGGGCGGAGTGCGCCAGGGAAGTGTTTTGCCCGGGCAACAGCGAAAGGACGTGGCAGGTAATCTCTGACGCTCTTGTCCGGGCGATGCAAAGATAACTTGTCATACAGATTTAAAATTTGAATGACATCACAAAACCACATTTAAATTGTGTGGTTACTTAACTTTTTTAACTACAGACTTATTTACTTGATTTTACAATGAAAAGTGCCTTTCGTTTGATCGGCTTCACACTTTTTCGCCCATGAGTAACAATGACAACCTGATTATCGAAACGTAATTGGTGTAACAACTTTACGAAACGATCACATTTAAAACGAACAGTTAATGAACGACCTTATTTGTTCGCTTATGAGAAAGAGGCTGTACAACGAATGAACGAACCGATCGCCTGCGCCTTGCTGTGCGGCGATCTGCCCTGGCAGGGAAGACGGCGGGACGGGGCGAAAGGCGCTATAAAGCCGAAATAAAGCGACAACGGGGCTTTTGTCACATTTGGTACGAATTAACTTGTCATACAGATTTAAAGTTTGAGTAACATCACAAAATGACACTCTAATTGTGAGGATAATACGCACCAGTACCGGATGGTGATAAAGCCATTATTTTACAGCGAATTAGTTTGGGTTTTTGGAATGAAATCAGGCGTTTTAGCGGCTTTGCTGCGTTAAAAAGTACTGGACGATAGCTTAAATTGGTGTGATAACTTCGCACCATTGAGTGACAACTCTACAGAATTGATGATGAGGAACTTAAGATGGCGCAGTTTTTAACGGAAGACTTCCTTCTTGACACTGAATTCGCACGTCGCCTGTATCACGACTATGCGAAAGATGAGCCCATTTTTGACTACCACTGCCATTTGCCACCTGAGCTGATTGCGCAGGACTACAAATTCAAAAACCTGTATGACATCTGGCTGAAAGGCGATCACTACAAATGGCGCGCGATGCGTACCAACGGTGTGCCTGAGCGTATGTGTACCGGCGATGCCAGTGACCGTGAAAAATTTGATGCCTGGGCTGCAACGGTTCCTCACACGATCGGTAACCCGCTGTACCACTGGACGCACTTAGAACTGCGCCGTCCGTTCGGTATCACCGGAAAACTGCTTTCTCCGTCTACGGCGGGCGAAATCTGGGAACGCGGTAATGAACTGCTGGCGCAGGATGACTTCTCTGCCCGCGGCATCATGAAACAGATGAACGTGAAAATGGTCGGCACCACCGATGACCCGATCGATTCTCTGGAACATCATAAAGCTGTCGCACAAGATGCCAGTTTTGACATTAAAGTGCTGCCAAGCTGGCGTCCGGATAAAGCCTTCAACATTGAAGCGGCCACGTTCGTGGATTACATGAAGAAACTGGAAGCGGCGGCTGACGTCTCTATTACCCGTTTCAGCGATCTGCGTGATGCCCTGAAAAAACGTATGGATCACTTCGCGGCGCACGGTTGCAAAGTGTCTGACCACGCGCTGGATGTGGTGGTGTACGGCGAAGCGGATGACGCCACGCTGGACGGCATTCTGGCCCGTCGTCTGAACGGCGAAACGCCAACTGCGCAGGAAATTGCCCAGTTCAAAACCGGCGTGCTGTTGTATCTGGCTTCTGAATATCAACGTCGTGAATGGGTACAGCAATACCACATTGGCGCGCTGCGCAATAACAACACCCGTATGTTCCAGCTGATTGGTGCAGACGTCGGTTTCGACTCCATTAACGACCAGCCGCTGGCAGAACCGCTGTCCAAACTGCTGGGCGCGCAGGGTCTGGCCGGTGGCCTGCCAAAAACTATCCTGTATTGCCTGAACCCGCGTGATAACGAAGTGATCGGCACCATGGTCGGTAACTTCCAGGGCGAAGGGATGCCGGGCAAAATGCAGTTCGGTTCCGGCTGGTGGTTTAACGATCAGAAAGACGGCATGCAACGTCAGATGACCCAGCTTGCCAATCTGGGCTTACTGAGCCGTTTCGTCGGCATGCTGACTGACAGCCGCAGCTTCTTGTCCTATACGCGTCATGAATATTTCCGTCGCATCCTGTGCCAGATGATCGGCCGCTGGGTGGAAGATGGCGAAGCACCGGCAGATATCGAACTGCTGGGCAGCATGGTGAAAAATATCTGCTTCGATAATGCCAAACAGTATTTCCAGATTGAACTGAACTGATCTGCAAAAACTGAGCTTCATAGATTAAGTAGTTCGACGGAGCGCAGGTCCCTGCGCTCCTGAAATAAACACTGTAATAACAACTAACTATCCCAACAGAGAACGACGGCCACGGGGCATTTTTCCCGCCCTCAAAGACCGGAGTCTGAGCAAATTAAGGTGAATGTGAGATGCAAAGGTTAAATCGCCGTGACTTCCCTGGCCGTCAACATCCGGACAAAATTATCCAGTTTGGTGAAGGTAACTTTTTGCGGGCGTTTGTTGACTGGCAAATCGACCTGCTGAATGAACACACCGATCTGGACGCCGGGATCGTGGTCATTCGCCCGATTGATACCGACTTCCCACCTTCACTCAGCACGCAGGATGGTCTGTATACCACCATCATCAGCGGCCTGAACGAACAGGGTGAAACGGTGCGTGATACCCGCATCATCCGTTCCGTTAACCGCGAAATTAATATTTATCATCAGTTTGATGAGTATCTGGCGCTGGCCCGCGACCCGAATATCCGCTTCGTGTTCTCCAACACCACCGAAGCCGGTATCAGTTATGTAGAAAGCGATCGCCTTGAAGATGCGCCTCCGGCCAGTTTCCCGGCCAAACTGACCCGTTTGCTGTTTGAACGTTTCACGCATTTCTCCGGTGCGGCCGATAAAGGCTGGGTGCTGCTGCCTTGCGAACTGATCGACTATAACGGTGAAGCATTGCAGGAACTGGTGCTGCGTTACGCGCAACAATGGGCGTTGCCTGCGGCCTTCACGCAGTGGCTGGAAAACAGTAATACATTCTGTTCGACGCTGGTTGACCGCATCGTGACCGGTTATCCGCGCAGCGAAATTGACAGCCTGCAGGAAGAACTGGGCTATCAGGACAGCTTCTTTGACAGCGCCGAGCACTTCTACCTGTTCGTCATTCAGGGGCCAAAAAGTCTGGCTCAGGAACTGCGTCTGGACAAACTGCCGCTGAATATCCGTCTGGTTGACGACATCAAACCGTACAAAGAACGCAAAGTGGCGATCCTCAACGGCGCGCACACCGCGCTGGTGCCGGTGGCCTTCCTGTCAGGGCTGAATACCGTGGGCGAATCCATGAATGATCCGCAGATCAGCCGCTTTGTGGAACTGGCCATTGCCGAGGAAATCTCGCCGGTGCTGGATCTGCCGCAGGATGAACTGACGTCCTTTGCCCAGGCGGTACTCAGCCGTTTCCGCAACCCGTTCATTCAGCATCAGCTGCTGTCGATTGCCCTGAACGGCATGACCAAATACCGCACCCGTATTCTGCCGCAACTGCTGGCGAGTCAGGAAAAGAACCAGATGCTGCCTCCGCGTCTGACCTTTGCACTGGCGGCGCTGCTGGCGTTTTATCGTGGCGAGCGTCACGGTGAAATCTATCCGTTGCAGGACGATGCACACTGGCTGAGCCGTTTCTCCGAACTCTGGGGCGATGTGCGCAGTGGCAGTCTGCCGCTGATCGGGCTGGTGGAAACCGTGCTGGCCGATGAAGAACACTGGGGACGTGACCTGAACACCGTGCCGGGTCTGACTGCCAAAGTCACCGAACAACTGCAGGCGATTGAAGACCGTGGCATGCGCGATGCGCTGGCGGCTTACAGCTAAGAGAGCGATCTATGCAAAGTATCATTCAAATTCATACCGCTGATAACGTTGCTGTCGCGCTGCGCGACATCGAAGCAGGCGAGCAGGTTGAAGCAGGCGGTTACACCGTCGTCCTGCCGCAGCCTGTGGCCCGAGGTCATAAATTCGCCCTCCGCCCGATTGCGGCGGGGGAGAACATTGTTAAGTACGGTTTGCCGATCGGGCATGCGCTGGCGGCCATTGAGCCGGGTGTGCATATCCACTCACAAAACGGCAAAACCAATCTCAGCGATCTGGACGAATACCAGTATCAGCCGGATTTCGCCAGCCTGCCGGAACAGATGGCAGATCGCGATGTACAGATCTTCCGTCGTAAAAACGGACAGGTGGGGATCCGCAATGAATTGTGGCTGATCCCGACGGTGGGGTGCGTCAACGGGATCGCCCGTCAGATCCAGTCACGTTTCCTGAAAGAAACCAATGACGCGGAAGGCATCGATGGCGTTTTCCTGTTCACCCATCCGTTCGGTTGTTCACAGCTGGGCGACGACCATGTGAACACCCGCACCATGCTGCAAAACATGGTTCGTCATCCGAACGCGGGCGCGGTGCTGGTGATCGGCCTCGGTTGTGAAAACAATCAGGTGGACGTGTTCCGCGACACGCTGGGCGACGTTGACGAAGAGCGCGTGCGTTTCATGACGCTGCAAAAATTCGACGACGAAGTGGAAGCCGGTCTGGAACGTCTGCGCGAGCTGTATGCCGTGATGCGTGACGATAAACGCGTGCCGGGCAAACTCAGCGAACTGAAATTCGGTCTGGAATGTGGGGGTTCTGACGGCTTGTCCGGGATCACCGCCAACCCGCTGCTCGGCCGCTTCTCCGATTATGTGATCGCTAACGGCGGTACCTCCGTACTGACCGAAGTGCCGGAAATGTTTGGCGCGGAACGCATTCTGATGAGCCGCTGCCGTGATGAAGGCACGTTTGAAAAAACCGTTCACATGGTGAATGATTTCAAACAGTACTTTATCGAACATAACCAGCCGATTTATGAGAATCCGTCTCCGGGTAACAAAGCCGGTGGCATCACCACGCTGGAAGAAAAATCCCTCGGCTGTACGCAGAAAGCCGGTCAAAGCCCGGTGATGGACGTGCTGAAATACGGCGAACGTCTGACCACGCCGGGTCTGAACCTGCTGAGTGCGCCGGGTAACGACGCCGTCGCCACCAGTGCGCTGGCCGGTGCCGGATGCCATATGGTGCTGTTCAGTACCGGCCGCGGTACGCCATACGGTGGTTTTGTGCCGACGGTGAAACTGGCGACTAACAGTGAACTGGCGACCAAAAAACCGCACTGGATCGATTTTGATGCCGGACGCCTGATCCACGATGTCAGCATGGATCAACTGCTGGGTGAATTTGTGGATCTGATCGTGGCGATCGCCGATGGGCGCAAAGCCAAAAACGAACTCAATGATTTCCGCGAATTAGCCATCTTTAAAAGCGGTGTCACATTGTAACCGGTCAGGTTTATCGTTAGGATGAAACGGCGTTTCAGTTATGAAGCGCCGTTTGCTTTTGCAGCGCAAGAACTCCACGTATGAGACTCCTGACAAATGACGTATTACTGGTTTGCCCAGTCAGTTGGTGTTGTGGCCTTCATGGTCGGCATCACGATGTTTTTCAACCGCAGCGACCGCCGCTTTAAACAACAACTTTCTGCTTACAGCGCCATTATCGGCGTGCATTTCCTGATGATGGGTGCTGCGCCTGCGGGCATGAGCGCCTTACTCAACTCCCTGCGCACACTGATTTCCCTGCGTACCCGTAACCAGTGGATCATGGTAATTTTCATCGTCCTGACGCTGGGATTAGGGCTAAGCCGCGCCCATCACTGGGTGGAGCTTTTGCCGGTCGGCGCCACGGTAGTCAGCACCTGGGCGCTGTTCCGCACCAGCGGGCTGACCACGCGATGCATAATGTGGTGCTCAACCTGCTGCTGGGTGGCGCACAACATCTGGCTCGGTTCGATTGGCGGATCGCTTATCGAAGGCAGTTTTCTGGTCATGAACGGCTTTAACATCATCCGCTTCCGCCGCCTGCAACTGCGCGGTATCGACCCGTTCGAGGTCGAGAAGAAGATAGTTCAGAAGATGGATGAAAATAAAGCAGCGGAGTGAGATATCACTCCGCCAGAAGCGGATTTACTCGTCTAATTTCAGCGGCGGTAACTGACCAAAAATGCTCAGCAAACCCTCGCCCCAGCCTTTGCGGATCATGTCGAAATACGGGTGCGTTTCGGTGATCCGATGTTGCTGCGCGGCGCTGAAACTGTCGGTCGGATAGGTCATGACATCCAGCGGCAGGCCGACGGAAAGGTTGCTGCGCAGCGTCGAATCCATCGAAATCAGCGCACATTGCATCGCCTGATCCAGCGCGGTGTCGTAGTTCAGCACCCGGTCGATGATCGGTTTGCCGTACTTACTTTCGCCAATCTGGAAATACGGCGTGTCATGCGTGGCTTCGATGAAATTCCCCTGCGGATAAATATGAAACAGCCGCAGACCCTCGCCTTTGATCTGGCCGCCGAGCAACAGGTTACAGCTGAAATCGGTGTTGCCGCCCTGATTGGCACCGCTGTCCCGCGCAATCACTTCACGCACCGTTTCCCCCAGCAGGCTGGCGGCATCGTACAGCGATTTCACGTTCAGCAGGTTTTCCCGTTCATCATCCAGACAGCGGCGGTGCAGCAGACTGATAATGCTCTGTGTGGTCGCCAGATTACCGGCGCTCTGGATCACCAGCACCCTCTCATCGCTTTGATGAAAGACATGCAGCTTGCGGAAAGTGGAAATATGGTCCACTCCGGCATTGGTGCGTGAATCTGAAACGAACACCAGGCCAGAGGATAAGCGCATGGCCACACAGTAAGTCATAAAAAAGTTTCCTCAGGCATTCAGGATCATTGCGGAACGTCGAGCATGGCGACGGCCGCGACAGTGCGCATATCTTCGCTTCCTCCGCCCAGCCGGACGCCGCGAACCGGGCATGCATCAAGATAATCTATGCCGATAGCCAGTTTCAAATGCTGATTCGGTTTGCAGGTGTTGTTGGTGACGTCAAAGCTCTGCCAGCGGTCATCCAGCCAGGCTTCCGCCCAGGCGTGCATGGCGACATGAGTGGAATCCTCCGAGTAAAGATAGCCGCTGACGTAGCGTGCCGGAATGCCCAGACTGCGGCAGCAGGCGAGGAAAACGTGAGTGTGATCCTGACAGACACCGGTCTGTGCCGAAAACGCCTGCGAGGCGCTGTCTTTCACCGTGGTACTGCCGGGGTTATACGGCATTTTCAGCAGCAATTCGCCCATCAGATTGCACAGACTTTCATGTTGCGCCTGTGGCCGGTAATAGCGGCTGGCGAAATCGCGGATGGCACCGTCGGCCAGCGTCAGCGGGCTGGTGCGTAAAAACACCAGCGGCGAGAGGTGTCCGCAACTGTCATCTTCCGTGTTGTCTTCAATTTCTACCACGCCATTGGCTTCAATGGTGATGGCCTGATGAGGCTGATCGAGCGTCAGAACATGCAGCACATTGCCGTAGGCATCCAGCGTGCGGGTGGCGTATTCCGGCAGGGTCAGATCCCAGGATAAAATTTTCTGATGGCTGGAATCCTGCGGGGTCAGGCGCAGGTATTGCGTGCTGTGTTTAACCTGTTGCGCATAGGTGTAATGCGTCTGATGTGTGACATTCAGTTTCATTATTGAGCCTCCAGATAGGTTTGATGAATGCTCTCAGCGATGGCGTTGGTCTGATCCAGAAACTGCATCAGCCAGGGGCTGAGACCCATCTCAACGATCTCGTCCATTTCGGTAAAACGAAGTTGTGCATGAAGGGTATGGACGCGGCGGCGTGGCAAATTGCCCGCGCTGCCGCCGATTTCCTCCAGCTGTTCGGCCATGATTTCGACACAGGAAAGCAGGGAGCGCGGTAACTCGCGGCGCAGCACCAGCAGCTCCGCAATACGTTTCTGGCTGAGTTGCTGTTTGTAGAGGGTGTGGAACGCCTCGCGGGCGCTGACGGCGCGCAGCAAGGTATCCATCCGGTAGTATTCGCGCACCGGATCTTCATCGGCATTCAGTAACTGGTTTTTGGCATCCAGCAGGCGCGCGGTGCTGTCTGCGCGTTCCAGCATGGTGCCGAGGCGGATAAAATTCTGTGCATCGCTGCGCAGCAACGTGCCGAACATCGCGCCGCGAAACAGATGTGAACGTTCTTTCACCCAGTCGAAGAAGGAATCCGCTCCGGCAGAACCGACGCCCTGACGGCGGATCAGTTTCATCTCAATCCAGGTGGCATTGATGCTTTCCCAGACCTCAGACGACAGGCTGCCGCGCACGGCATGGGCATTGTTCCACGCCATCTGCAAACAGCTGAAAATGCTGCTGTGGTTGACACTGTCCAGCGCAAAAAAGTTGAGCAGATTGCTCATGGTTTCCTGCGGATAATGCTCACTGAATAAGGTGCGCGTACCGGTCATGGTCAGCGGCACCAGCAGGTCGTTATTTTCATCACGGGCGCTGACATCGCGGATCGACATCATCGACAGTTTGTTGGTCACGTCCAGCAGGCGTGCGATATTCTCGGCGCGTTCCAGATAACGCGCCATCCAGTACAGTTCGCTGGCTGTTCTGCTTAGCATGCGTCATCCTCCGTCGGATTTTCTTCCAGCACCCAGGTGTCTTTGGTTCCGCCGCCCTGAGATGAATTGACCACCAGCGAACCTTCCGCCAGCGCCACACGGGTTAACCCGCCCGGCACCAGACGGATTTCCGCACCGGTCAGGGCAAAAGGCCGCAGGTCGATATGGCGCGGTGCCAGCCCGTTGCCGACAAAGGTCGGGCAGGTGGACAGCGCCAGCGTTTCCTGGGCGATGTAGTTTTCCGGGCGGGTACGCAGCAATTCGCGGAAGCGGTCGATTTCCGCCTTACTGGCTGTCGGGCCAATCAGCATGCCGTAACCGCCTGCGCCATGAACCTCCTTCACCACCATTTTTTCCAGATTCGCCAGCACGAAAGAGAGATCGCTTTCCTTGCGGCATTGCCAGGTCGGCACGTTATTGAGGATCGGATCTTCCGCCAGATAGTAGCGGATCATTTCCGGCACATACGGGTAGATCGATTTGTCATCCGCCACGCCGGTGCCGATGGCATTCGCCAGCACCACGCCACCGGATCGATACACCGACAGCAGGCCGGGCACGCCGAGCATCGAATCGGCGCGGAACGCCAGCGGATCGAGGAATGCATCGTCGATACGCCGGTAAATCACGTCAATTTTGCAGGGCCCGGCGGTGGTACGCATAAACACCGCGCCGTCTTTCACAAACAGATCGACGCTTTCTACCAGCTCAACGCCCATTTGCTGCGCGAGGAAACTGTGCTCGAAATAGGCACTGTTAAAGCGGCCCGGCGTCAGTACCACCACGGTCGGATCATTGACCGTGGTGCTTTCGCGCAGGGTTTGCAGTAAGTGGGAAGGGTAGCGGGACACCGGCGCGATACGCTGCTCGGCAAACAGTTCGGGGTATAACCGCATCATCATTTTGCGGTTTTCCATCATGTACGACACGCCGGACGGCGTACGCAGGTTGTCTTCCAGCACGTAATATTCGCCATCGCCGCCGCGCACCATGTCGGTACCGGCAATGTGCGCGTAGGTATCGCGATGCAGATCAATGCCCTGCATACAGGGCTGATACTGATCATTGGCCAGCACCTGTTCGGCAGGCACGATCCCTGCTTTGAGGATCTTCTGGTCGTGGTAAATATCATGCAGGAAAGCATTCAGCGCCTGCACCCGCTGGCGGATCCCGCGATCGAGCATCTGCCATTCGCTGGCCGGAATAATGCGCGGCACGCTGTCGAACGGGATCAGCCGTTCTGCGCCATCATCTTCACCGTAAACATTAAAGGTAATCCCCACCCGGTGGAACAGCAGCGCGGCTTCCTCTTTTTTGCGCTGAACTGCCTGTTGGTCGGCTTGCTGCAACCACTGCCAGTAGGCCTGATAATGGCTGCGGTGTTTCCCTTCAGCCATTAACATCTCATCAAAAAAGGGTGAATCGGAAAGGTCAATCTTGATCATCATCACCTCACAAACTGGACAGGCCGCAATTGAATCGTTCAATAACAATGAAGATCAGGCATAAAGTGTGCCAGCGTGCAAAACGCAGAGAAAATCAGGGGAAATGAGGCAGGTCTGCTTAATTATAGGGCGATAAAAGGATCCTTTGCCTGAAAACAGGGCAAAAAAAACCAGCCCGCAGGCTGGTCTGGTGCATCACTGGCGCGGATTAACGGCGGACGGCGATGGCTTCGATTTCGATTTTCACGTCTTTTGGCAGACGGGCCACTTCAACGCAAGAACGGGCCGGGAAGGGCGCGTTGTGCTCGGTGAAGAAGGCTTCATACGTGGCGTTAACGGTGGCGAAGTCATTCAGATCTTTCACGAAAACGGTGGTTTTCACGATGTCTGAAACTTTCAGGCCAGCGGCTTCCACGATCGCCTGCACGTTGTCCAGTGACTGACGCGCCTGCGCAGAAATATCGTCAGCGACAGCGCCGGTTTTAGGATCCACAGGGATCTGGCCGGAAGTGATGATCATGCTGCCCAGATCCACGCCCTGAACGTAAGGACCGATAGCGGCAGGGGCGTTTTCAGTGCTGATTTCGCGGGACATAATGTCTCCTGATTTGAGTTAAGGTGAATAAAAAATTATCCCTCAGTATAAAGGGTTAATCGTTGTTCAGCACGACCTGATGCTCAAACTCTTTCTCGCAATATTTGCATTTCAGATGCACACCGTTCGCACGCTGCCTGACCGCAAAGCTGGAATCCACCGGTTCAAAACGGCTGATGCAGTTGCCGTTCGGGCAGCGCAGCACGCCGACAATCCGCTCCGGCAGGGTCGGCATCAGCTTTTTCACCACGTCGTAATTGTCGATGCGGTTCACCGTCGCACGCGGGGCATACACCGCCAGCTGATTAACCTGTTCGTCGGTGAGGAAGGTGTTCTCGATTTTGATGATGTCTTTGCGGCCCAGTTCGCCGGAAGGCAGGTTCAGGCCGACGGTCACGCGCTGTTCGGTCTGGGTAAACTTGAACAGGGACAGTAATTTAAAGCCGACCTGCGCCGGAATATGGTCAATTACCGTGCCGCATTTGATGGCTTCAACCTGAAGTTTATTGTCGTGTGTCATGATCGTGTTCTCCTCAAGTTTACTGTGCAGTGTCTGCGTTCAGGACCAGCGCCAGCAACGCCTGACGCGCAAAAATGCCGTTACCGGCCTGCTGGAAATACCAGGCGTAAGGCGTTTTATCGACATCCGGCGTGATCTCGTCGATACGTGGCAGCGGATGCAGCACTTTCAGGTGCGGCTGGGCATTCGTCAGGTCGGCCGCGCGCAGGATAAACTGCGCTTTCACGTTGGCGTATTCCGACGGATCCAGACGCTCTTTTTGTACGCGGGTCATGTACAGAATGTCGATGTCAGACACCACTTCCTCGATGCTGCTGTGCAGGCTGTATTCGATGCCTTTCTCTTCCAGCAGGCTGAGGATGTAGCCCGGCATCGCCAGCGCATCCGGCGCGATAAAGTAGAAACGGTTACCGTTAAATTTCGCCAGCGCCTGCGCCAGGGAATGCACCGTGCGGCCGTATTTCAGGTCGCCGACCATGGCGATTTTGATGTTGTCGAGACGCCCCTGCGTTTCCTGAATGGTGAACAAATCCAGCAGGGTCTGGGTCGGATGCTGGTTCGCGCCGTCGCCTGCGTTGAGCACCGGAATGCCGCCGGAGAATTCGGTCGCCAGACGCGCCGCGCCTTCCTGCGGGTGACGCATCACAATCGCATCGACATAGGTGCTGATAACCGAAATGGTGTCGGCCAGCGTTTCGCCTTTTTTGCCGAGCGAGGTGTTGCTGCTGTCGGAGAAACCGACCACCGAGGCACCCAGACGATGCATGGATGTTTCAAACGACAGACGGGTTCGGGTTGAGGCTTCGAAGAAACAACTGGCGATCACTTTGTGTTTCAGCAATTCAGGCTGCGGGTTGGCTTTCAGGCTGGCAGCGGTATCGAGTACCAGTTCCAGCTCTTCGCGGCTGAGATCGTTGATAGAAATGATGTCTTTCTGATACAGCGGATTGGCCATAGTCATTCTCCTGTTCTTTACGCGTAAAAAATCGGCTACTCAAATTCCGGACAAAAAAAAGCCCCTCAATGAGGGGCTTTCAGTAAAACGGCAATACCACGGAAGAACAACGGCAGCGGGCTGCCTGATGGCACGGTGTTTGGTCGATCATCTGAGCACAAAACGTAGCGATTGTTCATGGGTTCTCCCGGCAAATTGTGGCGCATTATACGCGGGTCATTGACGACATCAAGCGGAAAAACGGCCTGAAGGCAAACGATTGGTATGACGGAAAACGAAGACAAAAACTGTTAACTGGATCAAAGGGTGTTGCCTTCGGGTGCATTACTATGGGCAGACATTGAAACAGTATTTCATTTTCACATTAGCGAAGGGAAAACCATGATAACCGGCAATATCCATCAACTGCATCTCGTCCCTTATCTGCCCGCAGAACTGCGCGAGGCCATTGAATACGTTAAGCAACACATCACTGCGGACACGCCGCTGGGCAAACACGATATCCGTGGCGACGACGCGTTTGTGCTGATTTCCAATGACATGACGGCCCCGCAGGCTGAGCGCCGCGCTGAGTTCCATGCGCGTAATCTGGATATCCAGATTATCCTCAACGGCACCGAAGGCATGACATTCAGCAACTTACCGGCCGGTTATATCGATACCGACTGGCTGGAAGATAAAGACATCGCGTTTCTGGCTGCCGGTGAGCAGGAAAAAACCATGATTATGCAGACCGGCGATTTCGTGGTGTTTTATCCGGGCGAAGTGCATAAGCCGCTGTGCGCCGTCGGCGAACCGGCGAACGTGCGTAAAGCGGTAGTGAAAATGAACGTCAGCGCATTGAGCGCTTCACGCTGATCGTGTAGCGTTTTGTCCGCTTGATCAGCTTCATCCGCCAGCGACGCAGCCTGCCGAGACGTTCCGGCGCTTTGAGTTTATGTTTGATCCACACCACCTGCCACGGCTGGAGTCGCATCTGGCCGTTAAACACTTCTCCGCCAATCAGATCTTTCCCTTCCACCGCCAGTTTCAGCATCTGAGAATGATCGCTGATATTGAAAATGCAGCTGATCCGATCTTCGGTTATCGGATCATAACGTTCCATGGCAAACAGCGATTTACCCAGATCGAACACGCGCTGACCGGCCTGTGGCGAAAAAGCCGGATGCTCACGGCGGTGTCTGATCAGAGCCTGTAAACCGTAAAACACGCGTGCACGCAAACCGTCCTGTTTTTCCAGTTCGGCCTCGATAGTCGGCAGATCCAGCTTTTTACGGTTAATACGGCGGTTGATCCCCGACTGATGCATCCCCTCAAGATCGTTCTCGCTGCCCAGCAGGCTGTGGATATAAATCGCCGGTACGCCGATAAACGACAGCAACAGCGCCTGCGCCGCCAGAAACTTACGCACTTTCAGCTCGGTATCGTCTTCCGGTTCGGTCAGCGCGCTGAGGTAATTGATGTTCAGTTCATACGGCGAATGGGTGCCGTCGCCGTTGTCTTTATAGGAGACGCGGCCTTCCTTACGCAGCGTTTCCTGCGCCATGAATTTGCGCTCGTCATCGCTGAGGAAGGTTTCTGTCGGACGTAAACCGATGCCGTCGTGGCTGGCAAGGAAGTTGAAATAGGTGGTGTCAGGATAGCGGGCTTCCGCGTTCAGACTCTGCGCCCATTGCGTGAGCGTGGTGGTGTCCTGACGCAAAAAGGCGTGCAAGGTCAGCGGCGGCAGCGGGAACTGATACACCATGTGCGCTTCATCGCCTTCACCGAAATAGCTGATGTTTTCGTGATGCGGCACGTTGGTTTCGGTGATGATCCGCGTGCCGGGGATCACTTCATCAAGGATCGTCCGCCAGACTTTGATGATGTTATGCGCCTGCGGCATGTGGATACAGCGCGTCCCGGCTTCCTTCCAGATATACCCAATCGCATCGAGGCGGATCGACTGCCCGCCGCTGGCGGCGTACTGCAACAGCACATCGATACTTTCCAGCAGCACCTGCGGATTTTTGAAATTGATATCCACCTGATCTTCACTGAAGGTCGTCCACAGATAGAGTTCGGTGCCGTCGGTTTTGATAAAAGGCGAGAGCAGCGGCGAGGCGCGCGGGCGCACGACACGGCTGTAATCCAGCTCGGGATTCGCGGCGATAAAATAATCTTTGTAATACGGATCGTCGTGCAGATAGCCTTTCATCCACGCGCTTGAGCGGGATATGTGGTTGATCACGCAGTCAAACATCAGGTTGAAATTGTGCGAAAGGTGATGAATGTCGGACCATCCGCCGAGATGTTCGTCGATTTTCCGGTAGTCGATGACGCTGAAACCGTCATCCGAACTGTAGGGGTACATCGGCAGAATATGGATATCACTGATAATGTCGCGCAGATAGGTGTTGGCGAAGTGATTGAGCGTCGCCAGCGGCGGCTGATCGCCGTGGCGGATGTTATCGCCGTAGGTAATCAGGTAAATGTTGGTGCCATCCACCCAGCGGGTGGTGCGGTGTTTGCCGTAATTCCATTTGTCGGCGAGATGCAGGATTTTTTTCAGCAGGTCGGCGATGTGTTCCCTGGGGTATATCCTGCTCAACAGGCTTTCCAGCCGCAGGACATACTCAAGATTAACTGAGCTCATATCGGTTCCTTCTTACTGCGTTTCTGTTTTTTTGTTGGATACGTTAAAACCAAAGCGCTCTAAAAAGGGTAGCTGAAAATGAGGTCTTCTGACGGGAACAGGCGGGATAAAGTGCAAAACGATGTAAAGACGGGAGCGTGCAGGAAGCGCATCCTTTCTGCACGCCGGAGAAAAATCAGAGGTTGCCGAGGGTGGCGACCATCACCGCTTTGATGGTGTGCAGACGGTTTTCTGCCTGATCGAACACCACGCTGTGACTGGATTCAAACACGTCATCGGTGACTTCCATGCCGCCGTGCAGACCGTATTCTTCTGCCATCTGCTTGCCGAGGGTGGTCTGGTCATCATGAAACGCCGGCAGACAGTGCAGGAACTTCACCTGCGGATTGCCGGTCAGCGCCAGCATCGCGCGGTTGACCTGATAAGGACGCAGCAGAGCGATGCGTTCTTTCCAGGCTTCTTTCGGCTCGCCCATGGACACCCAGACGTCGGTATACAGGAAATCGGCATCCTTCACGCCGGTCGCGATATCTTCCGTCAGGGTGATGCTGCCGCCGTTTTCTTTGGCCAGTTGTTCGCAGGTAGCGACCAGTTCGGCTTCCGGCCAGCAGGCGGAGGGCGCGACCAGACGTAAATCCAGCCCGCATAACGCGGCGGCTTCCAGCAGGGAATTGCCCATATTGTTACGGGTGTCGCCCAGATAGGCCAGACGCATACCTTTCAGCGGTTTGCCCGGCAGATGCTCCTGCATGGTCAGCAGGTCAGCCAGCAACTGGGTCGGGTGGAATTCATCGGTTAAGCCGTTCCACACCGGCACGCCGGCGTATTGCGCCAGAATTTCCACTTTTTCCTGACCATAACCACGATACTGAATACCGTCGTACATCCGGCCAAGGACGCGGGCGGTGTCTTTCATGGATTCTTTATGGCCGATCTGGCTGCCACTTGGGCCGAGATAGGTGACTTTCGCCCCCTGATCGTATGCGGCAACTTCGAAAGAGCATCGGGTGCGGGTTGAGTCTTTTTCGAAGATGAGCGCGATGTTTTTGCCTTGCAGGCTGGCTTTTTCGCTGCCGTTTTTCTTGGCGGCTTTCAGCTCTGCGGAGAGTTTCAGCAGGGACGAAATCTCTGACGGGGTAAAATCCAGTAATCTGAGAAAATGACGTTTACTCAACAAACTCATGATGTCGCTCCATAGCGCGTAAGCATTTCGGATTGAATTTAAATTCAATTTAACTGGATGAATATGCAAATACAACCCCGGCGAGAAAACTTTCTCTTTAATAGTGGAGACGCGCCCTGCGGTGTGTGAAAATAGCGTACAAACGTCACATTGATTGAGGACAGAGATATGGCAAACCGTGAATTGCTTGAAGAACAACGTGAAGAGACTCGCTTAATCATCGAAGAACTGCTGGATGATGGCAGTGATCCTGACGCGCTTTACACCATCGAACACCATTTATCTTCAGAGAAGTTTGAAGTGCTGGAGAAAGCGGCGGTCGAAGCTTTCAAACTGGGTTATGAAGTCACTGACGCTGAAGAGCTGGAAGTGGAAGACGGGTCTGTCGTGATGTGCTGTGACGTGATCAGCGAAATCGCGCTGAAAGCGGAACTGATCGACACTCAGGTTGAGCAACTGATGAATCTGGCCGAAGCCAACGGCGTCAGCTACGACGGCTGGGGCACTTACTTCGAAGGCGATGACGACGAAGAAGGTGAAGACGGCGAAGACGAAGATGTCGTTGATGAAGATGATGACGGAAAACGTCATTAATTTTTTCTGAATCTGAAACAAAAGGGCTGCTGAATAAAGCAGCCTTTTTTATTTCTGTTGCCCCCCCCTCCTTTGTGAGACGCCTCTCGTTTGGTAAATTTCATAAACCATAAGCAAAATATGGTTAAATTCAATACACCTGCCAAAAGTTAACATACCAATTCTGAAAGATATTCTACCTCATGACGTGGAGTCAGATTATGGCAGCCGTAAAGAAATTGTCTGTTATAGAAAAACTCGGTTTTGGTATGGGTGACGCAGCTTGCGGGATTGTTTATTCCTCAGTGACGATGTTTCTGACGTACTTTTATACCGATATCTACGGGCTTTCCGCCGCTGCTGTCGGGGTAATGTTTCTGGTTACGCGCATTCTGGATGCCGTCAGCGATCCGCTAACTGGCATTATCGCGGACCGCGTGAAAACCCGCTGGGGGCATTTTCGTCCGTGGCTGATTTGGTTTGCTATTCCTTATGCCGTGCTGGCAGTGATGACCTTCACCACGCCTGATTTCGGCCATTCCGGAAAACTGCTTTACGCCTACATTACTTATTCATTGCTGATGCTGTGTTACACCTTTATCAATATTCCGTACTGCGCGCTGGGCGGTGTAATTACCACGGATGATAAAGACCGGCTGTCTGCGCAATCCTATCGGTTCACTATTTCTTCCCTGGCAGGTTTACTGGTTTCTGTCGGCACTTTGTGGCTGGTGGATTATTTCGGTAAAGAAAATCTGCAGGCCGGATATCAGGCGACGATGGCAGTAATGGGTGCGATTGCTGTTTGTATGCTGGTGTTCTGTTTTTGTTTCACCAAAGAACGGATCACGGCGGAGGATACCCGTCAGGTATCGGTGCTCAGTGACTTGAAAAATCTGCTGTCGAACGATCAGTGGCGTATTGTCGCCATCATTACCTTTTTCTCCAGCATGGCCGGGGTGATGCGCAGTTCCGCGACATTGTATTACGCGACGTATCTGATGCTGGATAAAGGACAGAGTCTGGTCAGTGGCACGGCGATGAAAAGTACGTTTATCACTACCAGCGTAGTCGGCACGATATTTGGGGCGATAGCGGCGGGGTACTTTGCCAAACGGTTTAGCACGCTGACGATGTTTAAGAATATCAATCTGCTGTTGGTCCTTGCGGGCGTGGTGATGTTTTTTGTCCCGCCGAAATACCTGCCGGTTATTTTTCCACTGTATTTCATCATTGGTTTTTTACACCAGATGTACCAGCCGTTTAAATGGAACATGATGGCTAATGCGGCGGATTATGGTGAGTGGAAAACAGGCCGGCGGATCACCGGGCTGTCTTTTTCCGGCAATCTGTTCGCCTTAAAACTGGGTATGGCTTTTGCGGGGGCATTTGTTGGCTTTTCACTGGGCTGGTTTGGCTATCATGCGGGTGCAGAAACACAGACAGCGCTGGCAACCACCGGCATTATTGGCCTTCTGACCGTTGGGCCTTCAGTGTCGTATCTGATCCTCTATTTCCTGGCTCGTTTCTACAAACTCGATGATGCCACGATGAAGAATATTCAGACCGATCTGGCGAAACGCAGTGGGGATATTGTCCGCGAGCAGGAAAATGAAGCCGGTAATCTGGATCCGGTGATGGTTGTTAAATAAGGGGGAGTTCGATATGGAGATGACTAACCACTCTGGCTGGCATGCCGATTTGGGTGACGGGCATTATCAGAATCCTGTTTTGCATGCAGATTATTCAGACCCGGATATTGTCTGTGTGGGCGACGATATTTACATGGTGGCCTCGAGTTTTAATCATATTCCGGGTCTGCCCGTGCTTCATTCAACCGATCTGGTGAACTGGAAGATTATTAACCATGTTGTGCAGCGGATTAACTATCCGGCCTATGACAGTGTGCAGCCCGGAAAAGGGATCTGGGCGCCGAGTATTCGTTATCACAAGGGCTTGTTCTGGGTGTTTTACAGCATGCCCGATGAAGGCATTTTTATGTCTTACGCCGAAGATCCGGCTAAAGACTGGAGCGAGCCGCATTGTATTAAAGCGGTGAAGGGCTGGATCGACCCTTGTCCGTTCTGGGATGAAGACGGGCGCGCATGGCTGGTTCATGCATTTGCCTATAGCCGTTCCGGGATCAAACATCAGTTACAGCTTTGCGAAATGGCTCCTGACGCAACATCACTGCTCGACCAGGGCCAAATCATTTTTGATGGCGCAGTTTCCCATCCGACCATTGAGGGGCCAAAAGTCTACCGGCGTAATGGTTGGTATTATATTTTTGCGCCTGCCGGAGGCGTCGAAAGTGGCTGGCAGACCGTATTACGCTCCCGCCAGATGAGCGGCCCGTTTGAGGTTCGCGATGTTTTGCATCAGGGCACCTCGAAAGTGAACGGTCCCCACCAGGGTGGCTGGGTGGAACTGAAAAATGGCGAATGTTGGTTTGTTCATTTTCAGGATGCCGCCCACAATGGCCGGATAGTGCATTTGCAGCCCCTGCGCTGGAACCACGACGACTGGCCGGAAATCGGCGAAGAAATGAATGCTGAAGGACTGGGGCAGCCGGTATCCATGTATGTTAAACCCGCCGTCTATCCGCACGGATTGCGATGCGATCCGCAAACGTCGGACAGTTTTGCAGAGGGGCGCTTCGGTCTGCAATGGCAGTGGCAGGCTAACCCGCAACGTGACTGGATTATCCCGTCGCCGGCGGGCCTTAAAGTGGCCTGCCGTCCATTTGGCGCACGGTCTTTATATGACACGCCACAACTGCTTTTGCAGAAATTCCCGGCACCAGAATTCACGGTGACCACACGTTTGGATCCGCATTTTAACCACGACGGTGAGCAAAGTGGTTTGATAATGTATGGCGAAAGATACGGCGCGGTTTCGGTGTGCCAGCAGGAAGGCAAGTGGGTGCTGGTGTTTGACTTCGGGTGGATGAGTGATAAAGGCGTTCTGAGCCAGGAAAGAACCGTGCTGGCGGCACTCATTCGCCATGAGGCGGTGTTCATCAGGGCAGAGGTATTGCAACGTGGCATCTGCCATTTCTTTTTCAGACAGGCCGAAACCGAAGACTGGAAAGCGGTTGCACCTCCATTAGCCATTTCTGCAGGGAAGTGGGTGGGGGCGAAAACCGGCATTTACTCGGCGGCGTCAGAAGTGAATTCTGATACGGGATACGGCGAGTTTTCATATTTCCAGATGAGCGCCCGATAATCCATAAAGCCAGCTCGCGAGAGCTGGCTATCATCTTCTTAAAGTACGTCCCCGTTACTCTCAATCACTTTCTGATACCAGCCGAAACTCTCCTTTTTCGAGCGTGCCATTGTGCCGCTGCCATCATCGTTTTTATCGACGTGAATGAAGCCATAACGTTTGCTGTACTGCCCGGTGGTAAACGACACGCAGTCGATGCAGCCCCACGGCGTATAACCCATCAGATCCACACCGTCTTCCAGCACGGCTTTTTTCATCTGCTCAATGTGCGCTTTCAGATAGGCGATGCGGTAATCGTCGTGGATCACGCCATCGTCACCCGCTTTATCAATCGCACCGAAGCCATTTTCCACAATAAACAGTGGCTTCTGGTAACGCTCGTACAGGATATTCAGGGTGTAGCGCAGACCGACCGGATCAATCTGCCAGCCCCAGTCGGAGGCTTTTACGTGCGGATTCGGCACGCTGCCCGCAAAGCCGGACAAGCCGTTATCATCACTCGGATTGTGCGCGGAAATGGCGTTGCTCATGTAATAGCTCAGGCCGATGTAATCCGCGCAGCCGTCACGCAGCGCCTGCAAATCGCCGTCTTCCATTTTGATGTTGAAGCCACGGCGTTCCCACTCTTTCAGGGCATAGGCCGGGTAATAACCGCGCATATGCACGTCGCTGAACAGGAAACGTTCGTGCATCGCCTCAACGGAATACATCACGTCGTCCGGATGGCAGGAGAACGGATACAGCGGCACCATGGCGATCATGCAGCCAATCTGGAAATCAGGGTTGATGTCATGGCCGAGTTTCACCACTTTGGCGCTGGCCACGAACTGGTGATGCAGCACCTGATACATGGTTTCTTCCGGATTTTCATGCTCGGTGAACACCACGCCGGAACAGCAATAACCGAACAGCGGGTATTTCCAGTTACGCTGGTTATTGATCTCGTTAAAGGTCATCCAGTATTTCACTTTGCCTTTATAACGCTCCATCACCACCTGACTGAAACGCACAAAGAAATCTACCACCTGACGGTTTTTCCAGCCGCCGTATTCCTTCACCAGATGCCATGGCATTTCGAAGTGGGAAAGGGTGATCACCGGCTCGATATTGTGTTTGAGCAGCTCATCAAACATGTCGTCATAGAATTGCAGACCGGCTTCGTTTGGCTGTAACTCGTCACCGTTCGGGAAGATACGCGTCCAGGCAATCGAGGTGCGGAAGCATTTGAAGCCCATCTCAGCGAATAACGCGATGTCTTCTTTGTAGTGCGAGTAGAAATCGACAGCTTCGTGGTTCGGATAGCTGTAACCGTCCAGCACGCCGTCGGTCATCACGCGATCCACGCCGTGCGCGCCGCCGGAAAGGACGTCACAAATGCTGATGCCTTTGCCGCCCTGGTTCCAGCCGCCTTCAACCTGATGCGCCGCAACCGCGCCGCCCCATAAGAAATCTTTTGGTAACTGATGACTCATTCCGTTCTCCCTTGATGCGGGCGGAAACTCCCGCCCGATACACTGTAATTTAAGACTTAATTCATTTCGGCCTGTGTGGCGCGTCGGGTTTCTGCCTGCACTTTTTTGGTCGCGGCAACGTCGGGTTCATCTTTAAATCCGACCAGCCAGGTGAACAGCGCGCCGAGCACAAAGGCGACGGTAATCGACAGCAGGAAACCGAGGAACTGCGGCATGTGGCCTTCTTTGAAGAACACCGGCAGCACGGCGATACCCGGCAGGCAGTAACTCCAGGAAACGGCATTAAAGGAACCGGCAATTGCACCGCCGATACCGCCCGCGACACAGCTGCACAGGAAAGGTTTTTTCAGGCGCAGCGCCACACCGTAAATGGCGGGTTCGGTGATACCGAACAGGCCGGTGACGCCAGCCGACAATGAGATACCTTTCATTTCGCGGCTGCGGGTTTTCAGGTACACGCCGAACATGCTGCCGGTCATCGCGAAGACAGCTGACGCCTGCAGGCCGGTGAAGGTGTCGTAACCCAGTGTGGCGTAGTTGCCGACGGTGACCGGCGTAATGCCCCAGTGAACGCCCAGCGTCACCAGTGGCTGCCAGAACGCACCCACCACGAATCCGGCAATGGTCGGGCTGAGGTGATAGAGGTAGTTGTACACGCCGCCAATCGCGCCACCAATCAGGTTACCGACCGGGCCAAACACCAGCAGGGTCATCGGCACCATAATGGCGATACAGAACATCGGCGTGAACAGGTTACGGATCACCACCGGCAGGACTTTATTGAAGAAATGTTCGATGTACGACATCGCCCAGACCATCAGAATGATCGGGATAACCGACGCGGTGTAACTGAGGTATTTCACCGGAATGCCGAGGAAATCGAGCGTCGGCGCGGACACAGGAATACCGACCACGTTTTGCAGAATATTGGCGATATCAGGATTGCTCACGGCTTCACGCATCAGTTGCTGCATGGCCGGATCGGCGGAATTGATCGACGTGATTTTAAACGCCGTTAGCATATTCATGTAATCAGGGCTGATCAGCGCGCAGGCCGTAATCACCGCTGTGAAAGGATTGACGTTGAATTTTTTCGCGGCAGTGAACGCAATCATTACCGGCAGGAAGGTAAACGCCGTCCATGACACAAAGTTGAGAATACGGTAGGTGCCGCTGTTGGCGTCCATAATCCCGACGGCGGCCAGGAAGGAAATAATCCCCTGCAAGATACCGCAGGCGGCCAGCTGATAAAGGAAAGGGGTAAAGATGCTGGAGATCACGTCCATCACGCGGCTGACGATGCCGACATTGGGCGCGGAGACCGGGGCGTTTTCATCAATCTCAATCAGTTTCAGCACCTGCTTATAGGCATCGCTGACATGGTTGCCGATAACGACCTGCATCTGACCGCCGGCCTCAATCACGGTAATCACGCCTTTCACCCGTTTTAATTCTTCTTTATCGACGGCTTTATTATCTTTAAGAACGAAACGTAATCGGGTGGCACAATGTGTGACGCTAATCACATTATTATCGCCGCCAATATATTTAACAATATCCTGAGCTGTTTGAGCGTAATCAATGGCCATTATTTATTATTCTCCTGCGGGTATACAGAGGTGAGCTTTTTTGTTTTTTTACTCGTTGGCAGGAGTGTAGCAAAAGAAAGGGTATTGTCACGATATAACAAAAAACAGGTTGGGTGATTTGTTACATCTTAAAAACACCCTGTTTTTTCATTGCGCTGTGTCACGTTTTATTAAAGGTAATTTTTTTCCGATGGTCTCAATAATATAAAGTACCGGGATCTGAGTGGTAATATTGTATTCCCCCTCAAGCACAATTTGCGGCATGTGATAGGAGATGTTGAGGTCTGCCATCCGCGCCAGTGTTGAGGTCTCACTGTTGGTCAGGCTGATGATCTTGCAATTGTGCTGACTGAACTGGGTGGCGAAACGCAGCACTTCTTCCGTTTCACCGGAAACAGAAAGAATAATCGCAATGGCGTCTTTATACATGTCGCTGTTGATCGGAAAATAAGGGTCATCAATAAAGGTGCTGAATTTACCGACGTTAGAGAAAAAACGTGCGCTGTATTTTCCTAATGAACCCGATGTCCCGACGCCGACAAATATAATGCGTTGCGCCCCGGCAATCTGGCGGGCCGCGTTATCTAATAATTCATCGAACTCGCTGTTATTAATACTTTTAAAATAACTGATGATCTCGCTGATCCCAAAAGACACCGGCGGTTTTTCTTCATGTTCTAAAAACAGTTTAAAACGGATACGAAACTCGGAGTAACCTTCGCAGTCCATTTTCTTGCAGAAGCGCAACACCGTAGTGGTGGACACCCCGGCGGCATCCGCCAGTTCACGAATGGTCATGTACATCACTTTATCGCCGTTTTTGACGATGTAGTTGTAAACCGTCAGCTCCAGTTCGTTTAACGCTGAAATGGCTTTATGTGTGAACATTCAGATGCCTGTTTGCAAAGAGCTAATAAAGAACGAAAACGGTGTCAGAGATGTTTTAACATCGTCACTTCACAATCGACATGGCCGGTGTTGCCGAGTGCGCTGTCAATGTGGTGGAAACCCAGACGCTCATACAGGGCGATGGCCTGTGTCAGGCTGGCAGTGGTTTCCAGATAGCAGCGGCCAAAGCCCTGCTGGCGCGCATGTTCAATGGCCTGTAATGCCAGACGTTTTGCCAGCCCCTGACCGCGCAGCGCAGGCATGAAATACATCTTCTGCAATTCACAGAGATCGTTATCCGCACCGGATAACGGCGCAACACCGCCGCCGCCCGCGACTACCCCGTCAAGTTCCACCACCCAGTAAGCACAGCGCGGCTGACTGTAGGTTTCAAACAGGTGATCCAGATTGGGATCAGCCACGGTATAGCCTTTATCGGCGGTCAGGCCAAATTCGGCAGAAACGTGGCGGATCACGTTGGCGATGGCAGCATTATCTTCATGGCGGATCGGGCGCACCAACACGCTGACAGGCAGGGAGGTCGTCATGTTACTCACTCAGTTTCTATAACAGGCAATCAAACAGACCGTTTTAATACCATTTTAGGGCGTGCCGATGCAACGCCGCAGGCGTTCTCCGGTGGTTTTACTTAACTCAAATGAGAATTTTTTTCATTGGCAGGCGCAATAATCCATTGCCTGAAAGTACAGGTACATGATTAAATCTTCATCGTTACACAATGTGCTATGCCCCTTTCTTTATTTTAAGAAAGGCGGTTTCCCATTCCTTTCAGGACGAAAGATAAAAATGTCAGATAATAATCAATTCAACGATAACCTTCATCAGGTTCGTTTTCATGGCAAGGGCGGAGAATATTTCGCAATATGGCTGGTTAATGCATTATTAACCATCATCACTCTGGGGGTTTATTCGGCATGGGCGACCGTTCGCCGTCGTCGTTATTTCCTGGGAAATACCGAAATTAATGGCGACCGGTTTGATTATCACGCCAAACCCATTCAGATATTGAAAGGGCGTTTGCTGGTGGTGGGCGGTATTATCGTTTTCTATATTCTGGCCGCAATATTACCGCAACTGGCATTGCTCATCGCGCTGGCCTTCCTCGCGTTGTTGCCGTGGGTGGTGATCCGCAGCTGGCGTTATAACGCCATCATGACCAGTTACCGTGGCGTGCGTTTTAACTATCACTGCAAAGTCGGGCGTGCTTACTGGACAATGTATCTGTGTCCGATTCTGTTAATGCTGGCGCTGTATATTCCGATCACGGCCGTGGTATTAATTGCCGTTCAGATGGCCAGTATCAGCGCGATCCTGATCAGTGTGGTGTTAGTGGCGGTGGCATTGGTACCGGGCGTGGCTGCGGTGCAGGGTATTATCAGCGCCATGACTCACGACCTGTATGTGAATAATCTCTTTTTCGGAAATACCGCTTTCCGCGCTGATCTGAAAAAAGCGGCGTTTATTAAATATAGCCTGCTGGGCATTGTTTTATTCCTGCCTTTCCTGATCGTCGCCCTGTGGCTGATGGGTTCATTCTTCACCACGCTCTTACAAATGGCGTATATGGGCGGCATGTCTGAGGACATGGCGGGTGCGATGCTGATGAGCAATTTATTCAGCTTCATCCTGGCCTTCGTCATTATGTTTGTCGGCGCACTGGTCGTGGCGAGCTATCAGGTGGTCGCGGTGCGTAATTACGTCTTTAACCAGACGCAAATCGGTGACCGCGTCAGACTGCGCTCCTCCATGAAAACCGCCTCTTATCTTGGCCTGCTGTTCACCAATGCCCTGATTGTGGTGTTTTCGCTGGGGCTGGCGACGCCGGTCGCGCATGTCCGCTCCGCACGTTATATGGCGGCCTGCACCGCGGTGACTGGTGATTTGTCGCTGCTGGAAGTTCAGGCGCATACCGACAATGCCAATACCGCCGTGGCGGAAGAAGTCGCTCAGGCGTTTGATCTCGGCGTCGGAATGTAATGCATGATCATTGAAGGCTTTTATCAGCCTCCGGGACGGGCAGCACGTGAGGCTGCCCGCCTTTTTTTGGCGGATGACCCGCACCTGACGCTGGAAGCTGAAAACCTTAACCCGACGTTTTCTCTCAGCGATGTCGAAATATCTGATGCGCTGGGGACGATCCCGCTGTTTCTGACGTTCCCCGATGGCGGCCGTTTTGTGCCTGCCAGTGACAGCGCGTTCCGCCACTGGTTGCGCCAGCACCGCAGGCTGGGCTGGATATACCGCATGGAAAGCCATAAACGCGGTGTGCTTCTCACACTGGCAGCGACCTGCCTGCTGATTTTCTTTTATATCTACGGATTATTGCCGTGGGCCAGCAATGTGATTGCGCAGCGGATCCCCACGGCGATAGAACAAAATCTGGGGCGTCATACGCTGACACTTCTGCGTGCCAGTGATTTCAGGGATTCCGCCTTACCGGAAGATAAGCAGAAAGCCCTTCAGCAACTTTTTCAGCACGTTATTCCGCCTGCGTTACAGCACGACCGCACACCGGTACGGCTGAAGCTGATGAATATCCCGGACGTCGCCAATGCCTTTATGCTGGCGGATGGCACGCTGGTGCTCAGCGATAAGCTGGTGGCGCTCAGCCCCGGAGACGACGCACTGGCCGGGGTGATGCTGCATGAAATGGGGCATCACGCTTACCGCCACCCGATGCGCATGCTGGTGAGGTCTTCGCTGGTCTCTCTGACGTTGTTGTGGATGACGGGGGACGTGAGCGGTATCGGCGATACCCTGTTGCAAACCGCATCACTGGCGAATGAGTTACAGTTTTCGCGCGGGATGGAGCGTGAAGCGGATGACTGGGCAATAGCTGAAATGCAGCGGGAAGGGCGTTCGCTGGAACCGATGGCTGAGATTTACAGCCGGTTATCTGCAGAGGGGCAGGATGAGAAAATAAAGGGATATTTGCCTGACTGGCTGAGTACGCATCCTGCGATGCCTTCCCGGATACAACACATCAGGGACGCGGCAAAGACGTCATATTCACAATGAGAAAACTGACGGGCTCCTGAAAAGAGCCCGTCAGTGTTAACGCGTTTACTCGTAGGTCACCGTGAAGTTCGCGACCGCATTGGCTGTCCCGCCAGTGATGATCTCTTCGGTTTGTATATACGCGGCGGTCAGCGGAACCACGCACGATCAGAACAATGCTATCGGGGCCAATCGTTTTCTAGCAACTTTGGACCGAAGATTACAGCCTAAAAAATTCTTTCAAAATAAAAGTCTGAATAAATAACAGGTTGTTAATAAAAAACGAGGGCAGCGTTACTTTTGACGTTGCTGTTATTTTTATTATTATCTATTAAAGTAATTGTTTCCTACTTGATGATTTTTAGTTGTGTTATTTTTAATAAGAAGATGCTTGTTATTATAATTCCTTTGTCTTCATGAGGTTGCATTCTTATTTTTGCGTCATTTTGATGAGAGCATGATGATTTTTATGACCTAAGCTGTTGTCACTCATGTGAATGTTAGCCTGACATTAATATTTATACTTCCGGTAGTGATAATTAGTGTACTCTTAATA
>NZ_SJOJ01000017.1 GCF_004330295.1 Rahnella victoriana
CCGGGCGACTTGTCAGTCGTTGTTCCCGGTCAGTGGAGGCGCATTATAGGGAGTTCTCAGAAGGCCGCAACCCCTAAAATACAAATAATTTACTGACCGCTGAATCTTTCATCAAATGGCGTTTAAAGCGGCAATTCCTGGATACTTCTGAAGCCATATGACTGCAAAACAGGCAGCAAACTTTGCGCCTCTGCCGTCATCGCCATGCAATAGGCGACACTCTCTATTTCAACACCGGCTTTTTTTTCTGGAATAGCGACGTGAGAAGTCTCAATTAACCAATGTGCGCGGCGGGCAATCGCAGAACCGGAGTCGATCATACGCGTGCCGTCGGGCAAAACCTGTGACAGCTCTTGCGAAAGCAACGGGAAATGCGTGCAGCCTAATACCACGGTATCCGGCGGTTCACGTAAACGCAGCCACGGATGCAGGATTTTCTTCAATGCTGCCAGTGAGACTTCTTCGCCATGCAGCTTCGCTTCCGCCAGTTCCACCAGCTCTGCCGAACCCAGCATCAGAATCTGACAATCCGTCGCAAAGCGTGCCACCAGATCATGTGTATAAGGACGCTGAACCGTCGCGCGGGTCGCCAGCAACCCGACCACTCCATTACGTGTTAATTTCGCCGCGGGTTTAATTGCGGGAACAACGCCGACAACAGGGCAATTGAATCTGGCACGTAAGGCAGGAAGAGAAACCGTGCTCGCGGTATTACAGGCGATAACAATAATAGAGAGGGGATGGCGCTTCGCCACTGCGCTGACAATCTCAACGACACGCTCAACGATAAATTCTTCAGACTTTTCACCATAGGGGAAAGCCACATTATCGAAGGCATAGATATAGTGCAGGTCCGGCAACATCTGCCGGACCTCATCATACACCGACAACCCGCCGACGCCGGAATCGAAAACCAGCACCGTCGGGCGGTCAGGAACTTGTGTGGTATCAGAAGGTATAGCTTCCAGAGAGGTAGAACTCACGTCCTGGTGTGGCATAGCCATAAGCCGTCTCGTAATCTTTATCAAACAAGTTGGCAATTCTACCACGAACCGTCAGATGTGAGGTCACAGGATATGATGCGGCGAGATCCCACAAACTGACACCACCGAGTTTAACGGTCTGATAAGGATAAGAACCGTAATCGGTATCGTAACGTTGTCCTAGATATTGATAGTTGATCGACCAGTCGATGTCGGCAATATTCCAGTCAATCTGATATTTCGCCTGTTGTTTGGCGCGACGGGCCAGAATTTCGTTGGTGGTCGCATCACGCGGGTCGAGATATTCCAGCGTAATCTGGTGTTGCAGCGGACCCGTATCGAAGGAACCTGTCCATTCCACTCCTTTAATTGTCGCTTTACCGATGTTGTAGTAAACGTTGGTCGAGTCGTCGTAATCAATCATCTGATCGATGTCGTTACGATAGACGTTCAGGCGCCAGCTAAGAGGACCGGTCAGCCCCTCCAGTCCACCTTCCCATTGCTTACTTTCTTCAGGCTTAAGATCAGGGTTGCCGCCATAGCTGCTATAAAGCTGTCCCAGATTCGGCGATTTATAGGCTGTGCCGTAAGAAGCAATCAGTCGGTAGCCGTCGATGAATTCCCAGGCTGCACTGCTTTGCCAGGTGGTGTGCTGACCAAACTGCGAGTTATCGTCGCTGCGAACCGCGCCTTCCAGCGTGAAATCGCTGATTTTTTGCTGAGTGGTCAGATACACGCCGGTGTTGTGCTGGTCATAGCCATCGGCCAGATAATTGGTTCCCGGCTCGGTGGTCAGTTTCTGCCAGTCCAGACCAGCGCTGACTTCCCCTTTCCAGACCTGCAGGGTGTTACCCCATTGCACGTTGTACTGATCAGAATCATCCAGTGATGCGGAAGCGTCATACGGCCCGTACTTCGGATCGTAGTTATAGTCTTTGACGTGGCTGTAGCTGCCAATTAACTGCGTCGCGTAAATACCATTTTCATAACGCAGCCCCGTATCATAGGTACGGCTGTAAAGCTGACGGGTATCAATCAGCGCGCTGCCCGGCGAGTAATACGCATCATAAGCTGTGCGGTTATCGAAACCATAGGCACGGGCAAAGCCGCTGATCTCTTCATTGAACTGGTGTTGCAACGCCAGATACAGCGTCTTGTTCATGAAGCCGTCACGGTCTGGCTGAGGAACGCCGCCGGTGTTGCCGTCAGCGACCACGTCAATGCCACGGGTATAGGTGTAATCCCCTGCTGCCGTCAGCGTGGTGTTCTCACCCAGCGTCTGTTGCGTAGAGCCATTATAATTCTGATAACCATGGGAGCCGACACCCGCGCCGAGCGTGGTGCCGTCTTTATCACGCGTGGTAATAATATTAACCACACCGCCAATCGCATCGGAACCGTACACCGCAGAACGCGGGCCACGAATAAACTCAATACGCTGAACTAATGAAAGAGGGATCTGGCTGATATCGGCCGCGCCGGAAATACCGGCCTGATTAAGCCGCACGCCGTCGATTAACACCAAGGTATGGCTGGAATTGGTACCACGAACGAATAACGAAGCCTGCTGGCCCATTCCGCCGTTCTGGGCAATATCCACGCCGGGTAAACGACGCAGCACATCGGCCACGGATTTTGACTGCCATCTGTCGATATCGTCACGCGTCACCACATCGGTTGGCGCTAAAACAGAAGAAACAGGCTGTGGAAAACGGTTGGCAGTAACGACAAGATTATCGCTGCTGTTTGTGGAAGTGCTGTCTTGCGCCCACCCTGAAAAAGCCGTGACGGATAATGCCGTCAGCAGCACATGCTTTTTAATTGTCATGAATCGAGCATCCAAACTTAATTGGCGGATGCCGCAGAGGATCACCGGCGGTATTTCGCGACGACGATGATTAATGCGACGTAACATCGGCAGGTCTTCGGACTTAGGATTTGCAGGCTCATGAATTAAAAACACCTGCACCGGGCGATGACTTCCCATCTCCGCTTCTCTCTTCCCTTTATATAAAGAGGGAAAGAAAAAGAAGAAACAGTGTCTGCATAATAAAGAATGCTATCGCCGTGATTTCCCCATACCGCTGCGCGCCAGTTCCGGATTCACACCGGATTCCCTTTTAACTCAGTCAATGAGGCCGAAGGGCAATCCTACGATCAACCCTTTTGGAAATCCAGACATCCGTAATGTCTGACGAACTTTCGCGGTATAAACACAACAAAGGTAGACATAAGGGAGACTTTCCCTACAATCCCCCGCAAAGTTTGTCCATTTACTTCCTGCCAGACGAGATAACCGATGACGCCTGAAAACCTGCCCATTGAACAATATGACGACCAGCTGGCGGAAAAGACCGCACGTCTCACGGCGATGATGTCGCCTTTTCATGCGCCGCAGCCTGACGTTTACCGTTCTCCTGTCAGCCATTACCGTATGCGCGCCGAATTCCGCGTCTGGCATGATGAAGGCGACCTGTACCACATCATGTTTGATCAGCAGACCAAAGCCCGCGTGCGTGTGAACCAGTTCCCGGCCGCCAGCGAACTGATCAACCGCCTGATGCCGGTGCTGATCGCCGCCGTGAAGCAAGATCCGGCATTGCGCCGTAAGATCTTCCAGATCGACTATTTATCAACCCGCAGCGGCAAAATCATCGCTTCCCTGCTGTATCACCGTAAGCTTGATGACGAATGGCAGCAGGCCGCCACTGCCCTGCGCGACCAGTTGCGCGCCGACGGTTTTGATATCCAGCTGATTGGTCGTGCCGCGAAAACCAAAATCATGCTCGATCAGGATTATGTCGATGAAGTGCTGCCGGTAGCGGGCCGCGATATGATTTATCGTCAGGTGGAAAACAGTTTCACCCAGCCCAATGCCGAGATGAATATTCAGATGCTGGAATGGGCGCTGAAGGCCACGGAAAACGCGACCGGCGATTTACTGGAACTTTACTGCGGTAACGGCAACTTCTCGCTGGCGCTGGCGCGTAACTTCCGCCGCGTACTGGCCACAGAAATCGCCAAGCCGTCAGTGGCTGCCGCGCAATTTAACATTGCCGCAAACCATATTGATAATGTGCAGATTATCCGCATGGCGGCAGAAGATTTTACCCAGGCACTGAACGGCGTGCGTGAATTCCGCCGTTTGCAGGATGTTGATTTGAGCGGATACGAATGCAACACCATTTTTGTCGATCCGCCACGCAGCGGGCTGGATGACGAAACCGTAAAAATGGTGGCAGGATACGACCGTATTTTGTACATCTCCTGCAATCCGGAAACGCTGTGTGCGAATCTGGAAACACTGAGCAAAACACACCGCGTGACACGTCTGGCGTTGTTTGATCAGTTCCCGTACACCCACCATATGGAATCCGGCGTTCTGCTGGAAAAAATCTGACGGGCAAACGCGGAAACAGAAACGGGCACCTTTTAAGTGCCCGTTTTTATTTCAATCTCTTCTCAGCAAAAATACTGCCCGCCTTACAAGTAGACCCGCATATATTCTGACAGACACAGGATCGCCATCGCCTGCCCGTAAGGCATCGAGGTCAGCGCAATTTCGCGATAGAAATCCAGATCATTGCCCATCGCTGTCCCGAATGAGGTTTGCGTCAGTTCCCCGGCCGGATTGATGTGCTTGATCACGCCCTGAATGGCTTTCTCCGCAACCGGCGCATAAGACGCATCGATATAACGTTTACGCACGGCTTTCAGAATGCCGTAGGCAAAACCGGCGGTTGCTGAGCTTTCAAGATAAGACTGCGGATCGTCGAGCAGCGTATGCCATAAACCGCTGTCGTCCTGACATTTCGCCAGCGCACTGACCTGACTTTCCAGCACCTGCAACAAATAGCGACGGGTGGCGTTATTTTCCGGTAAATCCACCAGTTCGAGGAATTCCGGGATCGCGATGGTCAGCCAGCTGTTGCCACGCGCCCAGCGGGCCTGCGCAAAGTTATGATGTCCGTCGAACGTCCAGCCGTGGAACCACAGACCGGTTTCTCGATCCATCAGATACTGCACATGCATCAGGAACTGATACGTCGCTTCTTCGACAAACTCCGGACGGTCCAGCAGCTTGCCAATTTTCGCCAGTGGCAACACGCTCATCATCAGCGTGTCATCCCACATTTGCTGGTGATTTTCGTTGTTATAAACGATGTGCTGCATCGCGCCTTTATCGGTGCGCGGCATTTCATACATTACCCATTCCGCCCAGCGTTCCAGATAAGGACGCCATGCCGCATTGCCGGTTTCCTCGTAGCGATACGCCAGCGTCAGGAACGGGCTCATGGTATTGACGTTTTTGGTCGGCGTACCTTCGGCCAGACGCGCGGTAAACCAGTCATCGATCACCGCCCGCATTTTTTCGTCGCCGGTCTGCTGATAATACTGATAGATGCCATACAGCCCGATGCCGTGCGTCCATTCCCAGCCTGCCCAGCCTTTGGTATCAATCACGCGGCCATCGTCCAGTCGCAACAGGAACTCACCGGTTTTATCTTCGATATTCACCAGATTGTCTGTCACGTTATGGATCAGCGATTTCAGTTCGCTGCGTGAAATGAAATGTTCCGGCTGTCGCAGTAAGGCACTGTGTTTAACTTCAAAAACTTTCATGGCTTTCTCCTGTGAATTCAAAAATTACAAACGTCCCTGGACCGGCATTTCAGCAGCATCTTCGCGGGTCAGCTTTTCTGGTGGCGGGTTATTGCGATGCAGATAACCGATGTTGTTATTGCCCCACAGAGATTCGTATTTCATCCCTGTCAGCATTTCGACCGTGGCACGGTCTTCCGGCGTAATTTGCTCCGGCACGATACGGTTGGCATCGCGCATTTTCTGCGTTTCGCGGGTCAGCACGCCGTGCGTTTTCTGATTAAGACGGAAGAACAGGGAAATGGTGAAACCGATACTGAGCATCAGTAAGGAGCCGATCACCAGCACGCCAAGAATGGTATGGCCGACTGCCGGTACCTGCTGGCTTTGCCCGGAAACGAATCCGGCGAGTTGTAAAATAATCCCCACCAGCATCACCGCACCCGCCTGCGAGGCTTTGCGGGTCAACGTCATCACACCGGCGAAAATCCCTTCGCGGCGCTGGCCGGTAATGGTTTCATCAACGTCAGCAATATAGGTATAGATGTTCCAGGGTACGTAGTTGATGCCACCACGTCCCAGACCGGCCAGGGCAGAGATCAGCAGCAGTAATGACATCGAATCATTCATGCCGGTGAAATACAGCACACCGTAGGAAATGGTCGCCAGCCCGAACAGGGATACCGCGAGGCGATAAGACGGTGCCGGTCCGAAGCGGATACACAGCGGGATCATGCCGATAACCGCCACGAATTGCAGAATCGCCATCATGCCCATCAGGTTGGACGCAATCGCTGCGCTTTGCATCAGCACAAACACCACGTAATAAGTGAACACGGCATTAAACACGTCCTGCGCGATATAACCGCCGAGGTATAAACCCAGATGCTGACGGAAAATTTTGATGCGCAGTGTTGAAGACAATTCCACTTTCAGACGTTTCAGGCTTTGCGCCAGCGTCAGTTGCTGACGTTCGCGTTCAATTTTCTTCGTCGCTTCAGATTTGAGCTCTTCCGGACGTTCCCAGGTAAAGAAATACACCAGCGTCAGCACGCAGGCACAGATCACCGCAAAGACCAGGCTCGAATAGAAGAAGGAGATGGCGTTATCTTTGCCGAAATGCTGCAACAAAATCCCCGGCAGGAAGGCGGCGAGAATCGCCGACAGCTGCGCCAGCGCGATACGTGCGCCAGAGAATTTGGTTTTCTGTTTGAAATCATCGGTCATCTCCGGCACCAGTGTTTCATACGGCACCAGAATCATGGTATAGACGATATCGAACAGCAGATAAGTCAGCAGGTAGTAGACGTATCCCATGTCGCCCACCCACATAAAGCTGTAGCTGAACACACAAGGAATACCGAGCAGGATGAAGAACTTGCGTCGACCGAAACGCTTTCCGAGCCAGGTATTGCCGAAGTTATCGGTGAGATACCCCATCAGCGGACTGAGAACCGCATCGGCAACGCGCGCGGTAGCAAAAATAAAGGTCGCTTCGATGGGCGAGAGTCCGCAGAACGTGGTGTAAAAATAGAGCAACCACGCCGCAGTCAGGGCTGTTGTCCCCGCCCCCAGAAAATCGCCAGACCCGTAGGCGATATAATTAAAGAATCCGATTTTACGTGTTTTCATTGCCGACTTGCCTCTGTTAAATCACCTATAGGCGTAGGCTGAATGCGAACGACAGCATGTCGTCCGGCCATGATTCAAATTAGCGAGGAGGCAGAATGAAAACCTTTTGGTTTTTGCCACTCAAACGAACTTTATGGCAATGAAATGAAGAAGTGGGCGATCAATATCTAAATATTGAACATAGGTTTGATATTAATGAAATGACAGTTCATTAAGTGAGGACGGAATAAGAAAAGGCAATCCGAAGATTGCCTTATAAGAAGAACCGGAAATGATATTACTGCGGGGAAGACTTACGTTTTTTCAGCTTCACACCAATCCACAGCACCAGCGCCACGCAAATCAGCGCGGGCAGGAAGTTCGAACCCAGTTCAGGGTATTCCGCCCGGACAATGGCGCTGTACAGCAGCAATCCCAGCAGAAAGCAGGCCGCAGCCAGCACCGGTAATCCTTTGGGCATTTCTCCCCGGTGATAACGTACATGCAGGCAATACACCGCCAGTACCAGAGAAATAATCGGGAAAATCGAAAACGTTACGACGGAACTGAATAACGCATCAAATGTGCCATTAATCGACAGCCCGGCAATCAACGCCAAAACCAGAGTGCCATTATCCTGGTTCGGTTGTTCGGTCATCTTCTTTACCTCGGGTCTTATTATTGATGGGAGTCACAGCCGTGCGTTCCTGCTGACGGCGATACCAGTAATACGCGCCCTTGGAGATCATCCGCAACTGCAGCACCAGCCGCTCTTCCAGCTGGCGGCGCTGTGCGATATCCACATCCAGCGCTTCCGCACCGGCGTTGAAAACGATGATCACCATGGCCTCTGCCTGCGCTTCGGTAAAACTGCGCGGCATGTGATTTTCGAGTTGCAGATAGTCGGCAAGTTCCGCAATAAAATGCTGAATTTCACGGGCGACCGCCGCACGGAATGCGGAAGACGTGCCGGAGCGTTCGCGCAGTAACAGGCGAAATGCGTTGGGATTATTACCGATGAATTCCATAAAGGTAGAGACGGATGTGCGGATCACACTGCCGCCTTTGGCGATACGCTGGCGCGCCTGACGCATCAGCTGACGCAGCATCAGCCCGCTTTCATCCACCATGGTCAGGCCCAGTTCATCCACATCACGAAAATGCCGGTAAAAGGAGGTTGGCGCAATGCCTGCCTCGCGGGAAACCTCACGCAGACTCAGACTGGCAAAGCTGCGCTCGGCACTGAGCTGACTAAAAGCCGCCTCAATCAGTGAGCGACGCGTGCGCTCTTTTTGTTGTGCTCTTACGCCCATAACCTTCATCCGGATAGTGTTCTTCTTTTTGATTATTCGCCCGATATCGCTTCACTATACCAAAATTTTTCACGGTCGGAGCCAAAGATACCACAGCATAAAGTGGGTCAGAATGTTGCTGCATTACCATTAAATGACAACTGCATGTGGGGTAAATAGGTGTAATATGTTACTTTCTCGTTGTGATTTTGTATAAAAATAGGTTTCGAACTATGCAACAGCACTCACATTTTGATGCCATCATCATTGGCTCAGGCCCTGGCGGAGAAGGCGCCGCGATGGGACTGGTTAAACAAGGCGCCCGGGTTGCTGTCATCGAACGCTATAACAACGTCGGTGGCGGATGTACTCACTGGGGAACCATCCCTTCCAAAGCATTACGCCACGCCGTCAGCAGAATCATCGAATTTAATCAAAACCCGCTCTACAGCGATAACTCCCGCACAATGAGTTCCAGTTTCCCCGACATTCTGCGTCACGCCGATTCCGTTATTAATCAGCAGACCCGTATGCGTCAGGGTTTCTATGAAAGAAACCAGTGCCAGCTGTTCTCCGGCGATGCCAGTTTTGTCGATGCCAATACCATCAACATCCGTTATCCGGACAACACACACGAACAAATCACCGCAGACAACATCATCATTGCCTGCGGCTCACGCCCTTACCGCCCGGCCAATGTCGATTTCGGACATCCGCGCATTTACGACAGCGACCTGATCCTCGAACTGAGCCATGAACCGCGCCATGTGATTATTTACGGTGCGGGGGTGATCGGCTGTGAATATGCGTCGATCTTCCGTGGTCTGAACGTGAAAGTGGACTTAATCAACACCCGCGACCGCCTGCTGTCTTTCCTCGATCAGGAAATGTCAGACGCCCTGTCCTATCACTTCTGGAACAACGGGGTGGTGATCCGCCACAACGAAGAATTCGAGATGATCGAAGGCGTGGAAGACGGTGTGATCATGCACCTCAAATCCGGCAAAAAAGTGAAAGCGGATGCGCTGTTGTATGCCAACGGACGCACCGGTAACACCGATAATCTGGGTCTGGAGAACATTGGTCTGGAAGCCGACAGCCGCGGTCTGTTGAAAGTAAACAGCATGTACCAGACGGCGCTGTCACATATCTATGCGGTCGGTGACGTCATCGGTTATCCGAGTCTGGCCTCGGCCGCGTATGATCAGGGCCGTATTGCCGCGCAGGCGATGATTCAGGGGGAAGCCAAAGTCCATCTGATCGAAAATATTCCGACCGGCATTTACACCATTCCTGAAATCAGTTCCGTGGGGAAAACCGAACAGGAACTGACGGCGATGAAAGTGCCGTATGAAGTGGGCCGTGCGCAGTTTAAGCATCTGGCACGCGCACAGATTGCGGGCATGAACGTCGGCAGTCTGAAATTGCTGTTCCACCGCGATACCAAAGAAATTCTGGGTATTCATTGCTTTGGTGAACGCGCAGCCGAGATTATTCATATCGGCCAGGCCATCATGGAACAGAAAGGTGAAGGCAATACTATCGAGTATTTCGTTAATACGACCTTCAACTATCCGACGATGGCGGAAGCCTATCGCGTGGCGGCACTGAACGGCTTAAACCGCCTGTTTTAAGACGGCGGTTTTATCCATGTAAGGCTGCATGTGCTCTTTGATGGCTTCGGCGAGCTGCTCGTAACGCCCGCGCAGTGGCGAACCGGGACGGTAAACCAGCGCAATGGTGCGGCGCGGTTCCGGTTTGTCACAGGCCAGATATGTCACACCATCACGGCTGCGCTCATTGGGCACAGCCAGTGAGGGCAGCAGGGTAATGCCGCTGCCCGCCGCCACCATATTGCGCAGGGTTTCCAGACTGGTTGCCCGGAAATGGGTATCTTCGTCCGCGCCCGCCTGGAAACAGAAACCCAGCGCCTGATCGCGCAGACAGTGACCGTCTTCCAGCATCAGCAGTTTCTCACCGGCCAGATCGGCCATTGCCACGCGATCGCGCGATGCCCACGGATGATCGTCATAGATCGCCAGTTTCATTGGCTCATCAAACAGCGGCACTTCTATAAAAGCTTCACTCTCTTTCACCAGCGCCAGAATGGCACAATCGAGCTTTCCGCTGTCGAGCTGCGCCAGAAGCTGATGGGTTTGTGCTTCGTGCAGATACATTTCCAGTTTCGGAAAGGTTTTGTGCAGCGAAGGAATAATTTGCGGCAGCAGATAAGGCCCGACGGTCGGGATCAGCCCGATATGCATCGGCCCGGACATCGCCTCGCCCTGCTGGCTCGCCATCTCTTTGAGCACTTTCACTTCGCGCAACACCGTCCGCGCCTGATCGACCAGCAGCAGACCGGCCTGAGTGAACAACACTTTGCGGCTGGTTCTTTCCAGCAACATAACGCCCAGCTCATCTTCCAGTTTGCGGATCTGCCCGCTCAACGTTGGCTGACTGACATGGCATGAATCTGCGGCGCGACGAAAGTGACGAAACTCTGCCAGTGCCACCAGATACTCTAAATCGCGAATGTTCATTTTTCCTCCAGTCCCTATAAGGCGATGCGATAGCCGTTAACGATAGATAAGATAGCAATCAACGATTATATCTATCAACCATTATCGTGAATAATGCCTTCCAACGAAAAGGCTACGCCGAAAACATATTCGATTTTATTTATTAATTAAGAGGTTATTCATGTTTGCAAGCCAGGAAGGGAAAAACGTACCGCAAGTCACTTTCCATACCCGTCAGGGCGACCAGTGGGTAGATCTCTCCAGCGATCAGCTGTTTAAAAATAAAACAGTGATTGTTTTTTCACTGCCGGGCGCGTTCACCCCGACCTGTTCATCGAGCCACCTGCCACGTTACAACGAACTGGCACCGGTGTTCAAAAGTCACGGCGTGGACAGCATTCTGTGCGTTTCCGTCAACGACACCTTTGTGATGAACGCGTGGAAAGCGGAACAGAACGCCTCCAACATTACCTTCATTCCGGACGGTAACGGCGAGTTCACCAAAGGCATGGATATGCTGGTGGAAAAAGCCGATTTAGGCTTCGGTCCGCGCTCATGGCGTTATTCCATGCTGGTGCGCAACGGCGTGGTGGAAAAGATGTTCGTTGAGCCAAACAAACCGGGCGACCCGTTTGAAGTGTCTGACGCCGACACCATGCTGAAATATCTGGCACCTGAATTTAAAGTGCAGGAATCGGTTTCCGTGTTCACCAAACCGGGCTGTCCGTTCTGTGCGAAAGCCAAACAAATGTTGCAGGAACGCGGCATTCAGTACGAAGAAATTGTATTAGGTAAAGATGCGACCACCGTCTCTCTGCGCGCCGTAACGGGCCGGGCGACAGTACCACAAGTCTTTATCGGCGGACGCCACATCGGGGGAAGTGACGATCTGGAAGTGTACCTGCACTCAGAAACGCAGGACGTGTGCGAAGTGGCACAGTAACGTCGATAAGACTCTGCTGTAAGAAGTAAGACAAGAAGTCCCTGCATTATCGACAAAAAGAAGCAAAGTAAGACTACGTGAACTTTCGGCGGACTTCGGGTCCGCCTTTTTTTATTTAACAATCCCCTTCTGAGATCGCCCACCCTGTTTTCCTGCTCTTCTCCTGCGACACTTTGCGGTTGTTTCATGGCGAATGGCGGAACGATGACGGCGCAAAAACCCCGCAACAAAATTACGCAACAGGATGTCGCCCGTCTGGCGGGGGTGTCCGTTTCGGCGGTATCACTGGTGCTCGGCGGCAAAGGCCGTATTTCCCCGCAAGGGGTAGCGCGAATTTATCAGGCCATCGAACAACTGGGATATCAGTTACCTGCCACCGCCGTCCCCGCCTCTTTGCCCCGCATTGGCCTGTTACTGCCGCATGACTGCGATTTTTCCGCCGCGTTACTGCCGGCGCTGGCGAAAACCCTGCAACAGGCCGGTTTTACCCTCGCACTTTCTTATGTTGATTTGCACCCTTCGCGGTTACTGGCTCAGGCCGGAACGCTTCTGACACAGGACATCTGCGGCATGCTGGTGTGCGGGAGGCTGCTCAACGATCACCCCGATGTGTTGCAGGCGCTGAGTTCACGCGCTGACGCCCGTCACATCGCCCTGACCGGGATCAGCGCCCATCATCATCCGGGTCCGGTTGCCGCCGTCCATCCGGACAATGCGCTGGCGGCACATCAGGCAACGGACGCCCTGCTTAAGCAACAGCATAAACATATCGCGTATCTCGGCGGCGAAAACCATTCGCTGGTACGCGCCGAAAGACTGGGCGGGCTTTCCGTGGCGCTGGGTAAAGCGGGCGTGGCCTTTTCACCGTCGCTCAGCCTGCCCTGCGCCGCCACCTTTGCGGATGCCTCCCGCGCCGCCGAACAGTTACTTAAACAGCACCCCAAAATCTCGGCAATCCTGTGCGATAACCCGACGGTTTTGCAGGCGGCGCATCACACGCTGCTTAGCGGAACACAGGCACACCGCTGGCGGCTGTTTTCACGGCGCATCGCCCTGACCGGTTTCGGCGAATGTGAGTCATCCCTGAAACTGCAATTGCCGGTGATTGCCGCCCGTCACCGCACGCTGGCCCGTCGGGTGCTGGAATGCCTGCAACATCAGCTGGACGGCAACACATTATTGCCCGGCGATCCCCGCCTGACGGTGCCTGCCGTCTTCCTTTAACCTGTCCGGCAGGCAGGTAAAAAAAATCGGCGAAAAATTTTACCCGTTTTATTTATCATTCCTGACCCGCGCCTTTTGACGCTTTTTCCACCACCGCTGATGCTGTATCCAGGTTTTTCACAGGGTCAGGGTCAATGATCGACTTCTCAGCACACGCCCGGGATCGGGCCACGCAGTTCCTCACATTACTCGCGCAATGGGTGGCTATCCCTTCGCCTTTCGACGCGGACAGCCGGCAGCCCGACGCCCCCTTTGGCCGCGGCATTGCCGATGCGCTGCACTGGTGGCAGACCCTGGGCGACAACGCCGGGCTCGCGACCCTGAATGTCGATCACCATGCCGTGCATATCGAATACGGCAGCGGCGACGAGATCGTGTATGTCTTTGGTCACGCCGATGTCGTGCCTGCCGGTGACGGCTGGCATTTCCCGCCCTATCAGCTGTCCCGTCTGGGCGACAAACTGATTGGTCGCGGCGTCATGGATGACAAAGGCCCGATGATCGCCGCCTGGCTGGCGCTGGATATTCTGCGCGAGCTGAAACTGCCGCTGGCGCGCCGGATCCGACTGGTGGCGGGCGGCAACGAAGAAACCGGCTTCCGCTGTATCCGCCGGTATTTTGAATCGCAGCCGCAACCGGCATTTGCCTTCACGCCGGACGGAAAATTTCCGGTGATCTACGGTGAAAAAGGCTCGCTGCTGGTCAGGCTGACGTCGCCGGTTGCACAGACCGGGCTGAACGTGGCCTGCGGCAACGTCGTGAACACCATTCCTGATGTCGCGCATCTGCGTGGCCTTTCACTTTACTCCGGCGGATGGACACTGGCGGACGGTTTTACGCTGCTGGCGGAACCGGCCTGCGCCGATCACTGGCAGTTGTATGGCCGTGGCGGCCATTCATCTAAACCGGAACAATGCCTGAATCCCATCACCGCCACGGCGCAGTTACTGCATCAGCGATTCAGCAGTCACTGGACGCAGCAACTTTGCGACATCACCGACGCGACAACCGGCCAGAACGGCGTGCGTTTTGCCTTGGATACCCCGGGCGAATGCGGTCAGATCCTGCTGGTGCCGACGGTACTGAACATCGGTAACGGGCAGATGACACTGACGCTCAACGTGCGCTATCCCGAGAATCTCAGCACAGAAGAGATTACCGCCAGCCTGACACGCTGGCTTCGCGGCTGGCCCGCAAGCCGTATTGATATTGAGCCGGTCAAACCGCCGGGCTTTTATCCGCCAGACAGTGCGCTGGTGCAGACGCTGCATGAGATTTACACCCGCCACACCGGCGATCACCACCATCCTTCCCGCACCACCGGCGCAGGCAGTTACGCCAGCGCGATGCAAAACGCCGTGATCTTCGGCTGTGAGTTTCCTGACGGCTCTTCCGGCAATACGCATGGTGCGGACGAATACGGCAGTTTGTGCCGCTTTATCAGCGCGACCGGCATGTACGCCGAAGCGCTTTACCGGCTGGCAAACCTGCCCGCCGCCACCCCAGAAAAACGAGGTATCTGAAAATGTCTGCAAAAAAACTGATTGCGCTGTGCGCCTGCCCGATGGGACTGGCTCATACCTTTATGGCTGCCGAAGCCATTGAAGTGGCCGCCCGTGAACGCGGTTATGAGGTGAAAGTTGAAACACAGGGTGCCGACGGCATCCAGAACGAACTGACAGCGGAAGACATCGCGCAGGCCACGGTGATCATCCACGCCACCGGTATCACGCCGCAAAACATCGAGCGGTTTAATGGCGTTGAAGTGTATGAAGTCGAGCTGAAAGACGCCGTAAAAAACGCGGGCGGACTGATCGACGAAATCGAAGAAGATCAGCGCCAGTAATTCCACATTTGCTTTTTTAAGCGCAAGGAGTTCCCCGTGACGATAAGAAAAAGAGTCATCAACACCGGTCACAGTCAGGCCACAGAGACACCGGCGGCACCCGCAGGCAAAGGCCAGAGCCATGCCTGGAAAGAGTTCAGCAAACACATCATGACCGGCATTTCCTACATGATCCCGGTGCTGATTATGGGCGGTCTGATCGGCGCACTGTCGCAAATCATTCCTTATGTTTTTCTGGGTATGTCGCCGGATGAGTCGATCATGGCGGCGCTTAACAGTGGTCGTTTCAGCGGCAGTTCGGTGTGGATGCTGCAAATCGCCAGCATCATGGAAAGCTTTGGTTTCACGCTGTTTGGCTTTGCGATACCGATGTTCGCGGCGTTTACCGCCAACTCTATCGGCGGGAAAACGGCACTGGCGGCGGGCTTTATCGGCGGCTATGTGGCGATCAAACCGGTGGCTGTTCCGGCGCTGGTCGGCGGAGAATGGGCTGCCGTCGCGCCGGTCGCTTCCGGCTTCCTTGGTGCGATCGTGATTGCGTTTGTGGTCGGCTATTTCGTTCGCTGGCTGAATAACACCATCAAACTGCCGCACAACTGGCTGGCCTTCAAAACCACATTCTTCATCCCGCTGATTTCCGCCATTATGGCGATGTTGCTGATGGTATTCCTGATCACGCCGGTCGGTGGCTGGCTGAACACGCTGATCAAAGAAGCCTTGCAGGCCGCCGGCGCGGCAGGCACCTACTTCTACGCCACCTTACTGGCGGCGGCGACGGCGTTTGACCTGGGCGGTCCGGTCAACAAAGCGGCAGGGTTTGTGGCGCTGGGCTTCACCACCGAAAAAGTGCTGCCGATCACCGCGCGCTGTCTGGCCATCGTGATCCCGTCGTTTGGCCTGGGGCTGTCAACGGTCATCGATAAATGGCTGGTTGGCCGCCGTGTTTACGACCGCCAGTTCAATCAGATTGGCCGCACCGCGATTTTCCTCGGCTTTATGGGCATTTCCGAAGGGTCGATTCCGTTTGCACTGGAACGTCCGGGGTTTGTCATTCCGGTGTACGTCATCGGTGCCATTATCGGCGCGCTGCTTGGGGTTTCGCTTGGTGCGGTGCAATGGTTCCCGGAATCCGCTATCTGGGCATGGCCGCTGATCAGCAACATTCCGGCTTACCTGACCGGTCTGATCGCAGGTTCGCTGTTTATCGCCGTCACCTGCGTGTTCTACCGTAACCGCCTGATCAAAAAAGGCTTACTCGAGATCGCCTGAGTCCGGAGGACACCATGAGTCGTCAGCAACGTCTGACTGCCCTGCGCCAGCAGATGGCAGAGCAGCATATTCCCGCCGTGCTTCTGACCGACAGGTTCAGCAAATATGCGGTGGCGGATCTGTACAGCGCCTCCGGCTACGTGCTGGTCACAGCAACCGGCCTGTGGATACTGGTCGATGGCCGTTACAGCGCCGAATGCCAGCAGAACAATCCGGGCGTTGACGTGCTGACCCTCACGGCGCAGCAGACGCTGGCGGACTGTCTCACCCGATATCTGCCCGGCGACCGGCTATATGCCGATGCCAGCGTGTTATCGCATCTGGCATGGCAGGCGCTGGAAAAACAGTGCAAGGTGCCGCTGCAACACCGGGATGCGTCGGCTTTGCGGATACATAAATATCCTGATGAAATCGTGAAAATCCGTCAGGCCGCCGCGATAGCCGACCATGCCTTAAAGACGGTGATGCCGCTGATCCAACCGGGCATCAGCGAAAAAACACTGGCCGACCATCTCGAAATGGCGGTCCGGCAGGCCGGTGGCAGCAAAACGGCCTTCGATACCGTCGTGGTGTCAGGCCCGCGCGGGGCGTTACCACACGGGCGTCCGACAGAGAAAAAGCTGATGGCCGGAGAGCTGGTGACGATTGATTTCGGCGCGGTATATCAGCATTACTGTTCCGACATGACGCGGACTTTCGCGCTGGGCGAGGTCAGCCCGGCACTGAAAGCGATGTATGACACGGTGTTTATCGCGCAGCAGGCCGCACGCGAGGCGGTCAGGCCGGGGATCCGTTGTCAGGAACTGGATGCCGTGGCGCGGGATAGCATTTCTGCGGCGGGGTATGGCGACTATTTCAGCCACAATCTCGGGCACGGTCTGGGATTAGATGTTCATGAAGCGCCCGCCCTCAGTCCGCAAAATGCGCAACCGCTGGAACCGGGAATGATCATCACGATTGAGCCGGGGATTTATATTCCGGGACTCGGTGGTGTGAGAATTGAGGATGACGTACGGGTGACCGAAACGGGAGGTGAACTGCTGACGCAGAGTCCACGCCGTTGGGAAGAAATCGTTGTGTAGCCGGGCTTCTCCCCCTTCGCAGGGGGAGAAATTCCAGGAATTACAGCCCTAAACGCGCTTTCGCATCGGCAATTGCCTGTGCGACCTGTTGCGGCGAAACGCCGCCTTTGGCTGCGCGTTTGTCGAGACAGGATTGCAGCTCAAGGATCGGATACACATCGTCGCCAATCACGCTGCTGAATTTCTGCAAATCGGTCAGCGGCAAGGCTTCCAGCGCTTTGCCCTGCTTAATCGCCTCCACCACCGCTTCACCGACAATATGGTGCGCTTCGCGGAACGGTACGCCTTTGGCGACCAGATAATCCGCCAGTTCAGTAGAGTTCGCGTAGCCCTGTTGCGCCGCTTCTTTCGCACGCGGACGTTTCACCTGAATGCCGTCCAGCACCAGAGACGCCATGTTCAGGCAATCCATCCAGGTATCGAGCGCGTCGAACAACCCTTCTTTGTCTTCCTGCATGTCTTTGTTGTACGCCAGCGGCAGACCCTTCATGGTCATCATCATGCCGGTCAGGGCACCCTGCACACGGCCACATTTGCCACGGATCAGCTCCAGCGCATCCGGGTTTTTCTTCTGCGGCATCAGGGAAGACCCTGACGTCACGCGATCGGACAAATCGATAAACGCCGCTTCGCCGGTATTGAAGAAGATCAGGTCTTCGGCAAAACGGGAAAGGTGAACCATGCTGATCGCCGCGTTGGACAGCAGTTCAAGAACATGGTCGCGGTCAGACACGCTGTCGAGGCTGTTGCGGGTCGCGGAAGCGAAACCTAACCAGCCTGCCAGCTGTTCGCGATCCATCGGATACGCGGTACCGGCCAGCGCGCCACATCCCAGCGGGCTGACGTCCAGACGGGTCAGGGTATCTTTCAGGCGGCTTTCATCACGCGCCAGCATTTCGACATACGCCATGCACCAGTGCGCAAACGTCACCGGCTGCGCGCGTTGCAGGTGGGTGTAACCCGGCATCACCGCGTCCTGATTGGCTTCGGCAGTGGCGACCAGCGCCTGCTGTAAATGATGCAGCGCGTCGCCCAGTTCCACGACCTGCGCTTTGCACCACAGTTTAATGTCAGTCGCGACCTGATCGTTACGGCTGCGGCCGGTATGCAGTTTCTTACCGAGATTGCCGACTTTGTCGATCAGTTTGCCTTCAACCCAGCTGTGAATATCTTCTGCATCGCTGGCTAAAATAGCGCGCGGGTTGGCACGGACTTCTTCCAGCAGAACGGTCAGCGCCTCTTCCAGCTGAATTTGCTCGTCAGCCGTTAAAACGTTGACGGTCACCAGCGCTTTGGACCAGGCCACGGAACCGACGATGTCCTGCTCTGCCAGCCGGTAATCGAAACGCAATGAGTCATTCAGTTCTTTAAACCGCTGATCCGCTGCCTGAGTAAAACGTCCGCCCCAAAGTGCCATTTTCCTGCTCCTGAAATTTTTTATGCAAAAGGGCGCACTCTGCTGCGCCCTGACAAAAGTGTGTACCGGATACGCCGGACGATGCGTTACGCCAAAATGCGTGTGCCGATCGCGACGCCGTTAAACAATGCCGGCAATTGCTCGGCGTGACGCCAGCTGGCGATATCGACCGGACGTCCGAGAGAACGTGCGGCATCCAGCGCAGCGTGAACTTTGACGATCATGCCGTCAGTGATAATCCCCTGATCGATAAGCTGCTCGGCTTTCTCCGCACTCATCTCAGGAATGCGCTGGCCTTTGCCATCGAGAATACCGCTCACATCAGACAGCAGGATCAGATCCGCGCCCAGCGTGGCGGCCAGCGCCGTCGCCGCCTGATCGGCATTGACGTTCATCAGTTCACCGGCAGCGGTGATACCGATAGAACTGACAATCGGCAGGTAGCCTGCACCGTGCAGCGTGTTGATCAGCGCCGGATTACCGGCTTCGGCTTTACCGACATAGCCCAGTGATTCATCCAGTTGCGTCACGCTGACCGTGCCGCCGTCCGCCAGAGACAGCCCCACCGCATTGATATGATTTTTAACCGCCCAGGCCAGCAGGGTTTTGTTGGCACTGCCCGCGAGCGCGCCGGTAATGATGTCAATCTGATCCGCCGGAGTCACACGCAGACCGGCTTTTTTCACCACCGGCAGATTCAGCTTTTTCATCAGCTCATCAACCAGGCAGCCGCCACCGTGAACAATGACCAGCGGGCGGTGATATTCCTGACGATAAGCCACGACCGCCATGAACAGGCGCTCAAGTGCTTCTTCATTGTCCAGCAACACACCACCTAACTTGATGACTAACGGATTCATAGCTGTTCGCGCCCCGACCGGTTGAGAATGTTAATTAATAACAATAGGTTTTGATTCAATCTACCACCCCTGCGCGTCTGAATAAACGCTCAGGGGCGGTTGTTTTCTGTTTACTGACAATCTGACGGAGGGTTAAAGCAGTGACTGCGTCTCAGGGAAACCGAAACGGATATTCATGCACTGAACCGCCTGCGCAGATGCGCCTTTCAGCACATTATCTTCCGTGGCGACCACAATCAGATGCTCACCTTTCACCGCAAAACCGATATCGCAGAACGGCAGGCCGACCACGTCTTTCAGCGCCGGAACGCCTTTGGTGTACAAGCGCACCAGCGGTTTATCGTGATAGGCATTATGGAAAGCTTCCGCCACGTCCTGCTCCGTCACACCAGCCTTCAGACGGCAGGTGATGGTCGCCAGAATACCGCGCGGGAAATTACCCAGATGCGGAGTGAAAATCACCGGCACCCCAAGATGCTCGACAATTTCAGGATGATGACGATGGTTGAACAATTTGTAAGGCTGAAGGCTGACTTCACAGAAGCTGTTGCCCAGCGTGGCTTTACGGCCCGCGCCGCTGACGCCGCTGGTGGCGTTGATCACCGGCCACTGGCTGTCGTTGAGCAACCCATTTTCGATAAGGGGTTTGAGCGCCAGCTGTGACGCAGTCGGGTAGCAACCCGGGACGGCAATCAGCTGTGCGTCTTTTAATTTGTCCGCCTGCCATTCGGCCAGGCCGTACACGGCTTTATCCAGCAAATCGGTATGCTGATGCTCAAAGCCGTAAAATTCGGTGTAAAACTCAGGTTTGCTGACACGGAAGGCACCGGAGAGATCGAAGACCACGCAGCCCGCCGCCAGGAACTGCGGCGCTAAATCGTGGCTGACTTCATGCGCCGTCGCCAGAAACACCACATCGACGCCTTTTGCGGCTTCCGCCACGTCGGTCAGCGGCCGGACCGGCAGATCGACGATGCCTTTTAATTGAGGATGCAAATCAGAAAGCAATTTTCCTGCATCTGCACTTTGCGCTGAAACCGTTAAACCGGTTATGTTCATATGTGGGTGGCGATTCAGGTATGCAGCGAGTTCAGCACCGGCATAGCCTGTGGCACCAACAATCAGCGTATTCAACATAGGGCTTGTTCACCTTCTCAATTTTTTGGGTAGGGGCCGGATGAATTTTTTCCGGTTTCCTTACGCGCTGGCTTATTGTATTTTTATTCACAATTATTGCATGAATATGAATACTACCCTAACTAAAGGCTGTCAACAGTGAAGATGAAATTACCTCCTTTTATTGAGCTCTACCGGGCGTTAATCGCAACCCCTTCCATCAGCGCCACAGACGCTGCACTGGACCAGAGCAATGAGACGTTAATCAATTTACTGGCAGGCTGGTTCGGTGATTTAGGCTTCAACGTCGAAGTGCAACCCGTTCCAGGAACGCGCCATAAATTCAATATGTTAGCCAGTACCGGTACAGGTGCGGGCGGTCTGTTACTGGCCGGTCATACCGACACCGTTCCGTTCGATGACGGCCGCTGGACACGTGATCCTTTCACCCTGACCGAGCATGAAAATAAGCTCTATGGTCTGGGCACTGCCGACATGAAAGGTTTCTTCGCCTTTATCCTCGATTCACTGCGCGATGTCGATCTGACCAAACTGACTAAACCGCTGTATATTCTGGCGACCGCCGATGAAGAAACCACCATGGCCGGTGCCAGCTATTTCTCCAAAAACGCCAGCATTCGTCCTGACTGCGCGATCATCGGCGAACCGACCTCCCTCAAGCCGGTTCGTGCGCATAAAGGCCATCTGTCGAATGCCATTCGTATCACCGGTCAGTCCGGCCATTCCAGCGATCCGTCGCGCGGCGTGAACGCGATTGAGCTGATGCACGAATCGATTACCCATTTAATGACGCTGCGCAATACGCTGAAAACCCGTTACAACCACAGTGGTTTCGTCATCCCTTACCCGACCATGAACTTTGGTTACATTAACGGCGGCGATGCGCCAAACCGTATCTGCGCGTGTTGCGAAATGCATATGGATATCCGGCCGCTGCCGGGTCTGACACTCACCGACATTGACGGTCTGCTGAATGAAGCGCTGGCACCGGTCAGCGAACGCTGGCCGGGACGTATTGTGATTGAAGAACTGCATCCGCCGATCCCGGGCTATGAATGTCCGCCGGATCACCCGCTGGTGCAGGTGGTTGAGAAGCTGTTAGGTGTGGAAACGGAAATCGTTAACTACTGCACCGAAGCGCCGTTTATTCAGGAACTGTGTCCGACGCTGGTGCTGGGGCCGGGTTCTATCGATCAGGCGCATCAGCCAGATGAATATATTGATACGGCGTTCATTAAACCGACTCGCGAGCTGATTTCTCAGGTCGTTCATCACTTCTGTTATCACTGATCCTGAATGTCGGATTGATGAAGAAACAATCAGGGCGCTCACGGGCGCCCTTTGATACTGTACAAACGTGCGATTAGCCAAACTGATATCGTCGCGGTTGTAATTAAATTTCAGCGACATGGCCAAAAAGACCATTTTTCACGTGAGTGATCGGGGGTTTTTGGGTTAAAACAGGGGCTGAATTTAAAAAGTGTGGCCAGGTTGGCAGGGTGAACGGGGCAAGAATGCCTGACGGGTGAAAGTTATTTACAGAATATAAAAATTAAACGAGAGAACGGGTCAGAGGTAATATGAACGAACAATATTCCGCAATGCGAAGTAATGTCAGTACCTTAGGTAAATTGCTGGGCGACACGATCAAAGATACGTTGGGAGAACATATCCTGGATCGTGTTGAGAAAATCCGTAAGCTGTCGAAATCCTCCCGCGCCGGAAACGAAGCGGATCGACAGGAGTTGCTGTCAACGCTGCAAAATCTCTCTAATGATGAGCTGCTGCCTGTTGCCCGTGCTTTTAGCCAGTTTCTGAACTTAGCCAACGTGGCTGAGCAATATCACAGCATTTCGCCGCACGGCGAAGCCGCCAGCAATCCTGAAGCGCTGGCCCAATTGTTCGATCGCCTGAAATCCAAAAATCTCTCTGACCAGCAGTTACGTGATGCCGTTGACCAGCTTTCTATCGAACTGGTGCTGACCGCGCACCCGACAGAAATTGCCCGCCGCACGCTGATCCACAAACTGGTGGAAGTGAATAACTGCCTCAAACAACTCGACCATAACGATCTGGCCGATTACGAGCGCAAACAAATCATGCGCCGCCTGCGCCAGTTGATCGCGCAGTCATGGCATACCGATGAAATCCGCAAAAACCGCCCTTCTCCGGTGGATGAAGCCAAATGGGGTTTTGCCGTTGTCGAAAACAGCCTGTGGGAAGGCGTGCCTGCTTTCCTGCGTGAACTGAACGAACAACTGGAATCCTCGCTGGATTACAAAATGCCGGTGGAAGCCGTGCCGGTGCGCTTCACGTCCTGGATGGGTGGTGACCGCGACGGTAACCCGAACGTCACCGCCGACATCACCCGTCACGTACTTTTACTGAGCCGCTGGAAAGCGACTGACCTGTTCCTGCGCGATGTCGCGGTACTGGTGTCAGAACTGTCGATGACCGAATGCACGCCGGAACTGCGCGAACTGGCTGGCGGTGCGGACATCATCGAACCTTACCGTGAAATCATGAAACAGCTGCGTTCACAGCTGACCAATACTCAGGTGTATCTGGAAGCCCGTCTGAAAGGCGAACGCGTCGCGCGTCCTCACGATTTGCTGGTGAAAAATGACCAGCTGTGGGCACCGCTTTACGCCTGTTACCAGTCACTGCAAGCCTGCAACATGGGCATTATCGCCAACGGTCAGTTGCTGGATACCCTGCGCCGCGTGCGTTGCTTCGGCGTGCCGCTGGTGCGTATCGATGTGCGTCAGGAAAGTACCCGCCACACCGATGCTATCGCCGAAATCACCCGCTATCTTGGTCTGGGTGATTACGAAAGCTGGTCAGAATCCGACAAACAGGCTTTCCTGATCCGCGAACTGAATTCAAAACGTCCGCTGGTGCCACGTCACTGGGAACCGAGCGCCGACACCAAAGAAGTGCTCGATACCTGTCAGGTGATCGCCGAAGCGCCGGAAGGCTCGATCGCGGCGTATGTCATTTCGATGGCGCGTACGCCGTCTGACGTGCTGGCCGTCCATCTGCTGCTGAAAGAAGCCGGTTGCCCGTTCCCGATGCCGGTCGCACCACTGTTCGAAACGCTCGACGACCTGAACAACGCCGACGATGTGATGAAGCAATTGCTGAGCATCGACTGGTACCGTGGTTTCATTCAGGGCAAACAGATGGTGATGATTGGCTATTCCGACTCCGCAAAAGACGCGGGCGTGATGGCGGCATCCTGGGCGCAATACCGTGCACAGGACGCCCTGATCAAAACCTGCGAGAAAGCGGGCATTGCCCTGACACTGTTCCACGGACGCGGCGGTTCGATTGGCCGTGGCGGCGCACCGGCGCAAGCTGCGCTGCTGTCTCAGCCTCCGGGCAGCCTGAAAGGCGGCCTGCGCGTCACCGAACAGGGCGAAATGATCCGCTTCAAATTCGGTCTGCCGGAAGTGACCATCAGCAGTCTGGCGCTGTACACCTCCGCCATTCTGGAAGCCAACCTGTTGCCGCCGCCTGAGCCGAAAAAAGCCTGGGTGGACATCATGGAACAGCTGTCTGACGTGTCCTGCAAAATGTACCGTGGCTACATCCGTGAGAATAAAGACTTTGTGCCTTACTTCCGCGCGGCCACGCCGGAGCAGGAACTGGCGAAACTGCCACTCGGCTCCCGTCCGGCGAAACGTAAAGCCAGCGGTGGCGTCGAAAGCCTGCGTGCTATTCCGTGGATTTTCGCGTGGACGCAAAACCGTCTGATGCTGCCTGCCTGGCTGGGCGCGGGTGCCGGTTTACAAGCGGTAGTAGATGATGGAAAACGCGACGAGCTGGAAACCATGTGCCGGGACTGGCCGTTCTTCTCCACCCGTATCGGCATGCTGGAAATGGTGTTCGCGAAAGCGGACCTGTGGCTGGCGGAATACTACGATCACCGTCTGGTCGGGAAAGAATTGTGGCCGCTGGGTCAGCAATTGCGTGACCAGCTGGCAAGCGACATCAAAGTGATCCTGGCGATTTCTAACGACGATCACCTGATGGAAGATTTGCCGTGGATTGCGGAATCTATCGCACTGCGTAATGTCTATACCGACCCGCTTAACGTGTTGCAGGCTGAATTGCTGCACCGTTCCCGCGAACTGGAACAGGACGGTAAGCAGGATGCCAACGTAGAGCAGGCGCTGATGGTGACGATCGCCGGCGTGGCAGCAGGTATGCGCAATACCGGCTAGTTTCCGCTGAAAAGCAGCCAAAGAAAAACCCGCGAATTCGCGGGTTTTTTGTTTTCAGGATTTAAGCAGGAAAGATTACGCGCGAACCGGCACGGCAATTTCCGGACGCACACCCAGCGTGTGGCAAATCGCGTAACTCATTTCTGCACGATTCAGGGTGTAGAAGTGGAAGTCCTTCACGCCTTCGCGGCTGAGGATTTTCACCATGTCCATCGCGATATTGGCACCGACCATTTTGCGGGTTTCCGCATCATCATCCAGTCCTTCAAACTGGCTGTTCATCCATTTCGGCACACGCACGTTAGTCATGGTGGCAAAACGCGTCAGCTGTTTGAAGTTGGAGACCGGCAGAATGCCCGGCACGATTTCCACATCAATCCCCTGACCGGCGCAGCGGTCACGAAAACGCAGGTAGCTTTCCACATCGAAGAAGAACTGCGTGATGGCGCGGTTGGCGCCGGCATCAATTTTACGCTTCAGGTTAATCAGGTCAGACTGCGCGCTTTTGGCTTCAGGATGCACTTCCGGATAAGCCGCGACCGAGATATCGAAGTCGCCCACTTCTTTCAGCAACTGCACCAGATCGGTGGCATACATTTCCGGTTTGCCACTGCCTGGCGGTAAATCGCCGCGCAGGGCGACAATATGGCGGATACCGCTTTCCCAGTAATCCCGGGCGATCTGACGCAGTTCATCACGGCTGGCATCGATACAGGTCAGGTGCGGAGCCGCTTCCAGACCTGTACGTTCTTTAATGCCTTTAATGATGCTGTGCGTGCGGTCGCGCTCGCCGGAGTTGGCGCCGTACGTTACCGACACGAACTTTGGCCTGAGGCTGCTGAGGCGATCAATAGAGCTCCACAACGTATCTTCCATCTCGCTGGTACGTGGCGGGAAAAATTCGAAAGAAACGTTAATCTGACCCTGTAACTCGGCCAGATTCTGGTTCAGCGCTTCGCGCTGGTTTGCGTGGAAAAAGCTCATAAACACTACCTCATGGATCACTGCGTTTTGATTATGTTTCGTTATGATGGACGTTTGGACGTCTAAACGTATGGATAGAAAATGACGGAAAGCAGACAAAGTGTCAACGTTAAAATGATGGCAGGGGATGATTAATCTTCACGCAAACTGAAAGAATTTCACGTTGGGGACGTTTTGCTGTGGGAATTCAGCTCCTCCCCCTGCGAAGGGGGAGGCTGGGAGGGGGTTTAGCAGACCACTCCGCTCGTTGTTCCCATGAGAAGGACAGGCGCAGGGAATTACAGAAGTTGAGTAAGACGATTAAGGTCAGACTGCAATGCACCGGCGGTGACATCACGTCCTGCACCCGGCCCGCGGATCACCAGCGGGTTATCGCGATACCAGCGGCTTTCGATGGCGAACACGTTATCGCACGGCAGCAATGCGGCCAGAGGATGATCCTCACGCACAGCTTCCACGCCAACACGGGCTTTGCCGTTAGCATCGAAACGCGCCACGTAGCGCAGTACCAGACCCATTTCGCGGGCGGCTTCCAGACGTTGCAGCATTTGCTGATTCAGCGCCTCGCCGTCTTCAAAGAACTGATCGACAGAACCGGTCGCGCAGGCTTCCGGCACCAGCGATTCCACACGAACCTGCGTCGGCTCGATGTCGTAACCCGCTTCGCGCGCCAGGATCACCAGCTTACGCATCACATCCTGACCGGATAAGTCATCACGCGGATCCGGCTCGGTCAGCCCCTGCTGCCATGCCAGATCCACCAGTTCGGTGAACGGTAACGTACCGTCGAATTGCAGGAACAACCATGACAAGGTGCCGGAGAAAATCCCGCTGATCGCCAGAATGCTGTCGCCGCTTTCGCGTAAATCACGCACCGTATGGTTGACCGGCAAACCGGCACCGACCGTGGCGTTATACAACCAGTGGCTGCCCGTTTTGGAAAACGCGTCGCGGATCTGACGGTATTTATGGGTATCCGATGCACCGGCCAGTTTGTTGGCGCTGATCACATGGAAACCGTAGCTGGCGAAATCGAGATACTGATCCGCCAGTTCGGCGCTGGCCGTCACATCCAGCACCACTAAATCGTCATAAGGATGCGCACGCATCCACAGGAACAGCGATTCTTCATCGTGTGCCTGCGATTCATCATCAAAGAAGGCCAGCGCGCGGCTGGCGTCCAGACCGTCGTAATTGAGCAGACTGCGCTTGCTGTCGACCACGCCGGCCAGCACAAACTCAAAACCACTGCGGGCAGAGATGTTCTTTTGCTCACGGGCGAACAGTTCGAGCCAGCGTGAACCGATGTTGCCTTTACCAAACAGCATCAGACCGATTTGCTTTTCAGCGCGGAACAGCGTTTTGTGCAGCCCCTGAATCAGGTGCGCGGTCGGGCCGATACGCAGTACGGCGACCAGACTGATGCCGTCTTCCGCCTGCCAGATAAACTCAACCGGCTGATCTTTCATTTCCTGATAGAAACGGTGGCTGTGCAGCGGATTCTTACACACGCCAGCACCGACCAGCGCCACCAGCGCCAGCCCTTCACGCAGCGTCAGACGCGCCGGCAGGGCCGCCTCTTCCAGTACCTGTAATGCGCTGCCCGCCACTTCGGAGGTGTAGCACAGTTGCAGCAAATTACGGTCAGGATGGATGCCGGTACACAGCGGTTTGATCTGCGCACGTTTAAGCAGCAGCTCGACATCTTTTTGTGCCAGACCAAAATCGTGACCGGAAGGGATGACCATTTCGATCAGACAAATATCATCGTGGCTGGTGACAATTTTCGCGCCAGTACCGGACGCCAGCACGCGTTCAATACGCGTTGAGCCTTGTTCCGGCTGGTAGCTGCAACGCAGCTGTAAATCGATATCACTGCCGGACACCGGCTGTAACGTACGGGTGTGCAGCACCGGTGCCGCCAGACGCGCCAGCTCGCTGGCTTCATCGAGACGCAGCAACGGCAGCAAACAGGCATCTTTCACTTTACGCGGATCGGCGCTGTACACCCCGGCCACATCGCTCCAGATGGTGACACGGCTGGCATTCGCCAGTGCACCAATTTGGGTGGCGGAATAGTCACTGCCGTTACGGCCAAGCAGCACGGTTTCACCCGCGTCGCTGCGGGCGATAAAGCCGGTCACCACCAGATATTGCTGAGGGTGTTGCGCGAGCAGTTGTTGCAGCAGCGGATACGAACGGCCTTCGTCTACCTGAGGTTGAGCGGCGCGTTCGGCACGCAGGAATTCCCGGGCATCCAGCCAGGCGGCCGGTAATTCCAGTTTGCACAGCACGGCGGACATCAGGCGTGCAGACCAGACTTCGCCATGCCCGACCACTTCGGCGTAAATCGCATCGGTCATTTTGCCATCAAGCAAAACAGCCAGACGTTCGAGATCATGAATAAAGGAAGCAATAAGCGGTTCGGCCATTTCCGGCGGCAACAGGCCGGTTATCAAATCACTCTGATAACGGCGCAATGCCTGCTGAACCTGATGCGCGGAAATTCTGTCTGTCTGGCTGAGCTTCAGCCAGCTGATCAGCTGGTTGGTTGTGCTGCCTGCCGCCGACACCACCATCATGTCGCCCGGTTTGGCATACTCGGCCATGATCCCGGCAACGCGCAGATAACATTTCACGTCGGCCAGACTGCTACCACCAAATTTGTGCAGCTGACGGCTTCCCGCCGGCGCTGCAACCGCTATTGCATTCATACTTACCTCGTTGCCGCTGACTGGAATGCGTGTTCCAGATCAGCAATCAAATCTTCGCTGTCTTCAAGACCTACAGAAATACGGAGCAAGCTGTCAGAAATCCCAGCGGCTTTACGCGCTTCCGGCGCCATGCCAGCGTGCGTCATGGTCGCGGTATGAGAAATCAGGCTTTCGACGCCCCCCAGTGATTCTGCGAGGGTAAATAACTTCAATTCTTTCAGGAAATGTCGCAGCTGAGCTTCATCTCCGTTAAATTCAAAACTGATCATGGCACCGAAGCCACGTTGCTGGCGGCGGGCAATGTCATGGCCCTGGTTTTCCGGCAGCGACGGATGATACAGCTTTTTGACCTGCGATTGTTTCTGTAAATAAGCCACAATCGCCAGGGCATTTTCCTGCTGCTGTTTCACGCGAACCGTTAACGTGCGCAAACCGCGCAATAACAGATAGCTGTCAAACGCGGCGGCGGTCACACCAATATTGTTCGCCCACCACGCCAGTTCTGTCGCGTGTTCTGCGGTCTTAGATATTACCGTACCGGCGACCACATCAGAATGCCCGTTCAGATATTTAGTACATGAATGGACGACTAAATCCGCGCCAAGCTGCAACGGATTCTGCAACGCCGGGCTGAGGAAGGTGTTATCCACTACCGTCAGGGCACCGGCGGCGCGTGATGCATCGCAAATCGCCTGAATATCCACCACGCGCAGCAACGGATTGCTCGGGGTTTCGATCAGCACCAGTTTCGGCTGTTCTTTCAGTGCTTCGGCCAGCGCCTGCGGGTCGCCCTGATCGACAAACAGCACGCGATACGCGCCGCGTTTGCTCAGGCTGTCGAACAGACGGTAGCTGCCGCCGTAGCAATCGTGCGGGGCCACCAGTAAATCGCCAGGTTTCAGAAAGACCGTACACACCAGATGAATGGCAGACATACCGCTGCTGGTCAGTACCGCACCGGCACCGCCTTCCAGATCCGCCAGCGCGCGCTGAACCACATCACGCGACGGGTTACCGCGACGTGAATAGTCGTGCGCTCTTGGCTGGTTGAAATCTTCAAAGTTGTAGGTGCTTGAAAGGTAGATAGGCGGAACTACACAACCATATTGCTGATCATTGTTCAGGCCACTGCCTACGGCAATGGTGGCTTGCTTGTGCGTCATAATCGTTTCTTCCTGACGAAATGCGAAAGATGAGGATGTAAAGAGTAACGCCCGGAGTTATAGACGTCAATACATCTGGACATCTAAACTTCTTTGCGTATAGATTGAGCAACAGAGCAATACCCGCTAAAATTATGGCGTTAATGAAGATGTCAGGCAGAACTGTCGCGCCGGAATAGTTAAGCGCAAGGTGACAAAATGAACAATGCCGCAGGGAAAATCGTGAGGTATCCCTGTTAAATTCCGACATTTACTTAGTGAGAACAGTGAAAATCGGGCATAATCACGCGGTTTTCAGAATTTTATTTTTTGATAAATTTAAGGTGTCCCATGGCTGAGTGGAACGGCGAATATGTCAGCCCTTACGCTGAACACGGTAAGAAAAGCGAACAAGTTAAGAAAATTACGGTATCCATTCCGCTGAAAGTCCTCAAGATCCTCACCGATGAACGCACCCGTCGCCAGGTGAACAACCTGCGTCATGCGACCAACAGTGAATTATTGTGTGAGGCTTTCCTGCACGCCTTCACCGGTCAGCCTTTGCCGAATGACGAAGACCTGCGGAAAGAGCGCAGTGATGAAATCCCGGAAGCGGCGAAGATCCTGATGCGTGAACTGGGTGTGGATCCTGATACCTGGGAATACTGATCGCCGCGTCGATGGCCTGAAAAATCCGTACGAACCCGTCGTGCGGCTTTTTGGGTATCTGGCGATCACCGGGGTAATGGCGATCAAAAAGAAAGATTTGTCTGGCGGGATGTCAAACGGCAGGCAACAAAAAAGGCGCCAAAGGCGCCTTTTTTTGCTCTCAAGCGTAGCTTATTTGCTGCTTGGAACGCTGAAACGCTTGTTGAAGCGGTCAACGCGGCCACCGGTAGCCACTTCACGTTGCTTACCAGTGTAGAACGGGTGACATTCGCCACAAACGTCCAGGTTCAGATCGTGACCCACTGTTGAGTGAGTTTTGATAACGTTACCGCATGAGCAGTTAGCAGTAACTTCTACGTAATTAGGGTGAATACCTTTTTTCATGGAAAACCTCTTCTTAAGGCCGCGTCGCTATCCAACCCTGTTCTGTCAGACACCACGCGTAGTGGATGATAGGCTTTGAGTACGAAATGCACCAAAGGCGGCGAATCATACAGAATCTCTGAGAACCGCGCAATGATGTTCATGCATTTCGAAGGACACAGTGTACACTATCTCGTCATTTTTTTAAAGTCTGGACCCACAATGCCTGTTGCCCACGTTGCTTTACCCGTCCCGCTCTCCCGTACTTTCGACTATCTGTTGCCGCCTGATATGCAGGTTTCGCCGGGTTGCCGGGTCAGTGTGCCGTTCGGTAAACGCGACGCCATCGGCATTGTCACCCGCATCAGTGACACCAGTGAATTTGGTCTGGAAAAGCTGAAACCTGTGCGTGAAGTCCTCGACGGCGCCAGCCTGTTCACTCCCGATTTGTGGCGCATCCTGTTCTGGGCCGCCGACTATTATCATTATCCGATCGGCGAAGTGCTGTTCCATGCGCTGCCGGTGTTGTTGCGTCAGGGCAAAGCCGCCGAGCTGACGCCACTGTGGCAATGGTTCGCCACCGAGCAGGGTCGCGCCACGCCGCTCGACAGTCTGAAACGTGCGCCCAAGCAACAACAGGCGATGGCTGCGCTGATGCAAAAGCCGCTTTACCGTCATCAGGTCGCCGATCTGGATCTGACAGATACAGCGTTGCAGGCGTTACGCGCCAAAGGGCTGACGGATTTACGCAGCATCGCGCCCGCCACGCACGACTGGCGCAAGGATTTTTCAGTCGTCGGCGAACGTTTACGCCTCAATACTGAGCAGGCCACCGCCGTGGGGGCGATCCGCAGTGAAGACCAGCAGTTCTCCGCCTGGCTGCTGGCCGGTGTCACCGGGTCGGGGAAAACCGAAGTCTATCTCAGCGTGCTGGAGAATATTCTGGCACAGGGCCGGCAGGCGCTGGTGATGGTGCCGGAAATCGGCCTGACGCCGCAAACCATCGCGCGTTTTCGCGAGCGTTTCAGCGCACCGGTGGATGTGCTGCACTCCGGCCTGAACGACAGCGAGCGTCTCGCCGTCTGGCTGCGGGCGCGTAATGGTGAAGCAGGGATTGTCATTGGCACCCGTTCATCCCTGTTTACGCCGTTTGCCCGTCTCGGCGTGATCATTATCGACGAAGAACACGACAGTTCTTATAAACAGCAGGAAGGCTGGCGCTATCACGCCCGGGATCTGGCGGTGTACCGCGCTCACGCTGAAAACATTCCGATTATTATGGGCTCGGCAACACCTGCGCTGGAAACGCTGCACAACGTGGAACTGGGGAAATATCGCCAGCTGAAACTGACCAAACGTGCCGGGAATGCCAAACTCGCCCGCCAGAATTTGCTGGATTTGAAGGGGTTGCAGCTGAAAGTCGGGCTGTCTCAGCCACTGATCCAGAAAATGCAGGAACATCTGAAAGCCGATAATCAGGTGATGCTGTTCCTCAATCGCCGCGGTTATGCCCCTGCCCTGCTTTGTCATGAATGCGGCTGGATAGCCGAATGTCAGCGCTGCGATCACTATTACACCCTGCACCAGAATCATCGCCAGTTACGCTGCCACCATTGCGACAGTCAGCGCGCCGTGCCGCATCAGTGTCCGCACTGCGGTTCGACGCAGCTGGTCTCGGTCGGTGTCGGCACCGAACAGCTGGAAAACGAACTGGCGCCGTTGTTCCCGGATACGCCTATCACACGCATCGACCGCGATACCACCAGCCGCAAAGGTTCGCTGGAACAGCATCTGAGTGAAGTCCATCGCGGCGGTGCGCGCATTCTGATCGGGACGCAAATGCTGGCAAAAGGGCATCACTTCCCGGACGTCACGCTGGTATCATTGCTGGATGTCGACGGCGCGCTGTTCTCGGCGGATTTCCGTTCTGCTGAGCGTTTTGCCCAGCTTTATACGCAGGTTTCCGGCCGTGCCGGACGCGCAGGCAAACAGGGTGAAGTGGTGTTGCAGACGCATCATCCTGAACATCCGCTGTTGCAGGTGCTGCTACAGCAAGGTTACGACGAATTCGCCAGACAGACGCTGGCGGAGCGCAAAAGCGTTTTTCTCCCTCCTTATACCAGTCACATTATGATCCGCTCGGAAGATCACGATAATCAGCAATCGGCGCTGTTCCTCCAGCAGTTGCGTAATCTGCTGGAATCCAGCCCGCTGAAAGACGATTCACTGTGGATCCTGGGGCCGGTTCCCGCCTTGCAGGCCAAACGCAGCGGACGTTTCCGCTGGCAACTGCTGTTGCAGCATCCTTCACGCCGCGTTTTGCAGCATCTGATCAAAAGCTCTCAGCCCCTGATTGCCAGCCTGCCGCAGGCTAAAAAAGTGAAATGGACGCTGGATGTCGATCCGATTGACAGCTGATCCCTAAGGAAAATCCGCATAAATACTCAGGTTTTTTGCGTGATGGATCGAAAAAAGCATCTGCGTCACACTTTTAATGCAAATTAGGTAACAAATCCTACTCACATTCTGTTTAGAATGTGATGAGCTACACATCATGCGTAGCCAGGCGAGGAATGTTGATGCTGTTGTGTCAGTTTGATGCTGTTGCAAGGAGAGAGACGTTGGAGCACAAGAAAGAATTACCCGCCGCAACAATGAAAGATGTGGCTGAACAGGCAGGCGTTTCAACAGCAACCGTATCCCGTGCATTAATGAATCCGGAGAAAGTCTCCGCCGCAACCCGTCAGAAGGTTGATCAGGCCGTCATGGCCGTAGGTTATTCTCCTCATGCCCTGGCCCGTAATCTGAAACGGAATGAATCACGCACGATTCTGGTGATCGTCCCCGATATCTGCGATCCGTTTTTCTCAGACCTGATCCAGGGGATCGAGCGCACCGCGGCCGAAAGCGGTTATCTGGTATTGATCGGCGACTGTGCTCAGCAAAATCAGCAAGAAAAAACCTTTATCAATCTGATCATTACCAAGCAAATTGACGGCATGCTCCTGCTCGGTTCTGATTTGCCTTTCGATGCCAGCAAAGAAGAACAACGTAATTTGCCCCCGATGGTCATGGCCAATGAGTTTGCGCCGGAACTGGAACTGCCGACCGTCCACATTGATAACCTGACGGCGGCGTTTGAAGCCGTGCACTATCTTCTGAAACTGGGGCATAAGCGCATTGCCTGCATCGCCGGTCCGAAACATATGCCGCTGTGCCAGTACCGTTTACAAGGCTATGTGCAGGCGCTGCGCCGCAACGGGTTGAGCGTCGAGAGCAAACTGACCATTCATGGTGATTTCAGCTATGAATCCGGCGCACAGGCGGTAACAGAACTGATGTCGCTGCCCGTTCCGCCAACGGCGATTTTCTGCCACAACGATGTGATGGCGATTGGCGCGATGTTCCAGGCAAAGAAAATGGGGCTGCGCATTCCGCAGGATCTGTCGGTGGTCGGCTTCGATGACATCAAGGCCAGCCAGTATACCGATCCTCCGCTGACCACCGTGGCGCAGCCGAGATTCCAGCTTGGCCGTCAGGCCATGTTATTATTGCTTGAGCAGTTACAGGGAAATCCGGTACAAAATGGCTCTCTGCTGCTCGACAGTGAACTGGTGGTGCGTGAAAGCACGGCCGCCCCTAACGCGTGAGTCAGTATTTAGTCTGTTATGAAGTTTTAATTTCAGTATATGTTCAGGGTTAAGTAACATGACGCACTTCTTCATTCATTACGACACAGCGAAACGATAGTGGCACAAAGAGACTATGTAAGCCGTGGGCGCTCAGGAGCGCGGCGGAAAAGTACCAGCCGGAGTAAAAAACGCAGTTCCCCAACGATCTCCAAAACCATGGTGGTGTTAGCCGTTGCGGTACTGGTGGTGTTTGTCGGTGGCCTCTATTTTATTGCGCACAATAAACATGAAGAAACGACAGTGTTGCCGACGCACACTGTCCGTCCGGGTAATGGATTGCCGCCTAAGCCAGAAGAGCGCTGGCGCTACATTAAAGAACTGGAAAACCGCCAGATGGGCGTGACCACGCCGACAGAACCGACGGCGGGCGGACAAGTCGAATCCAAAACGCAACTGACGCCGGAACAGCGCCAGCTTCTCGAACAGATGCAGGCTGATATGCGCCAGACGCCGACACAGCTGTCTGAAGTGCCGTATAACGACCCGAATCAGGTGACGCAGGCACCGGCGCATACCTCGCGTCAGGTTCAGCAGCAACAGCAGCCGACTTATGCGCAGCAACAGCCGGTGCAGACTCAGCCGCGTCAGGTTCAGCCAACGTATACGCCGCAAACGCAGCCGGTACGTGCGCCGCAGGCTCAGGTGCAAACCCAGCCCGTTCAGCCGAAACCGAAGCCAGTGGTGAAAGAGCCGGTGAAAGAAGCGCCGAAACCGCAGCAACCCGCCGCCATTACTCAGGCTGAGCCGGAAAAACCAAAAGCGCAGGAAAAAACCCAGCGCTTTATGGTGCAGTGCGGTTCTTTCAAAGGCAGCGAACAGGCGGAATCCCAGCGTGCCAAACTGGCGTTTGAAGGTTTCGAAGGCCGTATCACCACGGGCGGCGGCTGGAATCGCGTTGTCATTGGCCCGTACAACAGCCGCTCCGGTGCAGACAGCACCCTCACCCGCCTGAAGAGCGCAGGCATCTCCGGTTGCATTCCCCTCGCAACCGGGGGTTGAAAACCCGTAATCCTTCCCCAATCTATACTTTCAATATGCCTCGTAAGCTTGTGAGACACCCGGTGTGTCCCACAAGCCTGCGGGGATCTTTTCCGTCTGCAACGAGGAACCGCTCGTGACAACAATTGTAAGTGTACGCCGCAACGGCAAGGTCGTTATCGGTGGTGATGGCCAGGCCACATTGGGAAATACCGTCATGAAGGGCAACGTCAAAAAAGTACGTCGCCTGTATAACGACAAAGTGATCGCGGGCTTTGCCGGCGGTACGGCTGATGCCTTCACACTGTTTGAGCTGTTCGAACGCAAACTGGAAATGCATCAGGGTCATCTGGTGAAAGCCGCCGTTGAACTGGCGAAAGACTGGCGAACCGACCGCATGCTGCGCCGTCTGGAAGCACTGCTGGCCGTCGCGGATGAAAATGCGTCGCTGATCATCAGCGGTAACGGTGATGTGATCCAGCCGGAAAACGACCTGATCGCCATCGGTTCCGGGGGTCCCTATGCCCAGGCCGCTGCCCGCGCCCTGCTGGAAAACTCTGAGCTTGACGCCCGCGACATCGTTGAAAAATCGCTGAGCATCGCCGGTGACATCTGCATCTACACCAACCAATTCCACACTATTGAAGAATTGTCTTCTAAAGCGTAAGGATCGAAAATTATGTCTGAGATGACCCCGCGCGAGATTGTCAGCGAATTAGACAGCTACATCATTGGTCAGGATAAGGCGAAACGCGCCGTGGCCATTGCCCTGCGTAACCGCTGGCGTCGTATGCAGCTTGATGAAGCGCTGCGCCATGAAGTCACCCCGAAAAATATTCTGATGATCGGCCCGACCGGTGTCGGTAAAACCGAAATCGCCCGCCGTCTGGCGAAACTGGCGAACGCGCCGTTCATCAAAGTGGAAGCCACCAAATTCACCGAAGTCGGTTATGTCGGTAAAGAAGTGGATTCCATTATCCGCGACCTGACCGATTCCGCCGTGAAAATGGTGCGTCTGCAATCCATCGAGAAAAACCGTTATCGCGCTGAAGAACTGGCCGAAGAACGCATTCTCGATGTACTGATCCCGCCAGCAAAAAACAACTGGGGACAGGCTGACGAAGCGCAGGAACCTTCTGCTGCGCGCCAGAATTTCCGCAAAAAACTGCGTGAAGGTCAGCTGGACGATAAAGAAATCGAAATCAGCCTGGCATCCGGTCCGATGGGCGTTGAAATCATGTCCCCTCCGGGCATGGAAGAAATGACCAGTCAGTTGCAGTCGATGTTCCAGAGCATGGGCGCTCAGAAACAGAAACCACGCAAACTGAAAATCAAAGAAGCACTGAAGCTGCTGGTTGAAGAAGAAGCGGCGAAACTGGTGAATCCGGAAGACCTGAAAGAACAGGCGATCGAAGCCGTTGAACAACACGGCATCGTGTTTGTCGATGAGATCGACAAAATCTGTAAACGTGGCGGTCAAAGCTCCGGCCCGGACGTCTCCCGTGAAGGTGTTCAGCGTGACCTGTTGCCGCTGGTGGAAGGTTGTACTGTATCGACCAAGCACGGCATGGTGAAAACCGATCACATTCTGTTTATCGCTTCCGGCGCATTCCAGACTGCCAGCCCGTCTGATCTGATCCCTGAGTTGCAGGGTCGTCTGCCGATCCGCGTGGAATTGCAGGCGCTGTCGACAGAAGACTTCGAACGCATTCTGACCGAACCGAGTGCTTCGCTGACTCATCAGTACAAAGCATTGATGGCAACCGAAGGCGTGAACATTGATTTCACCCCTGACGGTATCCGCCGGATTGCGGAAGCCGCATGGCAGGTAAACGAAACTACCGAGAACATTGGTGCGCGTCGTCTGCACACCGTTCTGGAGCGTCTGATGGAAGATATCTCTTACGACGCCAGCGAAAGCAGCGGAATCTCCATAAACATTGATGCAGATTATGTTAGAAGCCACCTTGACCAGCTGGTAGCTGATGAAGATCTGAGCCGTTTTATCTTATAATTTGCTCATACGTTCCGAAAGTGATCTTCAGGGAGGCGTTTGCCTCCCTGATTTTTTTTTGATTTCGGACTGATTCTTCACCTGAGCGAAATCACTATGAGCATAATCACTCCCTGCACCCCGACGACGCCCGCCCGCGCCTGGCTGGAAAGCCTGCGTCCTAAAACCCTGCCACTGGCTTTTGCCTCTATCGTCATGGGTTCTGCCATTGCCAGCCTGCAAGGCGTTTTCCATCCGCTGACCGCGCTGCTGGCACTGCTGACTGCCGGTTGCCTGCAAATTTTGTCGAATCTGGCAAATGACTACGGTGACGCCGAGAAAGGCAGCGACACGCCCGATCGCGTCGGGCCACTGCGCGGCATGCAAAAAGGGTTGATTAGCGCGGCGCAAATGAAACGCGCGATTATCCTGACCATCGCCCTGACCATTATCTGCGGTATCGCACTTATTGCGGTGGCCTGCCAAAAACCGAGCGACGTGGTCGGCTTTCTGATCCTCGGTCTGCTCTCGATTGGCGCCGCCATCACCTATACCGTCGGCACGCGCCCTTACGGCTACATGGGGCTTGGTGACATTTCGGTGCTGATTTTCTTCGGCTGGATAAGCGTCGCGGGCACATTCTATTTGCAGGCGGGCTATTTCGACTGGATCGTGATGTTACCGGCGACGGCGACCGGCTTGCTGTCCACGGCGGTGCTGAATATCAATAATTTGCGCGATATCGAAACGGACAGCGCCAATGGCAAGAATACGCTGGCGGTACGTCTCGGGCCGGTCAACGCGCGCCGTTATCACGCCACCCTTCTGACTGCTGCCGTCCTCTGTCTGGCAGTATTCTCCGCCGTGCACCTGCACCACTGGACCGGCTGGCTGTTTGTTCTGGCGATCCCGATGCTGGTAAAACATGTCATGCGGGTAATGAATTCGAAAACGTCCACGGAAGTGCGCCCGCTGCTGGAACATATGGTGAAAACCGCGTTGCTGACTAACGTATTGTTTGCAGTGGGTCTGTTACTCAATTGAGTCAAATTGGCCTGATGTGCGTTTATCGGGTCACTTTTCACATTTAACAATTGATGATTTTGCCAACATCCGCCGGAAAGGGATATACTGAATACTCATGCAGCAACCAGATGAAATCCTATGAAATACGATACTTCCGAACTTTGCGACATCTACCATGAAGAAGTGAATGTCGTCGAACCCTTGTTCTCCAACTTTGGCGGCCGTACTTCATTTGGCGGGCAAATCACCACCGTGAAATGCTTTGAAGATAATGGCTTGCTTTATGATCTGCTGGAAGAAAATGGCCGGGGCCGCGTGTTGGTGATCGATGGCGGCGGTTCTGTTCGTCGCGCACTGCTGGATGCCGGACTGGCACGCCTGGCATTGCAAAACGAATGGGAAGGCATCGTGATTTATGGTGCGGTCCGTCAGGTTGACGATCTGGAAGAACTGGATCTGGGTATTCAGGCCATGGCCGCTATTCCGGCTGGCGCAGGCAGTGAAGGGATCGGCGAAAGCGACATTCGTGTCAATTTCGGCGGCGTGACCTTCTTCTCCGGCGACCATCTTTATGCCGACAATACCGGTATCGTGCTGTCGGAAGACCCGCTCGATATCGAGTAACGCTTTCTTGCAGCCACAAAAAAGGACGCCATGGCGTCCTTTTTCATTTGATGGCGGAAGTGCTCAGACTTCTTCCATTTTTCCCAACAGTGCACGCAGACGATCCTGCCATACGTGTTGTTCTTCTTTCAGCTGCGCATTTTCACGCACCAGAGACTCATGATTACCGCTGGCTTGCTGAACTTCCTGAGACAGGGTGTTGTTCTGCTCTTTCAGTTCTTCGATTTCCATCTGCAACAGAGTAATGGTATCGATCGCTTGCTGAACTTTAGCTTCTAATTTCTCAAATACTTCAAATGACATTTTTCGGTCCCCTTATGTTCGCAAGGCGCACATCTTATGTTCTGCCGCATCGTCCGGACACGGCTCAAAAATTCCTGCACACCGTCGATTTTCATAACAAATTCATCAGAGAATTGCGCAAAACCGCCGGGTGTCTTAACGGGTGATTGTATGTAGCCAGCTGTGGTCTGTCTACCAGCAACCCCTTTATCCACGCAGTCTGTTGCAATTTTACAGCGCCGGGTATCAGGAAATGCTTAAAAAGCAGCGTCACTCACCAGAAATCCGGCTTAATAGCGAATAACCTTAGCCGCCGTACGGATAAGGTCGCTGATGTTCGTTTAAAAAGACAGGTTCGCTGAAAATGTTAAATCATGGCCTTTTTGCGCTGCATCAAGTTCTGCCAATACGCGAAATCGCTCATTTTTATGACACAACACACAAATTTTGATTTCGCTATTTCTCGTTTATGCTCGTTAACGATAAATTCACATTACGTTCTCATTTAATGATGAACGCCAAAATCCGATTACGTTCACGTACGACATAACAGAAAAACTATAACTAACCATTAACATTATCCTTAGCAGGATCAAACTATGAGCCAAACCATGAGTTCCACATTAAAAGGTCAGTGCATCGCTGAGTTTCTGGGTACCGGGCTTATCATTTTCTTTGGTGCGGGCTGTGTCGCAGCAATGAAACTTGCCGGAGCTACCTTTGGTCAGTGGGAAATCAGTATCATCTGGGGTCTGGGCGTGGCAATGGCCATCTACCTGACTGCAGCCATTTCAGGTGCACACCTGAACCCGGCGGTGACCGTCGCACTTTGTCTGTTTGCAAACTTTGAAGGACGCAAAGTTCTGCCTTACATCATCGCGCAGGTCGCCGGAGCCTTCTGTGCCGCCGCACTGGTCTACGGCCTCTACTACAACCTGTTCTTCGATTTCGAGCAAAGCCACAACATGGTGCGCGGCAGCGTCGAAAGTCTGGATCTGGCCGGTATTTTCTCAACCTATCCAAACCCGCATATCAGCGTCTTGCAGGCATTTCTGGTTGAAACCGTGATTACCGCCATTCTGATGGCCCTGATCCTTGGCCTGACCGATGATGGTAACGGTATTCCACGTGGCCCGCTGGCACCGCTGCTGATCGGTATCCTGATCGCCGTAATCGGTGCCTCCATGGGGCCGCTGACCGGATTCGCCCTGAACCCGGCCCGTGACTTCGGTCCGAAAGTGTTCGCTTTCTTTGCTGGCTGGGGCAAGGTTGCCTTCACCGGCGCACGCGATATCCCTTATTTCCTGGTGCCGATTTTTGGTCCGCTGCTCGGGGCTTCTCTGGGTGCCATCGCATATAAAGCGCTGATTGGTCGCCATCTGCCAAATCAGATTAATGAGCCGGTAGAAGAAAAAGCGTCTCAGCCATCAAAACAGCGTAAGGCCTGATCGGCTAAACTGTTCCACAGCTTACTCATTCGCAGGATGAATATTATGTCAGCAGATACGACTCACGAAAAAAAATACATTGTTGCACTCGACCAGGGTACAACCAGCTCACGCGCCGTAGTTCTGGATCACGATGCCAATATCGTCAGCGTGTCACAGCGTGAATTCACTCAGATCTACCCTAAATCGGGCTGGGTTGAGCACGACCCGATGGAAATCTGGTCATCGCAAAGCTCGGTGCTGGTGGAAGTGCTGGCGAAAGCCGACATTAACTCTGATCAGATCGCCGGTATCGGTATCACCAACCAGCGTGAAACCACCATCGTGTGGGAAAAAGAAACCGGCAAGCCAATCTATAACGCGATTGTCTGGCAATGCCGCCGTACTGCTGACATCTGTGAAAAGCTGAAAAAAGACGGTCTGGAAGAATACATCCGTCACAACACCGGTCTGGTGATTGACCCGTATTTCTCCGGCACCAAACTGAAGTGGATCCTTGACCACGTCGAAGGCTCCCGTGAGCGCGCCAAACGCGGCGAACTGCTGTTCGGGACGGTTGATACCTGGCTGGTCTGGAAAATGACGCAGGGACGTGTTCACGTGACGGATTACACCAACGCCTCACGTACCATGCTGTTTAACATCCATGATCTGCAATGGGATGACCGCATGCTGGAGGCGCTGGATATTCCGCGCGAAATGCTGCCGGAAGTCCGCCCTTCTTCTGAAATTTACGGCCAGACCAACATCGGGGGTAAAGGCGGTACGCGTATTCCGATCGCCGGTATCGCCGGTGACCAGCAGGCGGCGCTGTATGGCCAGCTGTGCGTACAACCGGGTATGGCGAAAAATACCTACGGCACCGGCTGCTTCCTGCTGATGAATACCGGTACCGAAGCGGTTGCCTCTAAAAATGGCCTGCTGACCACCATCGCCTGCGGTCCGCGCGGCGAAGTGAACTACGCACTGGAAGGCGCGGTGTTTGTCGGCGGCGCCTCCATCCAGTGGCTGCGCGATGAGCTGAAACTGATCAGCGACGCGACTGACTCCGAATATTTCGCCATGAAAGTGAAAGACACCAACGGCGTTTACGTGGTGCCAGCCTTTACCGGCCTTGGCGCCCCTTACTGGGACCCGTATGCCCGTGGCGCGATCTTCGGTCTGAGCCGTGGCGCGAACAGCAACCACATCATCCGCGCGACGCTGGAATCTATCGCTTATCAGACCCGTGACGTTCTGGATGCGATGCAGGCTGACTCCGGCGCACGCCTGCAGGCGCTGCGTGTGGATGGCGGTGCGGTGGCCAACAACTTCCTGATGCAATTCCAGTCAGACATTCTCGGCACCCGCGTTGAGCGCCCTGAAGTGCTGGAAGTCACCGCACTGGGTTCGGCTTACCTTGCCGGTCTGGCTGTCGGTTTCTGGAACGATCTGGAAGAAGTGCGCAGCAAAGCCACCATTGAACGTGAATTCCGCCCAAGCATTGAAACGACGGAACGTAATGTCCGCTATAAAGGCTGGCAAAAAGCGGTGGCACGCGTTCGCTCCTGGGAAGATCACGACGAGTAATCGCCGGATATTATCGCCAACACCTGTTTCTGAAACTCCCCATCCGGGGAGTTTTTTTATGCCCCTTTCCCGTTGTGCTAAAATCTGCGGCACAGATGAGCCTCGCCTCACCGACCTCTTTTTTTCTTTCTACAGGCTTTCCAATGAAACGTGAATTAGCAATCGAGTTCTCCCGCGTGACCGAAGCTGCCGCGCTGGCCGGTTATAAATGGCTGGGTCGTGGTGATAAAAACCTGGCCGATAACGCTGCCGTTCAGTCCATGCGCATCATGCTCAATAAGGTCGATATCGACGGCACTATCGTCATTGGCGAAGGGGAAATTGATGAAGCGCCGATGCTGTATATCGGTGAAAAAGTCGGGACCGGCAATGGCGATGCGGTGGATATCGCCGTCGACCCGATTGAAGGCACGCGCATGACCGCCATGGGCCAGTCCAACGCGCTGGCTGTGCTGGCGGTTGGCGACCAGGGTTCGTTCCTCAATGCTCCCGACATGTACATGGAAAAAATCGCCGTCGGGCCGGGCGCAAAAGGGGCTATCGATCTGAATCTGACGCTGGCAGAGAATCTGGCGAATATCGCCAACGCGCTGGGTAAACCGCTGACCGAGCTGACCGTCGCCGTTTTAGCGAAACCACGTCATGACGACGCCATCCGCGAAATGCTGGCATCCGGCGTGCGTGTGTTTGCGTTCCCTGACGGTGACGTGGCGGCAACCATTCTGACCTGTATGCCGGAAAGCGAAGTGGATGTGCTGTATGGCATTGGCGGCGCACCGGAAGGCGTGATTTCTGCGGCAGTGATCCGCGCGCTGGATGGCGATATGCAGGGGCGTTTACTGGCGCGTCATGACGTGAAAGGCGATACGCCGGAAAATCGTCGTATCGGTGAAGAAGAACTGGCGCGTTGCCAGGCGATGGGGATTGAAGCCGGTAAAGTGCTGCTGCTGGATGATATGGCGCGTAACGATAACGTGATTTTCTCCGCGACCGGCATTACCAAAGGTGATCTGCTGGAAGGCATCAGCCGCAAGGGAAATATGGCGACCACCGAAACGCTGCTGATCCGCGGTAAATCCCGCACGATCCGTCGCATCCGCTCGACGCATTACCTCGACCGCAAAGACGCGGCGCTGCACGAATTTATTATCTAAACCTCAGCTTCCGGTCATCAAAAAGCAGGGCCATTCGCGCCCTGCTTTTGCATGATCAGGCCGTATGCCCTTCATGCTGACTGCGGTTCGACATCGGTAGCCAGCACAATAAAATCAGCACCGCCATGGCGAACATCAGTAATCCCAGACTGAACTGACCGGTTTGCGGCAACATGGCCGACATCCACGCCACCAGTCCGGAGCCCATATTCTGCAATCCCCCGACCAGCGCACCCGCTGCACCCGCCAGATACGGGAAAGGCTCCATCGCACCGGTCGTCGCCAGCGGGAACAACATGCCTGCGCCGAAGAAGAACAACGATGCAGGAACAATCAGCGTCCAGATATTCATCACGCCCAGCCAGCCGGGGATCCACATCGCCAGACCGGCGAGCAGGCAACTGATCACCGAATGCCACATCAGTTGCTGGAAGCTTTTCTCCGTGCGACCGGCGTACCATGCGCCAAAGAACGCCGCCGGAATGGGCAGGATAAACAGCACGCTGACCATCACGCCGCTCAGGCCGAGCACGCCGCCCATCAGCACGCCACAGCTGGCTTCAAATACCGCTACGCCAGCCAGTGCGCCAACCAGCATCACCAGATAACGGCTGAAGTTGGCATCAGCCAGCAATAAACGCAGGCTTCCCAGCATCCTGCGCGGCGGATGATCGGCGGTGAATTCAGGACGGGTTTCCGGCAGCCAGCGGTACATCGAGAACGCCACGCCCGCGCACAGGATTAACAGGAAACCGAAACTGGCTCGCCAGCCCAGCCATGCGGACAACGCACCGCCAATCACCGGCGCCAGCAGCGGACTGACCAGAATGCCCATGTTCAGCAGGCTGTTGGCATGGCGCAACGCGCCACCGCTGTATAAATCACGCGGCATGGTTCTCGCCATTACGCCCGCCACACCGGTGCCCAGCCCCTGAATGGCCGCAAAGGCAATCAGCATCGTCAGGCTGGTGGACATCATCGCGCCCGCCGCCCCTATCAGGAAAATCATCAGGCCGGTGAGGATCACCGGTTTGCGGCCAATGTTATCGGAAAGCGGGCCATAGACCAGCTGTGAGCCGCCGTAGGTCAGCAGATACGCGGCCATCACCCGCTGCACAGCGCCCGGTTTTACGGCCAGGCTGGCCGCCATATCGGCGATATTCGGCACGTAAATGGTTTGCGCCATTTGCCCGACAGCCACCAGCAAAATGAGCATGATAAGCAGGTGAATGTTTTCCAGATTTTTCATTTTTCAGTTCATTATCAGATAAGGTTGGAAAAGTGCAGAACAAATAACCAGTAAAATCGACCAGACTACGGCGGCGCATAAGTTAACAAATTAAGATGAATAAGCGAGTATTGCGGGAAACTCTTCTGATCCTTTGCTGGCAGCGGCGGGAACCACATCTGTAACGCTGGGTGTACGGAAATCGATACTGACTAACGGGTCATGAACAGGCTGATAACATTTAACCGATACGGGATCCGAAAAATTTGAAATAAAATCAGGACATAATTTCGCACTGCATATTTTGCACGACATGAAGAAACCAGAAACCACGGGAGTTTTTTATGGCTGAATGGGTGACAGGAAAAGTCAAAAAAGTTGAGCACTGGACAGACAATTTGTTCAGCATCACGGTCAATGCGCCCGTCGATCCTTTTACCGCAGGCCAGTTCGCCAAACTTTCGCTGGATATTGACGGTGAGCGGGTGCAACGCGCGTATTCTTATGTAAACCCGCCATCCAGCGGTGAGCTGGAGTTTTATCTGGTGAATGTGCCGGAAGGAAAACTCAGCCCGCGCCTGCATGTGATGCAGCCCGGCGACGAGATTACTATCACCAAAGAAGCCGCCGGATTTTTCGTGATTGAAGAAGTGCCTGAATGCGACACCCTGTGGATGCTGGCAACCGGCACGGCTATCGGGCCGTATCTGTCAATTTTGCAGGAAGGAAAAGGGCTGGAGCGGTTCAAAAATATTGTTCTGGTTCACGCCGCACGCTTCGCGGCTGACCTGAGTTATCTGCCACTCATGCAACAGCTTCAGCGTCGCTATGAAGGCAAATTACATATTCAGACCGTGGTCAGCCGCGAGGAAATTTCCGGCTCACTGACAGGCCGTGTTCCGGCTCTGATTGAAAGCGGCGCGCTGGAAGAGGCTGTCGGCCTGAAGATGCTGGCTGAAGACAGCCACGTCATGCTGTGCGGCAACCCGCAAATGGTTCGCGATACCCAGCAGGTACTGAAAGACACACGGGGTATGCGCAAACACCTGAAACGTAAACCGGGCCATATGACCAGCGAGCATTACTGGTAAGCCTGTACATAAAAAATCAGCGGAATTTCACCTCGTCCGGCTCCGGGCCAAAACGATTTGTGCCCGGCGTGCCGACAAAAGCGCCGCAGTCGATCAGCAACATGATGAAAATGACTGAAGGTGCCAGACGTCCGAGAACCCAGCTCCACATCTGCGGCATCGCCGCCGCCCAGTTCCCGGCAACCAGCATCCACGCCAATACAAACAGCAGCGCCCACCAGGCGGATTTATTACGGTCATGTAATCTTTTCACCAGCACCGCAGCCGTCGGCCACAGTAACACCACCAGCGCGAAACCGGCGGACTGATAGGTAATCCATTCCTGTGCGGCAAAAAAGAAATCAGCCACCATCAGAATCAGCCAGCTGACCATCCAGAGCCAGAAATCGCGGCGGCCCAGGCGGCCGTTAAAAGAAAACAGTGCATGCTGTAACGTCATTGGCAGTCGGTTCCGTCAAATACAATGGGAGTAAATTGTTAAAACAGGCGGAGTGTAACCTACCGGCAGAGGCGACGAGAATCTTTACGCACTCCTTTTGACATTACCCCCCGTTCCCCGCTTTAATCGGACAGTTGAATCAAAATAAGACACGCCCTATGACTGTTGCTCAATCTTTATTACGCCTGACGCTGTCCGCGTTAATCCTGCTCGCTGGCCAGAACATCGCGCTGGCCGATCCGCCGGCTGACCATGCCGGCACCGAAGAGATGCCAAAAGCCCCTTACCTGCTGGCCGGTGCGCCGACATTTGAAACGACGCTGATCAATTTCCGTGCGAAATACAATGAGGCCAATCCGACCCAGCAGATTGGCGAGTTCCGCGCGATCAGCGATAAATCTGCGAACAGTTCCCTGACCCGCGCCGCCAGCAAGATTAATGAGAATCTGTATGCCTCGACCGCACTGGAAAAAGGCACCGGGAAAATCAAAACGCTGCAAATCACCTATCTGCCGATTCAGGGCGCAGAAGAAAAAGCGGCCCGCACGCTGGCAATCAGCTATATGGCAAACCTGATGCGTCAGTTCGATGCCACCCTGACCACCGAACAAAGCGTGGCGAGAGTCGCTTCTTTGATCGAGAAAGGCAAAGGTCAGCAGTTTTATAAGCAGGAAGTGGGCGCGGTACGTTTTGTGATTTCAGACAATGGCGAAAAAGGTCTGACATTCGCCGTTGAGCCGGTCAAGCTGGCGCTCGCCGAGCCGTGAGATGACGGTTTTTAATGACAAAAAGCAAAGCCTTTATGGTCAATGATCTCTATACTGTTGCACAGGTAATCTGCTTGTTTGGCAGAAATTTTAATCGACACTCGCGTCCCCTTTTGGAGGAAAAAACATGCGACATCCATTAGTGATGGGTAACTGGAAGCTTAACGGCAGCACCCACATGGTTAACGAACTGATTGCTGCTCTGCGTACTGAACTGAGCACAGTTGTAGGTTGTGGCGTTGCGATTGCTCCACCAGAAGTTTACCTGTCACAGGCTAAACACGCTCTGGCTGGCAGCCGTATCGCGCTGGGTGCTCAGAACGTTGATGCTAACCTGTCCGGCGCATTCACCGGTGAAATCTCTGCCGACATGCTGAAAGATATCGGTGCGAAATACATCATCATCGGTCACTCAGAACGCCGTACTTACCATAAAGAAAGCGACGAGTTCATCGCGAAGAAATTCGGCGTGCTGAAAGATGCTGGCCTGATCCCGGTTCTGTGCATCGGTGAAACCGAAGCAGAAAACGAAGCAGGCAAAACAGAAGCCGTTTGCGCTAAACAACTGGATGCCGTGCTGAACACGCTGGGTGCGAAAGCATTCGAAGGCGCAGTCATCGCTTACGAACCTGTTTGGGCGATCGGTACCGGCAAATCTGCCACGCCTGCACAGGCTCAGGCCGTTCACAAATTCATCCGTGATCACATCGCGAAACAAGATGCTGCGGTTGCTGAACAAGTGATCATCCAGTACGGCGGTTCCGTTAACGCGGCTAACGCTGCTGAGCTGTTCACCCAGCCAGACATCGATGGCGCACTGGTTGGCGGCGCATCACTGAAAGCTGATGCTTTCGCAGTGATCGTAAAAGCTGCTGCTGAAGCTAAACAAGCGTAAGCCTGTTTCTTCTGCGCATAAAAAAACCCCGGCACGCCGGGGTTTTTTATTGTCTGGAAAACAATCTTAACGTTTGCTGATTTGGTCAAAGATACCGTCGGTTGCGAAATGGTCTTTCTGTGCCTGTGCCCAGGTACCGGCCACCTGATCAATAGTGAACAGTTTAACTTTCGGGAATTCAGACGCGAATTTTTTCTCGATTTCAGCATCACGCGGACGGTAATAGTTTTCTGCCGCAATCGTCTGGCCTTCCGGTGAATAAAGGTATTTCAGATAGGCATCGGCCACCGTGCGGGTGTCACGCTTATCAACAACCTTATCGACCACAGAAACCGTTGGCTCCGCCAGAATCGATTCGCTTGGCGTCACGATTTCAAACTTATCTTTACCGACTTCTTTCGTCGCCAGCAGCGCCTCGTTTTCCCACGCAATCAGCACATCACCGATACCGCGTTCAACGAAAGTATTGGTTGCGCCACGTGCGCCGGAATCCAGCACTTCGACGTTTTTGTACAATGCTTTCACGAAATCCTGAGCCTTCGCTTTGTCATTGTTGTTGTGATGCAGGGCATAACCCCAGGCCGCCAGATAGTTCCAGCGCGCACCGCCGGAAGTTTTAGGGTTCGGTGTAATCACCGACACGCCCGGTTTAATCAAATCATTCCAGTCGTGAATTTGTTTCGGATTGCCTTTACGCACCAGGAACACAATGGTGGATGTGTAAGGCGCAGAGTTATCCGGCAGACGGGTGATCCAGTTCTTATCGATACGGCCACGTTCAGCAATAGCATCAACGTCATAAGCCAGCGCCAGCGTCACCACATCCGCTTCGATGCCGTTGATAACCGATGTAGCCTGTTTACCGGAGCCACCATGCGACTGGCGAACGGTGACGGTATCGCCGGTTTTACCCTGCCAGTATTTGCTGAACGCTTTGTTGTATTGCTCATAGAACTCACGGGTGGGATCGTATGACACGTTCAGAATCTGAATATCTTTGGCAATTGCTCCCGTTGCCACTAACAGTAATCCCAAACCTGCAGCCCATTTACGCATCGCACTTTCTCCCGAAAATAGTTTCTATGGATTTCATTTATTTGTTCGATAAAGAGAGCCTGCCAGATAAAAATGAAACACATAAAGAATAAAAGGTTTTTTTCTATTACTTTCTGGAATAACCAAAAGCGAGGCGAAAAAAAACCTCCCGTAAAAGGAGGTTCTTATCGGAGCGTAACAAACTGTATCAGAACAGTTTTTTCGCCGTGTCGTACCAGTCTTCTTTGAATTTACTTTTCTTATTTTCTGGCGCGATACAAATCGAGATTAATTCGTGAACCATTTTCTCGTTTTCAACACCGACGCAGAAACCGCCCTGAGAATAGTCACGATCTTCTTCCAGCAGCAGGTCCACCGCGTAAGCCCCCATACGGGAAGCCAGAATGCGGTCGTAAGCCACCGGCGCACCGCCACGCTGAATATGGCCTAATACGGTGCCACGGGTTTCGCGGCAGGTTTCTTTCTCGATGTATTTGGCCAGCTCTTCGATGTTGTCTAACTTTTCAGTGATGGCAACGATCGCGTGTTTTTTGCCTTTCGCGATACCGGCTTTGATTTCAGCAACCAGATCATCACGTTTGAATTCCACTTCAGGGATAGCGATAAATTCGCAACCACCGGCAATGGCCGCTGCCAGCGTCAAATCGCCACAATAGCGGCCCATCACTTCAACGATAGAAATACGCTGGTGTGAAGAAGAGGTGTCACGCAGACGGTCAATCGCTTCAACCACGGTGCCCAGCGCCGTGAAGAAGCCGATGGTGTAGTCAGTACCCGCCACGTCGTTATCGATAGTGCCTGGCAGACCGATGCAACGGATACCGCCTTCTTTGGTCAGCAGGTCTGCACCTGCGTAAGAACCGTCACCCCCGATCACCACCAGGCCATCGATACCACGGTCTTTCATATTCTGCAGGGCGACTTTACGCATTTCCGGATCACGGAATTCAGGGAAACGCGCTGAACCCAGGAAAGTACCGCCACGGTTGATCATATCGGAGACGCTGTAGCGATCCAGTTTGCGCATGCGGTTTTCATACATGCCGAGGTAGCCATCTTCAATACCGTAGACTTCCAAATCTGCTGATAATGCGGAGCGGACAACGCCACGGATCGCAGCATTCATGCCTGGGGCATCGCCACCACTTGTCAGTACACCAATTTTTTTGATCATGACTACCTCTGAACTTGTAGATGCAATTTCTTAAGAATCTTGAGCCAGCCTGTTGGGCGAATTTTTCTTGTGCAGCCAAAAGGGCTTACTAGCGTTTGAGCCTATAGTATAACAAAACACCGGTGCTGAATTGATTCAAGTCAGCAAGAATACGCTTACACCGCTCTGTACTTCGCAATTTACTGATTCATACGGCTTTTACAAGATATTTCCAGATCGTTACGCCCAGATTTCCACCTTGTTAATTTCAAGTTTAAAACACAATCCCAAATTACAGACAAAAAAAACCCCACCATACGGTGGGGGAAGACAGGGATGGTGTCTATGGCAAGGAAAAACAGGGATCTTACTCGGTCGTGCTGGTACTACTCGTCTTCTGGGCAGAAGAGGGTTGTAAGCCAGATAACTGCATTTGCATCTCTTTCATGCGTTGCTCATGTTTCTGGTTTAATACGTTTTTTTGCTCAGGTGTCAGCAGATTAAACATCTGGTTGCGGATGCGGGCCATTTCAACCTGGCGATCCACTTGCTCCTGAGCCATTAACTCGGCTTGTGCGCGAACTGCGGCCTGATCAAACTTTTCGGCGGTGACCAGCCTGTGCATCGTTTCTATCTGTTCTACATTTACATGAGGCAGATCTTTACGAGCCTGATGCATCAGGTCACGCATTTGCTGGCGCTGCTGCTCAGTGAGATTTACACCATCAAACATGGTGTTGCGTTCCTGAGGCTTGTCCAACATCGTGCTATCATGTTCTGCTGGCATCGCCGACACTGGTTTTGCGCCATCTGCTAAAACGACACCTGAACTCAGCGTCAGAAGCGTGGCTAAACCGAATGAAGCTGCCTTAAACATCACATACTCCTAAAGTCTTTATCGCTGCATCGCGAATCATTGAAAAGCAGTCTAAACCTGCTGCTGCAAACAAGCGTCAGTGCTTGTAAAAGTACGTAAAGTCATGGAATAGCGGCAATTGATGACGTATTTTGCGTCTAGAGGTAAATACAATGAATAAAATTTTGTTGGTTGATGACGACCGTGAACTGACTTCACTTTTGAAAGAATTGCTCGAAATGGAAGGCTTTAATGTTGTGGTGGCTTACGACGGTGAGCAGGCATTAGAGAAAATCGATAATACCATCGACCTTCTGTTGCTTGACGTGATGATGCCGAAGAAAAACGGCATTGAAACCCTTAAAGAATTGCGCCAGCGTCACCAGACGCCAGTGATTATGTTAACCGCTCGCGGCAGTGAACTGGACCGCGTTCTCGGCCTCGAACTGGGTGCGGATGACTATCTGCCAAAACCGTTTAATGACCGCGAACTGGTGGCCCGCATCCGGGCAATGTTGCGTCGTTCCAACTGGAGCGAACAACAGCAAACCAATGAAAATAACGGCTCACCGACGCTGGAAGTGGACGGGTTGCAGCTGAACCCGGGACGCCAGGAAGCCAGTTTTAACGGCGAAGCGCTGGATTTAACCGGCACTGAATTTACCCTGTTGTATTTACTGGCAAAACATCTCGGACAGGTCGTTTCCCGCGAACATCTGAGTCAGGAAGTGCTGGGTAAACGTCTGACGCCGTTTGACCGCGCCATTGATATGCATATCTCCAATTTACGCCGTAAATTGCCCGATCGTCAGGATGGACATCCGTGGTTTAAAACCTTGCGCGGACGCGGTTATCTGATGGTTTCTGCTTCATGATAAACAGCCTTACGGCACGAATTTTTGCCATTTTCTGGTTCACATTAGCCCTGGTGCTGATGCTGGTATTGATGGTGCCGAAACTCGATTCACGCCAGATTACGCCGTTGCTCGATAACGAACAGCGGCAGGGCCTGATGATTGAACAACACGTTGAAGCTGAGCTGGCGACCGATCCTGCCAATGATCTGATGTGGTGGCGCAGGTTGTTCCGTGCCATCGACAAATGGGCACCGCCGGGTCAGCGTCTGTTGCTGGTCACCAGCGAAGGCCGGGTGATCGGCGCACAGCGTAACGAAATGCAGATCGTGCGTAACTTTATCGGTCAGTCTGATAACTCAGATCGCCCGAAAAAGAAAAAGTATGGCCGCGTGGAAATGGTGGGGCCTTTCTCCGTACGTGACGGTGAAGATAACTACCAGCTGTACCTGATGCGTCCGGCCAGCAGTTCCCAGTCTGACTTTATCAACCTGATGTTCGACCGCCCCCTGCTGCTGTTAATCGTCACCATGCTCATCAGCGCCCCTCTGCTGCTGTGGCTGGCATGGAGTCTGGCGAAACCTGCACGTAAGCTGAAGAACGCCGCAGATGACGTTGCACGCGGTAATCTCAAGCAGCACCCAGAACTCGAAGCCGGACCGCAGGAATTCCTCGCGACCGGTGCCAGTTTCAACCAGATGGTCAGCGCCCTCGAGCGGATGGTCACCGCACAGCAACGGCTGATTTCTGATATCTCCCACGAACTGCGTACACCGCTGACCCGTCTGCAGCTGGCAACCGCACTGATGAGACGTCGTCATGGCGAAGGGAAAGAATTGCAGCGCATCGAAAATGAGGCGCAGCGTCTCGATGGCATGATCAACGATCTGCTGGTGTTATCACGCAGCCAGCATAAAAATGAGTTATCACGCGAAACCCTGAAGGCCAACGAACTGTGGGCCGGGGTGATTGATGATGCGCAGTTTGAAGCCGAACAGATGGGCAAAACCCTTGAGGTGACATCGCCTCCTGGCCCATGGAAACTGATTGGTAATGCGGCGGCGCTCGACAGCGCACTGGAAAACATCGTGCGTAACGCCCTGCGTTATTCGCATCATCACATTGCGCTGAACTTCGCCCACGACAGTGAAGGGATCACCATCACCGTTGATGACGATGGCCCCGGCGTGAGTGAGGAAGATCGCGAACAGATTTTCCGTCCGTTCTATCGCACCGATGAAGCGCGTGACCGGGAATCCGGCGGCACAGGTCTCGGACTGGCAATCGTGGATACTGCCGTTCAGCAACACCGGGGCAGCGTTAAAGCTGAAGACAGCCCGCTGGGCGGCCTTCGTCTGATTATCTGGCTGCCGCTGCACCAGCGTTAAGTTTCTGCTATTCTGCGTCCCTCTATCAGGGGGACGCATGCTTAACATTGTTTTATTTGAACCAGAAATCCCGCCCAATACCGGCAATATTATCCGCCTGTGTGCCAACACCGGATGTCAGCTTCACCTCATCGAACCTTTAGGTTTCGGCTGGGACGATAAACGTCTGCGCCGTGCCGGACTCGATTACCATGAATTCGCTCATATCAAACACCACGCGAATTATGATGCCTTTCTCAGCAGCGAAAACCCGCAGCGTCTGTTTGCACTGACGACCAAAGGAACGCCCGCGCACAGCGCCGTCAGCTATCAGGATAACGACTTCCTGTTGTTCGGCCCTGAAACCCGCGGCTTACCGGCGTCTGTTCTGGACAACCTGCCAGCACAACAGAAAATCCGCATCCCTATGCGCGCAGAAAGCCGCAGCATGAATTTGTCGAATGCCGTTTCTGTGGTGGTGTATGAAGCCTGGCGCCAGCTGGGATATCCGGGCGCATTGCTGAAAGAATAGCGTAGAGAAAATGCAGAAGATGGCATGCAGAACCATGCCATCTTAAAAGGTCGGTCAGATACCGTCGCCGAATTCAAAACCCTGCGCAATACCGTTGAAATGCTGATCCATATCCATGGAAGGACGCTCGCTTTCCGGCCGCCCGACAATACGCGCGGGTACGCCCGCCGCAGTGGTATGCGCAGGCACTGATTGCAACACCACCGAACCCGCACCGATTTTTGCCCCAGCCCCCACTTCGATGTTGCCGAGGATTTTCGCACCGGCCCCAATCATCACGCCTTCACGGATTTTAGGGTGACGATCACCGCAGGTTTTGCCGGTACCGCCGAGGGTGACAGATTGCAGAATCGACACGTCATTTTCGACTACCGCCGTTTCACCGATGACAATCCCGGTGGCGTGGTCAAACATGATGCCGCAACCAATTCTCGCCGCCGGATGAATATCTACGCCGAATGACACAGAAATCTGATTCTGGAAATAAATCGCCAGCGCTTTGCGATCCTGCTTCCACAGCCAGTTACCGATACGGTATGCCTGCAGCGCATGGAAACCTTTCAGATACAGCAACGGGGTGGAATATTTGTCGACTGCCGCATCGCGCTGATGCACCGCCAGAATATCCCGGGCAGCAGAGAGGATCATTTGCTCGTCGTTGCGATAGGCTTCTTCAACCACTTCGCGGATCGCCATCGCTGGCATAATCGGGTTGCCCAGCTTGTTGGCCAGAATGTAGCTCAACGCGCCGCCCAACGTTTCGTGTTTAAGTAACGTCGCATGGAAAAAACTGGCCAGCATCGGTTCACACTCAGCCAGCGCTCGCGCCTCTGATTTGATGTTATTCCAGACCAGTTCTAATTCTTCTAGCGACATCACTTTTCCTTACGACTTTGCAAGTTCGGGTAATAAAAAGCCGCCCTGTCGGGAATACAAACAAGGTGGCTATGCTTCAGAGGCCTTTCAGTGGCTGTGTTTTTCGTCCTTGCTCGCGCGGGCCAGCAAACTGATCGCTGCTTCACGCGCATCTTTACCGCAGTACAGCACCTGGTAAATCTGTTCCGTGATCGGCATTTCAACGTTGTTCCGTTGCGCCAGCGCCCGTACTTCTTTCGTATTGCGATAACCTTCAACAACCTGGCCGATGGTGTCCTGAGCGGTCTGAACATCCTTGCCTTGCCCCAGCATAATACCAAAGCGACGGTTGCGGGACTGGTTGTCTGTGCAGGTTAACACCAAATCCCCCAGCCCTGCCATGCCCATAAAGGTGGCAGGATCCGCGCCTAACGCGGAACCCAGACGGGTCATTTCTGCCAGTCCGCGGGTGATCAATGCGGTTCTGGCGTTCGCACCGAAGCCGATACCATCGGACATCCCGGCACCAATCGCAATCACGTTTTTAATCGCTCCGCCCAGCTGAACGCCGATAAAATCGGGGTTGCTGTAAACGCGGAAGCTTTTGCCGCAATGCAGCAACTGCTGCAAATCTTCGGCGAAACGGGCATCGGTCGCGGCCAGAGAAATTGCCGTTGGCATGCCTGCCGCCAGTTCTTTGGCAAATGTCGGGCCGGAGACCACGGCTAACGGAATGGCATCGCCCAGCTCTTCACGGGCGACATCCTGCAACAACCGTCCGGTTTCGGCTTCCAGACCTTTCGTCGCCCACACCACGCGCGCATCCGGGCGTAAATGCGGTTTCAGCTGACGCAATACGTCGCCAAAGACGTGACTTGGCACCACAACCAGCACATTACGGCTGGCCGCCAGTGCGACAGAAAGATTGGCTTCGAGCAGCAGATTGTCGGGGAACGGGACATCAGGAAGGAATGCCTGATTACAACGGGCGCGTTGTAATTCGTTGATGTTATCGGGATTGTGTCCCCACAGCACAACGGGATGGCCATTTCTGGCAAGAGTAATCGCTAAAGCGGTGCCGTAAGATCCGGCACCGATAACAGTCATTGACGCATTGACGGTTTTCATCAGGCATCCTGATGCGGTTCGGCACCTTCGCCTTCAGCTTGCTGTTGCAGATAGTTCATGAACAGCGCGTCAAAGTTAACAGGTGCCAGGTTCAGTTGCGGGAAGGTACCGCGGGAAACCAGGCTGGTGATGCACTCACGGGCATACGGGAACAGAATGTTCGGGCAATATGCACCCAGGCAATGTGCCATCTGGTTGCCATCGATACCGGAGATAGTGAAGATACCGCCTTGCTGGACTTCGCACAGGAACGCGGTTTCGTCGCCCAGTGAAGAGGTCACCGTCACACGCAAGACGACTTCGTATACGCCTTCCGCCAGCTGGCTGGACGCCGTATCAAGATCTAGTTTAACTTCTGGTTGCCAGTCTTGCTGGAAAACCTGAGGCGCATTTGGCGCTTCAAAAGAGATGTCTTTGGTGTAGATACGTTGGATCTGGAAAGCCATCTCGGTGTTATTTTGTTCTGACATGTGAGTAGTACCCTCGGGTTAATAGTCCTTTTAAACGCTTAATGAAAAACCGCGGCCGCCTTGTTTAACCCAACATCGGGTCAAGGCCACCACGGGCATCAAGCGCATGTAAATCATCGCAACCGCCAACGTGCTGTCCATCGATAAAGATCTGAGGAACGGTTGAACGACCGCTGCGGGCGATCATTTTCTCACGTTTATCTGCGTCGCCATCGATAGCGATTTCATCGAATGAAGCCCCTTTGCTATTGAGCAGGGCTTTCGCACGATGGCAATAAGGGCAGGTTGCCTTGGTATAGATTTCAATTTTAGCCATGGGTTCCACCTCTGGATCTTATATTTTAGTGCCGTTGCGATTGGCTGAATGCTTACTTACCGCGCGCCAGAGGCAGGTTTTCACCGCTCCAGCCGCTGATACCTTCTTTCAAGGTATAAACACGTTCAAAACCTGCGGTGATCAGGCCTTCTGCCGCAGTGCGGGAAGTCTGGCCGGTCGCACAAACCACGATAACAGGCTGCGCTTTATGTTTAGTCAGTTCACCCAGGTTGTTGTTTTTAATGTCGGCAGACAGCACGTTATGTGATTCTGCGATGTGGCCTTTGCGGAATTCTTCACGCGCGCGCACATCGACAATAATGGCATCTTCTTTGTTGATCAGTCGGGTTGCTTCGCCACGAGTGATCTCTTTCACTTTAGAAAAACGTGTTTTAAAGGTGGTCACAATTACTGCAATCAGTAACGCAACCCACGCCAGGCTGAGAACCGGATGCGCACTGATGAATGGCATAATATCTTGCATGGGGTGTAGCAACTCCCGTCAGTTGGGGGAAAATTCAAGGCTTCAGAGTATACCTGCGCGTCGGAGCAAATACAGCCAGTAAGCGCGGGCGAATGCCACAAACTGCGGCACGTCTCGGAAAATTAACACGCCTTTATGCCGAAAGTTAACCCTCACCTCGCCTCATCTTTGATCTCCTCCGGCTATTCCCTTGCAGTGCTGGGGTAAAATCAGGCCGCCCGAATGCCCTTAGCCGCGCCTGTTCTTGTCCTTTTCAGCTGGCGAGCCTATTGAGCATTTCATCTTTTAAACTGAGGTCAATTGACATGTCGAGCAACAAAAAACCGATGGTTCTGGTTATTCTTGATGGCTACGGCCATCGCGAAGAACAACAAGATAACGCGATTCTGAATGCCAAAACCCCCGTCATGGATAAACTGTGGGCCACCTATCCGCATACCCTCATCGCTGCTTCCGGGCTGGACGTCGGTCTGCCTGACGGTCAGATGGGTAATTCCGAAGTGGGCCATGTCAATTTAGGCGCAGGCCGTATCGTGTATCAGGATCTCACCCGCCTGGACAAAGAAATCAAAGAAGGCGACTTCTTTAATAATAGCGTACTGACCGGCGCTGTAGATCGTGCCGTTACAGCAGGCAAAGCGGTTCACATTATGGGCCTGTTGTCTGCCGGTGGCGTACACAGTCATGAAGACCACATCATGGCGATGGTCGAACTGGCGCACCGTCGCGGCGCGAAAGCCGTGTATCTGCACGCCTTCCTCGACGGCCGCGATACACCGCCACGCAGTGCTGAAGCGGCATTGAAACGCTTCTCAGAGAAATTCGCACAACTTGGTACAGGCCGTATCGCATCTATCGTGGGCCGTTATTACGCCATGGATCGTGATAACCGCTGGGATCGCGTGCAACTGGCTTACGATTTGATGTCACAGGCCAAAGGCGCATTCACTGCCGATAACGCACTTGCAGGTCTGCAAGCCGCTTATGCGCGTGATGAAAACGATGAATTTGTTAAACCCACCGTGTTGCAGGCGGCAGGCGAAGAATCCGCGGCCATCAATGACGGCGATGCTCTGATCTTTATGAACTTCCGCGCTGACCGTGCCCGCGAAATCACCCGCGCCTTTATCAGCCCGGATTTTGGCGGTTTTACCCGTGAAAAAGTGATTAATTTCGGCGATTTCATCATGCTGACCGAATATGCCGCAGATATTAATGCGGCCTGCGCCTACCCGCCAGCCTCCCTGAAAAACACGCTGGGCGAATGGCTGATGGCTCACGGTAAAACACAACTGCGAATCTCTGAAACGGAGAAATATGCCCACGTCACCTTCTTCTTTAACGGTGGCATGGAAGACTCGTTTGCAGGCGAAGACCGTATTCTGGTTAAATCACCGAATGTGGCGACCTATGACCTGCAACCGGAAATGAGTTCTGCTGAACTGACCGAAAAACTGCTGGGCGCGATCAACAGCGGCAAATACGACACCATTATTTGTAACTACCCGAATGGCGACATGGTCGGCCATACCGGTGTTTACGAGGCGGCGGTCAATGCGGTTGAAGCGCTCGATAATTGCGTGGCTCAGGTTGTCGATGCGGTGAAAGCCGTCGGCGGCCAGTTGCTGATCACTGCTGACCACGGTAATGCGGAACAAATGCGTGATCCGGCAACCGGTCAGGCGCATACCGCACACACCAGCCTGCCGGTGCCGCTGATTTATATTGGCGGGGACGCACAAGCTGTTGAAGGCGGTAAATTGTCTGATATCGCGCCGACCATGCTTTCCCTGATGGGCATGGAAATTCCGGCAGAAATGAGCGGCAAACCGCTGTTTATCGCCCGCTAATTTTTGTTAAAGCAGTGAAATAAAGGCGTGCTGACACCGGTTGGTACGCCTTTTTTGTTTGTGCATCAGCCGGTTGATTAGTGTTACGATACGAAAAGGGACAGCCATATTGTCTATCATTCACGGTCGACAAGCGGAAAAAAGATTGAGCAAATTCATTCATTTCAGCCTGATGAGAACCCGCCTTTCCGCTCAGGACAAGGCCGTATCTGCCTTCCCATCTCCAGCCTTATTCCTTTGCGCTTCGTTGCTTTTTCCCGGGGTGAGTGCCCACGCTGACGACAATAAAGATCAGCTCAAAACCATTCAGCAAAACATTGCGGAAAAAGAAAAAAGCGTCAAACAGCAGAAGCAACAACGCGGCACATTATTGCAGCAGTTACAGGCGCAGGAAAAAACCATCGCCTCCGCCAGCAGCGAACTTCGTGGCACCCAGTCCACCCTCGCGACGCTGGGAAAAGACATTTCCGGGCTTAATGCGTCCATCGATAAATTACAAAAACAGCAAAAGACGCAGGAAACCCTTCTCGCCCGGCAGCTCGATGCCGCCTTCCGCATCGGCCAGCACAAAGGCCTGCAGTTGCTGTTAAGCAGCGAAGAAAGCGAACGCAGCGAGAGGATCCTCGCTTATTTCGGCTATCTGAATGAATCACGACAGAAAACCATCGAAGAACTGAAACAAACGCGTACCATGCTGGCGGAACAGCGGGTCTCTTTGCAGGCCAAACAAACCCGGCAAAAAACGCTGTTAAACGAACAACAAACGCAGCAGCAAAAACTTGAGCAGGCACGCGCAGCCCGAAAACAAACCCTCACGGCGCTGGAATCCTCATTGCAAAAAGATGAGCAGAGCCTGACGGAATTGCGCGCCAACGAATCCAGCCTGCAAAACAAAATTGCGGCAGCTGAACGTGCAGCCAAAGCACGGGCGGAAAAAGAAGCACGTGAAGCGGCGGCAGTCAGGGCAAAAGAACAGCAGGCGAAAAAATCGGGCTCAACCTATAAACCGACCCAAAGCGAACAGTCGCTGATGGCCCGGACGGGCGGTCTGGGAAGGCCATCCGGTCAGAATATGTGGCCTGTTAACGGTTCGTTGATACACCGCTTCGGCGAACAATTGCAGGGTGAACTACGCTGGAAAGGGATTGTGATTTCAGCCAGAGAAGGCAGTGATGTGCGGGCTATCGCCGACGGACGCGTCATTCTGGCGGACTGGTTGCAGGGATACGGGCTGGTTGTGGTTATCGATCACGGCAAAGGCGATATGAGTCTGTATGGCTACAATCAGGACGCGCTGGTCAGCGTGGGCGATCAGGTCAGAAGCGGTCAGGCCATTGCTAAAGTGGGGAACAGCGGCGGACAAGGCCAGCCATCGCTGTATTTTGAAATTCGTCGTCAGGGCCAGGCAGTTAACCCACAGCCGTGGTTGGGAAGATAGCATTGCGATATAAAAAGTCCGTTTTAGCTGCCCTTTGTGGTACTGCGTTTTTCGTTTGTCAGGTTCAGGCAGCGAAATTATCCATCCTGATTGATGACTTTGGTTATCGCCAGCATGAGGAAAACCAGGTACTTCAGATGCCAAAAGCGGTATCCGTCGCGATTTTCCCCAATGCACCTGATTCGCAAATGATGATGAACAAAGCGCATCAGCAAGGCCGTGAAATTCTGATCCACCTGCCGATGGCGCCACTGAGCAAACAGCCGCTGGAAAAAGATACCCTGACACCGTCCATGAGTGCTGAGCAAGTGAAGCGCATTGTCGATCAGGCTATCAGCAATATCCCTTACGCGATTGGCATCAACAACCATATGGGCAGCGCCATGACCTCCAGCCTGACCGGGATGGAAAACGTCATGCAGGCGATGAACGCCCATAACCTGTTCTTCCTCGACAGCATGACTATCGGTAATACCCAGTCGGTGAAAGCGGCACAGGGTACGCGGGTAAAAGTCATTAAACGTAACGTGTTTCTGGATGATGTGCAGAACGAAGCTGAAATCCGCCATCAGTTTGAGCGCGCCATTCAGCTCGCACGCCGGAACGGATATGCCATTGCGATCGGACACCCCCATCCCACTACCGTGAAAGTGCTGCAACAGATGCTGCCGAATTTGCCTGCCGATATCCAACTGGTCCGCCCGAGCGATCTGCTGAACGAACCTCAGCGCAGCACGCCAGCCGGGAAAACGCCGCCGCCTGCATCAGCACGTAAACGGATCAGCCTCTGCCGCGTGAAACAACCTCTGCCGCAGATTTATGCCGACAGCATGTTTAAAATCCTCGGCGAAAGTCTGCAATCTTTACCGGCCGTGCAGTTTGCACAACATCAGTACGCCGTCATGACGACTTTTACCCAGAATTAAGGATCCTTCTCATTGATTCGGGCTTAATGATATCTGCGGGATAAATACATCCCCGAAGTCCACCCAATATATTGATATGGATGCGGTTACTGACAAGGTTAAATAAGTAGAGGTTATAGACATTGCCTCTTATAATGAGCATTGCATATTTTTTTTGACCGGACTGAGCAAGGGCGCTAACCGATGGGACAAGATCGATCTAAAATTCTGCTGCTGGATAGCGGCAAGGAATGGGGAGGCGGAACTAACAGTATGTTAGAACTGCTGAAAAGAATCGATCGTGAACGGTTTGAAATCAGTTGTTGTTTTTACAACGATTACGCCAGAGATAACGGCGAAACCATCAGTCAGATATTAAACTCACTGAATGTGCCGGTATTTTTCATTCCTCAGGTTAAACAACCCACATGGGCGAAAATGAGCAAAGAAGTCCTGAGGACGTTGTTTTTCTTTAGTGCGGGTCTGCGTCAGAAAGCCATCTATTCGATTGATAAAATCTGGCGAATTAACCCAAATATTCGCAAGATCCATTCTCTGCTTGAACTGGGTCAGTTCGATATTTTATATATGAACAACCAGCCAAGCTCTAACGTTGAAGGCTATTATTCTACTGAAGGCCTGCCAACAGAAATCGTGCAACATTGCCGCATTGAGCCGGTGCTGAATCGCGATGTTGTGCGGATCGTTAACCGGTTTTGCCACAGCATTATCTCTGTGTCACAGGGCGTTCAGGAACAGCTTCTCAAGCGGGGCGTACGCAAAGAATTGTGTTTCACGGTGTTCAACGGCATTGATATCCACCAGCCGTTACCTGATGGCGCAAAAATTCGCGAAGAATTAGGGGCCACTGATGAGACCTTTATCTTTGGCAGCATCGGATCGCTGATTAACCGCAAGGCGCATCATTTTACCTTACTGGCGCTCGACAAATTTAACCGCGCCTTCCCGGAAGCGAAATGGAAGATGGTATTTGTCGGCGAAGGCCCGAATTTACGGCGTCTTATCCAGCAAACTTCCGCGCTGAATATGATGGATAAAGTCATATTTACCGGTTTTCAAAGTAATGCGCTGGAATATCTGGCCGCTTTTGATGCCTTTATCTTGGGCTCTAAAAGTGAAGGGCTTCCGCGTGTCGTTCTGGAATCCATGTTACTGAAAACCCCGGTCATCGGATCAAATGTAACGGGAACGGCCGAACTGATAAGAAATGCAGAAACCGGCATGTTATTTGAGTATGGCGATGTCGAGATGCTCTTCAATCATATGAAAACGCTGTACCTCAACGCGCATCTGAGACATGAAATTGCAGAACAGGCGAACCTGAATGTTCGTGATAAATTTGCCATTGAAAAATATGTCTCTGGTGTGGAAACCGTTTTAAGCAGCGTGAAAAAGAAACAAGGCTGAATATGTTTAAATTCCTGAACTCCAAATATCGTCGCATTCTTTCGCGCCATAATTTGCCTTATGCAAATACTGTTATTGCGGGCAAACCAAAGAATAGCGTGACGTCGGTTGTAATCCCTTCCGCAGGCGCTGACTATATTGAAGAAGCCTGTCTGTGCGCGGAATTTGCTGACAAATTCGCAACCGGTTTGCAGGAAATCGTGATTGTTACCGATCAGGAGGCCAGCCAGTTCCGTCCGCTGCCTGAGAAAGTTCGCATCGTGACACTCAGTCCTGAAACCAAATCTGGCGATTATCGCTATAAGCAAATTTACCTCAGCCGTCTGATTAAGCTGATGGCCCCCTTACAGGCCAAAACCGACGGTATTTTGATGATCGATTCAGACCTGAATCTGCTCAAAATGCCGGAAATACAGCTGCATGAAAATCACATTTATTCCAGCTTCCGTCAGGGCAAAATGATTGCCAAACTTGACGGCTGTGATCCTGAAACCATCCCGGCTTATTACAAAGACAGCGTACGCCCTTATATTGTTGACCACGTGAATGGCGCATTTCTGGCCGCCACCCGTAAGACCTGGCAACGGTTATGTCCGCTGTGGATTATGTTCTTCAGAGATACCTGGAACATTCTGCCCGACAATCAGCCACCGACTGACCAGCTGCCTCTGGCGGCAATGCTCGATACGCTGGACATCAAAACTGTCAACCTAGGCGACTGGATGAACTGGCCGGTATCGAAAAAAATTGGCGGCACGCCGTCCATTATTCCGAAAGAAGTGATCGGCGCTCATGGTGGATTCCCGCTGACCGAATGGCAAAAGTATCTGGCGTCACCGGATAATGCGCTGTTATTCAAAGGCCAAGATTACACACGCAAAGTGCGCTATCTGACGGATGCAGAGAAACAAAAGGCAGACCCTGCGGTATAAAGCCTCCGTCCGTTGTCATAAAAAAGCCCGCTCATTCAGCGGGCTTTTGCCTTTCTATCGCGCCAGATCACCAGTTAAGGATAACTTTGCCGGAATGCCCGGAGCGCATCGCATCAAACCCTTTCTGAAATTCATCAATCGGGAAATGGTGGGTTATCAAAGGCGTAAGATCCAATCCTGACTGGATCAGAGCAGCCATTTTGTACCAGGTTTCGAACATTTCCCGGCCGTAAATCCCTTTGATAAACAGACCTTTGAAGATCACCTGGTTCCAGTCGATCGCCATCTCGGTTGAAGGAATGCCTAACATTGCAATCCGCCCGCCGTGATTCATGGCATTGAGCATGCTGCGAAACGCCGCAGGCGCGCCAGACATCTCCAGCCCGACGTCAAACCCTTCCGTCATGCCCAGTTCATCCATCACGTCCTGCAAGCTTTGCTGACTGACATTCACCGCCCGCGTGACGCCCATTTTACGCGCCAGTTCCAGGCGATATTCATTCATATCGGTGATCACCACATGGCGTGCTCCGACATGTTTGCATATCGCCGCCGCCATAATCCCAATCGGCCCTGCGCCGCTGATCAGCACATCTTCACCGACCAGATCAAACGACAGTGCGGTATGCACCGCATTGCCGAACGGGTCAAAAATCGCGGCCAGATCATCAGAAATATTGTCCGGGATTTTGAAGGCATTAAAGGCTGGCAGCACCAGATATTCCGCGAAGGCACCCGGACGGTTGACCCCGACACCCTGGGCGTTGCGACACAAATGCGTGCGACCGCCCCGGCAATTGCGGCAGTGTCCGCAGGTAATATGTCCTTCACCGGACACCCGATCACCGATGCTGAAGCCTTTCACTTCCTGCCCGATACCGACCACTTCGCCGACGTATTCATGCCCGACCACCATCGGCACGGGAATGGTTTTTTGCGACCATTCATCCCAGTTGTAGATATGCACATCCGTCCCGCAAATCGCCGTTTTGCGGATTTTGATCAGCAAATCGTTATGGCCTAATTCCGGTACCGGCGCATCCGTCATCCAGATGCCTTCTTCACGTTTGAGTTTTGCTAAGGCTTTCATCGACACTCCTCAGGCGATCACGCCCAGTTTTTTGCCAATACGGGTGAAGGCATCGACTGCCTGCTCGATGTGTTCTGTGCTGTGCGCCGCTGACATTTGCGTGCGGATACGCGCCTGCCCCTGAGGCACCACCGGGTAAAAGAAACCGGTGACATAAATCCCTTCCTGCTGCAAAAGCGACGCAAACTCCTGAGCCAGACGCGCCTCGCCCAGCATGACCGGAATAATCGCGTGATCGGCGCCTGCCAGCGTGAACCCGGCAGCCGTCATTTTTTCACGGAACAATGCTGAATTACGGAGCAGGCGCTCGCGCAGTTCGCTGCCTTCTTCGAGCATCGAGAGCACTTTAAGGGATGCCGAGACAATCGACGGGGCCAGTGAATTGGAGAAAAGATACGGCCGCGAACGCTGGCGCAGCCAGTCGATCACTTCCTGACGCGCTGCGGTATATCCGCCGGAAGCGCCGCCGAGTGCTTTGCCAAGCGTGCCGGTGATAATGTCCACGCGCCCCATCACGTCGCAATATTCGTGGGTTCCGCGTCCTTCTGCACCGACAAAACCGACCGCGTGGGAATCATCCACCATCACGAGCGCATCAAACCGTTCAGCCAGATCGCATACACCTTTCAGGTTGGCGATCACGCCATCCATTGAAAACACGCCGTCCGTCGCCACCAGAATATGGCGGGCACCGTCGTCTTTGGCCTGCTGTAAACGGGCTTCCAGTTCTGACATATCATTGTTGGCATAGCGATAGCGTTTCGCCTTACACAAGCGGACGCCGTCAATAATCGATGCGTGATTCAGCGCATCCGAAATGATGGCATCCTCTTCACTCAGCAGTGTTTCGAACAAGCCGCCGTTGGCATCAAAACAGGAGGAATAAAGGATCGCATCGTCCATGCCGAGAAAGTCCGCCAGACGGTGTTCGAGTTCTTTGTGAGTATCTTGCGTGCCGCAGATAAAGCGGACAGATGCCATACCAAAACCGTGACTGTCGAGCCCTGCTTTGGCGGCTTCGATCAGCGCCGGATGGTTCGCTAATCCGAGGTAGTTATTGGCGCAGAAATTGATGACCGGCGTGCCGCCAGCCACTGAAACTTCAGCCTGCTGCGGCGTGGTGAGAATGCGTTCTTCTTTAAACAGCCCCTCAACCCGCGCCTGGTCGAGCTGATCTTCAAGCTGGCGATAAAACGAAACAGACATACAGTATTCTCCTGAAATGACTCATTCACGGAATACATTACTAATCTGCATATGAAATAACGATGAAACCACTCACAATATCTTTGTTTTGCAGCAGAGTTCACGCCTTACGGACTGAAACACAAGAATGCAGGTTATCGGACACCTTCCCAATGTGAGCTTCATTCTGAAGTGTTATGATATTACCCAATATAGTAGCTGCGCATGGTGCGCAGTTCTTCAAATGATTAAAGGTGGATCCCATGATAATCGTCACTGGCGGCGCTGGTTTTATCGGCAGCAATATTATTAAATCGCTCAATGATATGGGATACCGCGATATTCTGGTGGTCGATAACCTGAAAGACGGCACCAAGTTCGTCAATCTGGTGGATCTGGATATTGCGGATTATTGTGACAAAGAAGATTTCATTGCCAGTATCGTTGCAGGCGACGATTTAGGTGATATTGACGCGATCTTCCATGAAGGCGCGTGTTCGTCCACTACTGAGTGGGACGGCAAGTACATGATGGATAACAACTATCAGTACTCCAAAGATATCCTGCATTATTGCCTGGATCGCAGCATTCCTTTCCTTTACGCCTCTTCTGCCGCCACCTATGGCAGCCAAAGCACCAGCTTTGTTGAAGATCGTCAATATGAGCAGCCACTGAACGTCTACGGTTACTCCAAGTTCCTGTTTGACCAGTATGTTCGCGAAATCCTGCCACACGCAGAATCCCAGATTTGTGGTTTCCGTTACTTCAACGTCTACGGACCACGCGAAGGTCATAAAGGCAGCATGGCCAGCGTCGCATTCCACCTGAACAACCAGATTAAAGCCGGTGAAAATCCGAAGCTGTTCTCTGGCAGCGAAGGCTTCAAGCGTGACTTCATTTATGTGGGTGACGTGGCAGCGGTAAACCTGTGGTTCTGGCAGAACGGCGTGTCCGGTATTTTCAACTGCGGAACCGGCCGCTCTGAATCCTTCCAGGCAGTTGCGGATGCCGTGGTCGCGTACCACAAATCAGGCGATATCGAATACATTCCTTTCCCGGAAAAACTGAAAGGTCGTTACCAGTCCTTCACTCAGGCTGACATGACGGCGCTGCGTAATGCCGGTTATGACAAACCTTTCAAAACGGTTGCCGAAGGTGTGACGGAATACATGAGCTGGCTTAACCGCACAGTATAAGCGCTGCACACTGAGGAATGGATTAACGGTATGAAAATACTGGTAATTGGGCCGTCATGGGTCGGTGACATGATGATGTCACAAAGTCTCTACCGCACCCTGAAAGCGGCGCATCCGCAAGCGCAGATCGATGTGATGGCACCTGCCTGGTGCCGTCCTTTACTGGATCGCATGCCGGAAGTGCATCAGGCGCTGGCTATGCCACTGGGGCATGGCGCTCTGGAACTGGGCGAGCGTCGCCGTCTGGGCATTTCACTGCGCAATGAACATTATCAGCGCGCCTATGTCCTGCCTAACTCGTTTAAGTCGGCACTGGTGCCGTTCTTTGCACGTATCCCTCAGCGCACCGGCTGGCGCGGTGAAATGCGCTATGGCCTGCTCAATGATCTGCGGGTGCTGGATAAGCCCGCGTTTCCATTGATGGTTCAGCGTTATGCTGCACTGGGCTACGATGCCCGACAAATCAACACCGCTGCCGACCTGCCGCAACCCATTCTTTGGCCGAAATTACAGGTCAGTGAAGCGGAAGTCACCGCCGTCAAAACCTCATTCTCTGTGGATAATGCCCGCCCGCTGATTGGCTTCTGTCCGGGCGCGGAATTTGGTCCGGCAAAACGCTGGCCGCATTATCACTATGCCGTACTGGCGGAAAAACTGATCAGCGAAGGCTATCAGGTGGTGCTCTTTGGCTCGGCGAAAGATAACGCGGCGGGCGAACAAATCCGTCTGGCACTGACGGACAATGCGCAACCTTTCTGTCTGAATCTGGCCGGTCAAACCTCGCTGGATCAGGCCGTCGTGATGATTGCCGCCTGTCATGCCGTCGTCAGCAATGATTCGGGTCTTATGCATGTCGCCGCTGCACTGGATAAACCGCTGGTCGCACTTTACGGACCAAGCAGCCCGGATTTCACGCCGCCACTCAGCCATCAGGCGAAAGTGATCAGGCTGATCACCGGTTACCATAAAGTCCGTAAAGGCGATGCAGAAGAAGGTTATCACCAGAGTTTAATTGATATTCAACCAGAGCAGGTTTATCAGGAATTAAGCCAGTTACTGAGTGCAAGGAAGGAGCTGTAATGCGGGTACTCATCGTCAAAACCTCGTCCATGGGCGACGTTCTGCATACGCTTCCGGCGTTAACGGATGCCATGCAGGCTATCCCCGGGATCCGCTTTGACTGGGTTGTGGAAGAAGGATTTACGCAAATCCCCGGCTGGCATCCGGCCGTTGATCGCGTGATACCGGTCGCCATCCGCCGCTGGCGCAAAAACTGGTTTGGATCTGAAACCCGTCAGCAACGCTGTGATTTTAAGCGAGAAGTGCAGTCTCAAACCTATGATGCGATCATTGATGCGCAGGGGCTGATGAAAAGCGCCGCGCTGATCACCCGTGTCGCCAAAGGTGATAAACACGGTCAGGATTGTAAAAGCGCCCGTGAACCGTTCGCGAGCTGGTTCTACAACCAACGTCATGAAATCGATAAAAAACAGCATGCTGTAGAACGCACCCGCGAATTATTCGCCAAGAGCCTCGGGTATCAGAAACCTGAAACGCAGGGGGATTACGCCATCGCGGCACGGTTCCTTTCGCACCTTCCGGCGGATGCGGGGCAGTATCTGGTGTTTCTCCATGCCACCACCCGCGCAGATAAACACTGGCCGGAAGAACACTGGCGTGAACTGATTAGCATGCTGAGCGGGCAGGATATCCGCATCAAACTTCCCTGGGGAGCCGAGCATGAATATCAGCGCGCGATGCGTCTGGCCGACGGATTTCCTTTCGTCGAGGTCTTGCCGAAATTGAGCCTGGAAAAGGTAGCCGAAGTGCTGGCGGGCGCCAAAGCCGTGATTTCTGTGGATACCGGCCTGAGCCATCTGACAGCGGCACTGGATCGGCCGAACATTACGCTGTACGGCCCCACCGACCCCGGCCTTATTGGCGGCTATGGAAAAAATCAGTTTATCCTCAAGGCGGAAGATAACGCGTTGCAAAATCTGCCCGCAAAACGCGTTTTTGAGCGTCTGAACGACATCATATCAGCAACAGAGGAAGTGAACTGAGCATGAGCTATGTGATTATCTTCATTCTGTTGTGGCCGTTCAAAATGCTGATGAAACCTTTTCATCAGGGAAAGGGGCGAAATCTGGTCATCCAAACCGCCAAAATTGGCGACTTTGTGAATATCACTCCGCTGCTGAAACACCTGAAAAAATCAGACGTGCTGATCAGTAAAACCGTTTTACCCCTCGCGGAACGTGATTCCACCATTGAGAACCTCTATCTGATTGAAGATCATAAAAAATCTCTCATCAGCAAAATTCGTCTGGCCTTTAGACTGCTCAACCGTTACGACAATGTGTATCTGCTGCAACCTAACAGTATCAACGCGTTCTACGCAGCCTTTTGTAATGCCCGACATAAAGCCTTTCTGATTGCCTATACCCGCAAGTGGTATCACAGCATTTTTTATCAGACCGCAGATGTTGTTGTTCTGCATAAGAAAACAGACTTTACGCTGGAAAGTTATCTGAAGCTGGCGAATCCATCCCTGACTGCCGACAGTTATAAGAAGCACGCCACTTTTCCTTTGTGGATCCCGCAGGAAAGGCTGTCAGCACTGGTGGAGAGTGAACACATCAAAATCGGCATCAGTATTTCTGCCGGTAACAAAGCGAAAACGATCCCGACGGCAATATGGATTAAAATCCTTGATTCCCTGAAAGACCTTCCCTGCCAGTTTTATGTGTTTGGTCCTGAGAATGAGCAAAAATATCTGGATCAGTTACTGGCGCAAAAAGGTGACAGTGAAAATATCATCAGTCTGATTGGTAAGCTAAAATTACACGAGGTGCCACACGCCATTTCACTGATGGATATGTATATCGCTTCCGATTCAGGGAATGTCTATATTGCAGATGCTGTAGAGGTACCGGTGGTGTGTCTGGCGGGTCCCTGTGATCTGCGCGAGCAACATCCTACGTTTTCGCCGCTGATCCTTACACCGCAGGGTGAGGGTCTGGCTCCTGAATCGTTTATCTTCTCGGCACCTTATTCATTCAGGCACAGCGCAGAACAGCTTTTTGCTCTCAGTGATGAACAGTTAAATCAGATACGTTCTTTTGTCATCAGCAAAATGGGTCAGGAACAGAATCATGCCTAATCATGAATACCTGAATTATCTCGAGCAGAAAGAAGAGCTCGTAAACAATTTAGGGTTTTCAGTATTGCCGGTTGTTCATATTGCGTTCGGGATCAACAACGCCTATGCACGCGGCATGGGCATCACTGTTTTTTCTGTTATGGAAAATAATCCAGATTTGGCGTTTCATATTCATGTTTTTGGCAGCCCGCTGGATCAAAAATCAAAATCCCTCCTGCTCGAATTGGCCGCCGGTCGTCCTCTGGCCATCACTTGCTATGTCTTTAAAGAGTCGGCATTTGCGGATTTACCGCTGATGGGGCGTTATCCACAGGCCATTTATTACCGTCTGTTTACGCCGTACATTCTCGCTGACGTGACGTCAAAACTGCTTTATCTTGATGCAGATACATTGTGTCTGGGCAGTTATAAGCCACTGAATGACATGGATATCAGTGGTTACACGCTGGCGGCGGTGAATGACACCCAAAGGGCGCGAAATAAACTCTGCCCTCAGTTAGGGCTGGTGCAGGGTAACTACTTCAACTCGGGTTTTTTATATATCAACATCCCGCAGTGGATCGAGAGAAAAACGACCGAAAGAATTATTCAGGTCCTTTCTCAACGCGAAGGTGAATTAAAATTCCCGGATCAGGACGCCCTGAATATTGCGCTGGAAAATGAAGTGTTATTGTTACCTAAAAAATACAATTTCATCTGTGACATCATTTTAAACAAAGTTGGGAAGAAAACCCCTGTACCGCAGGATACAATCCTGATGCATTACACCGGAAAATGTAAGCCCTGGCATCTGTGGGGGTTGGGTGAGTTATCGGCGATTTATAATCAATATTACGATAAATCTCCGTGGCATGGTGTGCCACACGATCATCCCGTGTCCTATAAAGAAATGAAACGTTACGCGCAGGCGCTTTGGCATGAACGTCAATATATAACCAGCCTGTGCTGGATGACTAAATACATGAACAACAAGATCTTCAGGAAGAGTCATTTATGATCAGGAAGTTAATGGCATCCGTCAGACAATCGTCTTTTGATGAGAAGCTGGCTGCTGTATTTTTCTTATTTATCACGATTTCTATTTCTTTCTTTATGTACTCAGGCGAAGTTACCCGAAACTTCTTCTACATAATTACCTATATTTCAATTATTTACTTTCTATACCTGACTTTCAAAGTCGAGAAGAAAGTCCATTTTTATCTTTTCTCCTGGGTCGTTTTCCTGCTGGGGTTAAGCAAGTTACTGTGGGTGATGCTGACCACCAATGAGCACTATCCTCTGATCGCCTATCACTATCAGATCAGCGGAAAACGCATGATGTTAGCCGCCTTTGTGCTCTATGCCATTGAACATAACTTGCGCAAATGGACATTATCGCGCACTACCGTCAGAGCGGGCGTCATTATTATGTCGCTGATGTTTATTTTCATTTCCGTCATTCATATTGTGGTGTTTGTTAAAACCGGCCACAGAATAAAAATAAACTCTGATGCCCCGACGTCAGGGGGATATATCTTCACCATCTTCTCGCTGCTGGTGATGTACAGCATTAAATATTATTCATTCAAACATTACAGGTTACCCTGTCTGGTTGTGATGACATTAACCTTTGCGGTACTGGCTGCCACGCAAACCCGTTCGGCCATTATGCTTTTTGCCTTATTCAGCGTATTGAGCGTTCTTTACGATTTCGCCAAAAGTTCGCACACGTCGAAAATGATCTACGGGTTTGCCATCGGCGGTTTAATTATCGCTGCAGTTGTCTCCGGTCATCCTTATTATAATAAAGCGCTGGCCCGTATCGATAATCTGCAAAAAGAAGTGTCCTCTTACAGCGAAGGACATCGTAATTCATCCGTCGGGGCACGCTTCTCAATGTGGCGCGCGGGGATAAATGTTTTTGAACAACATCCGCTGGGTCAGTCGGCGGACAGTCGCAACGCGCTGGCCACCACGTTTATCCAGCAGCATGAAGGCGGTAACCCGGAAGCCCTGCGCAATCTGCAGTTCCATTTGCATAACGACATTATCGACACGCTGTCACTGCAGGGGATTTTTGGCGCCATCATTCTGGTCATCTTCTTTGCCGTCCTGCTGCTCTACCCTTTCAGACTGGTACCCAAAGGCTACGAATTCCTGCTGCTTTCGGTTCCGGTCATTTACTTCAGTCAGGGCGATACCCAGTTTTATAATCGTGAATCCCCCTATTTTATCATTCTGGTCTTCGGCTACCTGCTGATGCTGAGAATGAGCACCCGCACTTCATTGGGTAAATCCTGACCCTTCCGGACGGCGGGGCTGACCCGCCGTCCGGTTGTATGCCCTCTTTATCAGTGGAAATTGTGTGAAATGATCATGACAACGACATCCGAAAACATCCGGCTCAGCGCCATCATTCCTCTGTTTAATGCCGGGGAGATGTTTCGAAACTTTATGGATTCGCTCGTCGCTCAGACGCTGGAAAGCCTTGAGATCATCATTGTTAATGACGGTTCAACGGACGGTTCTGATAAGGTGGCTCAGGAATATGCCGACAAATATCCGCACATTCGTGTCATCCATCAGACCAACGGTGGCGTGTCCCGGGCGCGCAATGCCGGTCTGGACGTTGCCAAAGGTCAGTATGTCACCTTCCCGGATGCCGATGACATACTGGATCCGGCGATGTATCAGACACTGACAGACATGTGTGAACAGGATGATCTGGATGTCGCGCAATGCAATGGCGAGCGTTATTTTGTCGGGTCTGAGAAAGTAAAACCGATCATACCGGTTGACCGTTTAACCTCGACAGGTGTGCTGGATGGCGCAACCTGGCTGAAAATGGCGCTGGCAACCAACCGTTATCTGCATGTGGTGTGGCTGGGGGTCTACCGGCTTGAATTGATAAAGAAAAATGGCCTGTATTTTGAGCCCGGTTTGCATCATCAGGATATTCCCTGGACGACCGAGTTAATGTTCAACGCCCGTCGGGTGAGATATACCCAGCAGATCCTTTACCGCTATTACATTCATGGTCAGTCAATCAGTAACCAGAAGCGGACGGGGATGAAAAACGTTGAATATCAACGGCATTATTTGAAAATTGCCAAAATGCTGGATGAGCTGAATCAACGGTATAAAGACCGGGTCCACATCTATCCCGAGTTTCCACGTCAGGTCACCCGTGAAGCCCTGACGGTATGCCATTCTGTTCGTCGTGAACCGGACCCGGCGGCTCAGAAAGCCATGATCGAGGATATTTATACCTCCGGAACACGTAAGATAATGCTGCGTAATGCCCGCGGCCCGAAGCAGTGGTGGCAGCTCGTGCTGTGGCTCATCCGCCTGCACAAGTTACGTAAAAGACTCGCGTAAGATGTTTAAGAAAGGGACGATTCATTTACGTTCTTAACTCCATTATAACGGGTTCATAAACGTCGTTATTTATCTTTCTATATCAGTCAGATAAATAACTTCACAGCATACGATTCTTCACCTAAAATCAATTCACTATATTCTAATATCAGATAATAGAATGCCTAACTCCGAAGCCAAATATGCAGCACTAAAACCCAGAAGAATTCTTCTGGTTAAACTCCGTCATCACGGAGATATGGTGCTGACAACGCCGGTGATAAACAGGCTGCGTCAGCATTATCCCGATGCTGAAATTGATGTGCTTCTGTATAAAGAAACCCGACCGATCCTCAGTGAGCATCCTGCCCTGTCGCATATCCATGTCATTGACAGATCATGGAAAAAGCAGGGGATTCGCTATCAGCTACAGCAAGAATATCAGTTACTCAAAGCAATCCGCGCACGGCATTATGACCTGGTGATTAACCTCGCCGACCAATGGCGAAGCGCCCTGCTGGCGTTGTTCAGCGGTGCTAAAATCCGGTTAGGCTTCGACTATAAAAAGCGCCGCTCACTGATCTGGCGCACGGGTCACACACAGTTAGTGACCACCGAAAATCACAGCATTTTGCATACCGTTGAGCAGAATATGTCGATTCTGTCTCCGCTGGGCGTATCGACAGAGAATGCCCAGACCTCGATGCATTATTCAGAAAGTGACAAGGCATTTTGTCAGCAGTTACTTCTGAAAAATCAGGTCGCTGGCGACTATATTGTGATCCAGCCGACGTCCCGCTGGACGTTCAAATGCTGGGACGATGACAAATTTGCCAGCGTAATTGATGGCCTCGGCGATACCGGTCTCACCATAGTGATGACCGCCGGTCCGGATAAGAAAGAGCTGGATATGGTGCGCAAAATCCAGGATCTGACTCATAACACGCAGGTGATTTCCGTTGCAGGTCAGCTTTCCCTGACGCAACTGGCGGCAATGATTGACGGCGCAAAACTCTTTATTGGTGTCGATTCCGCACCGATGCATATGGCTGCCGCGCTCAATACGCCTTGCGTGGCCCTGTTTGGTCCGACGAAGATGCAGCACTGGCGCCCGTGGGGTCACAATAATACAACACTCTGGGCGGGTGATTACGCACCACTTCCATCGCCGGATTCAATCGATACCAAAACCCAGCAACGTTATTTGCATGCAATCCCTGTCAGCGATGTGATTGATGCCGCCAGGAGTTATCTGCATGACTGATGCCGCCGAGACCAAAAGTATTCGCTTAGCCATTGTCCGGCAAAAATATCGCCCGGATGGCGGCGCGGAACGGTTCATCTCCCGCGCGCTGGAAGCCCTGGATGACCAGAATATTGATCTGAATATCATTACCCGCCAGTGGGAAGGCAAGCCCAATCCGCAATGGAAAATTCACCTGTGCAATCCGTCAAAATATGGCCGTGTATCGCGGGAGAAAGGATTTGCCGTGGCCGCCCGCCAGTGCTGGGAGCAGCAACATTTCGACATTGTGCAAAGTCACGAGCGCATTCCGGGTTGCGATATTTTCCGCGCCGGTGATGGCGCGCACCGCGTCTGGCTGGAACAAAGAGCACGCGTTATTTCGCCCTTCCAGCGGTTTCTCACCCGCATCAGCCCTTATCACCGCTACGTTCTGCAGGCTGAAGAAGCCATGTTTCACTCTGCGGAATTGAAAAAAATCATCTGTAATTCCGGGATGGTAAAGCGCGACATCATGCGCTGTTACGGCGTTGATGAGAGCCGTTTTGAAGTGATCTATAACGCCATCGATTCTGAAAAATTTATGCCTGCAACAGAGGAACAGCGCCGGAGTTCACGTGAGGCGCTTTCCATCCCTTCAGCCGCCGTCGCACTGATCTATGTGGGTTCAGGATTTGAGCGTAAGGGCCTGAAACCGGCGATTGAAGCCATTGCTTCCGGTGATCGCTACCTCATCGTTGTCGGGCAGGATAAAGATCAGAAAAAGTATAAGTTGCTGGCGCAACAATCAGGCTGTGCTGACCGCGTCCGCTTCACCGGCGTGCAAAACAATGTGCTGCCTTACTACCACGCCGCAGACGGCATGATTTTGCCGACGTTATATGACCCGTTCCCGAACGTCATTCTGGAAGCGATGGCCTGCGGTTTACCGGTGATCACCAGCCAGACCTGCGGCGGGGCCGAATTCATCACACAGGGGAAAGAGGGCTTTGTTTGCGATGCGCTGGATGTTGCCAGCCTGAGCGAATTCGTGAAGAAAATCCCTTCGCGTCAGGAAAATGACGACATGGGGAAAGCCGCCAGAGCGCGAATTTTGCCTTACAGCCCTAAAAACCTTTCACAACAGTTAGTTGCACTCTATCACTCATTACTGGTCTGATGACGTTTGTGCTGACATGATGAGTCGATCGCACTTATCTGATACCATGTGCCAATCTATCCGCCGGGACTATTTTCGCTATATGAAATTGACTTTCCCTAACGCAACGCCTCATAAAAGATGAATATTTTTTATAATATAATCATATATTTAATTCAGCCATTGATTTGGATCCGTTTGCTGTTGCGCAGCCGCAAGTCGCCTGCATACCGTAAACGCTGGGCTGAACGTTATGGCTTCTGCAAAGGGAAGGTTGTCTCCGGCGGCATTATGCTGCATTCAGTCTCCGTGGGTGAAACACTGGCGGCAATCCCGTTAGTCCGCGCCTTACGCCACCGTTATCCGTCGTTGCCCATCACCGTGACCACGATGACACCGACCGGTTCGGAGCGCGTGCAGTCCGCGTTCGGCAAAGGCGTGCATCACGTTTATCTGCCTTATGATCTGGCAGGATCGGTCAACCGCTTCCTGGATGAGGTCAACCCGAAGCTGGTGATCATCATGGAAACCGAGCTTTGGCCGAACCTGATCAGCGCCCTGCATCGCCGCAAAATTCCACTGGTGATCGCCAATGCCCGCCTTTCTGCCCGTTCAGCGAAGGGATATCAGAAGCTGGGTAAATTCATCCGTACCATTTTGCAACGCATCACCCTGATCGCCGCACAGAATCAGGAAGACGGCGAACGCTTCCTGTCTTTAGGGTTGAAACGCAATCAGCTCGCGGTCACCGGCAGTCTGAAATTCGATATCTCTGTCACGCCGGAATTAGCCGCCAAAGCCATCGCATTGCGCAGCCAGTGGGCGTCACGCCGTCAGGTATGGATTGCGACCAGCACGCATGAAGGTGAAGAAACCTTGCTGCTGGAAGCGCACAAAGAATTACTCAAAACGCACCCGAACTTGCTACTGATTCTGGTACCACGCCACCCTGAACGTTTCCCGGTCGCGTGCGACCTCACCCGTAAAGCGGGTCTGTCATTCATTCAGCGCAGCTCAGGTGAAGTTCCTTCTTCGGCTACGCAGGTGGTGATTGGCGATACCATGGGTGAACTTATGCTGCTGTACGGCATTGCCGATCTGGCATTTGTCGGCGGCAGTCTGGTGGAGCGTGGCGGGCATAATCCGCTGGAAGCAGCCGCACATGCGATCCCGGTACTGATGGGGCCACACACCTTTAATTTCAAAGACATCTGCGCCAAACTGGCTCAGGACGATGGCCTGATCACCGTGACCGACACGGCGTCGCTGGTGAAAGAGATTTCCACCCTGCTGACGGATGAAGATTATCGTCTCTATTACGGGCGTCACGCGGTCGAAGTGCTGCATCAGAATCAGGGTGCATTGCAACGCCTGCTGCATTTACTGGAGCCTTATCTGCCTGTCCGGAGTCATTAATGGCTGATAAAAAGCGTTTATCCGTCGTGCTGATTGCCCGCAATGAAGCGGATTTGTTGCCGGAATGCCTGGAATCAGTGGCCTGGGCAGATGAAATTATTCTGCTCGATTCCGGCAGTGAAGATGCCACGCAGGACGTTGCCCGTCGCTACGGCGCTAAAGTCTTTCAGAACACCGTCTGGCCAGGGTTTGGCAAACAGCGCCAGCTGGCGCAAAGTCATGCCACCGGCGACTACATTTTGATGATTGATGCCGACGAGCGCGTCTCCCCTGAATTACGCCAGTCCATCGAAAACGTTCTGCATACCCCGCGCGATAACACTGTTTATAGCCTCGGGCGCAGTAATTTTTTTCTCGGAAGATTCATGCGCCACAGCGGCTGGTATCCTGATCGCGTCAACCGCCTGTATCCTGCCGCTTTCCGCTATAACGATGATCTGGTGCATGAATCACTGAAGACGGAAAATGCCAGCGTGATCCCGTTGCAGGGTGACTTGTTGCATCTCACCTGCCGCGACCTTTTTGTTTTCCAGCGTAAGCAGCTTAGCTATGCGCAGGCATGGGCGGAGCAGCGTCACCGGCAAGGCCGCCGTTGCAGCTTCTTCTCGATCATTTCGCATACGCTGGGCGCCTTCAGCAAAACCTGGATCCTGCGGGCTGGGTTTCTGGATGGAAAGCAGGGGTTGATCCTGGCGGGCGTCAATGCACAATATACGTTCAATAAATATGCCGCCCTGTGGGCACTCAGTCACCAACTGCAAAAGTGAGCCATCATGAGCACTAAGGCAATTTATCCCGGTACGTTTGACCCGATGACCAACGGGCATCTTGATATCGTCACCCGTGCGGCGCTGATGTTCGATCACGTCATTCTTGCGATTGCCGCCAGCCCGGGCAAAAAACCGATGTTTACCCTGGATGAGCGCGTGGCGCTGGCAACACAGGTCACCTCGCATCTGGATAACGTCGAGGTCATTGGTTTCAGTGATTTGATGGCGAATTTCGCCAAAGCACAGGGGGCTAACGTGCTGGTACGCGGATTACGTGCGGTGTCTGATTTTGAATATGAGATGCAGCTGGCCAATATGAACCGCCATTTGCTGCCGACGCTGGAAAGCGTGTTTATGATGCCTTCGAAAGAATGGTCGTTTATCTCCTCTTCACTGGTCAAAGAAGTCGCCCGCCACGGCGGGGATATCACCCCCTTCCTGCCACAGGTTATTACTCAGGCACTGATGGAAAAAATCAGCGCCTGAATCATGCGTTAGCGCTGACAGCGCGGGCAGAAAAACGTGGTGCGCTGAGCGTGTTTTTTACTCTCAACAGGCGTACCACATGCCCGGCAAGGATCGCCAGCCCGTCCGTATACCTGCAATTCCTGCGCAAAATATCCCGGCTTTCCATCCGACTGTAAAAAGTCTTTCAGCGTCGTCCCGCCCTGTTCAATAGAGCGTAGCAATACCGCTTTAATCGTTCTCACCAGTAATTCCGTCTCATCACGTTTGAGCGAATGAGCAGGTCTGTCAGGTGAAATACCGGCAACAAACAAGGACTCGCTGGCGTAGATATTCCCTACCCCGACCACCAGTTTGTTGTCCATCAGCCAGGGTTTGATCGGCGATTTTTTTGTGCGCGATTTCTCAAACAAATACTCTGCTGTGAAATCTTCGCTTAACGGCTCCGGCCCCAGATGCGCCAGAACATTACTGGCCGCCAGATCAGCAGACCACAACCAGGCACCAAACCGTCGCGGATCGGTATAACGCAGCACATGTCCGGTATCCATGACCAGATCAACATGGTCATGTTTGCCTGCTTCTGTTTCTTCCGGCAGTACACGCAAACTGCCGGACATACCCAGATGGATGATGATCCAGCCGGTTTTCAGCTCGACCAGCAGATATTTTGCCCGGCGCTGCACACTCAGAACGGGCTGATCGCTTAACGCTAAGATTTCCGCCGAGACAGGCCAGCGCAGGCGTGGATTGCGCACGATGGCATGCAGTATCGTGTGACCTTTCAGATAGGGTTCAATCCCTCTGCGGCTGGTTTCAACCTCAGGTAATTCCGGCATAATTTCCCCTTGAGCAGAATCGTTTACAGAGTGTGTCGCAGTCGTCGATATCAGGCAAATAAAAGTCACGCCGAATGAAAACCACAAAATTCAGGCAATAAAAAACCCGGCCGGAGCCGGGTTTTTAGCAATCCACTAAAATTATTTAATTTTAGCTTCTTTGTAGATCACGTGTTGACGGACAACTGGATCGAATTTCTTCAGTTCCAATTTTTCCGGCTTAGTACGCTTGTTCTTCGTGGTGGTATAGAAGTGACCAGTACCAGCAGAAGAAACCAGCTTGATCTTCTCGCGAACACCTTTAGCCATGATGCAGTTCCTTAATACTTCTCACCGCGGGCACGCAGATCGGCCAAGACCGTCTCAATACCCTTCTTATCGATAACACGCATACCTTTAGCAGATACACGCAGAGTTACAAAGCGCTTCTCAGCCTCAACCCAAAAACGGTGGGAGTGCAGGTTCGGCAGAAAACGGCGTTTGGTCGCGTTCATTGCGTGGGAACGGTTGTTACCGCTCACCGGGCGCTTGCCAGTAACTTGGCAGACTCGGGACATGTCTATTCTCCAAAAATCAAATCAGCTCGAGCTTCGTATAGGGTATGGCCGCCTCGTCAGGCTTTTAGAGCCCATCTCAGCAAACTCCACTGAGAACCGACTCACTGTCGTCGGGTAAAAACCAATTCATCAGGTTAGAAACCTGCTGAGATAGGCTCTTAACGCCAAACCCAAGATTCTCAAAGGTGGCGTAGTATACGCTCTGTAGCGTAAGTGCTCAAGTCCCGAACAGCTAAAGATCCCAAAGGATCTTCAAAAAACGACGCTAAATCCAGCCGCGTTCGGCAAAAGATACCGTTTCTCCGTGACCTACAACCAAATGGTCAAGGACACGAATTTCCAGCAGCTGGCACGCTCGGATAATCTGTTCAGTCACTTTTCTGTCCATCAGACTGGGCTCAGCCCGACCGGATGGGTGATTATGCGCCAGAATTAGGGCTGCCGCATTAACCTTCATCGCACCACGAACAATTTCGCGGGGATACACTTCTACGTGCCCAATAGTACCAGCAAACATCTCCTCATGGCGAATAACGCGATGCTGGTTGTCGAGAAAAAGTACCAGAAATACCTCTCTTTCCCGAAAAACGAGCAAATTCTGCAAATATTCCCTGATGACCTCGGGGCTTAGCATCGCATTTTCGGCACTCAGGTGACGCAAATAGGCGCGGCGTGATAATTCAGACACCGCCACCAGCTGCGAAAACTTGGCGACGCCCATCCCTTTCGTACGCGCCATGGCCTCAAAATCGGCCATCAGTAATTTATGCAATGAACCGAATTCTTCCAGCAGGTTCTTTGCCAGATCCATCACATGTAATCCCCGGCATCCTGTACGCAGATAGATCGCCAGCAATTCCTGATCTGTCAGTTCCTTCGCACCCTGCTGCAACAATTTTTCCCGTGGTGGCATCATTCCCGGCCACTGGTCTGCTTGTTTCGTCATCCTGACTCCTTTTTCGCCGCGATTGTGGCACAACATTCCTTCCGCTAAGACGCTCACTGAGTAAGCTTGCGAGACGTTACGCAAAATTTTTATTCTTCAGATTTCGGCGCATCGCCAATAGCTGTCATCATTCCCCGTTATGCTAAAATGTCGCTTCTTTCAGCTTTCAACCAATCGGACAATGATGATGACGGGACTTTCCGGCAAACATATTGTGCTCGGTATCAGCGGTGGTATCGCTGCCTATAAAGCACCAGAACTGGTACGTCGCTTACGTGAAAGAGGCGCAGAAGTCCGCGTCGTCATGACTGAAGCGGCGAAATCCTTCGTGACGCCGTTGAGCCTGCAGGCAGTGTCTGGCTATCCGGTGTCTGACGACCTGCTTGATCCGGCTGCCGAAGCGGCGATGGGGCATATCGAATTAGGCAAATGGGCCGATTTAGTCATTATCGCGCCCGCGACGGCGGATTTGCTGGCCCGCATGAACGCTGGCATGGCCAATGATCTGCTGACGACGGTGTGTCTGGCGACAGCGGCACCGGTCGCCGTGCTGCCTGCAATGAATCAGCAAATGTACCGCGCTGCGGTGACGCAGGAAAATCTGCAAAGCCTGACGGCACGCGGCACGTTAGTGTGGGGTCCGGACAGCGGCAGTCAGGCTTGCGGCGATGTTGGCCCGGGACGCATGCTGGATCCGCTGGTGATTGTTGATATGGCGAACAGCCATTTTTCTGCGCGCAAGGATCTGGCACATCTGAACATTATGGTCACCGCAGGTCCGACGCGCGAGCCACTGGATCCGGTTCGCTTCATCAGTAATCACAGCTCCGGAAAAATGGGTTTTGCGATAGCCAAAGCCGCCGCTGAACGGGGTGCTAACGTGACGCTGATCGCCGGACCGGTATCGCAGCCGACACCCGCTAATGTCCGCCGTATTGATGTGGAAAGCGCGCTGGAGATGCAGCAAGCCGTCCGGCTTTCAGCAGCCTCGCAGCAGATTTTCATTTCCTGTGCCGCCGTGGCAGATTATCGTGCGGAACGCATTGCAGATGAGAAAATCAAAAAGCAAGGCGATGAAATCACCGTAAAAATGATTAAGAACCCTGACATTGTTGCCGGTGTTGCGGCCATGACAGAAAACCGCCCTTACGTCGTGGGGTTTGCCGCTGAAACCCAGAATGTGGAAGAATACGCGCGGCAAAAAAGGATCCGCAAGAATCTGGATCTGATCTGCGCCAACGATGTTTCACTTGCCGGGCAAGGTTTCAACAGTGATTCCAATGCTTTGCATCTTTTTTGGCAGGACGGGGATAAAATCTTACCGCTCAGCGATAAGTCCCTGCTTGGCCAACGTTTATTAGAAGAGATTGTCAGCCGTTATGATGAAAAAAATCGACATTAAAATTCTCGACCCGCGCATCGGTTCGACTTTCCCTTTACCGGCTTACGCGACACCAGGGTCGGCGGGTCTGGATTTACGCGCCTGTCTGGATGCGTCGGTTGAACTGAAACCGGGCGAGACTACGCTGCTGCCAACAGGTCTGGCTATCCATATTGGTGATGCTAATCTGGCGGCGGTAATTCTGCCGCGCTCCGGTCTGGGCCATAAGCATGGCGTCGTGCTGGGCAACCTGGTCGGCCTTATCGATTCTGATTATCAGGGCCAGCTGATGGTATCGGTATGGAACCGCGGTCAGACGACCTTTGTTATCGAACCGGGCGAGCGTATTGCTCAAATGGTGTTTGTGCCTGTTGTTCAGGCAGAATTCAATCTGGTGGAAGATTTTGACGCCAGTGAACGCGGCGAAGGGGGCTTTGGCCACTCAGGTCGCCAATAAGAACCTGTTCAGCACCGCTGATTCTGACGCGATATTGAACAGATCCTTATCACTATCAGACCGTCACAACGCGAAGGGAACGAAATAAGCCGCAGGATCACAGCGATTCATGCGGCAGTTGTGCGGTTTCTCCATGATTTTAGCCGTTTTTTAGCAAGGGTCTATTCAGACATGGCAGAGAAAGAAACGACAAAAAGGAACAGGCGCGAAGAGATTTTGCAGGCATTAGCGCAAATGCTTCAGTCCAGCGATGGCAGCCAGCGGATCACGACTGCAAAGCTCGCCGCCAGCGTAGGTGTTTCAGAAGCAGCTCTTTATCGTCATTTTCCCAGTAAAACGCGGATGTTTGACAGCTTAATCGAGTTTATCGAAGACAGTCTGATCACCCGTATCAATCTCATCCTGCAGGATGAAAAGGATACGCTGAACAGAATACGTCTGATTTTGCTGCTGATTTTAGGGTTTGCAGAACGTAATCCGGGGCTGACCCGCATTATGACCGGTCACGCCCTGATGTTTGAACAGGATCGCCTGCAAGGCCGCATCAACCAGCTTTTTGAGCGAATTGAAGCGCAACTGCGTCAGGTGTTGCGGGAAAAGAAAATGCGTGAAGGCAGCGGATTCATCAGTGATGAAACCCTGCTTGCCAGCCAGTTACTGGCCTTTTGCGAAGGGATGTTGTCGCGTTTTGTACGTTCGGAATTCAAGTACAAACCGACTCAGGACTTCGATACCCGCTGGCCGCTCATCTCTGCTCAGTTGCAATAAAGGCACGCCGCAGAGTCAGACGTCAGATATCAAAAAGGGCCGAAAGGCCCTTTTGTTTTCATCAGCGGTTATACGCCGTAAGTCTGCTGGTAAGTCCGGACCGCCGCCAGATGGTCAGCCATTTCGGTTTTCTCTTCCAGATACTCAATCAGATCAACCAGTGTAATGATTGAAATCACTTTACAGTGATAGTCACGCTCCACTTCCTGAATGGCAGAAATGTCCGCGCGTCCACGTTCCTGGCGATCCAGAGAAATCAATACGCCTGCCAGCGTGGCTTTGTTGGCATTGATGATTTCCATCGATTCACGGATAGCAGTGCCAGCGGTGATCACATCATCCACCAGCATGACGCGCCCCTGCAACGGGCTGCCGACCAGTAAGCCGCCTTCGCCGTGATCTTTTGCTTCTTTACGGTTAAAGCAATACGGCACGTCACGTTCATGATGTTCAGCCAGCGCAACGGCCGTGGTCGTGGCAATAGGAATACCTTTGTAAGCCGGGCCAAACACTAAATCAAAATCAATCTTGGAATCCACCAATGCTTCGGCATAAAAACGTCCCAGTAACGCCAGATCACGGCCAGTGTTAAACAAACCGGCATTGAAGAAGTAAGGGCTGATACGCCCGGACTTCAGGGTAAATTCACCGAATTTCAAAACCTGTTTGTTCAGTGCGAACTCAATAAACTGGCGCTGATAGGCTTTCATTGATGGTCTCCTAGATAATGTCTTATTTCTCATTGTCAGCCCGCAGGCCATAAAAAAGGCGACTTCTCAGTCGCCTTAAAAAATTATTCCGCCAGCGCCGCTTTCTGCGCCTGGAAGATGGTGTCGATTCCCCCTCTGGCGAGGGCAAGCAAACCGAGCAGTTCTTCATGGCTGAACGGCTCGCCTTCGGCGGTGCCCTGCACCTCAATCATGCGGCCATCTTCCATCATCACCACATTCATATCGGTTTCAGCTGCCGAGTCTTCGACATACTCAAGGTCGCACAGCGCTTCGCCTTTCACGATGCCGACTGACACTGCCGCCACCATACCTTTCATCGGGTTAGCTTTCAGTTTACCTGTCGCCACCAGCGCGTTCAGCGCATCGGCCAGAGCAACGCAAGCCCCGGAAATAGACGCCGTACGTGTGCCGCCGTCAGCCTGCAATACGTCGCAGTCGAGCGTAATAGTAAATTCACCCAGCTTTTTCAGGTCTACCGCAGCACGCAGGGAACGGGCAATCAGACGCTGGATTTCCAGAGTACGGCCACCTTGTTTGCCTTTTGCGGCTTCACGCGCATTACGCGTATGGGTAGAACGCGGCAACATGCCGTACTCTGCGGTGATCCAACCTTGTCCCTGACCTTTCAGAAAACGCGGAACACCTTCCTCCACCGTCGCGGTACACAGCACTTTGGTATCACCAAACTCCACCAGCACGGAACCTTCAGCGTGTTTAGTGTAATGGCGGGTCAGTGTTACGGGGCGCACTTGTTGTGCATTTCGGCCAGCTGGACGCATGGATAGTTCTCCGGGTCGCGATTCGTGTTTGGCTGCGCATTATACGGACTTCGCGAGGTAATGCCTATCATGACCCGCCCGTGGAGGCTATAATCGCTGCATCTTTACATTAACAGGTACGCATACATGATCCGTAGTATGACCGCTTATGCCCGACGCGAAATTAAGGGTAACTGGGGCAGCGCAGCGTGGGAACTCCGCTCGGTAAACCAACGTTATCTCGAAACTTACATCCGTCTGCCCGAGCAATTCCGCAGCCTGGAGCCGGTTGTCCGTGAGCGTATTCGCGCCCGACTGACCCGCGGTAAAGTCGAATGTAATTTGCGTTTTGACCTCGACCCGAGCGCGCAGAGCACGCTGCAACTCAATGAAAAATTGGCGAAGCAACTGGTGGAAGCCGCGCAATGGGTGAAAATGCAAAGTGATGAAGGCGAAATCAATCCGCTGGAAGTCCTGCGCTGGCCGGGTGTGATGCTGGCTGAAGAACAAGATCTGGACGCCATCAGTACTGAATTGCTGCTGGCGCTGGAAACCGCGCTGGACGATTTCATCAGCGCACGCGAAAGCGAAGGCGCCGCACTGAAAACGATGATCGAACAACGCCTCGACGGTGTGAGCGCAGAAGTGGTGAAAGTCCGCGCCCAGATGCCAAATATTCTGCAATGGCAGCGCGAGCGTCTGGTCAGCAAGCTGGAAGACGCGCAGGTACAGCTGGAAAATACCCGTCTTGAGCAGGAACTGGTGCTGATGGCACAGCGTGTGGATGTGGCTGAAGAGCTGGATCGTCTGGAAGCGCACGTCAAAGAAACGCACAAAATCATGAAGAAAGAAGAAGCCGTTGGCCGTCGTCTTGATTTCATGATGCAGGAATTTAACCGCGAGTCGAACACTCTGGCCTCAAAATCGATCAATGCCGACGTCACGACATCAGCCATCGAGCTGAAAGTGCTGATCGAACAAATGCGCGAGCAGATTCAGAATATTGAGTAAATCTTCATTAATTATGAAGCATCGGTACCCCGAGAAGCCCGTCTACAGACGGGCTTTTTAATTTTCACGCGCTATCATAAAGGCGCTGTAAAATTCGCCATTCCGGGCATTGGCTACCGGCATCATTTGCGATAGGGAGATTAAAATGAAAAAGAACCATCAACCTTTTGAAGAACTTCGCCAGCACAGCAATGACAACAATGAATATTGGTCAGCAAGAGATCTGGCCCCGTTGCTGGATTATAGAGATTGGCGTAACTTTCAAAATGTTCTATCCAGAGCGGCGCAAGCTTGTGAAACCAGCAATCAACAGTTAAGCGACCATTTCGTTGATGCCACCAAAATGGTAATTCTTGGTTCCGGAGCACAACGTGAATTAGAGGACATTCACTTGTCGAGGTATGCATGTTATCTGGTTGTCCAGAATGGTGACCCCGGCAAACCCGTCATCGCAGCCGGACAGACTTACTTCGCCCTCCAGACCAGACGGCAAGAGCTGGCGGATGACGCTACGTTTAAACAGCTGAGAGAAGATGAAAAGCGTTTATTCCTGCGTAACGAACTAAAAGAGCACAATAAACAATTGGTTGAAGTCGCTCAACAGGCAGGAGTAGCAACAACGCTGGACTTTGCCGTGTTTCAGAATCACGGCTATCAGGGGCTGTATGGTGGGTTAGACCAAAAAGCTATCCATCAGCGTAAGGGGCTCAAAAAGAGTCAAAAGATCCTCGATCATATGGGATCCACTGAACTGGCCGCCAACTTGTTCAGAGCAACTCAGACAGAGGAGAAATTGCGACGCGATCAGGTGGATTCAAAAGAACAGGCTAATCAGACACATTTTGATGTGGGTAGTAAGGTTCGGAAAACAATCGAAGAATTAGGCGGAACCATGCCGGAAAATCTCCCCGCTCTGGAACACAGCATCAGGCAAATTGAATCAGCGGCAAAGCGTCTGAATAAAAAATAACGACAACGGGTTCATTGCCTCACGCACAAAAAAAACGCCTCCGGTCATCAAAACCCGAGGCGTTTTTTTATGCTTTAACGAAGAGAGAAATTAATCTTCCCAGCGTTTCAACAGCACGCAGGCATTCACGCCACCGAAACCAAAGCCATTTGACAGGGCATAGGTAATGTCATGCTTTTGCGCGGTATTACCCACGATATTCAGACCCGCAGCCGCTTCATCTTTGTTTTCCAGATTCAGCGTCGGAGGAACGATTTGGTCACGCACGGCCAGAATGGTGAAAATGGTTTCCAGCCCGCCAGCCGCGCCCAGAAGATGGCCGGTCGCAGATTTGGTGGACGTCACCGCCAGCTTACCGTCGGTTCCGAACAGGGTTTTAATCGCATTGATTTCACCCAGATCGCCCACCGGCGTAGAGGTAGCATGAGCATTCAGGTGCTGAACATCTGAAGGCTGAATGCCTGCCTGACGCAGGGCGATTTTCATCGCGCGGCCCGCTCCGTTGCCGTCTTCCGCACCGGAAGTCATGTGATAAGCGTCACCGCTGGTGCCGTAACCGACAATCTCAGCCAGGATTTTGGCTCCACGCGCTTTCGCATGTTCCAGCTCTTCAATGACCAGCATGCCTGCGCCTTCACCCATGATGAAACCATCGCGTGCGCTGTCGAACGGACGGGATGCTTTCTCAGGATGATCTTCATGGCCGGTAGACATGGCTTTTGCCGCCGCGAAACCGCCCAGGCTGACAGTATCGATAGCCGCTTCAGCACCACCGCAAAGTGCAACATCCGCTTCATCGTTGCGGATCAAACGAACAGCATCACCGATGGCCTGAACACCCGCCGCACAAGCCGTGACCGGTGCACCAATCGGGCCTTTGAACTGATGTTTGATGGAAACCTGACCCGCCGCGAGATTCACCAGGAATGAAGGAATGGTGAAAGGCGACAAACGTTTGGCACCACGGCTGTCGTTGGTACGCACCGCATGGGCAATCGCCGGGAAGCCACCAATACCGGAACCGATGACCGTTGCAGTACGTTCCTGTTGTTCAGGGGTTTCCGCTTTCCAGCCAGCATCAGCAACAGCCATATCGGCAGCAGCCATCGCGAACAGAATGAAACGGTCCATTTTTTTCTGGTCTTTCGGTACCACGAACTGATCCGGATCGAAGCCTGATTCAGGGTCCTGCTCTTTCGTTTGTACCTGACCACCGATTTTCACGCTCAGGGTTTCAACAATTTCTTCCGGCAAAACGCGGATACCAGACTGACCGGCCAGCAGACGCTTCCAGATAGTTTCGATATCACAGCCCAGAGGACTCACAGCCCCCATGCCGGTAATAACCACTCGACGATGAGTCATAAAACATTCCTCTCTGTCTGTTTAAGACGTAAGTTTCTGCCGGGACTTCTGCAAACCTGACAAAAACGGGTTTCAGCGAATAAGGCTGACAGTATGTGACGAATTACGATTTTGTAAACCCGTAACCAAAAATTTTTCGTGGCTACTTTGCCAGACTGCGCAACACCAGACTGGTGATGGCCTGAACGCGTTCTTCAAGCTGTTCCGGTGTTTTTTGTTCCAGCAATAACGGATGAGAAAACGGCGTCGTCACACTGGTGATCGCCATACATACCTCATCCAGCGGCGTTTTACGCTCAAACTCACCGGATTCCCGCCCGTCAGTGACCACTTTTTCCACGATGCTGTACATCATCGCCCGATGATTAAGTGTCGACTTCCATTGTTGTGCGGAGGCTGTGGCCGCCAGATCATGCAATTTTCTATCCTGAAAGAAGAGCTCCAGACTACGTGTCAGCAGTGTTTTAAAAATAGATCGCAGGCGCAGAGTTGCACTTTGGTGGCTTTGCGCAATAAGCATCAGTGCATCATCTATCTGTCCCACACGCTGTGAACAAATGGCTTCGCCAATCGCCTGTTTCGACTCAAAAAACTTGTAAATATAAGCACTTGAAACACCAATCGATTTGGCCAGATCGGCGACCGACGTTTTGGCGTAACCATACAGGCGGAAGTGCTCAAAAGCCGCATCAATGATTTGCTCGCGCCGTTCATGCTCGGCAGGTCCACGCTGTGTTAACGCAACCGGAATATCGGGCTTCATACACTCCTCCGGGCTGATAAAACAATTATGCAGTGCGTCAATGAGTGACGATTTCAATTAATCGTAACTTATAAACGACGAAAATACACCTCTGATGAAAAAGAGACGTCAGCCATATATGTGAGGGGAATGACCAGATAAACACGCAATCGCGCTTTTTCTAATCTAAAATAAACCGACATTCTGTCTCATCCTTAAGTACTGGGCTGAATATCGGATATTCGCATTAGATTTAATAATGTCAAAATCAATCTAAAAGAAAAACTCAGTCGAGAGCTGAAGAAAAACGCATTACTCTGCGCGGCTACCGCTTTCTCATTACTGATTTGTCTGGCGTACATCCATGTTACTCACCGTTCTTTATATTATCGGGATCACCGCAGAAGCCATGACCGGTGCCCTTGCCGCCGGACGCCGGAAAATGGACTCCTTTGGGGTCATTATTATCGCGTCTGCGACGGCTATTGGCGGGGGTTCTGTCCGTGACATGTTGCTGGGCCATTATCCTTTGGGCTGGGTTAAGCATCCGGAATACATTGTGATCGTGGCTATCGCGGCACTCATGACCACCTGGCTTGCCCCACTGATGCAACATCTTCGCCGGCTCTTCTTAGTGCTTGATGCCTTAGGTTTAGTGGTGTTTTCAATCATCGGGACACAAGTCGCACTCGATATGGGGCATGGTGCCATCATCGCCTCTGTCTGTGCCGTCATCACCGGCGTTTTTGGCGGCGTGCTGCGGGATATGATGTGTAATCAGATCCCGCTGGTCTTTCAGAAAGAAATTTATGCCGGCGTTTCATTTGCCTCTGCCTGGGTTTATATCGGGCTGCAATATTTCTCTCTGCCGCACAATCTGGTGGTGATTATCACGTTGCTGGTCGGCTTTACCGCCCGACTGATCGCATTACGTTTCCGCCTTGGGTTGCCGGTCTTCAATTATCCGCACTCTGACCACTGATCTGCCCCGCGGGTTTTCAGTTAGCGGAAAGCAGGCAATTGCGCCTGCTGTAACGCCCCGGTGATTGCCATGACAGCCGGGTGATGTATAAAGTCAAAAACCTGAGCGGCTCTTTTTTCCCCCATTCCTGCGGCCTTTGCCCAGTCGTGAGACGTCAGTTGTTTCAATTGGCTCCAGCCCTGCTGTTGCCCGGCAAATTTCAGGGCATAAGAAGGAAATCCCAGCGCGGACAGCCAGTGTCGCAAGTCCTTCTCCCTGGCAAAGTGAATCTGTGCCATCAGTTTTTGCGCCTGTTTAACTCCGATTCCCGGAACCGCAGCCAGGTCTTTTTCATTCAATGCTAACCAGCTGATCAGGGAGTCGGCAGGAATTGCATCCAGCAACTTTTGCCATGTCGCCCCGCCAAATCCTGCCATATCCAGGGCTTCAGGGCCGCTGAGCCAGATAAGACGTGAGAGAAATTGCGCCGCACAACCCGGACCGGGCGTAAAACAGGAAAAGGCGTTATAACGCTGCGGATCGGGCAATGACACCGGCGAACGCTCACTGACCCGCCATGTCACTTCATCAAGACGCGGGATCCCCTGCCCTGCCAGTGTGATGGCAACCTGATCACCGGGAAGCACATCCCATTGCCTGAAACGACTGACGGACCCCACACTCACCTTACTGACTAACTTATCGTCCAGCCTCAGAGGGTTCAGGTTGAGGATGACCGTCACCTTCCCGCTTCGCCCTGTCGTCGTCGTGATGCCGGTAACATCAGTAAGCTGTCTGGCGGGGGGGTATTTCCAGGCGACAGCCCATGTGGGAGGCGTATTTTGCCAATATTTTCCCGCTGGCTCTTCTTCCTGACGGATGACGACACCATCAGTAGCAAAAGGTAATGCCTGGCGGAACCAGTGCTCGCGCCATTTTTCTACCTCTTCCGGTGTGCTGACCGGCAGCGTGAACTGAGCAACAACCGGAAATCCGAACCGGCTCAGTTTCTCAAGATGGTCTGACATAAGGATCGGCCCATCCGGCCACGACCAGATAAACACACCCACCTGTTTCAGGATGTCAGAAGCCGACGTACGCCGCATTGCACCCGCGACTTTTGATCTGGCATTCATGCCACCATCGACACTTTGCTGATGACCGGTCATCTTCAGGTAAAGCTCGCCCTGCAGCACTAACTCCGGGCTCACGTCCGGAATGGTGAGGGGGATCGCCGGTATTGATGCGGCTTTCGACGTCCAGTTTTGTCCTTTCTCACCGTTCCCCCGGCTGATCAATGCAGCCAGTTGCCCGTACCGGTAAACCAGCGACACCGCCACGCCATCGATTTTGGGCTGAATACTGAGATTCTTTCGTCCCTTCATCCAGTTCGAGACGGCCTGTTTATCTTTCATTTTATGCAGGCCGGTATGGGCGACCGGATGCGGAAATTCAGCAGTATCACCGGCGGGCACGGTCACTTCGGGCACAGGCTGGCTGGCACACTGTAGCCAGACACGTTGTTTCTGACGTAACTGGTCATAGACCGAATCTTCTATCGGGCTGCTGCCGGACTGATGATAAGCCGTATCCCATCGGGTCAGCTGATCCGTGAGATGGCGGGTTTCCTGCGACAAGCGTGACGATGACCAGGCCGGACATTCCTGCGGCGGCATATCCTGACCGGACACAGAGAAAGTAAAAGAGAACAGGCAGATAAGAAAAATGAACTGGCGCATAGGCACCTCCTTGTGACCGCCAGTAAACGCGGGTATGGCGTTTCCCGCCACTGGCATCACCGGTTCTTGCGAGATGCTTTCCGGGTTATTTCATCTGTTGCAGTAACGAAGAAAAAATTTGGAATGCGGCACGTAAATCTGTCAGGAAAGGCTATTTTCTCGGGTGAAGTTGCGATGAAATACGTCTGGGCGCTGCACCGAATGCGGCGAGCGTGTATACTGTGCGAGAGATCACTCTTCGCATACTTCCTATCAACCCATTCAGTTGAAACGTCATCATGGTTCAAGGCACGCTATATATTGTCTCCGCCCCTAGTGGAGCAGGTAAATCAAGTCTGATTCAGGCTTTACTTAAAACACAACCGCTCTACGACACACAGGTTTCTATTTCTCATACCACCCGTTCAATGCGACCGGGCGAGAAACACAGCGAACATTACTTCTTTGTCTCTAAAGAAGAGTTTCGCGAGATGATTGAACGTGATGCCTTTTTAGAACACGCAGAAGTTTTCGGTAATTACTACGGCACTTCGCGTGAAACCATTGAGCAGGTTTTAGCTTCTGGTGTGGATGTTTTCCTGGATATCGACTGGCAAGGCGCTCAGCAAATCCGGAAAAAAATGCCTCAGGCACGCAGTATTTTTGTATTGCCGCCATCCAAAGATGAGCTTGACCGCCGCCTGCGTGGCCGCGGTCAGGACAGCGAAGACGTTATCGCAAAACGTATGGCACAAGCTGTTGCGGAAATGACGCACTTTGCTGAATACGACTATTTAATTGTGAATGATGATTTTGATCTGGCGTTATCGGATTTAAAAACCATTATTCGCGCCGAACGTCTGCGTCTGAGCCGTCAGCGGCTCCGTCATGACGGATTAATCACCAAACTATTGGCAGACTGAAGTCACTTTCAGTATTATGCCCAGTCTTTCGTCACCCTGTGGAGTAGCACATATATGGCACGCGTAACTGTTCAAGACGCTGTTGAGAAAATTGGTAACCGTTTTGACCTGGTGTTGGTGGCTGCTCGTCGCGCACGCCAACTGCAATCTGGTGGTAAAGATCCACTGGTCGCTGAAGAAAACGATAAATTCACCGTTATTGCCCTGCGCGAAATCGAAGAAGGCCTGATCACTAATCAGATCCTCGACGTTCGTGACCGTCAGGAGCAACAAGAGCAGGAAGCCGCAGAGATTCAGGCAGTGACTGCCATCGCTGAAGGCCGTCGTTAATTAACGAAACGGATCTCACTTGTATATCTTTGAAAGCCTGAATCAACTGATTCAAAAATACCTGCCGGAGGAGCAAATTAAGCGCCTCGTGCAGGCTTACCTCGTGGCGCGGGATGCGCACGAGGGGCAAACACGTTCCAGCGGTGAGCCGTATATTACTCACCCGGTGGCCGTGGCCTGTATTTTGGCTGAAATGAGGCTCGATCATGAGACTCTGATGGCGGCGTTATTACACGACGTTATCGAAGACACGCCTGCAACTTACCAGGATATGGAACAACTGTTTGGCAAGAGCGTTGCTGAGCTGGTTGAAGGCGTTTCAAAGTTAGACAAGCTGAAGTTCCGCGATAAGAAAGAAGCACAGGCGGAAAACTTCCGCAAAATGGTCATGGCGATGGTGCAAGACATCCGCGTCATTCTGATCAAACTCGCTGACCGTACCCATAACATGCGCACGCTGGGCTCTTTGCGCCCGGATAAACGTCGCCGCATTGCCCGCGAAACGTTGGAAATTTACAGCCCGCTGGCACACCGTTTGGGTATTCATCACCTGAAAACCGAGCTCGAAGAGCTGGGCTTCGAAGCACTCTATCCAAACCGTTATCGCGTCATCAAAGAAGTGGTGAAAGCCGCGCGTGGTAACCGTAAAGAGATGATCCAAAAAATCCTCTCTGAGATAGAAGGCCGTTTAACCGAAGCCGGTATTCAGTGCCGTGTCAGTGGCCGCGAAAAACACCTGTACTCTATCTATTGCAAAATGCACCTCAAGGAACAGCGTTTCCATTCCATCATGGATATCTACGCCTTCCGGGTGATCGTTAAAGACCTCGATACCTGCTATCGCGTGTTAGGGCAGGCTCATAGCCTCTACAAACCGCGTCCGGGTCGGGTCAAAGATTACATCGCAATCCCAAAAGCCAACGGCTATCAATCTTTGCATACCTCACTTATCGGCCCGCACGGCGTGCCGGTTGAAGTGCAGATCCGTACTGAAGATATGGATCAGATGGCAGAGATGGGGGTTGCGGCTCACTGGGCTTATAAAGAGAACAGTGAAACCAGCACGACGGCGCAGATCCGCGCTCAACGCTGGTTGCAGAGTTTGCTTGAGCTGCAACAAAGCGCAGGCAACTCCTTTGAATTTATCGAGAGTGTGAAATCGGATCTGTTCCCGGATGAGATTTATGTCTTTACCCCGGAAGGTCGTATCGTCGAATTGCCTGCGGGCGCGACGCCGGTCGACTTTGCTTACGCAGTGCATACCGATATCGGCCATGCCTGTGTGGGCGCGCGCGTTGACCGCCAGCCTTATCCGCTTTCACAGCCGCTCACCAGCGGTCAGACTATCGAAATCATTACCGCTCCGGGTGCCCGTCCGAATGCCGCCTGGCTGAACTTTGTTGTCAGCTCGCGCGCTCGTGCCAAAATTCGCCAGATGCTTAAAAACCTGAAACGTGATGATTCCGTTTCACTTGGCCGTCGTCTGCTGAATCATGCGCTGGGCGCCGGTAAAAAACTCTCAGATATTCCGCCGGAAAACATCAAAAACGAGCTGGATCGCATGAAGCTCGCCGCGATGGATGACCTGCTGGCTGAAATCGGCCTCGGCAATGCCATGAGCGTGGTGGTTGCCAAAAATCTGATGGGTGACCAGTCTTCAATGGCCACGTCCGGCACCCGCAATCTGCCGATTAAAGGTGCAGATGGCGTGCTGATCACGTTCGCAAAATGCTGTCGTCCGATCCCTGGTGACCCGATCATTGCGCACGTCAGTCCGGGTAAAGGTCTGGTGATCCACCATGAATCCTGCCGTAATATTCGTGGCTATCAGAAAGAACCTGAGAAATTCATGGCCGTTGACTGGGATGACCACCAGGAAACCGATCAGGAATTTATCGCTGAAATCAAAGTCGATATGTTCAACCATCAGGGTGCACTGGCGAACCTGACCGCAGCGATCAATGCGGCACAGTCGAACATTCAGAGTCTGAGCACTGAAGAAAAAGACGGTCGCGTCTACAGCGCCTTTATCCGCCTGACGACCCGCGACCGCGTTCATCTGGCGAATATCATGCGTAAAATTCGTATCATGCCGGACGTCATCAAAGTTACCCGCAACCGAAACTGATTGTTATGACCCCAGAACGTTATGCGCGCATCCGCGAAATGCTTGCGGCCCGACAGCCAGACCTGACGGTCTGCATGGAACAGGTGCATAAACCGCATAACGTTTCTGCCGTGATCCGTACGGCAGACGCCGTTGGCGTTCACGAAATCCATGCTGTCTGGCCCACCACCCGGATGAAGACGCTGGTCTCTTCGGCGGCAGGCAGCAACAGTTGGGTTCAGGTCAAAACTCACAAAACCATTCAGGATGCCGTCGCCAAAATGAAGGCGCAGGGCATGCAAATTCTGGCCACCAACCTGTCAGAGAAAGCCGTCGACTTCCGCGCGATTGATTACACCCGTCCGACCTGTATTTTGCTGGGTCAGGAGAAAACGGGCATCACGCCTGAAGCATTAGCCCTGGCAGACAGCGATATCATCATTCCGATGATCGGTATGGTGCAGTCTCTTAACGTTTCCGTTGCTTCGGCGCTGATTTTGTATGAAGCCCAGCGCCAGCGTGAAAACGCCGGCATGTATCGCCGCGACACCAGCCTTCTGAGCGAGAAAGAGCAACAGCGATTGCTGTTTGAAGGTGGCTATCCGGTGCTGTCGAATGTGGCGAAACGCAAAAAACTGCCACGCCCTTTCATTGACGATCAGGGGCAAATTATTGCCGATGATGAATGGTGGTCTGCGATGCAAATGACGGTTAAAAAAAGATGAAAGGTCGCCTGCTCGACGCCATCCCGCTGACGTCGCTTTCCGGCGTCGGAGCCAGTCAGGCAGATAAACTCGCTAAGCTCGGCCTTGAAACTATTCAGGATTTACTGCTTCACCTGCCTTTGCGTTATGAAGATCGTACCCGCCTTTACACCATCAATGATTTGCAGCCCGGTATTTTCGCCACCATAGAAGGCGAAGTCCTGCGCAGCGATATCAGTTTTGGTCGCCGCAGAATGCTCACCTGTCAGATAAGCGACGGTACCGGCATGGTGACATTACGCTTCTTCAACTTTAACGCCGCGATGAAAAACAGTCTGGCCGCAGGCCGTCGTGTCACTGCTTATGGTGAAATCAAACGCGGCACAATCGGCGCAGAAATCATTCATCCGGAATACCGCATTCAGGGTGAAAACAGCGAAGTGGTTTTGCAGGAATCGCTGACACCGGTTTACCCGACAACAGAAGGCATTCGTCAGGCAACGCTGCGTAAACTGACCGATCAGGCACTTGAACTGCTCGACACCGTGCCAATTGCCGAACTGTTGCCGGAAGAACTGAGCCGGTCGTTGATCCCGCTTCCTCAGGCGCTGCATTTGCTGCACCGCCCACCGCCTGATATCCAGCTTGCCGATCTTGAAAAAGGTCATCATCCGGCACAACGCCGTCTGATTATGGAAGAGCTGCTGGCACACAATCTCAGTATGCTGGCCGTCCGCGCCGGTACACAAAGTTATAAAGCCCTGCCGTTGCATCATGACGACCGGTTGAAGAATCAGTTTCTCGCGTCCCTTCCTTTCAGTCCGACCGGTGCGCAGCAGCGCGTGGTGGCTGAAATCGAGCAGGATTTAGCGAAAAGTTATCCGATGATGCGCCTGGTTCAGGGCGACGTCGGTTCTGGTAAAACGCTGGTCGCTGCACTTGCCGCCCTTTGCGCTATCGCGCAGGGGCAGCAGGTCGGATTAATGGCACCCACTGAATTGCTGGCCGAACAACACGCCAATAATTTCCGTCAGTGGTTTGAACCGCTGGGCATTCAGGTCGGCTGGCTGGCAGGAAAACAAAAAGGTAAAGCGCGGCAGGCGCAGCAGGACGCGATCGCCAGCGGACAGGTGTCGATGGTGGTGGGAACGCATGCCATCTTCCAGGAACAGGTTTTGTTCTCTTCGCTTTCCCTGGTCATTATTGATGAACAGCACCGTTTCGGTGTACATCAGCGTCTGGCGCTGTGGGAAAAGGGGCTGCAACAGGGCTTCCACCCGCATCAGCTGATCATGACCGCTACGCCGATCCCCCGCACACTGGCGATGACTGCCTATGCGGATCTGGATACGTCCGTCATCGACGAACTGCCTCCGGGCCGTACGCCGGTGACAACCGTCGCGATCCCTGATACCCGCCGCAGCGACATCATCAGCCGGGTGAAAAGTGCCTGCGAACAGGAAAACCGTCAGGCTTATTGGGTGTGTACGCTGATTGAAGAATCAGAAATGCTGGAAGCTCAGGCCGCAGAAGCCACCTGGGAAGGGCTGAAAGAGGCGCTTCCGGCACTCAATATCGGACTGGTTCATGGGCGCATGAAAGCGCAGGAAAAACAGGCCGTCATGCAGGCGTTCAAACAGGGTGAAGTGCAACTGCTGGTTGCCACCACCGTGATTGAAGTGGGCGTCGATGTTCCCAATGCCAGCCTGATGATTATCGAAAACCCGGAGCGTTTAGGACTGGCGCAGTTGCACCAGTTACGCGGACGCGTCGGGCGCGGTGCTGTCGCGTCTCACTGCGTTCTGCTCTATAAAACGCCCCTTAGTAAAACTGCGCAGAAACGTTTGCAGGTTTTACGCGACAGCAACGACGGCTTTGTCATTGCCCAGCAGGATTTAGAAATCCGCGGGCCGGGCGAATTACTGGGTACGCGCCAGACCGGCAGTGCCGAGTTTAAAGTCGCGGACCTGTTGCGTGACCAGGCGATGATCCCCGATGTACAGCGCATTGCGCGTTATCTGCAGCAGCAGTTCCCTGAACATGCCAGGGCCCTGATTGAGCGCTGGCTGCCAGAACGCGTCCGCTATACCAACGCCTGAGTCTCCTTTTCCTGCTTTTATACCCTCGAAACATTATTGAAAATGATGTTTCACCCTCAACACATTTTTTCCATTTCTCCTTATCCTCCCTCAACTGCGCTTTCTGCATCGGTTATTTGATAACCTTCACAGAGTGAGGCAAAGCCGGTAACCGGTTCCACACCCCACCACTACACTGATGATAATTAAGGCAACCCTGTCTGATGTCCTCAACATAAGGCCAAATCATCATGAGTATCAGCCAATCCCTCTTTACTTTTATAGAACAGAAAATCAGCCCCTTTGCCGCACGACTGTCCTCTCAGCGACATGTCATGGCGGTGCGCGACGGCTTCATTTCAGCAATGCCCTTTATGATTGTTGGATCATTTTTATTGGTTTTCGTGCATCCGCCCTTTTCGCCGGAATCGTCATGGGGTTTCGCCAGAAGCTGGCTGGCGCTCTCGGCAAAATATGAAGTGCAGATCCTGACGCCGTTCAATATGACCATGGGCATCATGTCGATCTATATCTCGGCATCGATTGCCTACAATCTGGCACGGAGTTACAAACTTGACCCGTTCATGACAGCCATGCTGGCGCTGATGTCTTTCCTGCTGGTGGCCGCGCCACAAATTGATGAAAAGATGCCGACGGCGGCGCTGGGCGGTGTGGGGATCTTTACCGCCATTCTGGTTGCCATTTACGTCACGGAGCTGACGCGGTTACTGAAAAAATACAATATCGGCATCCGCTTACCCGAGCAGGTACCGTCAAACATTAAGCATTCATTTGATTTGCTGATCCCGATTATTGCTGTGGTAGTGACGCTTTTCCCGCTGAGTTTGCTGGTGCAATACGGGTTTGATATGTTGCTGCCGCAGGCAATTATGGCGCTGTTCGAGCCGCTGATTTCCGCCGCTGACTCGCTGCCTGCGGTGCTGCTGGCCGTGCTGATTTGTCATCTGCTGTGGTTTGCCGGTATTCATGGCTCAGCCATCGTTTCCGGCATGTTGCAGGCATTCTGGCTGACCAATCTCGGGCTTAATCAGACAGCCCTCGCTGCCGGTTTACCGATGACGCATATCATGACTGAGGCATTCTGGAATTTCCTGATCGTGATTGGCGGGTCCGGCGCGACCATAGGACTGGTGCTGCTGTTTTGTCGCAGTAAGTCAGCGCACCTGCGCACAATGGGGAAACTCAGTCTGGTGCCGAGCTGTTTCAATATCAATGAACCGGTCATTTTCGGCACGCCTATCGTAATGAATCCGGTCTTTTTTATCCCCTTCCTGCTGGCACCCATGGTCAACGCCGTCATCGCCTATCTGGCCGTGTCGACCGATCTGCTTCCGCATATGATTTCACTGGTTCCGTGGACGTCTCCGGCACCTGTCGGGGCGGCATGGGCAATGGGCTGGGATTTCAAAGTATCGATTCTGGTCGTTCTGCTGATGGCGCTGTCGATGGTGATTTATTATCCGTTCTTCAAGGTCTACGAGAAGCAGTTAATGACGCAGGAGAAAGCCGCCGAAGCTGAACAGGTGTTCTCTGAAAAGGCCGACGCCACGCAATAACAGGCAGGGAAGGAAGGAGACAGGCACAGAAGCGATGTTTCTGTGCCTGTTTTTTTAGCTGATAGCCGGGAATATCGGCAGCATCAGATAGAGTTTAATGACAATCGCATTGGCGATATCGATGAAGAAGGCCCCAACCATCGGCACCACCAGAAACGCAAGATGCGAAGGACCAAACTGATTGGTGATCGCCTGCATATTGGCAATGGCTGTCGGCGTCGCGCCCAGTCCGAAACCGCAGTGCCCGGCCGCCAGCACCGCCGCGTCGTAGTTTTTCCCCATCACGCGATAAGTGACAAAAATCGCGTAAAGTGCCATCGCGAGGGTTTGTACCATCAGAATCGCCATCATCGGCAGCGCCAGTGACGCCATCTCCCATAACTTCAGACTCATCAATGCCATGGCGAGGAACAGCGACAAGCTGACATTACCCAGCACGGACACTGCGCGATCGAAGACACGATAAAAACCCAGCCATGCCAGCACATTACTCAGGATCACACCGACGAAGAGCACGCAGACAAATGTCGGGATTTCAAATGCCGAACCCTGCAACAGGCCGGAGATGTGCGTCCCCGCGGTCAGGCAGATCGCAATCAGCGCGATGGTTTCCACCATCACCAGGGGCGTGATCATTCTGCCAATCGACGGTTTCTCAAAGGCGCTCGGGTCGACCGTATCCTCAGGGGTACCGTGAGGTGTGGAAGAATGGCTCACCAGATAGCGCGCCACCGGGCCACCGATAATCCCACCGAGTACCAGACCGAAGGTCGCACAGGCCATGGCAACTTCTGTCGCGTTTTCAAAACCATAACGCTCGGTGAACAGCTTGCTCCACGCCGCGCCGGTGCCGTGACCACCGGAAAGGGTAATCGACCCCGCCAGCAGCCCCATCAGCGGATCCAGACCGAGCATTTTCGCCATGCCGATACCGATGGCATTTTGCAAAAGCAATAAACCCACAACCACAAAAACCAGCAGGAAAAGGGATTTTCCCCCTGCTCTCAGGCTTGCCAGATTGGCGTTAAGGCCGATCGTCGCAAAAAATGCCAGCATCAGTGGCTCTTTTAAGGACATGTCGAAACCGACTTCCCAGCCGAACATCTGATTGGCGATCAGCAGCAGCAAAGCGACCAGTAACCCTCCGGCGACGGGTTCAGGAATGGTGTATTTATTGAGGAATTTGACCGACTGGACGCATTTTCGTCCTAAAAGGAGTACCAACGTGGCGGCAACCAGTGTGCCGTAGGTATCGAGTTGAATCATTGACGAACTCCATTCTAAAATAAATCCAATAAAATTATTACGTTATAAACTTTTCGCTTACCGTTTTTTTCCCAGAGGCTGAATTAGAAGTCATTCACGCTGCATTACGCAAGAAAAACAGGCCATAAACGCCACCTAAACTCAAACCAGCCACTGAAAATTGCTGATAGCAAACGATTGCTTTTGTCGTTAATTTCAATAAAAATGCCCGCTTTGCCGCTTATTGGAATGCCACAACATGAGTTCGCAAACCGCAGAACAAGAAACACAGCACCCCGATCTCTCCCGCCAGCAAAAAAGTGAACTGATTTACCGGCTCGAAGACCGCCCGCCTTTACCTCAGACGTTATTTGCCGCCTGTCAGCACTTGCTGGCGATGTTTGTTGCGGTGATCACACCGGCATTACTGATTTGTCAGGCGCTGGGTCTGCCTGCACAGGACACTCAGCACATCATCAGCATGTCGCTGTTCGCCTCCGGTCTTGCGTCTATTTTGCAGATCAAAACCTGGGGGCCGGTCGGTTCCGGTTTGCTGTCCATTCAGGGCACCAGCTTTAACTTTGTGGCACCGCTGATCATGGGCGGAATGGCACTGAAGAACGGCGGCGCAGATGTACCGACCATGATGGCCGCCCTGTTCGGCACGCTGATGCTGGCTTCCTGTACTGAAATCATTCTGTCCCGTTTTCTGCATCTCGCGCGCCGCATTATCACGCCGCTGGTTTCCGGCATCGTGGTGATGATTATCGGGCTGTCACTGATTCAGGTCGGGCTGACATCGATTGGCGGCGGTTACTCCGCCATGAGTGATCACACTTTCGGCGCACCGAAAAATCTGTTGCTGGCCGCCGTGGTGCTGGTGGTGATTGTTCTGCTGAACCGTCAGCGCAACCCATATCTGCGCGTGGCATCTCTGGTGATCGCCATGGCTGTGGGTTATCTGGTGGCCTGGATGATGGGGATGTTACCGACAGCGGCTGCGCCAGCCACCCAAAGCAACTGGATAACCTTACCGACGCCGCTGTATTACGGGCTGGGCTTCGACTGGAATCTGCTGATCCCGCTGATGCTGATTTTCATGGTGACATCGCTGGAAACCATCGGTGATATTACCGCGACCTCAGACGTGTCTGAGCAGCCGGTCAGCGGCCCGCTGTATATGAAGCGCATCAAAGGCGGCGTGCTGGCCAATGGCCTGAACTCCATGCTGTCAGCGGTGTTTAATACGTTCCCGAATTCCTGCTTCGGACAGAACAACGGCGTCATCCAGCTGACCGGTGTTGCCAGCCGTTATGTCGGTTTCGTTGTCGCGCTGATGCTGATCGTACTGGGTCTGTTCCCGGCGGTGGCCGGGTTTGTGCAGCATATTCCTGAACCGGTTCTGGGCGGTGCGACCATCGTGATGTTCGGCACCATTGCCGCATCCGGTGTGCGTATTGTTTCCCGCGAGCGCCTGAACCGCCGCGCGATTATGATCATGGCGCTTTCTCTGGCCGTCGGTATGGGTGTTTCCCAGCAACCGCTGATCCTGCAATTCGCGCCCGACTGGCTGAAAACCTTGCTGTCATCCGGTATTGCGGCAGGCGGGATTACTGCGATAGTTCTGAATCTGGTTTTCCCTCACGAGAAGTAAACACAGGATGTAATCCGCGTGCAACAGCGGCAGAGGGTCTGGAACCCCTGCCGCTTTTTATTGTCTCCATTCTGCTAACCTGTTGAGAAAAGTCGCTGTTTGCGGCATAAACAAAGAATCTTTTTTCCACTTTCCCGCTACAGGGCTCCAGACGATGAGATTTATCGGTAAAATTTTGCTGACGTTCGCCTTACTTCTGGTACTGGCGATCGTGCTGGTGTACGTCCTGTTGCAAACGCGCTGGGCCGCTGGCTGGGTCAGCCGCTGGATCAGCAACAACAGCGAGTACCGGGTCTCCGTTGAGAAACTCGACCATAACTGGTCATCTCCGGGGCGCGTGACGTTAAACAATGTGGTCTTCGGGCAAAAGAATCAGCCGGAAATTCTCAGTGCCGGGGAAGTCGATCTGGATTTAAGCTGGCGTCAGATCACTGAACCGCGCTTTTTCGATCGCGTCGTTCTGATTAACGGGCGTCTTAACGTCAGTCCTTCCTCAATGAATTTGCCGTTGCAGGCCAATACCCTGCAACTGAGTAAGATGGCGCTCACCGGCAATGCCGCCGGCCTGGATATTCAGGGGCAGCAGATTAATGCCGGTATTTCGCCATGGCAGCCGAAACCTCATCAGCTTTTAGGCGATAAAGCCGACTTCCAGCTAAGCGCCGCCAGCCTGACGGTCAACGGACTGCCAGCCGAAAATGTGCTGATTCAGGGCAATATCAATCATAAAAATCTCACGCTGAGTAATTTTGGCGGTGATCTGGCGCGCGGTCAGCTGACCGGCAAAGCCACACAGGCCGCCGACGGCAGCTGGAATATCGAAAACCTGCGCCTGAGCAATGTGCGTCTGCAAACCTCCAAACCGCTTTCCGCTTTCTTCGATGACTTCCAGACCCTGCCCAAAGTGACCCTCCAGCGTCTTGATCTGATCGACGCGCGTTTGCAGGGAACGGACTGGGCCTTCAGCGACGTTGATTTGTCTGTACAGGATCTGACGCTGGAAAAAGGTGACTGGCAAAGCGATGACGGCGAAATCACGCTGAATGCAACCGACATGATTGACGGCAATCTGCATATTCAGGATCCGATCATCAGCCTCGACCTTTCACCGCAGGGCATTGCGATCAAACAAGCCACGGCGCGCTGGGAACGCAGTTTACTGCGCACAACCGGCAACTGGCTGCGCGCCAACAAACGCCTGCAGCTTGATGAAGTGTCTGTCGCGGGGCTGGAATACACATTGCCGGAAAACTGGAAACAGCTGTGGAATCAGGCACTGCCGGATTCGCTGTCAGAGGTGTTTATCAGCCGGTTCATTGCTAACCGCAATCTGATCATTGATATCAATCCTCAATTCCCGTTCCAGCTGACGGCGCTTGATGGCCTCGGCAACAATCTGCTGCTGGCGCGTAATCACCAGTGGGGGATCTGGAACGGCACGCTGAATCTCAATGCCAGTGAAGCGACCTTTAACCGCAATGATGTGCGTCGTCCCTCCATTACACTGAATGCGAACGACAGTCAGGTGAACATTTCCGAACTGAGTGCGTTCACCAAAGAAGGATTGCTGGAAGCCAGTGCGACGGTTGACCAGCAGCCGCAGCGTCATTTCTCGCTGAAAATGACAGGCCGTTCCGTGCCTGCCAATCAGCTGGAAAACTGGGGATGGCAGCATCTGGCGCTGGAAGGGAATGCGAATATGCAGCTCAATCTGCAAGGGCAGATGCCCGCAAATGTGGATTACACACCGACACTCAGCGGGACATTGCAGGTGAACAGCGCCAGCGGGCAGTCCGTGACGGAAAGAATGGTCAACGGACTGGTGTCCGGCGCGGCCACAACAGCAGCGCCAGTACCCGCTACGCCGTAATTCAGGTCAGTTGATTTCAGGTTCCAGCGGTGCGCCGGGTGCCGCTGGAAGCACCAGATAGGTGCCTTCAAACACCGCGCCGTCCACCTCATCACCGTATAAATTCACTTCAAGCTGCACGCGCGCTTTGCGCCCGCGGGCCAGACGGTCGAGGTCACCGCGAACAGAGCCGAGATCGGCCACCGCACGCGGCCTGCCGGTCACCGGCGTACTGTAGCGGATGTGGGCATCGGCCAGCACAATGGTGCCGCCCAGATGGCGCTCACGCAGCAATAACCAGATCAGCCCCCAGCCGGTCAGCGTCGCCAGTGAAAACAGACTGCCGGCGAAGAGTGTGTGGTGCGGGTTCTGGTTGCCCGTCTCAGGCATCGTGGTCACAAAACGCTGGCCGGTGTACTGACTGATACGGACGCCCATTTTTTCGCTGAGCGGAATATGGTCATACCAGGCCTGTTGCAGCTGACCGCACCAGTCTGGGCGATGCAGAATATCATCCAGCGTTTCGATCGGTTTGATCATCAGGAAATGGCGAACCGGCGTGGTTTGCGGGGTGGTAATTTCCCCCTGATTCACAAAGCCCAATTTGGCAAAGAAATCCACGGCATCTTCACGGGCGCTACAGACCACACGTTTCACCCCTTCCTGACGCGCCACAGACTCCAGGGTCATCGCCACCAGTGTTCCCAGCCCTTTGTCCTGCACATTCGGATCCACCGCCAGGAAGCGGATAGAGGCTTCATTATCGGCATTGATGTATAAACGACCCACCGCCACCGGCTCGCCGTGTTCATCCACCACCATCTGGTGATGTGCGATAGAATCGTAGGCATCACGCTCTGAACCCTCCGGCTGGTGCAGCGGTTTACGCAGCATTTCCCAGCGGAATCGGTAATAGGCGGCCAGTTCTTTTTCGGTCGTCGGTACTCTCAGGTGATACATAGATACTTTCTCTCCGGCGTTATGCCTTGTCGGTCAGACTTGTAGCCAGAAGGTCACCGGTCCGTCGTTCACCAGTGCCACTTTCATGTCCGCTGCAAAACGACCGGTTTCGGTCGCTATGCCTTTTTCCCGGCACTGCCCGCAAAAATACTGATATAACCGGTCAGCTTCCTGAGGTTCCGCCCCGCGTGAGAATCCCGGGCGCATGCCTTTTTGCGTGTCTGCCGCCAGTGTGAACTGCGACACCACCAGCAGACTGCCGCCAGCCTGCTGCACGTTCAGATTCATCTTGTCGTTTTCGTCACCGAAAATCCGGTACCCGATCACCCGTTCACAGAGGCGTTTGGCTTTTTGCTCATCGTCGCCCTGTTCAACACCCAGTAACACCAGTAATCCCGGCCCTATCTGGCCGCAGATTTCGCCCTCTATCGTGACGCTGGCATTCAATACCCGCTGAATTAACGCGATCATACATATCCTTCGGACTGATTATTCTTCTGCGATGTGTTGCGCGGACTGCAATTTCCTCAGAGAACGGAATTCTCCCAGTGTGACGGTAATTTCCGCCCCGAGAAGTACGATACACCAGCTGACATACACCCAGAGAAATAAAATGGGGATCACAGCCAGTACACCGTAAATCAACTGATACGACGGAAAAAGCTGAATGTATAAGGTGAAGATTTTTTTACTTAACTCGAATAAAGCCCCGGAAACCAGCGCGCCCACCAGCGCATCCTTTGCCGGAACTCTCACCGTCGGCACGACCTGATAAAGCAGCCAGAATGTCACCCAGGAAATCAGCAACGGCAGGATGCGCAGCGCGTGGTCGATCACCGAATGCACGCCGCTGATATTCAGCCAGTTCAGGGAGAGCAGATACGAGCTGACCGCCACACTGGCGACCAGCAAAATAGGCCCGAGCGTTAAAACCATCCAGTAGACGGCAAAGGAGAAGACGATCGGGCGCTTGGTTTTGCTGTCCCAGATTTTGTTCAGCACGCTGTCTACTGAGGCGATCAGAAGCAATGCGGTGACGATTAATCCGCAGGTGCCCACGGCGGTCATTTTGCTGGAGTTGGCAACAAACTGTTCCAGATAACGCTGGATGGTGTTGCCGGTGGCGGGCATGAAGTTGGAAAAAATGAAAGTTTTCAGCTGCATGCTGATGTCTGAGAAAACCGGGAATAACGCAAACAGCGAAAACACCACGGCGATCAGCGGCACCAGCGAAAGCAAAGAGACATAAGCCAGATGGCCCGCGAGAAGCGTCAGGCCATCTTTATCCGAACGCTTCAGCAGCAGGTGCGTGAATCTCCACAATGATTTTAGGTAGTGGCTCAGTGCCCTTTTCTGCATCCGTACATCCTTCAGGAAAAGTATTGCGGTACCGTCTGGTTATCTTCCACCCACACAGCCTGAATGCCTGCCTGCCGGGCAGCTTCAATATTTTCGGCAACGTCATCAAAGAACACGGCCTGATCGGCGGTAAACCCTTCGGTGTCCAGAACGTGCCGGAATATTTCAGGTTCCGGTTTGCGCATACCGAGATTTTGCGAGAGGTACATCGCATCCGTATTGGCTTCGATTTCCGGATAATGATGCGGCCAGAAATCCAGATGTAAGCGATTGGTATTTGACAGCACGACGACGCGATGACCTTCTTCGCGAAGCTTCTGGAATAAGGTAATGACTTCCGGACGCAGACCGACGAAAACGGCGTGCCAGCCCGCACTGAACTGCTCGAAGCTGAGCGCAATGCCCATTTCATCACACAGATCGGCGGCAAACTGTTCGTCGCTGATTTCACCGCGCTCGTGTTTCTGGAACGCCTCGCCCATTGAAAAACGCTCGGTCAGCATGGCCAGCGGCGTTCCGCTCAGATGGCTCCACACCCCCAGCACACGTTTGAAATCAATATCTATAATGACGTTTCCCATATCAAAAATGTACAGCATTGCACGCTCCTGATTTCAACGATAACAGTTAACTTTAGCGGTAAAACGTACAGGTGAACAGTGACATCTCTGCGGGGCTTAACGAACGGAGAAGAAAAAAACATAAAAAAAACAGGGTACCCGGAGGCACCCTGTTTCTGTGTAACGGCTAACGTGGAAGAAGATTAACCTTCTTTAGGGCCACGCATTGCACGTTTACGATCGTTCTCGGTCAGGTGACGTTTACGGATACGTACAGACTGAGGAGTCACTTCGACCAGTTCGTCATCATCGATGAATTCCAGAGCTTGCTCCAGAGACATTTTGATAGCAGGAACCAGAGTCGTTGCTTCGTCAGTACCGGACGCACGCATGTTGGTCAGTTTCTTACCGGTCAGGCAGTTCACGGTCAGGTCGTTAGAACGTGAGTGAATACCGATGATCTGGCCTTCATACACTTCTGCGCCGTGGCCCAGGAACAATTTACCGCGGTCTTGCAGGCTGAACAGTGCGAACGCAACAGCTTTACCCTGACCGTTGGAGATCAGCACGCCGTTCTGACGCTGGCCGATTTCGCCCGGACGAACGTCATCGTAGTGGCTGAACGTGGAGTACAGCAGACCGGTACCGGAAGTCATGGTCATGAATTCGGTACGGAAGCCGATCAGGCCACGTGCTGGGATCAGGTAATCAAGACGGATACGACCTTTGCCGTCTGGGATCATGTCTTTGACATCGCCTTTACGCTCACCCATGGCCTGCATGACAGAACCCTGGTGTTGCTCTTCGATATCCAGTGTCACGTTCTCGAATGGCTCTTGCATGCGGCCATCGATTTTACGGTTGATTACTTTAGGACGGGAAACCGCCAGCTCGAAACCTTCGCGACGCATGTTTTCGATCAGAACCGACAGGTGAAGTTCACCACGGCCTGAAACGCGGAATGCATCAGCATCTTCAGTTTCTTCAACACGCAAGGCAACGTTGTGCACCAGTTCTTTGTTCAGACGGTCAAGGATCTGACGTGAAGTCACATACTTACCTTCTTTACCACAGAACGGAGAGGTGTTGACGTTGAAGTACATGGTTACTGTTGGTTCATCAACGCTCAGCGCTGGCAGAGCTTCAACATTCGCCGGATCACAGATAGTGTCGGAGATGTTCAGTTCGCCCAGGCCGGTGATGGCGATGATGTCGCCCGCTTCAGCAACGGCCGCTTCGATACGCTCAAGACCCATGTGGGTCAGAACTTTACCGACTTTACCGTTACGGGTTTTGCCTTCGCTGTCGATGACAGTGATCTGCTGGTTAGGCTTAACGGTACCGCGTTTGATGCGGCCGATGCCGATGACGCCAACATAGTTGTTGTAGTCCAGCTGAGAGATTTGCATCTGGAAAGGTGCATCCATCTCAACTTGTGGCGGAGATACGTGGTCAACGATCGCCTGATACAGCGGGGTCATGTCTTCGGCCATATCGTTATGGTCGTTACCCGCGATACCCATCAATGCTGATGCATAGATGATTGGGAAATCGAGTTGTTCGTCGGTTGCGTCCAGGTTAACGAACAGGTCGAAGACCTGATCAACAACCCAGTCAGGACGCGCGCCAGGGCGGTCAACCTTGTTGATTACCACGATCGGTTTCAGACCATTAGCGAAGGCTTTTTTGGTCACGAAACGGGTTTGCGGCATTGGGCCATCCATTGCATCCACAACCAGCAGCACCGAGTCGACCATTGACATCACACGCTCTACCTCACCGCCGAAATCGGCGTGTCCTGGGGTATCCACGATGTTGATGCGGTAGTCTTTCCAATTAATGGCGGTGTTTTTTGCGAGGATGGTAATCCCACGCTCTTTCTCCAAATCGTTGGAGTCCATTACGCGTTCAGTGGCTTCTACACGCTCTCCGAAAGTACCGGATTGTTGCAGCAGCTTGTCGACCAGGGTGGTTTTACCATGGTCAACGTGGGCAATAATGGCGATGTTACGCAAATTTTCGATCACAGCTTTGCCTCAGGCATTAGAAATAGCGCGCTATTGTACACGTATTAAGCGAGGTTCTAAACAAGATCACAAGGATCTTGATGAAACAACTTATGGATGGTTACTTTGTGATCCCTTTCACGGTGCAAAAAGACCACTGAACCATTATGACGCACCGTTTTGGTGCCATGCATCTCAGAGTTAGCACCATTATAGTGCAGAAATTCCGTTATGGTGCATACTTATCGAGTGCAAGAGCCCTGTAAAATGGCGTTGTTTGCATTTTCTCAAAGTTGGCACACTTTTCGCTAATAGTTTTTAGGGTAAAAAAAAGTTTTTACAGGGTGAAGCGTCTGACCAGTCAAATAATAGCGCTGTTCAGTCCACACGCCAGTTCAAGTAAAGCTGTTATTTCCAACTAAAGACCAAAAATGGTTATTCGTTCCACGACGATAATGAGAAATTCGGGAGAACTAGTATGTCCGCTGAACACGTTTTGACGATGCTGAATGAGCATGAAGTGAAATTCGTAGATTTACGTTTCACTGATACCAAAGGCAAAGAACAGCACGTCACCATTCCTGCACACCAGGTTAGCGCTGACTTCTTCGAAGAAGGCAAAATGTTTGATGGCTCTTCAATCGGTGGCTGGAAAGGCATTAACGAATCTGACATGGTATTGATGCCAGATGCGAGCACTGCTGTTCTGGACCCATTCTACGAAGAAACCACCCTGATCATTCGTTGCGACATCCTTGAGCCAACTACGCTGCAAGGTTATGACCGCGACCCACGCTCTACCGCAAAACGTGCAGAAGACTTCCTGCGTTCTTCCGGTATCGCGGACACCGTTCTGTTCGGGCCAGAGCCAGAATTCTTCCTGTTTGATGATGTGCGCTTCGGCAGCAGCATCTCCGGTTCTCACGTGGCTATCGATGATATCGAAGGCGCATGGAACTCCAGCACCAAATACGAAGGCGGCAACAAAGGCCACCGTCCTGCAGTGAAAGGCGGTTACTTCCCGGTTCCTCCGGTCGACTCCTCCCAGGATCTGCGCTCTACCATGTGTCTGACCATGGAAGAAATGGGTCTGGTTGTTGAAGCTCACCACCACGAAGTGGCAACTGCAGGTCAGAACGAAGTGGCAACCCGCTTCAACACCCTGACCAAGAAAGCCGACGAAATCCAAATCTACAAATACGTGGTTCACAACGTGGCTCACGCATTTGGCAAAACCGCGACCTTCATGCCAAAACCAATGTTTGGCGATAACGGTTCAGGTATGCACTGCCACATGTCTCTGTCCAAGAACGGTAACAACCTGTTCGCTGGCGACAAATACGGCGGCCTGTCTGAAATGGCACTGTTCTACATCGGCGGTATCATCAAACACGCTAAAGCAATCAACGCCTACGCTAACCCGACCACCAACTCTTACAAGCGTCTGGTCCCGGGCTACGAAGCGCCAGTGATGCTGGCTTACTCCGCGCGTAACCGTTCTGCATCCATCCGTATTCCACACGTATCAACGCCAAAAGCGATGCGTATCGAAGCACGTTTCCCTGATCCAGCGGCTAACCCATACCTGGCGTTTGCTGCACTGATGATGGCTGGCCTCGACGGTATCATCAACAAGATCCACCCTGGCGATGCGATGGACAAAAACCTGTATGACCTGCCACCGGAAGAAGAAGCAGAAATTCCAAAAGTTGCAGGTTCACTGGAAGAAGCACTGAACGCACTGAACGAAGACCGCGAGTTCCTGACCCGTGGTGGCGTGTTCACTGACGACGCTATCGATGCTTACATCGGTCTGCGTAAAGAAGAAATGGACCGCGTGCGTATGACTCCGCATCCGGTTGAGTTCGAACTGTACTACAGCGTCTAAAAAAACAGCGTTTAATTTTTAATTGAACCTGACCTCAGCGCCGGTTTTCCGACCGGCGCTGAGAGAAATACCCGACTGGAGGACGGCGTTAACAACTCCTTCAGCGTCAAAATTAAGTATGACGATTTATATTTGTTGCCGTGGAAACTTTCAGCCCATCTCCGGATGGGCTTTTTTCTCCACACTCTTTCCTGCTTAACCCCTCAGGCCCGTGATTTCCCCGGGTAGCGAGATAAAATGCACCAATCAGGTGCGGGAGACTGCGGTATGGCAACTGGCAAACTGCCCGATGCTGGGCAGATCCTGAATTCCTTAATCAACAGCGTTCTGCTGTTGGACGACGAACTGGCGGTGCATTACGCCAATCCGGCGGCTCAGCAGTTACTGGCGCAAAGTTCCCGAAAGCTTTTTGGCACCCCTTTGCCAGAACTGGTGGGATATTTTTCGCTGAACATCGAGTTAATGCGTGAAAGTCTGACAGCCGGACAGGGCTTTACAGACAGTGAAGTGACGCTGGTGGTTGACGGTCGTGCGCATGTGTTGTCGCTGACCGCGCAGATGCTGCCGGAAGGTTTCATTCTGGTGGAACTGGCGCCGATGGATAATCAGCGTCGCCTGAGTCAGGAACAATTGCAGCATGCTCAACAGGTTGCTGCGCGTGATTTGATCCGCGGTCTGGCGCACGAGATAAAGAATCCGCTCGGCGGATTACGCGGTGCCGCGCAATTGTTATCCAGAGCGCTGCCTGATCCAGCCTTGCTGGAATACACCAAAGTCATTATCGAGCAGGCTGACCGTCTGCGTAATCTGGTGGACAGATTGCTTGGGCCGCAACGTCCGAGCCAGCATGTGACGCAAAGTATCCATCAGGTGGCGGAACGGGTTTGCCAGCTGGTATCGATGGAGAAGCCGGATAATGTTCAGCTGGTGCGGGACTATGACCCGAGCCTGCCGGAACTGGCACACGATCCCGATCAGATAGAACAGATTTTGTTAAATATTACCCGCAACGCCTTGCAGGCGCTGGGGGAGGAAGGCGGCACAATTACATTACGCACACGTACCGCTTTCCAGATCACGTTACATGGCGTGCGTTACCGCCTGGTGGCCCGTATCGATATTGAAGATGACGGCCCCGGCGTACCGGCGCATTTGCAGGACACCCTTTTTTACCCCATGGTCAGTGGCCGCGAAGGGGGCACCGGTTTGGGCCTGTCTATCGCGCGCAGTTTGATTGATCAGCATTCGGGTAAAGTTGAATTTAACAGTTGGCCAGGACATACCGAATTCTCGGTTTTCCTGCCTATTCGCCAGTGAGGTTCTTATGCAACGAGGGATAGTCTGGATCGTCGATGACGATAGCTCCATCCGCTGGGTACTTGAACGTGCGCTCACTGGAGCCGGTTTAACCTGCACCACGTTTGACAGCGGCAATGAAGTGCTTGATGCCATTGCGACTCAAACCCCTGACGTGTTGTTATCGGATATCCGTATGCCCGGGATGGACGGTTTAGCCCTGTTAAAGCAGATTAAACAACGTCACCCGATGCTTCCGGTCATCATAATGACAGCGCATTCCGATCTGGATGCCGCAGTCAGCGCCTATCAGCAAGGTGCCTTTGATTATCTGCCAAAACCGTTCGACATTGACGAAGCCGTGGCACTGGTTGAACGCGCCATCAGTCATTATCAGGAACAACAGCAACCGGCACGCAGCCAGCCGGCAAGTGGCCCGACTGCCGACATTATCGGCGAAGCGCCAGCCATGCAGGACGTGTTCCGCATCATCGGCCGTTTGTCCCGCTCTTCCATCAGCGTGCTGATTAACGGGGAATCCGGTACAGGTAAAGAACTGGTCGCGCATGCTTTACACCGTCACAGCCCGCGCGCCAAAGCGCCCTTTATCGCGCTGAACATGGCGGCAATCCCGAAAGACCTGATCGAATCCGAATTATTCGGCCACGAGAAAGGGGCATTTACCGGTGCCAATACCATTCGTCAGGGGCGTTTTGAGCAGGCCGATAACGGCACGCTGTTCCTCGATGAAATCGGTGATATGCCACTCGACGTGCAAACCCGTCTGCTGCGCGTGCTGGCAGATGGTCAGTTCTACCGTGTGGGCGGTTATGCGCCGGTGAAAGTGGATGTGCGAATCATCGCCGCGACGCACCAGAATCTGGAACTGCGGGTACAGGAAGGCAAATTCCGTGAGGATTTATTCCATCGCCTGAACGTTATCCGCGTCCATCTGCCACCGCTGCGCGAACGCCGTGAAGACATTCCGCGTCTGGCGCGTTACTTCCTGCAAGTGGCAGCCAAAGAACTGGGAGTGGAAGCGAAAAACCTGCATCCGGAAACGGAAACCGCACTGACGCGTCTGCCGTGGCAAGGCAACGTGCGCCAGCTGGAAAATACCTGTCGCTGGCTCACCGTGATGGCAGCGGGTCAGGAAGTGCTGATTCAGGATCTGCCCAGCGAACTGTTTGAGACGTCAGCCCCGGAAACCGGCGGTCAGAGTCTGCCGGACAGCTGGGCAACGCTGCTGGCACAATGGGCAGACCGCGCCCTGCGTTCCGGTCATCAAAACCTGCTGTCAGAAGCACAACCTGAAATGGAGCGTACGTTACTGACCACGGCGCTGCGCCACACTCAGGGACATAAACAGGAAGCCGCACGGTTGCTGGGCTGGGGACGCAATACCCTGACCCGTAAGCTGAAAGAACTGGGCATGGAATAATCCTTCTGTGTACCAGACAGCAAAACAGCCGCTTATGCGGCTGTTTTGCTTTGCTCAGCGAAGAAAATCAGATCACGCGGGAGAACTGCTGCTGACGCACCTGACGGCGCAGATAAATATCAAAACACATACAGATATTGCGGATCAGCAAACGTCCGCGCGGCGTCACCTGAATATGCGTGTCGCTTACCTCAACCAGCCCGTCTTCTGCCAGCGGCTTCAGCAGCGCCAGATCGTCGGCAAAATAGTCGGTAAACTGAAGGCCGTAACGCTGTTCGATCTCAGCGAAATTCAGTTCAAAATGGCAGATCAGCGATTTGATCACGTCGCGGCGCAGGCAGTCATCATCGGTCATTTCCAGACCGCGCCATAACGCATTCCCCTGCTCTTCCACTCTGGCGTAATACGTTTTGAGATCTTTCTCGTTCTGCGCGTAGGTATCGCCGAGCATGCTGATCGCCGAAACGCCCATCCCCAGCAAATCGCTGTCGCCCTGGGTGGTATAGCCCTGGAAATTGCGGTGCAGTTTGCCTTCTCGCTGGGCAACCGCCAGTTCATCATCAGGACGGGCAAAGTGATCCATGCCGATAAAACGGTAACCGGAGGCGGTCAGCGAGGCGATGGTTTCCTGCAGAATTTTCAGTTTCTCTTCCGCGCCGGGTAAATCGGCATCTTTGATTTTACGCTGAGCAGCAAACAATTTTGGCATATGCGCATAGTTGAATACGCTCAGCCGGTCGGGATTAAGCTCAGCCACGCGTTGCAGTGTGTAGGCAAAACTCTCCGCCGTTTGTTTCGGCAGCCCGTAGATCAGGTCGATATTGGTCGAATTGAAACCCAGCGCGCGGGCGCGTTCCATCAGGGCAAAGATGAAGTCTTCATCCTGCTCGCGGTTCACCAGACGCTGCACTTCTTTATTGAAATCCTGAACGCCCATGCTCAGGCGATTAAAACCTTCGCTGCGCAGGTGATCGAGCACATCCAGCTCGATTTCACGAGGATCCACTTCCAGTGACATTTCTGCATCGGGCAGGATATCAAAGTGTGCCCGCAGAAGGCCCATCAGACGGCTTATCTGCGCTTTATTGAGGTAAGTCGGTGTACCACCGCCCCAGTGCAGCTGACTGACCTGACGGCCTTTAAAGAGCGGTGCACGGTGGCTGATCTCTTTTTCAAGCACGTTAAGATATTCTTCGGCTTTATGCTGCTGGCGTGTGACCAGTTTATTGCAGCCGCAGAAGTAGCAGAGTTTATGGCAGAAAGGAATGTGCACATACAATGAGAGCGTACGCGCCGGATAACGGGCGGCCGCATTTTCGAAAGCGATGTTGTCGTAGCTTTCACTGAACTCAAGTGCTGTGGGATAGGATGTGTATCGCGGGCCCGAATAATTGTACTTCTGGATCAGCACTAAATCCCAGACGGTGGTCTGTTCTGACATAGGTGACTTACTCCTTCCGGCGTCGGATGCTGCCGGGTCGCCTTACAGGCAGGCTTGGGGCCTGCCGTGCAAAGGTCGCTCTGCGCAAACGTGCTTTGGTTTTCGATAACCGGCGTAGTTTACCGAATAACCAAAGCAGATAACATGCAAAGAGTAAGGCTATTGCCGGGATAACCCAGCGCATGGCTTAGAAACCTTCTTTCGGGTTCCCGCGCTTGAGCAACTGCATCATGTCTTCGTTCTTCACTTCTTCTTCGTCATCTTCGTCGTCGCCGAGTTCAATGCCGAGGATTTCCATCAGAACGTCGATGCGATCCAGAGTCTGGTCAACATAAGCCTGATCTTCTGCGCTTAACGCTTTGCCATCGTCGATGAGATCCAGCAAGGAATCCAGACGCTCATCGTTCTCAAGTAACGTCAGTTCTTCTTCCGGCGTCATCTTCGGTTTTGGATCTTGCTTCGGCTGTGCGGCTTTCTTCGCTTTCGCTGCATTGTTCGTGACGGTCTCAACGATCAATGGCACGGCTTTTTTACTGCCGATACGCGGATCGGCTTTTTTCGCGCCTGCGCCGTTCTGGTTCTGAGCCGCATCCGGGTTCGCGCGGGAGCCTGCTTTATGGCCACGGCGCTTGTTATCACGCTTGCGTTCGCGCGCTTCGATATCAAGCTCTACACGACTTTTCTTCTTCGTTTTCGCTGTCGCGGTATTGGCGCGCGGTGCTTTCGCTGGCTGTTTCATGGCATCTGCTCTTAGGTGTGTACATTTAGTATAGATTTGCGGCGGAATCTAGCAGAAAGCGGGCAAAGAAAAAAGGCAGCAAGGTAACCTTGCTGCCTTTTTCTTTCCTTCATGAGAAGGATGTTCATCAAACACTTTCCCTGTATAGCGTCAACGTCCCGGTTTTTCCTTTGCCTTTCAGAGCCTCCGGCTCCGCTCATCCGTAAATCGCGATGCATTTCCCGTGATCCCTGAATGCAATTATCGTCCGTGTTTCCCTGCTTGCCTTCATCGCGTAAGAATTACTTTACCCGACTGACACAAAGGCTCAAGATACCCGCCAGCTGTGTTTAAGGTGCAGAGAGCGCCTTAATTTTATCTTATTGAAATTGAATGACATTAAAAAACACAGCGTTAAAACAAGCGAAATAACCCGCATCATGAATAGCAAATGTCTTACATCATGAAGGCAATTTTCCCCCGCCTTCATCTCTGTGGTCCCTTCGCCTCATCATTCGGATTTTAAAAACACGAACACATCACGGCGCAGTTGCAGTTATAATCGCCAGCCAGATACTCATGCCTCACGGAGACGCACGCTTTGACCAGCCAAACTTACAACTATCATATGACCCATTTCGTCATGAGCGCCCCGGATATCCGGCATTTGCCATCTGACGCAGGCATTGAAGTCGCATTTGCTGGTCGTTCAAACGCCGGCAAATCCAGCGCACTGAATACCCTGACGCAGCAAAAAAGCCTTGCACGTACCAGTAAAACACCGGGCCGCACCCAGCTTATCAACCTGTTTGAAGTGAAACCGGGTATTCGCCTGGTCGACTTGCCGGGTTATGGCTACGCGGAAGTGCCGGAAGAAATGAAACGCAAATGGCAGCGTGCGCTGGGCGAATATCTGCAAATGCGTAACTCTCTGAAAGGTCTGGTTGTGCTGATGGATATCCGCCATCCGCTGAAAGATCTCGATCAGCAAATGATTCAGTGGGCAGTGGATGTCGGTACACCGGTGATGTTGCTGCTGACTAAAGCCGACAAACTGGCTTCAGGCGCACGTCAGGCGCAGATCAAAATGGTTCGCGAAGCTGTGAAGGAATTCATGGGCGACATTCAGGTCGAAGCGTTCTCGTCACCGAAGAAAATGGGCGTGGATAAACTGAGTGACAAACTGAACACCTGGTTCAGCGAAATCCCACCGGAAGTGCTGGAAGAAGCGCTGTCCGACGAAGGCGAATAATTGCGCCCTCCCGTAAGGGAAAATGTAAGTTAAGAACAGAAAGGGTGGCCGCAGGGTCGCCCTTTTTAATGGGCTTTTGTGGGTAAAAACCGACGAAAATCCAATAAAAAACGCCCCAGACATAAATGCCTGGGGCGGCTAAAATATTCAGCCAAATCCGATTACGTGAAGTAAAAGGTCTGAAAGATAGAACATCTTACCTCTGTACCCTACAAGAGAAACTTTACCCTATTTCCTGATGGGGAAAAAGAACTTTTTGTAGTTTACTTACACAAAAATCGCGGATTATGCGATCACCTTCATGGTCTGAGCCCATAATCCTGTAGCTTAATTACAAAAAAAGCTTAATAACTATTCACTTAGTGAGCCTGATCCCAGTTTTCACCGGTACCCACGTCAACTTTCAACGGCACGGCCAGCGTCATGCTTGATTCCATCAGGTTGCGGATTGTTTCGCTTGCTGCTTCAACATCATCCTTATGCACTTCAAACACCAATTCATCGTGTACCTGCATGATGATGCGGGCACGCGGTGCATCCGGTTGTTTCAGCCAGGCATCGACGCTGATCATGGCACGTTTGATAATGTCAGCCGCGGTCCCCTGCATCGGGGCATTAATCGCTGCACGCTCAGCACCTTTACGGCGCATGGCGTTGCTGGATTTAATGTCCGGCAGATACAGGCGGCGACCATCCAGCGTTTCAACATACCCCTGTTCCGACGCCTGAGCGCGGGTACGCTCCATGTATTCCAGCACGCCCGGATAGCGCTCAAAGTATAAATCCATATAACGCTGGGATTCTTTGCGCGGGATATTCAGCTGACGTGACAGACCAAAGGCGCTCATGCCATAAATCAGGCCGAAGTTAATCGCTTTCGCACTGCGGCGTTGCTCGCCAGAAACCTTCTCCAGCGGCGTGCCGAAGACTTCTGCAGCCGTTGCGCGGTGGATGTCTTTCCCCTCGGCGAACGCTTTCAGCAAACCTTCATCTTTCGATAAATGCGCCATGATGCGCAGTTCGATCTGCGAATAGTCGGCAGCCAGGATGATGTAATCCTTAGGCGCGATAAACGCCTGACGAATACGGCGACCTTCGTCATTACGCACCGGAATGTTTTGCAGATTGGGATCACTGGAAGACAGACGACCGGTGGCCGTTACCGCCTGATGATAAGACGTATGCACGCGCCCGGACTGCGGATTGATCATCAATGGCAGTTTGTCGGTGTACGTCGATTTCAGTTTTGCCAGACCACGATATTCAAGAATGACTTTTGGCAGCGGGTAATCCAGAGCCAGTTCAGCCAGAACTTCTTCATTAGTCGAAGGCGCACCACCCGGCGTTTTCTTCAGGATCGGCAGTTTCTGTTTTTCATACAGAATGGCCTGCAACTGTTTGGTTGAGGACAGATTGAAAGGTTCTTCTGCCAGCTCATGCGCCTTGTTTTCCAGCTCATTCAGGCGGATCGCCAGCTCTTTTGAATGGGCGGCGAGGATATTCTGATCAATCAGAACACCGGTACGTTCGATATGAGACAACACGGGCACCAGCGGCATTTCAATATCCGTGAAGACTTTTTTCAGGGATTCACTTTCCGCAATCCGGGGCCAGAGTGCCTGATGCAACTGCAATGTGACGTCCGCATCTTCCGCCGCATACGGTGCCGCTTGCTCCAGTGCGATTTGGTTGAAGGTAAGCTGGTTTTTCCCTTTGCCGGCAATTTCTTCAAAGCTCACCGTTTTATGTCCCAGATAGCGATCGGCAAGGCTGTCCATATCGTGACGGCCAGATACGCTGTCGAGCACATAAGACTCGAGCATGGTATCGAAGGCTATACCTTTTAATTCAATGTCGTAACGCAGTAAAACGCCGCGATCAAACTTCAGGTTCTGACCCACTTTCAGCTGTTTTTCATCTTCAAGCACAGGTTTGAGCTGTTTCAATACGTCATCGCGATCCAGCTGTACCGGCGCGTCCAGATAATCATGAGCGACTGGCAAATAGGCGGCTTTGCCTGCTTGCGTCGCAAAAGATAAACCGATGAGATTGGCCGTCAGCGTATCCAGACCATCCGTTTCAGTATCGAAGGCAAATACCTCAGAGGCTTTCAGATGACCGATCCATTCATCCAGCGTCGCCTGATCCAAAATGGTGACGTAACCGTCCTGAGAAAGTTGGTTAGGTTCGACCGATACCGCGGAGGCAGTTTCCTGATCGGCAGCTTTCTTTTTCGCTGCTGAAGGCGCTTTACCCGCCGACTTTTTACTGGTCAGCCAGGTGCCGGATTCGACATCAGCCAGCCAGCGCTTAAATTCATAACGACCAAATAACTGGTGAAGTTCATCCGCATCCGGTTCTGAAACGGTCAGTTCTGCGCAGGTCAGATCCAGCTTCACGTCCGTTTTGATGGTTGCCAGCTGGTAAGAGAGATAGGCAACGTCTTTGTTTTCCGCGAGCTTAGCGGCCATGGTTTTTGAACCACGGAAAGTCAGCGTCGACACTTTATCGAGATCCGCATATAAGTCATCAAGACCCCCAATGCCCTGCAACAGAGCCTGTGCGGTCTTTTCACCCACGCCCGGCACGCCAGGAATATTGTCCGAGGAATCGCCCATCAGCGCGAGGAAATCAATAATCAGTGAAGGCGGTACACCGTACTTTTCAACAACTTCATCTGGCCCCAGAATCGCATTGTTCATGGTGTTAATTAATGTCACTCCCGGGGTTACCAGCTGTGCCATATCTTTATCACCGGTACTGATCAGAACCGCATGCCCGGCTTTCTCTGCTTCGAGGGCCAGCGTACCAATCACGTCATCCGCTTCCACACCCGAGACCATCAGCAATGGTAAACCCATTGCCCTGACCATCTGATGAAGGGGCTCAATTTGAGAGCGCAAATCATCAGGCATCGGAGGGCGATGCGATTTGTACTGTTCGAAGAGTTCGTCACGGAAGGTTTTGCCTTTCGCGTCAAAAACCACTGCAACATGGCTTGGTGTGTATTGCAGCAACAGACTGCGCAACATATTCAGCACACCGTACATCGCGCCGGTCGGTTCGCCCGCAGAGTTGGTCAGCGGAGGAAACGCATGGTAAGCGCGATAAAGGTAGGACGAACCGTCCACCAGGATTAAGGGGTTTTCTGCTATCTGGGCCATAACTCTTCTTTATTCGTGATCAGACATGCCCTAAGGATGCCATAGCCAGCGGGAAAGACGAACCTTGAGAAGGAAATTCATTGCGAAGTTGCGAGGGATCTCGAAGGATCACCCTGTGGATAACTTTGTGAATAGTTTTTATAGGAAATTATTATCGGATCGCAGGGAGAGAATATGCCAACATTTTCGCTACTGGTATCATCAGGTTATCAGGGCGATTTATGAAATATTGGTGTAATAGAAGCTTAATAGCGATTGTGGATAGTAATATTTTTGAGGGAATAACTCGGGCCACTCCTAAATATATTTTCTGCCGTTATCATTTTTCAGCTTTAAATTTCCTGAGAATATAACACCAGCCCGAAGGCTGGTGTTGAGATGACAATGTCTTATTTTTTTGTCGCTAAGAAATTGATCACATCAGAATATTGTTTGACGTACATATCCATTGAACTGGTATCAAGCCCGTCATTTTTAACCATATATTTGCCGTTCACAAATACAGAGGGGACGCCTTGCAGCCCCAGATCCGCCGCCGCTTTCTCCTGTTGAACAACCAGGGATTTCACGACGAAGCTGTTCAGTGCAGCATCGTAATCTTCGCCTTTGACACCCGCCTGAATAAAGACTTTACGGATATCATCAGCATTCTGTACAGACTGTTGTTTCTGGACGGCATCAAACATCAGCGGACTGACTTTGTCTTCAACGCCCAAAGCAATAGCGACAGCCCATGCCTGAGTTAATTGCTTGCCTAATGGGCCCAGGAACTCAACGTGATACTTGGTATATTTAACATCTTTTGGCAGGTTCTTACGAATGCTGTCAGACACATGCCAGACTTGTTCGAACTGGTAACAGTGCGGGCAATAAAATGAGAAGAACTCAAGAACCTGTGGCTCATTAGCAACGGTTTTATCTAAAGTAACGTACTGCGCACCATCAGAAAATTGCGCGGCAGATACACTGAAGGCCATGACCATACCAACCAGTGCCAGGAATATCTTTTTCATATAAAGCCTATCTCCATTTAATTAAACTTCGAACGTTAATCGTGACTCAATACATTGGCATCAACTGTAAAGGAGGTGCCTGTAATTTCTTAACTTGCTCAGTAAAAGCGGCTATCTGACCACGCCAGAAGTCTTCATCCTGCATCCAGGGAAAACTTTTAGGAAACGCCGGATCCTCCCAGCGACGGGCAACCCAGGCCAGATAATAAACCATGCGCATAGCACGCAGCGGTTCAATCAAAGACAGCTCACGGGTATCTAACTCAGCAAACTCTCCATAAGCTTCCAGCAATATGTCCAGCTGGAGCCTTTGCTCATTTTGGTCGCCATGCAGCAACATCCAGAGATCCTGAATTGCCGGGCCATTGCGGGCATCATCCATATCCACAAACAACGGGCCATCGCGCCACAGAATATTCCCCGGATGGCAATCGCCATGCAGCCGCAGGGGCTGCCAGTCGGTGTGCCAGAATTCGCCTGTCGTGGCGATCAGGTTATCTGTTGCAGCAAAAAACGGCTCACGTAAACTTTTGGGAATAAGGGAACACTCCGCCAGGACTTCCCGCGGCCGGTAAAGGTATTCATCCAGACCGATCGTCGGCCGTGCGGTGAAAAGGCTTTCGCTGCCGACCTGATGGATGCGCCCAAGGAAACGTCCCACCCATTCCAGCTGATCAAGATTGTCTATTTCGTACTGACGCCCCCCGACACTTGGGAACACAGTAAACATATAACCCTGATAGTGATGAAGTGTATTGTCATTAATAGAAAGAGGGGCAACAGCAGGTATTTCGGCATCAGCCATATCGAGTGAAAAACGATGCTCTTCGTGAATTTGTTCTTCACTCCAGCGTTCCGGCCGGTAGAACTTCACCACATAGCGTTTTCTGTCTTCACCCAAAAACTGGTAGACACGGTTTTCATAGCTATTTAATGCAGTGAGGCCGGACTCAGCAATCAGACCGACGCTCTCTAACGCATCAAGGATAAGATCCGGCGACAATGCCTGAAAATTAAAAGCTGAATTGTTCATAACTTCATTCGGATTAGCCGCACAGAAAAATGATAATGGGAAATAGTATCATCTATTTTTCGCGGTTCGCATGAAGTTCACATAAGTTTACATCAATCTTTAATCACGCCACGGGCACGCAAAATGGCGGTTTTGAAGTCATCCTCATAATCTTTCTTCAGACCCGGGATTTCCGTGGTGCTGTCAGTACCGCGCATTTTCAGATGATAAATCAACGTATCATCGCTCAGTTCTCCTAAAGATCCCTGATAGCCACATTCCGTTGCCAGCTTTTGAATAAACTCCATCAGGTTAAGATCACAGTCTTCTTTCCAGGCCGGATGAAGCAGCTCGATCAACTCATTTACGCGATGTTCTTTCATGATATTCCCTCTCCACTGAGTGACAGACCCTAAAAATAACAGGGTTATTTCATCAGGGAAAGGACAAGCTTACGATGTAAAAGTTAAACCAGCCCGCCCCTGACGAAGGCGTTACAATGAAAGGAATATAGACGTTTCTGCAGGTAAACATAATGAGTATGGACAACATTACCGGCGTTATTTTAGCGGGTGGGCGTTCGAGCCGGATGGGGCAAGATAAAGGGCTGGTAGAAGTAAAGGGAAAGCCTTTATTTGAATACATTGCAGAGCGGTTGCGTCCGCACGTCGGCGAGATCTTGATCAGCTGCAATCAAAATGCGGATCGTTATGGCCGTGAATTTCAGACCTTTCAGGATATTACGGCGGATTTTTCAGGTCCACTGGCTGGCATGCTTGCCGCATTAACTGTCAGTAAAACGGAATGGGTTCTTTTCGTTCCCTGCGATGTGCCCGCTTTCCCGGCTAACCTGGCAGAAACCTTTCAGGAAAACGCTGCGGATCAGAAAGCCGTTTATGCCCGTGATCCTGAACGAGAACACCCGACACTTTGCCTGCTGAACCGTGATCTGATACCTGAGCTGAAATCATATCTGGAGAAGGGTGAGCGGAAATTAATGATTTTCTTTCATCAGATTGGTGCCAAAGCCGTATTGTTCAACGACTCTGCCGCGTTTTGCAATCTCAATACGCCTGAAGAGGTGGCACTCTGGGAAATTAACAACCTGGACTTATCCTGATGATCATAAACCATATACCTTTGCTGGGGATCACCGCTTACAGCGGAACGGGGAAAACGACATTACTCAAACAACTCATCCCCTGGCTACGTCAGCGCAGCATACGTACAGGTTTGATAAAGCACACTCATCATGATGTTGACGTTGATACTCCCGGGAAAGACAGTTTTGAGCTGCGTAAAGCCGGTGCAGACCAGACTATGGTTGCCAGTGACAGCCGGTGGGCATTAATGACGGAAACACCGCAGCAAGACCCGCTCAATCTCAGGTATCTCGCAACACGTTTTGACAGTGATAATCTGGATATGATCCTCGTTGAAGGGTTCAAGCACGAAGATATCGACAAAATTGTGCTTCACAGGAAAGGGACAGGAAAATCGCTGGAGCAGTTAATGGATATTCATGTTATTGCGGTGGCCAGTGATTGTCAGCCAGAGGATATACCAACGACAGTTAGCCTTATGAATATCAATGAAATAGAAGAAGTTGGGGAGTTTATTGTCCGTTGGCTGGCAAGACAGTAAAAACAACGCGATTAAGGTCGTTTGAATCGTCAAATCCCCCATAGCAAAAAGCCCTGTACGTCAGTACAGGGCTTTCCACTTATTTGATGCCTGGCAGTTGATGACCCACTTCGTGGCTCACCCTTCGGGCCGTTGCTGCGCAACGTTCAAAAGGCTTCGCCTTTTGTCCTGCTCTCTTCTCGTGTAGCCAACCACCTGATAGCAGTAAAGCCAAAAGCCCCACACTTTCGTGCGGGGCTTTTGGCTTTATTTGATGCCTGGCAGTTCCCTACTCTCGCATGGGGAGACCCCACACTACCATCGGCGCTACGGCGTTTCACTTCTGAG
>NZ_SJOJ01000018.1 GCF_004330295.1 Rahnella victoriana
GATATTTTTTGCCACCGAAGTGGCTGATATCGTCTTGTGAGTGCCCACACAGATTGTCTGATAAATTGTTAAAGAGCAGTGAGTTACGCGCTTTCGCTTGCTAACTCGAGGTGGCGTATATTACGCTTTCCTCATTCAGTGTCAACCGTTTATTTCATCCGGTCATCACTGTTTTTAATCTTTCCGACCCGGTTACTTCGTGATGTTGTTCACGTTGTTCCCTGTCGATGGAGCGGCATTATAGGGAGTTGGATTTTAATGGCAAGCGAATAAATACAGTTTTATTTCGTTTGCCGTTTTTTTATCCAAAGGCTGCTATTTCTGCCCTTTTGCTATAAAGGAAGGCAATGCAGCAAGGCTTTCCAGTACCATGTCCGCCGCACTTTCACTTTCTGCGGTCACAGGCTTACCGGTACGAACTAAAATCTTATGTCCTACGCCTGCGGCGGCAGCGGCCTGCATATCTTCAAGCTTATCGCCCACCATATAAGAAGAGGCCATATCAATGTTTAGCTCTTCTTTGGCCGTCAAAAACATACCCGGTTGCGGCTTACGGCAATCACAGACCTGAGTAAACGCTTTCACGGCACCTTCCGGATGATGCGGGCAGAAGTAGATACCATCCAGATCCACACCGCGGTCGGCCAGTGACCAGTCCATCCACTCTGTGAGCGTCATAAACTGCTCTTCAGTAAATTTACCCCGCGCGATACCGGACTGATTGGTGACCAGCACCAGTAAAAAGCCCATTTCCTTTAATTTAAGGCAGGCATCAATGACACCGTCGATAAACTGGAAATCATCGATTTCATGTACATAACCGTGATCGACATTCAAAGTGCCATCACGGTCGAGAAAGATTGCTGAAACAGGTTGTGCCACGAATTTGCTCCTGATGGCTGATTAACGGCGCCAGTATCGCATGTTTTCAATGTCCGTGAGAATGCTAACCTGGTTGACTTAGACGTCTAGACGCCTTAGCATCCACGACATGCTACGGGGGAGAGCCCCGCAGAGTTAATTTCACCACGTCACGGCAAAAAGACAGAATAAAAAAAATATGATTAAACTTTCAAACATCACCAAGGTTTTCCAGCAGGGTTCGCGCCAGATTGTCGCGCTCTCTGACGTGAGTCTTCACGTCCCTGCCGGACAAATTTATGGCGTTATCGGCTCTTCCGGCGCGGGGAAAAGTACGTTAATCCGCTGCGTCAATTTGCTGGAACGTCCGACGGAAGGCCAGGTCTTGGTCGATGGTCAGGATCTGATGTCTTTCTCAGAGAAAGCGCTGACCCGTGCACGTCGCCAGATTGGCATGATTTTCCAGCATTTTAATCTGCTGTCGTCACGTACCGTGTATGGCAACGTAGCATTGCCACTGGAACTCGATAATCTCTCTTCCGCAGACATTAAGACGCGCGTCTCCGAACTTCTTAAGCTGGTCGGTCTGGAAGATAAGCATGACGCTTATCCGGCTAATCTTTCCGGCGGACAAAAACAACGTGTGGCGATTGCCCGTGCGCTGGCCAGTAATCCTAAAGTATTGCTGTGTGATGAAGCCACCAGTGCATTGGATCCGGCAACCACCCGCGCCATTCTGGAACTGCTGAAAGATATCAACCGTCGTCTGGGACTGACCATTCTGCTGATCACTCATGAGATGGATGTTGTAAAACGCATTTGCGACCAGGTTGCCGTGATCAGCGATGGCAAACTGATTGAGCAGGATAAAGTGAGCGAAATGTTCTCTCATCCTAAAACGCCGCTGGCTCAGCAGTTCATTCAGTCGACCTTACATCTGGATATCCCGGAAGATTACGCCGTGCGCATGATCCCCACAGCGGAAGAAGGTCGTGTGCCTTTACTGCGGCTGGAATTTACAGGTCAGTCAGTGGATGCTCCGCTGCTGTCAGAAGCTGTACGTCGCTTTGACATTAACAACAATATTATCAGTGCTCAGATGGATTATGCCGGCGGTGTGAAGTTCGGGATTATGCTGACGGAAATGCACGGTTCAGAAGAAAACACTCAGGCGGCTATTCAGTTCCTGCATGAGAATCAGGTGAAAGTAGAGGTGCTCGGTTATGTCTGAGGCAATGATGTGGTTAATGGGCCGGGGTATCTGGGAAACGGTCATCATGACGCTGACCTCTGGTTTCTTTGGTTTTGTGTTGGGTCTGCCTTTTGGCGTGCTGCTGTATGTCACCCGTCCGGGCCAGATTGCAGAGAATAAAAATGTCTACCGCGTGATGTCGGCGTTGGTGAACATTTTCCGTTCCATTCCTTTTATTATCCTGCTGGTGTGGATGATTCCGTTCACCCGCATGATTGTGGGTACCTCTATCGGTCTACAGGCGGCAATTGTCCCGCTGACTGTGGGTGCCGCACCCTTTATTGCCCGTATGGTTGAAAACGCCCTGCTGGAGATCCCAAGCGGTCTGGTGGAAGCTTCCCGCGCAATGGGCGCAACGCCGATGCAGATCATCCGTAAAATCCTGTTACCGGAAGCCCTGCCAGGTCTGGTCAATGCCGCCACCATCACATTGATCACTCTCGTAGGCTATTCTGCTATGGGTGGTGCTGTCGGTGCCGGTGGTCTGGGGCAAATCGGTTATCAGTACGGTTATATCGGTTATGACGCCACGGTGATGAATACGGTATTAGTCCTGTTAGTGGTTTTGGTGTATTTAATTCAGTTTTGTGGCGACCGCATCGTAAAAGCAGTCACACATAAATAACGAAACAACAGCGGTAATAGCTACCCTGTGAATGATTTTTATCCGCTTATTGAGGAAAGGACATGTCTAACAAATTCAAATCCATTGCAGTTGTCGGCGCGCTTCTGGGATCGCTGGCTTTAGTTGGCTGCGGGCCAAAAGAACAAGATCCAAACCACATCAAAGTGGGTGTGATTGTCGGTTCTGAACAGCAGGTTGCTGAAGTTGCACAGAAAGTGGCAAAAGAAAAATACGGTCTTGATGTTGAGCTGGTGACATTCAACGATTACGTATTGCCTAACGAAGCGTTGAGCAAAGGCGATATTGATGTTAACGCTTTCCAGCACAAACCTTACCTTGATCAGCAGATTAAAGATCGTGGCTATAAGCTGGTGCCGGTCGGCAACACCTTCGTCTACCCTATCGCGGGTTACTCTAAGAAAATCAAATCAATTGATGAACTGAAAGATGGCGATCAGGTTGCACTGCCAAACGATCCGACTAACCTCGGCCGTTCTTTACTGTTGCTGCAAAAACAAGGTCTGATCAAACTGAAAGACGGTGTTGGCCTGCTGCCGACCGTTCTGGATGTGACTGAGAATCCTAAAAACCTGAAACTGGTCGAGCTGGAAGCTCCGCAACTGCCACGTTCACTGGATGATGCGAAAATCGCACTGGCAGTTATCAACACCACTTACGCCAGCCAGATCAACCTGACGCCGGAAAAAGACGGTATCTTCGTAGAAGATAAAGATTCTCCATACGTAAACCTGATCGTTGCACGCGAAGATAACAAAGACGCAGAAAACGTGAAGAAATTCGTTCAGGCGTATCAGTCTGACGAAGTGAACGCTGCTGCGAACAAAATCTTCAACGGCGGCGCTGTAAAAGGCTGGTAATGACGTGAAATGAGCCGCTGAGGATTTCTCCGGGCGATTCATTTCTCAAATATTACTTTCTCAAAGACCTTTTTCAGAAATAAATAACAAGGCGGGCAGTTGCCCGCCTTGTTATTTTCTCAATACCTTGGTTCAATAACGCCACATTCTTTCCTGTAAACATATTAAAAAGCAGAGGATATACCATGCGTGCTTTACCTCTCTGTTTGTCGGCACTTTTGCTGGCGGGTTGTTCCCTGACTCAACACACACAGCCAACACCTCCTGCGCCTGTTGTTAAAGAAGAACCAAAACCAGTCAAACCAAAGCCGGCTCCAGTGCGCCCTGCTCCTGTAAAACTGTATAAAGATGCAGAAGCTTTAGTCGGAACGCCGTTCCGTGATCTGGGTGAAGTCTCCGGAGAGTCCTGCCAGAGCGCTCAAAACGATACGCCGCCAAGTCTGGCAACGGCGCGTAAGAGAATGCTGACCCGCGCATCTTATATGAAAGCCAATGCCGTGTTGCTGCATCAGTGCCAGATCATCAGCGGTGTGCCAGGCTGCTTCCAGCAGGCAATTTGTCAGGGTTCTGCCCTGAACGTCACGTTTAAATGACCTCTTTTGCTTTTGAACAAATAGGGACAATTCACTCGCCCTATAAAGAGAAGTTTGCTGTCCCGCGTCAGCCTGGTTTGATTCAGGATGGCGGCGGTGAATTACATCTGCATGCGCCTTACAACCAGCCTGAAGCCGTTCGCGGGCTGGAAGAGTTCAGCCATTTATGGGTGATGTTCATTTTTCATCAGACGATGGAGGGAGGATGGCGCCCGACGGTTCGCCCGCCACGCCTTGGTGGCAATGCACGCACCGGTGTTTTTGCCACACGGTCCACTTTTCGGCCTAACCCGCTCGGCATGTCTCTGGTTGAACTGAAAGGGATCCGCTGTCAGGGACAGAATGTCGTTCTGCAACTTGGCAGTCTGGATTTAGTGGATGGCACGCCGGTTGTCGATATCAAACCCTATCTGCCTTTTGCGGAAAGCCATCCTGATGCGCGCGCCGGGTTTGCCCAGCACGCGCCGGATGCCGATATGCCGGTCGAGTTTTTACCTCAGGCTGAACAACAGCTGGCGGAACAAGCGCGGCGCTACCCACATCTGCGCCGTTTCATCACGCAGGTTTTAGGTCAGGATCCGCGTCCTGCTTACCGCAAAGGGGAATCCGCAGAACGCGATTACGCTGTTCGCCTGCTGGAATTTAATGTCCGCTGGCGGGTTGTGGGTTCTCTGAATCAGGTATTGTCCCTCGACAAAAACTAAATTTCCTCTGCGTCTCTTTTGGCAACAGCAACTCGCTGGTAAACTAAGCCACTTTTCACGTTTTGGCTGCCTATGGCAGCCCGATTGCAATTTGCAGTGCTAACGGAACCAACACATCATGCGTACTACTCAATATCTGCTCTCTACACTGAAAGAGACGCCAGCCGACGCGGAAGTTATCAGCCACCAGCTGATGCTGCGCGCGGGGATGATCCGTAAACTGGCCTCGGGCCTGTATACCTGGCTGCCGACCGGCTTACGTGTTCTCAAAAAAGTTGAAAACATCGTACGCGAAGAAATGAACAACGCGAACGCTATTGAAGTGTCGATGCCGGTAGTTCAGCCCGCCGACTTATGGCAGGAGAGCGGACGTTGGGAACAATATGGTCCGGAATTATTACGTTTCGTTGATCGCGGCGAGCGTCCTTTCGTTCTGGGTCCAACCCACGAAGAAGTGATTACCGATCTGATCCGTAATGAAGTCAGCTCGTACAAACAGCTGCCACTGAACTTCTTCCAGATCCAGACCAAATTCCGTGACGAAGTTCGCCCGCGTTTTGGTGTGATGCGCTCCCGTGAATTCCTGATGAAAGATGCCTACTCGTTCCACACGACGCAGGAATCTTTGCAGGAAACCTATGACGCGATGTACGCGGCCTACAGCCAGATTTTCAACCGCATGGGTCTGGATTTCCGTGCCGTGCTGGCGGATACCGGTTCTATCGGCGGCAGCGCCTCCCATGAGTTCCAGGTACTAGCACAAAGCGGCGAAGATGATGTGGTGTTCTCTGACTCTTCTGAGTTTGCCGCCAACATTGAGTTTGCTGAAGCACTGGCACCAAGTACGCCACGTGCTGCTGCAACCGAAGAGATGCGTGTTGTTGAAACGCCGGACGCAAAAACCATTGCTGAACTGACTGAACAGTTCCAGGTTCCGGTTGAGAAAACCGTGAAAACCCTGATGGTTCACGCAACAGAGGAAAGCGGCCATAAGCTGGTCGCCCTGCTGGTTCGCGGTGATCATGAGCTGAACGAAATCAAAGCCGAAAAACTGCCGCAAGTGGCGTCACCACTGACCTTTGCAACAGAAGCTGAAATTCGTGAAATCGTTGCGGCTGGCCCGGGTTCACTCGGCCCGGTAAATCTGCCAATGCCAATTGTTGCCGACCGCACTGTTGCCGCCATGAGCGATTTCAGCGCAGGCGCAAACATCGACGGTAAACACTATTTCGGTATTAACTGGGATCGCGATACTGCGCTGCCAGAAGTCGCCGATATCCGTAACGTGGTCGCAGGCGATCCAAGCCCGGATGGTCAGGGTACGCTGGTGATCAAACGCGGGATTGAAGTCGGTCATATCTTCCAGCTGGGGACAAAATACTCAGAAGCGATGAACGCGACCGTTCAGGGCGAAGATGGCAAAAACCAGGTGATGACCATGGGTTGTTACGGTATCGGCGTGACCCGTGTGGTCGCTGCGGCGATTGAGCAGAACCATGACGATCGCGGCATTATCTGGCCGGATGCTATCGCACCATTCCAGGTCGCTATTCTGCCAATGAACATGCATAAATCTTTCCGCGTGAAAGATGCCGCAGAAGCGTTGTACAAAGAACTGCGCTCACACGGTATTGATGTGATCCTCGACGATCGCAAAGAACGTCCGGGCGTCATGTTCGCGGATATGGAACTGATCGGTGTGCCGCATCACGTGGTGATTGGTGATCGTAATCTGGATGCTGAAGAGCTGGAATACAAAAACCGTCGCACTGGCGAAAAACAGATGATCAAACAAAGTGATATCGTTGAGTATCTGCTGAGCCAGATCCCGCGTTAAGATCAGCTGACGATCATTTGCCTGTAAAAATGCCCGCATAATGCGGGCATTTTTCTTTGTGTAGTTCAGTGAGCGTCATTACGGACAGGATTTGGTGGCATCAAACCTGACATTTTTATCTGCCACTACAGCCTTCTGCATCTGCCCTTCTTCCATTGACGGTTCTGTCATGAAATGTCCGTCCATTGAAAGAAAGACCAGCTGATTCGGGGTTTTCCGCGCTGCAAGATACCCTTCTTCCAGCGATTTATTGGCTGACATCGGGAATACATTGCCGGTCGCGCAATCCTTAAAGGATGCCGCATCGGCGCTGTATTGCATCATTCCGGTCAATGCCATCGGCGTCTTCGGCAAATTCTGCTGCACCGGCTTCAACGTGTAATTGAATGTGGAGGTGATCGGCTCCCCGCTTTGATCCAGCATTTCCAGATTTTCATCTTTCGGATGGAAGTAGCGTTTCTCACCATCGTTTCCAGTCAGTACCAGTTTATCAGCCGTCCGTGCCCAACTTCCGTAACTGGCGAACGCCTGATCGCCGTCTTTACTTCCCTGATAAATTTCCTGCAGGATATAGGTTCCGTCCTGTTGAAGGAAAAGTGACGTCTTCAGGCCACTGCAGTCGGCACAAGGCAATACGCCGCTGTAACTTTGCTGCATCGCCTGCAAGGGTTTTTCATGATTAAACGCGGCGGTATGACAGCCAAACAGTGACAGCGCCCCGAGCGCCAGCACTGCACTAATAATGATTTTTTTCACAGTTTCTCCCCTACTGCTTTTATCCCGGTGCTGCGATAAAAAATGTCCTGCAGCACGAATTTAGGGCTAACGAATCTTGCCCCGCAATGCTTTCGTCGCACCTTTGCGAACCTTACTTTCTACCCGACGAATTTTCGATCCCCGGGTCGGTTTTGTTGCCCGGCGCGGTTTTTCAATAACCATCGCCTGCGAAATCAATGAGCTCAAGCGGGCAAGAGCCGCTTCACGATTCATCTCCTGACTCCGGTATTCCTGAGCCTTGATAATCACCCAGCCGTCAGCGGTCACAGAATGATGATTAAACGCCAGTAACCGCTCTTTATAATATTCTGGCAAACTCGACGCTTTAATATCAAAGCGTAAATGGATAGCCGTTGAGGTTTTATTGACGTTCTGACCGCCGTTACCCTGCGCACGGATCGCCGTTAATTCGATCTCGCTGTCGGGTATTTCCAGTTTTTCAGAAAGGATTAGCACGCTGATTACCTGGTTTCTTTTACAACAGACTCTTTCCATTCAGAAAAATGAATTTCCAAATTACTCTGAGCATCAGAAAGCCAGATAGTTCCGTCCTGCAACGTCGCCTGTAGATTCATGGTCCGGCTGCCAAAAGCAGTCAGCTGATTCAACAACTCATCTTCTAAATAACGGATGCGCAGGTTCTCAAAACCTCTGACTTTCCCTTCGATTTGCGACCACCAGACTTTCGCCGCACGCTCACCATACGCGTAAAGGACGACTTCACGCGATTGGTTACAGGCCTTTTTCAGACGCTTCTCATCAGGTAAACCCAGTTCGACCCATAACTCGATGCCATTGTGGTCATTCTTACGCCAGATTTCAGGCTCGTCTTCGGCACTCAGTCCGCGGGTAAAAGTCAGTCGTTCGTCGGCATGGTAAATCCATGCCAGCAGACGCAGCATCATGCGTTGTTCTGTTTCTGAAGGATGCTGTGCCAGAGTCAGGCTGGCGTCATGAAAGAAATTACGATCCATATCAGCGATATTGACCGCTGCTTTATAAATGGTTGCTTTTAACGCCATGGTAAACCCCTTGATAATAGACGCACAGTGTACTTGAAAGCATCCTGCCGCGACCAGTTTTCCCCCGATGGTTATCCTCAATAATGGCTTTACGCAAACGATTTACCTTTACAGGGCTGCTAATAACTCACACTCTCCTGTGCTATAGTCGTTAAATACTGAGAGCTTATCTTTCTGCGCTTTCCTCAGAGGGATACGCTTTTTAGGGAGAACTTATGCAACAATACTGTGAGTTGGTACGCCGTAAATATTCCGAAATCGCCAGTGGCGATCTTGGATATGTGCCCGATGCGTTGGGCTGTGTATTGAAAGCATTGGACGAAGTCGCAGCAAATGCTGAACTTCCGTCTTCCGTTAGGGACCAGGCGGCCTACGCCGCCGCTAACTTATTGGTGAGCGATTATGTCGATGAATGATGAGTACCAACCCATCAATTGTGATGACTACGATAATCTCGAGCTCGCCTGCCAGCATCACCTGGTTTTGACGCTGAAGCTACGTAGTGGAGAAGTCGTTGAGGCTAAAGCGAACGATCTATTAATGCGTAAGAAAGTGGAATATCTGGTGGTAGAGGCGAACGGCGAACAACGGGATCTGCGTCTGGATCACATTGAAAGCTTTAGCCATCCGGAAATTGGCACCGTTGTCGTCAGCGCAGAATAGCGACAACCGTCTCAGTTTACCTAACGGGCAATCTCAGGATTGCCCGTTTGCATTTCTGCGACAGCCCTATTTCAGCGGCGTCAGACTGGCGTAATAAGCCGATAAATCACTGATATCCTGATCGGACAATGACGAACTAAAAGCCTGCATCACACCAGCCTGCCCGCCACTTCGGTCACCTTTCTTGTAAGCATGCAGCGAAAGCGCCAGATAATCTGCATTTTGCCCGGCCAGATTAGGGTAAATCGAATTAACGGCTTTTCCCGCTGCACCGTGGCATGCCGCGCAACTGGCGGACTTAGCCTGCCCGTCAGCGATATTCCCGCCCGCCAGCGCCGGTGTACTTGCGAGCACAAGTCCCGCGATTCCTGCCATGAGTTTTGCCATTACCTGCATTACGCCTCCGCGGACGAATCACCTTCGCCCAACTAAATCTTTCATTTTTATGACGCAACCGACCAGATAACCTGCCATTGCGCTTCATTATTTTCGGCCAGAGCCTGGCGGGTAATAAACCACCCCGGCGCAGCCATCAGTTGTTCATTGTAATAAATCAACGGGATACGATCCCGCTGCCAGGGAGGTATCCCCAACTCTGACCACAATTTTTTAGCCTGACGCGCGCGATCCCTCCCGACTTTTTCGATCATTCCCTGCGCCTGAAACCGCACAGTGATCGTTTCATCAGCACGTGGCTGTCGAATCGCACAGCCATTCACCTCTGCGGTGAGATCAGGATCGACAGCAAGAAAGCCCAGCCCGTCCGGCAGCATCAGTTTTTCCGCCGGATCCCAGCGGATAACCAGTTCCCTCAGGGACTGAAATTCTGGCAATAAATACAGACGCTGACGAAAACGCCGGACGACCCGTTTACCCAGCACTAACTGCGCCTGCGCATCTTCGCGGCTGAGTGCCACTTCATCCCATATTCTCTGCAATTGTTCACGCGAGGGCATTTTTGCGCCACAGGTTGCCAGCCAGCGGCGTATTAACGCCGGGCGTCTCACTGCCGAAACTTGACTCAGGCCATCGACGGACAAGCTCCCCTGCCGATCGGTGAGGGTTTCCAGAGATTCACTGAGTAACTCATCAAGCAATGCTTCCTGCTCTGCGCAAAGCAAGGCGCTGCGGGCGGTAGCCTGAGCAAAGTGCGGCCAGCGTTCATAGAGATCGGGCAGAATTTGCAGGCGCAAAAAATTACGATCGAAACGGTCATCGCGGTTACTGTCATCTTCAATCCAGTTCAGCTGATGCTGCGCCGCGTATGCCTCAAGCTGTTCTCGGCTGAGATCAAGCAACGGCCGCAATAAACGATAGCCGTGAGCGGAGCTGTCGGCGCTCATCGCCGAGAGACCGGCTGGCCCGCTGCCACGCTTAAGCGCCAGCATGAAGGTTTCGCATTGGTCATTCAGATGCTGCGCAGTCAGTAATACTTCGCCGTCAGTCAGATTTTCAGAAAATGCCAGATAACGTGCCGTTCGCGCCGCCGCTTCAATCCCACCTTCCTGCGCATTGACCTGCACTTTTACTACGGAGAAGGGAATATTGCGTTGCTGACAAAACGTCTGGCAGTGAACGACCCAGTCATCCGCAAAACGGCTTAATCCATGATGGATATGCAGCGCGCGCAATTCGATATCAGGCTGTGTACTGTCGCGCAACCTGGCCACCCCGGCCAGCAGAACCGAGGAATCCAGGCCGCCACTGAACGCCACGCACAGCTTTCGCGCGTTGCCGATCTTCGTGCGCAGATGTTCAGCAAGGAATGTTGCGGCTGTTTTTGAGTTCATAGAATTATCAGGATTCGTACAGTTCCAGGGGTAATCCATCAGGATCGTTGAAGAATGTGAATTTTTTCCCGGTATAAGGATCGGTTCTTACCGGTTCACAGATAACTCCCGCGTCCGTCAGCGCGGAAACAGACTGTCCGATATCTTCCACACTGAACGCCAGATGGCGCAATCCGCAGGCTTCAGGACGGCTTGGCCGGGCCGGGGGATGCGGAAAACTAAAGAGTTCAATGGTGTACTGACCGTTCAGCGCCAGATCGGCTTTCCAGGAATCGCGTTCTTCGCGGTAAAACTCGCCCAGCAACGTGAACCCGAGAATGTCACAGTAAAAACGTTTGCTAGTCTGATAATCAGTACCGATGATGGCGATGTGATGGATCTGGCGAAGATTTAGCATTGTCATGTCCTGTTGATTTCTGATGTGCACGTTACTCAGGGCGTCTGAACTCGTCAATAAAAAGCCCTCATGAAGAGGGCGGTTTGTTAGCTGGCTTCCGGAAGTTTTAAGACTTTCACCAGATAGCGCCCGTCTTCTGTGAGACGGGTTCCATGAATATCCGTATCAAATCCCGGGTAACGTTCGCCGATCGAGCAAAGCATAATCAGGAAATCGAGTACCGCGCGGCTTTCCTCCGTGATCATCTCACCCGGCATCACCACCGGCACGCCAGGAGGATAAGGCAGGATCATGTTGGCTGATACTTTGCCCACCAGTTCATCAATGTCGCATTCATCAATATGACCACGAACCTGATGCTGGAACATTTCATATGGCGTCATTTTCATTTCCGGCAACACATCGAACGCTTCCAGCATTAAACGCGGCAGGTCATGGCGGACGATCAGTTTGTGGATCCCTTGTGCCAGATCCTGGATACGCATATTGCGATAAAAATCAGGATCTTCTGCGTACAGGTCCGGCAGCATATTTTTGATGCGCAGATTGAGATCGTAACTGCGTTTGAAATCGGTCAACCCGCGCATCAGGCTCATGGATTTGGTTTTATCAATGCCGATGCTGAACAGGAAAAGCAGATTATACGGCCCGGTTTTTTCCACCACCACGCCGCGTTCATCGAGGAATTTCGCCACTAATGCGGCCGGGATCCCCTCTTCTTCCAGTTTGCCTGTTTCATCCATACCGGGTGTCAGGATCGTCACCTTGATCGGATCCAGATACATATGATCCGTATCTGCATTCGCGAAACCATGCCAGTTTTGATCCGGATTCAGCGGCCAGCATTCGGCTTCATCAATATGTTCGGGCTGCCAGATATCAAAGAACCAGCCCTCGGTTTCTTCACGCAGCCGCTGGATCTCTTTACGAAAATGCAGCGCACGTTCCACCGAGCGGTTGATCAGGCGACGCCCGGGATTGCCCCGCAACATTGCTGCGGCAGTTTCTGCGGAAGCCACAATGCCGTAGTTCGGCGATGTGGTGGTGTGCATCATATAAGCTTCATTAAAGGTGCTTTCATCGTAATCCCCTTTAATGTGGATCATCGAAGCCTGTGAGAAAGCCGCCAGTAACTTATGCGTGGATTGCGTTTCGTAGATGACTTTTCCCGGAATTCGTTCGCCACTCATCCCGCTTTTACCGTCATAAATCGGGTGGAAATTGGTGTATGGCACCCAGGCGGAATCGAAATGAATCGACGGCACATCCAGCGTACTTTTGATGTAATCCGTGTTGTACAGCAAGCCATCGTACGTGGAATTGGTGATCACCGCATGGACGGGCCAGGTGGCATTCTCAGTCTGTGCGATTTTCGCCTCGATACTTTCGCGGGTGAATTCCCGCTTAGGAATTCCGCCGAGAATGCCATAGGCATTACGGTTCGGCCGCAAATAGACCGGCACGATATTGGTCATCATCATCAGGTGAGCCAGCGATTTATGGCAGTTGCGGTCAATCAATACCGTACTGCCCGCCGGTGCGGCATACATTCCGACAATTTTATTGGCTGTCGAGGTCCCGTTGGTGACGATATAACTTTGCTCGGAGCCAAATGTGCGGGCGATATACTCTTCCGCTTCGAGGTGCGGTCCGGTGTGATCCAGTAAGGAACCCAGTTCCGTCACCGAAATCGACACATCGGCTTTCAGCGTTTTCGCGCCAAAGAAATCATAGAACAGCGTCCCGACCGGGCTTTTCAGAAATGCCGTACCGGCCATATGCCCCGGTGTACAGAAGGTATATTTCCCCTCTTCCACGTAGGTAAACAACGCTTTGGTGAGCGGCGGCGTGATGGTGTCGATGTATTCATCGGTGTACTGGCGGATGCGTTTGGCAATATCCTCCGCCGCACTCAGGGCATATTCAAAGAAATACAGCACCATGCGCATTTCGTTCACATCAACGTCCAGCGTCGAATGTGTATTGATGAAAGCATACAGCGGCAGATACTCATTCAGCTCGTTAATGGCTGTGCACAACTCCTCGCTGTGCTGATCCCAGTCGAAAATAGCGCCGCAAATGCGGGCGTTGTTTTCAATGAGTTTGAGCAGATCAGCCCGATCGCGCGGATAAATGATCTGAAACCCGAGAAGCGTCAGTGCGCTATCCAGTTCACGGATTGGCTCATCTTTGTAGTAGGCCCCTTCCGGGCGCATGATAGCGATAATATTCATCGGACAAATCCTTCTGTTGTTAATTCTCTCAGGTAATTATAGAAACACGGTTAGTCCCTGCAGGGTACCCTTCGCCATTGAGTTTAAGGTGAAAAGAGGGAAATTTAAGAATGCAGGAAAATTGGAGAGAGAAAACGTGCCATAAAAAAAGGCCACGCAGTGCGCGGCCTTTCGGAAATCACATTCAGGATCAGCAGTAGCCGTACGTCATCAGACGCTGATAACGACGGTTACGCAATTCTTCCGTGCTCAGCACATCCAGATCGCTGAGGTCAGCTTCCAGTTGTGCACGCAGGGAAGCGGCCATCGCCTCTACGTTACGGTGAGCGCCGCCCAGAGGTTCCGGGATCACGGAGTCGATCAGTTTCAGCTCTTTCAGACGCGGTGCAATGATGCCCATCGCTTCCGCAGCCAGAGGGGCTTTATCCGCACTCTTCCACAGAATTGACGCACAACCTTCCGGCGAGATCACCGAATAGGTGCTGTATTGCAGCATGTTAACTTTGTCACCCACGCCGATCGCCAGTGCGCCACCGGAGCCACCTTCACCGATAACGGTGCAGATAACCGGAACGTTCAGACGGGACATTTCACGCAGGTTACGGGCGATCGCTTCAGACTGACCACGTTCTTCCGCGCCCACACCCGGATAAGCGCCCGGGGTGTCGATGAAGGTGATGATTGGCAGTTTAAAACGCTCAGCCATTTCCATCAGACGCAACGCTTTACGATACCCTTCTGGTGCAGGCATGCCGAAGTTACGACGAATTTTCTCTTTCGTTTCACGGCCTTTCTGATGACCAATGATCATCACTGCACGTTCACCCAAACGAGCAATACCGCCAACGATAGCTTTATCGTCTGCGAAGGCACGATCGCCCGCCAGTTCATCAAAATCAGTAAAAATATGTTTGATGTAATCGAGCGTATAAGGGCGACGAGGATGGCGTGCCAGTTGGGCAATCTGCCAGGCACCCAGATCAGAGAAAATCTTACGGGTCAGTTCAACGCTTTTCTCGCGCAAGCGTGCAACTTCTTCGTCCAGATTAATATCTAATTTTTCGTCTTGACGGCTGACTGCAGTCAGCGAGTCAATTTTCGCTTCCAGTTCCGCAATCGGCTGTTCAAAATCAAGAAAATTCAGACTCATAGCATTCCTATTTTAGTCAAATTCCAGTTCCACCTGCTCAGTACCGACCAGGCCTCGCAAATCCAGCAATAGTTTGTCCGTTGGCGTAACACGCCATGACGCCCCGAATCGTAGCCGGGCTCTTGCGTTTTCTCGTTGGTAATACAGATGCACTGGTATCGTCCCCGATCGATGTGGTTCCAACGATTGGCGGAGACGGTTCAAAAGCTGGTCATCAATTTGCCTGTCAGTCAGCGAGATAGCAAGACCGCGAGCATATTTTTCCCGTGCTTCACTGATGTCCATTACATCGCGGGCCATCATTTTAAGCCCGCCACTGAAGTCATCAAAGCTGACCTGTCCTGTGGCGATAAGGATACGGTCTTTTTCCAATAAATGCTGGAATTTTTCCAACGCTTCGGTGAACAACATCACTTCGAGACGACCGGAACGATCGTCAAGCGTACAGATCCCAATACGGTTACCCCGTTTGGTGACCATGACACGCGCGGCGAGAACCAGCCCCACCGCAACGGTCATTTTGCCCCGTTCCGTCGGATGCATATCTTTTAAACGCTGGCCGCCGCCATAACGTTCAATTTCTTTCAGATACTGGGTGATCGGATGGCCGGTGAGATACAACCCGAGCGTTTCACGTTCACCATCGAGAACCGTTTGTTCCGGCCATGGCATCACGTTCGAGTAGGACTTTTCAACCTGCTCAGGAGCCTCTGCCAGCACACCAAACATATCCACCTGACCGATGGCTTCCGCTTTGGCATGCTGATCAGCCGCCTTGAGCGCATCACTGAGCGAGCTCATCAGCGCGGCGCGATGCGGCCCCAGCCGGTCAAATGCCCCGGACATGATCAGTTTTTCAAGAATGCGTTTATTGAGCTTTTTGACGTCGGCGCGTGCGCAGAGATCAAACAGCTCTTTGAAATAGCCGCCTTCATTACGTGCTTCAATGATGGCTTCAATCGGGCCTTCACCCACGCCTTTGATTGCGCCAATGCCGTAAACGATTTCACCTTCGTCGTTCACGTGGAAATGGTACAGGCCGCTGTTGATATCAGGCGGCAGGATTTTCAGCCCCATACGCCAGCATTCATCCACCAGCCCGACCACTTTCTCGGTGTTATCCATATCGGCGGTCATTACCGCTGCCATGAACTCCGCCGGATAGTGCGCTTTCAGCCACAGCGTCTGATACGACACTAAAGCATAGGCTGCGGAGTGGGATTTGTTAAAACCGTAACCCGCAAATTTCTCTACCAGATCGAAGATTTTAATCGCCAGTTCGCCGTCAATGCCGCGTGATTTCGCACCGTCTTCAAAACCGCCGCGCTGCTTGGCCATTTCTACCGGGTTTTTCTTACCCATTGCACGACGCAACATGTCCGCGCCACCCAGCGAATAACCCGCCAGGACCTGCGCGATCTGCATGACCTGTTCCTGATACAGGATGATGCCGTAGGTCGGCTCCAGAACAGGTTTCAGGGATTCATGCTGCCACTGAATATCCGGATAGGAAATCTCTTCGCGGCCGTGTTTACGGTCGATAAAGTTATCTACCATGCCTGACTGCAACGGCCCCGGACGGAACAGCGCCACCAGTGCGATCATATCTTCGAAGCTGTCGGGCTTCAGACGCTTGATCAAATCTTTCATGCCGCGGGATTCAAGCTGGAACACCGCCGTGGTTTCCGAGCGTTGCAGCATGTCGAAGCTTTTTTTGTCATCCAGCGGAATGGCAGCGATATCCAGCGGGGCTTCGCCGGATTTTGCACGACGGGCGTTAATCATCGCCAGCGCCCAGTCGATGATGGTCAGCGTACGCAGACCGAGGAAGTCGAACTTGACCAGCCCGGCGTATTCCACGTCATTTTTATCGAACTGGGTAACCGGATGGTTGCCTTCAGCATCGCAATACAGCGGTGCGAAGTCGGTAATTTTTGTCGGTGCGATCACCACACCCCCGGCGTGTTTACCGGCGTTACGGGTGACGCCTTCCAGCTGACGCGCCATGTCAATCAGCGACTTAACTTCTTCGTCAGCCTCATAGATTTCCGGCAACTGCGGCTCAGCGGCAAACGCTTTCTCCAGCGTCATCCCCGGATCAGGCGGCACCAGTTTGGAAATACGGTCAACGAAACCATACGGATGGCCCAGAACGCGGCCCACATCGCGGATAACCGCTTTGGCTGCCATGGTACCAAACGTGATGATCTGCGAAACGGCTTCACGGCCATACATTTCTGAAACGTGATCGATCACCCGGTCGCGTTTTTCCATGCAAAAGTCGACGTCAAAGTCGGGCATGGAAACACGTTCGGGGTTAAGGAAACGTTCGAACAGCAGGTCAAATTCGAGCGGATCCAGATCGGTAATTTTCAGGGCATACGCCACCAGAGAACCCGCACCGGACCCACGCCCCGGCCCCACCGGTACACTGTTATCTTTCGACCACTGGATGAACTCCATGACGATCAGGAAGTAGCCGGGGAAACCCATCTGGTTGATCACTTTCAGTTCGATATCCAGACGCTCGTCATACTCAGGACGTCGTTGTGCGCGAACTTCCGGATCAGGGAACAGAAATTCCAGACGCTCTTCCAGGCCGATTTTTGATTTCTCCACCAGAAAATCTTCGGTGGTCATGTCACCGGTCGGGAATTGCGGCAGGAAATACTCGCCGAGACGGATAGTGACGTTACAGCGTTTGGCGATTTCCACGCTGTTTTGCAGCGCTTCCGGTACATCCTCAAACAGCTCACACATCTCATCTTCGCTGCGCATATATTGCTGTGAGGTGTAATTGCGCGGACGCTTAGGATCATCCAGCGTGAAGCCGTCGTGGATCGCAACACGGATCTCATGGGCGTCAAAATCGGTCGGCACCATAAAGCGCACGTCATTGGTTGCCACCACCGGCAGACCGCGTTCAGTCGCCAGCGCGACTGCGGCATGCAGATAGTTTTCTTCTTCCGCACGGCCGGTACGGATCAGTTCGAGATAATAACGATCGGGGAAATACTGCTGGTAGAAGTCGAGACACTGACTGACCTGTAAATCATTGCCACGGGTCAGAAACTTACCGACATCGCCCATTCTTGCGCCGGAAAGCAGGATCAGCCCTTCATTGAGTTCTGCCAGCCAGTCGAGGTCAACAATCGGCCCGGCCGCGCCGTAGCCACGCTGATAGGCGCGTGAAATCAACAGCGTCAGGTTCTGATAACCCTGATTGTTCATCGCCAGAACAGTCAGTTGAGCCAGCTCATCACCGAGAATTTCACTTTGCACATTCAGGTCAGCACCAATGATCGGCTTAATGCCTGCACCGTGCGCCGCGCCGTAAAATTTCACCAGACCACAGAGGTTGGTAAAATCGGTAATCGCCAGAGCAGGCATGCCGAGCGACGCTGCGCATTTCACCAGCGGGCCGACTTTGGCGAGCCCATCCACCATGGAATAGTCGCTATGTACACGCAGATGAATAAAACGAGGTTCGGCCATATCCAGGATCCAGAAATGAGTGAATTAAAAGTGTATTTCTTTCACCCGGGCGGGCAGTAACACATGAGGCGTTATGCCAGCCCGAGTACGCGTTTCACCGGTGCAAAACTCTGACGATGATGTGCGGTTGCGCCGAGACGGGCGAGGCTTTCGAGATGCACCGGCGTCGGATAACCTTTGTGCCTGGCAAATCCATATTCAGGGAACTGTAAATCCAGTTCAACCATTTCACGATCGCGGGTGACCTTCGCCAGAATAGATGCCGCACTGATTTCAGCCACTTTGCTGTCCCCTTTCACCACCGCCTGTGAGGCCATTGGCAGCTTCGGACAACGGTTACCGTCGATCAACACCATATCAGGCGTGATAGCCAAACCGGCAACGGCTCTCTGCATCGCCAGCATGGTGGCATGAAGAATATTCAGTTCATCGATTTCGTGCGGCTCAGCGCGCCCAAGGCTCCAGGCCAGCGCCTTCTCTTTAATTTCGATGTAGAGCGCCTCACGACGCTTTTCCGTCAGCTTCTTGGAATCCGCCAGCCCCAGGATCGGTCTTGCGGGATCAAGGATGACGGCAGCGGTGACCACGGCGCCCACCAACGGGCCACGCCCGACTTCATCCACGCCGGCGATACACACGGCCTGCGGATAGATAAATATATCGCTCATCGGTTTGCCAGCTCCATCACGGCCTGAGCAGCCTGTTCGTCTGCATCGCGGCGGATGCTTTCATGCAGCTCAAGGAAAGTCTCGCGCAGCGCCTGACTTTTCTCACCGCCGGCCAGTAAAGGCAGCAATGCCGCAGAGAGTTTGTCCGGCACGCATTCAGTCTGCAGGAGTTCGGTCACAATTTCCCGTCTTGCCAGCAAATTCGGCAAAGAAACATAGGGTGTTTTCACCAGACGCTCTGCCAGCCAGTAAGTGGCAGGCTTCATACGGTAACCGACAACCATCGGACATTTTGCCAGCATGCACTCCAGCGCAGCCGTGCCCGAAGCCAGCAGCGCGGCATCACTGGCGATCATCGCTTCGCGACCCTGGCCATCCAGCAAGTGGGCCGGTAAATCAGGGGCAATTTCCGCTTTAATACGCTCAAACTGCTCGCGGCGCTTGGCATTCACCAGTGGCACAACAATGTGCAAATCAGGATAGGTCTGCCGCAACAGCAACGCGGTTTTGAGGAAATCCGCACTGAGCATTTCAACTTCAGCATGACGGCTTCCCGGCAGTAACGCCAGACAGTGCACATCATCAGGAATATTGAGAGTCTGACGCGCAGCCTGTTTATCAGGATGCAACGGCATTGCATCAGCCATCGTGTGGCCAATGAAACGGCAGGGAACATTGAATTTGTCGTAAAACGCTTTTTCGAAAGGCAGAAATGCCAGAACCAGATCCGTGGCTTTCCCGATTTTGAAAACACGTTTTTGTCGCCAGGCCCAGACAGACGGGCTGACATAATGAATCGTGCGGATACCGCGCTGCTTTAAGCGCCCTTCCAGCGTAATGTTGAAATCAGGGGCATCGATGCCCACAAACACATCAGGCTGCAGTTCGCTAAAACGACGGGTCAGATCTTTGCGGATTTTCAACAGGCGTGGCAGCCGTTCTAACACTTCCACCACGCCCATCACCGCCAGTTCTTCCATTTCGTACCAGGCTTCGCATCCTTCCGCTTGCATCAGCGGACCTGCAACTCCGACAAAGCGGGCATCAGGATGATACTTTTTCAGCGCACGAATGAGACCCGCGCCAAGAATATCGCCGGATGTTTCACCGGCTACCAGACCAATTGTCAGAACAGGCTTTTGCATTGTTTTCCGTAGCGCAGATCAGCGAATAATGCCGCGTGTTGAGCGGGCAAAGAAATCGCTGAAGGGTTTAGCTTTCGGGAATTCAGCCGCGATAGCAGCGATTTCCGGTTGTGCTTCTTCCAGCGTTTTACCACTGCGATACAGCAACTTATAAGCATTGCGGATAGCGTGCAGATCGGCTTTTTCGAAACCACGACGTTTAAGCCCTTCGATATTGATACCGAATGGTGTCGCGTGGTTACCCTGCGCAATGACAAACGGAGGAACGTCCTGAGCCACGCCAGAACACCCGCCAACCATCACATGCGCGCCGATAATGCAGAACTGATGCACTGCGGTCATACCGCCAATGATCGCGAAATCATCGACTTCAACGTGGCCACCAAGGGTCGCGTTGTTCGCCAGAATACAGCGATTCCCAATGACACAATCATGAGCGATATGCGCGTTAACCATCAACAGGTTATCGCTGCCCACTTTTGTCAGACTACCGCCCTGAACGGTACCACGATGAATGGTGACGCTCTCACGAATATTGTTGCGATCGCCGACCTCAACGCGTGTTGGTTCACCGGCATATTTCAGATCCTGGTTAATTTCACCGATGGAAACGAACTGGAAAATGCGGTTATCGCGACCAATTTTGGTCACGCCATTAAGAACTACGTGTGATTTAAGCTCGGTACCTTCTCCGATTTCTACCTGGGAACCCACGTAGCAGAAAGGACCGATATGCACTCCGGCGCCGATTACGGCACCGTCTTCAACAATAGCGCTTGGATGAATAAAGGCGGTTTTGTCTATCATGTATTAGGACTCCCGGCGACGGGCGCACATCATTGATGCCTCACAAGCGATCTCACCATCGACTTTAGCGACACCTTTAAAACGAGCAACGCCACGACGCTCTTTAATGAATTCAACTTCCAGAACCATCTGGTCACCCGGCAAGACCGGACGTTTAAAGCGTGCATCGTCAATTGCTGCAAAGTAATACAATTCACCTGGCTCCAGTTTTCCTACGCTTTTGAACGCCAGAATGCCGGTGGCCTGCGCCATCGCTTCCAGAATCAAAACACCTGGGAAAATCGGTTTGCCCGGGAAGTGGCCCTGGAAGAACGGTTCGTTAAAAGAAACGTTTTTCACAGCGCGCAAAAATTTCCCTTTCTCAAAATCCAGCACGCGGTCAACCAGTAAGAACGGGTAACGGTGTGGCAGTAAATCCAGTATCTCTTCAATACGCAGAGTATGAGTGTCAGTAGTCAAAATACTCTTCCTGTCTATAAAAAACTGATGGCATCAATAACACGGCCTGCCAGACCCCAAAAGAAGGTCATCAGGCAGGCCGCAAATAGGAACGTATGTCGCAGGTTCACTCAACGAAGGGAACACAAAGCAGCACCGTAGGTGGTAATTAGTCTTTTTCGATTTTACGCTCGACAGCTTTCAAGCGCTTATTCATCTCGTCAATATTCATTACCAATGCAGCCGTCTTACGCCAAACTTTATTCGGTTGTAACGGGATACCGGAGGAGTATACCCCAGGTTCAGTGATTGGTCTCATTACCATTCCCATTCCTGTCACAACGGCCTGGTCACAAATCTCCATGTGACCATTGATAACACTGGCTCCGCCAATCTGGCAGTAACGACCGATTTTCAGACTACCGGCCATGATAACACCGCCCGCAACCGCCGTATTGTCTCCAATCACGACGTTGTGTGCAATCTGGCATTGGTTATCAATGATGACACCGTTACTGATGATCGTATCATCAAGTGCACCACGGTCGATGGTGGTACAGGCTCCGATCTCAACACGATCACCGATAATCACGGTGCCCAGCTGAGGGATCTTGATCCAGTTACCCCGATCGTTGGCATAGCCAAAACCATCAGCGCCGATCACTGTGCCGGACTGAATCAGACACATCTCACCGATTTCAACACGATGATAAATTGAAACATTGGCCCACAGACGCGTACCTGCGCCAATTTTCGCTTCTTTACCGATAAAGCAGCCGGCACCGATGACCACATTGTCACCTAACACCACGCCGGATTCGATGACTGCATTTGCGCCAACCGAGACATTCTTACCTAAAGAAGCACTGTCAGAGATCACCGCACTCGCAGCAATATCCTGTGCAGGTGCTGGTGTCGTATCCAGCAATTGCGCCATACGCGCATAGGTCAGGTAAGGGTTTTTAACCACTAATGCCGCTGTAGGGCAAAATGGCAGATCCGCTTCCGTCAACACTACGGCACCTGCGGTACAGGAGGCCAACTGTTCACGGTAACGGCTGTTTGATAAAAACGTGATTTGCTCAGAGTGTGCGGAATGCATTGAAGCAACGCCGGTGATGGCAATTTCGCCATCACCGTGCAATTGTGCATCCAACTGCTGTGCGAGATCAGCCAGTCGAATTGAAGACATGTTTATTTAACCTGTTTCAGCACATCAGCAGTAATATCTTTGTCATTGTCAGCATACGCGATGGCGTTTGCATCGATAACAACATCATAACCTTCTTTGCTGGCTACAGATTTCACAGCATCCTGAATACGGCTCAGGATTTTGTTACGTTCTTCAGCCTGACGACGACGGTTATCTTGCTCGAATTGTTGCGCTTTAGCTGAGAACGCTTCGCGTTGAGCCATTACGTCTTTTTCGAGTTTAGAACGATCGCTGGCTTTCATGGTTGAGCCATCACGTTGCAGACGTTGCATTTTGGTTTGCAGATCACGTTCCTGAGATTGCAAATCTGTCGCGCGGCTTTTGAACTCGTTTTCCAGCTGTTTTGCTACAGCTTCACGTGCAGGCATTTGTTGGAAAATGCTTGCTACGTTAACGATAGCAATTTTATCAGCAGCCTGAACGCTGGCTGAAGAAGCCATAACTAAACCGAGGCCTGCGGCATATAACCACTTTTTCACTATAAACTCCTTCCATCACCCGTTGTGCCATCTGGCACAGTAAATTACACAAAACACCGGATGCTAAAACAATACACGGGCCGAAACCCGTGTATCACTTTCAGCATCAGGCCATTGCGATTCTGCTGAACAAACTCTGTTCAGGCAGGACGTTACCAGGTTTTACCAATGTTAAACTGGAACTGTTCTGCCTTGTCGCCTTCGTATTTCTTGATCGGTTGTGCGTAAGAGAAGACCAATGGCCCAAGTGGAGACATCCACTGCAACGCAAGACCTGAAGAAACACGAATGTTGCCTGGTTTACTGTAATCAGGAACGCCGGCCGCAATAGTTTGCGGGGTGTTTTCCCAACCGGTATCCCAGACGGTACCGCTGTCCACGAACAGGGAAGTACGCAAGGAGTTAGCGTATTTCTCGCTAACAAACGGAGTAGGAACGATCAATTCCGCACTCAATACAGCCATTGCGTTACCACCGACTGCATCGTCCGAGTTATCAATCGGACAACCGCTGTACGAGGTATTAGCCGTAGTACATTTGTAATATGCCGCTTTTGGACCAATGGTGTTCGACTGGAAACCACGAACACTGCTTGAACCACCGGCATAGAAGTTATCGTAGAACGGCACTTCTTTGCCGCCGAGACCATCAGCGTAACCTGCACGCGCACGGCCCATCAGCACCCAATCACGATCCTGATTCAGTGGCAGATAACTGGTTGAATCAAAAGTGATTTTGTAATATTCGTTATCAGAGCCCGGAACAGTCACTTTACCGTTCAGGCTGGCTTTCGTCCCGGCTGTCGGGAAGTAGCCACGGTCGAGGTTGTTATAACCCCAGCCGATATTGGCGAAGAAGTCATTCGCACTGAAGTCAGCATCCGCGTTGTCACTGGTGGTCACCGCAGGTTTCAGGCCAACAGAGTTCAGATAACGGAACATGGCGATCTGAGGTTCCATATTGGACAGATCGTTATGTACGTAATCCAGACCCAGACGCAATGAGTTGTTCTCATTGATTGGGAAACCAAGGTTGCCGCCAATACCGTAACTTCTGTTGGTATAGTCAGACAGGTCCGCATCATCTGCTTTAAAGTCGTTATAGAAGATACGACCACCCAAACTTACGCCATCAACGGTGAAGTACGGGTCAGTGATAGTGAATTCGGCATACGTCTGGTAATCGTTCTTGGTACCGCTGATGCCGACGGAGTTACCCGTACCCAGCCAGTTGTCCTGCTGGACACCCACCTGGAAGCTGACACCACTTTCAGTACCGTAGCCCACACCAAAGTTGAAGCTACCGGTGTTACGTTCTTTCACTTTGTAGACAACATCAACCTGATCCGGTGAACCCGGAACGCGCTGCGTATCCACATCAACCGTTTCGAAGTAACCCAGACGGTTCAGACGTTCTTTACCTTTATCGACCAGATCGTTGCCTAACCAGGCACCTTCCATCTGACGCATTTCACGGCGCAGTACGCTGTCCTTACTGGTGTCATTCCCTTCAAAGCGGATATGACGCACGTAGAAACGGTTACCCGCATCCACGTTGATATGCAGTTTAACGGTTTTGTCTGCATCGTTAATTTCTGGCTGTGTCGTCACACGTGGATAGGCATAACCATAACGCCCCAACATCTGCTTGATGTCGTTTTCCATTTTGGTGACTTTGGCGCCGTTATACAGCTCGCCTTTATCAATTTTAGTCAGGCTTTGTACTTCTGCTGAGTGACCCGCCATGCTGCCGGTCACTTCAACGCCAGAAAGTTTGTATTGATCACCTTCTGTGATGTTCAGCGTGATGTAGATGCCTTTTTTGTCCGGCGTCAGGCTGACCTGCGTCGAATCAATATTGAAACGGGCATAACCGCGATCCAGATAGAAACTGCGCAGGGTTTCAAGGTCACCTGCCAGTTTTTGTTTCTGGTATTTACGGTCACCGACCACGTTCCACCATGGCACTTCATCACGCAGCTGGAAGCGTGAAATCAGGTCATCGGTCGTGAAGGCATGGTTACCAACAATGTTGATCTGCTGAATTTTTGCAGAAACACCCTCGGTGAAGACCAGCTTCAGGTCAACACGGTTACGTGGTAAAGGGGTCACAACCGCTTTTACCGACGCACTGTATTTACCGACGCTGTAGTAGAAGTCTTCAAGACCTTTTTCGATACTGCCGATGGTTGTACGGTCAAGGGCTTCGCCAACACGGACGCCAGAGGCTTCCAGGTTTTGTTTCAGCATGTCATCTTTCACCGATTTGTTACCGGAGAAAGTAATGCTGGCAATGGTTGGACGTTCTTTAACCTGAACAATCAGAGAATCACCATCACGCAGGACGCGAACGTCCTCAAAGTTGCCAGTGGCAAACAATGCACGAATGGTGTTACTGATATCATCTTCAGTAACCGTATCACCGACGCGAACCGGCATATTGAGTAACGCCGCACCGACGGCAACTCGCTGCAGGCCTTCGAAATGAATATCTCTCACTACGAAACCGTCTGCACCGTATACGGTGGCGCTGCCAAACAGCAGCGACGCTATGAGCAACTTTTTGATCGCCATCGTTGTTATGCGTTCTTCCTAACCTAATCTCCGGCCTTAAAGACGGGAGAAATCATTGAAAAGTGCAAGCCCCATCAACAACACCAGCAAAACTGAACCAATGCGGTAACTGAAGTCCTGAACTCGCTCGGAAACTGGCCCACCCTTGAGCTTTTCTATTAAGAGAAACAGCAGGTGTCCACCATCTAATACCGGTAACGGGAAGAGGTTGATGATCCCCAGATTGACACTAATGAGTGCCAGGAACGTGAGGTAAGACACCAAACCATACTCAGCTGACATTCCTGCGCCCTGTGCGATGGAAATTGGGCCACTCAGATTGTTCAGCTTTACATCCCCGGTAATTAACTTACCCAGCATGCTCACGGTGAGTTTCATCAGTTGCCAGGTTTTATCCCCGGCCTCATAAAACGCCACGAACGGACCATACTGACGGATTGTTTTATATTCATCAGGCAGCGGTATCACCTTCGGTACCACACCAGCAAAACCCTGTATCTTGCCTTTGCCTGCGGACTTCGTGTCCGGCGTCAGTGTTAACGGGACAGGATTTCCCGCCCGCTCAACTTCCAGTGCAATTGGTTTGCCCGGATTGTCACGTACCTGTATGACAAACGACTGCCAATTTTCCAGAATCTGACCATCGACTTTAACGATCCTGTCTCCGGCTTGCAAACCCGCCTTTTGCGCGGCGGAATCTGGCTGCACTTCCTGCAGAACAGATTCTATCTGCGGCCCGCGGGGAATCATACCCAGAGAGACCACCGGATCCTGCTTTTCAGGATCAAACTGCCATTGACGCAAATCGAGCGTTTTCTCAGTCACCTGAGTCGAGCCAAATTGCGCCACTCCCACGGTCGTTTGATCATCGCCAATTTCGCCAACTAACGCCATACGAACTGAATCCCAATCAGGCGTTTCGATACCAGCAACAGACTTTAGTTCCATTCCTGGTGAAATATTGGATTGAGCAGCGATTGAATTTTCAGTGATATTTGCGATAACAGGACGCACGCTTGGCACGCCGATCACGAAGACCAGCCAGTATGCAAAAACGGCAAAAATGAAATTGGCAATTGGCCCGGCGCTGATGATAGCAGCACGTTGCCAGATTTTTTTGTTATTGAAAGATTGGTGACGAAATTCAGGGGCTACGGCCTCGACACGTTCGTCGAGCATTTTCACGTAGCCCCCGAGAGGAATGATAGCCAGAACATATTCCGTCCCCTGCCGGTCCGTACGACGCCACAGCGCACGCCCGAAACCGACAGAAAAACGTTCAACACGCACACCACAGCGACGAGCAACCCAGAAATGGCCGAACTCGTGCACGGTGATAAGCACCCCCAATGCGACGATAAAGGCGGCCAGGCTCCAGAGTATGTTCATCATATGTCTAACTATTCCTTAGAAACTTCACCGTCTGCGACGGATTAATACACTAACAGCATCAGACAGGCGAATACAGGGACCGCAGCCGTCAGGCTGTCTATACGGTCCAGGATCCCACCGTGGCCAGGGATCATATGACCACTGTCTTTGATGCCTGCCTCGCGTTTGAACATACTTTCCGTCAGGTCACCCAGCACTGAAGCCAGCGCCGCGACAACGGAACAAATCAATAAGGTGGCGGGTTGCACACTCAGCGGTGCGTAACGGCCAAACAACCAGGCGATCAGCGCCGAGGTCAGAAGCCCCCCGATCAGACCTTCCCAGGTTTTCCCCGGAGACACTTTCGGTGCCAGTTTATGCTTGCCGAACAGTTTACCAAACAGGTAAGCGCCGGAATCCGCACCCCAGACCAGTAGCATCACATATAACAACCACCATGCGCCAGTATGATGATTTTCGGTATAACCGTATTGGCGTAATGCGAGCATGCCCCAGAAAAACGGCACAATCGTCAGCACACCGAACAAGACGCGCAATACGCGGGACTCACGCCAGAACGCGGCGGAAGCGGGATAACCCACGACCAGCACCAGCGCCACGCACCACCAGGCAAGTGCCGCCCATAACGAGCCACCGACTTGCAACAAATGTACACTTTGCTGATAAGCGGGAATGCTCAGCATCATTGCCGCCAGCAGAAAACCACATAAAATCGCCAGCCAGATACGCTGATTACGTGTGGCGAGTCCGGCAAGTTGTCCCCACTCCCATGCCGCCAACATGCACACAACCAGTGTCACGATGGCAAAGCCGACCGGCGGCAGTAAAAAGAGTGCAGCAATAACAATCGGTATTAAAATCAGAGCTGTGATAATGCGATACTTCAGCAAATGTTCTCCCTAGGACGCATCAGCGCCGATAGGTGTAGTCCCCCCGAAGCGGCGCTCACGTTGTGCAAAAGCAGTCAGCGCACCTTCAAAGGTATTTTCATCAAAATCAGGCCAGAGGACATCGGTAAAATACAGTTCTGCATAGGCAATTTGCCATAACAGGAAGTTACTGATCCTATGTTCCCCACCGGTTCTGATCACCAAATCGACGGGTGCCAGTTCGCTCATACAGACCGCTGAATTCAGCAATTCTTCTGTAATTTGCTCTGCCCGCAGAGTACCGGCTTCGACCTGACCCGCCAGCGTCTTAACGCCTTGAATAATATCCCACCGGCCACCGTAATTTGCAGCGATGTTGAGCGTAAGACCGTCGTTATTTTGAGTAAGTGTTTCTGAACGACGAATGCGTTCCTGCAGACGAGCACTAAAACGGCTGACATCGCCAATGATCCGCAGCCTGACATTATGTTTGTGCAAGCTTTTGACTTCACTGTCCAGTGCACGGACGAACAGCTCCATCAATGCAGAGACTTCCTGAGCCGGACGATTCCAGTTTTCACTGCTAAAGGCATAAAGCGTGAGAGCATCTAAATGATGACTGGCAGCAAAACTGACCGCTTTGCGCACTGATTTCACTCCCGCTTTATGACCGAATACCCTCATTTTACCCTGACGTTTTGCCCAGCGTCCGTTACCGTCCATGATAATGGCAACATGGCGAGGTTGAGAACAACACATATCAGACATCTGTTGATTTTCGAGGGACATAACGCGTACTCATTTCCTTTTATCAGAACACAACGGCTTTCCAGCGTGCCTAACTCTTTCTGGCTTACGCCGTGACGGTTAGCTTGCGCTGCGCCTGTTTATCATGATGCGACTACACGCGCAAAAAAGCCGTGTCTCCCTTGCAGGCACGGCTTGCGCTGACAGCTCACCGATTCCACCTGTACTGTTCAGGCTGTGAAAAGCCGAATCTACTGTCAGTGTGGCGCAGACTATACCATTTCAATGTGATGCTAACAAACTGCTGCATAAGTACTAAAACAGCGTTATCACGCAAATGTACGAAGTTTTTCTCTTGCACTGGCACGCGCCTGTGTGTCGATCTCCAGCACTTCCTCAACGGAAGTGGGTTCAGCGCTGACTAACGCTTCCATCACCTGGCGGTTAACCGACGCGATATGCGTAAAGCGGATCTCGCCATTGAGGAAAGCCGCGACTGAAATTTCGTTAGCCGCATTGAGCGCCGTCGTGGCTGCCTGCCCGGTATTGCTGGCTTCAATGGCCAGTTGCAGGCACGGATAGCGGGCATAATCTGGCGCACTGAAGGTCATTGCGCCCATGTTACAAAAGTCCAGCGCGTCGACGTCGGTTTTCACTCTTTGCGGGTAAGCCATCGCATGCGCAATCGGCGTGCGCATATCTGGGGAACCCAGCTGAGCAAGCACACTTCCGTCGCAATATCGCACCATAGAATGGATCACCGACTGAGGATGGATAATGACTTCCATTTCCGCTGCCGATGCATTGAACAACCAGCGCGCCTCAATGTACTCCAGCCCTTTATTCATCATGGTCGCCGAATCGACGGAGATTTTCCGTCCCATCGACCAGTTCGGATGTGCACAGGCCTGATCAGGCGTGACGTCGCTGAACCTGTCGAGCGGTAATTCACGGAAAGGCCCGCCGGAGCCGGTTAACACGATACGGGAAATCCCATGCTCTTTGAGTGAAGCATATCCCAGCTGTTTCTGAACGGATTCAGGCAAACTCTGGAAAATCGCATTATGTTCGCTGTCGATAGGCAGAAGCTGAGACTGGCTTTGACGAACGGCATCCATAAAGATACGGCCGCAGGTCACCAGCGATTCTTTGTTCGCCAGCAGTACCTGTTTGCCTGCACGAACCGCAGCCAGCGTCGGTAACAATCCCGCAGCGCCAACAATGGCTGACATCACCTGATCCACATCATCAAGGGCAGACAGTTCCATCGCCGCGTCAGGGCCGGAGAGAACTTCAGTGCGGCTTCCCTGTTCGGTCAGGATTGCCCGCAACAGGCGGGCGGAGGATTCATCTGCCATGCAGGCATACGCAGGGCGGAACTCAAGACACTGTTGCGCCATAACGTCAACATTGCATCCTGCAACCAGTGCTTTAACAGAGAAATCGTCAGGATTAGACCGGACAACGGAAAGCGTGCTGGTGCCGACAGACCCTGTCGAACCAAGAATAGTCATTTGTTTCATGAAAATGCCCGGGATAGCGCTCGTAAATTCGGAAAGTGCACAGTCTGAAACCTCTTATCTGGCTTGTCTATGAGATTGTGCGAACCGGTAAAAAATTAAATCTCCTTAAAAACAAAGCGCCGCAATTGCGGCGCTTTGGCAGAGATTCAGGCCGGATTAAAACTCCATTAACTCGGCTTCTTTCTCACTCAGAGCAACGTCGATTTTCTTGATGAAGATGTCAGTCAGCTTCTGGATGTCGTCCTGAGAACGACGATCTTCGTCTTCGCTGATTTCTTTATCTTTCAACAGTGCTTTGGTTTTGTCGTTCGCATCGCGGCGGACGTTACGCACAGAGACACGACCCTGCTCTGCTTCGCCACGAACGACTTTGATCAGGTCTTTACGACGTTCTTCGGTCAGTGCTGGCAATGGAACACGGATCGTTGCGCCGGCTGAAGAGGGGTTCAGACCCAAATCAGAGGTCATGATCGCTTTTTCAACGGCTGCGCTGATAGAACGGTCGAATACGGAAATGGCCAGAGTACGGGAATCTTCTACCGTGACCTGCGCCAGCTGACGCAAAGGCGTGGCTGAACCGTAGTATTCCACCATGATGCCATCCAGAATGCCTGGTGAAGCACGGCCGGTGCGGATTTTGCTGATATGCGTTTTGAATGATTCGACGCATTTTTCCATACGAATTTCAGCGTCTTTTTTGATTTCGTTAATCACGTTGTTAACCTTTGAAAGCGGGTTACCTGGCAGACCATAACATCAGTATAGTCCGTGAATACTCGTGCCAGCAGAGGCTGGCTGAACGCAATGTTCAATTGTGAAGGATCACTCCGCTTTAGAAATCAGCGTCCCTTCATTTTCACCCATCACCACGCGACGCAGTGCGCCAGGCTTATTCATGTTGAAAACACGAATTGGCAGATTGTGATCGCGGGCCAAGGTAAAGGCCGCCAGATCCATCACTTTCAATTCCTGTTCCAGCACTTCCTGATAGGTCAGTCTTTCATACAGCGTCGCTTCCGGATTTTTCACCGGATCAGCAGAATAAACGCCGTCAACTTTGGTGGCTTTTAATACCACATCAGCTTCGATTTCGATACCACGCAGGCACGCTGCAGAGTCAGTGGTAAAGAAAGGATTGCCGGTACCGGCGGAGAAAATCACCACACGGTTATGACGCAGCAAGCTGATGGCTTCCGCCCAGCTGTAATTATCACAAACACCGTTCAGAGGAATTGCAGACATCAGGCGTGCGTTAACATACGCACGGTGTAATGCATCGCGCATTGCCAGGCCGTTCATGACAGTCGCCAGCATACCCATATGGTCGCCTACAACACGATTCATGCCCGCCTGTGCGAGGCCAGCGCCACGGAACAGGTTACCGCCGCCGATCACAACGCCTACCTGAATGCCGAGTTCGACCAGCTCTTTCACTTCCTGAGCCATACGATCTAATACACTCGCGTCGATACCAAAACCTTCACTACCCTGCAGGGCTTCGCCACTGAGTTTGAGCAGGATACGTTGATAAACGGGTTTCGCATTGGTAGCCATGGTGTCTGTCCTAGAAGCAATGTGTCTTAATGGATAGTCGGTCTTTACATCATAGCGCGGTCTGAATGACGATACGTACAATGTAATAGGAATATGGGGCTGGATAAAACGGAACCGCCCTTTCGCAGCGGTTCCATTTTGGGTGTATCAGGTAATGATTAAGACTTGTTGGTCATTGCTGCAACTTCAGCAGCAAAGTCAGTCTCAACTTTCTCGATACCTTCGCCCACTTCAAAGCGGATGAAGTTAGTCACGTCAGCGTTGTGCTCTTTCAGAACCTGGCCCACAGTTTTGCTTGGGTCGATAACGAAAGGCTGACCAGTCAGAGAAACTTCGCCGGTGAATTTCTTCATGCGGCCTTCAACCATTTTCTCTGCGATTTCTTTTGGCTTGCCAGATTGCATCGCGATGTCCAGCTGAACCTGGTACTCTTTTTCGACTACGTCAGCAGACACATCTTCAGGCTTAACGAATTCTGGTTTGCTTGCTGCAACGTGCATCGCAACTTGTTTAACCAGTTCTTCATCAGCGCCGGTAGCAGCAATCAGAACACCGATACGTGCGCCGTGCAGGTAGCTACCCAGTACATCGCCTTCCAGGATCGCAACGCGACGGATGTTGATGTTCTCACCGATTTTAGCAACCAGCTGAATACGCTCTTCTTCGAACTGAGCTTTCAGGACTTCAACATCAGTCACTTTGCCTGCAACAGCAGCGTCCAGCACTTTGTCAGCGAATGCCTGGAAACCACCATCTTTAGCCACGAAGTCAGTCTGGCAGTTAACTTCCAGAATCACGCCGAAGTTGCCTTCGATTTTGGTTTTGATCACGCCGTCAGCAGCAACGTTGCCTGCTTTTTTCGCAGCTTTGATCGCGCCAGATTTACGCATGTTTTCGATTGCCAGCTCGATGTCGCCATTTGCTTCAACCAGAGCTTTCTTACAATCCATCATGCCCGCGCCAGTACGTTCGCGCAGTTCTTTTACCAGGGCAGCGGTAATATCAGCCATTGTATTTTCCTCGATTATCTCAGGACAAAAAAGTATTTTGCGGTGAGATATTTCTCGCATTTAAGATAAGCAAAGGGGGCCAATAAAGGCCCCCTAACCAACATATTTCAATACCTGGTTAATAAGGGCTCTGCTGAGCTAGCCTTATTATTCAGCTTCTACGAAGCTTTCTTCTGCCTGAACAGCCAGATCTTGCGAACGGCCTTCACGGACAGTGGCAGCAACAGCGCTCAGGTACAGATTTACTGCACGGATTGCGTCATCGTTACCAGGGATAACAAAGTCAACGCCATCCGGATCGGAGTTGGTATCAACAATGGAGAATACCGGGATACCCAGGTTGTTAGCTTCTTTGATTGCGATGTGTTCGTGATCAGCGTCGATAACGAACAGAGCATCAGGAAGACCACCCATATCCTTGATACCACCCAGGCTGTTTTCCAGCTTAGCCAGTTCGCGAGTACGCATCAGCGCCTCTTTCTTGGTCAGCTTCTCGAAAGTGCCGTCCTGAGACTGAACTTCCAGATCTTTCAAACGTTTGATGGACTGACGAACGGTTTTCCAGTTAGTCAGCATGCCGCCCAACCAGCGATGGTTCACGAAGAACTGGTCGCAGTTGTGTGCAGCTTCTTTTACCGCTTCGCTTGCTGCGCGTTTAGTACCAACGAACAGGATCTTACCTTTACGGGAGGAGATCTTCTGCAACTCAGCCAGAGCTTCGTTGAACATTGGAACAGTTTTCTCAAGGTTGATGATGTGAACCTTGTTACGAGCGCCGAAGATGAATGGCTTCATTTTCGGGTTCCAGTAACGGGTTTGGTGACCGAAGTGAACACCGGCCTTGAGCATGTCGCGCATGGAAACAGTTGCCATGATAAAACCTCTATTAAGTAGTTGGGGTTATGCCTCCACGTATCCCATACAACCGACCCTGTAGAACGAATTCCCAGGGCACCCCGGCGTATGTGTCGATACGTGTGTGTTATTACTTACGTTAATAAGTACACAATGAGTGATTTTGGCTTTAATCCCTCAGCGTCGTAAGACTCAGAGCGGATTGCCGGCGCGCTTTATACCATAAATAACGGCCCGGCAGCAACTTTTGTTCACCGGATTGCTCTCCGGGAAATGATAGTTTGGCAGCAAATATCAGGGCTGATACCATAAGCCACAGCTAATTATTGACGACATCGGTGTAGAAATAAAGCACACCTGATGCACAGAACCTGCAGGACAACACATGGCTATTTCAATCAAAACCCCTGAAGATATCGAAAAAATGCGCGTGGCGGGCCGTCTGGCCGCGGAAGTGCTGGAAATTATTGAGCCTTTCGTCAAGCCGGGCGTCAGCACCGGCGAGCTGGATCGCATTTGTGCCGATCATATCCTGAACAAACAACAGGCGGTTTCTGCCTGTCTGGATTACCACGGTTTCCCGAAATCCGTGTGTATCTCCGTTAACGAAGTGGTGTGCCACGGCATTCCGAGCGAAGATAAAATCCTTAAAGATGGCGATATCGTCAACATTGACGTGACCGTCATTAAAGACGGTTTCCACGGTGACACTTCAAAAATGTTCATCGCGGGTAAACCCACGATCCTTGGCGAACGCCTGTGCCGCATCACCCAGGAAAGTTTGTATATCGCGCTGCGCATGATCAAGCCGGGTATCCGCCTGCGCACGCTGGGTAAAGAGATCCAGAAGTTCGTGGAAGCCGAGAAATTCTCGGTGGTGCGCGAATATTGCGGTCATGGCATCGGTGAAGGTTTCCACGAAGAACCTCAGGTTCTGCATTACGATGCGGATGACGGCGGCGTGGTGTTGCAGGCGGGGATGGCGTTCACGGTTGAACCTATGGTCAACGCGGGCGATTACCGTATCCGCACCATGAAAGACGGCTGGACAGTAAAAACTAAAGATCGCAGCTTGTCGGCTCAGTACGAGCATACTATTGTGGTGACAGATAACGGTTGTGAAATTATGACGCTGCGTAAGGATGACACCATCCCGGCTATTCTGACGCACGACTAACAGTCACCCGCTCTGCGGAGAGGGTATAAATCTGTGAATCAAACCGGCGAAAGCCGGTTTTTTTATCTTTCACGTTTATTGGTCTCTCACGTGTAGGGCTGCGCACCCATGATTGAAAACTTCTCTGCTGAAAAGAACCTGCAACTGCAAACCCCGCAGGATCTCACCCGCACTTTTCCGCCACAGCCCGCGTCCCCTTCTGTTTATCCGGATGACGATTTAAACCGTCAGAGCCTGAAACAGCATATGGAACAGTTTCAGGCGTGGCTGGCGGATGCCTTCAATGCGGGGCAACGGGCGGAAGAGCTGGTGGATGCCCGGACGCATTACATCGATCAGCTGTTGCAACGTCTGTGGACGTTCTACGGCTTCGACAATATTCCGGAAACCGCGATGGTTGCCGTGGGCGGTTACGGACGTGGTGAGCTGCATCCTTTATCTGATATCGACGTGCTGGTGCTCAGTCAGAAACGCCTTAACGATGAACAGGCATTGCGGATTGGCGAACTGATTACCTTGCTGTGGGACCTCAAGCTGGAAGTCGGTCACAGCGTCCGTACGCTGGAAGAGTGTCTGCTGGAAGGGCTGGCCGATTTAACGGTAGCTACCAACCTGATCGAATCCCGTCTGATTTGCGGCGATGTCGCGCTGTTTCTCAGCATGCAGAAGCACATTTTCAGCGACGGATTCTGGCCTTCGCCAAACTTTTTCCGCGCCAAGATTGATGAACAGAATGAACGTCATCAGCGTTATCACGGTACCAGTTATAACCTTGAGCCGGACATCAAAAGCAGCCCAGGCGGCCTGCGCGACATTCACACGATTCTGTGGGTCGCCCGCCGTCATTTTGGCGCGACCTCGCTCGATGAAATGGTAGCGTTTGGTTTTCTGACCAAAGCCGAGCGCAACGAACTGCTCGAATGCCAGAGTTTCCTGTGGCGCATCCGTTTTGCGCTGCATTTGCTGCTGCCCCGCTACGACAACCGTCTGCTGTTTGACCGTCAGCAAAGCGTGGCGCAACTGCTGCAATATCAGGGCGAAGGCAACCAGCCTGTCGAACGCATGATGAAGGATTTCTACCGCATGACCCGCCGGGTCGGCGAGCTGAATCAGATGTTATTGCAGTTGTTCGATGAGGCGATTCTGGCCATCGGCCCGAATGAGAAACCGCGCCCGCTGGATGACGATTTCCAGTTGCGTGGTGATCTGATTGATCTGCGCGACAGCACGCTCTTTGAGCGCCGTCCGGAAACCATTATCAGCATGTTCCATCTGATGGTGCGCCACCGTGAAATCAAAGGTATCTATTCCACCACCGTGCGCCTGCTGCGCCATGCACGCCGCCATCTCAAAGAGCCGCTGTGCATGATCCCGCAGGCGCGCGAGCTGTTTATGGCTATCCTGCGCCATCCCGGTGCCGTCTCGCGCGCGCTGGTGCCGATGCATCGCCACAGCGTGTTGTGGGCGTATATGCCGCAATGGGGGCAAATCGTCGGGCAGATGCAGTTTGATCTGTTCCACGCCTACACCGTGGATGAACACACGATCCGCGTGCTGCAAAAACTGGAAAGTTTTGCCCATGAAGAGACGCGGCCAAAGCATCCTTTGTGCGTGGAATTGTACCCGCGCCTGCCGCAGCCTGAATTGTTGTTAATGGCGGCGTTGTTCCACGATATCGCCAAAGGCCGTGGCGGCGATCACTCCATTCTCGGCGCGCAGGATGTGCTGGAATTTGCTGAGCTGCACGGGCTGAACTCCCGCGAAACCCAGCTGGTGTCGTGGCTGGTTCGCTGTCATTTGCTGATGTCGGTCACGGCACAGCGGCGCGATATTCAGGATCCTAACGAAATTCAGCAGTTCGCTGCCGAAATGCAAAGCGAAGTGCGTCTGCGTTATCTGGTCAGTCTGACCGTGGCGGATATCTGCGCCACCAACGAAACCTTATGGAACAGCTGGAAACAGAGCCTGATACGCGAACTGTATTTTGCCACTGAAAAACAGCTGCGCCGCGGTATGCAAAACACGCCGGATCTGCGCGAACGTGTGCGTCATCACCGTTTGCAGGCACTGGCATTGCTGCGCATGGATAACATTGATGAAGAAGCGCTGCACCGGATCTGGAGCCGTTGCCGGGCGGATTATTTCCTGCGTCACTCGCCGAATCAGCTGGCGTGGCACGCAAGACATCTGCTGGAACATGACTCCACCAAACCGCTGGTGCTGGTCAGCCGTCAGGCAACACGCGGAGGGACGGAGATCTTTATCTGGAGCCCCGACCGCCCGTATCTGTTTGCCACCGTTGCCGGTGAGCTCGACAGGCGCAATCTGAGCATTCATGACGCGCAAATTTTCACCAACCGCGACGGCATGGCGATGGACACCTTTATCGTGCTCGAGCCGGACGGCAGCCCGCTGGCACAGGATCGCCATGAAGCGATCCGTTATGCGCTGGAACAGTCGATGACGCAGGCTTATCAGCCGCCGCGTGCCCGACGTCCTTCGCCGAAACTGCGGCATTTCAGCGTACAGACGGAAGTGAGTTTCCTGCCAACGCATACGGATCGCCGGACGTATATGGAACTGGTGGCGCTCGATCAGCCCGGCCTGCTGGCCCGCGTCGGGGAAGTGTTCTCTGATCTCGGGCTTTCGCTGCACGGTGCGCGAATCTCCACCATCGGCGAACGCGTTGAGGACTTATTTATTCTGGCAAATGGCGAGCGTCGCGCGCTGGATAAGCAAACCCGCCAGGAAATCACACGCCGATTAACTGAGGCACTCAACCCTGGCGATAAAATGTGATACAAGTACCACTATCTTTTAAAACCAATTCAGGAAAGAGAACAGGATGCAGCAACTACAAACCGTTATTGAACAAGCCTTCGAGCGCCGTGCGGACATCACCCCGGCTAACGTTGACAGCGTAACGCGCGACGCCATCACTCAGGTTATCAGCAAAATCGACAGCGGCGAATTGCGCGTGGCTGAGAAGATTGATGGCGAATGGGTGACGCATCAGTGGCTGAAGAAAGCGGTACTGCTCTCGTTCAGAATCAATGACAACCAGGTAATGGAAGGCGGTGAAAGCCGTTACTTCGATAAAGTGCCAATGAAATTCGCTGACTACGACGAAGCGCGTTTCCAGCGTGAAGGTTTCCGCGTGGTGCCACCGGCTGCCGTGCGTAAAGGCGCATTCATTGCCCGCAACACCGTGCTCATGCCTTCCTACGTCAACATCGGCGCTTACGTTGATGAAGGCACCATGGTAGACACCTGGGCGACTGTCGGCTCTTGCGCGCAGATCGGTAAAAACGTACACCTGTCCGGCGGCGTGGGCATCGGCGGCGTGCTGGAGCCGTTGCAGGCTAACCCGACCATCATCGAAGACAACTGCTTCATCGGCGCACGTTCAGAAATCGTTGAAGGCGTGATCGTTGAAGAAGGCTCTGTGATTTCCATGGGCGTTTACATCGGTCAGAGCACCAAAATTTATGACCGCGAAACCGGCGAAGTGCATTACGGTCGCGTGCCGGCTGGCTCGGTAGTGGTTTCCGGTAACCTGCCGTCCAAAGACGGTAAATACAGCCTGTACTGCGCGGTTATCGTCAAGAAAGTGGATGCAAAAACCCTGGGCAAAACCGGCCTGAATGAGTTATTGCGTACCATCGACTAAGATTAAAAATAGCGGGTATCAGTTACCCGCTATTTTTTTATCTTGCTGATGGCAAATTGTGTCATTAATCAACGATTCGAATTCTTCTTCGGTTCATCATGACCGTTAAATATTCTCCTAAACGAAGGTAGCGCTATGTATGACAATCTGAAAAGCCTGGGCATTAATAATCCCGACGATATTGATCGTTACAGCCTGCGTCAGGAGGCCAATAACGACATTCTGAAGATCTATTTCCGCAGAGATAAAGGCGAGTTTTTTGCAAAAAGCGTGAAGTTTAAATACCCGCGCCAGCGCAAAACCATCGTTGCCGACAACGCAGGGCAAGGCTACAAAGAAATCCATGAAATCAGCCCGAACCTGCGTTATGTCATTGATGAGCTGGATCAGATTTGTCAGCGCGATCAGGTGGAAGTGGATCTGAAACGTAAAATTCTTGATGACCTGCGTCATCTCGAATCCGTGGTGGCGAATAAAATTTCTGAGATTGAATCTGATCTGGAAAAACTCACCAACGGTCGCTGATAAATTCCGCAGGGAATACGTTGAATACAAAAAAGGTCAGGCATTTGCCTGACCTTTTTAATTGCGCGAAACCGGAGAACAGCGGCTTTTTATTTCAGCAACTGGCCCCATTTTTCTACCCACGGGATAGCAACAGTTTCCGGCTCGGCGGTTTCCATGGCATCGATTTCCAGCATTTCGCCCACGCGTGATGCGCCCTGCTCCTGCAATAAATCATCCAGCTTATGACCACCGCCGCAGAAATGATCGTAACTGATGTCGCCCAGCGCAATCATGCCGTAACGCAGTTCCGGCTGATAACCCACGGTGTCGCGGATCGCCACATACAGCGGCGCGATGCTGTCCGGCAAATCGCCCTGACCGGTGGTGGATGTCACGATCAGCACAAAGTGATGACGGTAATACTGCCAGGCTTCCAGCGTGCCTTCTTCAAACAGTTTCACGTCATGGCCCTGGCCTTTCAGCACGGTTTCCGCTTCTTCTGCGACGAGTAACGCATTGCCGTATACCGTACCGACAAAAATTCCGACTTCTGCCATGAGCTTCACTCCTGTGTGATGGTCGCTCCCCCGCCAAAATATCGTGCGGAGATCTTAAATTTGTTCATTATCCTGACGGCAAGTTTCAGCAAACTCAACCCTTTCAAGCCCAGGGATTTTCCCCTGCCAGCCAAACTGCGTCACCACGTTTTGCCAGCGGTGATCCCAGCGGGCGTGCAGCGATAATAATTCGCCGGTCACCGGATGCGGCAGTTGCATATGGCTGGCGTGAAGCATCAATCCTGAACAGCCGAAATGCTGCGTCATGCCGCGGTTTTGCTTTAAATCACCATGGGCGCTGTCACCGATAATCGGATGGCGCAAATGCGACATATGCCGGCGCAGTTGGTGTTTACGGCCGGTGTCCGGTTTCAGTTCCATCAGGCTGTAGCGGGCCGTGTCATAACGCCCGACCGCCACCGGCATTTCCACCTGCGCCACCACGCGATAATGCGTGACGGCGGGCTGTGGCGCTTTATCCGGGTTAGCAAACTTATCCGCGATTTTATCCAGCTCTTCGGTCAGCGCGTAATCAAGGGTGCCGTCCTGCGGCACATATCCGCGCACCACGGCGTGATACGTCTTGCTCATCTGGTTATTTTCAAACTGCTGCGACAGCAAACGCGCCACGTCGCTGGACAGCGCCAGCAGTAAAACGCCGGATGTCGGCTTATCCAGCCGGTGAACCGTAAACACATGCTGACCAATCTGGTCACGCAATGTCTGCATCACAAACACCGTTTCATGCCGGTCGAGCCAGCTGCGATGAACCAGCATGCCCGCAGGTTTATTCACTGCGACCAGATGTTCGTCCTGATACAAAATTTCCAGCATGTCAGTCTTCTATATTCAGCAAATCGTCGAGGCGTTGCAGCTGGGTCAGCAAACGGATTGCTTCCGGCATCGCGACTTCAAAATAGGGGGTGATAGCAAAACGGGTGGGCAGTGCCGCATCGGCTTCCAGCAAGGCGTACATGCGCGGGATCAGCACCCACTGCAACCATTGCTCAGCCGACAGGGTATCCACGGAGAACGGCTCTTTGCTTTCAAAGGCTTCCGGTTCCGGCGGCGTGGCATGCCACAATTTGTCATCGCGCATAGCCTGCTCGATGTCTTCTAAAATCTGGCGAACCTGGTTTTCTGTATTCATCAATGACTCTCTTCGTTCATGGCCCCGGGCAGCCTCCGCCGGGGGCGCAAAGCATAACATTGAAGGACTGATGCCCCAACTTTCTGCATCGTATCCATTTTATCTATTCAACCATAAGATTTTCATGGTGGCGATAAACGCCCGATACGGGCAAACTACCGCCACTTTTTTCTTTACAGATGTGTCCTCATGTCCGCAAAACACACTCAAAAAGCCCATGCAACCCCCGCAAAAGCCATGCTGGCGTCCGTCACCGGCTACGCCATGGACGGTTTCGATTTACTGATCCTCGGTTTCATGCTCCCGGCCATCACCAGCGAATTTGGCCTGTCATCCTCACAAAGCGGTTCACTGGTGACCTGGACGCTGATTGGCGCGGTGCTGGGCGGCGTGATTTTTGGTCCGATCAGCGACCGTTTCGGCCGTATCCGCGTCCTGACTTTCACTATCCTGATGTTCTCCCTGTTCACCGGTTTGTGTGCCTTTGCACAAGGTTACTGGGATTTACTGATTTACCGCACGCTGGCCGGTGTCGGACTGGGCGGTGAATTTGGGATCGGCATGGCGCTGATAGCAGAAGCCTGGCCTGCCGAAAAACGCAACCGTGCCTCGGCGTACGTCGGCATGGGCTGGCAGCTCGGCGTGTTAATGGCGGCCTTCCTGACGCCACTTCTGCTCGGTATTATCGGCTGGCGCGGCATGTTCCTGGTCGGTCTGCTGCCCGCGCTGGCGTCTTTCCTGATCCGCCGGACGATGGGCGAACCGGAAGCCTTCGTAAAAAGCGCCACCGCCAGCAATGACGGCTCTCTGTTCAGCCGCATTAAATTACTGTTCCGCGATAAAGCCACCACCAAAGCCAGCCTCGGCATTCTGATCCTCTGTTCCGTGCAGAACTTTGGCTATTACGGACTGATGATCTGGATGCCAAGTTACCTGTCGAAAAACTTTGGTTTTTCGCTGACCAAATCCGGCCTGTGGACCGCCGTAACCGTGATCGGCATGACCTTTGGCATCTGGCTGTTCGGCATGTTGTCGGATCGTTTCCCGCGCTGGAAAATCTTCCTGATTTATCAGATTGGTGCGGTCGTGATGGTGGTGTGTTACGCACAACTGACTGACCCGACGCTGATGTTATTCGCGGGCGCGCTGATGGGCATGTTTGTGAATGGCATGATTGGCGGTTACGGCGGGCTGATTTCCGATCTCTATCCGGTGCGTGTCCGGGCGACGGCGCAAAATCTGTTATTTAACCTTGGACGCGGTGTCGGCGGTTTTGGTCCGCTGGTGATCGGCATGCTGGTGGCGCAGGTGTCATTTACCGCGGCCATTACTTTGCTGGCGGCAATTTATCTGCTGGATATTTTCGCCACGTTATTCCTGTTACCGAAAAAGCAGGGACAGGATGATGTATTAGGGGCAATCGGCTGACAGGCGGGAGTGTCCGGCGGGAAAATTTTATTGAGACAAAAAGTTGGGGGCACTGTTTACACAGTGCCCCCGGTTCGTTTTATAGCAATCCAGCTACCTAAGTGCTCCCTGCTCAATCCCTGAAAACTTTTCCTGCGGTTATCCTAACCGGCTGTCCTTCGCATCGTCCAACTTTCATCCTGACGGTCTGTCCTAAGTCATCCTGACTGAAATCCCTTGGTCATCTGTGACCCGCTCAGCTTCCTTTGTGAGCTCTCTTCTCCGTCCTGGAGGTGTCCCTGGTTTCGTCCTGAAACATCCTGGCATAATCCGATGCCGTCCTGACTCTTCCTGAGTCGTCCCCTTCTTGATGAATCAGCCATCATCCTGATGTTCTGTTTCATGCTTCCTTTCTGCCCGACTAGAATCGTTGATTTCGCCCTTCCGGGCAAGACAGGCTGTAAGCCATATCCAGGGCGCGTAAGCCGCCTCACACCCCGTTTAAAACCTAAAGTGTTGTTTTTAAATAGTTAACACATTTACCGCAGAAGATAATTAAGTCAAATTAGCGAGATCTCTTACAGCCTTTGTGAGAGATCTCTCACACGCTTGTGAGCCATTTGTGCTCTGCGGGATGGGGTGTTCAACGGATATAAATCAGGCGGGGTAAACAGCGGTCAGCATTGTAAGAAATTCTGGCAACGATGGCGAGAGTATAGTGCGTTTTTTACTGCCGAATTGTTCGAGCAGCACATTGCCGGTCACATTGCATAACGAGACCATATCCAGATCAGAATCGGTGGTCGCCAGAAAGACTGTTGGCGTCAGTTTCAGCCGCTTTTGCGTCACCAGATGGCCGATCAGATTTTCCTGCAAGCGGGTGAAATCATCCTCGCTCCAGACCTGCAATAACGTCAGCGCATTTCCCTGCCAGCTGGCGGTCATGTCACCGGCATATTGCGTGGTGTAAAACGCATGGGCTTCGGGACGCAATTGTAATTCCAGCGCGCGCTCCACATTTTGCAGCGTTGCTTCAGGGATAAACGTCTGCGTCAGCCAGTAAACCTTATCTTCCTCCGTTTTCACCACACAAGGTGACGCCATACCCAAAAGGGCTTCGCTGGCGGGCGGCATGCCGGTTTCCTGTTGCCAGAGATCGACATAACGCTGAGTAAATTCACGCAATGCTACAGAAACTTCAGACTCCATAATTCTCTCATCTTCCGGTAAGGCTGGGGTAAACTAGGGATTATTCTTTATTGTACCTATTTCGTAAGGTGACAGCATGTCCTCATATCAGGATAACCCCGCCCTGGCGCAACTGACGCTGGGTAAAAGTACGGCTTATGTCGATCACTACGACGCGTCTTTATTACAGGCCGTGCCACGCAGCATGAACCGCGAACCCCTGGGTTTATACCCTGACAACCTGCCCTTTCATGGCGCAGATATCTGGACGCTGTATGAACTGTCGTGGCTCAATGCTAAAGGGTTGCCGCAGGTTGCCGTGGGCGAAATCAGTCTGAATGCTAACAGCCAGAACCTGATCGAGTCCAAAAGCTTCAAGCTCTATCTGAACAGTTTCAACCAGACGGTATTCCCGGACTGGCAGTCCGTGCAGGAAACCTTAACCCGCGATTTAAGCGCCTGCGCACAAGGTGATGTTACGGTAACTGTCAGCCGCCTGTCGGAGATTGAAGGCTCACCGGTCGGGCATTTTGACGGCGTTTGCATCGATGATCAGGACATTGAAATCGACAGTTACGAATTCAGCACGGATTATCTGGCGACGGCCAAAGGCGAGGATATCGTTGAAGAATCACTGGTCAGCCATCTGCTGAAATCCAATTGCCTGATCACCCATCAGCCTGACTGGGGTTCCGTGCAAATCCAGTATCGCGGCCCGAAAATCGACCGCGAAGCTTTGCTGCGCTATCTGGTGTCGTTCCGCCATCACAACGAATTCCACGAACAATGTGTCGAACGCATCTTCAATGATCTTCTGCGCTTCTGCCAGCCGGAAAAGCTTGCCGTCTATGCACGGTATACGCGCCGCGGCGGTCTGGACATCAACCCATGGCGATCCAACTTCCCGTTTGAACCTGCAACAGCGAGACTTGTCAGACAATAATGCGAGACGTTGCTCAAGATCTGAGCTAACGCTCTGTCAGCATTGGTAAAAGCCTGATGACGCGGTTACTGTTAATCACAGACGGCGCAAAAAACATGATCCGAAAAATCATACGCCGTCATCAGGTAGCAGAACTAATCACTGCACCCGTTGGTGTCAAGGAGCAACTTTGATTACACATATCAGCCCGTTAGGCTCAATGGATTTGTTGTCGCAGCTGGAAGTGGACATGCTTAAACGCACCGCGAGCAGCGACCTGTACCGACTTTTCCGGAATTGTTCTCTGGCCGTGCTTAACAGCGGCAGCCAGACTGACAGCAGTAAAGAACTCCTCGATCGTTACGAAAGCTTTGATATCAATGTGCTGCGCAGAGAGCGTGGCGTGAAACTTGAACTGGTGAACCCGCCGGAAGATGCATTTGTTGATGGCCGGATTATCCGCTCGTTGCAGGCCAACCTGTTTGCCGTCCTGCGCGATATCCTCTTCGTCAGCGGGCAAATCGACAACGCCGGTCGCTACCAGAATCTGAATACCGAAAATTCAGCGCATCTGACTAACCTGGTGTTTTCTATTTTACGCAACGCCCGCGCCCTGCATCTGGATGAAGATCCGAACATGGTGGTCTGCTGGGGCGGCCATTCCATCAATGAAATCGAATACCAGTACGCCCGTAACGTCGGCAGCCAGCTGGGATTGCGCGAACTGAACATTTGTACCGGCTGTGGGCCGGGTGCGATGGAAGCGCCGATGAAAGGGGCCGCCGTGGGGCATGCGCAGCAGCGCTACAAAGCCGGACGCTTCATCGGCATGACCGAGCCTTCGATTATTGCCGCCGAGCCACCGAATCCGCTGGTTAACGAACTGATCATCATGCCGGATATCGAAAAACGGCTTGAGGCGTTCGTACGCATTGCCCACGGGATCATTATTTTCCCGGGCGGCGTGGGCACGGCAGAAGAATTGCTGTATCTGCTGGGCATTCTGATGGATCCGGAAAACAGCGATCAGGTTTTACCGCTGATCCTCACCGGCCCGAAAGAAAGCGCCGACTATTTCCACGTTCTCGATGCCTTCATTAAAGAGACGCTGGGTGAGGAAGCCTGTAAGTTCTACACCATCATTATCGACGATCCGACCGAAGTCGCCCGTCAGATGAAACACGCTATGCCGCTGGTGAAAGAGAACCGCCGTAACAGCGGTGATGCCTACAGCTTCAACTGGTCGATTCGTATTGCGCCTGATTTACAGCATCCGTTCGAGCCAAATCATGAAAACATGGCGAACCTGAATCTTTATCCAAACCAGCCACCACAGGAACTGGCCGCTGCCCTGCGCCGCGCCTTCTCCGGGATTGTGGCCGGTAACGTCAAAGAATTTGGGATCCACGCCATCGAAAAACACGGGCGCTTCAAATTGCACGGTGACCCGGCCTTAATGAAAAAAATGGACAGCCTGCTGCAAGGTTTTGTCGCACAGCACCGCATGAAATTGCCGGGCAGCGCGTACATCCCTTGTTATGAGATTTGTGCCTGACCGGCTGAATATACGACCAGTCACACTTCTGAAGCAGATCTAAGGGCGACGCGAGTCGCCTTTATTATGGAGATTATCATGGCTATACATCTGCTGATTATCGATGCCCTGAACCTGATCCGCCGGATCCATGCGGTGCAGGGCTCGCCTTGTCTGGTGACCTGCCAGAATGCTATCGGGCAACTGATCCAACATACACAACCCACTCATGCCGTCGCCGTGTTCGATGAAGACGACCGGGCCGACAGCTGGCGGCATCAGTGCCTGCCGGACTACAAAGCCGGACGTTCACCGATGCCGGACAACCTGTTCGCGGAAATGCCCAGCCTGAAAGCCGGTTTCGAAGCGCAGGGCATCGCCTGCTGGCACTCGGCGGGGAATGAAGCCGATGATCTGGCGGCGACGCTGGCAGCAAAAGTGTCGGCGGGCGGTCATCAGGTCACTATCGTTTCAACGGACAAAGGTTACTGTCAGTTACTGGCACCGAATATCCAGATCCGCGATTATTTTCAGAAACGCTGGCTGGATATGCCTTTTGTGCAGGAAACCTTTGGTGTATTGCCGCACCAGCTGACCGACTACTGGGGACTGGCGGGGATCAGCAGCAGCAAAATTCCGGGCGTGCCGGGCATTGGCCCGAAAACAGCGGTCACCTTGCTGACGCAAACTGGCTCGCTGGATGCACTTTACGACAATCTGGAAGGCGTGCCGGAAAAATGGCGTCATAAGCTGGAGGAGCACCGGGAACTGGCCTATGCCTGCAAACGGGTGTCGACGCTGCAAACCGACGTCGCGCTGGACGGCAACTTACAGCAACTGCGCCTGCCATAAAAAAAGCGCTTCTCAAAAGGAAGCGCTCAGGAAAGATACTCTGAATAATCCGAGTGGCAGGAAGGCGGCAGGGTGAACACACGCAGCCAACGCATCAGCAACCCGAAGTATGACCAGTATCAGCGATCGCGCTCATCGCGACGTCCGCCAATTGCCGACCAGAAACGGCGAATGTGCACAGTGACTTCTTCGCGATCGTGATACAGCTGCTTGGCGAAGATCTCGGCATTCACGCCATTTTCTTTAAGACGTTCGTCGATGCGCTCAAGAATGTTCGACACTTCTTCGTAACGCTTTTTCATTGGCAGCTTCAGGTTGAAAATCGCCTCACGGCACCAGCCGTTGACCAGCCAGTCACACATCAGTGCCGCCACTTTCGCCGGTTTTTCTACCATGTCACACACCAGCCAGTAGTTCTTGGTACTGGTGGATTTATAGCGGAAGCCATCTTCACGCAGATGGATCACCTGACCGGTTTCCATCAGGCTTGGTGCCATCGGGCCGTTATCGATGGCCGTTACCATCATGCTGCGTTGTGTCAGCTGATAGGTCCAGCCGCCCGGACACGCGCCCAAATCGACGGCGTACATGCCGCTTGCCAGACGCTCATCCCACTCATCGGCAGGAATAAAGACGTGGAAAGCTTCTTCCAGTTTCAGCGTTGAACGGCTTGGCGCTTCGGAAGGGAATTTCAGGCGCGGGATCCCCATATAGAACGGTGAATTGTTATTACTGTAGGAATACCCGACATAACAGCAACCCGGCGCAATGAAGAACACATGGACGACAGGGCGCAACGCATTCTCTTTCTTGCCCAGAACCTTACGTTCACGCATCGCAGCACGCAGCGGCACCGTCAGTTTGCGACAGAACTTGGTCAGTTCTTTACTTTCATTGGTGTCCGGCACTTCCACGCGCAACTCGCCACCGTTGGTGATCACGTTCTGGACCATGCCGACGATCGGAGAAACGCGATCTTCCGGCGGTAAATCTTTCAGCAATTCACCGACCACAATTAACTGACGGGCAAAAATCAGTTCGCGGAACGGCAAATTCTTCGCAATCTTGTCAGCATCATCCGGCTGATAACATTCAAACAGCACATATCCGCTGTTTTCTTTTACGCGGGCAAACCCGAAGATTTCCATCTTCGCGGCTTTGTCGGTAATTTCTGCTGCGCATTCTTTTTCAAAACCCTGACGGCAGTAGAGAGCAACTTTATTCATGGCGTTCGGCCTTTTTCTTCAGGCGCAATGCGCCGATCAACAACAAAATCCAACCGACCAGGAACAAGGTACCGCCAATCGGAGTGACAAAAACGAATAAACGGAGATGTGACAGCGCCAGACAATAGAGGCTGCCGCTGAATAAAACGGTTCCCAGCGCTAAAAAGGCGCTGCTCCAGTAGAACCACACATTGCGCTGGCGCTGCATCGCAACACCCAGAATCATCACCGCCAGCGTATGAATACTTTGATAAGTTAACCCGGTATGGATCCATGCCATTTCCGCTTCGCCGAGCGACTGGCTCAACACGTGTGCGCCAAAGGCTCCGAAAGCGACATAAATAAAGCCGCTGATGGCGGCAAAGATCAACATTGAACGACTGGTCATTATGCGTTACCTGTTATCATTATGTGCCGATAAAACCCTGACAAAACAGTCATATCGACAGACTTACAACTTTCTATCCCCGGCGATCTGGCCTTATGCCTGATCGAAACGAAAACGCAGTTTTTCCTGCTCGCTGGCTGCGCGGGCGAGGATCCACTGACGAAAGGCGGCTATTTTACCCAGTTCTGCCTGACTGTCATGACAAACCAGATAAAAAGCATTTTTGCTGATCAACACTTCACTGAACGGACACACCAGACGCCCGGCCTCAATTTCAGTCTGCGCCATAACATTATTCACCAGCGCGATGCCCTGCCCGTGAACCGCCGCCTGCACCACCATCGCACTGTGGCTGAAAATCGGCCCCTGCTGCACATTCACCTGCTGCAAACCCAGTTGCTTGGTGTAAGCCAGCCAGTCGCGGCGGGAAGCGTCATGCAGTAACGTGTGATGGCTTAAATCGGCCGGTTCCTTCAGCGGATTATCGCCCATCAGCAAAGAGGGAGAACAAACGGGCAGTAAATATTCCGCATATAAACGCTCTGCCCGTAACCCCGGCCAGTTGCCCCGTCCATGGAAAATAGCGACGTCAACATCGTCGGACAATTTGTCCTCTTCACGGTCGACAGCCTGAATGCGCACATCGATGCCCGGATAAGCTGAGTTAAAGCCAGACAATCTTGGCACCAGCCATTGAATCGCAAAGCTTGGCGGCAAACTGACGGTCAGCGCCCCTTTTGCACTGCGCGCCTGCAGTTTGCGCGTGGCTTCATTCAGGGATGAGAATATCTCTTTAATATCCAGATAATAGCTCTGCCCTTCTTCGGTCAGTAACAAAGACCGGTTTCGCCGCCGAAACAGTTTTAGCCCTAAAAAGTCCTCAAGTGACTTAATCTGGTGGCTAACAGCGGCCTGCGTGACGAACAATTCCTCGGCAGCCTTAGTAAAACTAAGGTGGCGCGCTGCGGCATCAAACACCCGCAGTGAATTCAAAGGCGGTAAACGTTTTGACATAGAATGGATACTTCTTATTCGCCGGTAAGCGGAACGCCTGTCCGTGGGTTTAGATATTAGTTTTTTTAATCCGAGACATTATAATTTGTCCGTTGAGGATGTACAGGCAAAAACCTATAGTGGCGCCACTTCCTGAGCCGGAACGAAAAGTAGATTGGTATGAGGATGCTGAAATACTTTTGGCTTGTGGTTGTGATGTTGTGTTTGCAATTGTCTGGCAATCCGGACACGTAGCTTGAATGCTACAAACTTTTCACTTCCTGTACATTACCCTGTCTGTCCAAAGTGATTTTTTAGCACCGCAATTTGCGGTGCTTTTTTTTACCCTTTTTTTGCCGTTCATGCTGTGCGATGCGGGCAAAAGGGTCGTCAGGCGAGCGCATAATGTGACAAAACCGGCCACATCGCAAGAGGGGCCGGTTTTGTCATAAAGCACAGTGTGAGGTTACCTGAGCATCAGACTCAAGGTGTTCACATCGGGGATCAATTCCCTTCTGCCATTTCTTTGATTTCAGATTTATTGATCTGCTGCTTGTTGCCATACGCATCGGTATAACTGATCATACCGGTATCACTGTCGGTGCTCGGTTTGCCATCCGCAACAATGGTACGGCCATCGTTGGTATGCATCACGTAGTTGCTCGAACAGGCGGCAAGTGTTGTCGTCAGCAGTGCAGCAGAAATTACGGCGGCGATCTTCTTCATCATAGACTCCTTGCAGATTAAAATGCTTTAAATTCCTGGTAAGACTCCAGGCTAATGCTTCTAGTCATCGTAATTCAGCATAACAAACCTCTGATAAATTTCCAGGTAACCATTCCTAAAATGAATAAGTGGCTTGTGTTACAGATACACCTGTATTTCTCACTCAGGCCGAAGGATCCGATTTCGTATGACTGATTTTAATCCTGCTGATTTCCGTCAACAGTTTCCCGCGCTGTCTCAGGGGCAGTGTTATCTCGACAGCGCCGCCACAGCACTGAAACCGCAGGCCGTGATCGACGCCACCCTGAATTTCTATTCTCAGGAAGGGGCCACCGTTCACCGCAGCCAGCATCGTGCCGCGCAAAACCTGACTGAAACCTATGAACAGGCCAGAACGCTGACCGCACAATGGATTAACGCGCCGCGTTCTGAGGATATCGTCTGGACACGGGGGACCACAGAATCCGTCAATATGGTGGCACAAGGCTGGCTACGCCCGCGTTTACAGCCCGGCGATGAAATCATTGTCAGTCAGGCGGAACATCACGCGAACCTGATCCCGTGGCTTATCGTGGCTGAACAGTGTCAGGCGCAGGTCATCACGCTGCCGCTGGATACTGACGGCGTACCGGATGTTCAGGCGCTCCCTGCCCTGCTGAACAGCAAAACCCGCCTGCTGGCGCTGACGCAAATGTCGAATGTCACCGGCGGCATGCCCGATATTGCCCGCGCCATCGAGCTGGCACACGCTAACGGTACGCCGGTGATGATCGATGGCGCACAAGGTGTGGTGCATTGTCCGCCGGACGTTCAGCAGCTGGATATCGACTTTTACGCCTTTTCCGGTCATAAGCTTTACGGGCCGACCGGTATCGGCGTGCTGTACGGCAAAACGGCATTACTGGAAAGCATGGCACCGTGGCAAGGCGGGGGCAAAATGCTGACCCGGGCATCCATGACGGGATTTATCCCTCAGGCGGTGCCGCATCGTTTCGAAGCCGGTACGCCAAATATTGCCGGAGTAATAGGAATGGCGGCCGCGCTGACCTGGCTGAAAGAGGTCGATATGCCCGCTGCCGAAGCGCATGCACAACGTCTTGCGACGCTGGCTGAACAGCAGCTTTCTGCACTTGAAGGTTTCCGCAGTTTCCGCTGTCAGAATTCATCGCTGCTGGCATTTGATATTGCCGGTGTGCATCACAGTGATCTGGTGGCGTTACTGGCAGAACAGGGGATTGCACTACGTGCCGGGCAACATTGCGCCCAGCCCCTGATGGAGGCGCTGGGCATCAGCGGAACATTGCGTGCCTCGTTCGCGCCTTATAATAATGAGCAGGACGTCACCCGGCTGGTCACGGCAGTTCACTATGCGCTCGACCTGCTGGCGGATTAACATCATTGAAGACTTCGAGGAACACCATGTCAGCGCCACATCCTTTCGGCCATGAGATCACTGAATCCTCACTGACGGAGAAATTCGCGTCATTCAGTCAGTGGGAAGATCGTTATCGTCAGTTAATCCTGCTGGCGAAATCGTTGCCACCGCTGGATCCGTCACTGAAAACACCCGACCACGAACTGTCTGGCTGTGAAAATCGCGTCTGGCTCGGTGCGGAAAAAACGGAGAACGGGACGATGCACTTCTATGGCGACAGTGAAGGGCGGATCGTCAAAGGTTTGCTGGCGGTTCTGCTGACCGCCGTGGAAGGCAAAACACCGCAAGAAATCTTAAAGCGGGATCCGCTGGCGTTGTTTGATGTTCTAGGTTTGCGGGAACAACTCAGCACCAGCCGTTCCAGCGGACTGAACGCGCTGGCAGAAGGCGTGATCGCCCTTGCCCGTCAGGCTGCCTGAGCCGCCTGACGCTGCGCTTTCGCCATCATTTTTTTCAGAACGTGAGACACGGCGACAAAACCAAAGGTGGCGGTGACCATCGTCGCCGCGCCGAACCCGGACGCGCAATCCATTCGTTTCGGGCCTTCTGCCGTTGCCCGTGAAGCGCATACTGAGCCATCCGCCTGCGGGTACATCAGCGGTTCACTGGAAAAGACACAATCAATCCCCAGCTTCCCTTTACTGTTTTTCACCACGTTGAAATCATTTTTCAGCCGTTCGCGCAGTTTTGCCGCCAGCGGATCCTGAATGGTTTTCGCCAGATCCACGACGGAAATTTGTGTCGGGTCAATCTGTCCGCCCGCGCCGCCGGTAGTCACCACCGGGATTTTAAAACGGCGGCAATAGGCCAGCAGCGCCGCTTTTGGCCGCACACTGTCGATGGCATCAATCACATAGCTAAATCCCTGACTGAGCATCTCTACGTTGTCCGGCGTGATGAAATCGTCGATACAGGTCACCTTGCATTCCGGGTTAATCGCCAGAATACGCTGCGCCATGATTTCCGTTTTCGCCTGCCCGACATTTTCACGTAACGCGTGGATTTGCCGGTTGGTGTTGGTCACGCAGACATCATCCATATCAATCAGCGTGATCGCGCCAATTCCCGTACGGGCCAGCGCTTCCGCCGCCCATGACCCCACTCCGCCAATACCAATCACACAGACGTGAGCCTGTGAGAACAGCTCAAGCGATTGCTGGCCATAAAGCCGGGCAGTGCCGCCAAAGCGTTGCTGATAAGCGTCGGAGTATGTTGCTGTCATGAAAAAATAAACCTCAGTACGTTATGTCGAAATCTAGTTTGATGGTGCGTAAGCCGTGAACAGCGGTTTGCCGTTCTGCGCTGATTTTAACACCCAGACGCGCCCGTAGTGATTATAAAATCCTGCGGAATGTCCGGCGTCAGGGCCAATCCCCTGATACATATCGAAATGTTGTCCTTTAATCGCCCCGCCAACATCCAGCGCGACCATCAGGCGCATATGATATTTACCGGTGAACTTGCCTTTATCGTTAAGCTCCGGCACTTCTGCCAGCAACGTGGTGCCCGCCGGGATCAGCGAACGGTCAGACGCCACGGAGGCTTTGGCAATCAGCGGCACACCGCTGGCACCGCGCACCGGGGCGAAAGGCTCAGGTTTGAAGAACACGAAAGACGGGTTTTGCTCCAGCAGCTCGCGCACCTCTGCCGGGCTGTGGGTATCTGCCCACTGGCGGATCGCCTGCATCGACATGTTCTCGCGCGCCACTTCGCCACGGTCAATCAGCACTTTGCCGATACTGCGGTAAGCATGGCCGTTTTTACCGGCATAACCGAAGAACATAAACGGACGACCGTCGCCGTAATCGACATAGCCGCTGCCCTGCACTTCCATCATGAAGTTATCCATCAGGGAGTTGGTCCAGGCCACGACGTAGTTATCGCTCAGCGCACCGGAGTAAATAGAGGCGCGATCCGGCAGACGTCCACGTTTAGGTGGCATCCGGTAAAGCGGGTACTGGAATTCGCCCTGACGGGTATAGCGTGCCTGCACCACCGGCGTGTAATAGCCGGTCAGTTGCACGTTACCAAAATTGTCGGCCCCTTCCATCTGATAGGCACTGATGCCGTACTGGCTCAGATTGCGGGTATCCGCGCCGGAGCGCAGCCACTGCTCGACGGCCTGAAAGGTGGTGTTATTGCGGCCATATAAAGAAGAAGAGGCGATTTGAACGGCGGCCACCTGATTGGAGTAATCCAGCGCATTCACCGGCTTGCCTGTGGCGTTCGGCTCATTCACGTATTCGAGCGCGTTATCCAGACGGCCATCCTTATATTGCTGACCCCGGTCAGTCGGTCGCGAAGAACAACCCGCCAGCACCGCCAGCACCAAACCACCCAGCAGATACTTACTCCAACGTCCTTTCATTATTGCCGCGCTCTCTTACTTTCAGGGAAATGACTGGCGAAACGATAACAAACGGACTATCAGAAAGGAATTGCCACAGTCGAAAAAAGTGTACTGAGCCAAATTGGACCTCAAACGGCCATTTTGTGGATAAAAAGCCAGCAACTAAGTGCTTTATTTGAATAAATTCAAAAAAGGGTTGCACGAAATCTCATGGGGAGTATAGTTCGCCTCCATCGGACGCGGGGTGGAGCAGCCTGGTAGCTCGTCGGGCTCATAACCCGAAGGTCGTCGGTTCAAATCCGGCCCCCGCAACCAACTACTAAAACAAGCAGTAAAGTAAAAACAACAAGCACCTTAACGGGTGTTTTTTTGTATCTGAATTCCGGCAAACCACGGGAGTCGTCGTCCCGCCCTGCCTTACTCATCCCCTCGCCGACATCCCACCTTGCGCGAAGTACGCTTTGATCCCTGCCAGAATGGATTCCGCCACCTGCTGCTGAAAATGGGACGTTCGCAATTTTTTCTCTTCATTGATGTTACTGATAAACGCCGTTTCGACCAGAATGGACGGAATATCCGGCGCTTTCAGCACGGCGAATCCAGCCTGATCCACTTTGTTTTTGTGCAGATGATTAATCTTCCCCATACGGGTCAGCACTTCTTTGCCAAATTTCAGGCTGTCGCTGATGGTCGCGGTCTGAACCAGATCAAACATCGTATGATCCAGATACCGGTCGCCGCTTTTACTGACGCCGCCTATCAGGTCAGATTCATTCTGCGTTTGTGCGAGAAAACGTGCTGCTGAACTGGTGGCACCTTTGGTCGACAAGGCAAATACCGACGAGCCTTTCGCGGCACGGCTGGTAAAGGCATCCGCATGGATAGAGATAAAAAGATCGGCCCGTAGCTTTCGCGCCTTGGCCACACGCACTTTCAGGGGAATAAACACGTCTTCATTACGCGTCATGTGCGCTTTCATGTTGGGTTCACGCGCGATCAGTTTTTGTAACTTGCGGCCAATCTGTAGCACCACGTCTTTTTCACGGGTTTTATATTTGCCGATAGCCCCCGGATCTTCGCCGCCATGCCCGGGATCGAGCATGATCACCAGCGGACGGCTTCTGCCCGCCTGTCCGTCTTTCGGCGTTTCCGGCGGCAGGTTTTTCGCCACATCCCCGCGGTTATAATCTTCCAGCAAGGCCAGCAGCGGATCATCTTGTGCGGTGACTTCCCCCTCTTGCGGATACAGATCAACCACCAGCCGGTTATGAAACTCCGCGACCGGTTTCAAAGTGAAAACATGCGGGTTGATGGCGCGTTTGAGTTCCAGCACCATGCGAACCGTTTTGGGATCAAACTGCCCCACCCGCGCCTGACGGATATAAGGATCGCTCTGCTGAACCTTTTCACCCAGACCTTTAAGGACGCTGTTGAGATGAACGCCTTCGATATCAATGACCACGCGCGGCGGATCGCTGAGCAAAAACTGTTTATATTTTAAGGGGGTGCTGGATTCGAGGGTGATGCGGGTATAGGTTGAAGAAGGCCAGATACGCACGGCGATCACCTGCGAGCTGGCAGCAAAACCCACTTTACTCACACTGAGCATCCAGGAAGCAGCTACGGTTTGCAGGAGGCGTCGTCTTCCGGGATTGTGAGTATCGTCAGTCATGCAGTCTCAAAAAGTCTTCAAAAGTAAAAACAGAGGATAAAAAAAGCAGATTACGAATTCTAACGAATCATATCCTGCAAGTCATTCCTAAACATTTACCCGATTAATCAGTTTGTTGACTGTTTGTCATAAGTGTTAAAACAAAAACAGAGATTTCCTACTTGCCACAGCCCCACAAAAGAATAAAAATACAAAAATTACGAATAAAAATTCAAACGAGGTTTTGCCGTGAAGGAACGTAGTACTGAACTGGTTCAGGGATTTCGCCACTCAGTTCCCTATATTAATGCTCACCGTGGCAAAACATTCGTTGTAATGCTCGGTGGAGAAGCCATTGAACATGAGAACTTCAGCAACATTGTCAATGATATCGGACTGTTACACAGTTTAGGCATCCGTCTGGTGGTGGTGTATGGCGCCCGCCCGCAGATTGATGAGAACCTTTCTGAGCATAATTACGAACCGATTTATCATAAAAACATTCGCGTCACCGATGCCCGTGCTCTCGAACTGGTCAAGCAGGCAGCCGGCTTGTTACAGCTCGATATCACGGCGCGGCTCTCGATGAGTCTGAATAATACGCCACTGCAAGGCGCGCACATCAACGTGGTCAGCGGTAACTTTATCATCGCTCAGCCTTTGGGCGTCGATGACGGGATTGATTACTGCCACAGTGGCCGTATCCGCCGTATCGATGAAGAAGCCATTCACCGTCAGCTCGACAGCAACGCCATTGTGTTGCTCGGCCCGGTAGCGGTTTCTGTCACGGGTGAAAGCTTCAACCTGACGTCGGAAGAAGTGGCGACGCAACTGGCGATTAAGCTGAAAGCGGAAAAAATGATCGGCTTCTGTTCTTCGCAGGGAGTGATCAACGAGGAAGGCAACATCATTTCCGAACTGTTCCCGAATGATGCACAGCTGCGAATCGACAAGATGGAATCCAGCGGAGATTATCTTTCCGGTACCGTGCGGTTCCTGCGTGGCGCGGTAAAAGCCTGCCGCAGCGGTGTCCGCCGCAGCCACCTGATCAGTTATCAGGAAGATGGCGCGCTGGTTCAGGAACTGTTCTCCCGCGACGGCATTGGTACGCAAATCGTGATGGAAAGTGCCGAACAAGTGCGCCGCGCCACAATCAATGATATTGGCGGCATCCTTGAGCTTATCCGGCCGCTGGAACAACAAGGTATTCTGGTGCGCCGTTCCCGCGAACAGCTGGAAATGGAAATCGATAAATTCACCATTATCGAGCGGGACAACCTGACCATTGCCTGCGCGGCGCTCTACCCGTTCCATGATGAAGGGATCGGCGAAATGGCCTGCGTGGCGGTTCACCCGGATTACCGCAGTTCCTCACGCGGTGAAATGCTGCTGCAACGTGTTGCCAGCCAGGCGAAACTGATGGGGCTGAACCGGCTGTTTGTCCTGACAACCCGCAGCATTCACTGGTTCCAGGAGCGCGGCTTCAAACCTGCGGAAGTGGATGTTCTGCCGATTCAGAAACAGGAAATGTACAACTACCAGCGTCGTTCAAAAATCCTGATTGCTGAACTCTAGAAACCTGCAAACCATTCTTAAGCCGTAAAAAAGGACGCTCATGTGTCCTTTTGTTTTTCCCTGAATATCATCAGGTTATCTAGCGGCGTGAGGCTCAAACGCCTGTTGCAACGTTGAGGTATCCGGCCAGGTTTTAAAGCCTGCAGGCGCGGCATATTGCGGCGTCTTGCTGTCATTCCCCGAAACCTGTGACAACATCGCCAGACCATCCTGTTGAATCACGGCCTGATGGAAGTAATCCGCCAGTTGAGTTTGTGTCAGCCCCGCAATCACCCGGATGACATTCGCACGGGTATCAAACTGAGGATTCCCGCGACTGAAGTCATTGCCAAGACGATCGGCTTCTTCATCTAAGGTCTGCGGACGCTGCTGCATTTCATTTACCAGTCCCTGCTTATATTGCAGGAACTCATCATCCTTCATCTCACGCAGACGCTTTTCAGCCTGCGGATAAAACGCCAGATAACGCTGATACAGATAATCGGGTTGCTTGCTGTTGCTTTGCAGCAGGAAACCAATCCCCCACTGCTTCCCGACCGGGATAGGGAAAGCAAACACGGCATAGCCTAACTGTTCCTGTGTGCGAAGCTGACTGTAGAACCACGGCTGAATAATCTGCCCGAGCAGCGCGCTGTAGCCCATGCTTTGTACTTCATCGTAACCGGTAGGTACATACACCGCCGCCAGCGCGGAGTCTGAACTGGTACCGACACGCTGGATATTGGCTTTGAGCGGCTCTGTGACTTCTGCCTGCTTACCCCGCCACCACTGCGTCCCGTGCGCACCCAGCTTTTGCATGATCTGCTGAGACATCGCCTTAACCTGATCAGCCGTCATATTGCCCACGACCATCACTTCCACGGCCGCATGATGAACCAGCTGTTCACGGTAAGCATTCACATCATCCAGCGTGATGGCGGAAACCAGCTTCTCACGCTCGCTGCGCTCGGTATAAGGCACGCGGGAAAGGAGCTGAACAGGTTGCAGCGCCAGTTCAAAGGCTTTGCCTTTGTCCGCCGACGCCAGCCGTTCCAGATACCAGGACTTGGCCTGATCAAGCTGTTCCTGAGTCGGTTTAAACTCGGGATAGTTATCCACCAGCGCCGCCAGTAAATCCGGCAGGCACTCGGTAAAACCGGTGGCGGTAAATTGCAGACCGTTGTCCGGCGAGGTCCCGAACGTGATCCCACCAATGGAGGCCTGATAGCTCAGCTGATCAAATGCCACGCCGGTGAGGTAATCCGTCAGGCCATATAACACCTGATTTTTAGCCGTGCTGAGTGCCTGCTCATTGCGGAAGGACACCGTCACATTCGCCTTAGGCTCGTCAGCAAAATAACGGCTCGGCATGTAGAACACACGCAGCCCTTTATCTTCAACCAGTAACTCAGGTTTTGTCGCTTTGGAATCTTTGGTGACAAGCGCCAGAGAGTCCGGGATGTAAGGATTGAGCGCAGGCAAAGACAGCGAAATGCCATTCTCCAGCGTAGCCCATCGCTCAAACGTTTTTGGCGGCACCTTATCTGTCTCGTAAGGGGCATTCACAAAGTACGCCACCTTATTGTGCGGCTCGTTCGGGCTGATGATCCAGTAACGCGCATTTTGTGGCGTCATTTCCGTCAGGCGAGATTCTATCGCTTTAGGATCATACTGGTCGGTCAGATAAGGCGAGTCGAGAACGTGTTCAACAGGCACGCGCAGCATGGTATCCACCAGCCATTCGACGTAATCCATATCGCGGGTTAGCGCCGGATAGCGGAAGTCGAGCGCCATGACATGTGCGATTTCATCAAAGTAGGATTTTTTTATGCCCTGCGCGCGGATCTCATTGAGGTAATTGAAAATAGCCGCAATAACGGTATCCCGTTCCGCCAGGCCTTTATCCGTTAGGGAAACGGATATATTGAATACACCCATATTGCGGTTAACCATCGGGTCAGCACCTGCGCTGATCCCGTCGGCATACCCCTGTTTCTGCAACCAGTCAGACAAAGTGTTCGGGCTGCGGTTACCAATCAGGTAACTGATATAGGTATCCGTTTTACTGCGGAAATCTGCACTGTTGTTATCAATGGCAAATTCCACGCGCAGTTCTTTACGCGGCTGTGCGGGAACAAAGTGTATGAACTCACCTTTCTGCGCAGCGGTTAATGTCGGTACCGTTATCGCCGGTACTACCGCGTGATGATTGGCGATCTGCCCGAACGTTTCTGAGGCCAGATCAGCAAGCTCCGGCAGGGGTTTATTACTGTAAATCACGCCCACCATCAGATTGGCAGAATAGTAACGTTGATAGAACGCGGTCAGCTGGTCATGTAATTTACTGCCCGGCTTATCTTTCAATGTATCCAGATTACCACCGGAAAAACGGGCAGCCGGATGCGCGGGGTTTAAGGTTTCAGCACGAACCTGCGCCATGCGCATGCCGTCCCGCGAACGGGCCATTGTCAGTTCGGCGTTAACAGCATTACGTTCGCGGTCACCGTTGGCAGGATCCAGCAAAGGCTCACCGATGGCATCCGAAAGACGATCGACGGCTTCCGGCAAAGCGTCATTTTCCACCTCGAGATAGAACGCGGTGCGGTAAGACGCCGTGCTGCCGTTATGGCTGCCGCCATGTTTCTTCAGGAATTCTGACAGGCTTTCCGGCTGAGGATATTTCTTCGACCCCATCAGCAACATGTGCTCAGTATAATGGGCCAGACCCAGCTGAGAATCAGGGTCTTCCAGCGAGCCGACCGGGATAGCCAGTGCGGCGAGTGACTTGGGAGCTTGAGGATCAGACACCAGCAAGACTGTCATATCATTGGCCAGTTTGATGGCCTGATACTGACGCGGGTCGTTCTGACTTTTATTGATAGCTTGTGCGTATGGCTGCCATTCGGCTGCACCAGAGACAACAGGGGCCCAAAAGGTCAATAACAACAGTAACCCGTAAATTCGGGTAACCTGTTTCAACATTGCCACTCTCCCTCAATCGAATAAACGTGCCACACGGGCAATAAAATAAGCGGTTCAGTTATCCATGAACCTCAACCTGCCATTTTCTGCGGTTGACTCTGTTCAGACCCCGCCGGGACAGGATAGTTGTAAAAAATCCATCGGGCTGCCCTGTCTGAGATTTCATTCAACCCATGCCATAAAGTCAAATGCTCCCGAGAGGGAAAAATCACCCTGTTAAACCACTCTAAGCTGTTAGCCCACCATTGCAAGGGGCTTAACGCTATTTTTGCCCTACATTTAGCGGTTCACCATCTCTTATTCTGAGAAGTTATCTGCAGTAAAAGCGCTGCAACCCCGCCTGATATTTTGCAGGGGTTTGGACGACTACACTGACCAGCCCGCACGATTTTCCGGCGAAAGCATCAGACAGCTGATAATCCCAGCCTTTTGCCAAAATCTCTGCGCCCTTTCCTGTTACTGAACAGGCTTCAAGCTGTGAATGTGCATCTTCCCATGCCTGCTGAACCTGCCACTGACGCATAAATCCATAGGTCAGTACCTGGTAATAATTCAGTAATCCCAGCAGCGAAACGGACAGCAATAGCATCGCGATCAATACTTCCGCCATGCTGAATCCGTGCTGCGTTGCGTTGCGATTATTCATTGCAGATTCGCTCATCTGCTTCAGGGCAAAAATCCAGCCATCCCTGCTTTAGCGGTAAAAAGCCCGAACTGCCGTCGGCCTGTTCCTCCCTGCTCACCTGCTGATAAAGCATGACCGGTTCGCTGTCTTCCGTCATTCGCCCCTCGCCGCGCACCAGAAAAATGTCTTTCCGCAATGACGGCCTGACACAGGCTCTGCCTTTTCCCGTGACCACCACGCCCGATGCCACATTCAGACATTGCCATTGTGGTTCCTGCACATTTCTCCAGGGCTGACGGATGCCCCAGGATAAGGCTGACGCGGCATTTTCCCAGGCAATTACATAACGGTGCTGATTTGATGTCAGTGCCAGCCCCGCTGAAAGCTGCTGTTGCAGGGCGTTGAGGGCAAGCAGACCCAATCCCATCATGACCATCACGCTCAATATCATGGCACTCCCCTTTTGTCGTAGCAGGCCAACACTTTGCATGTCAGTGCGCGTTCTGCGGCTCATAAAGCATGCCCGGCCAGCACGTCGGTGACCTGCCGGTGAATTAACGGCTCGTTGCTCCAGCTGGCTCCCAGTTGCAGGGTGTAAAGGCTACCCGGATAAATTCCCGCCGTTTCCGTCACCCTAAAGGTTGTGACTTTAACTTCTGACGTATCGAGAAGCTTTTCCCAGCCGGAACTGCTGCAGTCCCCCGCCCCGCGTTGGATTTCAATGCTCCCCTGATGCAGGCGATAGCCAAAATACTCAGACTCCGCAGTGTCTTGTTTTTCCCAGCGTCCGTTGCGGTTCAGGTCATACTGAACAATAACGCATGAACCGGTGGCTTCACCGGCAGCGTTACCGATAATGACCGGTTTGCCGTCACAGTCGCCGTTGCAGAAACCCGCTCGCCGGAGATCTTTCGCGACGGTAAAAAGCGTCTGACGCAGCAGTTGTTCCAGCTGATAATGCCTTCCCAGGCTCTGACTTCTCTGACGTATCAGCGGATAGAGCTGCGCAACGCTGAGCATCAGCATGCTGCCAATCCCCATCGCAATCATGACCTCTGGTAAGGTGAATCCCTGACAGCGCGAAGTCATCACTGGCATACCCCGATACCGAGCAAAGGCTGATTTTCACTGCATATGCGCAGCCGGCCTCTGGCGGAAAGCACTACCCGCAGGCTTCCGGCTGAATTTTTCAGGGTCAGATGTCCGGCCATTGCCGCGTTACGCAGCCCGTAAAAACCCATCGATTTGTTGGTAAAATCGAGCAACTCAATATCCGGATCAGTGAGGGTAAAGATTTTACCGGTCGCATGATGACAATCAGCAGGTCGGGTTCCCGTTCCCACGCATCCGGCGCGCCCTTCGACCGCCCATAACACCGCAGAGCGATTGTAATGATTGGCTTCAGCCTGAGTGCCATACAGTGACATCCGCAACTGCTGGGCATGTTGTTCGAGCGTCAGGGCCTGCTGATAACTGCGCCAGCTGTGGATTCCCCATAATGTACACATGGCTACCAGCGCCACCACGACCATCATTTCAACCAGCGACATTCCCTGCTCTCCTGCACGCTTATCTGTTTTCATGCGGTCAAAATAGGCGTTTAGATTTTTACTGCCAGCGGCAAAAGCATTTTTTCCAGGATGTCTTCAGAGCAATCGCTGCAACAAAACGCACGCGACAGAAAGTTTGCGTGATGCCTCGCAGGGATAACATCCGGATGAAAATCGGAGTGGGATTCGTCAGGAAAAAGAGTAAAAAGTGCAGCAGGAAACGTGAAGAGAGGTAAATCACCGCCTGACGACAGGGTCAGGCGGTAAACAACGGAGAATCAGATCGCGACAGGCGCTTTGATCGCAGGATGCGGATCGTACCCTTCAATCTCAAAATCTTCGAAGTTGTAATCAAACAAGGAGGCAGGTTTGCGTTTAATCACCAGTTTTGGCAAGGCCCGTGGCTCACGGGTCAGTTGCAGATGGGTCTGGTCCATGTGGTTGCTGTAGAGATGCGTATCGCCACCAGTCCAGACAAAGTCACCGACTTCCAGATCACACTGTTGCGCCATCATATGCACCAGCAGCGCATAGCTGGCGATGTTAAACGGCAGGCCGAGGAAGATATCGCATGAACGCTGATACAGCTGACAGGATAATTTACCGTCGGCCACATAGAACTGGAAGAACGCATGGCATGGCGCCAGCGCCATCTGATCCAGTTCGCCCACGTTCCATGCAGACACGATAATGCGGCGCGAATCCGGGTCTTTTTTCAGCTGTTCAACCACGTTTGCCAGTTGGTCGATTTGCTTGCCATCAGCAGCGCCCCAGGCGCGCCATTGCTTACCGTAAACCGGTCCGAGATCGCCATTTTCGTCAGCCCATTCGTCCCAGATGCTGACATTGTTATCACGCAGATAGGCGATGTTGGTTTCGCCTTTCAGGAACCACAGGAGTTCATGAATGATGGAGCGCAAATGACAGCGTTTAGTCGTGACCAGCGGGAAGCCTTCCTGCAAGTTGAAACGCATCTGATGACCAAAAATCGACAACGTGCCAGTACCGGTACGGTCGGCTTTAGGGGTGCCCTCGTCGAGCACTTTCTGCATTAAATCCAGATACTGTTTCATGTTACCTCACGACAATTGTTTCTGCGGACGGCGATATGCCCAGACCATCATAATCAGGCCAATGACAACCATTGGAATGGACAGCACCTGTCCCATGCTGATGACCCCGTCGAACAGGCCAAGCTGTGCATCCGGCTGGCGGAAATGTTCAACGATGATGCGGAATAAGCCATAACCGATCAGGAACAAGCCTGATACCGCGCCCATCGGGCGTGATTTGCGGATAAACAGGTTCAGGATGATGAACAGTACGATGCCTTCAAGCAGCAGTTCATACAGCTGGGAAGGATGGCGCGGCAATACGCCGTACTGGTTCAGCAAAGGCTGCCATTTAGGATCCGCGGCGGCAATGGCGATATCTTCCTGACGGGAACCGGGGAACAGCATCGCCCAGGGCACATCGGTGGTCACACGGCCCCACAGTTCGCCATTGATGAAGTTACCTAAACGACCGGCACCCAGACCAAACGGGATCAGCGGCGCGATAAAATCGGCAACCTGGAAGAAGTTGCGTTTGGTACGACGGGCAAAAATCAGCATCACCACGATCACGCCAATCAGGCCGCCGTGGAAGGACATGCCGCCATCCCAGACTTTGAACAGATATAGCGGATTTTCGAGGAACAGAGGCAGGTTGTAGAAGAAAACGTAACCGATACGCCCCCCGAGGAACACCCCGAGGAAACCGGCATAAAGCAGGTTTTCGACTTCGTCTTTGGTCCAGCCGCTGCCTGGCTTATTGGCACGGCGCACCGCCAGCCACATCGCGAAGACAAAACCGACTAAATACATCAGTCCGTACCAGTGGAGAGATACCGGTCCGATTGAGAAAATCACCGGATCAAACTGGGGAAACGCCAGATAGCTGTTGCTCATCTATCACCACAAATTGTTTATCATTATTGCCCGGTCAGGGGCCAGCAGGGAGCGAATAGTAGCATAGCCGGAAGGTTTTCCGGGGCTAAGCCGCTGGAAAAGTTCTGTAAAAAATCATCTCATCCTGCGTCGCAAGGCCATCAGGATGAGCATAACGCAGCGCAGAACGTGGCGTCCGGCGCTTATTTACCCCCACGGATCAGGCCGCCCAGTCCGCGTCGTTCCATAAATGCAGCGGTCATATGACGCACATCGGTGGTGAAATGCGCCTGCAATACCCGTCCGGCCAGCTCTTCGGCGTCATGCAATTCGATACGGCGCAGCAGGTATTTCACACGGGCGACGCTGCGGCCGTTCATGCTGAGATTACGAAAGCCCATGCCGGTGAGCAGCAGAGCCCCCATCGGATCGCCCGCCATCTCACCGCACAAACTGACATCCAGTCCGGCCGCTTCTGCGCTGGTAACGATTTGCTTGAGCACCCGCAACATCGCCGGATGCAGGCTGTCGTAAAGCCCGGCGACCCGCGTATTGTTACGATCGACAGCAAGCAGATATTGCGTCAGGTCGTTGGTGCCGACCGAAATAAATTCTACCCGCCCGGCCAGCGCAGGCAGCATAAAGACCATCGACGGCACTTCAATCATCACGCCAAGGCGGGTTCGTGGCAGCTCATAACCCAGCTGTTCTTCCACCTCGCGCCCGGCGCGATCGATTAAACGCCGCGCCTCATCAATCTCTTCGAGGCTGGTGACCATCGGCAAAAGAATGCCGAGATTACCGGTCGCGGCATTAGCACGCAGCATGGCGCGCACCTGGATCAGGAAAATTTCCGGCTGATCGAGGGTAATGCGGATGCCACGCCAGCCCAGACACGGGTTTTCCTCGCTGATGGGCATATAAGGCAGTTGTTTGTCGGAACCGATATCCAGCGTACGCAGCGTCACCGGCTTTTGCGGAAACAGCTGTAACATGCCCTGATATTGCGCGACCTGCTCTTCCTCGGAAGGGAAACCGCTTTGCAGCATGAACGGTATTTCAGTGCGGTACAGCCCGACACCGTCAACGCGGCTGCCAAACAGTTTTTCGTGATCGGCACTCAGACCGGCATTGAGCATGACTTTCACCCGCTCGCCGCTTTTCAGCGCCGCCGGTTGCTCAACGTCGTCTTCAGCCTTCTGACTCAGCTCCATTTCTTCGCTGATCAGTCGCTTATATTCCGTGACCAGCACGGCTTCCGGGTCAATCAGCAACTCACCGCGATAACCGTCGACGATCAGTTGCCGCTGGCTGAGCAGGGCTGGCTGGATGTCGGCGCCCATAATGGTCGGTACGCCCATCGCACGGACTAAAATTGCCGCATGGGAGTTGGCCGCACCATCACGTACCACCACGCCTGCCAGCCTGTCTTGCGGCACTTCCGCCAGCAAGGTGGCAGTCAGTTCATCGGCGACCAGTATGAAACGTTCTGGCCACTGCGTGTTGCCCTGAATGGTGTCATCGAGATGAAATACCAGACGCTGGCCCAGGGCGCGTAAATCACTGCCGCGCTCACGCAGATAGGTATCCTGCAGGCTGGCAAATTGTGCAGCGAACTCTTCAACCACCTTTTTGACCGCCCACTCGGCCACCGCACCCTGATCTATCTGGGCGAACAATTCGCGTTTGAGACGGGCATCGTTAAGCAGGTGGGAATAGAGATCGAAAATCGCGGCGCTTTCTTTCTGTGCGCTGGCGGTGAAGCGTTTGCTGAAACGGCGGAATTCCGCACCGGCATCTTCCAGTGCGCGGGTCAGTCGTTCGCGTTCACGCACGGTATCGAGCGTGGACGCCATATAAACATGGTCGAGCGAAGGCTGCGAGCTGTCCTGCCAGCCGATACCGATCGCCACGCCCGGCGATGCCGCAAGTGCGCGGACGCGGGTCTGGCGGAAACGCCCGTAAAGGACATTCAGCTGTGCCTGAGAGAGGATCGCCGCCAGCTGAGTCGCCAGCGTGACCATAAATGACTCTTCACTCTCGTCGAACTGACGGTGTTCACGTTGCTGAATAACCAGCACGCCCAGCAGCTGACGACGGTGAATGATCGGCACGCCCAAAAAGGATCGGAAAAGATCTTCTTTTACGGCAGGAATGTATTTGAAGCTGGGATGGCTCTGCGCATCGGCAAGGTTGATGGGTTCTGCCAGACGCCCTACCAGTCCGACAATCCCCTGATCAAAGGCCAGCGTAATAGTCCGCCCGCGAGGTTTTTTCAAACCTCGCGTCGCCATCAGGTAATAACAACGGCGGTCATTGTCAGCGAGATAGACGGAACACACTTCTGTGTCCATCGCCAGGCAGGTTTCGTTGACCAGTACGTCCAGCGCATCATTGAGGCTGGACGCCATTGCTACCTTTTCAACAATTTCTCGCAAACGCGTGAGCATCTCTTCGTGACTTAGCCTCTTTTACGACGATAAGCGGGTGATGTCCTGGGAAGAGAGACTTCCTGCATCGGCATAATCGTAGTGGAAAACTCTTTCATGACGCGCCGGTAAACATCGCGTTTGAATGACACCACCTGACGAACCGGATACCAGAAACTCACCCAACGCCAGCCATCAAATTCAGGCGTACTGCTGCGCTGCATATTGATATCAGCATCGTTACACATCAGTTGCAGCAAGAACCATTTTTGCTTTTGGCCGATACAAACCGGCTTTGTGTCCCAACGCACCAAACGTTTTGGCAATTTATAACGTAACCAGTTACGGGTTGAAGCCAGAATACGCACATCTTTACGGCCAAGCCCCACTTCCTCAAACAGCTCGCGGTACATGGCCTGCTCAGCGGTTTCGCCGGGGTTGATGCCCCCTTGCGGAAACTGCCAGGAGTGCTGGCCGTATCGTCTGGCCCACAACACCTGACCCTGCTTGTCACAGATTACAATACCAACATTCGGGCGGTAGCCATCATCATCGATCACCGGACTACCTCAATAGCTTAAACTCATAGATGTTCTGATTGTTTCATACTACCAACAGGCGGTAAACCACTGGTTAATGCCGAACCGCATGAATAAAAATGGGATAACTCACAGTTATACGCCAAGTTATAAACAGATTTTTGAAATCACCCGCGATTTTATTCACTTTTTCTGTGGATAGATATGTGAAGAACTTCATAGTAAGCGGGGTAAAACTCTGCGGAACTTATTTTTATCCCAAAAATTAAATCCCATTAAATCCCTTTAAAACATAACGATAAAGACATTTCACACAGTTATCCCAGGGCAAAAAATGAGAGTTATCTCACACTCAAAAGTGATCTGGCGAAAGATCCACCAATGTCGTTTTTATCCACAGCGATCGCCTAAAAGTTGACGCGGTCAGCCCAAAAATTGGATAAAACCCCGCGCGTCAAGCCTGTAAATCGAACCAGTGATCGGATTAAGACGAGGTTATCCAAGAAATCTGTGGATAAGTAGGTGGAAGATCCTGTTCATTGTCGCCTTCAACAGGTGATCAACCTAATCATCTGAGAACAAAACAGGCCAGAAAGCGAAAAAAAACCTAAGGCAAATCATGCTATTATTTCATTGTTCCACAGGGATACGTTTTTATTCCCTGTGCCCGACAAAAGCAGTACGAAATTTAATCTATTGAGTGAGCATTGTTTTTTATGTCTATTCCTTTGCCAGCCACCCTGCCCCCGCACAACGAACAGGCGCTGTTGCTCCGCGCGCAATCTCTGGCGGGTCATACATTGGGTGAACTTGCCACCCACGCCGGGCTGCCTATTCCTGAAAACCTGAAACGGGAAAAAGGCTGGGTCGGCATGTTGCTCGAGGTCTATCTCGGTGCGGTGGCAGGAAGCAAACCGGAGCAGGATTTCGCCGACCTCGGTATTGAGCTGAAAACCATCCCTATTGATTCCCGTGGCAGGCCGCTGGAAACCACGTTTGTCTGCGTCGCCCCGTTAACCGGCAACAGCGGCGTAACGTGGGAAAACAGCCATGTGCGCCACAAACTCGCGCGGGTGCTGTGGATACCGGTGGAAGGAGAGCGACAGATCCCGCTGGCGGAGCGCCACATCGGCGCGCCCTTATTGTGGCAACCCTCGCAGGAAGAAGACGACCAGTTGCGTCAGGACTGGGAAGAACTGATGGATTTGATCGTGCTGGGCAAAGTGGAAAGCATCACCGCGCGTCACGGGGAATTTCTGCAAATACGACCAAAAGCCGCAAACAGCAAAGCGCTGACCGAAGCGATCGGCGAATTCGGCCAACCGGTGATGACGCTGCCGCGTGGCTTCTATCTTAAGAAGCGTTTCACCGCCGCGCTGCTGGCCCGGCATTTTCAGCTTTAACCGATATCATTTTCCGACGCCTGCGGCATAGTTTGCTACGCTAAATTGTGACTCTCTTCGGTACTGACAAAAAGGAATGTTAACCATGATGAAGAAAACGTTGATGGCAGCAGGTGCTGCGATTCTGGTGTTGGGTCTCGCGGGTTGTGCCAGCGACTATGTGATCTCAACCAAAGACGGCAATATGATCCTGACCGACGGCAAACCCAAGTTGGATAAATCCACCGGTCTGCTGAGTTATACAGATGAGCAAGGCAATGACCGCCAGATCAACAATGATAATGTCAGCCAGGTCATGAAGCGTTAAGCAGGATTTCTCTTTACCCTGAGGGAGCCGGTTCTCATGACTGGCTCTTTACATTTTATCCCCCGCCCGCGCCGTTTCTCCCGCACACACTGCCACTTCCCCCATCTGCCTGCCTTGTATATAGTCAGTTAAGGCGCTTTTTCTAACAGGCTGACATTCTCAGATATAAAGGAAGACCGGCAATGCAATATCACCGTATACCCCACAGTTCTTTAGAAGTGAGCTTACTGGGACTTGGCACCATGACTTTTGGTGAACAAAACAGCGAAGCCGACGCCCACCAGCAACTCGATTACGCCGTTGCGGCGGGCATCAACCTGATTGATACCGCAGAGATGTATCCCGTTCCGCCGCGCCCTGAAACGCAGGGTCTGACGGAAAGCTATATCGGCAGCTGGCTGAAAGCCCGGGGCAACCGTGAGAAAATTGTTCTGGCGAGCAAAGTCTCCGGACCTTCCCGTGGCAGTGACAACGCCATTCGCCCGGCTCAGATGCTGGATCGCAAAAATATCCGCGCGGCACTGGATGCCAGTCTTCAACGTCTGAACACGGATTATCTGGATCTCTATCAGTTGCACTGGCCGCAGCGCCAGACCAACTTCTTCGGCAAACTGAGCTATCAGTACACCGAAGAGCAATCTCCGGTGACCTTGCTGGAAACGCTGGAAGCGCTGAACGAACAGGTACGCGCCGGTAAAATCCGTTATATCGGGGTGTCGAACGAAACCCCGTGGGGCGTGATGCGTTATCTGCAACTGGCGGAAAAACACGATCTGCCGCGTATCGTTTCCATTCAAAACCCGTACAGCCTGCTGAACCGCAGCTTTGAAATCGGGTTGTCGGAAATCAGTCAGCATGAAGGCGTGGAACTGCTGGCGTATTCCAGCCTGGCCTTCGGCACGCTGAGCGGTAAATACCTCAACGGCGCGAAACCGGCCGGAGCGCGTAATACGCTGTTCAGCCGCTTCACCCGTTACTCTTCACCGCAGGCGGAAGCGGCGATTGCCGAATACGTGGCGCTGGCGAAGAAACACAATCTGGATCCTTCACAGATGGCGCTGGCCTTTGTGCGTCAGCAACCGTTCGTCGCCAGTACACTGTTAGGCGCGACCACGCTGGAACAGCTGAAGATCAACATCGACAGTCAGGATGTGACGCTTGATGCGGAAATCCTCGCGGATCTGGAAAATATCCACAAACGCTTCACCATTCCGGCGCCATAAGCACCGGATTGCAGGCAACAAAAAAGGGCGCTGAGCGCCCTTTTCTTTTATGCCAAATAACATTACGCCAGACGGCGTTTCTGCATGTTCTTCCAGATCCACAACCCGGCGATCGCCAGCGCGAACACCACACCGAATCCGATGCCAATTGCCACTACCGGCGCACCCGCCATCACCACCAGCGAATACAGACCGAGCATCAGCAGCATGGCGGTGTTTTCTCCAAGGTTCTGCACGGCAATGGCATTCCCCGCGCCGACAGAGATTTTCCCGCGATGCTGTAACAACGCATTCAGCGGCACCACAAAGAAACCGCCCAGGATCCCCACCACCACCAGCACAATGTAGGAACTCAACATGCTGGTTTGTAACGCAAATACCACCACGGCAATGCCGATGGCAACGCCCGCGGGCAGGCAGCGTTTGACGGTGTCCAGACGGATCAGTTTCGCTGCCGCGCCCGCACCCAGCACAATCCCGATCGCCACCATGGCGTTGAGCAACGTCGGGGTTTTGTTATCGGTGATACCCAGCGCCACCGGCACCCACAGCACCAGCAGGAAGCGCAGCGTCACGCCTGCGCCCCAGAACAAACTGGTGCCCATCAGCGAGAAGCGGGTTTCGCCGTCCTGCCACAGTGTTTTACAGGCGGAGAAAAATGTCCGGCTCATGTTTGCCGGATTCCACGACTGCCCCGGACGCGCCGGGTTAAGCTTCGGAATAAACCAGTTCGCCGCTACCGCCGCGCCGTAAGCCAGCACGCAGATACCGAGCGCCGCCAGAATGCTCCAGTCCGCCAGCGCCCCACCGGCCACCGACCCCAGCAGGATCGCGGCAATGGTTGAGGCTTCCATCAGGCCGTTGGCTTTTACCAGCTGTTCGCCGCTGGCGATCTCGCCGAGAATGCCGTATTTCGCCGGTGAATATGCCGCGGCACCGATGCCGACCAGTGTATAACCGAGGAACGGGTTCATTCCGGCGCAAATCACCGCCGCCCCTGCCAGTTTCAGCAGGTTGGCGACCATCATGACGCGGCCTTTAGAGAAGCTGTCAGCGAACTGCCCGACAAACGGCGCGAGGATAATATAGGTCGCCACAAACGCCATCTGTAACACCGGCTGACTCCAGTCGGGGTACAGCTGTTGTTTGATCAATGCCAGCGCGGCAAACAGCAGGGCGTTATCGCCAAAAGCCGACAGGAACTGCGCCACAATCACGGCGGTCATACTTTTTGACATCAGCGGCCCGGCGGCCGCCACTGAAGGCTGACTCATGCCTCACTCTCCGGTTTTTCTGCCATCTCGCGCAGGGTGACAAAATCGGGTTTACCGCTGCCCAGCAACGGTAAGGCTTTAACGACACGAATATCACGCGGCACCGCCAGCTCCGGCAGCCCGAGTTCACGGGCGGCTTTGCTCAGCGCATCGCGACGTAATTCAGGATCGGTGGTGAACAGCACCAGCGCCTCGCCTTTGCTGGCATCGCTGCGTGAGGTCGCCGCGTGCTGTTTATCCGGTGACGCGCTGATCGCCAGTTGTTCGACACTTTCCAGCGAGACCATTTCCCCTGCCAGTTTGGCAAAACGCTTCACGCGCCCCCGGATGGCGCAGTAACCTTTTTCATCCAGCGTGACGATATCACCGGTGTCATACCAGCCCGCCTGCATCTCGCCTGCGGCATTTTCAGCCTGTGGCCTTTCCAGTACGCCCGGATTTTCCACGCGCAGGTAACCTTTCATGATGTTCGGCCCGCGCAGTTGCAGGCGACCGCCTTCTTCGATTCCCGGAACGGTAATCAGACGTGATTCCATGCCCGGCAAAATCTTACCGACGGTATTCACTTTGGTCGCCATCGGCACGTTAATTGCCACCACCGGCGCACATTCGGTCACGCCGTAGCCTTCCAGAATGCGGATACCGAATTTGTTCTGCCAGATTTCTTTGGTGCTTTCAGACAGTTTTTCCGCCCCCGCCACCACATAACGCAACCGCGCGAAATCATACGGATGCGCAAAGCGCGCGTAATTGCCGAGGAAGGTTGAGGTGCCGAACAGCACGGTACAGTTCTGGTCGTAAACCAGTTCCGGCACGATGCGGTAATGCAGCGGGCTGGGATACAGGAATACCCGCGCGCCGGTCATCAGCGGGGTCAGCAAGCCGACCGTCAGGCCAAAGGCATGGAACAGCGGCAGCGACGACATAAAGCGGTCACGCGGCGTGAAGTCAGCCACGGTACGGATTTGCTCAACGTTCGCCAGCAGGCTGGCGTGGGAATGCACCACCCCTTTCGGATTGCCTTCTGAGCCGGAGGTAAACAGCACCAGCGCCGCATCGTCGGCTTGTTGCGGCAACATCGCACGGCGCGGGAAGATCAGATGGAACAGGATCCACAGCTTATCCTGCGTGGTCACGGTATCTTTCAGATCTTCCAGATAGACCCAGTTCGCCTCCGGCACATTTTCCGGCAGATGCGTCAGTTTGCCTTTCTCAAGGAACTGGCGGGAGGTCACGATGGTTTTGATCTGCGCGGCTTTCATCGCGCTTTGCAGCCCTTTCGCCCCGGCGGTGTAGTTGAGCAGCGCCGGAATGCGGTTGCGCATCGACGCGCCAAACAGCGCCGCCGCCATGATGGTGGCATTCGGCAGCAGCATGCCGACGTGCTCACCTTCGCGGGTAAAACGTTGCAGTATGCGGCTGACACCGAGACATTTTTTCAGCAGGCCCTGATAGGAATCTTCTTTGAAGGCGATATCGGCGATGCAGGGTTTGCGGCGGCCATAACGGGTTTGCGCAGACAGCAGCGCCTGATACAGCGTTTGCGGCTCGCGGGTGTCCATGCGCGCCTGCATCATGATCTGATGTAAGTGCTCACCGGCCAGCACGCGGCGGTCGCGGGAACGTGCGGCCTCCGGCATCGGAATGGTGGTTGGCGGTAACAGGTTGATAGTGACTTTCGGGAACCAGCGGATTTTAAAGCTGCCGAACAGGCGGCCAAACGGCGTGTATTCCGCCCCGTCGATACGCACCGGGATCACCGTTGCGCCAGACTTCGCCGCCACAAAGGCCGCGCCGTCATAAATCTTCATCAGTGAGCCGGTCACCGTGATGCGGCCTTCCGGGAACACAATCACCGGACGCCCTTTTTCGACCTGACGGATGAGATGCTTGATCGCCATCGGTTTGGTCGGATCCAGCGGCATGAAATCCACGTAGGGTTTCAGCCAGCGCATAAACCAACTGTCCGTGATGTTGGAATACACCGCAAATACCGGTTTGATCGGCAGGAAAAGCACCAGCAGCATGCCGTCAATAAACGAAACATGGTTAGGCGTGAGGATTAAACGCGGGTAATCAAAGTTGTTTTTCACCGGGGTCACCGTAACCCTGAACATCAGACGGAAAAGCCACCTGAACGCGGCGAAAAGAAAGTTATACATGTTTGCCATCTCCTTATGTGTCATCCCTGATCTTGAAAGAAAAAGGTTGGGGAAACAGCATACTATAAGCCGCTGAAAAATGACGACAGTCAGAGAGAGTTTAGGAGGGAACTGATCGGTGTGCCGGAATTGAGGCAAAAAAAAACCTACGCATCCGCGTAGGTTGGTGCAAATTTAATCGGTATCAACATGCAGAGCACGTTGATGATTCACCAATCAATACCTCTGGGACGTTCAATTTAGCTGGTTTATGAGATCTACCGCCAGCAGGCAATCGAAACATAATCCCGCAAAATGTAACCAGTGGTGAAAATAGGCCCGATTTATCTCAAAAGAGCCTAACTGATTAAAAAGACGCTAAACAGCCTCAACGTCGACTAAGCAGCTCATGGCGTTCGGCCCCTGCGTCAGACGCGACGTGCCGATGTCGAGCGTCAGCACATTCGGGTTGCCGGCTTGCTCGGTTTCCTGCCATTGACCGCCAAAGCCCGGATCAAACCAGGCGCCGGTGGACATCAGCACCACGCCGCGCGTGATCCCGTCGTTCAGCGACACGCCCGCCAGACAACTGCCGCGTGTATTGTGCACTTTCACCCGGTCGCCGTTTTTCAGCTGACGGCTGCCCGCATCTTCCGGATGCATAAACAGCGTCTCTTTTCCGGCGGTTTTGTTCGCCTGCGCCAGCGGAGACTGATCAAGCTGGCTGTGCAGACGATCTTTCGGCTGGATGGAAATCAGGTGCAGCGGCCACTGTTTCGCGCTTTCTGCCCCCAGCCATTCCACCGGCGGCTGCCATTCGGGATGCGGCGCAAAATCTTTGTAACCGTAACCGGCGATGGTTTCAGAGAACAGTTCGATTTTGCCGCTGTGCGTGCCGAGCGGATTAGCGCGCGGGCTTTTGCGGAATTCCTCGAAGAACACGTAATCTTTTTCCGGCATCGGCAGTTCAACAAAACCGCGCTCCCAGAACGTTTCGAAGTCCGGCCATTCCACGCCGGTGCCTTTCTGTGCCTCACCGCACTGACGGTAAATATGGCGCAGCCACTGATCTTCATTGCGCCCTTGCGTGAACTGCTCGCGATAACCGAGACGATCCGCAATATCCGCGAAAATATCAAAATCGTTACGCGCCTGATGCTGAGGCGCTATCGCCTGATGCATCGCCAGCACGAAGCGGTCACGCGACGATCCGCCGATATCGTTACGTTCCAGCGAGGTCGTCGCGGGCAGCACGATATCCGCCATCTGCGCCGCCGGTGTCCAGACGTTATCCTGCACAATCACCGTGTCCGGTCTCTGCCAGCCTTCCACCAGACGGTTAAGCTGCTGATGATGATGGAACGGATTACCGCCCGCCCAGTGCACCAGATGGATATCAGGATAATTCAGCGTCTCGCCCTGGAATTCATACGGCTGGCCGGGATTGAGCAACATGTCGCTGATACGCGCCACCGGGATCGACAAACCGGACGGATTCGGTCCGGCGCTGACGGCTGGCCCCGGCGTGTCATAACGCGGATTGCCCACGCTGTTCATCGAGCCATGACCGAACGAGAAGCCGCCGCCCGGCAAACCGACCTGCCCGAGCATGGCGGAGATGGCGATCATCATCCAGTAAGGTTGCTCGCCGCGGTGGGCGCGCTGCACGGAATAGGAACAGGTGATAAAGCTGCGTACGCCGATCAGATCGTCAGCCAGACGCGCAATACGTTCAGCCGGTACGCCGGTGATGTCGCTCGCCCAGTCAGGGGTTTTCGGGATGCCGTCTGTGTCGCCACGCAGATAGGCGGCAAGCTGCGGATAACCGACACAGTGGCTGGCCAGAAACGCGTCGTCCTGCGCATCGCGGCGCTGAATTTCATAGGCGACCGCCATCATCAGCGCGGCGTCGGTGTTCGGGCGGATCGGGATCCACTCGGCATTAACGAATTCCGGGCAGTCGTCGCGCATCGGGCTGATGTTAATGACCCGGGTGCCTTTCTTCGCCAGCTGTTCCAGTGCCGGTTTCAGGGTATGTTCCACTGCGCCGCCGGACGCCACCTGCGCATTTTTCAACGCCAGTCCGCCGAACGCCACCAGGATCTCAGCATGTTCCACCACGCTCGGCCACGAGGTCACGCGCCCGGTCAGCGGGGTAAACGTCCCGATAACATACGGCAGGAAGAACTGCGCCGAACCCCAGCTGTAGTTGCCCTGCTGATCCACGCCACCGCCGCCGGTGAAATAAAAACGACGCACCAGCGAACGGGCATGATGCAGACGACCGGCGGATGACCAGCCGTAAGAGCCGTTGAAAATACCGGACGCACCGTAGCGGTCACGTACGCGTTTATTCTCTTCAGCCACCAGATCCAGCGCCAGATCCCAGTCCACTTCGACGAAATCTTCACGGCCACGCAGCGAGCGATCGCTGTTTTCGCGGTGTTTCAGCCACGAGCGGCGCACTGCCGGTTTGCGGATACGTTTGTCGGAATAAACCAGCGGCGCAATGGAATCGAGTAAAGGGGAAGGATCGGCATCGGCCTGATAAGGCTCGCAGCGGATCAACCGGCCATCTTCCACCACGGCGGTATAAGCGCCCCAGTGGGCCAGTTGCGGATAGCGTTTTATCGACATAATGTCTGTTTTTTCTCAGCGCAGATAAATGGCCTTAAAAATACCATTCAGTGCGCTGATAACTCAAAGCACAAATGTGGATAAACCGAAAAGGGGATTTTCTCCCCATTATTTATCGTTTGAAAAGAGATGATCCTTTCAGGCCTGCGGCTGCGCGATGACCGGCGGCAGCCAGCTGTTGTAGCCGAACGCGCGGCGGCCAATGACGATCAACATCAATCCTAAGATCAGCGCAAAAATCAAAATGATGGCGATGATTTGCAACGGCATAAAGCTGCCTGCCAGTGCTGTCACCGCCAGACCGCTCACGGGGACCGAACACATATTCATCAGACCAATAAGCCCCATGGTTTTCCCCAGATGTTTCTGCGGAATAATCTGGCTGCGTAAGGTGCGCAGGTAGACGCTGAATGCGCCGTCAAACGCCATCAGTAAGGCGTAACCGGCCAGATACATCGCGTAATCGAGTGAAAGCGACATCAGCGCACCTGACAATATCATGCCGCAAAACGACAGGGTTCCCAGCGTGGAAAGCCCGAAGCGTTTGGCAATCCGCGGTACAAAGAAAAACGTCACGATGGTGACAAGCGCCGCCGAGGTCTGTAATACGCCAAAGTAACTCTCAGGCAGATGAAACTCTTTGAGGATCACCGCCGCACTCACCACCAGCGCCGCACCGTAGACCAGATTCACCACCCAGGTCAGCGCACACAGATGCAGCAGGATTTTATTCTGCTTAAGCACCTGAATCGCCGTCATGTTGGATTGCAAAATGGAACGCAGACTCATCTTCTCTGCCACTTCAAGGTCATGCGTTTCTAGGAACAGATAGTTGATGGCAGAAACGGCAAACAGCACGGCGGCACAGGCTAAAATCGCCCCGACGCCACCATAGACGGAAATGGCCACTGCCAGCGCCGGGCCGAGAACCTGCGTGGTCTGGTCGACACCCTGTAACATGGAATGGGCTTTCGGCAGCGTCTCTGCGGGGATATGGCGCGGTAACAGCGCCTCAGTGGCGACAAAGTTCAGGACATAGGCCACTGACAGCAGCGCCATCATGACCGCCAGCACCGGAAATGTGGCGCCGGGATGAAAGGTCAGGGTCAGGAAAGCGACCACCATTAACACGCAGCGTCCGGCTTCCACGTTAAAGAAGATAAAACGGGGCTTAATACGGTCAGCCAGAAAACCTGACAGCGGGAAAAACAGAATGCGCGGCAGCCATTCAATCACGAATGCCAGCGAGGAAAAGGTAAGGGAACCGGTCGCTTTCAAAATCGCCAGCGGCACGGCAAACAGCAGAAACTGATCGCACAGTGACCCGGCAAAGCGGGAAAAGACGAAACGTTTTAATCCAAAACGATCACTGTTCATATCGTTGCTTTCCTTAAAAAAAGTTCGGGAGCCACCCCGCATGAGGTGGCTCGGGGGATATCAGGCCTGACGGAGGGTAAACAGCGAACGGGCGTATTGATCAGCAATCGTTAAGTGCTCGTCAAAACCCGGTTCTGCGGCACGCTGTGGCCAGAAATACTCGACGGAACCTTCACGGGTTTTCCACGACACCAGCTTTTTCGACAAATCAAGCGGCTTAGCGGTAACCTGCATATTCACCACATGATCGGGCAGGCTGGCGGGCAAGGTGATTTTCTCGATCACGCCCACGTCGGCTTTAATAAAAGCGACGGCGCTCAGGCCGCGCGGCTCGAGCGTCTCCGGCAGCGGTTTGAGTTTGTTCAGATGGCTGAGTACGTGCAGTTCATACGGGTTGATGCCGTAGGTTCTTTCCACCAGATCCATGATGGTGTCGCCGCCGGTACGCGCCCCCACTTCGATGATTTTGATCTCACCGGCTGGCGTAATACGGGCTTCAAAGTGCGCCACCCCGTAACGGATCCCCAGGGCATGACAGGCGCGTTCAGCGATGTCACGCAGGGCCTGATTGTCACTGTGCAGCGACGGCATACTGTGGCCCACTTCGACAAAGTTCGGCTCTTCACCGAGATATTTGTCGGTAACCGCCATGGCCCGGTGATAGTCGCCCTGATTGATCACCTCCACGCTGACTTCCTGCCAGGCCGGGACATATTCCTCGACCTGGAACAAGTCTTCCGGCGCAAAGGATTCACCATTGAGTGAAATCACATCGGTAACGCAGCGGGCAAACACTTCTTCGATTTCCTGTTCGTGACTGATTTTCAACACGCCCAGGCTGCCCGCCAGTTCACGCGGTTTAATCACCACCGGCAGACCAAACTCTGCGATCAGGTTTTTCAGCTCGCTGAGGGTGCGAAACGCAGCGAAGCGAGGCACCGGCAGACCGGCATCTTGCAGGATTTGCTTCATCACAAATTTGTCACGGCAGTTGGTGATTGTCTGGCAATCATTGCCGTGAAGCTGGTAATGCTCCGTCAGCAGGCTGGCGGCGCGCACGGTGAAGTCGTTCATCGGGATCACCGCCGCAGGGGTTTCACCGGTTTCCTGTTGATGAGCCTGTACAGCACGCAGCACAGCCTCTGCATCGGCGACATCTCCCGGTAAAAAGCCGTCGAAAAATTTGATGGTCGGCGTGGTGCGGTTTTTTGCCATCGTCAGTACCCGCATTCCGCCTGAGGCACGTAACGCCCCCGCCAGCACACGCTCACGTAAAGCAAACTCGCCGCCAAGGATCAAAATATAGGTGTTGTTCATCGTAAAACTCCTGCAGGTCAGTTGTGGCCGTTATGCCGGCCATCGGATTAAAGGTCTTTACCAATCGTCCAGCCGCCATCGATCACCAGCGTGGAGCCGGTCACAAATCGCGCATCAGAAGAGGTGAGATACATTGCCGCTTGTGCCACATCCTGCGTTTCGCCCAGCACAGGCAGGAACTGACCCCGCTGGATCTTCTCCATCTGTGCCGGGTTGTCATAGTAGGGTTCAGTGAGCGGCGTGCGGATAACGCCGGGCGCAATGGCATTGACCCGGATGTGATGTTTGCCGTATTCCAGCGCCAGCTGTTTCGTCAGGCCGATCACGGCGTGCTTTGATGAGACGTAGGCGGTGCGGTCAGGCTCGCCCATCAGACCGGAGACCGAGGCGATATTGACGGCATTGCCGGGCAGGTTATGGCGAACCAGTTGCTGGCAGAATGCACGTCCGGCAACAAAGCTGGCGGTCACGTTGACGGCAAAAACACGTTCCCACAGTGAGAGGGATAATTCATCGATACGGCAGATTTCACGCGTACCGGCGCAGTTTATTAAGACATTGTTATCGCTGGCGTATTCTGCTGCTTCAAACACGCCATCCAGGCGCACTGAATCGGTAATATCCAGCTGGTGATGAACGTAGTCAGGTTCATTGGCGAAAACGGACGGGGAACAGTCAATGCCCTCTACCGCATAACCGGCAGCCAGATAGGCCGCCACCATCGACTGACCGATACCACTGGAGGCGCCCGTGATAAATGCTTTATGTTTCAGGCTCATGCTGCTTCCTTCATCGTGCGCTGGAACGTCACCAGAATGATGTCACGCAGTGCCGTCTCTCCCGGCTGGCGGCAGCCGATGGGTGTCACGGCATGGTATTTGTCGTGATTGACCACCAGCGTGTCGAATAACGCCTCGAGGCGCAGCACCCGCTCAATATTTTTAGGGTTCGGGGCAATCAGATTGTCGCCCCCCAGCATGTTGTCGGAGGCATGGATCAGGTGCACAAACACCACATCCTCATCATCTTTGTGCAGCCAGACAGGCGAGCTGTACGCGGGAGCATCGCACTGCGCTTCATAGCGGAATAAATGAATGCCGACACTCAGTTCTTCCATTGGCCCGATACGCCCGTAGGCTTCAACAAAAGCGATGTCATCCTGCAAAATCGCCTGCATCAGGCGGTTAGCGGTAATATTTTCGGGCAGCAAAGGATAATGGCGAACAATACCGCCGGTATCCGGATTGTATTTTTTAGTTTGCTTATATTCCGTAAAATGACCAAAACTGAGTTCACCCTGCGGATTGCGACGGCATTGCGCATAACCGCGCCAGCGATTTCCCGCAGAATAAGGATCCAGTGTCAGTTGTTCATACGCCAGTTTTAACTGTTCAAGTTCAGAAAGAAAAATATCTTTATTCGCGTAATTTACGTCAGGCAACGTTTGATAATAACTGCCGGGAATAAATGCATATCCTCCGGCGGCAAGATGATTAACATGTTCCATATAAGACTCGTTATTAATTCAGGACAAAGAGAGAATGAATCACCATGGTTAATTCACTTCCGCTAGGTCCAGTACACCACTTTGCTATTATTGAGTCTGCCAATAAAGCGCCCGGCCGTAAGGCGACTTCCCTGACTCACGCTGCTGACGCCGTGCAGATGGCAGGCGTTCATGAAGTAAATATCCCCGGCATTCAGTCGCACGGAGAGTGATTCCACGCCCTGCAACAGCTGCGGAGGATAGGGATAACCGGTGTCCGTCACGCCAAAGCGGGCGCGGCAGGGCTCATCCGGATCGAGGTTCCACATTTTCAATTCGCCACCGCCCTGCGCCGCTTCCAGGCACACATTAAAGGCGGTCACCGTCATGGCATCGGCAATTTCAAAATCATCCTGCTGCGCAAACTTAAGCTGTGCGCGGTCTTCATGAGGCATCAGCGACATGACACCGTTATCCAGCCAGCGACGGAACGTGGCAAAACAGGCGTAAGAATTCTTATAACGCGCCGGACCAAAATGGATGCCTTCATCAAGGAATAAATCTTCCAGCGTGCGGTTGAGGAACAGCGATTCGGTGGCATAGCTGTCCGCGACGGACATCAGTTCTGCCACACTGGCGTTGACCCGGTTCACTTCCGCCATATAGTTTTCACCGTTACGTGAAAACTGCGTGGCGCCAATCTGATTGGTCAGAACAAAACCGTCATCGGCGCGGTTTCCGCCCCCGTTGCGATTCACCATCTGATTAAAGTTTTCAGCCACATCCTGACAGATTTTTTTATTCGCAAAATTACGGATGATATACAGAACATTACCCTGATGATGACCGTGCAGAATAATATTCTTGATAATGCTAAAATCGACATTATCAGGCTGTGTCTCTAAATAACCGAAATTCTTTTTTACTGAACCGGACAATACTATCTCTTGCTGTTTTTCAGCCAATAACTCACTCATGATGTTCCTGCCAAAGAAATATTAAAATAATAAACGCACAAAAAATTGTTATTAAAAGGGTCTGGATAAATCAGATATCAGATGAATAAAGGCGAATACAGCATTCCCCCTTGTGACCATAAATTATTATCACGACGCGGCTGGTTAAGCTCTGAGTATTTCCCCAAATTACGCTGGAATATTTCTCCGTAATTGCCCACCTGATGAATGATCGCGCGGATAAAATCAGGACGCAGCCCCAGATTTTTACAATGCTGCTCGGACGGATAAAGGAAGGTGTGCAGGTAACCCGTCGCCTCCTGACTCATTTCAAGAATGTTTTTGCTGGTGACCTGCAAGTTTTCCGCTTCTATCAGCGTACGCATGATCCAGGTCACCGCTTTCAGCCACTGCGTGTCATGAGAGGACACTGCCGGTGACATGGCTTCCAGCGAGATGCGATCCTGCAAGATAATATGCGCTTCTTTGTCTCTCAGCTGCGCACGTTCACCGGCCAGCAGATAGGAATCGAGACAGTAGATATTGCATTCGCCTTGCTGATAAGCCTGACGGGCCTGCGTCGGCGAATCAAACAGGCGGATCTCGCAGGAGAGATTTAAATTTCCAAAGTAACGTTTCAGGTTCTCTTCAGTGGTGGATCCGCGCATGGCCGCTATCCGGCGCTCGCGGGTATAGCTTGCCTGTTCCACGGGTTCGAGCAAATTACTCGCCGGGGTCATCAGCACTTCGCCATCAAACAGCATCGGATGAACAAAACTGACGTCTGACTCTGCTTCACGCTGGAAGGTGATGCTGGAATTAAATGACCCCAGATCAATCACGCCGTCACGCAGCGCCCGAAACCGGTCACCGGACTGCAACGGCATATAGTGAATTTTTCCGACATCACCTAATACTGCCACCGCGACCGCCCGGGCTAAATCAATGTCGAATCCTTCCCAGCTATTGTGTAATGCATTACGAAACGACAATCCCTTAAAACCCAGACTAACCCCAACATTCAGCACATCATGCTGGCGTATCCGTTCAACAACCGTTTGGTTTAACATAGCTAACCTACTAAATAAATTGACTATTATGGCCAATCCGCACCGAAGATTGCCTCTGTTGAACATCATACGGCTTGATGATAATTTGGATAGATATTCCAGAAACAAAAGAGCTATGCGTGAAAAGCACAAATGAGTTAGCCGAACTGCTTCCCAGTTTGTCCGTTTTTATCCAGGTGGTTGAAAAAGGGAGTTTTTCTTCGGCAGGACGGGAGACGTCGCTGGCTCCCTCTTCGGTAAGCAGGATGATTGACCGGCTGGAGAAACGCCTCAATGTGGTGTTATTTACCCGCTCGACCCGCTCTGTCGCCATCACCGAAGTCGGACTGGAAATTTACCAGCAGGCGCTGACGGTACTCTCGGCTACGCAGACCCTTTTCTCCCGGGCGGATAGCTTCAGCGATACCCCTCAGGGTGTTTTGCGGATCACCGCGCCTAACACCCTGGGTAAGATCCTCCTCACCCCTTTTTTGCCCGCGTTTTTACGCCGCTATCCCGAAATAAATGTCGAGCTGTCGCTGACCGATCGCGTCACTAATCTGACGCAGGACGCTTACGATCTGGCACTGCGCGTCACCGAAAGCCCGCCGGAGAACATGGTCGCCCGCGCCCTGATGCCTATCGATTACGTGCTGGTTTGTGCTGCGGATTACGACGAAGTGCTGCCGGATTTCCCGGCAGGTCTCATCAAACACAATATTTTTTTCCCCGATGAACGGCAATTTCGCGGTCCCTGGCGCTTCTGGCACAATGAAATCATGGAGACTGTGACGCTGGTTCCACGGTTGATGATCAATAACAGCGACGCCATGATTGATGCCATCCTGCAAGGTGTCGGCATTGCGCTGATCCCCACCTTCATCGCCAACCGCTATATCGCTAATGGTAAATTACGTCGCGTCCTGCCTGAATGGCGGGTGGAGAATCCTCTGCCGCGCAACACCTACGCCATCACCCTGCCCAATAAACTGCTGCCGCTTAAAACAAGAGTGTTTATCGATGATTTTATGCAGTGGATTAAGGAAGAAGGAAAGGTGTAGTCAGAAGCAAGGGGAATGACGTTTACGTGGGCCACGCGTTTCGCCATCTCCCCCGCTCCCGCCGCCCTTTCGCACGGCGGGGCGTAAAAGCTGCACGAATTTTTTCTGTTACATCGTTCTTGCATCCCAAAGTTGCGATCATCCTCCTTGCAGCCACCGCTCTTTTCCGCAAAACTGGTTGGTGTAAACGATTACCCTCACGGAAAACGGAAGTGTTATGGCGACAATTAAGGATGTAGCAAAACTGGCTGGCGTATCGGTTGCGACCGTTTCACGCGTGATCAACCATTCCCCGAAAGCCAGTGACAGTTCGCGGGAAGCCGTACAGAACGCCATGCAGCATCTGCAATATCATCCGAATGCCAACGCCCGTGCCCTCGCCCAACAGGCGACGGAAACGCTGGGGCTGATCGTGGCCGATGTTTCCGATCCGTTTTTTGGCGCAATGGTGAAGGCGGTCGAACAGGTGGCCTACGCCACCGGTAACTTTCTGCTGATTGGTAACGGCTACCATAACGTTGAAAAAGAACGTCAGGCCATTGAGCAACTGATCCGTCACCGCTGCGCGGCGTTAGTGGTTCACGCCAAAATGCTGCCGGAGGATGAACTGACCAGCCTGATGCAGCAAATTCCGGGCATGGTGCTGATTAACCGCACCTTACCGGGCTTTGAGCAACGCTGTATCGCACTTGATGACCGCTACGGGTCCTGGCTGGCGACACGTCATCTGATCCAGGCCGGACATCAGCGCATCGCGATTTTATGCTCCAACCACGGCATTTCCGATGCCAGTGACCGCCTGCAGGGCTATATCGACGCCCTTACCGAGCACAACATTCCTGTCGATGACAAGCTGATTGCTTACGCGGAACCGGATGAAATCGGGGGCGAAAAAGCCATGGCGGATCTGCTGGGACTGGGGAAAGGGTTTACGGCGGTGACCTGCTACAACGACCCGATGGCCGCCGGTGCGCTGTCGGTATTAAGCGATAACAGTATTGATGTGCCGGGCGAGATTTCGCTGATTGGCTTTGATGATGTGCTGATTTCACGCTACCTGCGCCCGCGTCTGACCACGGTGCGTTATCCGGTGGTGGCGATGGCGAATCAGGCCGCGCAACTGGCGCTGGCACTGGCAAACGGTCAGCCTTTGCCGGAAACCACCCATATGTTCAGCCCGACGCTGGTGCGCCGTCACTCGGTCAGCAGCCCGTCAAACTCCTAGAGTGACTGGTGATAGACGCGTACCGGCTTGTCCGGATAATCCAGCGCATCGCCAATGTAGTTCCAGCCAAAACGCTCGTAATAGCCGGTAAATTCAGCGTACAGATAGAGTTCACGGAAGCCGCTGCGGCGGCTCTGTTCCAGAACGAAGGCCTGTAACTGCTGCCCCAGCCCGCGTGAGCGGAACGCCTCATCCACGTATAACGCGGCCAGCCACGGCGTCAGATCCTGACGGCTGATCAGATCACATCGCCATAGCCCGACGGTGCCCGCCAGCCGGTCGCCATCAAGGGCAATAAAAGTTTGCGGCAAATCCGCGCCGGTCAGACCGCTTTTCACCACGCTGGCAAAGAATTCACGGCTGTTTTCGCTGCCAAACGCCTGCCACAGCCAGTCTGTCACCGCATCCTGAAATTCAGGGCGTTCGCTCAGGTTAATAATCTGCATCCTGTTCAGACCAGCTTACCCTGAAAAATCGGCACGGATTCAAACAGATAGCCGTCGAATTCCGGCGCATCCACATCCGACAATTCCATCAGGGTATTTTTGACGTTTTCCATGTGCTGCCACATCGCCTGATACGAGCCCATGACGTCGCGGCGGCGCAGTGCGGCCAAAATATTCTGATGATCAGCCAGCCATTTCAGCCGGTAACCGCGGGTGGCAATATGACTGTGTAACTGTTTCCACAACGGGCTGGAATCCCGGTGCATCCAGATATTTTTCACCGAATCGAGCAGCATCTGGTTTTGCGTCGCACCGGCAATCAGCAGGTGAAACAACCGGTCGTTATCGCCGCTTTCGTCATTGGCGACGATGGCGATTTGTTCCTGCTCCAGCGTCCGGCGCAGGTTTTCGATATCGGCTTTGGTGGCCATTTTGGCGGCAAACGCGGCAATATTGCTCTCGAGCAACTGCCGCGCCTGCAAGATTTCAAAGGGGCCGATCTGCCCCTGATACATCAGTTCGTCTTCGCCTTCTTCCTGAGAAGGAATGCGGATCACGTACACACCGGAACCCTGACGGATATCCACCGTGCCTTCCAGTTCCAGCATCAGTAAGGCTTCGCGCACAATTGTCCGGCTGACACCGTAGGTTTCCGCCATGTTCCTTTCGGGCGGCAGGCGGGATCCTACAGCGAAATGCCCTTGCTTGATTTGCTCACGCAGGTCGTGCCCGATTTCCTGATACTGCTTTCTGTCCTGCGAAACCACACCTTTTTCCACACAATCACCCTGATGCAAAAAACAAAAAAGACCGGATGTTACTGTATCAGAGATAGCGCCTGATCCAGCACTTTTGCACCGTTTAACGTGCCGTACGCCACCATGTCGATCACGGCGATCGGGATGCCATGTTCATCCGTCAGTTTTTTATTCTCTGCCAGCTTAAAGCGCACCTGCGGTCCGAGCAGCACGGCGACGATATCCCGCCCGTACGCCTCAAGTTCATCGCGCAGATTGTTTTCCGGGATGGCGTAGATCTGGAATTCCATACCCCGGGCAGCGGCTTCTTTTTCCATTTTGGTGACCACCAGCGACGTGGACATCCCTGCCGAACAGGCTAAAACGATTCGTTTCATAGTGTTTTCCTTAGGTTATTTTTCCTGATCATCGAGTGTTAAAGACAACACACCACTTTCACTCAGCGATTTAAACCAGTGAGATGATTTCTTCTGACGGCGATCACGGTTGTTCTCAAGATCAATCTCAATAAGACCGTAACGGTTTTTAAAGGCATTCATCGGCGACACATTATCGGTAAAGGCCCAGAGCATATATCCCTGACAGTTGGCGCCCTCCTCGCGCGCTTTTAACGTCCAGTAAAGATGCTCGGCAATAAATTCAATACGATAATCGTCCTGAATTTCCCCGCTTTTTGTATCGCGGAATTGCCCCTCATTTTCGATACCCATACCGTTTTCGGCCACAAACCACGAAATATTTCCGTAATCCGTTTTTATGCGCATCGCCATGTCATAAATAATTTTCGGGTATATTTCCCAGCCACGCGATTTATTCATCCGGCGGCCGGGTAATTCAAAGTGTTCGTAGTAATACGCGGGGTGGAATGGCGTCTCTTTATTCCACTCACGGGACGGCGCTTTCACGCGGTGCGGGTAATAGAGATTAATCCCCACTTCATCCACCGTATTATTACGGATAACCGCCAGTTCCGATTCTGAATACTCAAAATGCACACCGTGTTTTTCCAGTAATTCCAGCAACTCCTGCGGATATTCCCCGTTGATCATCGGGTCCAGAAAGACGCGGTTATAGAATAAATCGTATAAATGTGCCGCTTTCTGATCGTGCGCCGCTGTTGAGCGGGCGTAAGTCACTTCCGGATTTAAAATCACACCGACCGTGCCTGAGGCGTTGTATCCCTTACGGTAAAACAGCTCGACGACTTTGGCGGTCGCCAGCACTTTGTGATGATTCCACTGCATCCATTTCGCGGTGTTTTGCTCGAACGGCCAGCGGATCGCATCCAGATACACGCGGGTCTGCACCACCACCGGTTCGTTGAAGGTAAACCAGCGGCTGACTTTTCCGGCAAAGCGTTCAAAGACTTTTTCCGCGTACAGCACAAACAGGTCGACGACTTTTTTCGAGCTCCAGCCATCGTATTTTTCGATCAGAAACGCCGGTAATTCGTAATGCTCCAGGCACAACATCGGTTCGATGCCGTTGCGCTTCATCTCATCGAGCAGGTCGTCGATATAGGCCGCGTACTCTTCATCGACCGTACCCAGTTCATAGTCGGTCAGAAAACGCGACCAGTTGACTGACGTGCGGTAATGGCTCAGCCCGCTGGCTTTCATCAGCGCCACGTCCTCCTGATAACGGTTGATGAAATCGGTGGCTTTCGCCGGACCGTAACCGTTATGCCAGACATGGCGGTTGTTCTTGTACCAGAGATCCAGATACGAATCCTGGCCGTCTTTTTTGCCGCTCCAGCCTTCGGTCTGCCACGCCGAGGCGGCGGCACCGAGAATAAATCCGTCAGGAATGGCGATGGAAACCTTACTCATAACGTCCCTCTTTTTGCGGATGGTTTACGCCGTGGCGGCCTGTTTCTGGCTCTGTTGCAGGGCTTCCAGTTGCGCCTGATCGGCACGACGCGCGGCCACTTTCACGAAGGGCAGATAAATCAGTACCGCCACCACAATGCAGCCAATCTGCGTGATCACCGCGCCCATGGAACCGGCCGTCGACAACCAGGCGTTGATCACCGGCGGCGTGGTCCACGGCACCATCACCACCGCGCGCCCGGCGAACCCGAGGCTGGTGGCAAAATAGCCGATGGTGCCGGTGATCAGCGGCGTGATGATGAACGGAATGGCGAGGATCGGGTTGAGCATGATCGGCATGCCGAAAATCACCGGTTCATTGATGTTGAAGAAGCTTGGCCCGAGGGACAATTTAGCGATTTCGCGCATCTCTTTGCGGCGGGTGGCAATCATCACCGCCAGCAGCAAACCGATGGTGCAGCCGGAGCCGCCGATGCTCATATACACATCCCAGAACGGCATGGTGATGATGTTCGGCACCTCGTGACCCTGCTCAAACGCCGTCATGTTCACCATGATGGCACCGAGCAACAGCGGTTCGCGGATAGGCTTAATCATCTGGTTGCCGTGGATCCCAATCACCCAGAACAACTGCGCGACAAACATCAGCAGCAGAATGCCCGGCAGGCTTTGCATCACCGATTCCAGCGGACGCTGGATCACCTGATACACCGCGTCGTACAAATACATGCCGGTGACACGATGGAAAACAAAGCCGAATGTGGCCACCAGCACCACGGTAATGATGGCGGGGATTAACGCCGAGAAGGACGCCGACACGTTTGGCGGTACGCTTTCCGGCATTTTAATGCGCAGGCCGTTCACCCGTTCCAGACGGGAATAAATCTCCACCGACAGGATGGCGATAAACATGCCGAGGAACAGACTTTTGGTATCAGAGAACTGCTTTGCCAGCACATCTTTCACTTCCTGCATCTGGCCGTTAACCATCATATCGACGGTGGTTGGCGTAACGGCAATAAAGCAAATCACCGCCAGCAGGCCGGGAAATAACGACCGCGAGCCGTTAATTTTCCCGAGTTCAATACCAATTAAAAACACCGCGCCGATGGTAAGAAAACTCAGCGTGGCGTAGTTAATACTGCTCATGATTGGCTTGAGGGTTGCCAGCCAGGAGAACATTTCAAAATGCGCTAATCCGTTTTTCGGATCCATCACCATATTTGAAATTAAAACTGAGAATGCCCCCACAATAATGACGGGCATTAACGTGATAAAAGACGCCTTAATAGCCATGATGTATCTGAAGCTATTAAAGGTATTGGCGAATCCCCCGAGAGAATCGATAAAACGGTCTTTCAGTGACATGACAGCACCTCATTTTCTTTTTTCTATACTTCACAGGTGTTGGTTTCGTCTTCACCTTTTATATTGAATGAGGAATTAAAGGTGTCGCACGAAGCTGAGTCAGATTCCGGTTCTGTAAATCATCCTGTCGGCCATATTTCGGGAATAAATGCGTAATGTGGCATGCCAAAAAATAGCGGAATACGAATTAATTTCTGTGACAGCGTTCTCACATGTGAATATTGGAATTCCAATATGATGAATTCACACTTTTCTGGTATACCAATTTGGAGTTTTCGATGGAATTCGATCTTGAGCAAACGGTGATGGAGTTATTGATCAACGCCGGAGAAGCACGTTCTAACGCCATGATGGCCATTCAGCACGCACGTAAAAAAGAGTGGGAACAGGCCGATGCGATGCTGAAAGCCTCGGACGACGCAGCGCGTGTCGCGCACAAAGTTCAGACGCAACTGATCGGCCTGGATGAAGGCGTGGGCAAAATTCCGGTGAATCTGATCATGGTGCACTCGCAGGACCATCTGATGACCGCCATGCTGTGCCGTGATCTGGCAGAAGAGATCGTGTTACTGAGAAAAGAGATGTTTGATAAACAGTAAATTCAACACGAAAGAGTAAAGGTCGCCCGATCAGCTCCCTCCCCTGCGAAGGGGAGGGCTGGGGTGGGGTATTAAGGTCAAAAACCAAATTCAAAGTGTGCTTTAACTCATTGCTTTGTATTTAAAACCCCCTCCCAACCTCCCCCTTCGCAGGGGGAGGAGCATGACCAAAATCAGTTCAGGTTTTATTGCAGCTGAGTGCAAAACACGATTAACTCCCTCCCCTGCGAAGGGGAGGAAAAAAGCCACTTCCAAAGAAAGAGCCGTTCTCAACATCTCCCTTTTTTATTCGCTGAAACTTTCTATTTCGCCTGCTTTCTCAGCAGATAAATAAAGTACGGTGCGCCGATAAAAGTGGCGAGCAAACCGGCGGGGATTTGATCCGGGAAGATGATCATCCGTCCGCACCAGTCCGCAAAGACCATCAGCAAACCGCCAAGCACACTGGCGACCATCCACTGCGGGATTGCCCTGCGGAACCCCATCATTCGGGCCATATGCGGTGCCATCAGGCCGACAAAACTCAGCGGCCCGACCGTCAGTGTCGCGGCAGCCGTCATCACCGCCGCCAGCAACAGGATCGCCACCCGGGTGGGTGTCAGCGCCAGACCCACCGATCTCGCCGTCACGCTGCCCAGCGGCAGGATGTTAATCCAGCGTCGGCAGAACGGCACAATCATCATGGTGACCGCAGCCAGAGCCAGCGTGCGCCACGCGGTGGCGGCAGTGACAGAATAAGTCGAACCTGAGAGCCAGGTCAGCAGGCCGCCCATGCGCGGATCGCCGCTCGCCAGCAATAACGTCATCAGCGTGGTGAACGCGGTACTGAGCGCGATACCGGTCAGCAACATGCGTTCGGCAGAGAAACTGCGCAATCCCGAGGTGACCATAATCACCAGCAACGTCAGCGCCGCACCGGCACTGCCTGCCGGTAACAGCCAGACAAACGCATCGCCCGGCACGATAAACATCATCACCACCACGCCGGTCGCCGCGCCGGAACTGATCCCCAGCACTTCCGGACTGGCCATCGCATTGCCGGTGAGTTTCTGGATCAGCACGCCGGACGAGGCCAGCATCACGCCCGCCGCCAGCGCCGCCAGCACGCGCGGTAAGCGCCACGGCAGCAGCGCCTGTAAATCGGCACCGGTTGACCAGCTCCAGCCGGTCGCGTTGCGTCCGGCCATCAGCGCGACCATCAGGCCGAGGAACAGCACGGCGAGCGCCAGCGACACCCAGCGCACCAGATGCTGACGTTCATCGGGCACATGGTCGCCCTGATCCATCGGCGGCGGTGTCATGTTATTGCGCAGACGCGGCAGCAGCCATAACAGCAGCGGCGCGCCCACCAGCGCCGTGGCGGCACCGGTCGGAATTTCCATCCAGAAGGGGGTGATAAACTGCATCACCTGATCGGTGAGCCACAACAGCAGCGCACCGATCACCGGTGCCAGAATAAGGCGCGCAGGCAGACGACGCGCGCCGAGCATTTTTGCCAGCAGCGGTGCAAACAGGCCGATAAAGCCGATGATGCCCACCGCATTGACCAGTTGCGCACTCATCAGGATCGCCAGCGTCAGGACAGCAAGACGCGCCGCTGACAGCCCGAGACCGAGGTTTTTGGCGACGCCGTCATCCAGCCCCAGCAGGGTCATCGGCCGCTGCAACAGAAACGCCAGCAGCCAGACAATAATCAGGCGCGGCAGCAGGAAATTCGCGACATCCCAGTCCTGCTGGTTCAGCGCCCCGCTGCTCCACATGTACAGGCTTTGCAGGTTCTGATAGTTGAAGATGCCGATCAGGCCGTTCACCGCACCGCAATACAAGCCGAGCACCAGACCGGCGAGGATCAGCGTGACCGGTGACATACGTTTGCCCCAGGCGATACCAAACACCAGCGCACCGATGACCACTGCCCCGGCCATGGCGGCAAACTGCTGAGTGATCATCCCGCCCGGCAGCGCCCACAACGTGGCGACGGTCAGGCCGAGCTGCGCGCCCGCCGAGACGCCAAGCGTCGCGGGTTCCGCCAGCGGATTGCGTAAAACCTGCTGAAACAGCAGACCGACCAGCCCCAGTCCGGCCCCCGCCAGCAAGGCCACGGCGACGCGCGGCAGCAGGCTGTAGTGGAAAAGCATCTGCTGAACGTTATCGATATCCGGCTGCCACAATGCGCCGCGCCACTGCGCATAAGGCAGTTGCTGATGCAGGTTGTAAATGCTGAGCGCACCGGCGGCCAGCGTCAGAATAATCAGAAGGATCAGCGACACGCTGAGCGAACGGCGGCTCATAGGGGTTTCCCCAGGGTGCGGGTTAACAATTTGCAGAAATTCATCGCGCTGAAAGTGGCGCCGTAATACCACACGGCAGGCACGATGCTGAACTGGTTTGCGCGCACGAACGGCATGGATTGCCAGAGGGGCGTTTTCGCGACGGCGGCCATCATGTCGGCGTTGTCGTGTTCGAAACACAATACGCGGGCATTTTTAATGCTGGTCAGGCGCTCGACGCCGACCGAGACACTGCCCCAGAAACTGCCTTCGCCTTGCCAGGCGTTGGTCAGTCCGAGTTCGCTCATCACTTCATCGAACATGCAGCCCACACCAAACACCAGCACATGACGCGTATCGATAAAGGTGATCAGCAATAACGGCTGCTGCGCGACGGGCTTCAGTTGCTCGCGGGTCTGCGCCAGAGTGTCGCGGTAAAGCTGCAAATGCGTTTCCGCACGATCCTGTAAACCGAGGGTATCGGCCAGTTTATGCAGGGAACTGATCGCCAGATTGAGCGGTTTTGCCGAGCCGTCGTTAGCTTTAACGCCCAGCACCGGCGCGATGGATTCAAGCTGGCTGATGGTCGGGCCGTAACCGGTGGTGATCAGCAGCAGCGAGGGTTTCAGTTGCTGGATCAGTTCCATGTTCGGTTCAGTACGCTGACCGACGTCAATCACGCCCGGTGCCAGCGGCGGTTCAACCACCCAGGTGTTGTAATTGCGGATATCGGCAATCGCCAGCGGCATCACGCCGAGTGCTATCAGCAACTCGGTGGGCAACCATTCGAGGGTAACAATGCGGCTGAGATCGGGGCGCGACGCCGACAGCGCAGGCAGCGACGTCAGCAACGGGGAAAGCGCCATCATCTGCAACAGACGGCGACGGGTTAATCCGGAAAAGTTTGAAATATCAGACATATCAGTATACGAAGCTCACCGGCGCGCCACCCGCAGGATGCGGCAGGATACCCATCGGAATACCATAAATTTGTTCAAGCACATCGCCGCGCATCATCTCTTCCGGCGCGCCCTGTGCAATCATTTCGCCACCGCGCAACGCCATCAGCTGATCGCAATAACGGGCGGCCATGTTCAGGTCATGCAGCACCGCGATCACGGTTAAGCCTTTTTCACGGCTCAGACGCTGGATCAACGCCAGCACGTCTTTCTGATGCGCGATATCCAGCGCAGACGTCGGCTCATCCAGCAGCAGGCAACGGCTGTCCTGCGCCACCATCATCGCCAGCCAGGCGCGCTGACGTTCGCCGCCGGAGAGGCTGTCCACCAGACGGTGCGCGAAGGGTTTAAGGCCGACCAGCGCAATGGCTTCTTCGACCTTTTCTTTATCCTGATGTTTGAAACGCCCGAGCGCGCCGTGCCACGGGTAGCGGCCAATCGCCACCAGTTCCTGCACGGTCATGCCTTCTGCGGCAGGAAGTTGCTGTGGCAGGTACGCCACCTGACGCGCAAAGGCTTTGCTGTCCCACTGCGCCAGCGGCGTTTCATTGAGATAAATCGTTCCGGATGTCGCGGACTGATGCCGCCCGAGCATTTTTAACAACGTCGACTTCCCCGATCCGTTGTGACCGATCAGACCACACACTTTGCCCTGCGCAAAGGTCAGGGATAATGGCGCGAGAAGCGTGCGTCCCGGGACGCTGAAACTCACGTCCTGCAGGCGGAAGACGCTGTCTGGCAGCGGGGAAGACGGATGTACGTTGTGATCAGGCATAAGATTTTCTACGTCGACATCTGGTTGAGAACAGGAAACGGGCACGACCTGCGTGCCCGGATTTTGGTGCTTACGACTCCATCGATATCCTCAGTAATTCTGGTTGCAGACAGGCGACAAGTGCGCGAATCCCCGGGCGCTGAGTCAACTAAGTGACCGGGGTGAACGAACGCCGTCAACGCATCTGCAGCCTGAAGTACAACGGATATCAGAAACGGAATGTGGCGGTGGCTACGACCTGGCGATCCGAACCCCAGTAACAGGCGTAATCGCGGTAGCAGCTGGCGACATATTCGCGATCCAGCAGGTTGTTAATGTTCAGGCCAACGGAAGAACCCGGCATGCCGAAGCGACCCAGATCGTATTTCACCGTCGCATCCACCAGCGTGTAGGAAGAGACGTTGAAGGCTTCATTGGCTTTGTCTGCATTTACGCCATTGGTGGTGTAGAAGCTGGAGCTGGCACCGACATAACGCACACCGGAACCGAGGGTCAGACCGCTGAGCGCCGTTTCGTGGAAGGTATAATCCGCCCACAGAGAGGCCATATTTGCGGGCACTTCAACAGGACGTTTGCCTTCGAAATTGGTGTCATGCGTGTATTTGGCATCGGTATAGGTGTAAGACGCCGTCACGTTAATGTTGGCGTTAACCGCCGCTTTGGCTTCCAGTTCCAGACCACGCGAACGAATTTCACCGGACTGAACGCTGAAGGCAGCATCAGCAGGATTGGCCGTCAGGTTTTTGTCTTTTGTCAGTTGGTATACCGCTGCCGTCAGGCTGATCGGACGATCGTTCGGGATATATTTGATCCCGGCTTCGTACTGTTTGCCCATTGAAGGATCGAATGGCTTCCCTTCTTTGGTCGCGCCTGCGGTCGGTTCAAAGGATTCGCTGTAACTGAAGTACGGAGAAATACCATTGTCGAACAGGTAGTTCAGACCGCCACGCCAGGTGAACTGCTCATCGTTGATCTGCGACGCGCTGTTGGTCGTGCGGGTAAAGGTTGAGCTTTTCGCGAAGTCGTAACGACCGCCAACAGTCAGGATCCACTTATTCCACTCTGCCTGATCCTGCACATACAGACCGGTTTGTTCCTGACGATTAAGGATTTCGTACGGGAAGTACAGGGACACGTTGCCGTTACCATATTGCGGATTCGCCAGATTCAGGTTACTTGCACTGCCGTAGTCTGCGTCAATATCGTTACGCATACGCATGTAATCAACACCAGCCAGCAGGGTGTGATCAACATCGCCGGTGCCGAATTTAGCCTGAGCCTGTGTATCGACGTCAAAGTTCGCCAGCTTCTCTTTGGACTGAACATAGCTGCGCGTAATGTTGCCGTTACCGAGGTAACCGAAGCCATAGACAGATTTATATTCAGTATCAAGTTTGGTGTAACGCAGGTTCTGACGAACCGTCCACGTATCATCAAACTGATGTGCGAAGCTGTAACCGACCATTTTCTGAGTGCGGGACATCCGGTTACCCGCTTCACCCTCGTTGAAATCGGTCGGCAACTTGTGGGCTTTCCCGTCGGCGTCGTAATACGGCACCACGGTGCCTTCACGCGGCAACCAGCCATAGTATCCGGCATCCGGATCGTTCTGGAAATTGCTCAGGAAGGTGAAGTCAGTTTTATCATCAGGACGCCATGAGAAAGACGGCGCAATCGAATAGCGTTTTTCTTTCGCCATTTCCTGCTGTGCATCCTGACTGCGCGCCACGCCGGTCAGACGGTAGGAAAAGACGCCTGCGTCATCAATGGCATCGCTGAAGTCAAAACCGGTCTGGTACAGGTTGTCTGTACCCATTTTGAACTGCACTTCTTTCAGCGGTTCGGTGGTCGGACGCTTGCTGACCATGCTGACAACGCCGCCCGGGTTACTTTTGCCGTACAGGACAGAAGACGGTCCGCGCAGCAGTTCAACACGCTCAAGCATGTACGGATCCATCGAGACTTCGGAGTAGTTATCCCCCTGAAGTTTGATGCCGTCGAGATACTGGTTGGTGTTCACAGAAGTGAAGCCACGGATTGCCATGGCATCAATGGTGTTAGAGCTGCCGCGGCTGGCAAACACACCGGCTGTGTAGCCCAGCGCTTCTTTCACGGTGACAGGCTGCTTCATGTCCATTTCTTCGCGGGTGACCACGGAAATAGATTGTGGCGTCTTCACCAGTGGCGTGTCGGTTTTTGTGCCGGTCGCGCTGTGTTTTGCCGCGATAGTGGCCGCCGGCCCCCACGCAGATTCGGGTGCCGCTTCGGCCATTGCCGAGCTGGTCACGTTGATGGTGTCTTCAGTGGCAGGCGCTGTGGTCGCGGCACCTGCGTAGAACGCGGTGGCGCTGAGTGCTGCGGTAATGGTTAAAGCTAACGTCCGACGCTTGAATGCGCCTTTTTGGACTGAGTTTGAAAGCGAGCGTTGAGAAGCCATTGCATAATCTCTGGAGGAGTAATGGGAATGTAAACGATAATTATTATTATGACCGTCGCATATTATGCTCAATGCTTACGCGGCTGCAAGCCTATTTAATGCATAGATTGTCCGAATGAATAAAAAGTATCCCCATGTTAAACATGGGTAAAAACGCCTATAAATTAAACGGGAATGAATGTGACAAGCTTGCGGGAAATGTAAATTATGGCGGGTAAATTGGGATGAAGACCGGCAAATAAAAAAGGCGCAATTCTCATTGCGCCTTTTAGGTTTATTGAATCAATCGTTTATCAGTTGCCTGAGCCAAACATATCCTTGATCCAGCCCGCCACACCGTTGCTGTCTTTTTTCTCATCCTGAGACTGAGGCTGTTGCCCGGATTGCTGCTGTTGTTGCTGTTGCTGTTGCTGCTGCTGCATCTGTTGTTGCTGCTGTTGCTGAACCGCGCTCACTGACGCCTGACACATGGCATCCGGTGAATCAGTCCAGACCGGAATTGAACGCACCGCGCCACTCCCGCCCAGCAAGCCGCCGCTGTCGCCGCCGCAGACAAAGTTACCGCTGCCATCAATATTCATCGTATTGATGCCTTCCGGCATTTGCAGGTCGAGCGGCTGAGGCGTGCCGTTTTCCAGATAGCGTCCGTAAAGCACCAGCGCACCGGTAGAACCCCACAGTTTAGACGGGCCGTTGTTATCGCGGCCAACCCAGGTGATCGCCACCTGATTGCCATCGATACCGGCAAACCAGCTGTCACGCAGTTCGTTGGAGGTCCCGGTTTTCGCCGCCAGATGCAGTTTCGGGAACTTGTTAGCTAATGCGCGGGATGTCCCTTCCTGCACCACCTGCTGCATCGCATACAGCGTCAGATACGCCGCCTGCGACGGGATCACACGGATGGCCTGCGGGAAGCTCTGATAAAGCACCGTGCCGTCTTCCGCAATCACCGAGCGCACCGCAGACAGTGGCGCTTTGTTGCCGCCGCTGGCAATGGTCTGGTATTCCTGCGCGACTTCCATCGGCGTCAGCGCAATCGCACCCAGCAGCATCGACGGCGTCTGGTTCAGGGATTCTTTCGGGATCCCCAAATCAATCAGCGTTTTGGTGATGTTATCCAGCCCGACTGCCATCCCCAGATTAACCGTCGGGACGTTCATCGAACGCGCCAACGCATCCACCAGCAGCACCTGACCACGGAACTGATGGTCATCGTTTTTCGGCGACCAGGTCTGGCCGTTCGCCAGTTTCAGGGTCAGCGGCTGATCGGCAAGAATGGTATTCAGACGGTATTTATCCGGCTGAGACAACGCGGTCAGATAGGTCGCCGGTTTCGCCAGTGAGCCAACCTGGCGGCGTGCCTGCATCGCACGGTTGAAGCCCGCGAACTGCGTTTCCGCGCCGCCGACCATCGCCCGCACTTCGCCGGTATAACGGTCAACAATGACCATCGCCGTTTCAATGTCATTCAGGCCGCTTTTCTTACGCAGTAAAGGAATGCCTTCCTCGACCGCTTTTTCCGCCGCATCCTGAGAAATCGGATCCAGCGTGGTGAAGATTTTCACCCCGGACATGTCCTGAACTTTATCGCCCAGTTTCGCCTGAAGTTCCTGACGGACCATCTGCATAAACGCCGGTTGCGGCGAAATCACCCCGCCCTTCGGCTGTACGCCCAGCGGACGCGCGCTCAGCATGTCATACAGTTCCTGATCGATAACTTTCTGCTCGACCAGCAAACGCAGCACCAGATTACGGCGTTGCAGCGCCATCTGCGGGTTACGCCACGGGTTATACAGCGACGCGCCTTTCACCATACCGACCAGTAACGCCTGCTGATCCAGACTCAGTTCGTTCACCGGACGGCCAAAGTAATACAGGCTCGCCAGCGGGAAACCGCGGATCTGATCGGAACCGCTCTGGCCGAGATACACTTCGTTCAGGTACAGCTCAAGAATGCGGTCTTTGCTGTAATCCGCATCCAGCAGGATCGCCATAATCGCTTCACGCGCTTTACGGCTCAGTGAACGCTCGTTGGTCAGGAACAGGTTTTTCACCAGCTGCTGTGTCAGCGTTGAACCGCCCTGTACCGCATGACCGGCGGTCAGGTTCGCCAGCACCGCACGGCCGATGGAATAGAAGTTGATGCCGTCGTGTTCATAGAAATGACGGTCTTCCGTCGCCAGCAGGGTATCGACCAGCAAATCAGGGAAACCGGAACGCGGCACGAACAGACGCTGTTCACCGTTGGCATTAGATGCCTGCAACATGGTGATCAGACGCGGATCAAGGCGGAACAGCCCGAAATCACGCTGGTTATCCAGATTTTTGATCTCTGACAGGCTGTTGCCGTCAAACATCAGACGGGCATTCACCTGCCCTTCTTTCCCTTCCGGGAAATCAAACGGACGACGCAGCAAATCGATGTAATTTGCGTGCACCGTAAACTCGCCCGGACGGGTGATGCGCGTCACTTCGCGGTATTGCGTGCCTTCCAGCAGGCCGACCATTTCGGCTTTGCTGATCGACATATCCGGCTCAAGGTTGACCTGACGGCCATACACCGCCGCAGGCAGTTGCCAGACTTTACCGCCATCAATACGGTCGTGAATTTGCTTGTTGAGATAAACCGCGTAAATCCCCAGCAAAATGAGGAAGACGACAAACAGTTTGACTAACAACCAGAACAGACGGCGCTTCTTGCTTTTCTTGCCGCCTTTACTCGCTTTACGCGGCGGCGCTTTACGGCTCATGCGCGACTCCCGTTCTTCTTCGTAGTCATCATCATCTTCATACTCGTCATCGATTTCCTCTTCGTATTCTTCATAGTCGTCATCCCGACGGCTACGGCGAACGGGACGAGCCCGCGCAGGCTTGCGCCCGGCAGGTTTACCTTTACGGCCAATCGGCTCGCGATCATCGCCAGACATCAGTCAATCTCCCAACGTGCTGCTGTGTTCGTCATAATGATTCTGCTTAGCTGAGTCATTTTCATTTTAGCATTCAAAAAACGCGATATTTCAAACAGATAATCTCTCTGGCCTGAATTCAGGCCGCAAGGCGCTTACTCTGTGCCCCGCTTTAGATTTCGCACAGAAGAAATGTCTGAAAAATTGTGCTTTTCATGCACATTTCATCAGGGTGCTGAAGACTTCTTGGTGCGCCGCGTCGGCAGCGCTTGCGCCGGATTGTCCGGCCACGGATGTTTCGGATAGCGCCCTTTCATTTCTTTCTGCACTTCACGGTACGAGCCCTGCCAGAACGCCGCCAGATCGGCAGTGATCTGCAACGGACGCTGTGCCGGAGACAGCAGTTCCAGTACCACGGCTACGCGGCCTTCCGCCAGTTGCGGGCTGCGTTGCTCGCCGAACATCTCCTGCATTCTCACTGAAAGTGCCGGTGGCTGGTCTGCATGATAACGGATTGGCAGACGACTGCCAGTCGGCACGGTGTAATGGGTCGGTAACGCGCTGTCCAGACGCTGACGCTGTTGCCAGTCCAGCGACCTTAATAAGGCATCATGTAAATCAACCTGTTGCAGCGATTTTAACGAGCGGACGCCCTGTAAAGAAGGCTGTAACCAGCGTTCCAGACCGTCGAGCAAAGCCTGCTCGTCAACCGCTGGCCAGTCCGCTTCCGGCAACCATTTTGCGGCGCAGAGAAGCCGCACGCGCAGTTGTTCTGCTGCCACCGACCAGTTCAGCGCCTCTAAACCCTGCGTGCGGATCCAGTCGATCAGCGCCTGTTGCAGCTCCTCATCGTCCGGTTTTGCCAGCGGGTTGGCTTTCAGCACCAGCCGTCCGATCTGCCAGCGTCGCCAGGCGCGCAACGTGCCTTTTTCCTCATCCCATTCCACCGCCGTCTGTTCTTTAACGACATCGGGCAGGCGCGACGGCAGTTGTGTGATGTCCAGCGCCATCGCCAGCAAAATGCGGGCATCCGGGCTGTTGTTGCCCTGCAATAACTGCGGCGCGACCAGCCACGGCGCCCGGGTTAATCCGTCATCCTGCGGCAGCGAGGCGCCGAGTCCGTTCGCCAGTAAATAGCGGCCGTCTTCACCGCGGCGTTGCGCAATACGATCACTGAATGCCCGCGCCAGTAACCACGGCGCGAGCGAGGCATCCGGCTCACCGCTTTTTGCACCGGTACGCTGCGCCAGCTGTTTTGCCCGCCGCTGCCAGTTGCCCTGCGGACGGCTGAACCAGTAGTCCAGATCCGGCAATCCGCCGCGTGGCGGTTCTTCGAGCATGGCCGCGAGCAGCGCCGCCGTGGCCAGCGCATCGGGGCTTTGTGCAGCGGCTGATATCAGCATCGCCGCCAGCCGTGGCTCACAGCCCAGTTGCGCCATACGCTGTCCGGCGGCGGTGAGTTTGCCCTGCGCACCGGTCGCGCCAAGTTGCTGTAACAGGTTTTTGGCGGCTGACAGCGCGGCGGCCGGTGGCGTATCCAGCCACTGAAGTTGTGCCGGATCCTGACAGCCCCACTGCAATAATTCCAGCCAGAAACTGCTCAGATCGCTTTGCAGGATTTCGGCTTCCGCCTGCGCGCTGGCACGTTCCGCCTGCTCCTTGCTGAACAAATGCCAGCACATGCCCGGCTCCAGACGTCCGGCACGGCCCGCGCGCTGGGTCATCGAGGCCTGACTGATGCGCTGCGTCACCAGCCGCGTCAGGCCGCTGCGCGGATCAAACTGCGCGCTGCGTTCCAGACCGCTGTCGACCACCAGACGGATGCCTTCGATGGTCAGACTGGTTTCGGCAATGTTGGTCGCCAGCACCACTTTGCGGCGTCCGGCGGGGGAAGGCTGAATGGCTTTTTGCTGCTGTTCTAACGACAGCGCGCCGTACAGCGGGCAGAGATCGACATCCTGCGCCAGCCTGCCGGTCAGTAAATTTTGCACGCGGGTGATTTCCGCCACGCCCGGTAAAAACAGCAGCATCGAGCCGTGATTTTCACTCATCAGGCGGCTGACCACGCGCGCGACGCCTTCGTCCAGCCGTTCGTGCGTGGCAAGAGAAAGGTACTGGCGGTCCACCGGAAAACTGCGGCCTGCGGATTCGATCACCGGCGCATCCGGCAGCAAGGAGGACAAACGCAGGTTGTCGAGCGTCGCCGACATAATCAGGATTTTCAAATCATCACGCAGGGCATTTTGCACGTCGAGCAACAGCGCCAGCGCCAGATCGGCCTGCAAACTGCGCTCATGGAATTCATCGAGGATCACCAGCGATACGCCGGACAGTTCCGGATCCGCCTGCACCATGCGGGTGAGAATGCCTTCCGTCACCACTTCGAGGCGGGTCGCGCTGCTGGTTTTGCTTTCGGCACGCATGCGATATCCCACCGTTTGCCCCGGCGTTTCCCCCTGTTGCTGCGCCAGACGGAAAGCGACGTTTTTCGCCGCCAGACGGCGCGGTTCAAGCAGCAGGATTTTGCCCGGCAGGTTAGCCTGTTTCAGCAACTGCAACGGCAACCAGGTGGATTTACCGGCACCGGTCGGTGCCAGCAGCAGGACCTGGGGTGACTGTTGCAGGGCGGCTAAAAGCGGTTCGAGTACGGCGCTGACCGGCAAAGAAGACAATGAATTCTCCATGAGAGTTAACATTAAACGGCGGGCATTGTAGCATTTAGCCCCACATCCGGCATGTTGCCGTGATTTGTCTGCCCAGGAAACGCTATGTCTGCCGAACGCCGCTTGTTTTTTGCTTTATCACTGCCTGCAAAATTGCAGAAACACGTGATTCAATGGCGTGCGGATCAGTTTCCGGCTGAAACAGGGCGTCCGGTCGCGGCGGCCAATCTGCACATTACGCTGGCGTTTCTCGGGGAAGTCAGCGCCATCAAAGAAGCCGCACTGACCCGCGTGGCGGGACGCATTCAGGGGCAGAAATTCAGCCTGCAACTCGATGATATCGGCCACTGGCCGGGATCCGGCGTGGTGTGGATTGGCACAAAGCGCGCGCCCAACGCCTTATTGCAGCTGGCGTCCGTTTTGCGATCTCACGCGGCACGCAACGGTTGCCATCAGAGTACACTGCCGTTTCATCCGCATGTGTCGCTGTACCGCAGCGCGACGCGTCCGGTCGCCATTCCCCCGACCACGCCCGGCTGGCCACTGGAAGCCACTGAATTCAGTTTGTACGAATCCCTGTTTGAGCGGGGGCGTACCCGTTACCGCTGCCTGCAATCCTGGCCGCTGGGCGAAACGTCGTCCGCCTGACGTTGCTTCATTTTATTCAAAGATTTCACACGGAAACTTTCATGCACTTCGAGCCTGCGCTTCAACCTGCCACTCTGGTCAAACGTTACAAACGTTTTCTCGCGGATGTGATCACGCCCGACGGCACGGAACTGACCCTGCACTGCGCCAACACTGGCGCAATGACCGGTTGTGCCACACCGGGCGACACCGTCTGGTATTCCACTTCCGACAATCTCAAACGCAAATATCCGCACAGCTGGGAACTGACCGAAACCCAGCAAAATCACTGGATTTGCGTCAATACGCTGCGGGCAAATCAGCTGGTGCGCGAGGCGATTCTTGAGCAGCGAATAGCGGAATTATCCGGTTACAGTAAATTAACCGCAGAGGTAAAATATGGCGCGGAAAACAGCCGTATAGACTTGATGTTACAGGCAGAAAATCAACCTGACTGCTATATTGAAGTGAAATCTGTCACGTTACTGCAACAGGAAGGGGGATTTTTCCCCGATGCAGTCACACTGCGCGGTCAGAAGCATTTACGCGAATTACAGTCGATGGCAGAACAGGGGCAGCGGGCGGTACTTTTCTTCGCTGTTTTACATTCAGGCATTGAAAGCGTGTCCGCAGCACACCATATTGATCCGCGTTATACCGAATTACTGACGTATGTTCAAAAGAAGGGTGTTGAAGTGATGTGCTACGGTGCTGAACTTTCTGCTGAGGGTATCCGCCTCACAAAAAGATTACCGCTGGTGACGACATCATTGAACGGATAACCCTGTATTAACCTGTCGGCGGCATAAAAAACAGGTCGCGAATACGCTTTTCCTCACAGGCTTGTCAAGCACCTGCGAGGAATAATTGCCAACCTCGTTGCCTTCTGTTATTTATAGCGGCCTGATTTTTTCCCCCGTTGGGGATCGAAATGTTCGAAGCCTGCATGTTGCAGTCATATGCGGCATAAAAAGCGGATGAACATAGTGCGTGTTATGTAGGAGAAGCATCATGCAAGAAGGCCAAACCCGTAAGACGTCGTCCTTGAGCATTCTCGCTATTGCTGGGGTGCAGCCATACCAAGAGAAGCCGGGCGAAGAGTACATGAACGACGCTCAGCTGGCTCACTTCAAAAAGATTCTTGAAGCATGGCGCAATCAGCTCAGGGATGAAGTGGATCGTACCGTTACGCACATGCAGGACGAAGCTGCGAACTTCCCTGATCCGGTCGACCGTGCCGCTCAGGAAGAAGAATTCAGCCTCGAACTGCGTAACCGTGACCGTGAACGTAAGCTGATCAAAAAGATTGAAAAAACACTGAAAAAAGTGGAAGACGAGGATTTCGGTTACTGCGATTCCTGTGGCGTTGAGATTGGCATCCGCCGTCTTGAAGCACGTCCGACTGCTGATTTGTGTATCGACTGTAAGACTCTGGCAGAAATCCGCGAAAAGCAGATGGCTGGCTAAGTCCCGGGTTCCACGCGGTGCGTCATGCACCGCGTTCCCTTTTAAACGCTGTCCCCCATTCTTATGCCGCAAGCACAACACTACACAGGCCGTTTCGCTCCCTCACCTTCCGGTGACCTGCACTTTGGTTCCCTGATCGCCGCCCTTGGCAGTTATCTGCATGCCCGCGCGCAAAATGGCATCTGGCAGGTGCGTATTGACGATATCGATCCGCCGCGTGAAATCCCCGGCTCTGCTGACCGTATTCTGGCGACGCTGGAACGCTACGGGCTGGAATGGGATGGCGAAGTGGTATGGCAATCCAGACGCCACGACGCATACCGCGCCGTGCTCGACGACTTGTTTCAGCAGCAGAAAAGCTATTACTGCACCTGCACCCGCCAGCGTATTGCGCAGACCGGCGGCACTTATGACGGCCACTGCCGTGACCTGAACCTCAGCCCGCAAAACGCCGCCATCCGCCTGCGCCAGACCTTGCCGGTATACGGTTTTGATGATGATTTTCAGGGACATTTGCAGGCCAATGCCAGACTGGCTGAAGAAGATTTTATTATCCGCCGCCGCGACGGGCTGTTTGCCTATAATCTGGCGGTGGTGGTCGATGACCATTTTCAGGGCGTCAATCATATCGTGCGCGGCGCGGATCTGATTGAACCCACCGTGCGCCAGATGTCGCTGTATCAGCATCTGGGTTATCCGCAGCCGGGCTATCTGCATTTGCCGCTGGCGCTTAATGAGCATGGCGACAAGCTTTCCAAGCAAAATCACGCGCCTGCGCTGCCCGAAGGCGATCCGCGACCGGTGATCGTTAACGCCCTGAAATTTTTAGGCCAAACGCTGCCGGAAAACTGGCAGGATCACACTTTGCCTTTATTATTACGCTGGGCAACAACGCACTGGACGCCGTCGCAGATACCCCGTCAGCGCGCTAATGCGCAGCAGATGTGACTTCGGCATTCTCAAAGCGCCTGTCGTGAGCTATGATTAGCCGCTGTTTTTGCGTCACGCCAATTTTTTCAGTCACTATCGAGGTGTACCATTTTTACCCGAGTAGCCAATTTTTGCCGTAAGGTGCTAGTTCGTGAAGATAAAGTCGTTCGTGAAGAAAAGGCTGTTCATGACGACGCCGCGCTTCAAGGAGAACCCCGTCGCGAGGAGAATTCCCGTCGTGATCCGTCTCCTGTGGCCGAAGGCAATGTGAAGGCAAAAAATCCTGAACGTCGTGACGACGAACAACGCCGTGAAAACCGCGGCCGTCGGGAAGACAATGCGAACCGCGGTGAGCGCCGCAACAATAACAACCGCCGTTCCTCGACGTATCAGCCGCGTGGCGAACGCACTGACGCCCGTGGCGATCGTCATAACGATCCGCGTGCCGGGCGCAACGAACCGCGTGCCCCGCGTTCTTCTGTCGAACATGTGCAGAAACCGCGCCCGTCATTTGATTACGCCGGTGAAACCCGCGCGATGACCATTATTCCCCGCGATGAGCACAACATCTCTCGTCGCGATATCAGCGAAAACGCCCTGAAAGTCCTGTACCGTCTGAACAAGTCTGGCTTTGAAGCCTTCCTGGTCGGCGGCGGCGTGCGTGATTTGCTGCTGGATAAAAAACCGAAAGACTTTGATATCACCACCAACGCCACGCCGGATCAGGTACGTAAACTGTTCCGCAACTGCCGTCTGGTCGGTCGTCGTTTCCGTCTGGCTCACGTGATGTTTGGCCCGGAAATCATCGAAGTGGCCACTTTCCGTGGTCACCACGAACAACACGAAGAAACCGAAGACAAAAACGTTTCCCAGCAGGCCGTGAACGGTATGCTGCTGCGCGACAACATTTTCGGCACCATTGAAGACGACGCCCAGCGCCGTGACTTCACCATCAACAGCCTGTATTACGGTGTCGCGGACTTTACCGTGCGCGATTACACCGGCGGTCTGCGCGATCTGGAAAATGGCATCATCCGTCTGATCGGTGATCCGGAAACCCGTTACCGCGAAGATCCGGTGCGTATGCTGCGCGCGGTGCGTTTCGCAGCCAAACTGAACATGACCATCAGTCCGGAAACAGCCGGGCCGATCCCACGTCTGGCGACGCTGTTACAGGAAATCCCGCCGGCACGTCTGTTTGAAGAATCGCTGAAGCTGTTGCAGTCCGGTTACGGTCTGGAAACCTATAAAAAGCTTTGCGAATACCAGCTGTTCCAGCCGTTGTTCCCGCTGATTGCCCGCCAGTTTACTGAGCAGGGTGACAGCCCGATGGAACATATTCTGCTGCAGGTGCTGAAAAACACCGACCACCGTTTGCATAACGATCAGCGCGTGAATCCGGCGTTCCTGTTTGCGGCCATGCTGTGGTATCCGGTGATTGAGCATGCTCAGAAACTGGCGCAGGAAGGCGGACTGACTTATTACGACGCGTTCGCACTGGCGATGAACGATGTACTCGACGAGCAGTGCCGTACGCTGGCGATTCCGAAACGTATTACCACACTGGTGCGTGACATCTGGGCGCTGCAACTGCGTCTGTCACGTCGTCAGGGCAAACGTGCGCATAAGCTGATGGAACATCCTAAGTTCCGCGCGGCGTATGATTTACTGGTGCTGCGTGCTGAAGTCGAACAACACCGCGAATTGCAGAGTCTGGCGCAATGGTGGGGCGAGTTCCAGGAAGCGACACCGGCTTCGCAGAAAAACATGCTCGGTACGCTCGGTGACGACGCGGCACCGGCACGCCGTGCACGCACGCGCCGTCCGCGTAAACGGGCTCCGCGTAAGGACGGCGGTCAATGATCCGCGTTTACCTGGCGCTGGGCAGTAATCTTGCCCGTCCGCTTGACCAGGTAAACTGTGCGCTGGAGGCGCTGGCACATTTGCCGCGCACCCGCTTTGTGGCCGCATCCCCGTTTTACCGCAGTAAACCGCTGGGGCCGCAAGATCAACCCGACTATCTGAATGCCGTCGTGGCGCTGGATACGTTATTACCGCCGGAAGAATTGCTCGATTGCACACAGGGGATTGAGCAAAATCAGGGCCGGGTCCGCAAGGCTGAACGCTGGGGACCCCGGACGCTGGATCTGGATATGCTGATTTACGGCGATCAGGTGATCAACACCGAGCGTTTAACGGTGCCGCATTACGACATGAAAAACCGCGAATTTATGCTGTATCCGCTGGCCGATCTGGCACCTGAACTGGTGTTTCCGGATGGCGAAACGCTGCAAAGCCTGCTTGCCCGCGTTCCGCTGAATGGCCTGACGACATGGTAAGTCGCTCAGCGACTTACCCGCACTTCCAGTCCGCCCTCTGCCTTATTTTTATAAACCACCTTCAGATGATGTAACTGCGCGATCCGTTGCACGATCGAAATCCCTAATCCGCTGCCGGTTTGCTCCTGTCCCGGTGGCCGGTAAAAACGCTCTCCCAGACGCGCCAGATGTTCATCACTCATGCCCGGCCCCTGATCTTCCACGGTGATCCCCTGCCCGTCCAGCCGCACGGTGACGCAGGTTCCGGCCGCAGAATAGCGGATGGCGTTATCCAGCAGATTGCGCACCATCAGCGACAGCAGCAGCGATTGCCCGCGCACCGGGAACGGCACGCCCTGATCTTCAAACCGCAGTTCGATGCCTTTACGGTGGGCGCGGTGATCCTGCTCTGCCAGACTTTGGGCGATCAGCATTGACCAGTCGATACGTTCCAGTTCTTCCGGTCGGGAAAAGCTTTCCAGACGCGACAGGGTCAGCAACTGATCCACCAGCCGCGTGGCGCGATCAATACTGGTGGTCAGGTTCTCCAGCGCATGTTCGCGCATCAGGGCATCGTCGCCGGAAAGCTGCACCACTTCCGTCTGCACCCGCAAGGCGGCCAGCGGGCTGCGCAGCTCATGCGCCGCGTCCGAGGTAAACCGGCGTTCGCGCACCAGCATTTCACGGGTACGGTCAAACAGGGAATTCAGCGCGTTCGCCAGCGGCAACACTTCACCGGGCAGCTTTGCGGCATCAATCGGCGTGGCGTCTTCAGGCGAACGCTGACGCAGTCCTTCCGCCACGCGGCGCAGCGGCCGCAGTTCCAGGGTCACCATCACAATCAGCGCCAGTAACAATACCGGCAGCGAGGCCAGCCACGGCGTCAGCTGGCCGCTGACCAGACTCCATGCCATGTCATTGCGGTAATCCTGCTCCTGCCCGACGGCGACGCGATATTGTCCGTCCGGCGAGGTCAGCCAGACCATGCGCCAGGCATCGTCGTCTCCTCTCAGCCCGGCATCGCTAAAGCCCTGCGTGTCACCGTCAAAGCGGATGCGCTTGCCGTTTTCGCCGTCATTGAGCAGCATCCGCCCCTGAAGATTGAAGATGGCAAAGGTCAGCGCATCGTCATCGGTATGACCGCGCGAGCCTTTGCGGACCATTTTTTTGGTGTCCGGCAGTTCGGCATCTTTTTGCAGGTTGAGGCGGTCGCCCAGACCGGTGGCCGCCAGTCGCTTGGCGAACAGCATCTGCTGGGTATCAAAGACTTCGTTGATGTGTTTGCGGGTCTGATGCCAGGCCACACCGCTGGCGATCAGCCAGGTGAGCAGCGCCAGCACCGAAAACAGCAGGATCAGGCGCAGGCGCAGACTCAGGTTTCTCAGTTCCCTCACGCCGGTTCTCCTGCCGGTGCGTCGCCCAGCGTATATCCCACGCCATGCACGGTGCGGATAAAGCCTTTGCCGAGTTTGCTGCGCAGATGGTGGATATGCACTTCCACCGCGTTGCTGCTGACCTCGTCGTCCCAGTTGTAGAGTTTTTCCTGAATCAGCGTTCGCGCCAGCACACGGCCTTTGTTGTTGAGAAACAGCTCCAGCACCGTCACTTCGCGCGGCGTCAGCGTCACCGTCTCGCCGTTAAGCGTCACACTGTGGGCCGCGGGATCGAATTCCACCGCGCCATGGGTCACTTTCGGGGTCACCACGCCGTGACGGCGGCGGATCAGCGCCTGCAATCGGGCGGCCACTTCCACCAGCGCGAACGGTTTACACAGATAATCATCGGCACCAGCCTGCAATCCGCTGACGCGCTCTTCCAGCGCATCGCGCGCGGTCAGGATCAGCACCGGCGTATCGCGACCGGCCTTCCGCCATTCGCGCAGCAACGCCATGCCGTCCATACCCGGCAGGCTGAGATCGAGAACCACGGCATCGTAAGGCGCACTGTCGAGCGCCGCCTTGCCGGTCAGCCCGTCGGTAAACCAGTCGAGCGTAAAACCCAGTTTTGTCAGCCCGGCCCTGATGCCGTCGCCGATCATTTTGTCGTCTTCAATCAGTAGAATTCGCATGGTTCCCTCCGTTTTTTTCATTATAGGCGACGCTTCTTAATCACTTCTTAAGACGGGGATCACCCTGCCGCCTGTCGAACTTGCTGTCTGCCTTCCTGCTCATACAGTAGAATACCGGCATCATATTCATCCGATGAATTATTCAAAGGTACGTGTCATGAAACCCACCACATTGAGCCAGCTTCGCCAATGGAAGCAGGAAAAACATAAATTTGCGACCATTACCGCCTACGACGCCAGTTTCGCGCAGTTGTTTGCGGAACAGGGCATCTCAGTGATGCTGATCGGCGATTCTCTGGGCATGGTCGTTCAGGGGCAGGATTCCACGCTGCCGGTCACGGTAGAAGACATTGCTTATCACACCCGCTGTGTGCGCCGTGGCGCGCCTCAGGCGTTATTGCTGGCTGACCTGCCGTTCATGAGTTACGCCACGCCGGAGCAGGCGTTTGAAAGCGCCGCCGTGCTGATGCGCGCGGGCGGCAATATGGTCAAACTGGAAGGCGGCAGCTGGCTGTGTGACACGGTCCGTATGCTGACCGAACGCGCCGTGCCGGTGTGCGGCCATCTGGGGCTGACGCCGCAGTCAGTGAACATTTTCGGCGGCTATAAAGTGCAGGGTCGCGACGAAGTGGCGGCCAATCAGCTGATCAAAGATGCGATGATGCTGGAAGAAGCCGGGGCGCAACTGCTGGTGCTGGAGTGTGTGCCGGTGGATCTGGCGCGCCGCGTGACCGAAGAACTGAGCATTCCGGTGATCGGCATTGGCGCGGGTAATGTGACTGACGGGCAGATCTTAGTGATGCACGACGCATTCGGCATCACCGGCGGCCATACGCCAAAATTCGCCAAAGACTTCCTCAGCGAAGCGGGCGATATTCGTGGCGCGGTGCGTTTGTATGTCGATCAGGTCGCGCAGGGCGTGTATCCGGGCGAAGAACATTCCTTTAAATAAACGGGAGAAGGCTGGTGCTGATAATTGACAGCGTGGCGCTGCTGCGTCGCGAAATCCGTGATTTCCGCAAGAACAACAAACGCATCGCGCTGGTGCCGACGATGGGCAACCTGCACGAAGGCCACATGACGCTGGTGGAAGAAGCCAAAGCGCGTGGCGACGTGGTGGTCGTGAGTATTTTCGTTAACCCGATGCAGTTTGAGCGTCCGGATGATCTGGAACGTTACCCGCGCACCTTGCAGGAAGATTGCGAGAAGCTGAATAAACGCGGTGTGGATCTGGTGTTTGCCCCTTCTCCGGCAGAAGTGTACCCGAAAGGGCTGGCGACGCAGACGCAGGTCGATGTGCCGATGATTTCCACCATTCTGGAAGGCGCGAGCCGTCCGGGACATTTCCGTGGCGTCTCGACCATCGTCAGCAAGCTGTTCAATCTGGTGCAGCCGCAGGTGGCCTGTTTCGGCCAGAAAGACTTTCAGCAACTGGCGCTGTTGCGCACCATGGTGGAAGACATGGGTTACGACATCGAGATTGTCGGCGTGCCGATTGTGCGCGCTAAAGACGGTCTGGCGCTCAGTTCCCGTAACGGCTATCTGACGGCCGAAGAACGTAAGCTTGCGCCGCAACTGAACAAAATTATGAACGCGCTGGCGGAACGCCTGAGCCAGGGTGAACGCCATACCGACGAAATGTTGCAGGAAACCGCGCAGCAGCTTCGCGAAGCGGGCTTCACACCGGACGAACTGTTTATCCGTGATGCGAAAACCTTGCAGGAATTGTCCGTCGACAGCACCTCAGCGGTGATCCTGATGGCGGCATGGCTGGGTAAAGCGCGGCTGATTGATAATCAGGAGGTTGATCTGACGCAGTAGACAGCGCAGGTCAAATGGGCAACTATGTTGGCCGCCGGAAACTTCGGACTTTTCAGACCGTCCGACCGGCGGATCCCCAGACTTTTTACGCACGAAGGGTCATACGCAATGGTACGTACAATGCTGCAAGGCAAACTGCACCGGGTTCACGTCACTCAGGCAGATTTGCATTACGAAGGCTCCTGCGCCATCGATCAGGACTTTCTCGATGCCTCAGGCATTCTGGAATACGAAGCAATTGATATTTATAACGTTGATAACGGTCAGCGTTTTTCGACATACGCCATCGCGGCAGAACGCGGTTCGCGTATTATTTCGGTCAACGGCGCGGCAGCACGCTGTGCCTGTGTCGGCGACCTGCTGATCATCTGTTCTTACGTGCAGATGTCAGATGAACAGGCCCGCCAGCACCAGCCGAAAGTGGCTTATTTCGAGGGTGAAAACCAGCTGAAACGCACAGCCAAAGCCGTGCCGGTTCAGGTGGCCTGATAAAACGCCTCCCCTTCGCTGAACTGATTTTGGTTTTGCTCCTCCCCCTGCGAAGGGGGAGGTTGGGAGGGGGTTTTAAATACAAAACAAAGAGTTAAAGCACACTTTGAATGTAGTTTTTGACCTTAATACCCCACCCCAACCCTCCCCTTCGCAGGGGAGGGAGCACAGAAAAATCAGCTACGTAAACCTCTGCCGCGCTCGATCAGATACCACGCCAGCAAATAAAACACCGCAATAAACGCCACCAGTACACTCATGGTAAACACCAGCGGCACGTCTGAAATCCCCAGAAAACCGTAGCGGAAACCGCTGATCATGTAGACGATCGGGTTCAGCTTGGACACGGCCTGCCAGATTGGCGGCAGCAGCGACAGCGAGTAGAACACACCACCCAGATAAGTCAGCGGCGTCAGCACAAAGGTCGGGATCAGGCTGATGTCGTCAAACGTGGTCGCAAACACCGCGTTCAGCAGACCGCCGAGCGAGAACAGGATCGCGGTCAGCAGAAGCGTCAGCGCAATGATCCACCAGGAGTGGATCACCAGCGGCACGAAGAACAGCGAGATCGCCGTGACCAGGATCCCCACGCAGATCCCGCGCGCCACACCGCCGCCGACATAACCGGCGATCACCACATGCGTTGGCACCGGCGCGACCAGCAGTTCTTCAATGTTGCGCTGAAATTTGGCGCTGAAGAACGATGAAGCGACGTTGGCGTAGGAGTTAGTGATCACCGCCATCATGATCAGACCCGGCACGATAAACTGCATGTAGGTGAAACCGTGCATGCTGCCAATCTGGGAACCGATCAGATTCCCGAAGATGATGAAATACAAGGTCATGGTGATCACCGGCGGAACCAGCGTTTGGATCCAGATACGGCCAAACCGGTTGATCTCTTTCATCCAGATACTTTTAAGTGCCACCCAATACAATTGCGACATTATTTCTTTTCCTCACTGCCGTTCACCAGCGTGACAAACAGCTCTTCCAGACGGTTCGCCTTGTTACGCATACTCAATACCTGCACACCCTGCTTACTCAGCTGGCTGAACAGGGAGTTCAGCCCCTGCTCGCGCATTACTTCTACTTCCAGCGTTGAGGTATCCGTCAGTTGGCTGCGATAGCCTTCCAGCACCGGCAGCGGGCTTTTCGCACCTAAATCCAGAATGAAGGTTTCCGATTTCAGCTTCGACAGCAGCGCTTTCATGCTGGTGTTTTCCACCAGTTCACCGCCCTGAATGATGCCGATATTACGGCACAGCATTTCCGCTTCTTCCAGGTAGTGCGTGGTCAGAATGATGGTGGTGCCCTGCGCGTTCAGCTCTTTCAGGAAGCCCCACATCGAGCGGCGCAGTTCGATATCCACACCCGCCGTTGGCTCATCAAGGATCAGCAGTTTTGGCTCGTGCATCAGCGCACGGGCGATCATCAGACGGCGCTTCATCCCGCCGGACAACATGCGCGAACGCTCGTTGCGTTTGCCCCACAGATCCAGCTGCGTCAGGTATTTTTCGGCACGTTGCAACGCCAGCGGACGCGGCACGCCGTAATATCCGGCCTGATTGACGACCACCTGCATGACGGTTTCAAACGGGTTGAAGTTAAATTCCTGCGGCACCAGCCCGAGCTGACGTTTGGCGTTGACGATATCTTTATCGATGTCGTAACCAAACACCTGCACTTTACCGGCGGTTTTATTGACCAGTGAACTGATGATGCCAATGGTGGTGGATTTACCCGCACCGTTCGGCCCAAGCAGGGCATAAAAATCGCCGGCTTCGACGCGCAGATCGATTCCACGCAAAGCCTGTACACCACCGGCGTAAGTTTTGGTTAACTTTTCCAGTTCCAATGCATAATTCATAAAGGGAGCGTACCTTCTTGTGAAAACCCTGTTGTAAGAATGAGTAGACGGAGATGCCGAATCAGTTTGAAAAGTCGGGGCATTGCCCTATATTACTCCATCGCAGTCAGCTCGTAATACAGGCTATTAACCTCAATGAACGACATAGAAAGACTCATCAGCAATAACGCAGCCTGGTCCAAAACCATGATTGATGAAGATCCTGGTTTCTTTGAGCGGCTTTCCCAATCTCAAAAACCCCGTTTCCTGTGGATTGGCTGTTCTGACAGCCGTGTTCCCGCCGAGCGCCTGACAGGGCTTGAGCCGGGCGAACTGTTCGTTCACCGTAACGTTGCCAACCTGGTCATCCATACCGACCTTAACTGCCTGTCCGTGGTGCAATATGCTATCGACGTGCTGGAAGTTGAACACGTGATTATCTGCGGTCACTACGGCTGTGGCGGTGTGCAGGCGGCGGTTGAAAACCCTGAACTGGGTTTGATCAATAACTGGTTGTTGCATATCCGGGACATCTGGTACAAACACAGCTCCCTGCTGGGCGAACTGTCGCCAGAAAAACGTCTCGATAAATTGTGCGAACTGAATGTGGTCGAGCAAGTGTATAACCTCGGTCACTCCACGGTGATGCAATCGGCCTGGAAACGCGGCCAGAAAGTCACGCTGCACGGCTGGGTATACGGCATTCTGGACGGACGTCTGCGCAACCTCGACGTCGATGCTACCAGCCGCGAAACGCTGGAACAACGCTACCGTCAGGGCGTCTCCGCCCTGCTCAACGGCGACCCGCAATAACAAGCCGCACTACTCTACAGAAATTCAAAAAACAAAAGGCACAAAAATGTGCCTTTTTTAGTGAGATTTTTTTACATCATCGGCTGTGCTGTGGCTATGCCGTCGCCCTTTCGTTCCAGGCATCTGCGTATTGGATATTACCATCCACATACTTCCAGGTGATTTTCTCATAACGGAATTCTGCGATTTCCATATGATTAAATCTTTCTTTCGAGGCATCTTTGATATCAAACATCACGGGCATCAGGTTAACGACTCTCACGTTTTCCAGCAGAATAGTAAAATATACCACCTCTTGCCCTGCATCGTTGATTCGATAATATTTCAGTTCCACACGCTTAAGCGTTTGCCCTGTAGAAAGCGCTTTGTAGAGATAGGGAGAAGATGAATCGATTTCTTTTTCTATCAGGAATGGGAGGTGCTGGCAGGTTCCGGTGAACTTACCGTTATGGTTATCGGTTGGTATATGTACACTGTGATGCAGTCCTAACACTTCCACACTGTATTCACGGCCTCGAATGTCAACGCCACCCTTAATAATATTGCCGCCATCATCATACAAAAACATATAAACAGGAATGCCCATATTAATTGTCCTCTACAAATCCATTTGATTGTCCGATAGTATTTACAATAGTATCGATACACGCTTTGCTGTTCGGAACCTTATAAAGAGCCTGAATTGCATCAACGACATATTGGTTAAATTCCGGTTCTTTGATGCTATAAAAGGGTAAAGCACATACATTATCGGTACTGAAGGGTAAAGCCCCGCCTTTAAGAAGGGATAGCACACCTGCGGGATTATGTGGAATTGCCGTGGCAGCGGCAGTAGCAAGCGACTCCGCTGAATCAGCATCACTACCGGGCGCTAATAATTCGGCCACATCCAACCAGTTTTGTTCGCCACTGCCTATTTTAGTCAACACATACTGCCATTGGGATTCACCATCTTTGTATAAATCAGCGATAACTGCCTGAGCACCCTGATTTTTTATCTGATAAGTTAACTGCATGGAAGTTTTTTGCATCGTGGCGGCTGCCGAAAATGAAAACATTAATAAAAAAGACAGTAAAATTTTCATCATCTGACCACCAGAATCGTGTCACCGCTATTCATGATTTGTTCACGATTACTTACGCCATCAATGATGATGCAACCATTCGATGCATTGCGTCCGCCCCCCCTTGAACCGCCATGGATTCTGAACAGGTCTCGCCCATATGTATTGGTCCCCAAAATAGGTTCCAATATAATGGTGACAGGCGTAACGGTATTATGTGCTCCTGTTATACGATAATAACCTTTTGGGATTGGACCCTGACTGCTCACAGACTCCATAGCTGGATTATTTATCCCTGCACCATGTCCGCTATAGCCCTGCCTAAAAAGTTGTCCGTTATGGTTCAACTCCCCGGTACTTTGATTATATTCCCATGTCATGATATCCATCCTTGCTTGGTTAATCATGGTGATTTTGTTTGAGACTTTATGAAACATCGCGTTGACGTCATGATTTCCGAAGAGGAAGTCAAAACCCGAATTGCCGAGTTGGGCCGTGAAATCA